>NZ_JAHBYD010000017.1 GCF_019636135.1 Phenylobacterium sp.
TGGGGGGGCTGTCGGCGGCCTTGGCGATCCTCAGCCGGACTCGCGGTCGGGACCCCCTCATCCGAGCGGCTCCGCCGCCCACCTTCTCCCCCGAGGGGAGAAGGGGCGGTTGATCGCATCCGACGTCGTGCAGAAGCGGCTGGACGCCATCCGGCCCCGGCTGGCGCGCGCGGGGGTCGAGGCGGAGCTTCGCCTGCTGGGTCAGAACGGCGGGGGGATGGAAGACCTGAACGGCGCCGCCGACCTGGTCTTCGTCGATGCGCCGTGCAGCGGTTCGGGCACATGGCGACGCCGGCCCGAGGACGCCTGGCGCCTGACGGCCGAGGAGGTGGCGCGGCTGCATGGGTTGCAGGTTCGGATCCTGGGCCAGGCGGCCAAGCTGGTGCGGCCGGGCGGGCGGCTGATCTATGTCACCTGTTCGATGCTGGCGGCCGAGAACGAGGCCAGCGCCGACGCCTTCGAGGCGGCGCATCCGGAGTTCCGGCCCGTGGCTATGTTCGCTCCTCCCCCCTCGGGGGAGGGGGACCATCCGAAGGATGGTGGAGGGGGCTGGTCCGGGCTGCGGAGTCTGGGGTTGGCCCCCTCCACCGCTTCGCGGTCCCCCTCCCCCGATGGGGGAGGAGTGCGCCGCCTGCGCCTGTCGCCGGCATCGACGAACACCGACGGCTTCTTCGCCGCCCTTTATGAGCGGTCGGCATGAGGCTGGAACGCTATGGTGATGTCGTTGTCCTGCCGGTCATGGCGGCGCCGGCGGAATATGGGGAGCATCTGCGGGCGCGCATCGACCCCCTGATGACCGGCATCGGCCCGGTCGAGGCGGCGGTGTCCCTGACCGCCGCCCTGGCCCGGCTGGAGGCGAAAGGGCAGACGCCGGACCTGATCGTCTCGCTGGGGTCGTGCGGGTCGCCGACGCTGGAGCATGCGGCGGTCTATCAGGCGTCGTCGGTGGCCTATCGCGACATGGACGCCAGCCCGCTGGGGTTTGCGAAAGGGATCACGCCGCTGCTGGACCTGCCGGCCGTCCTGACCCTGCCGTGCCCCATCGCCGGCGTGCCCTGCGCGCGCCTGTCGACCGGGGCTGATGTGGTGTCCGGCGCCGCCTATGACGCCATCGACGCCGATATGGTGGACATGGAGACCTGGGCCCTGTTGCGCGCGGCCCAGACGTTCGGCGTCCCCCTCATCGCCCTGCGCGGCGTGTCGGACGGCAAGGCCGAGCTGAAGGTTCTGAGCGACTGGACCGGGACCCTGCATCTGGTCGATGCGAACCTGGCGGCGGCGCTGGATCGGCTGAAGGACGGCCTGCAGTCGCAGGGTCTGAGCCTGCTTGAAATGACGGCCGGTCCCGGCCAAGACCCCGCCCAATCCCCTGTTTCGGAAGCGATCCCATGACCACCGCCGCCCACCAGAAGGTGCTGATCGTCGATTTCGGCAGTCAGGTGACCCAGCTGATCGCGCGGCGGCTGCGCGAGGCGGGGGTCTATTGCGAGATCCATCCGTTCGACAAGGCGGGGGCGGCCCTGGCGGCGATGAAGCCCCAGGCCATCATCCTGTCGGGCGGACCGGCCTCGACGACGGAGCCGCAAAGCCCGCGCGCCGACGCCGCCCTGTTCGAGGCGGGGGTGCCGGTTCTGGGCATCTGCTACGGCCAGCAAGCGATCTGCGCCCAGCTGGGCGGCAAGGTGGAAAGCGGCCACCACCGCGAGTTCGGTCGCGCCGAGATCGCCGTCCAGAAGGACAGCCCCCTGTTCGCGGGCCTGGCCGGGGTGGGCGAGGGCGAGCCTGTGTGGATGAGCCACGGCGACCGCGTCACCGCCATTCCCCCCGGCTTCGAGGTCATCGCCACCTCCGAGGGCGCCCCCTTCGCCGCCATCGCCGATGAGGGCCGGAAAATCTATGGGGTCCAGTTCCACCCGGAGGTGATGCACACCCCGCGCGGGACGGTCATTCTGAAGAACTTCACCCACCGGATCGCGGGCCTGACCGGCGACTGGACCATGGCCGCCTATCGCGACGAGCAGATCGAGAAGATCCGCGCCCAGGTCGGATCGGGCAAGGTGATCTGCGGCCTGTCGGGCGGGGTCGATAGTTCGGTGGCGGCGGTCCTGATCCACGAGGCCATCGGGGACCAGCTGACCTGCGTCTTCGTGGACACCGGCCTGTTGAGGAAGGACGAGGCGAAACAGGTCACGACCCTGTTCAGGGAGCACTACAACATCCCGCTGATCCATGTGGACGCCTCGGCGGAATTCCTGGGCGCCCTGGCCGGCGTCTCGGACCCCGAGACCAAGCGCAAGACCATCGGCAAGATCTTCATCGACGTGTTCGACCGTGAGGCGAACAGGATCGAGGGCGCCGAATTCCTGGCCCAGGGCACGCTGTATCCCGATGTGATCGAGAGCGTCTCGGCCTCGGGCGGCCCCAGCGCGGTGATCAAGAGCCACCATAATGTCGGCGGCCTGCCCGACTATATGAAGCTGAAACTGGTCGAACCCCTGCGTGAACTGTTCAAGGACGAGGTGCGGGCGCTCGGCCGCGAACTGGGCCTGACCGACGCCTTCGTGGGCCGCCACCCCTTCCCGGGGCCGGGTCTGGCCATCCGCATTCCGGGCGAGATCACGCCCGACGCCGTGGCGACCCTGCAGGAAGCGGACGCCATCTATCTGGACGAGATCCGCAAGGCGGGCCTGTATGACGAGATCTGGCAGGCGTTCGCGGTGCTGCTGCCGGTCAAGACGGTGGGGGTGATGGGCGACGCCCGCACCTATGAGAAGGTTCTGGCCCTGCGCGCCGTCACCTCGACCGACGGCATGACGGCCGACTTCTTCCAGTTCCCCTGGGACGTCCTGGCCCGCACGGCGACGCGGATCATCAACGAGGTGCGCGGCGTCAACCGCGTCGTCTATGACGTGACGTCCAAGCCGCCGGGAACCATCGAGTGGGAATAATTTGAGGCCTTCTGAAAGTTTCCAGATCGCTTCCGAAACCCTCACCAAAACACTGACTTGTAAGAAAAATGTTCTCGCAGTCTCTCGATACCTTTCGAGGGGCTGCGTACGGCTGTGTCGGTCGGTCTGACGGTCCCGTCGCCGTTGCCTCACGAGACTCCGCTCCATACCGTCAGAGGGCCAGAAGGGTCCTGACGGTCTTTTCTTGGGCCAAGTTGCTGACTTGTCTAAGAAAAATGATCCCGAAAGACCCCGAAAGCGCCTGACGGTCTTTTGGAGTCAAAACGGCATGCTAACCGACGCCGCATTGCGAAATATTCGCCCGAAATCAAAGTCTTATAAAATGACCGACAGGGACGGTCTGTATCTGCTCATCTCACCGAAGGGCGGCATCGCGTTCAAGTACGACTACCGCTTCAACGGGCGGCGCGAGTCGGTGACCCTTGGCGCCTACGGGCCGGCCGGCATGTCGCTGGCCAAGGCCCGTGAGAAGGTCCTCGACGCAAAGCGCATGATCGCGGAAGGCGTCTCGCCGGCTTTGGAGAAGCAGCGGGCCAAGCGGCGGCTGAAAGAGGCCCGGAGCTTCGGCCACGTCGCCCAGCGATGGATGGACCACGCGCCCATGGCGGACAGTACCCGCAACATGCGGCGGTCCATCTTCAAACGGGAGGTTCTGCCCCACTGGGAGAACCGGTTGCTGAACGAGATCACGCCCGGCGACCTGAGAGCCCACTGCCAGACGATCGTCGAGCGCGGCGCGCCGGCGACGGCGATCCACGTCCGCGACATCGTCAAACAGATCTACGCCTTCGCCATCCTGCACGGAGAGAAGATCGACAATCCGGCGGACGGGGTCGGCCCAGCCTCGATCGCCACCTTCCGCCCGCGGGACCGTGCGCTGTCGCCGACGGAGATCCGGATCATGCTGGGGCTGCTCGGCGAGGTGGCGACGCTGCCGACCATCCGCCTCGGCCTGAAGTTCATCCTGTTGAGCATGGTCCGCAAGAGCGAGCTCCAAGACGGCGTCTGGAGCGAGGTCGATTTCGAGAACGCCGTCTGGTCGATCCCGAAGGAGCGGATGAAGCGGTCCCGGCCGCACAACGTCTACCTCTCGACCCAGATGCTCGACATCCTGATCGCGCTGAAGACCTGCGCCGGAAACTCCCGCTACATCCTGCCGTCCCGCTACGACGCCGACGCCCCGATGTCGCGGGCCACCTTCAATCGGGTGACCAGCGCCATCGCCGAGCGCGCCCGGGAGCGCGATCTGCCCTTGGAGCCGTTCACGGTCCACGACCTGCGCCGGACCGCCTCGACCCTGCTGCACGAGATGGGTTTCAACTCGGACTGGATCGAGAAGGGCCTCGCCCACGAGGAGCGGTCTTCGCGCGGAGTCTACAACAAGGCCGAGTTCGAGACGCAGCGGCGTCACATGGCGCAGCAGTGGTCGGACGCGGTCGACGCTTGGGAGGCCGGGCGGGCGTTCACGCCCGTGCTCGTCATCCCGGAAACAGCCGGTCCTCGCTTCGATCCCCGGCTCTGACCGGCCGTGAGATCCGCTTGCGGACGTCAGGCGCGGGAGCCCGCTTGATCGGCTTGGCGCGGCGCAGCACCAGCCAGGCCTCGATCTCGGCCAGGTCCCAGACGACGCATCGGGGCGTCAGCAGGAACCGCCTCGGGAACTGGCCGCGCTGTTCCATCTCCCAGATGGTGCTGTCGGCCAACGGCACCATCTGACGGAGCTGCGGCTTCTTGATCGTGCGCCTCAGCGGCGGGTCGGCCTGGGCCATCGGACATCTCCACATTGCTGTGGGGAATCGAACTCGAAAGACTGCGGAAGGCCTAGCCGCAACCTCCCCACCGTAGGCTTGCGGCGCGAACGGGCGAGGGGCTTGAACATTTCCATAATTCGACTATCTCGGAACTATGGAAACCGAAGCCTCGATTCTCGCTCTCGCCGCCTTGGCGCAATCGACGCGGCTGGAGGCGTTTCGTCTCCTCGTGCGTCACGAACCCGACGGTCTGCCGGCCGGTGACATCTCCAACCACCTGGCGACTCCGGCCAACACCCTGTCGTCTCATCTCGGCGTCCTGACCCGTGCGGGTCTGATCAAGTCGGAGCGGCGCAGCCGTTCGATCATCTATCGAGCCGACCTGGACCGGTTTCGCGACCTGGTCCTGTTCCTGCTCAAGGACTGCTGCGGGGGCAGGGCGGACCTCTGCGAGCCCTTGCTGGCCGAACTCGCGCCCTGCTGCCCCTGAGGATCCCGTGGACATCGTCATCTATCACAACCCCGCCTGCGGGACGTCGCGCAACGCCCTCGAGCTGATCCGCCACGTGGGCGTGGAGCCTCACGTCATCGAGTATCTGAAATCCCCGCCGTCGCGCGCCATGATCGCCTGGCTGGCCGAGCGCACCGGCGCGACGCTTCGGGGCCTGCTGCGCGAGAAGGGCACGCCCTTCGCCGAACTGGGTCTCGAGAATCCCGCCCTGACGGATGACCAGTTGCTCGATGCGATCGAGGCCCATCCGATCCTGCTCAACCGTCCGATCGTGGTCAGCCCCCTTGCGGTCCGCCTGTGCCGCCCGTCGGAGGCCGTGCTGGACCTGCTGCCGGCCGAGAACCTGAAGCCCTTCACCAAGGAAGACGGGGAGGTCGTAATCGACGCGGACGGCCAGCGGGTGGCGAGATGACCGACGCGCCCGCCGCTCCGCCGCGCCGCCTGTCGTTCCTCGACCGCTGGCTGACGGTATGGATCTTCGCCGCCATGGCGCTGGGCGTCCTGCTCGGAACCGTGGTGCCGGGCCTGCCCGCCTGGGTCGACAGCCTGTCGGTCGGGACCACCAACATCCCGATCGCCATCGGCCTGATCCTGATGATGTACCCGCCGCTGGCCAAGGTCCGCTACGAGGCCCTGCCGCGCGTGTTCGCCGACAAGCGGGTGCTGGCTCTGTCCCTGATCCAGAACTGGGTTCTCGGTCCGGTGCTGATGTTCGCCCTGGCGGTGATCTTCCTGCGCGATCAGCCGGAGTACATGACCGGCGTGATCCTGATCGGCCTGGCGCGCTGCATCGCCATGGTGCTGGTCTGGAACCAGCTGGCGCGCGGCGACAACCAGTATGTGGCCGGTCTCGTGGCCTTCAACTCGATCTTCCAGATCCTGTTCTTCAGCCTCTACGCCTGGGTCTTCCTCACCGTCCTGCCGCCGTTGTTCGGCCTGCAGGGCAGCGTGGTGGACGTCAGCGTCTGGACCATCGCCGGAGCCGTGCTGGTCTATCTCGGCGTGCCGTTCCTGGCGGGGTTCCTGACCCGCCGCAGTTTGATCGCCCGCAAGGGCGCCGACTGGTACGAGCGCCGCTTCCTGCCGCGAATCGGGCCGATCACCCTGATCGCGCTGCTCTGCACCATCGTGGCCATGTTCAGCCTCAAGGGCGGAGAGGTCGTGGCCCTGCCGCTCGACGCCCTGCGCATCGCCATTCCCCTGACGATCTACTTCCTCGTCATGTTCGTCGTCAGCTTCCTGATGGGCAAGCTGATCGAGGCCGACTACCCGCGCACCACGGCCTTGGCCTTGACCGCGGCCTCGAACAATTTCGAGCTGGCCATCGCGGTCGCCATCGCGGCGTTCGGCCTGGCCTCGCCGGTCGCCTTCGCCGCCGTCATCGGCCCGCTGGTGGAGGTGCCGGTGCTGATCCTGCTGGTGTCGGTCGCCCTCTGGATGGGCCGGCGCTGGTTCCCGGACACCGTCCCGCCGGCGGACGCCGGGTGATGGTGGTCATGTATCTGATCGAGCCGACCGACGCCGGCCTGATCGCCGCGCTGCGGGCCGAAGGCCTGCCCGCGCCCGACGCCGGCCGCTACTTCAGCGCCGATCACTGCGGCGCCGTCGTCGGCTACGTCGGACTGGAAGGGGAGGGGCGCGACCTGTTGCTGCGTTCCCTGGTCGTCCTCGCCGACCGGAAGGCGCGCGGCCTGGGAGCCCGGGTGCTGGCCGCCGCGGAGATCGTCGCCGGCGACCTGGGTGCCGCAAGCCTGCATCTGCTCACCACGACGGCCGAGCCCTTCTTCGCCCGGAAGGGCTATCGGGCGGCGAACCGCGAGACGGCGCCGGAGACGATCCGGCGGACCCGCGAGTTCGCGGGGCTCTGCCCGGCGTCGGCGGCCTATCTGACCAAGGACCTCTGATGACCTTCACCCGCCTGCGAGCGCTGCCCGATCCGGATCATCTGCCGGCCCTGGACAAGACCTATCTCGCGGTCGATCCGGCCCGCGGTCTGGGGCCGCACGACCCTCCGCCCCGGATCCTGCTCCTGTACGGTTCGCTGCGCGAACGGTCCTATTCGCGCTTCTGCGTCGAGGAGGCGGCTCGCCTGCTGCAGTGGATGGGCTGCGAAACCCGCATCTTCGATCCGTCGGACCTGCCCCTTCCGGGGTCGCCCGGCGACGACGACCACCCGGCGGTGCGCGAACTGCGCCAGCACGCCCTGTGGTCCGAGGGCATGGTCTGGTGCAGTCCGGAGCGGCACGGCCAGGTCTCGGGCCTGATGAAGCTGCAGATCGACCATCTGCCCCTGAGCATGGGCGGCGTGCGCCCGACCCAGGGCCGGACCCTGGCCGTCATGCAGGTCTCCGGCGGGTCGCAGAGCTTCAACGCCATCAACACCCTGCGGCTGCTCGGTCGCTGGATGCGGATGATCACCATCCCCAACCAATCGAGCGTGGCCAAGGCCTTCCAGGAGTTCGACGACGCCGGGCGGATGAAGCCGTCCGCCTACTACGAGCGCATCGTCGACGTGATGGAGGAGCTGGTCCGCTTCACGATCCTGACCCGGCCTCACGCCGCCCGGCTGGTCGACCGCTATTCCGAGCGCAAGGCGGCCGGGGTTCCGATCGACGCCGCGGACGATCTCTCGTCTATCGCGATTGCGCCCCAATCCCGACCAAACGCCTGACTGTCGGTCTGCCTAGTGTCGGCAGTCGCGGTCCTGAAGGACTTCGATGACCTTGCAGGCCGAGACTCGCCCGCCGGCACAGTCGGTGGTCATCCGTGAAAGTTCAGTCTGAAGCGCCTGTAACTGCCGAATCTTCTCCGTGATATCGGCCAGGTGCCGTTCCGCGATGGCGTTTGCGTCACTGCAGGTGCGGTCGGGGTGATCGGCAAGGTCGAGGAGCGAGCGGATAGCGTCCAGGTCGAAGCCCAACTGGCGGGCGTGCCGGATAAAGCCGAGCCGGCGCAGTGCGGGTTCGTCGTAGAGCCGACGATCGCTGGCGGTACGCGGCGGCTCGGGCAGGAGCCCGGCCTGCTCGTAGAAGCGGATGGTCGGCACCTTCACGCCGGTCGCGGCGGAGAGCTTGCCGATGGTCAGATGCGGAGCGGAAGGGAGCGTCATCGGCTGAAAATAGGCGCTTGATCCTCTAGTGACTAGAGGATGTAGACCGAGGTCATGGACCAGACCGAAACCTCCTGCCGCCCGACCTCCGGCTGCTGTGGTCATGACGTGAAGTTCGACGGCGCCACGCCGGCCTATCGCCGCGTGCTGGTGGCCGTGATTGCCATCAACCTCGTCGGCTTCGTCGCGGTGTTGGCCGGCAGCGTCGCGCAGGGGTCGGCCGCGCTCGCCGCCAATGCGCTCGACTTCCTCGCCGACAGCGTCACCTACGCCGTCAGCCTCTGGGTCATCGGGCGATCGATGCGCCTGCGCGCGGGAGCGGCGCTCGCCAAGAGCGCCAGCCTGGTCGTGCTGGGGCTGTCTGTCCTCGGCTTCGCAGTCTGGCGGGCCATGACCGGGGCAGCGCCGGAGGGCTTCGTGATCACGGGCCTGGGTCTGTTCGGCTTCGCCGCCAACCTGGTCGCCGCCGCCTTGCTGCTGCGCTTCAGGGACGGAGACGCCAATGTTCGATCGGTCTGGCTCTGTACGCGCAACGACCTGGCCCACAGCCTCGGTGTCGCCGCGGCGGGCGGTCTGGTCTGGCTGACGGGATCGCGCTGGCCGGATCTCGCCGCCGGCGCCCTGCTGGCCTTCATCTTCCTGCAATCCGCCTGGTCGATCACCCAACAGGCGCTGGTCGAGACCCGCGAGGCCGCTCGCTCGTCCGCCGCCCTGCCTGGAGCGGGCGCTTGATCCGCCGGGCTCGATCAGGCGTGACCGGTCGTCGCAGCAGGGCGGGCCGGAGCGCCTGCCCGTCGCGCAAGGCCGGGGTCGCCGGAGCAGCGTACTGTGTAACAGATTGCCGATACGGGCGAACGAAAGTATGCAGCCGCCGATGACCTGGTCGATGGTGACATGGGCGAAGTTGATTCTGGCGGTGACCTTCGTCGCCGCCGCCTTCTTCGTCGCGCCCATCGCTGACGCAGCGACCTGCCAGCCCGAACCGCCCGCCGCCCACGCGCTGGTCGATCACGATCCGGCCGAAGGCGACCACACCGGCGGCAAGGACCACGGCATCTGCTCGCACGGCCATTGCCATCATACCGCCGCCGCTCGCACGACGGTCGGCGAGGACCTGCCTCTGCAAGCCTTCGACCGGCCGCTCCACGCCTTGCCCCTGAGCGATCTCTTCGGCTCCATCGCGCCCGACGGACTGAAACGCCCTCCCAGAGCCTGACACGACGACCGCGCTTCCGCGCGGGCTCTCTCGTGTCACTCCCTCTGGAAGATGAATCATGCCTGCCTCATATCGCCGGCCGCCGCGTTTCGCGGTCGGCTGCGCGCTCGCCGCTATCGCGGCTGTGCTGGCCAGCCCCGCGTGGGCTGACCCTGCGCCTTCGTTCGCCGAGCTCCTCGCCCGGCTAGACCAGACCCCGGCCACCCTGGAAGCCGGCGCGCTTCTGGACGCCGCTGAAGCCCGGGCGCGCCAGGCGCGTGTCCGCCCCAACCCGACCCTCGCCCTCGACGCCGAGAACGCGTTCGGGAGCGGGCCCTTCTCTGGCTACGGCAATGCCGAGACCACGCTCTCGATCACTCAGAATCTTGAGCTCTGGGGTCGACGCACGGCTCGCATCAACGCGGCCCGCGCCGATGCCGGGACCGCCTCGCTCCGACGAGACCTGGCCGTGGTCGACGCCGCCGGACGGTTGGCGCTGGTCTACGCCGACGCCGAGGCGGCCGAGCGTCGCGCGACCTTGGCCGAGGAGAGCCTGAGCCTCACCCTCGCCGACGCCCGCGCGGCCCTGGTGCTGGTGGAGGAGGGGCGCGAGCCGCTTCTGCGCGGCATCCAGGGCGAGAGCGAAGCCGCCGCCGCGCGCGCCGGTCTCGACGAAGCCATCGCCGAACGGGACGCGGCCTTCGCCCGGCTCACGGCGGTGGCCATGCTCGCCGAGCCGGTGACGACGATCGACGTCAGCTTGCTGGACCTCGCGCCAGCGACCGCCCTTTCGCCGACGGACCAGACGCCGACCGTGCGCGTGGCCGAGGCTGAGCGCTCGGCCGCCGAAAGCCGCATCGCGGTCGAACGCACCCGGTCGCGACCGGACGTCAGCGCCAGCGTCGGACTTCGCCGCTACGAGGCGGAAGACGCGACGGCGCTGACCTTCGGCCTCAGCCTGCCCCTGCCGCTGTTCGATCGGAACCGCGGCAACATCGAAGCCGCCCAGGCGGACTTCAGGGCGGCCGACGCCCGGCTGATGACCGCCCGTCAGGAAGCCCAGGCGGACCGGGCCGCAGCACAGGCGCGCCTCCGCGCCTCGGTGAGCCGCGTCAACGCCGCCGACGCCGGGGTGACCTCCGCCGAAGAAGCCTACCGCCTCTCGCGGATCGGCTTCGAGGCGGGCCGGATCTCGCAGCTCGAGCTTCGCGCGACCCGTACCGCCCTGGTCAACGCCAGAACCGCCGCCGTGGACGCCCGCCTCGCCCGGGTCCGCGCGGAAATCGATCTCGCGCGCCAGGACGGCCGCGCCCCCTTCCAAGGAGCCCAATGATGCGCAAGCGCACTTCCAACAAGACCTTGTTGATCGGCGGGGTCGCCGCCCTCGTCATCCTCGGGGCCGAGGGTCTTTACCTCGCCATGGGGCGGTCGGATCCGCCCGCCGCCGAAGGCGCGGCGGCTGAAGGCGAAGCCGGTCACGCCGAAGAGGAGGGCGGTAACGCCGAAGGCGAGGCCGAAGCGCCCGAGGGCTTCGTCGCTCTCAGCGCCGCCCAGGCCCAGGCCGCCAATCTGGTCGTCGTCGGCGTCGGTAGGGGCGGGGGCGCCGAGACCCGGCTCTCCGGTCGCGTCGAGCCCATGATCGACGCCCGTGCCGCCGTCGCCGCGTCCGTCGGCGGACGGGTGGAACGGGTGCTGGTGGCGCCCGGCCAGTCCGTTCGGATCGGCCAGCCCCTGGCCAGCCTCGTGAGCGGCGACGCGGCCACCTTCCGCGCCGACGCGGATGCGGCCGCGGCCCAGTCCGAAGTCGCGCGCCAGGCCTATCAGCGCAACAGCAACCTCGCCGACCAGGGCGTCGTCGCCCGGCAAGAGGTCGAGGCGTCCCGGGCGCAGCTGCTGAGCGCCGAGGCGGCGGCCCGAGCGGCCAGCGCGCGGTCGAGCGCGGCCGGATCGCCCAACGCCGCCGGACGGCTGAGCGTGAACAGCCCGATCGCCGGCGTGGTCACCAGCGTTCAGGTCGGCCCGGGCGGATTCGTCCCGCAGGGCGGCGTGATCGCCGAGGTGACCAACCCCGCCCGCGTCGAACTCGTGTTCAACGCGCCGCCGCACCTTGCGGCGCTCGTCCGCGCGGGATCGACCTTGCGGGTCTCCAGCCCCGCGGGCGATTTCGACGCCGTCGTCACCGGCGTCGCCGCCGGGGCCGGCGCGGAAAGCGGCGCCACCGTGATCCGGGCGCGCCCGACGGGAGCGACCCTGCCGCCGGCCGGCTCCGCCGTTACCGGCGCGATCGTGACGGGTGAAGCCGCCGGCGGCCTGACCGTGCCGACGGAAGCCATCCAGACCGTCGACGGCGCCAGCGTCGTCTTCCTCCAGGTCCCGAACGGCTTCCAGCTCCGTCCGGTGCTCGTCGGTCGCCAGGCCGGGGGACGCACGGAGATCCTGCGCGGCCTCGACGGGTCCGAGCGGGTCGCCGGAACCAACGCCTTCCTCCTCAAAGCCGAACTCGCCAAGGGCGAGGCCGAGCACGGCCACTAGGGGGGCGCGCGCATGTTCAAATTCATCATCGAACTGTCGGTCAAATTCCGATGGTTCATCGTCCTGGCCACGGCGCTCGTCGCGGCCTACGGCCTCCTCGAACTGACACGGTTGCCGATCGACGCCGTGCCGGACATCACCAACCGCCAGGTGCAGGTGACCACCGTCGCCCCGGCCCTGGCCCCCGAACAGATCGAACGTCAGGTCACCTATCCCATCGAGACCGCCATGGCCGGCATCCCCGGCCTGACCTCGACCCGGTCGCTGAGCCGCAACGGCTTCAGCCAGGTGACCGTCATCTTCACCGACCAGACGGACATCTATTTCGCCCGTCAGCAGGTCGCCGAACGATTGGCGCAGGCGCGCGAGACGATGCCCGAAGGCGTCGAACCGGCGCTGGCGCCCATCACCACCGGCCTGGGCGAGGTGCTGATGTGGACGGTCGATTATAAGCCGTTCAACAGCGCCAACCTGGCCAAGCCGGGCCAGACCGGCTGGCAGGCCGGCGGCGCCTATCTGACGCCTGAAGGCGATCTTCTCACCACCCCGCAACAGCGCGCCACCTATCTGCGGACCGTGCAGGACTGGATCATCGCGCCGCAGATGCGGACGGCGCCCGGCCTGGCCGGCGTCGATACGGTCGGCGGCTATGTGAAGGAATACGCGGTTCGTCCGGACACGGCGCGTCTGTCGGCCTACGGTCTCGGGATGGGCGACCTGATCCAGGCGCTCGACCGGGCCAACACCCAGGCCGGGGCGGGCTATGTGCAGCGTGCGGGCGAGGCCCTGACGGTTCGCACGGACGCCCTGGCCTCGACCGTCGAGGACCTCGCCCAGGCGCCCGTCGTCAATCGAAGCGGCCTCGTGGTCCGCGTCGCCGACGTCGCCACCGTCGAGGTCGGCCAGGCGCCGCGTCTGGGCGGCGCCAGCCGCGACGGACACGAAGCGGTCCTGGGGACCGCCCTGATGATCGCGGGCGGCAACAGCCGCACTGTGGCCCAGGCCGCCGGAGACCGGCTCGAGGAGGTGCAGAAGACCCTGCCCCCCGGCATCGAGGCGGTGACGGTGCTGGACCGGAGCGCCCTGGTGAACTCCACCATCGCCACGGTGGCGCGCAATCTGACCGAAGGCGCGCTGCTGGTTATCGTCGTGCTCTTCCTGCTGCTCGGCAACATCCGGGCGGCGAGCATCACGGCGTTGATGATCCCGATCAGCTTCCTGTTCGCCGTCATCGGGATGAACCGGTTCGGCATTAGCGGCAATCTGATGAGCCTTGGCGCGCTGGACTTCGGTCTGCTCGTCGACGGCGCCGTGGTCGTGGTCGAGAACACCCTGCTGATGCTCAGCCAGAAGCGGGCGGAGGCCGGGCGCATGCTGACCCGGCACGAGCGTCTGGGCGTCGCCGCCGCGGCGGCGCGCCAGATGGTCAAGCCGGCCGCCTTCGGTCAGCTGATCATCCTGCTGGTCTTCACCCCCCTGCTGATGCTGGAAGGGGTCGAGGGGAAGACCTTCATCCCGATGGGCGCCACGGTCATGCTGGCCCTGGTCGGCGCCTTCATCTTCTCCTTCACCTTCGTGCCGGCGATGACGGCGCTCCTGGTGCGGGATCCCAAGACGGTCGAGGTCGACGACCACGGCCACGCCCACGAGCACGAGACCTTCCTGCTGCGCCACGCGCGCCGCTGGATCGCTCCGGCCATCCGCACGGCGGTCGATCGTCCGAAGATCGTTCTGCTCTCCGCGCTCGGCGCCCTGGTCGTCGGCGGCGTCACCTTCACCACCCTCGGTCGGGAGTTCATCCCGACCCTGGACGAGGGCGACATCGCCATGCAGGCGCTGCGGGTTCCGTCGGCGTCGCTCGAGCAGTCGCTCGCCATGCAGATGGCGATCGAGCGGGCGATCAAGGCCCAGCCGGAAGTGGAGACCATGTTCTCGCGGACCGGCACCGCCGAAGCGGCGGTGGACCCCATGCCGCCCAACATCTCCGACAGCGTCATCGTCCTGAAAGATCGCAAGGACTGGCCCAACCCGGGTCTGGAGAAGGAAGAGCTGATCGCCCGTTTCGAGGACGTCGCGTCGCGGCAGATCGGCAACAACTTCGAATTCAGCCAGCCGATCGAACTGCGGTTCAACGAGCTGATCTCCGGGGTGCGGACCGACCTCGCGGTCATGGTCTATGGCGACGACTTCGCCACCATGCAGCGGGTCGCCGACCAGGTGGCCAACGTCCTGCGCCAGACGAACGGGGCGGCGGACGTGCGGGTGGAACAGGCGTCCGGCCTTCCCACCCTGACGATCAGCGTGGACCGCTTCGCCGCGGCCAGTTACGGCCTGTCGGCGGCCGACGTCTCCGAAGCGGTTTCGGCCGCGATCGGCGGCGCCGAGGCGGGCCGCATCTTCGAGGGCGACCGGCGTTTCGATGTCGTGGTCCGTCTCCCCGACGCCGCGCGCAACGACCCGGCGGCGCTCGCGGCCTTGCCGATCGTGTCCTCGACCGGTGTGACCGTGCCCCTGTCCTCGGTCGCGCGCATCCAGAGCGCCGAGGGACCGAACCAGATCAGCCGCAACGACGGCAGCCGACGCATGGTGGTCCAGGCCAATGTGCGCGGACGCGATCTGGGCGGCTTCGTCACCGACGCCCAGAGGTCGGTGGATCAGGTCCAGCTTCCGCCGGGCGTCCGCCTGGACTGGGGCGGTCAGTTCGAAAACCTCAAGCGCGCCGAACAGCGGCTGGGCCTGGTCATTCCGATCGTCTTCGTCCTGATCGGCGTGCTGTTGTTCATGGCGCTGGGCTCCTTCGCCGAGGCGGGTCTCGTGTTCGCCTGCGTGCCGCTCGCCCTGGTGGGCGGGGCGCTGGCGCTGCTTCTGCGGGGCATGCCGTTCTCCGTCTCGGCGGCGGTCGGCTTCATCGCCGTCTCGGGCGTGGCGACGCTGAACGGCCTGGTGCTCATGCAGTCGATCCGCGAGCGGCTCCAGGCGGGACTGCCGCCCCGTGACGCGGCCATCGAGGGCGCGTCCAGCCGCCTGCGGGCGGTGCTCACCACCGCGATGGTGGCCATCGTCGGCTTCATTCCGATGGCCATCGCCCATGGCGCGGGAGCCGAGGTACAGAAGCCGCTGGCGACCGTCGTCATCGGCGGCCTGATCACCGCCACCGCCCTGACCCTGCTGGTCCTCCCGACCTTCGCGGCCAAGGCGGTGCGGCACCGCCAGGACGAGGGGATCGAAGACTGATGGCCCGGACCCAGGATGACCGTCGGCAGCGCCGGACGCTGCTGACGGTTCTCGGCCTCAACGCCGGCCTGGCGGCGGCGCTCGGAATCGGCGGCGTGTCCGCCGATTCCAGCGCCCTGCTGGCCAATGCGCTCGACAACGCCTCGGACGCGGCGGTCTATCTGATCAGCTTTCTGGCCATCGGGCGGACAGGGGGCTGGAAGCGGGGCGCCGCAAGGGTGTCGGGGGTCATGCTGCTGGTCTTCGCCGCCGGCGTCCTCGTCGACGCCGTGCGCCGCGTGATCACCGGGACCGAGCCGATCGGTCCGACCATGATGGCGCTCGCCCTGGTCGCCGCCGTGGTCAATCTGATCTGCCTGCAGCTCATCCGCCGCCAGCACAGCGGCGACGTCAACATGAAGGCGGCCGAGACCTTCAGCTTCAACGACTTCGCGTCCAACGGCGGCATCCTCGTCGCCGGCGGCCTGGTCCTCTGGCTCGACCAGGCCTGGCCCGACCTTGTCGTCGGCATCCTCGTCGCGGCGATCGCGATCAAGGGCGGCGTCGAGATTCTCCGCGACGCCAACGCCGCCTCCGACCACCCACAGGAACGCGCCTCATGACCAGTCACGACCACTCGAACGGCCACGCCCACGACCACACCGCCGGCGCCAACGCCCGGCAACTCGCTATCGCCCTGGCGCTGACCGGAACGTTCCTGGTCGTCGAGGTCATCGGCGGCCTGGTGTTCAACAGCCTCGCCCTGCTGTCGGACGCGGCGCATATGTTCACCGACGCGGCGGCCCTGGCCATCGCCTTGCTGGCGATCAAGATCGGCCAGCGGCCGGCCGACGAGAAGCGCACTTTCGGTTATCGCCGGTTCGAGATCCTGGCGGCGGCGTTCAACGCCGTGCTGCTCTTCGTCGTCGCCGGTTACGTCCTGTATGAGGGGATCAAGCGCATCCTCGATCCCGAGCCCGTCGGCTCGATCGGGATGCTGATCGTCGCCGCCGCCGGCCTGGTGATCAATCTGATTTCCATGCGCATCCTGTCGAGCGGCAAGGATCGCAGTCTCAACGTCAAGGGCGCCTATCTCGAGGTCTGGGCGGACATGCTCGGATCGCTCGGCGTCCTCGTCGCCGCCGTCGTCATCACCGTGACGGACTGGCGCTGGGTCGATCCCATCGTCGCGATCGCCATCGGCCTCTGGGTCCTGCCCCGGACCTGGATACTGCTGCGCGACACCACCCGCATCCTGCTGGAGGGCGCCCCGCGCGGCGTGGCCCTGTCGGATGTGCGGGCCGCCATCCTCGCCACCGCCGGGGTCGCCAGCCTTCACGACCTCCACGTCTGGGTCTCGGGGGCGGATCAGGCGAGCTGCACGGTTCACGTCGTGCTGGTCGAGGGCGCCGACGCCGACGCAGTCCGACAGGCCGTCGGCGACATGCTCGAAGAGCGGTTCGACCTGCATCACACGACCGTCCAGACCGAGCTTGAGCCGTGCGGGGATGCGGGAGGTCTGCACGCATGACCCGAAATGACGAGCCCGCCAGGTCCGGCACCACGATCCCGCCCCTTGTCCAAATCTCGGAGACAAAGCCATGAAACGCACCGGCTGGATCTCGGTGATCGCGGTCTTCCTCGCCGTCGCCGCCTTCGCCTTCGGCATTCTGTCCCGTCGCGGCGCGCCCGACGCCTCGGCCCCGCCGCCGGTCGAGGCGCGAGCGATCGACGCCCACGCCGGTCACGCGGGCGACCCCTCGGATACGCCGTCGACGCGGGCCTATCGGGAGGCCGCTGACCGCATGCACCAGGCGATGAACATCGATTACTCCGGCGACGCTGACATCGACTTTCTGCGCGGCATGATCGCCCACCACGAGGGCGCGATCGCCATGGCCAGGATCGCGGTGGAGGAGGGCGAGGGGGATGACGTGCGCGGTCTCGCGCAGGAGATCATCCGCGCCCAGGAAGCCGAAATCCTGCGGATGCGGATCATGCTGGCGCGGCACGAGGACGCGCCGGCAGTCTCAGAACGGCCCTGACCCGATGGCCGGCAAGCGCTTCACGGTCCGCAGCCGCAGCATCCGCTGGCGCCAAGGGCGCTACAAGGGCCGCCGCGGCTCGAGCCCGCGCCGGCCGCCGAAGCCCCGGCCAGTACTTGATGTCGTAATCGCCGTCGGCGCCAGCCTGATCGCGGCCTTCTTCGTCCTGTGCATGGCCTTCTCCCTGCTCGGCGCCTACGGAACGCCGCTCTACATCGGCTACGGCGTGATGATGAGCCTGGTGACGGGCGGCTGTCTGGTGTTCGGTCCCCGCGACCGAGCCGGATTGATGATCGCCGGCGGGCTCGGCGTGCTTTGCGTCGCCGGAACGCTCATCCTGTACGGGGTGCGGGCGGACGTGCACGACCATCCTCACGCCAACGAACGCCCCGCCGCCACAGGGAAGCGCGAATGACGAGAAGCTCCGACGGGGAAGGTCAGGCCCGCCGCCCCGCGCGCATCGCCCGCGGAGGGTGGCTGGACGTGCTGCGGTTCGCCGCGGGATCGCTGATCATCCTCTACCACTTCCGGGAAGCGGCCCCGCTGCCGCTCGGACAGATCCATCCGGTGTTCGACCGGGGGTTCCTGCTGACCAATTTCTTCATCATCGACTCCGGCTATGTGCTGGCCCGGATCTACGGCGAGCGCCTGGCCTCGGGCGGGATCGACGTCGGGGCCTACGCGCGCCAGCGGCTGCTGCGCGTGTTCCCGGCCCATCTGGCCGTGATCGCCGGTCTCGCGGCCTTGGTCGCGGCCGCCGCTCTGGCCGGGGTCCGACCGAGCAATCCCCAATGGTTCGACTGGAGCCAGCTGCCCGCCCAGGTCTTGCTCGTGCAGGCCTATGGCGTGCCGGGCGGCGTCGGCTGGAACGCGCCGACCTGGACGCTGTCGGCTCTGATCGGCTGCTATCTGCTCCTGCCCTGGATCTGCCGGGCGCTCTGGAGCCGACCCCGGGCCACGGCCGCGATCGCGATCACCCTGCTTCTCGCCGCCGACGTCGCCAGCCGCGTCTGGCTGGGCGATCCGGTCTATCGCCTGCCCCTGCGGTTCGGATTCCTCCGCGCCCTTCCGCTCTTCCTGCTGGGCGTGGCCGCCGCCGTGGTCGGTGCGCGCGTCTACGTGCGTCCGTCCGTGGCGGGCGCCTTGGGACTCGGCGCTTTCGGTGCGCTCGCGCTCGGTCAGGCCGTTGGCCCCTTCGGCCTGGCCTCCCTGCTGCTGATGACGATCATCATCTGGGCGGCTGGAGCCTTGCCCGTGGTGCGCTCGTCGCGCCTGATCGAACACCTCGGCTTGATGTCGTTCGCGATGTTTCTCACCAATGAAGTCGCCCGCATCGTCTGGTTCGGCGTCTTCGACGCCGTCGGACAGTCGGACTGGTCCATCGGGATGCGCTGGGGCGTCTGGGCCGCCGGTCTGGCGGCGGCGTTCATGGGGGCGGCGGCGTTCCGGTATGGGTTCGATCGGCCGGTCCAGGCCCGGTTGAACCCGCCGAGGCCTGCGACGCCTGCGCCGGGGTCAGTGCGGATCGGCCGGTGGCCTGACGCGACCGTGGGTCAAAAGCCCCGTTGCGACGACCTCACACGCGAGGCCCGGTCAGTTCGTTTTCCTCAAGCTGGAGCCTGCGACGCCGCGCCAGAAGGACACGTTGCGGACGTCGCAGAAGGGCTAAGGGCTCCGCCCTCGCGCGGGCCAGGGTGAAGCGGCTGCGCCGCCGGACCGGCCGGTCTCCCCGACCTTCCGCGCCGGCGATCGGCGTCATGACAATCATCAGGGTCAGGCTTGTGCAGGTCGGGCGATCCCCCTCCGGCCGGTCCGCCCTGGCCCTTGCTACCCCGGTCTCGCCGACGGGCAGGGTTTCAGGCGCGCAGTTCGCGTGCCTGCAACCCTTGCCCAAAGGAGGCAGACATGACTGCTCAATCCACCCAAACCGCCCAGACCGAAGCGACCGCGCCGCAGCACGGCGCGGAGGTGATCGTGCCGCTGAACCGGCTCAAGGCCTCGCCGAGGAACGCCCGGAAGACCCCGCACAGCCCGGCGACCATCGAGGCCTTCGCGGCCTCCATCAAGGCCAAGGGGGTGTTGCAGCCGCCCGTGGTCGAGGTCGAGCGGGACGGGGAGGGCGTTCCGACCGGGAACTACTTCGTGACCATCGGCGAAGGTCGCCGTCAGGGGCTCCGGCTGCTGGCCAAGCGCAAGGCGATCAAGCGCACACATCCCGTGCGCTGCATCGTGGACGCCGAGAATGACGCCCACGAAATCAGTCTCGACGAGAACATGACCCGCGAGGCCATGCATCCCGCCGATCAGTTCGAGGCCTTCCAGCGGCTGGCGACGGAGAAGGGCTACGGTCCCGAGGAGATCGGCGCCCGGTTCGGCGTGTCGGCCCATGTCGTGCGCCAGCGACTGCGGCTGGGCGCGGCGGCGCCCGAACTGATGGCGGCCTATCGGGCCGGGGCGCTGGCCTTGGACCAGCTGATGGCCTTCTGCGTCAGTGCGGATCAGGACCGGCAGCGGCAGGTGTTCGAGCAGTTGGGCGAATATCGCCCCGTCCACGCCATTCGCCGGGCCATGACCGAGTCCAAGGTGGCGGTGAGCGACCGGCGCGCCCGTTTCGTCGGCGTGGAGGCCTATGAGGCGGCGGGCGGGGGAATCCTCCGGGATTTGTTCACCGAGGACGGCGGAGGCTGGTTGGAGGACGTGGTCCTGCTGGACCGGCTGGTCGGCGAGAAGCTGACCGGCTTGGCCGACGAGGCGCGCGAGCGGGAAGGCTGGAAGTGGGCCGAGGCGGGTCTGGAGTATCCCGACCTGTCCGCGTTCGGTCGGGTCTATCCGGTCGCCGTCGAACGCTCGGAGGCGGACGCCGCCGAGATCGCGGCCCTGTCCGAGGAGTACGACGGCATCGTTTCGGAGGCGGGCGACGACGGCCTGTCGCCCGAGGCGGACGCGCGGCTGGAGGAGATCGACAAGGCCTTGCAGGCCTTCGGCCCGGACTTCGCCTACGCCCCCGAGGCCAGGGCGCGCGCCGGGGTCATGGTGATGCTCGGTCACGACGGCCTCGCCCGCTTCGAGCGCGGTCTGGTCCGGGCCGAGGACGTGCCCGCCGATCCGCCGTCGCCGTGGTCGGAGGACGAGGCGGCGGACGACGGTGTGGACGGCGCAACGCCGTCGAGTGTGGACGCGCCCGAGGACGAAACGCCTTCGGCCCTGTCGGATCGTCTGCTGATCGACCTGACGGCCCACAAGACCATGGGGCTGCGGGATGCGGTGCAGGCCGATGTGAACGTGGCGCTGGCCACCGTGGTCCACGCCCTCGTCCTGCAGGTCTTCTATTCGGGCTACAGCGTCTGGACGCCCCTGCAGCTTCGGCTGACGACCACGGGGCTGGAGCGGCTGGCGCCGGGGGTGGACGACAGCCCCGCCGGTCGGAGGGTCCGCGACCGGTGCGAGGCGTGGGGTGCGCGCCTTCCCGAGCGTCCGGAAGACCTCTGGGGTGTGGTGGCTGCGCTGGCGCCGTCGGACCAACTGGACCTGATGGCCTGTTGCGCCGGGGTCGGCCTCTACGCCGTGCGCGATCCGCACGACAGACGACCCGGGGCCTTGGCTCAGGCCGAGACGCTGGCGACGGCGGTCGGTCTGGATATGGCTGGGACGTGGACGGCGACAGCGGCCAGCTACTTCACCCGTGTCGCCAAACCCAAGGTGCTGGAGGCGGTGACGGAGGCGGCGGGCGCCCAAGAGGCCGCGCGGATCGCCGGCTTCAAGAAGGCGGACATGGCCGAGGCCGCAGAGCGTCTGATCGAGGGCAAGGGGTGGTTGCCCGCGCCGCTGCGGACGGTGTCGGACGCAGCGGAGCCGGAAGAGCGGGGGGCCGAAACGCCCCGCGACGACGACGCCTATTCGTTCGCCGCCGAATAGCGCCGCTGGAGACAAAAACGGGCCGCGCGCCCTTTGGGGGCGCGCGGCTTTTTCGTTTGGCGAAATCAGGCATGACGTCAAGGCTAAGGTCGACAGAAAGGCCGTTTCAGCCTTGCCGTGTGCGGCCGTATCGCGGAGACTCCGGCCATGAAGACGAGCCTTGATCATCTGCCGCCGCGCAAGCAGGCCGAACTCCGCCAGGTGGTCGAGACTGTGCGCGCGGCTTTCGAGGAGGCGACCGCCACCCGGCGCGCTGATCGGCTCAAGCACGGCAAGATCCTCAAGATCATTCTCTATGGCAGCTATGCGCGCGGCGACTGGGTGCACGACCCGGTCGGACGGTATTTTTCGGACTTCGATCTACTGTTCGTCGTCGATCATGAAGACCTCACCGACCGCGAATTCTGGCACGAGGCCGAGAACCGGACGATGCCCATCGGTCCGGACATTCGCACCCCCGTCAGCTTGATCGTCCATTCGCTCGACGACGTGAACGACCAGCTGGACCGTGGGCGGTACTTCTTCGCCGACATCGTGCGCGAAGGCGTGGTGGTCTACGATACCCCGGCGGGCAAGCTGCACAAGCCGGCCGATTTGAGAGCGCGTCTCGCGCTGGAGGAAGCGCAGCGACACTACGAGAAGTGGATGGCGAGCTCGGCAGAGTTTCAGGCTGGTGCTCGCTTCTATATCCAACGTGAAAGCGCCAACCTGGCTGCCTTCTCCTTGCATCAAGCGTCAGAGCATCTCTACCACTGCGTCTTGCTCGTCACGACGCTGTACAGCGGCAAGGCTCATAACCTCGCCTTCCTCCGGAAAAAGGCCGAGGGCATCGACACCCGGCTCGCCGACGCGTGGCCCCGTGAAACCAAGTTCGAACGCCGCTGCTTCGAGCTTCTCCGTGAGGCCTATGTGAAGGCGCGCTACTCCGAGCACTTCAAGATCACTGCCGAGGAGCTCGCATGGTTGGCCGAGCGGGTCGATGTGCTTCGCGGCCTGACGGCGACCATTTGCACCGAACGGCTGGAAGATCTCCGTAGGCAAGCTGAAGCCGAAGGCTAACGAGTCGCCGACACGACTGCTGCTGACTCATGTCGGACTTTGGGAGCGTCCGCTGACGGCATCCAACTACGGATCTGAAGATCGGACGTTCCAATCGTTTCGAGCGCGACGCAAGTCGGGTCGGTTCGACTCCAACCGCCCGCACCAATAGCGACTGACCTTGAGTCTCGCACACTTTACCGTTCAACTTGTCGTAGAGGGCCCGAACCTCCAACGTCGGGAAATCCAGGAGGTTAGGCGATGGATTGGAAACCGCATTGTTACAGGGCCGGCTCGCACCTCGAGGCCGTCGACGATCTGCCTGCGGGTGAAGATCTTGAGAAGTTCATTGAGCGGTCCCGACGCTATATCGAACCTTGGTTGTCGGCCGTCTTCCAAGCCGAGCATCTAAATCTGATGCTGGGCAGTGGGTTCACATCAGCGGTCGCTTTTGCCGCTGGCGGCCGAGCGGCTGACATGGGCCAGATCGCCTTCGGTAGCGCCTATGATGCAAGCATCAATCGGCACGCTGAGACCACGGCTCAATCAATGGGGCGAGGGGCTGCAAACATCGAAGATCAGTTCCGTAGCGCGCTCGCCGTTCTTGAGGGGCTGACAGTCACAGACGCGGCTGCTGCAGCGGCCTTCAAAAGGCAGATTGATGCCAAGATGTTGGAGTTCCTGCGCAGCATTCTGGCGACGGAACGGGCCATATCAGGGGCCAACGAAGATGGTCGGTTGAAAGCTGAAAGCCTCCTCCAATCCTTCCTCTTGAGCTTTGCCAGTCGTTCGGCGTCCCGCGAGCGCCTGCACGTCTTCACGACGAATTACGAGCGGCTGATCGAGCACGGCTGCGATCTCGCCGGTCTTCGGATCGTCGATCGTTTCGTTGGTGCGCTCAATCCGCTTTTCCGATCATCGCGGGTCGAACTGGATATGCACTACAACCCGCCGGGAATTCGAGGCGAGCCTCGGTTCATGGAAGGCGTCGTGCGGGTGTCGAAACTGCACGGGTCGATCGACTGGCAGTTCGATAAGGCGTCGAAAGTGATCCGGCGAGTCGGCATTCCTTTTGGTGCTGCCGACAACCACACGGACATTCCGCAAAGTCCAATCGATACGGTGATGATCTATCCCAACCCTGCAAAGGACGTGGAAACCACCGCTTACCCTTACGCCGAGATTTTCCGCGATATGGCGGCAGCCGTCTGTCGCCCCAACGCCGTGGTCGTCACCTACGGCTACGGGTTCGGAGACGATCATATCAATCGCGTGTTGCTCGACATGCTCTCGATCCCGTCCACGCACATCGTCATCATCAGCTATGGCGTCGATGATCGGCTAAAGAACTTCTGCAAGAAGGTCCGGACGGCCCAAGTCTCGCTTCTTTGCGGATCGCATTTCGGCAGCCTCGAAAATCTCGTCGAGCATTATTTGCCGAAGCCGGCGCTCGACTACATCACCGGCCGCCTGTCTGACATCCTTCGACGGCGGCCAGATATCGCTCCAGTCCGCGAAGCCGCGGTCGACCAACCTGCACCGGACATTGCTGTCGGTGGCGGAGAAGGAGCGCAGGGATGACCAGCGCCATCGAACGCCTTGCTGAACTCGTCATCGGTTCAGTCGAGTCGGTTGCGCCTGGTGAGATACGGATCCAGCTCGAGCTTGAGGCTCCGCACACGACAGCCCTCAACACGGGTACGCCGTCGTCGTTTCCGAGACTCAACAGCTATGTCGTCATCCCGAATGAAGCCGGCGCGACCGTCGCCTACGTTCACTGGATCGGGATCGAGCGTTCTCCGTACCCGAAACGGGCTGGCCTCAAAGACTTCGGCCTCATCGACCTTCCCTTCCCGCTGAGAAAGATGTGGGTGGCGCCCGTTGGCACTCTTCGGTCTCGCCGTGACAGCGCATCCGGTACGGTAAAGTACGAATTGTCGCGAGGGGTAAGCGCCTTCCCTTCTGTCGGCGACCAAGTTCTGATTCCGACGCCCGAACAGATCGACGCGATTGTCGGCGGAAAGGATTCGGAGAAACGCGTCCGGATTGGCGCATCACCGCTCGCGGCCGACGCAGCGATCAAGGTCGATCCAGACAAGCTTTTTGGGCGGCACCTCGCCGTCTTGGGAAACACCGGTAGTGGAAAATCGTGCAGCGTTGCGGGCCTCATTCGCTGGTCACTGGAGGCAAGTAAGCGAGAGATTGGAGGCGAGAATCCTACGCCGAATGCGCGCTTCATCGTCCTGGATCCGAACGGAGAGTATTCCAAGGCCTTCGACGATCTAGGTGGGCAAACACGTGTCTTCCGTGTCCCCCCGGTAGCCGACGATGTTCGACCGCTAGACGTTCCGGCGTGGCTTTGGAGCGGCCACGAATGGACGGCCGTAGCCCATGCGCAGCCTGGTGCTCAGCGCCCACTTCTGATGCAGGGGCTTCGTGAGCTGAAAGGCGGGAATATTCATGGCGTGCCAAGGGAGGCCATCGTTCGACGATACCTTGGATCGTATGTCATCCGGATCGTGGCGCTTCTGAATCAAGGCGCTCCGGCGTTCAGCGGTAGCGTGCCAGCTCGTTTTTCTGCGGCCCGACTCCTTGAAGGAATACGAGACGACACACTGGCGTTCGTAGATGATATGGACGTCGCCTATCACGACGCACTGCGCGAGATTTCAGTCGCGGCAAGCCAGGTTCTAGACGACCGTAGCTCCGGCAATGGCTATTTCAATGACTTCAGCTTCGATGACCTTGAAGGCGTGCGCGATCAAATCCAGGCGCTAATTCGCGACCTTCCGGAAGCCGTCGAACTCATGGGCACGAGCGAGGATTCCCCTACCTATTTCGACGTGAACCAGCTGCCTGCACATCTTGAGCAGATCGCCACCGAACAAGGAGGCAATCTTGCGGCGTTCATCTCGACGCTGGGCCTTCGGATCAAGAGCATGCTCGCGGACCAAAGGCTCGGCCCTGTCATCTCCCGTGACCCGCCCACAACCTTTGAGAATTGGCTGAAAGACTATGTGGGCGACGATGGCGCTAGCAACGGACCGCTTGCGGTCATTGACCTTTCGCTTGTGCCCGCCGAAGTCGTTCATATCGTCGTCGCCGTCACGGCTCGGCTGATCTTCGAGGCGCTCCAACGATATCGACGCGCCCACCCCGAAGGGAAGCCGCTGCCGACGGTGCTGGTACTTGAAGAGGCTCATTCGTTTATCAAGAAGGGCGGCGATATCGATGCCTTGTCACCGAGTCACCTTTGTCGAGAGACGTTCGAGCGCATCGCTAGGGAAGGCCGAAAGTTCGGATTAGGTCTCGTGCTATCCTCGCAGCGGCCATCCGAGTTATCTCCGACGGTGCTGGCTCAATGCAATACGTTTCTTCTGCATCGCCTCGTCAACGACGCAGACCAAGGCCTCGTGTCTAAGCTCGTGCCCGACAATGTCGGGGGGCTTCTCAAGGAATTGCCGAGCCTGCCTTCTCGACAAGCTATCCTTCTTGGGTGGGCGACGCCGATTCCGATCCTCGTTGAAATCGATGAGCTGCCGGATGCGCACCAGCCGCAATCGAAAGACCCCGATTTCTGGGATGTCTGGACACAGAAATCGCCGCGCGATTTGAATTGGCAGGACGTCATCGCTGAATGGATGCCTGCGCATCCTGGCGCTGAACCCCCAATCGCTGACGGGGGGGATGGTCCCGCCGAGCCTGACGCGCCAGATCCCCTGCTCAATATCTTAGGCGATTGATCGAGTCCCTCCGACGCCGCACAGGGACTAGAATCGTGGGCTCCAGCGCGCCAAGACGTCGTCTTCCTCTTCGTCCTCGTCGTCGGTCGGGCCGTCGGCCAAGAGCAGCATGGTCACCGCGTGCCCGTTTGCCTGCCGAAGGACCTGTTCAAGGACACGGGGCGACGGACGCCCCCACTCATGCTGAAGCCAGATCGTCCCATCCATCTCGATCCAGTCGGACGGAGCCGCAGTGCCGGCGTTCGGCCTGACCTTTGTGACGCAGTCTGAGGGAAGGCGACTTTTTCGCTCCACGGCCAAACGCGGGAAACTCACATGCGAACGGGCGTACCGGACCACGCCGTCGTAGGAGAAGACGACAGCGCATGGGGTCGAGGTCAGCTCGACAAACCGGTTCGCGGCCGCTTCCAAGCTGACGTCGTAGGACCTTGCCAGCTTGCGGAGATGGCCGACCTCCGGGAGGCCAAGTCGGTCCGCGTCGCGCTCAAACCAGGGCTTCGGCATGAGAATGCCCGCCGCGAAACGATTTGCTTCGGCCTCCCGCCGTTGCGCGGGTGTCGAGAACCCGCGCTCGCTAAGATGCGCTTGGGTGCACCGCTGGTTCCCGACGTGGGTGGGGATCAGGAAATGTCCCAACTCATGACCGATGGTGAAGCGCCGACGGCCGCCGGGCACGCCCGGCCTGCAGAGAATTATGCCTTGGCTCTTGTCAGGATCGGTCAGCAAGGCCCCCTCGAAGGAGGTCGTGTCCAGATCCCTGATCTCAAGAATATTCACGGCCACCGCGAGCGCCTCGATCGGAACAGGCGGCGTCCAGTCAGGGTGATGCCTCAGGATCGTCTGGATCAGCCGCTCGGGAGAGCCGCAGTCCGCCAAATCCATGAGGAGCTCGCTCACGACTTCTTCAACGCCTCGGCCATGGCGCGAACGGCCGCCCAAGCCTTGTCGTCCAGCTTGCCGTCAAACTCCCGATAGAACTGGAGGGCCGGTGCCTCTTCCGAAGGCTCGCTCTCGTCCGACAGGAACGCCACCGTCACCTTGTAATGGTCCGCGAGCCCCCGGAGCAGGTCTAGGCTCGGATTGGTGCTGTCGCCGCGTTCGAGTTGCCAGATGTGAGCCTTGGATACGCCGACGCCGTCGGCGACCTGCTGAAGCGATTGCCCGCTTTTGACTCGCAGGTCCTTGAGCTTGGTGGCCAAAGACATTCGGTCCCTCGGAAACGCTGTACAGATGAATCATACGCGTCGGAAGACGGGGTTGACAAGCGCCACCGCCGTAAACTATATCATACGCCACGTTCATCGAGAGCGAGAAAGGAGGTGAAGGAAATGGGCAAGAACCAACACGTCGTTCCCCACGCCAATGGCTGGGCCGTCCGTGGCGCGGGCAATGCGCGCGCAACCACGGTGCATCCGACGCAGGCCGAAGCGATCTCTCAGGCCCGAGGAATCGCTCAAAATCAGCAGAGCGAACTGCTGATCCACGGTCGCAACGGTCAGATCCGCGAGCGCGACAGCTTCGGAAACGATCCCTACCCGCCGAAAGGCTGAACCTCGAAAGGCCGCGTCATCCGTGACGCGGCCTTTCGGTCATCAGGAGGTATCCATGCGCTTTGAAGGCGCCATCGTTCGCGAACAGGGGATCGTCTTCGCCATCGTCGTGGTGAAGCGGCACATCCTCGACAACAACGCAGAAGCCAACCGGGTAGCGCGCAGCTTCCAACCGGCCTTCCCCGGCATGCCCGTGGTGCTGATGGCTCAGAACCATCGGGGCGCAGCCACCTATTTCGGGCGGCCCGACATCGCGCGTTTTCTGGCCCGCGTCCCCCTCAGCGCCATTCCCTGGCGCGAGTACACCCTGAACTGAGGTCTCCATGATCAAGCCCCGTCGAATCCGCCCGCCCCGTCCGCCCAAGCCCGTCGATCGTCTGCAGAACATGCGGACGATCCGCCCCTTGGGGAAAACCAAATGGGTCCGCGCCCACTGGCGCTGGGACTACGATCGTCACGCCTGGGAGTGGGTGCTCGGGCACTGGTCGAAGTAGGGCGTGAGCCCGTCCGCATGCCGCCGAAGCGGGATGCGCGACCGTCAACGGAGACGCGGAAATGGACGGCCACAACTTCGAGAGACTGAAGGCCCACATCCTGCCGCTGTCGCTCTCCCACGATTTCGACGTCGCCCGGCGAGAGTGGGGGCTCGTCGCGGTGGAGATTAGCGACGAGTGGGACCAGTGTCCGTGCGGCCAAGACATCAAGGAGCATTGTTATATCCGCAATCGGATGACCGGCCGCGAGACCTATGTCGGCAACGTCTGTATCAACCGCTTCATCCAGATCGACACCGGCAATCTGTTCGACGGCCTGAAGCGGATCGCAAAGGATCCGACGGCCAATGCGAACAACGATCTGATCGAGCATGCGATGCGCATGGGATATCTTTACGGCGAGAAAGAATACACCTTCCTCAAACAGACCGTGCGCAAGCGTATTCTGTCGGAGAAGCAGCTGGCCTGGAAAGTGAAGATCAACCGACGCATCGTCGCCCAGACCGTCGTCGTAAAACGCACAGCCCGGTCAAGCTAGCGTCTTGGACACGCCACCGCTTCCGCTTCTGGCGCGTTCAGGAATACGGTGGCTGTTGTGGGTTGCGCATACCCGCGTGGCGCAGTTTGCCCCTACTCAGCCGCGATCATCGCCGGTGCGCCGTCATCCCAAGCAAGAACGGGCTCTATCAAACTGCGGGCCAGGTGGGTGACGACGGGGGCGACGACGCCGTCACCGGCGACGTGGTAGGCGTCGTTGTAGCGGGCCGGCAGGACGTAATCGTCGTCCAACCCCATCAGCCGGGCGGCTTCGCGGCCGGACAGCAGTCGTGAACGGACCCGGTCGCCTTCGACCACCAAGATGATCTGGCGGGAGCTGCCGCCGGCAGGGGTGCGCAGGCAGCCGGCCACCTCGTCGAAGCGCACCTCGGCGCGCTGGACCTTGCGGCCTTGGGCATCCGGACGGGTGCGGCGGTAAACCCCCCCCACCACGCGCCGGCCCTGAGTCTGAGCGGTCTTCACCTTGGCGCGGTTGAGCGGGCTCATCATGGCCAGCAGCTTCCGCGTCTCGGCGGGTGTGTGCCAGGACACGTCGGCCGGTTCTTCTTCGATCTGGTCGGAGAAGAGCGGCGGGGCTTCCGTAGGAACGGGCAAGGCCCACCAAACATGGTGCTGGCGCACCGCTTCGGGCAGGCCGTCGACGGCGGCTTGCAACCGGGCCGGCGTCCAGGCCGCCTCGGGCGTCTGGCTGATGGTGCCGTCGGGCAGGGCGACGGTCTCGTCGACAGCGACGATGAACAGGCGCGGACGCGATTGGGCGACGAACCGGCGTGCGTCGATGACCATGGCACCGAACCGGTAGCCGGCCTCGGTGATGGCCTCGCAGATAGCGGCGAAGTCCCGGCCCTGGTTGGAGGTCAGGGCACCATAGACGTTCTCCAGGATCAGGGTGCGCGGCGCGCGACCCTCGGCCTTGAGCGCCGTGATCAGCGACCAGAACGGCCAGAACGAGCCCGAGCGGGTGTGTTCGTTGTCGTTGCGCGCGCCCAGGCCCTTGTTGAGCCCGGCCAGGGACAGGTCCTGACAGGGGAAGGAGCCCCAGACGAGATCGGCGCGGCCGGGCAGCTGGGTCGGTTTGACCTTGGCGACGTCGCCGCAGACCAGGTGGTCGTCACCCCAGTTGGCGGCGTAGATCGCCGCCTTCATCGGGTCGAAATCGTTGGCGAAATCGCAGCGCCAGCCCTTGAGGCCGGCTCGCGCCATGCCGCCGCCGGCGAAGAACTCGAAGAAGACGCGCTGCGCGCCTTGCGATCCGGGCGCAGGGAACGGGCTGACGGTCATGGCTCACCCTCCGAATCGGCGCACATCTTCTTTCTAGTTCCACTTATGTTCCGTTAACGTCAATGCTGAAAAAGGCGAATCGGTGGACAAGGTTGCACGCTAGGCGAGCGCTGGAATGAAGACCTTCGACCTTGAGACGCCCGCCGCGCCCGATCCGGGGCGGCTCCGATGGCCCCGGCGCTGGGAAGTGTCGGGCGACGAGGCCGCGCCGGCGGGCAATCAGCATTATCAGGACCTCACCGCCGCCAGCTGGGCGGACGTCTTCCGCGTGCTGGAGGTGGAGGCGGCCCTGGTGCGCCGGCTCGAAGACGCCCTCGACCCCAGCGGCGAGGCAAGCCGGGTCGAGGCCGAGCTGGACGGCCAGCGCGACGATGATGACGAAACCCCGTTGCGGGGGCTCGACCTGGGCGTCGCCTCTGCCGTGCTGGTCCTGGCCGCCGCCGGCGCGGTTCCCGTCGCCAGCTGCAACGGCGGCGCGTTTGGCGGAGTCCATATGGGCGCCAACCCCTATGTGGCCTGCTACATCCGTCCGAGGCGGTTCCTGACGGTGTCCGGATGGGCGGTCCGCGCCGGGCTTCTGCAAATCGTGACCGAGGATGGTGTTCTGGTGCTTCACGCCCGTCAGGTGAAAGACTTCCTCCGCTTTGCGGAACTGGCCCTGACCGATCAGGCCCTGCCGGTAGATCGCGCATGATCGATGATGAGTTGACGCCTTCGGCCCTGAGCGCTGAGGCCCAAGCAGACCTGGAGGCGTTGGTCGATGGCGGCCGTTTCGCCACGACCGGGCCGCTGGCGATCGCCCTGGTCGTGGTGGATCGCGCCAGGGGGCGGGGCCTGCCGCTGGACCCGGTCGACTTTAGGGCCGCCAACAGCGCCCAGGTCGCCGGAGCCGGCGGGGCGGCGGCCAACCGGATCCTCAGGCGTCATGGCGTCAACAACAGCCTGGGCAGCGAGGGCGGGCGGACGAGCCGCGGCAGTATCGACCGGATGGAGGAGCTGGTCGCCCTGCTCAACCGTCGTCACGCGGCGGGGGATCTCGATCTCGATGCGGTGGAAGCCTTCTGGGTGCAAAAGGCGCGGGACTATTTCAACACCACCCCGATCGCGTTCCGGGCCGATCCGGCCTTGAGCCTGCGGATGGCCTTGCGCGAGCTGCTTGCCCAAGCCGAGCTACGGCAGAAGTCCATGGGCGGGGTCATGATCGTCGGCGCGGTCATGCAGCACATCGTGGGCGCGGCCCTGGAGCTGTCGCTGGGGGAGGGGCGCGTGGCCCATCACGGCTCCAACCAGAATGACGCCAAGGGCAGGGGCGGAGATTTCGAGCTCGGAGACGCGGTGCTGCATGTCACCAATGCCCCCACCGCCCAGCTGATCGGCAAATGTCGCGCGAACCTGGATGCCGGGACGCGGCCCGTCATCATCACCAATCCCAAGCCCTTGATCGCGGCGGAGGTTCTCGCGGACGCAGAAGGGCTTGGCAGTCGGATCGAGTTTGTGGACTTCGAACAGTTCGTTTGCGTGCAACTTTACAGCCTCGGTGGCTTCAAAGCTTTAGATGTTCGAGGCCAGCTAACGCGGCTGATCGAGATCTACAACGCGATCATCGATCAGGTTGAGCCCAGTCCCAGCCTTCGTGTCGCGCTGGGCGGGTGATAAAACCCACACGCCTCACCCTTTGGCCTGATGGTTCAACCCAATCGGCGTCGGGCAATTCGGCCACAGCCAAATTGCGATCAGAATGTCCGCTGGGGGCGCTGCAGCCAATGTCCGCAGTTGGCGCCTAACGGAAATCCCGCGTCCGAGGCCGGATGGTGTCGAGGTGGAGGTCGGGGATGTAGATGTCTCGCGCCTTTGGACGGGCTTGGCGAGGGTCTGGCGCGCTGCCGTGATAGACCTCGTCGCCGCGGCCATGGGGCAGGGGGAAGGTGTCGCCTCGATCGCCGACGGAGGCGAGCAGGTCCGACCCATCATGGAGGTTGGTGGCCACGATGTGGACGACCTCGCCTTCGCGTTGCACCTTGCCGTCCACGATGAGCAGGCTTGAGGAGAGGACGACCCGGCGCCGCTGTTCGTAGAGGCTGGGCCAGATCACCAGGTTGGCGACGCCGGTTTCGTCTTCGATGGTGATGAACATCACGCCCTTGGCCGAGCCGGGCTTCTGACGGACGAGCACTAGGCCGGCGATCCGGGTCAGGCGCCGATCGCGCATAGCCGTCCCGTCGGCGCACGTCATCACATGCCGGCGCTGGAGTTCATCTCGCAGGAAGGCGAGGGGATGGTCGCGGAGGGTGAGGCCGAGGTGGGTGTAGTCCTCGACGACCTCGCGACCGGCCGTCATCGGCAGAAGGTCGGGGGCGGGTTCCTGGATTTCCGGAATCCGTTGATGCTCGCGCTCGGCGGTCGCGGTGAACAGGGGCAGGGGATCGTCGCGCAGCGCCTTGATCTCCCAGAGTGCCTCCCGGCGCTGCAGGCCGAGGCTGGGCAGGAAAGCGTCGGCCTCGGCCAGACGGGTCAGGGCTGAGACCGGCGCCTGCGCTCGCCGCCAGAGCTCGTCGATCGTCCGGAACGGCAGGTCGGCTCGACCGGAGACGAGCCGCGCCGCGTCGCCGTTGGCCAGCCCGCGGACCATGCGCAAGCCGAGACGGACTGCAAACCGGCTGTCTCGATCGGTGGGTTCGAGGGTGCAGTCCCAACGGCTGGCGTTGACGCACGCCGGCCGGATCTCGACGCCGTGTTCGCGGGCGTCCCGCACGATCTGGGCCGGGGCGTAGAAGCCCATCGGCTGGGCGTTCAGCAGGGCAGCGCAGAAGACGTCCGGGTGATGGCATTTCAGCCACGATGAGGCGTAGGCGATCAGGGCGAAGGAGGCGGCGTGGCTCTCAGGGAATCCGTAGGAGCCGAAGCCTTCCAGTTGACCGAAGGTTTTCTCGGCGAACTCGGGCGTATAGCCGCGCTCGACCATGCCGGAGACCAGCTTGTCCTTGAAGTGGCTGACGCCGCCGGTGAACTTGAAGGTCGCCATGGCGCGGCGGAGCTGGTCCGCCTCCGACGGGGTGAAGCCGGCGCATTCGATCGCCACCCGCATCGCCTGTTCTTGGAACAGGGGGACGCCGAGCGTCTTGCCCAGCACCTTCTTCAGCTCGGGTTTGGGATAGACGACCGGCTCCTTGCCTTCGCGGCGGCGGAGATAGGGATGGACCATATCGCCCTGGATCGGGCCGGGCCGGACGATCGCCACTTCGACCACCAGGTCGTAGAAGGTGCGCGGCTTGATCCGGGGCAGCATGGCCATCTGCGCCCGGCTCTCGATCTGGAAGACCCCCAGGGTGTCGGCCTTGCGGATCATCGCATAGGTCTTCGGGTCTTCGGCGGGGATGCTGGCCAGATCGAGATCGATCCCCTTGTGCTCGCGCAGCAGGTCGAGGCCGCGGCGCATGCAACTCAGCATGCCGAGCGCCAGCACATCGACCTTCATGAACTTCAGGGCGTCGATGTCGTCCTTGTCCCATTCGATCACCTGACGATCCTTCATCGCCGCCGGCTCGATGGGCACGAGATCGTCCAACCGGTCGTCGGTCAGAACGAACCCGCCGGGATGCTGGCTCAGGTGGCGCGGGAAGCCGATCAGCTGGCGCGACAGGTCCAGCGCCAGCCTTAGACGCCGGTCCTGCAGATTGAGGTTGAGCTCCTCGGCGTGCCGATCCTCGACCCCCTCTGACGAATAGCTCCAGACCTGGGACGACAGGGTCTTGATCAGGTCTTCGGTCAGGCCCAGCGCCTTGCCCACATCGCGCAGGGCGCCGCGCGAGCGGTAGCGGATGACGGTGGCGCACAGGGCGGACCGGTCCCGCCCGTAGGTCTCATAGACCCACTGGATGACCTCCTCGCGCCGCTCGTGCTCGAAGTCGACGTCGATGTCAGGCGGCTCTTTCCGCTCCTGGCTGACGAAACGCTCGAACAGCAAATCGTTACGGCCCGGGTCGATCGAGGTGATCCCGAGGACATAGCAGACGGCTGAATTGGCCGCCGACCCTCGTCCTTGGCAAAGGATTTGCCGGCTGCGGGCGAACCGGACGATGGAGTTCACCGTCAGGAAGTAGGGGGCGTAGCCGAGGCTCTCGATCAGACCAAGCTCGTGCTTGAGCGTCGCGCGGACCTTGCTCGGCACCCCCTCCGGATAGCGTTCTTCGGCGCCCTCCCAGGTGAGCTGCGTGAGAGCCTGCTGCGGCGTCAGTCCGGGCAGGGCCGCTTCCTTGGGATACTGATAGGCCAGTTCGTCGAGGTTGAACCGGCATCGGTTCGCGATCTCGACCGTGGCGACGAGCGCGTCCGGATAGCGGGAGAACAGCCGGTGCATTTCCTGGGCCCGCTTGAGGTGGCGGTCGGCGAACCGGCTGCGGCGGAAGCCCACCTCGTCGATCGTGCAGCCCTCGCGGATGCAGGTGACCACGTCCTGAAGGATGCGCCGGTCGGGGTGATGGAACAGAACGTCGTTGGTCACGACCGTTCTCACCCCATGGCGTCGGGCCGTCTCGGAAAGCTCATGGAGTCTGAGCTGGTCCCTCGGCCGCCGTCTCAGGGTCAGAGCGAGATGGGCGTCCGCGCCGAAGGCCGAAACCAGCCGCTCGAGCTGCACGTCGCACCGCCCGTCGGCGCGGTCAGGGACGAGCACGGCGACCAGACCCTCCGCGAAGGCGGCGACATCCTCCCAGCCGAGCATGCAACCGCCCTTGCCCGCGCGGCCCTTGCCCAAGGTCAGCAGCCGGCACAGACGCGCGTAGGCCGCGCGGTCCCGGGGATAGACGAGCAGGACGGTGTCGTCCTCGAGGACCAACTGGCAGCCGACGATCAGCCGCACCCCGGTGACCTTGGCCGCTTCGTGGGCCCGAACGATCCCGGCGAGGCTGTTGCGGTCGGTGATCGCCAAGGCTTCAAGGCCGCAGACGGCGGCCTGCCCGAACAATTCCTCGCAGGAACTGGCGCCGCGCAAAAAGGAGAAGTGGGACGCGCAATGGAGCTCGGCGTAGCGCATCGCGCCGATATGTTCCTTTTTTGTTCTTTTGGCGAGTCCGCATGCAAGGGGACGGGTCAGGTTCGCGTGAGCGTCCTGAAGGTCACAGAGTAGCGAAGGTCGGCGAGCGGCGGGATGCTGTGCTCCCAGTCGTGCCGGGATGGACCATCGAGCAGGTATGCGGAGCCGGGCGCCAGATCGAGGTGACGCCGCTCCCAAGCGGCGCCCGCCTTGCGGCGGAAGCGCATCCGGCAGGGTGCGCCGAACGATACGCCGATCACCTTATCGTACTGGGGTCGGTCGCGATGCCAGCCGATGCCGGCGCCGGGCGCGTATTCGGTGACGAGGGTCTGGCCGATCGACGTCGGGTCGATGGCGGCGAAGCGAGCCGCCCGGTCACGCAGATCGTGCAGGAAGAGAGGGAGCGGAGCGGCTTGGTCGAGACGGCCCCGGGTGAAGTCGTAGCGCCAGCCGAACGAGACCACCCGGCGGGCGCCCAGCCAGCCGTGGAACTCGAACGGCGCGAACGGCAGATCGGCGATGACCGCCATCAGTGGGGCCTGTTCGTCAGGCGTCACAAGCGCGGGCTCGTACCGGAGACCTTCCGGCTCGAGCGGCGATCCGAACAGATCGGTCTGCAGCGTCATGAGGGCGCAACGTGCGGGAAGGGCGCGGGTCTCATCCGAACAGGCCGTGGATGAACCAGGCCTGTGAGCCGGTCGTCGCGTCCTCGCCGTCGCCGGCGCGGAACAGCCAGAAGCGCTCGCCGGCGTCGTCCTCGACCTGGAAGTAGTCGCGGACGGCGTGCAGTTCGGCGTCGCGGCGGCGCCATTCGCCGAAGATCCGCTCCGGCCCGTCCGCGCGGACGACGCGTCGACGGATTCCGCGCCAGGTGAAGTGGGTCGGCGGATTGTCCGGCAGCAGGGCCAGGGTCTCGACGGGCTCGGGGCGGCGCAGAAGCCGGGTCGGCCGGGGCCAGTCCGGCGTCCAATCCCGGGCGGACGGCGCGGCGAGGGGCGGGACCTTGCGCATCGAGCGTTCGGGAACGTCGCTCTCCACGGGCTGCAGCCGGTAGAGACGCCGGGCGCCGATCCGGTTGGCGAGCACGTCAATCAGGTCGAACACGTCCGGCGTCGCCGTCTCCGCCAGGGCGGCCGCGCCGGGACGCCAGTCCAGCCGTTCGGCGCTCGTGGCGACGAGGATCATCCGGTCGATCCCGAACCCCGGATCGATCGTCTCGATCTTGTCGGTCAACAGGCGGGTGATCCGCGACAGATCGCGGACCGGCCGGGCTAGGCCCACGCGGACCGCCTCAAGCCGGTTGTCGACCCGATAGCAGAGCCAGTCGAGGCGACGGACGCCGAGTCCTGCGGCCTCAAGCGCGCGGCACAGATCGGCGGCCAAGGCCCCGGCGTAGCGCGCAAGCGTCTCCGGCGCGCCGATCGGTTCGGCGAAGACGCGCTCGACCCGCGGCGCTTCCGGCGCCTCGACGGGGATCAGGGGCTCCGCCGTCCGCGCATAGGCCTGATCGAGGCGGCGACCGAGATCGGGGCCGAACCGGAGCGCCAGCGGGGCGCGCGGCCGGTGGACCACGTCCGCGATCCGCTCGAACCCCATGCGCCTCAGGCCGGCGACCAGATCGTGCGGCAAGCGGAGGGCCTCGAGAGGCAGGGGGCCGATGGCCGCGTCGATCCCGCCGTCGTCCACGATCCGCAGGTCGCGGCGGAAGCGCGCGAGGGCATGGGCGGCGCCGTAGGCCGGGGCGATGGCGACTTCGGCCTGAACCCCGGCCTCGGCGAGGCGATCGACCATGTCCGCCAGCATCGCCGTCTCGCCGCCCTTCAGATGGGCGGCGCCGGTGGCGTCGATGGCGAGACCATCGGGGGGATCGGCCTGACAGACGGGCGCATACCGTCTGAGCGCCCACACGGCGAGCCGCTCGAGGGCGTCCGCGTCCCCCTGCGGGTCCGCGTCCCGCACGTCGAGACCGGGGATCAGGGCCTGCGCCTGGGTCGCGGCCTGACCCGGGCGGGCGCCCGCCTGCAGGGCGGCGGCGTTGGCGGCGGTCACGACCCGGCGCCGCCCGACGCGGCCCACGAGGACCAGCGGCTGGTCAGGCGGCGGCGCGTCGTTCCCGAGCTGACGACGCAGTCGATCGACGGACCAGTTCGGCAGGTAGAGCGAGACGACCCGTCTCATCACAGGCTTCCAGGGTGAATTCCGCGGCCTCCGCGCCGCGACAACGGAGAAGTTCAACAAACCACCGCGCCCGGCCGACGCCGGGCACGGGTAGGGGAGAGGAGGGCGAAGGGCTGACCCGCCAGCGGGTGACGGCGGCGGTCGGTTGGCCGAACTCGGCGGCGTCGGCGGCGCGGCACCACCGCCGGATCGCGAGGGCGAGCGCGCCCGAGGTCTCCGCCGCCAGCTGCAGCCGTCGCGAGGCGGTCATGCTGAGCCGCGCCGTCTCGGCAACGACCGTGCCGAGCCCGCCGTGCCGCAGGCCCTCCTCGAAACAGGCCATGAGGCTGGGCTCGTCGCCCGCCTCGACATAGATCACCCGGTCTGGCCCGAGCCCCGCCTGGCTGAGCGCCGGCGCGAACAGGTCCGGGCGGGTCACGCACCAGAGCACCTGACCGGGTCGGCGCGCGGCGATCCCGGCGGCGAAGAGCGCCGCCGCGGCGCCGTCAACCGCGCCGTCTCCGCCGCCCGCGACCTCGTGCAGGGCGCCAAGCGCCAGACCGCCGCCGGGGAGAACCGCGTCGAGCGGCGCTACGCCGAAAGGCAAAGTCTCGCCGGCCGGCCGCCCGTCTTGTTCGAGCGCGCGAATGCGCGCCCTGAGGGTTTCGAGCTCGGCGGAAGGCCGGGCATGCATATCGGCCTCCCGTGGTTCTACGTCATAAATGTTCCCGAAACGTTCTGGTTCTCATTTCGTGGCGGAGTCAACGGGGCAGGCGCCTTATCCCCGGACGAATCGCGGTGAATCCTTTCGGCTGGTTTCGCGTTTGGACGTCCAAGGAGATCCGATGACCGATCCTGAGCAGCACCGCTATTTCGCCTGGGCCGACGGCGTCGGCCGGGGCCATGGCCATGTCGTGGAAGCGACCAGCTACGAAGCGGCTGCGGTCGGCTACACCGAGCTCTATGCGCCGCCGGTCGATGGCGACGGCGAAATCCGCATCTTCGTGACGGGTATCGACGACGGCCAGGAGCATTGCTTCACAGTCGATCTAAGCGTCGGCGAAGCCGAGCCCTGCGACTGACCCGAGATGCCGGAGCGAATCACCCCGCTCGGTGTTGAGTCGAGTCTTGGCGGGCCGGACGGGCCCGTGCGGAGACTTCGACGATGGCCTACAGGCCCACATGGCAGGGACACCTGCGTCTGTCCCTGGTGATCTGCCCGGTGGCGCTCTACACCGCCACCAGTTCGGGCGGCGACGTCCATTTCAACCTGATCAACCCGGCGACCAACAACCGGATCAAGATGGTCACCACGGACCCGGAGACGGGGCCCGTCGAACGGTCCTCGCTGGTGAAGGGCTACGCCGTGGCCAAGGACGAATACATCTTGCTGACCGACGAGGAGATTAAATCGGTCAAGCTCGAGAGCACCAAGACGATCGACATCGAGCGCTTCGTCCCGGAGGACGAGATCGACCGGGTCTATTGGGACAATCCCTACTACCTCGCGCCGGCCGGCGGGATCGCCGAGGAGGCGTTCGGCGTCATCCGCGAAGCCATGCGATCCGAGGGCAAGATCGCCCTGGGTCGCGTCGTGCTTTCCACGCGGGAGCGCCTTCTGGCGCTCGAACCGCGCGGCAAGGGCATTCTGGCTTATTCGTTGCGCACCCGCGACGAGGTGCGTGACACGCGCGACGTCTTCGGCGCGATCTCGGACAAGGCGCCCGATCCGGCGATGATCGACATCGCGCGGCGGATCATCGAGCAGCAGGCGGGCCCGTTCGACCCCGACCAGTTCGTGGATCGCTACGAGGAAGCGCTGAAGGCTCTGATCGCCTCCAAGCAAAGGGGGCAGGCGCCGGTCCGCTCCGCCGAGCCCGACGACACGGAGGTGGGCGACCTGATGGCGGCGCTGCGCACCAGCCTAAAGGGGCCCGCGCCGCGCTCGGGCGGTCGGGCGCGAGCCCCGGGCCGCGCCGCATCGACGACGAAGCCCGCGCGCACGCAGGCCCGTCGCCGGGCGGGCTAGTGACGGCGGTCGCCCTTGTCGCCCTGACCGGGCCGCGACACCGTCTTGGCCTGGCGCTTCTGATCTTGAGCCGACGCCTTGCCGACATCGACCTGCTCGTCGAAGCGGCCCTCGTCGTCGCGGCGGACGTATCGCTTGTCGCCCGGCGTCGGTTCGATCAGTTCACGTTTGGACATGGTCGTCTCCCTTCGATGGAGAAGAATCCGCGCTGGCGAGTCGGGTTCCGTGAGTCACCCCGTCACGCCGGACGGCCGCTACCTCGTCGTCCGGGGCCGTCTCTGGCGATGTTCGGACCCGTCGTTGTCGCCGACCGACCGGCAGAGGTGGGTCGACGCCTTGATGAACGCGCGTCGCGCGGTGCGCAGCGCTCTGCGGAAGTATGATGATCAGGCGCTTCGCGACGCCCGAAGCGCGGTGCGGACGGCCAAGGAAGCGTTGGGAGAGCGGGGTCCGCCCTGGTGGACGGACGGCGCAGTGGACGTGAACCGCAGAATGGCGGTCAATACCGTCTACGCCGATTGGTACAAGCGACTCGGGGAAACGTGACGCGCCATGTGCAACGAGTTCCAGCTCGTCCTGCCGTTTGACGACGTGATCGAGACCTTCAACCGCACCGGGGATCCGCTGACCTTTCCGGGCGGCATGCCGAACTTCGGACCGGCGGCGTCGATCCGGATCGGCGATCGGGTGCCGATCATCACCCTGGGCGGCGGCGGCCCGCAACTCGTCACCACGCCCTGGGCGTGGCGATCGCCGCAGGGACCGCCCGTGTTCAACTTCCGCTCGGATGGCCGCTCCTTCGCCAACTCGATGCGCTGCCTGATCCCGGCGGACGGTTTCTTCGAGTTCACCGACCCCGAACCGGGCCAGAAGCGAAAGACGAAATGGCGCTTCACCCTCGCGGGCGAGCGGCTTTTCTGGGTCGCGGGCCTGGTGAAGGACGGCGCCTTCGCCATGCTGACCACCGAGCCGGGACCGGATATCGCGCCCTATCACAACCGGCAGATCGTCGTGCTGCGTCCCGAGGAAGGCGCGGCCTGGCTCCACCTCCAGAAGCCCGAAGGCGAGCTGCTGCGGGCGCTTCCAGCCGGATCGCTTGATGTCGAAAAGGTCTTCCCGGCGGCGGCCTGATCCAGAGGGAGGGGAGGTTGAGCGGCCGGGGGATGGTCGCGCTCTGCCGGGGACTGCCGGGGCGGGCCGTGTCTGCTCCAGCACGCGCCAGCCGGCGCGGCCTCTCGAGGGGCGGATCTGACCGAAGTCGGTCCGGCTCGGCGCAACCGCGCGTTCGACTTTCTTCCCCGGCCTGACGACCTCCTCGCGGAACAAGAAACTCGCCCTTGCGGTCCTCCGCTGCGCTGCGGGGCTCCTGCGGTCGCCTGCGCGCCGTCCCGCCATCGGCCTCCCGATCGCCATCGAGGCCGCGGCAGGCGTGGCCCGACAGCAAGGAGAGACTGACATGGCCACCATCGGCACCTTCACCGCCCAGGGCGACGGCTACACCGGCTCGATCAAGACCCTGACCCTCAATGTTCGCCAGGCCGTGCTGCGGCCGAATGAGAAGAGCGACGACAAGGCCCCGGACTACCGGATCTTCGCCGGCGCCACCGAGTTCGGGGCGGCCTGGAAGAAGACGAGCCAGCAGAACCGCGAATACCTCTCGGTCAAGCTCGACGATCCCAGCTTCCCTGCCCCGATCTACGCCTCCCTGGTCGAGGTCGACGGCGGGCACAGCCTGATCTGGTCCCGCTGACCTGAAGCCGCGGCGGCGCGGGCGACGCGCCGCCGCTTCCTTCCCTTCCATCCGTTTCCAAGGAGGCCGCCATGTCGCGCCCCGCCGATCCCGCACGTCCGGATGTCTACACCCGGATCACCCAGACGATCATCACCCACCTCGAGGCCGGCGTCCGGCCCTGGACCCAGCCCTGGCGCGCCGGCGGCCCCGTCAGTCGACCGCTTCGCCATGACGGCACGCCCTACACCGGCATCAACGTCGTCCTACTCTGGTCTGAAGCAGTCGACCGGGGCTACACCGCCTCCACATGGATGACCTTTCGCCAGGCGCTCGCGCTCGGCGGCTGCGTCCGGAAGGGCGAGCGCGGGTCCATCGTGGTCTACGCCAACCAGCTGTTGCGCGCCGACACCGACGAGGCCGGAGAGGACATCGAACGGCGAATCCCTTTTCTCAAGGCCTATACGGTCTTCAACGCCGAGCAGATCGACGGTCTTGGGAAAGACCACGCCCCGGCGGTACCGGCGGCGTTGAATCCGGATGACCGCATCCGGCGGGTCGACGCCTTCTTCAGCCGGTGCGGGGCCGACATTCGTCACGGCGGAGGCTGCGCCTACTACGCGCCCGGTCCCGACTACGTGCAGATGCCGCCGTTCGAGAGCTTCGTGGACGCCGACGGCTACTACGCCACCCTCGCGCACGAGTTGACCCATTGGACCCGCCACTCGAGCCGGCTCGATAGGGACCTCGGTCGGCAGCGTCACGGCGATGCGGGCTACGCTAGGGAGGAATTGGTCGCCGAACTCGGCGCCGCCTTACTTTGCGCCGATCTCGGCCTCGCGCTCGAACCCCGCGAGGACCACGCCGCCTATATCGCGTCATGGCTGAAGGTACTCCGGGACGACAGGCGGTTCATCGTCTCGGCGGCGGCTCACGCGCAACGGGCGGTGACCTGGCTCCACGAGCAGTCAGGCTGAGGCCGCCGGACTCGACAGAACGGCGTGGCGGTTCCAAATCGCCAGGCCATGACCACCACGCCTGCCCGACGCAAGCTCGCCCTAGATGAACTGAAGGCCGCCCTGCAGGCCCGCTCGCATGCCTCCGTCGTTCATTACGCCTGCGAGGGTTTCGACCGGCCCGACGGGCGGATCGCCGCGATCGCCGTGCGCAACCTCGGCAACGGCGCCAGCACCTTGTTCGACGTGACGTCCCGGCTGCCGTCGGGGATGACGCCCAAGTCCGCGCCGCCCGCGGTGCTGGACCGTGCCGAACTGGCGATGTTGGAGGCTTTCGATCTTTTCCTGCAGGGCCATCCGCACCACCATTGGCTCCACTGGAACATGCGCGACGCGACCTTCGGCTTCGACGCCCTGCACCGCCGTCAGCGTGCGCTCGGCGGGACGCCCGGACCGCTTCCGCCTCCGTCGTTTCGCATCGACCTCGCCTCCCGGATGTTCGACCTCTACGGGGATCGCTACGCCGCGCCGCCCAGTCGTCTCGAGACGCTGGCGGCCCGCAACGGCTTGAGCATGGCCAACCTGATCAAGGGCGCCGAGCAGGGCGAGCGGGTGACGCGTGGCGACTACCGGCCGGTAGAGCGGTCGCTCCTGAACCGCGTCGATCTGCTCTATTCGATCGCGATCAAGGCGACGGAGGGCACGCTCAAAACGGACGCGCGCTGGTACGACGGCATCGGCGGGCTCGGACAGCTGATGCATTGGCTGAAAGAGCATCCGGTCTATCTGGCGGTCACGATCGGCGGCGGCGTTCTCGCGGTCGTCGCCACGCTGCTGAAGATCTGGGACCTCTGGCCTTGGTGATCTGAGGCTCTCCGAAACCGCCCGGCTGGGGCGCCCTTCAGGGCGGCGGGCGAGCGACCGGCGTCGGTCGCCGAGGGGAGGGCGGGCAGCACCGGAGGCCTACGGGGCGAGGGCGGTGACGGTCTAGGGCAGGATAGGCTTTGCGCCGGCAATGTCTGACAGACCCGCTCTCCCATGGACCGCCTCACCCTCCGCGTTTCGCCCGATCTGATCCGCCGGTTCGACGCCGCCGCGGCCGGTCAGGGCGGACGCTCGCGGCTTCTCCGGAGGCTCATGGACGGTGCCGCTCAGGCGTCCCTACCAGCTCCGGAGGACGCGCCGCCGACGGCGAGGTCGGGCAAGTTGACCCTGCGTCTGGGCGAAGCGGACCTGCGTCTCCTGGAGCGCGAGGCGGCGGCGACGGGCCTGTCGCGAACCCAGTGGAGCGTGGCGCTCATCCGTCGTCGCCTGCACGATCGGCCCCAGTTCGGCCGGCCCGACGCCCTGGCCCTGATCGAGGTGCGCCGCGAGCTCAGGCGGATCGGCGTGAACATCAACCAGATCGCCCGCGCGCTGAACACGGCCGTGATGGAGGGCGCGGTGCTGGATCTGGAATTGGCCCAACTCGGCGCCTTTCAGGCTGAGATCTCCGCCTGGGTCGAGGCGCTCGGCGAGGCCTTCGAGGGCAATCTCGCCTACTGGGCGCCGGCGTCTTGACCGACTTCCGGCCGTCACGCGGGTTCGAGGAGGTGCTGCGTCCGCCGGTCGAAATCCGGCGCGCCCGGATCACGCCTGCGGTGCTGCGTCCGTCTCGCGGGGACGGCGGAAATCCGTCCGTCCGGTTCGCGCGGGTGGCGCGCCGCGTACCCGAGGTGATGGTGAAGATCACCGGACGAACCCGGGACGGCGCTCATCTGAAGGCGCACCTGGACTACATCAGCCGCAACGGCGCATTGGCGCTGGAAGGGCCCGACGGAGAGCGGCTGGACGGCCGGGGGCCGGTGCGAGAGCTGGCGCGCGACTGGGCCGAGGAGTTCGCGCTTGAGCCGGGGCGCAGGCGTGACGCCTCGATCACCCTCTCGATCGTGCTGAGCATGCCGGCCGGGACCGACGCCGCCCGTCTGCAGGACGCGGCGAGGGCCTTTGCGGCCGGGACGTTCGGCGAGCGCTTTTCATACGTCTTCGCTCTGCATGATGAAGGCCGACATCCGCACGTCCATCTGACGGTGCGAAGATTGGGGCGGGACGGCGAGCGGTTGAATCCCCGCAAGGCCGACCTGCAGGTTTGGCGGGAAGACTTCGCGCGCGCCCTTCGCGACCGGTCGGTCGAGGCCGAGGCGACGCCGCGCCGGACGCGGGGCGTCACTCGCAAGGCCGAGCGCATCCCGGTGCGCAAGATGCGAGAGCGGTTCGCGGCGGGGCAGGGGCCATTGCCCGAAGTGCTCGCCGCCGCCTATCGGGCCGCGCTCACGGCAGGCGGCGGCGAAGCGCCCTGGCTGGACGCGATCCGGATACGCGAGCTGGCCATCCGGCGGACCCTGGTGGCCGAGGCCCTGCGTTTGTCGCGATCGGAGCAGCCCCGGGATCGCGCGCTCGCGGCTCTGGTGGAGCGGTTCGTGCGGGAACGGCCGGCGCCGATGACTCGGGATCAGGCGCTGCGACAGGGACGGGAGGCTTGGCGCGATGTCGGCCGGACGCGTGACCGATAGGTCGGACATTGCAGGTGGGGCGTCGCGTTTGCGAAGTGTCAGAAGTTGACCTATATTTCTGACGCAGAGGTTATGATGCAAACACTCGCCGATCAGATCATGGAGCGCGCCTCGACGCTGCCGGAAGGCGCGCCGATCGCCGCCAAGGCGTTGCTGCATCTGGGCAGCCGCGCCGCGGTGGACCAGGCCCTGTCGCGGCTGGTGCGCCGGGGGCGGCTGCTGCGCGCCAGTCGCGGCGTCTACATGCGCCCGTTGGAAAGCCGGTTCGGCACCCGCACGCCCTCGATCGAAAAGGTGGTGCGCGCCGTCAGCGAGCAGCGTGGCGAGGTCGTCGCCTCCAACGGGGCGGCGGCGGCCAATGCCCTCGGCCTGACCACCCAGGTGCCTATCCGCATGGTCTATCTGACCAACGGCAAGAGCCGTATCTTCAGCGTCGGCAAGCAGACGGTGGAGTTCCAGCACGCGCCCGCATGGCAGCTGCTCCTGGCCGATCGTCCCGCCGGCGAGGCGGTTCGCGCCCTGGCCTGGCTCGGGCCGGAGAAGGCCGGAACAGCGCTCGAAACCCTGAAGCGCAAGCTGGGCCCTTCGGCGTTCGGAGAGCTGGTGTCCGTCGGGCCACGTCTGCCGACGTGGCTGGCGCGTTCGGTGAGCCAGGCGGCGCATGTCTGATGTCTTCCTGCAGCTGTCCGCCGAGGACCGGATCGAGGCGCTCGCGACGGCGGCGGCCGAGTCGGGCCGTCCCGCGCACCTGCTGGAGAAGGACGTCTGGGTCGTGTGGGCGCTTCGGGCCCTGTTCGAGGCGCCGCTGGGCGAGGCGCTGGTCTTCAAGGGCGGCACGTCCCTGTCCAAGGCCTATGACGTCATCCAGCGCTTCTCCGAAGACATCGACCTGACCTATGACATCCGTCGGCTCCTTCCGGACCTGGCCGATGCGCCCGAAGACCCCGTGCCGGAAACCCGCGCCGAGGAGCGGCGTTGGTCGCGCGACGTTCAGCGGCTGTTGCCGCTCTGGGTCGAGGGCGAGGTCCGGCCGATGCTCGAGGCGCGCCTGGCCGCTGACGGCGTCGCCGCCGGGGTACGGATCGAGGGCGCCAAGGCCTTCGTGGACTATGCCCCGACCAGCACCGGCACGGGCTATGTCTCGCCCAGCGTGATGCTCGAGTTCGGGGCCCGCGCGACCGGCGAACCGAGCGCGCCGCGTCCGGTGGTCTGCGATGCGGCCGCTCATCTGCCGGGGGTGGCGTTCCCGATCACCACGCCGCGGGTGATGGCCGCCGAACGAACCTTCTGGGAGAAGGCCACCGCGGCCCATGTCTATTGCGTCCAGGGTCGCCTGCGCGGGGATCGCTTCTCGCGTCACTGGCACGATCTCGCCCGTCTGGACGCCGCCGGTTTCGCGGCGACGGCGATCATCGATCGCGCGGTCGCCGAGGCGGTCGCGCGGCACAAGGCGATGTTCTTCCGCGAGACCGCCGACGGGGTGGAGATCGACTACGGTCGGGCGGCCGCCGGCGGTCTTCAGTTGAAGCCGGGAGGCGCGTCCCTGGAGGCCCTGGGCGAGGACTATCGCCGGATGGTCGAGGACGGTCTGCTGGAGGTGGACGCCGAACCGTTCGAGGCCTTGATGGAGACCTGTGCGGATCTCGCCCGGCGCGCCAACGCCGCGGCGGCCTGACCATGACCTATGCCGCCATCGAGCAGGAGGCGATCCTGCTGAAGGCCGTCTGGGACATGATCGACGACATGGTCAATTTCGAGATCTTCCAGTACCCGGTGACCTCCCGGCCGACCAATCTGGTGTTCGAGTCCGGCTCGCACAAACGGGTCTTCGCGATCCTTCTGGCGGACTTTCTGGCCCAGCCGAAACCCTCGGCCCTGCCGTTCGCCTTCGCGCCGTCGGGCCAAGCTTCGCGCGAAACCGACCGGACCTATCTCTTCTACCTCGAGGCCATCGGCCGCCAGCCGCAACTCGGTCCCGACGCCTCGGGGCTGGCGGCGGCGGCCTCGGCCTTCGCCGACTGGCTGAACGCCGAGTGCTACTGTCCGGCCGTCTGGCTTTCCGAACTGGATCTGTCCCTGGACCTGCGCGTCTCACGGATCTGGCTGCTGAAGGTGGTCGGGGACGCCAACAAGCACAACTTTTCACGGCTGGGCGAGCGGGTGAAACAGATCCGCAAGATGCTCGCCCGGCACGGCCACGATATCGATGAGGGCAGGGTTTACCGCACCCTTCCTGACTTCCACCACTGGTTCTACAGGGACGTCTTCTCCTATCACGCCAGTACCATCGCGGAGTTCCTGGACCAGATCCGGCGGGCCCTGTTCGACTATCTGTCGCCGGAATATGCGCGGGCCTGGCGGCGCGGCGATCGGTTCGACGGCGACTACAGCTTCGACGTCCCGACGGAGATCCGCGATCCTCTGGCGCTCGGCATGTACTGGGACCTGATGAACCTGAAGCGGGGCGGCCTTGCGTTTCCGGCCTTCAAGGTCTCGCCCTACCTAAAGAACCAGTTCTAGACGGGACGCCGCTAACGCTGCCGGTCGCGTCCACGCGCCGGTTCCCGCTCCGTCGGGCGGGAGCGGCCTGCGCGCGCCCAGGCGGCCTCGAGCAGGCGTGTCTGGATTGCGGCGTCAGGGACCAGGCGCGCCACGACGATGGCGGCCTTCGCCAAACGCTCGCCGAGCGCGTCGTGCGCCTTCGCGGTTTCGGCGTCTCGCCGGGGCGACGGACGGTCGAGGCCGGCGGCCTGGCGATCCCGCTCTCGCGGTCGATGGCCCTGCACCTCCAGCCCCAAGGCCTGGGCCTGGATCCAGACCTCGCGCCGGAAGGCCGGGTCGCCGGACACCCGAACCTTATCCCAGCCGCGGTGGCGGGCGATCTTGAGCATGTCGACGACCGCGTCCGGATAGGCCTGGCTGGAGACGAGCGACCTGCCTTGATCGCGGAACATCGGCTCGGACGCGCGATGATCGCGGAAGAAGCGTTCCGGTCGGCCCCGCAGGTCGCGCTCGACCAGATAGCGATCGAGCACCGCCTCCGGCACATCGCCCTTGGCGGTCGAACGCCGCGACCCGGTCGGGCCCGGCGCGGGACCGAGGCGGTTGGACGGGGCGGCGTCGGGCGTCTTCATGGCTCGCGCTCCAGCACGGCCGTATCGACGACCCGATCCAGCCAGGCGCCGACGGCGCTCTCATCCGCCCCGGCTGGAGGCGGCGGCAGGCCTTCGGCGGCGAAGGCCCGGGCGATGACGTCGAAATCCATCGGATCCTCCTCTGGAACAGGAGGCTCGTTCGGCGCGGCGATGGGAGCCAGGTCGGGGGCGGGCCGCAGCCGGCGCTGGAAGACGCGCTCCCGGAAGTAGGCGATCTTCCGGCCCCGCACCGGCGGCAGGCCGGCCTTCAGCACGATCAGGGCCGATTGCGGGAGCTGCATCAGCTCCTGGGGCAGCATCAGCGCCCGGCGCTGGTCGGACACGGTCGTGCTGCGGCGACCCTGGCTCAGTCCCGTCGGCCGGCTGCGGCTGCGGCCGTCCGTCGTATAGGCGCCCAGCCGATCGCTGAGCTCCTGGGCGATCTTCAGCTCCTTGGGCGCGAAGACGATCTCGACCCCGCAGTTGGTCATCACCTCCTCGGCCACGTCCGGGCCGTAGATGGCCCTCAGCTGGGACGGGCTCTGAAGCACCGCGAGCAGCCGCAGACCGTAGCCGGCGACCCAGGCGAAGGCGTGTGCCAGCACCGGCGCGGGTCCGAGACGGGCGAACTCGTCGAGCACGATCAGGGCGGGTCGGTCGGCGGGGCCGGGCAGGGCGCGGCTGTTCAGGTCGACCAGCTGCTGGAAGAGCAGCGCATAGAGCGGCTGGATGCGCAGCATGTTGTCCGGCGTGGCGCCCAGATAGAGGGAGAGCCGGCCGCCGCGCAGGTCGCGCAGGTCGAAGTCCGAGGCGGAGGTGGCGGCGTCGACCCGGGGATTGAGCCAGAGCCCCATCCGGGTCGTGATCGACTGGCGCACCGAAGCGAAGGTGTTCTCGCTGGAGCCGGTGAAGTCGGTGAGCGCCGCCACGACCGGGCCGGGCAGGGGGCGGCCCTCTTGTTCCCGGGCCGCGATGATCCGGGGCAGGCGGCCGCGGGCGTCTCCGGCGGTCAGCTGGCGGAAGATTTCACCCAGGGTGAAGGGCCGTTCGGGCGTGGCCGCGACATAGCCGCCGACGCCGATGAACCCCGTCCGGGCCGCCTCCGCCCAGAAGGGATCGGCCCGCTCGTGAACCGGAAACAGCATCACCGCCATGCGCTGCAGCTCGTCCAGTACCGCGATCGGGTCGGCGCGATCGACATGGCCGAGCGGATTGAACCGCGCCGTGCGGCCGTCCCGCGCCAGAGGATCGAACAGGTGTACGATCTGGCCGGCCTCGGCGCGATAGCCCGCCGTGGCGAGGAAGTTCTCACGCTTGATATCCAGCACGACCACGGAGTCCGGCCAGGCCAGGAGGTTGGGGATGACCACGCCGACCCCCTTGCCGGTGCGGGTGGGCGCGTAGAGCATGACGTGCTCGGGCCCATCGGCGATGAGGAAGCCGCCGTCGGCCCGGCCGAGGAGGACGCCGCGGTCGGCCCGCAGACCCGCGCGCCGCTGTTCGGACCCGGAGGCCCAGCGGGCGGCGCCGTGCAGGGGGCGGCGTCGGGAGAGCAGGATCGCCGCGACGAGAACCCCGCCGAGCAGAGCCGAGACCGAGACGCCGACGGTCAGCCAGCGCCGCACCTCCGGGTCCTGTCGGTAGTACCAGAACCAGCCGGGGACACGGGCGGGGTCGAGGTCGCCGGAGACCTGGCCCAGACCGATCAGGGCAATGAGGGCGGCGAGGGCGGCCAGCAGACTCAAGGCGGCCAGGCCGCCGAGGGCGGCGACCGCCGCCCTAGCCCCCGGGCTGGCGCTTGCGAACCGGGTCATGCCAGACCTCCGTCATCCGAAAGCGCCCGTCGACCTTCTTCATCTGGATGACGACGTCGACGAGCAGATGCAGCAGGGCGCGGATGTCCTCGCGCGGCAGGTCGCGCCCGCCTTCGGATTCCCGCACCAGCAGGGTGAGCTGTTCGAAGGCCAGGGCGGCGGAATCCGCGTGCACCGTGGTGATCGAGCCCGGGTGTCCCGAGTTGACGTTGCGCAGATAGAAGAAGGCCGTGCCGTCGCGGAGCTCCTGAAGCAGGATGCGGTCCGGCCGCATGCGCAGGGCGCTTTCCAGAAGCTGTTTCGGGCCGATCCGGGCCAGGCCCTGACCGTCCTTGGAATAGACCAGATGGACGACGTTGCGGTGCGGCACCACGAACTCGCGAGTGTCCTCGATGGTCAGCAGCCGCTCGTGGTCCGGGATCAGCTCGATCAGCCCCTTGGCCAGGGTCGTCTTGCCCGAGCCGGTCGCGCCGGAGATCAGGATGTTGCGCCGGGCGGTGACCGCCAGGGTCAGAAAGCCGGGCCAGTCGCCCGCCTGCCGCAAACGGACCAGTTCGGCGTCTACGAGATCCGTGGCGTCCGTCTGGGCGTCGGCGACCTCGTCGAACAAGCCGGCCGCCGCGAACGCCTTCAGTCCCAGACGTCGCCGCGACGGCTTTCTCAGGGTCAGGGAAAGACCCCCGTCCGCCGCCACCGGCGGCAGGACGATCTGGCAGCGCACCTCGCCGGGCAGGGTGGTTGAGCAGATCGGCTGCTCGGGGCCGACGTCCTGACGGGTGTAGGCCGCGGCGGCCACCGCCAGGGTGCGCAGCCAGGCCTCGGTCAGTTCGGGCGCCTCGGTCCACTGCCAGGCCCCGTCCGCCTCGACCCCCACCTCGCCCGGTCGGTTGATGACGACCTCGGTCACGGCCGCCGGCTCCAGGAAGGGGCGCAGCGGCGCAAGGTAATGATCCAGGACCGAGGTGTCGTCCATCAGCGGGACCGCAGCCGATAGACTCCGGCGAAATCCAGGTCCTGCGCGACGAAGATCGACACTTCCGCGCCCTGGCCCTTGCGCAGCGTCGGCGGGATCTCGACCGAGCCCTGTAGGGCGACGCTGGCGGCGTCCAACGGCACGCGCGCCAGGGAGGAGGCGCCTTCGCCTTGGCCTGCGGCGGCGTAAACGCCGTCGTCGACGATGGAGAGCAGCAGCGCCCCGCCGAACCGGTCCCAGAAATGGGTGTCGACCACGCCGTCGAACCCCGACCGGCCGAGAGCGTCGGCGGCGGGCGAGGCGAGGGCGACGGCGACCCCCGTTGGCGTCACCGCCCGGGTCCAGAGCACAAACAGCCGGCGGCGGCCCTGTTGGAGACCGCCGCGGTATTCTCCCAGAACCCGGGTGCCGCGCTCCATCAACACCACGGCGCCGTTGTCGGACCAGACGTCGCGCGGCAGGACGCAGGTGACATAGCCGGGCGTGGTGCTGTCCAGGGCCGTCTGCAGGACACAGGGCACGCTGGTTCCGGCGGTGACCAGCAGATTGCGGTCGGGCAGGCGGCCAGCGCGGGTCTGGCCCACGGGCGTGAGTTGACGGAGCTGGTCGAGCGACGTCGGTTCGCCTAGAGGCGTCGGGGTCGTCGGGGTCGTCGGCGTCGTCGGGATCGGCGGCGGGCCGGGCTGGCGGCCGGCCCGGCTATAGGCGAGCACGGGCGCCCGCCGGGCGCTTTCGGCCAGGGCGCGCCGCTGTTCCGCGGGACCGGGGCCGGAACGGGGCGGTGCTTCACCCCGGGGCGCGACTTCCAGGGGCGGGATGGCATCTTCGTCGCTCAAGACCGGCGCATCCGGATCGAAGGCGGCCTCGCTGAGCAGGGGCGGCGGCTCGCGACGGGCGGGCTCGAACGGCGTCGTCTGCCGGGCGGGCTCGTCGCGACGCGACGGTTCGCTGCCCTCGGCGTCGCCGCGATCCCAACTGGCGATCAGGAAGACGCCGCAGCCGACGGCCAGAGCGGCCAGGGTTATGACCTTGCCCTGCCGTCCGCCGAACCGCCCGGCGATCGGCGAGATCCCGCGATCGCCGGGCGCGGCGGGCGGAGGCGGCGGCCCGTCAATGGGCGGCATGGAATCGGGCGCGGTCATGACCGGCCTCCGAGGGGGGCGCGGTCAACGGCCGGAGAGGCCGTGCCCGTACCCACCGCGACGCCGCGCGCGTCATAGGCGTCGTTGAACAGGCACAGGACCGACTGCCCCCGCCGCAGCCGCAGGCCGCGCGTCACGCCGTGTATGACGACGAACTCGCCGCGGACGTCATAGGGGATAAGCCGTTCCGAGCCGTCGTCGCCGACCTCGAACACGGCCGGCAGGGGTTGGACGCCGGGGAAGCGCAGCACGGTGAAACGGCCGTTGTCGCTGACCTCGCTCGGCTGCAGAGCGGCGTCGCCCTGGGCCGACCAGGCGAGATTGCGGATCCCTTCAACCACGCCGCGCTCCAGCTCCAGCCCGATGAGGCGCTGCTCCACCGCCTCGGCCTGGACGGCCAGCGCCCGTGCCGCCTCGGCTTGGTCGTCGGCCGGGTAGCGGAACCGGACCTGATAGGCGATCGCGGTCCGATCACCGGGCTCGCGGGCGACGAGCTCGAAGGCGTAGTGGCGGATCGCGCCGGCGCGCTCGGTGACGACAAGGAGGTTGGTCGCCTGATGGCGTTCGCGCGGCTTGAGGAAGAGCACCGACCCCTCGGCGGCGACCTCCCAGGCGACGCTGTCGCCGATGGCGGCGTGACGGATCGTCTCCTCGGGCGAGAAGACGATCTGGGTCGCCGTGCGGAAGGCCCCGGCGATCCGGTAGACGGCGGCCGGATCATAGGCGAGCTCGCGGATGCGCGGGTCCTGAGGCGTCTGCGCCGCGACCGGGCATGCGAGGGCGAGGCCGGCGGCCAGGCAAAGGACGGCGAGGGGACGTTTCATCGGATGACCTCCGGATCGGCGCGGTAGGAGGTCACCTGGAAGCCGAGGGGATTCCTCAGCCGGTCCGGTTCCGACATCGGCGCGCGGGTGTAGGTGAAGGCGATGGTGGCGATCCAGTCGCTCTCCACCGTCTGCTGGGCCTGGCGGACCGTTCGGTGGAAGCGGACGTTGGCGACGCCGTCGTTAATGAAGCCGATGGCGCGGATCGAGATGACGGCCTCGCCGTCGCGGCCGTAGACGTTCTGCGGGCTGTCGGGATTGGAGCCGCGGAACAGATCAGCCCAGCGCCGCTGTTCGGCCGGCGCCGACAGAATGGAGACCAGACGGAACGCGTCCTCGGCGGCCGGATCGAGGTAGCCCTCGCGCTGGCGCACATATTGGCCGAGGAAATATTTGCTGACGGCCTCGTCGTAGCGGACCGGCCCGTCCTCGGCCGAGAGGCCACGCACGACGTCGACCGCGCCGGTCGTCCGGTCCACCCGGATGACGAAGGGTTCGGTGGACTTCAGCGGCGTCAGCATCGCCACCGCGCCGGTCGCGATCACCGCCAGACCCGTGGCCGTGGCCGCTATCGACCAGGCGAGCCGGCGCGACCGGAGCGCCGAGGCCAGGCGGTCCTGGTCCCAGCGCCGCGCTTCGGTGAAGTAGCGCTTCAGCTCGGAGGAGGGGACGCCGCTCATGCGCAGCCTCCCGTTCCGGCGTCGGGGCCGGCATCGACGGCGGCCTCGGCCGATCGTGGTCCGGCCTGGGGCGCGAGCACCGAGCCGTGGGGATTGGCCGGTCGCCGGGCCGAGCCGTCGCAGGTCGGCAGGGCCGGATCGCTCTGGTGGGCGCAGCCGCCCAACAGCATCAGGCCGGCGAACAGGAGGGAGCGATAGATCATGTCAGGCGCCTCTCGGTCGGATGGAGCCGCCGCCCCTGGGCGGTTGGCGGCTGGCTTCTTGCGGACCCTGGGCGCGGCCCGAGCCGCTCCCGCCCAGGGCCGCGGCGTTGGCGAAGTCGGCGAGGCCGGCGCTGGCGCCGCCCGCGATGCCGGCGGCGATGGCCGGGGTCTGAAGGAAGAAGATCGCCCCCAGCAGGCACAGGGCGATGAAGATCAGCCCGCCGATCATCGGGTCGGCCCCCTGGATCGCGCCCCACTGGTCGCGCACGAGCGACAGGACGAGCTGGAAGATGACGATGATCAGGGCGAACAGGACGAGATAGTTCACCGCCTGGCTGAGCCAGCCGAAGAAGAAGCGGCGGGTCGCATCGAACAGGGCGCAGGCGATGAAGATGGGGCCGAGGGTGACGAGCAGGGCCAGGGCCAGCTTGGCCACCAGCACCACGCCGAAGCCGAGGGCGGCGGCCAGGGCGCCGATGATGAAGACGGCGGCCGAGACCACCCAAGGGCCCGGATTGAAGGCGGAGCCCTCACGCGAGATGTCCTCGCCCAGCCAAGCCGCATAGGCGAAGAACTGGTCGAAGGCCGCGCCGACGCTGGGGGTGTCCGCGCCGCTGACCGCCCGGGTCAGGGCGTTGGGCAGGCCGGTGAACAGCGGTTCGGTGACGAAGGTGGAATAGGCGGCCGTGGTCGCCAGCAGATAGAGGAAGGCGAGCTTCAGCGAGCGGACCGCGAAGTCCATCACCGGCTCGCTGATCGCCCCCCTGAGGATGGCGACGCCGTAGAGCACGACATAGAGGACCAGGGCGATGCGCAGCGGGCCCTCGACCTCGGCGATCACCGACGACAGGCGGTCGCCGAGGAAGACGTTGAGCCGTTCGTCGATGAAGTCGTAGCTGGGCTCGAAGACGCGAAAGCTCATCGTCGGGATCCTCAGAAGGCCCGCTCATAGACGCGCATCCGCGCCTGCCGACGCGCTTCGGCCAGGCCCTGACGCGCCGCTTCGCATTCGCGCTCGGCTCGACCGGCGCCGCACGCCGCCACGACCGCCTCGGCCGCGTCGGGATCGGCGGCGAAGTCTTCAGCGGTCCGCTCGGGCGCCCCGCAACCGACGAGTCCGAGGGCGACGAGCAGGGCGGACCGTTTCACCGGAACGCCCTTTCATAGACGTCCATGCGCGCCGTCCGGGCGGCTTCGGCCCGTTCGCGGGCGCGCTGCTCCTCCAGGCGCGCCTCAGCCGCCTGGGTCAGGGCGAGACCCTGCAGCCGGACCTGCTCATTCTGGATCAACGCCTGCTCGGCCGCGAGGCGGGCCTCGAGGTCGAGGACGGCGCGGGCGTTGGGTGCTGTGTCGAGGGCGGAGCGGAGCGTCTCCAGACCCTGTAGACGCCGGTCCGCGGCGCCGCCGACCGCCTCGCCGACGGCCAGATCGCGCGCGGTGCGCGCGCCGGCGCGTTCGAGGCTGTCGCGGTAGTAGGCCTCCGCCGGATCGAGGTCGCCCGCCGGCGGCGTATAGAGCCGGGTGTCGCGGCGGATGGCGTCGGCGCGGTCGGCCAGGTCGCCGAGCGCGGACAGGTCGCCGTCGGCGGCGGCGCGAAGCGCGCGCATGTCGGGCAGCGGATTGCGCACCGTCGGCAAGCCGAGTTCGCCGGCCAGGGCGTTGACGCCGGACAGGTCGTTCAGGCTGTCGAACAACTGCCGGCCCTGTTCGACCTGGGTCTGCAGCGCCCTCAGCTGGTCCAGCGTCGTGCGCGCCTCCTCGATCATCTGGGCCAGGGCCCGGGGATCGTGGACGATCTGCTGCGCCTGGACCGTCGGGGCGGCGGCGAGGACGAGGGCGGCGGCCGCCGCGGCGAAGGGAATGCGGGCTCTCACAGGAACCTCCTCTGGTGATGGAAGGGGTCGCGCCAGCGCGCGTAGTCGTCGCCCATTTCGGCGCGCAGCCGGTCGAGCAGGGCGGTGGTCTCGGACCGGCCGGACAAGACCGACAGGGCGTCGTCCATGCCGCCGAGATCCAATTCCACCACCACGCTGTCGTGGCCCTGCTTGACCAGGAAGCGGTGCGACTCCGGGGTCAGCACCTCGCGTACGAGGCGGAACTCCTCGTGGGTGAGGCCGAAACCGTCGACATAGTCGCGCGCCTGGCCGTGGGCGTTGGGCAGGAAGATTTTGGTTGCGCACTGCTCGAGGATGGCGTGGGCGATCGGGGAGCGCAGGGCGTCGGCCGGCGACTGGGTGCCGAACACCATCAGGGCATTCTGCTTGCGCCAGGTCTTGAGCCCGTCCTGAGCGAGATCGGTGAAGGCCGGGTCGCCCAGCACCTTCCAGAACTCGTCGATGTCGAGGACGAGCCGACGGCCGTCGACCCGCTCGGCGATGCGGTGGAAAAGATACATCATGGCCGGGGTGCGGACCTCGTCGTGGTCGAGCACCTGGGTGATATCGAAGCCGGCGAAGCGGGCCTCCAGGCTGAGGGCGTCGTCGTCATTGTCGAGCACCCAGCCGAGGGGGCCGTCGCGCTGCCAACGCTCCAGCCGGGCCCCGACGCCGCCGGCGTCGCCCTGGCCAAGCAGGCTGCGCAGGGCGGCGATGGAACGACGCTCGCGCGGCAAGGCCTCCAGGGCGGCGACGCCGTGGTCGATGGCGCGCGCCTCGGGCACGGTCAGGGTTTCATTGGGGCGATCGACGAGGGCGCGGACGAGGCGGACAAGGAAGGCGCGGTTGGCCGGGGTCGGCTCGAGGGCCTTGAAGGGCGCGAAGCCCGTGGGCTCGCCGTTGCGCAGGGCGAGGTAGGTCCCGCCGCAGGCGCGGACGAAGATCTCGGCGCCGCGGTCCTTGTCGATGAACAACTGCTGGGCGTCGAACCGCTCCAGCTGCGCCAGCATGAAGTTCTGCACCACCGTCTTGCCCGACCCGGACGGCCCGCAAATGAAGGTGTGCCCGAGATCGCCGACATGGAAGTTGAACCAGAAGGGTGAACCGGCCGTGGTGCGCAGCACCGCGACGGCGTCGCCCCAATGGTTGCCCCGGGCCTTGCCGACGGGATGGGCGTGGAACGGCGCCAAGGCCGCGAAATTGCGCGAGGTGATGGCGGCGGGCCGGGTGCGGCGGGCGAAGGCGCCGGGGAACTGCGACCAGAAGGCCGCCTCCAGTCCGAGATCCTCGCGCGCCACCACCAGACCGGAGTCCGCCAGAATGGCCCGCGCCTTGGACAGGTGATCGGCCAGGGCCGACGGGGTGTCGCCGTGGACGAGGATCGATGCCTGGTGCTCGCCCATGACGAAGCGGTTGCTGACGAGGTCGTCGAGCGCCTCGGACAGGCCGTTGATCTGGGAAGCCGCACGATCGCGCGCGGACACCATCTGGTTCTGCTTGCGCTCCATCACCGTGCGGGCGGCGGCCTTGGACAGGAAGGCGAAGGACTGGCTGGCGACGAAGCCGAAGCGGACGCTCAACAGGTCGTCCCACAGGCCCGGACGGGTCGCCGCCGGGTATTCCTTCACGGCCAGGACGCCGGCGTAGCGGGCGTCGGCGACGTCCCGAAGCTCCAGGGTCTCGCGGCCGAAGATGATCCGCACGGTATGGATCGCCGCGCCGAGGTGGCCGAAGACGATCGGAACCGGGGAGCGCCGGCCCGTCAGGACCAGACGCATGATCTCCATCGGCTCCGAGAACCACAGGCCGCCCCGCTCATAGAGGTCCAGCCGGCGCGGCGCGTAGCGGTCGAGGTATTGAACCAGGTCGCGCCCCGCCTCCTCGATCCGCTGGATGTGGGCGATCTCCACCTCGGCGTTCGCCCGGCGCGCCGCCTTCAGCCGACGGGCCAGCGCGGCGGCCCGATCGCCAGCGTCGCGACCGGGGTGCAGGACGAGGGTGACGAAGAGCTCGTTGATCCAGAGCTGTCGCCCCGCGACACGGTCGTCGTAGAGGCCGCCCAGTTCGCCGGCGAAGTCCGAGCGGAATCCCGTCGACCGATCCAGCTCGACCGGACGCCGCACCACATGGTGCCAGACCGCCAGGCGGTCGTCGGCGAGGTTGCGCCAAGCCTGGTTTAGCTTGACGTGCCAGTCATTGAGGTCGCGCGCATCGGCGGTCTCGAAACTGGCCCCGTCGATCTGGAACACCATCATCAGGGCGCCGCTGTCGAGCGCGACCACGGCGTCCGAGACATGCCGCGCATAGGGCAGGTGCGGCCGGGCGTCGGCCTCGCGCCGGAGCCGAGCGGCGCTGACGCTTCCCTCAGCCACGGGACAACTCCACCGGCCGATAGCGCCGGACCAGGGAGAGCGGCGTCACCGAGCTGCCGCCCCAGAGCGCCGCGTTGCGCGACCGGCCCTTGGTGTCGACGTAGACGAACAGCAGTCGAAAGGCGTTGTGGTCGGCTCGGCAGATCGCCCGAAACACCAGATGCAGGCCCGGGGCGACTAGAAGATAAAGCAGGCTGCCGCCGACGAGGAAGACGACGCCCGACAGGATGACGTTGACGCCCATGGCCTCCATGGGCACGCCCAGGATCATCGCCGGCCGGGTGCAGGCCAGGAACAACGGATCCTCGGTCAGGCGTTCCTCAGCCATGCGCGCCTCCCGCTGGCAGACGCGACAGGGCGAGGCCGATGGCGAGGCCGGAGGTTAGGCCGGCGACGATCTGGGCGAAACGTTTGGGCGAGATCAGCTTCAGGCCGAGCATCAGGCCCAGGGCCAGGAGCGCCGTGATCGATCCGATCGTCAGCCAGGGGGGCGGGGCGTCCATCAGGCGCCGCCGGTGATCAGGTTGACGATTTCGGCCGCGCCGAAGACGACCACGATGCCGAGCACCACGATGGCCGCCCGTCGCAGATCGAACAGGCCGAACATCCACAGGATGCCCACCACCACGACCGCCAGGACGGCCAGCAGCCGGGCGGTGTTGCCGGTGAGCATGTCGACGACGTTCTGCAGCAGACCCTCGACATTGGCCGAGGCGAAGGCCGGCTGAACCAGGATGAGGCTGGAGGCGAGGGCGATGGCGCCGGCGGCGCCGAGCCTGCGAACGGTCGCGGGGGCGGTCATCGTGAAATCTCCCTGTCCGGGGTTGCGGTGAAGGTCAGGACGAGGCTCGTCCGGGCGCGCGAGAACACATCCCAATCCGGCGGCGGCGATGGCGGCGAGGGCTGGGGTGGTGGAGCGTCAGCGAGGGGTTCGACGGGTCGCAGCACCTGCAGGCCGAGGGTGGCGGCGGCGGCCTCGACCCTGGCGACGTAACCGTTGCGGAAGCCGCGCTCGGGATGGCCGGTGTTGTATCGGGACAGCGCGACCCTGAGGGTCGTCTGGCGGTCGACGCCCTTGGCCGGGCGATAGCCCGCGCGCAGGACGACGCCGGCGGCGGCGAGGTTGCGGCAGGGGTCGAAGGCCGCCTCAACGGACAGGCCGAGCCAGTCCAGATTGTCGCTGTTGATCTGGGCCACGCCGAGATCGAGGTTCGCGCCCCGCGCCAGCAATCCGCGGGCGATGCGCGCGGCATCGGCGGCGTCGCGCGCTGGACGGGCCGGGCGGGGACCCCGATTGACGCCGATCGCGATCGGATTGAACCGACTCTCCGCATAGGCGATGGCCGCCAGGGTTTCCGGGGCCACCTGCGGTGCGCAGGCCTGGGACAGGGCGAGGATCAGATTGAGGTCCAGCAAGGCGGGCTCCAGCGTGAGCCCCAAGCAAACCCGATCGGGAGCGGGCCCCGCGACCCGCGAGCTCCCCGCCGGAGATTTACGGTAGGAAGGTCCGGGGTTCGAGCGGCCGCTGAACCGCAGCGAGGCGGGCGACGGCCTGGATGCGGGTGCGGACGCCCAGGACGCGGCAAGCGGTCATGAGATGCTCATCGACCGTTCGGGGCGACAGGCCGAGACGATCGCCGATCCGGGCGGAGGTCAGACCGAGGGCCGCCAGGTCCAGACATTCCCGCTGGCGATCCGACAGGTGGTCGCAGGGTGAAGCAGATGGGGCGGGGGGGATGAGGGGAAAGGACTTTCATGCCCGAATCCAACCGTGCAGCCGACCCCGTGCGCCAGTCCGGGAGTTTCGGACCGCAAGTCTACGACCGTGGCGAGGGGGCGTTACGCGCCGTCGCCGGTCCCATCCTCCCGGGCGGGGGCTATCAACCGTCCCCGGCGCTGTTCGAGCCAGGCCTCGGCCTCGGCGTCGCGTCGGACGGACTGATCGGCGAGGTCCTTCAGGCTCTTGGTGAAGGCGTTGATAATGGTGCGAGCGTCCAGATCGCCGATGGCGTCCCCGGCTTCTTCGTCGAACTCCTGCAGCGCCACGGCGAGGATGGTCGCCAATTTGTTGTCGGCGCACCGCAAGGCGAAGGCGGGCGACCCCAGAGCAAGAGCAGCGAGAATCCCGTGCGGATCGCTGTCGGTGACCTCCGCGAAGCGGTGAATGCGCTCGATGTTGATGCGACCGGCGCCGGACTCGAAATGCTCATAGGACCGCAGCGCCATATTCATGCCTTGGGCGACGTCCGCGGCCCGCATCCGCCGATGAGACCGGATCAGGCGCAGGCTGGAGGAGAGCACCGCGTTCGCCGTCTGGGTGTGCCGGGCGTCCATGTCTCCTGTTACTCCCTCGCCTCCGGCGCCACGCGACTACGAAGCGAATGCACCCCTACAGGTTGAAAAATGCCTCAGCGATGCGTCAAATGAAAGCCTAGAAAGATCAACAGCATAAAAGCTGCGGATACGACGCAATTTTCTTGCGGACATCAGTATAGGAGCGCCGCATGACCCGATCGCCCCGAAGCCTGCCGGTCGTCGATCTGCGTCCCGGAGCGGCCCGGGGGCGGTCATGAGGCAGCGCGATCCCTTCGGCTTGGCGCTCGGCAGTCTGCGCGCCGCGCTGGAGGACGCCCTGGCCCCCGGACAGCATCTGTCCGTGGTGGATATCGCCGCCTCGCTCGGCCTAAGCACCAGCCCGGTGCGCGAAGCCCTGTCCCGCCTGTGCGGCGAGGGTCTCGTCGAGGATCGCCGCGGTTTGGGTTATTTCACCCGCGCGGCCCCGCTTGAGGATGTTCTGGGCTTGCTCGATCTGGAGGCCGCCCATGTCGGTCTTGCGGCGCTCTACACCCGGGTCGCCCAGCCCTGCGACGCTACGGACGCGTCCGTCGAGGCGTGGATCGACGACCTGGTTGACGCCTGCGACAACCAACCCCTGATCGAGAGCCTCGTTCGCGTGCGCCGTCGCCTGGCGCCGCTCCGACGGCTGAACGGCCCGACCGAAGCAGCCGACGGTCCCGCGCCGGCGAGCAAGGTCGAGGCCTACTATGCGCGCTGGCGGATCGCCGCGACGGGTCTCGCATCCCGTGTTCGGCGGATCGATCCAGATCAATCGAAGTATACGCGAAATATAGTTTGAATCGATTTGCTTTCCGGCGCTGATGGTTCGTCGTCGACGTTTTGTCGGCCTTCAAAACAGGAGACGACCATGACCAAGAGCACCTCGCGCCTCGTGCGCCTCGGGTCCGCCCGCACCCTGACCCGCGCGGTCTCGCGCGGCGAATTCGACGAGCTGAATCCGGTGCTGAAGTACACCATTCCGCCCAGCGAATGACCGGACGGGCCGCTTCGGCGGCCCGGACGTCCGGGCCCGGCCTCGCCCCGGACGCCTCGACCAGAGGCAATCCTGACACAGGAGAGGGATCCATGAAGATCCAGAACGAGACGCGCGTCCTGCGTCTGGGAGCCGCCCGTCGGCTGACCCGGGCGATCCTGATGGGGCCGTTCACCGAACTGAACCCGGCCCGCCACTGGACCATGCCGCCGGAATGAGCCCAGGGGGCCGTCCGTTTCGGACGGCCCCGCCGGGTCCTGCCGCAGGGCGGACCAGCCAAGTTCAGCTGTAACAGAGAGAGGTCTGGGAATGGCCGAAGCGCTTCCCGCCGAGGACGGTCACTGCGGCTGGCTCGCAGAGGGCGTTCACGCAGTCCGCGTCGGCGACGATCTGATCCTGCTCGATCTCGCCGCAGACGACTATCTCTGCCTGCCGGAGTGCGGCGATCTTCGGATTGAGGGACGGCGGGCTTTGGGATCGATGAACGATCTTCTTCGCCTGGCCGCCGAGGAGTTGCTGCATCCCACGTCAGCGCGGGACGATCGCACCCCGCCGCCGGCCCTGCCGTCGGCGCGCCTTCCGCCTGCGCCGCCGATCCGGCCGACGCTGCGGGACCTCGTTACCTTCGGCGTCATCTGGGTCGAAGCGGTGCGGCGTCGGCCGACACTTCTGGACCTCAGCCGGCGATACGCCCGGCGTCGCGGTCGTCGGTCTGATCCCGAAGCGCTCGCCGCGCGGGTCGAGGTGTTCCGCCAGTTGCTGCCGCTGGCGCCCTGGACCGGCGCCTGCCTGCTCCAGGCGGAACTGCTCCTGCGCTTCGTCAATGCCGCGGATTTGGACGCGGACTGGGTCTTCGGGGTCCGCACCTTCCCGTTTCTCGCTCATTGCTGGCTCCAGAGCGGCGACCGGTGCATCAGCGAGGCCCCGGAAACCCTGACCGTCTATCGACCGATCCTGGTGATCTGAGGTGGGGGCGGATTGCGCGATCATTCTCGTCGGCGACAATCCGGCCGCGGTCGACGCCTTGGTCGCGCCCGTTCGACAGCGCCTGAGCCGGGCCGGCTGGTCGCGCAAATCGCACGATCCCTTCATCCAGGTGTTCGCCCCGACCGGCGGACGGCTCGAGGTCGCCCGGGGACTCGATGGGCACGGCGTGGTCATCGGCGAGATCTACGACCGCGAGGGCCAGGCGCTGTCGCTGCGGGCGCGCGGCGCCCTGGGATGCCGACGGCTGGACGCGGCGCAGGCCCGCACGGTCTGTTCGGACCATTGGGGGCGCTACCTGCTGGTCCGGCGGGTCGAGGGCGACGTCGCCGTGCTCCGCGACCCGTCGGGCGCCCTGGACTGCGTCGTCTGGCGCAAGGCCGGCGTGACCTTGATCTCGACGAGCGCCGCGGCGGTCATCGATCCCTGGCTGCCCGACGGGATCGCGCTGGATTGGGACGCGGTCGCCGCCCTGGTGGCCCGCCCCGGCGAATATCGACATCGACTGGCCCTGACCGGACTACAGGCCGTCGCCGGCGGCGAGCTGCGGGTGACCGGGGAGGGCGTCAACCAGGGGCGGCAGATCTGGCGGCCCGCGGAGGTGTATCGGGACCGGGCCTCGCGTCCGGCGACCGATCTCCGAGGGGCGGTGGAACGGTCGGTGCGGGCGCTGGCGGGCGACAGGCGCTGGATCGCCGAGGTCAGCGGCGGACTGGACTCCGCCATCGTGGCGGGCGTCCTGACCACAGATCAGCGCCGAAGCGTCGCCGCCTGGGTCAACCACTACGTCGACCAGCCGGAGGGTGACGAACGGGATTACGCCCGGGCGGTCGCGGGACGGCATGGCTTTACGCTGACGGAAGTCCGTCGCGACGGCCTCAGGCTCGACGCCGCCCGCCTGGCCGCGTGCGCCGAGACCTTCCGGCCAGCGGCCAACGACATCGATCCCGACTACAACGACGACATCGCCGACCGGATCGAGGCGACGGGCGGCTGGGGCTCGCTGACGGGGCAGGGCGGCGACGCGGTCTTCTTTCAGATGCCCAGCCTGCTGATCGGGCTGGACGAGATCTGGGAGCGGCGCGGTCGCGCGCGGTTGGTGGTCCTGCATCGCCTCTCGCGCTGGCTGCGGCGCCCCCTGTGGCCCACGGCGCTCGCCCGGGACTGGCGCGAGGAGGTCTGCCATCGCGCCGGCTGGGACCACCCCTGGCTCGACGATCTGCGCGGCGTCCCGCCTGCCAAAGCCTTGCAGATGTCCGCCTTGGCCTTCTGCCAGACGTTTCAGGGGCCGGCGGTGCGCAGCCGTCTGGGCCCCTGCGTCAATCCGCTGCTCAGCCAGCCGGTGGTGGAGGCGGGGTTGGCCCTGTCGGCGGTCGATCTGACCTGGGGCGGGCGTGACCGCGCCGCCGCGCGCGCCGCCTTCGCGGATGTCTTGCCGCCCTCGATCCTGGATCGCCGCTCCAAGGGCGAACTGGGCGCCTATTACGGCGGCGCCGTCGCCGCGCACCTGGACTTCCTGCGCGACTATCTGCTCGGCGGCGCACTGGCGGAGGCGGGGTTGATCGATCCCGGACTGGAGGACCGCCTCACCCGGGACGCCCTGCTGTGGCGCGGTGGTCATTCCCACCTGCTCAGTCTGGCGCTGACGGAGGCCTGGGTGCGCCGCTGGCGGGAGCGGCTGGACCGCCGGGTCCCATGAGATGCCGGCCGAACCAGTCGCGCACCTGGTCGTAGTAGAGCCGGATGTTGCCCGGGCTCTGAACGCCGTGGTCCTCGCCGATGAGGAGAGTCAGGGCCACCGGGCGGTTCAGACGGTGCAGCGCCCCGTAGAGCTGCTCCGACTGGCTCAGCATAAGGTCGTATTCTCCCACCACCAGAAGCGTCGGCGCGGTGATGCGGTCCGCCTGCTCGAACGGACTGTTGCGCCGATACCGGTCGGGCGCACGCCAGTAGGCGTCGCGCATCTCGGCCTGGCCGGACTCCAGCCAGCGGGCCCCAGCTGTCGCGGCGAGCGCATGCCCGCCCTCCAGCCGCAGGGTCGAACCGACGTCCCCGATGACCGTCGAGAAATTCATCGGCCCGTTCAACGCCACCACGGCGTCGAAGCGGGGAGACTGGGCCGCGCTCATCACGGCGGACCAGGCGCCGAAGCTCCAGCCCCACAAGCCGATCCGGTCTGCATCGACCAACCCTTCCGCCGCCGCGGCGTCGACGACCGACAGGATGCGTTGGGCGAGGCCGTCAGCCGGTTCCGGGGTCGCGGGAAGGTCCGGGATGAGGATGGCGTAGCCCGCCGTGACCATCAGCTGCGGCGCCAGCGACAGGCTGGTGGACTCCCGCCGCATCCACCACGGCGGGGCGGGGTAGGCCTCGCCCTGATAGGGCACCACGATCACGGGCGGCGCCGCTGTCGGGTTTGACGGCGGATAGAGCCAGCCGCCCGCGCCGCCGACGCCGGTGACCCGCCGGGGCGCCGCGACCGCGATCCGGTCGAGTTCGGGGTTCAGCCGCCAGACCACCTCCCGGCGAGGACCACTCTGTAGGCGAAGCGTATTGGATTCCGCCTCCGGCCCGCTCCGGTCGAGGCCGATCTCCCGGCTCCAGCTGATCGCGGCCCCTGGCGTCGCTGCGACGCATCGAGACTCGGCTCCGGGATCGGCCCAGACTTGGCACAGTCGCCCATCGGGACGCTCGGCCACGGCGAAGGCCGCCTTCAGCGGACCGCTCTGCGCCCGTAATCCGAAAGGACCGCGGGGGTTCACCGCCGACGCGACGGCCCCGAGATCGGGGAGCTCGCCGTCTGCACCAAGGCGCACGACGCGCCCGCCGCTGGTAAACAGAACCGAGGACCGACCCTCGGCGACGAGCCGGGCGTCCGGAGACAGGCCCAAGAGCGGCAGGGCGTCGGCGCCGGCGACGAACCAGCCCTCGCGGGATCCGGAGCGGCCCTTGAAGATCGGGGTCTCGCCCAGCCAGCCGCCCTCGGCCGTCGCCATGCCCTGGAAGTCGATCGGCGTGGTCGGGTGCGCTCCGGCCGGGGTCACGTCCCGCGCCGCGCCGTCCGGAGCGACGGTCAGGAGCCGGGCCGGCTTGTCGCCGATCGTGGCCACGAGAAGCGCGTCGGAGGCTGGCGACCAGGCGAGCAGGCTCGTAGAGATGTTGCCGGCTTCGGGCGGCCGGACGGCGGCCCCGGTGGTCAGCTCGACGAGCTCCAGCCCCCGGGCGCGGCGCACCTCGCTCGCGGTATCGGCGGAGGGCGGCGGCAGGAGGGGGCCGTCCAGCAGAAGCGCGGCGTATCGTCCGTCCGGAGAGACCTCGAGGTCGAGGAAGGGACCGTCGGCGATCGCCGCGGCCTCTCCGGTGACGGCGTCGATCCGCCAGAGACGTCGCGGCGGCAAGGCTTCCGGCGGGCCGTCTTCGCCCACCGTGATCGCAGCCGGCGACCCGGCCGTCGCCGCCGCCCTCAGCGCCAGCAGGCGTGCCTGTTCGGCGCGGGGGCCCGCCAGTCTTGGAGGAAGCGCCCCGTCCGGCATGCCAAGCACGACGAGGGTGTCGTCCGTGAGCCATTCCAGGGACCGGCCCCATAGGCCAAGCTCCGGCGCCACATCGGTCCACACCACCTCCCCCGCGGCGATCTCGACGATTCCCAGCCGCCATTCGTCGTTCCGGAGCCGAAACACGGCCAGACGCCGACCGCTGGGCGAGAAGGCGCCGACGGAATAGCCGGCGTCTTCGTCCATCGTCAGGAGCGGTCGCGGATGGTCGGGGGCGTCGAGGTCGATGCGGTACAGCCGGGCGTACCGGTTGGCGCCTTCGGCCTCCAGATCATGGCGGGGGAGATCGCCTCGGGCGCGCCGCTCCTCGAAGACGGCGACCGCGCCGGACGGATCGATCGCGACCCGTCCGAAGCTTTCGAGTCCCAGAATGACATCCACCGTGAGCGGCTCTTGCCTCGCCAACGCCGGGCACGCCGTCGCGAGCAGGCCCGCGAGGGCGAGAGCGACCATGCGCATGGACGATCACCAGCGCTTGACGAGCTGAAGGGAAATCTGCCGGCCCAGCACATTGGTGTTGGCGGCGTCGTAACCGATCCCCGCCGGCGCATCGTAGAAGGGCGGCTCCTCATTGGTCAGATTGAGCACATTGAGGGTGAGCGAAAGACCTTCTCCCCATCCGCTCTGAAGGTCGTAGCGGATCTGACCGTCCAGAGTGATCCAGTCGTCGATTCCGCGTCCGTTGACCCGATCGCGTCCTCCGCTGACGTGATTGAGGGCGCCGCCTAGTGTGAGCGGGCCGCGCAGCCACTGCGCGCCGAAGCGGCCCCGCCACCGCGCGGGAAAGTTCGGGGCGCCGAGCATGTCCTCGGTGGGAGAGGTCGCCGTGACCGCCCGGTCGTTGGTCAGCAGATGGGTCACGGTCGCGTCGAGCGAGATGTCGTCCGACCCCAGGGTGAAGCGATAGCGCGTCGAAAGGTCGAGCCCCTCGACCTCTACCGCCGAGGCGTTGACGTAGCGGTTGTCGATGACGGCGCCGTAGGCGGTCGCCGGGAAGACGTTCGGATTGAAGTTGCCCGGGTGGCTGAGCAGGGACTGGACATAGGCCCGGTCGTCCGCGTTTGAGCCGGGGCTCACATAGCGGATGAAAGGGGCCAGGGTCGGATCATTGAGCGCATTGATCAGGTTCTCCGCGACCGGGGTCGCGATCCGGTCCTCGAAGGTCGTCCGGAACCAGCCGCCCTCGATCCGGAGACCTTCGGCGGCGGCGGGCGTCCAGACGAAGCCCGCCGTCCAAGATTCCGCGGTCTCCGGGATGAGATTCGGGTTGCCCCCGTACTGGACGATGCTGATCACATTGGCGCCGGCGCGGTCCAGGAACACCGGGCCGAGCCGGTAGGCGCTGTTCAACTCCCTCAGCGAAGGGGCGCGGAACGAGGTGCCGTAGCTGGCGCGCAGGAGCAGGTCGGGGGTCGGGTTGTAGAGGACGCCGAACTTGGGATTGCTGGTCTGGCCGATCCCCTCATGGTCCTCGACACGACCGGCAAGGGACAGCTCCAACCGTTCGAGGCCGGGCCGGGCGTTGTCGGGCCCCACGAGCGGCGCGCGCAGTTCGACGAAGGCGGCCGAGACGTCGCGCTCGAACGCCGTCGGGGCGGCGATGCGCGGCGCTGCGCCGGAGATGAAATTCTCGCCGGAGGTTTCGAAGCGCTCCTGGCGATAGTCGACACCGACGGCCATGCGCAGGTCCCCGCCTGGCAGGGCGAAGAGGACGCCGTCGGCCTTGAGGTTGAAGGAGCCGACCGTGCTGATGTTCTCGGACCGAAGGTAGCCGGACCCGATGAAGGCCAACAGGGCCGGGCTATGGGCGGCGGGATCGCCATAGGGATTGAAGTAGCCGTCGACGGCCGGGTTGAAGGTGGTTCCCGGATTGTTCGGCGTAGAGCCGAGGGCTTCGTCGAGCCGGGTCGTCTGGACCCGGTTCGAGGCCATAAGCCCGGTAGTCTCCCGACCTCCGCTCAGATAGGCCGCGAGGTTCCATCCGGCGAGTTCACCCGTGACCCCGACGGCGCCGCCGACGCTGCGGGAGAAGCCTTCGTCACGGCCCGGCCCCAGGTCGTTGATGAAGGAATAGGCGATCTCCTGATAGGGCTCGCCCGCCACCGGCACGAAGAAGGGATTGTCCGGCGTCACGAACAGGATGCCGATGTCGGCCACCGACTCCTGGATGTAGGTCCGGTCGGTGTAGCGAAGGTCGCCGTCCAGACTGAAACCGCCCGGAAGGTCCTGCCGGCCCGCCACGAAAAGGCTGTGCCGGCGCTGGTGCGGCAGGCTCCACAGGCCCTCCATCTGATTGGTCAGATTGACTTCGCCCGGGCGAAAGTCTCCAGGCGTGAGGCCCACGCCGTTCTGATTGCGTGGGATGGCGTAGACCGGTTCATAGGATCCGCTGACCGGATCGAACGCCATGAGGTTGCCCGGGGCCGCGTAGGTGAAGCGCCAGTCCGAGCCGCCCAGCGGGCGCAGGTCCGCATTCGCGGTTGCGCGACGGTCGGCGGCGCGCAACTCGCCGCGGTCGTGGAATTCGTAAGCGGCGAGGAGGCCGCCGTTGGACCAGTTGAAACCGCCGCTGTGAGACAGGAGAGTCTCCTCGGCCCCGCCGTCGCTGGTGCCGCCAACACGTAGCCGGGTTTCGGCGCCGTCGAACCGTGACTTCAGGATGATGTTGACTACACCGCCGACCGCGTCTGCGCCGTAGAGGGCCGACGCGCCGTCGAGCAGCACATCCGCTCGGGCAATGGCGCTGCTGGGAAGATTGGAGATGTCCGAGAAGTCGCCGGCGCTGCCCGTGCCCGCGATCCGCCGGCCGTTGACCAGGACGAGGGTTGCATCCGCGCCCAGACCCCGCAGGTTCACCCCGGTCGCATAAGCCGAGTTTCGGCTCGTGCGGTCTGCGCCTGTCCCGGCAGACCCCTCATAGGCCGCCCCGGTGAAGTTCTGCGGCAAGGCGGCGAGGGTCTCGGCGACCGTCGCGCGGCCTTGCCGGGCGATGTCGTCCTGGGTAATGACGGTGACCGGCGACGGACTGTCCGCGCCCCGCAGATAGGTCCCCGTGACCACGATTTCTTCAAGCTGGGTGGCCTGCGGTTCGGCCTCGGCGCGGGCTGAGGGATCAACGAGTACGAAGACCGTCGGGCGGCTCTGGCGATAGGCCAGGCCCGTCCCGCGCAGGAGCTCCGCGAGCGCGGCCTCAGGAGTGTATTCGCCGGTGAGAGCGCGAGCCTGTCGGCCGGCTACCAGCGCGCTGGGATAGAGGATCTGCAGGCCGCTCTGCTGGGCGAACACCGGCAGGCTGCGCTCAAGCGGCCCGGCGCCGATGCTGAACGTCCGGACGGCCTCGGTCGATTGCGCGATGACCGGCGTCGCGACACCCAGCATGAGCGCAGCGAGCGCGGTTGAAGTGAACCTGTGACCCATGATCTCCCCCTCTTTTCTACCCGCGGCTTTGCGGGGCGGGGAGGAGACGTTGGGTCGCGGGGCGTCCCCTAAGTCCGGACGCAGATTATTTTCATGCCGGCCCCGAAAGGATCAGATGGCCGTCGGCCGCCGTGGCGGCTTCAAGGTGATAGAGGTCGCGCAGGGCGGCGACGAAGCCGTCGATGTCCCCGGCGTTGAAAACGCCGCTGACCCGGATCGACGAGATGCGTTCGTCGCGAAGCTCGATCGGTTTGGAGGTGTAGCGGTTCACCTCCGTCACGGCCGCAGCGATCGGCGTGTTCTCAAAGGTCAGCCGGCCGACTGTCCAACTGGTTTCGGCCGGGACATTGACCGCGACGACCCGGGGCGTTGGACCCGAGGTGGTGACCTGCTGGCCGGGCTCCAGGGTCCATTGGGCCGTCCTCGAGGACGGCTTGTGAACGTCGACGCGCCCTTCGACCAGGACGACACGCGCCCCGGAGCCAGATCGCCGAACGTCAAAGCGCGTGCCGACGGCGGTGACCTCCGTGTCGCCCGCCTGGACGAAGAAAGGCCGCGCGGCGTCGCCCTCGACCTCAAACATGGCGCGTCCTGCTGCGAGCGTGACCACGCGACGGGCGTCGGTGAAGCGAACGGTGACCCGCGAGTCCGTGTCGAGGACGATGCGGGAACCGTCTTCCAGCCGCACGGTGCGTTGCTCGCCGATGGCCGTGGCGTAGGCGTCCGGCCGCTGCAGGGACCACCAGGTCAGGCTCCCGGCTCCGATCACAAGCGCCATGGCGCCCGCGACGCCGAGCGGGATCAGACGGCCGGCGTCCCGCATCCGACGGCGCGGGCGCGCCTTTTCGACCCGACTCAAGGCCTCGTCGGCGAGCCCCGCCACCCCGGGGCTTTGCGCCAGCGTCCCTGCCGCGTCCCACATGGCTTCGAGACGGCTGAAAGCGCGCGCGTTCTCCGGGTCTCGCCGCCACGCGCTGAACGCCTTCACGTCGGCGGTCGTGACCTTGCGCTGGTTCAACTTGCTGAACCAGTCGGCGGCTTCCTTGCGCCTGATGTCGGCTTCAGCCTCGATCATCATCCGTTGCCTACAGGTCCAGCCGAGACGCGCAGTACTGAAGCGCCCTGGACATTCGCCATTCCACCGTTTTCACGCTGATCTCGAGCGACACGGAGATCTCGGGATAAGTCATACCGCCAAAGCGGTTCAAGACGAAGACGTCGCGGTAGAGTTGCGGCATGGACCGGATAACCTGTTCGAGAAGGACTTGGTCGAACTGCGGCGCGGCCTCGGCCTCGGCAGGTCTTTGAAGCGCCTGGCTCTGGCGGCGTCGGCCCTCTCTTCGGCTTTCATCGCGGACCAGATTGAGGGCGATCTGCAGCAGGAACGCTTTTGGATGGCGGATGTCCGACACGGCGTAAGGCGCCGCCCTGAGGTAGGTCTCCTGGACGACATCCGCCGCAGCGTCGGCGCCGATGTGAGGGCGCAACCGGCGATCCAGCCAGACGGCGTATCGCCGGTAGAGACGGTTGATCCCGTCCTGCGCCTCCACCCCCAGCTGCTTCGTATCGGTCACCACGGATCTCCGACCTCTCGACGAGAGGGGCGGGAATCCCGGCGTGGCCGCGCGATTCCGGGCAGGCGCGCCGACGCGCGCGCTCAGATGGCGGCAACCGGCCGACGCACAGAGCGGCAGCCGTCGATGATTTGATATCGCACAGGGGATTCCAGGCCCCTATCGGCGCGAACGCCGACATCGAAGCATGAATCAAACGGAATCCCGACGCAAGCGGGAGGGGTCGGGCGTTGGAATCCTCTGCGAACGAGGCCCGTTACTTCAGCGCGCAGCGCCGCCTCCGTCAGCGACGAACCCCGGCTCCGGCTGTGCGCCTATCTCGCGGCGCCCGACGGCTCCGCTGTAGGCGCGACCCTTCTACGGTTCAACCGGCGCCGTCGGACCGCAAGAAACCTGCGGGCGGCCCGCAATTGATCGACGTTGCTCACGTCCGAACCTGCCGTGTACGGAAGGGGTCGGACAACCGGTGGTGTAGTAATGCAAGCTGTCTCCGAAGATCCGGACCGTGGATCGCCCGCTGTCACCCTGAGCCCGCGCGAACAGGAATGCCTGGAATGGGTCTGTCGCGGAAAGAGCTCATCCGACATCGGGATCATACTGTCCCTGTCGCCCCGCACCGTGGACAGCTATCTTGAAAAGGTCTGTTCCAAACTCCGGGTCCGGACCCGGATCGAAGCGGTCGCCTCAGCGGTCCGGCACGGTCTGATCGACCCGGGATGAGGGAAGGGGGCGGGCCAGGAACTTCTGTGATGAAGCCCGGCGTTTCGCCGCCGATCGCCGCCGACGTTTGCACGTCCCCTGGCTCTCGATCGGCGCCTATCGTTCCCGGAACCCGCCGCCGGTAAGTCTAGATCGGGCAGCGCAAGCGCGCCAGCCGGGCTTGACCCCCGGCATCAGCGGAGCAAGACACCCAGATGTCTAAATACACGCCGCTCGCAGCCTTTCTCAGACGTCAGAAGGGCACCGAGGTGGACCTGTCGTTTCGGGACATCGAGCGGATCGTCGGCGGCATCTTGCCCAAGGCGGCGTCGCTGGAGGACTGGTGGCGCGCGAATCCGGCGAGGGAGCAAATGCCCCAGCACCTCGCCTTCGCCGACGCGGGCTTCGTCGCCGAACCGCGGACGCGGGCCGAAACCGTCCGTTTCATCCGGGTTGCGGGAGTGGGCGTCACAGGGAGCGCGGCGCGGCTCAGCGCGGCGAAGACCGAGAGTTGACGCCTGTCTGCTCCGGACAGACCTCCGATCCGTCGGAGCGCCTGCCGGAGTGGTTCAGATCGGGCGGTCAGTTATGGTCGGCGTGACCCTGGGGAGCCGGAGCATCCGAGGGCGCCGGCGCGGGCGGCGCGGGTTCGGCGGGCGGCGGAGCGTCGGACTTCATCTTGTCGCAGCAGCTCATGGCGGCGTCAGCTGCCATGTCCTTGCAGCATTCGCAGCCTTCGGCGGCCAGGGCCGCTCCAGCGCTCAGGGCCAGAATCGCGCCGGCGGCGGCCAGCAGGTTGGAAACTCGCATCGTCGTTCTCCTAGTGAACCATGAAGCTGACAGAGCCGGACATCTTGTGGCCGTCCGGACCTTCAGCGGTCCAGGCGGCGGTGTAGGTTCCCGGGGCAAGCCGGGGAAGGGCCACGCTGACGGTCGCGGCGGCCGGTGCGGCGGGGGCATTCACGACCACCGGGGCCTGCCCCTTGGCGCTCAGGGTCACCGTCTTCAGGACCATCGCATGGGGGAAGGTGACGCTGAAGCGTTCTGGCGATCCGTGGGTCATGGCCCCGTTTGCCGGAACCGTGGTGACGGCCGATTGAGGCTCGGCGGCCTGCGTCTGCATATTGTGCCCGGCGTGCGGATCCTGGGCGGCGGCGGCGCCGGCGAAGGCCAGGGCGGCCGTGAGGGTGAGAATGCGGATCATGGGGTGGTCTCCTTGGGTCAGAACCAGGCCTTGAGGCCGACGACGAAGCGGGTGTCATCAGCCTCACCGCCTCGGGCTTCGATGTAGTCGGCGGTGTTTCCCAGCGCCCGGCTCCACTCAACGCCGACATAGGGGGCGAACTCCTTGCGGAACTCGTAGCGCAGGCGCAGGCCCGCCTCGATGGACGACAAGCCCGAGCCGATCTCCAACTCCGGAATGTCGCTAGCTGAGGCGTCGATTTCGAGGCGGGGCTGGAGGATCAGGCGCTGGGTGATGCGCTGGTCGTATTCGGCCTCGACGCGGGCGGTCAGGTCGCCCTCGGTGGAGAGGAAGGCGGCCGCGTCGATCTCCCACCAATAGGGCGCCAGGCCCTGGAGGCCGAGGACCAGGTGCGTCGTATCCTCGCCGTCGGGCCGGAAATCCTGACGCACGCCGGCCTGCACATCCCAGAACGGCGCTATCGCGCGGCTGTAAAGCGCTTGGAGTTCGGCCTCTTCCAACTTGCCGCCAAAGTCGCCTTCGCCCTCGGACTTCCACCAGAAGCGATTGATGTCGCCGCCGCTCCAGCCCTGGACGTCCCAGAGATACGACTCCTCAGCACCGCCGAAGGCGGCTTCGAGACGATCGATGATGACGGCGGTGGTGCGGACCTCGCCGTTCTCGCGAACCAGAATCTGACGGGCGGCCGCCATCGCTTCGGCGCCAAAGACCAGATCGGCGGCGTGCGTGGGGCCGCTCAGGGCGGCGGCTGGGAGCGGGTCCTCCGGAGGACGGCCGGGATTGTCGGCGCTGGTCGGCACGTCCGGCGGCCCCATGCTCATGGTCGACATATCATGCCCGGCATGAGGGTCGACCTGGGTGGAGGGCATGGCGGACATGTCGTGGCCGGCGTGCGGATCGGGCTGCGCCGTCGGCGGCATTGTCGACATGTCGTGACCCGCATGCGGATCAACGACCGGGGGCTCAGCCGGCATCTGATGGCCGGCGTGAGGGTCGGCCGCTGGCGGCGTTGGCGCGGGCGGCATGACATGACCGGCGTGCGGGTCTTGCGCCGACGGCCGGGTGGACGTCTGAGGCCGAACGGCCGGAGCGGGCGTGGCTCGCGGCGCCGCGGTCGCCGGCATGACATGGCCCGCGTGCGGGTCCTGCGCTTGGGCGGTGACGGCGCTGGCGGCGAGGATCAGCGGAGCGAGGGCGACGGCGAAGCGGTTCATGACGCGCCTCCGTCCATGGGCCGGACCGTCACGACATTGAACATGCCGGCGTGCATGTGCATCAGCATGTGGCAGTGGAAGGCCCAGTCGCCGGGCGCGTCGGCGGTCAGGTCGAACGTCACCTTGCCCCCGGGCGCGACGTTTACCGTGTGCTTCAGCGGCTGATGCCCCGGGGGACCGCCGGTCACCAGTTCGAAGAAGTGGCCGTGCAGGTGGATGGGGTGGGCCATCATGGTGTCGTTCACCAGGGTCACGCGCACCCGCTCATTCCGCTCGAAACGGATGGGTTCGACCAGTTCACTGAACTTCCGCCCGTCGAAGCCCCACATGAACCGCTCCATATTGCCGGTCAGGTGTATTTCCATGGTCCGCGACGGCGGGCGTTGGTCCTTGTTCGGCTGCAGCGACACCAGGTCGGTGTAGACGAGAACGCGGTGGTCGACGTTGGTCAGGCCGATCGGCCGCTCGCCGAGGCGGTTGGCGGGGGCCATGGCTATCGCGTCGACGCCCACGCCGACCGCCATATCCGGCGGGGCGTTCTCTGGATCGCGCATGTTCATTCCGGCCATGGACATTCCGCCCATCTCGCCCGCCGGCGCCGCGCCTCCGTGGTCCATGCCGGCCATCGTGCCGTGGTCCATTCCGGACATGCCGCCCATTGAGCCGTGATCCATTCCGCCCATGCCCATGTCTCGCATGGTCAGGTTCGGGACCTCGCGCAGCGGCGGAACCTCGGCGGTCATGCCCAGGCGCGGCGCAAGGGTGGCGCGGCCCATCCCCGAGCGATCGATCGCCTCCGAGACGATGGTGTAGGCCCGGTCTTCAGTCGGCCGGACAATGACGTCGTAGGTTTCGGCGACCGAGATCTGGAACTCGTCGGTCTCGACCGGGCGGACGTTCTCGCCGTCGGCCTGCACCACGGTCATCGGCAAGCCGGGGATGCGGACGTTGAAGATCGACATGGCCGAGGCGTTGATGATGCGCAGCCGCACGCGCTCGCCGGGGCTGAAAAGGCCGGTCCAGTTCTCCTGCGGCCCGTGGCCGTTGATCAAATAGGTATAGGTCGAGCCGCTGACGTCGAGGATGTCGCGCGGGTCCATCCGCATCTCACCCCACATGCGCCGCTCCTCCAGGCTCATGCGGTCGCTGCCGTTGATCAGACCGGCGAGCGTGGTGCGCTGCCGGTTGAAGTAGCCCGGGCTCTTCTTCAGCTTCTCCAGGATTTCGTGTGGGTGCATGAAGCTCCAGTCCGACAGGACCAGCACATGCTCGCGGTCGTAGGCGACGGGATCAACGCCTGCCGGGTCGATGACGATCGGACCGTAGTGGCCCATCGCCTCCTGAAGATTCGAGTGGCTGTGGTACCAGAAGGTGCCTGACTGCTTGATCGGGAACTCATAGACGAAGGTTTCCCGCGGCTTGATGCCCGGGAAGCTGATGCCCGGGACGCCGTCCATCTGGAACGGCAGCAATAGGCCGTGCCAATGGATCGAAGTGTCCTCATCCAGCCCGTTGGTCACGGAGAGTCGCACGTTCTGTCCCTCGCGCAGGCGCAGCAAGGGCGCCGGGAGCACTCCGTTGATCGTCACGGCATGGCCGGTCCGCCCCCCGACCGTGAAGCGCGAGTGGCCGACTGTCAGGTCGATGTTGGGCCCACTCAGCGTCGGCAGGTCCGTTCTCAAGCCCGCCGTACCGGTCTGCGCCCAGGCCGGCAGAAGTCCCTGCAGGCCAAGCAGCCCGCCGCCAACGGCGGCGCCCCTGAGAAGCATTCGGCGATCGAAACTTGGCATGGGCATAAGCGTGGGGTTCCTCGGACGCGTGTCGGCTTCTGGTTGACATACGCACGTCGGCGACAACGCCCTTGCGTCAGGTCGCCACACCGCGAAAAAAGACGCTCTTCACCATCGGGCGAGACGAGGAGGTCAGGCGCTTCCGGGAACAGTCATGTCCTCTGCCAGCCGCTTGCGGGCGCGGGCGATCCGTGTCTCCACGGCCTTGGTCGTGACGCCCAGGATCGCCGCGATCTCGCCGTGCGAGCGACCTTCGAGCGTAGCGAGCAGGAGAGGGGCCTTGAGGCCGTCCGGCAGGCGGGTCAGCGCGCTGCGCAGCGCCTCGGCGCGACGGCGATCGTCGAGTCGGGCTTCGGGAGATGGCGTTTCCATCCGGACCGCTGACGCTTCGGGGGCGTCGAGGCCCATGACGCCGCGCACCACCCGACGCACCGCACGCCGACGGCTCCAGTCCCTGCATTTGTTGAGGGCGATCGACCGGAGCCACACGTCGAATGGGCGAGCCGGATCGTACCGCCGCAGGGCAAGCCAGGCGGCCGTGTACGTTTCCTGGAGCAGGTCATGCGCCTCCGCTTCGTCGCCGACATAGCGCCTAACGAACCTGTAGAGATCGCCCTTGGTCGCCGCCATCAAGGCGCTGAAGGCGCCCCTGTCCCCGCCCGCCGCGCGCGCTTCAATGCTGTCGCCCTCCACGCGCCGCGCCTAGCCGGCGTCGGCACGCAGGGCGTCCACCACCGCGGCGTCGAAGACCTCGGCCTGCGCCGGGGTGAGCACCGACCGCATCTCGAAGACGTGGGCGATGGTCGCCTTCTGCAGATCGCCCATGGCCACGTGGAAGTGATCCACCGCCGCCTGCACCTGGGGCGTGTTCCCGTCGCTTGCGGCGATGGCGGCGGCGAGCTCGCGGTTGGCGGCTCGCACCTCCGCTTCCAGCCCGGGGCGACGCGCGGCGAAGCGCGCTTCGATCGCGTCCAGACGACCATCCTGTTCGGCGCTCAGGTTCAACTGCTCATGGACGACGCTATGCAGGCTCGGCGGCTGACGCTCGCGCATGACCCAGGTTGCGCTCACCCAGGTCGCCGCGCCGCTGGCGAGCGCCGCCAGCACGGCTGTCAGGGCGATCGATTTCCAGCGCGCTCTCATCCCCGGGCATCCAGTGGACCAAGCGGCGACAGGCCCGCCGAGACGGTGAAGATGCGTAGCTCAGAGGGCTCAGGCCTGGGCGACGCCAGGAGGAGTAATCCACCGTTGGCCACGCCGAGCACGAGCGCCAGCCCCACGGCGGCGACCCGGACCTGTCCCATTGACGCCGATTCCCGGCGCATGGCGATCCGTGCCCAGACAACCTCTTCCAGGCCGTCCAGCCGCCCCGCGTCGTCAGGCCCCTCCGCCGCTATCAGTCGTTCGATCTCATCAGTCATTGCGTACCTGCGTCACGCCCCCATTGCCATACGCGCCAAATCGTCCGGCCCCTTGCGAGGGGACGAGAGGTCCGCCGCGTAGATACCAGAGAACGTCCGGGAGGACCCGCTCGTGTCGGGGAGGCGCTGTGAGCGAAAGGACAGATCCGGCCGCGGGTCCGTTCCCGGACCGGCTCGATCCGCTGACGGGGGTGCGGTTCTTCCTCGCGCTCGGCGTGGTCCTGTTTCACTACCAGCTGCAATGGACGTTGCCCGAAGGTGCCGCCGGACTGTTGAATCGGGCCCGTCTCGCGGTCGATATCTTCTTCATCCTGTCGGGGTTCATCCTCACCCATGTTTACCTGCAAGGTGATCAGCCGGTGAACTACAGGCGGTTCATCGCGGCGCGGTTCGCGCGCATCTACCCGGCGCACCTTTTCATCCTGTTGGCGATGCTGTTGCTCGTGCTCGCCGCGCCGGTGTTGGGCATCGGCCTGGAGCCCGGGCGGTTCAACGCTGGGGATTTCCTGACCACCCTCTTTCTGGTGCAGGCCTGGTTCCCCCGAGACGGGATGGTCCTGTGGAACGGTCCCGCCTGGTCGCTGTCGGCCGAATGGTTCGTCTATCTCGCCTTTCCGGCCTACGCTGCGGTCGCCCTGCGATTTCGAGAGCGGCCATGGATGCTCTTGGCGGGGGCGACAGGCCTGTTCATCCTGCTGGATGCAATCTACCGGCAGTGGTTCGGCTCGGTTTTGCCTCGGGCGGAAGACAATATGGGCGTCTTGCGCATTATTCCGGAGTTCCTGCTCGGGATTGGTCTCTATTATCTCGGAACGCGCTGGACGCCGTCCCCGCGCGTCGCGATCGTCGGCGCCGTCGGAGCCACCGCGCTGCTCTTGCTCGCCATGCAGATCGGGGCCGACGATCGTCTTATCGTAGCCGCTGCGGGACCTTTCGTTCTCGCCCTGGCGCTGCTCACCAAGGCCGGTGTCAGGACCTTCCTGTCGCACCCGATCATAATCTTCGCCGGTGAGGCCTCGTTCGCCCTCTACCTCGTCCATATTCCGATCCTGATGGTCTGGCGCAATGCCGCCCAGGCCATCGGGGGCTGGCCGGCCGACTATCGAATGGGGCTTCTGGAACTGGCGGCGATGCTGGCGGTCACCCTCGCAGCGGCGGCGGCCATCTATGGTCTGGTCGAGCGACCGAGCCGCCAGTGGCTGAGGCGGAGGACCTTCGGCCGGGCGCCGGTCGTCGAAGCCAACCGCACCGTTCACAGCGATCAGGGAGAGCCCTTTTGACCACCGCCTACCTCCACCGAAGGCTCTTTCTCGGCGCCGCCGTCAGTGTCGCACTGACCGGAACCGCGTGCGCCCAGACCCAGTCGTCGAGAACCCTCACGGTCTTCAAGACGCCGACCTGTGCGTGCTGCGACGCCTGGATCTCGCACATGCGGGAGGCCGGCTTCACCACGACCATCACCGTTCTGCCGAGCCTCCAATCCGTCCGCAGCAGCCGGGGGCTTCCGGACAGTCTGGCCTCCTGCCACACCGGGTTGGTTGATGGCTATGTCGTAGAGGGCCATGTCCCGGCAGGGGACGTCATACGGTTGCTCGCCGAGCGGCCGGCAGCGCTCGGTCTCGCGGTGCCGGCCATGCCCCTTGGTTCGCCCGGCATGGAGACGCCGCAGGGACACAAGGACCCTTACGACACGCTGCTGGTGCTTCGCTCCGGCGCGACGCGGGTGTTCGCCCGTCACAACCCGCCCACCTGACCTGACCCTGTCTCACCTGATTCATAAGCCGGAGCCCATCATGTCCCCCAAACCTCTCGTTCTCGCCCTCTCTCTCGCCGTCCTGTCGGTGACGCCCGCCGTCGCGCAGGACCATTCCCACGGCCATGCCCAGACCGCGGGGTCGATCAGCGCGGAAGCGACGGACGCGGCCACGACCGTCGATGCCTTCCATGCCGCGCTCAAGGACGGCGACACCTCCGCCGCCCTGTCGCTTCTGGCCCCGGACGTGATGATCTTTGAAGAGGGCGGAGCGGAGCGCTCGCGCGACGAATACGCCTCCCACCATCTTGCGTCGGACGCCGCCTTTGCGGCCGCGTCGGACGCTACCGTAAGCCGCAGATCCGGCTGGGCGGACGGCGATGTGGCCTGGATCACCAGCGAAGGCCGCACCACCGGTCAGTTCAACGGACGCGCCGTGGACCGTCTGACAACGGAAACCATGGTGCTGAAGCGCCACGCGGACGGCTGGCGCATCCATCACATTCACTGGTCCTCGCGCGCTCCGCGGTAGGCCGCCTCTCCGGTTTGAACGCATCAGTGGGAAAGCGCGTGGCGTTCAGACCGTATATGTTCGCTTAAGCCGGGATCCGGGACGCCCGAGGGTCGGACGTGACAAGCTCTCTCGGAGAAGGGCGCCGCGACCGCAGCGGCGCTCCGCTCCGCGGGCCCCTTGATCGTCGGCTCACGTCGCGATCGGCGGAGGGAGGGTGCCCATAAGCGCGACGACGGCGAGGACGACGAGCCCGAGGGCCGTCTCCGTGACGATACTGCGCCGCAGCCGTCGAACCGCCGAGATCGACTGTCCCGGGTGCTCCAGCTCCAGACGTAGGGAGGGTGTCAGGCGGAAACGGTTGTCCGCCGCCAGGCCCAGCATCAGCACGAAGAGCGCCAGCTTGGCGATCAGAAGCTGTCCGTAGAGGCTTTCGCCAAGGTTCCAGATACGCTCCGGTCCGATGAGGAACCAGCTGTTCGCGAGACCGGTGGCCACGAGCAGGGCTACGGCGAGCGTGCCGAGGCCCGAGAACCCATACAGGGCGCGGTGGAGGATTTCGTCGTCGACCCCCGGGCGGCGCCGCAACAGGATCGTCAGCGCCACCAGAGCGCCAAGCCAAAGGGCAGCACCGACGGAATGGACGATGTCAGAGGCGAGGTGGACCAGGCCCTCGGAGCCTTCTGTCGCCGCGCCGTGGCCTGTCCAAGCGAAGCTCGCGACCACGATGAGCCCGAGGCCTAGCGAGAGGCTCCAGGCCGTCTTGCCCGGTCTCAAGGCCAGGACCGCGACGACGGCCGCGAGGGCGAGGGCGGCTCGGGCGACCATGGCCTTCCCCAAGGCCGTGCCGGTGACCATGAAAGACAGCGACGCAGGCTTGGTGGCTTCCGCCAGCGAGCCCGCCATGACCGCTGTCTGTGCAAGTAGCGCCAGGAGCGCGCTCGCGACGACCACCAAACCTGACCCTATCAGGAGCCCTCGCGACCAGGTGAGATCAACGCCGTCGGCGGGCCTGAAGGTGTAGAGCAGGAACAACGGCGTCCCGAGAAGGACGACGGCCCCGGCGTACTGGAGCCACCGGAGCGCGACGACCGCGATCTCGAGCACGGCGTCAGCGCACCGTGAAGGTGTACGAGCCGGTCATGCGGTGACCGTCGCTCGAGGCGATGCGCCAGTCGATGCGATAGGCGCCGGCAGTCAGCAGTCGCGTCAGAGTCCCGGTCAGGGTCTTGCCGTCTTCAGCGACCGAAGTGCGGATCGCGAGCTTCTCGCCGGCCGAGTTGACCACGTCGAAACCGGAGAACGCAGGCACAGAGCGCTCGCTGAAGGTCAAGGTCAGCGTGCGGGTCGCACCGACTGTGGCGTTCGGCGCGGGCGTGGCGCTGACAAGACGAGCGTGAGCTGCTGCAGGTCCTGCGGCGAGGACGACCGCGGCCGCCAGGGCGACATAGGGAACGGGGTTAAACGCACGCATACTGGGTCTCCTGGCGATTGGCCGGTCCGGCTTTCGACTAGTCTACGCGGCGCGTCGACTTTCCCCTCGTCAACGGCGGCCGACGCTGGCCGACCTCACGCCTTGAAACCGACGACAACACTGGGGCGGCGTGGGAAGCCTCGTCGAACGGGAATGGCGAGTTGGCGAGGCCAGCGGACGCGTCCCGCCGGAAAGGCCGTCAAAGCCGATCCTGAATGGCCTGCATCTGTCGGATCTCGCGCTTCTGGGCCTCGACGATCTCTGCGCACAGCGCGACCAGTTCCGGGTCGCTCAGCTTGGCCTTGCCGCACATCAGGATCGCGCCGGAGTGGTGGGGGATCATTCCTCGAATGAGTTCCTTGTCGCCGATCGCCGCCTGGGTGCGCATGGCGTAGAAGCTGCCCGCGAAGATGACCACCGAGGCCAGCCCAATGGCGAGGTTGAGCCGATTGTTCGGGTACATCTCGCGCATCAGAACCAGCATGAGGACAGCCATCGGCGCGACCATCATCAGCGTCATGTAGAGATTGTTCAGATTGAAGTTGAAGTGATCAAGCGTCGCGATCATCGTGAACATCACCAAATACATGATGATGAAGTGGACGATGAGTTCAATCGCGAGGTTGCGATAGCTCTTGTCGTGCATGAGGGACTCCCGCCGGCGGACAGACGCCGACGATCGACGCCGTTCAAAAGCAGATACGCGCGGGCGGACCAGTCCCCGCGCGCAATCGTGCCGCATCAGGCTCCGGGCTGGACCGAACCCGAAGCGGGGGTTGCTGCGGCGGACCGATGTTGCGCGACCCACTGCTCCAGTGCCGTAATCTCCTGGCGCTGCATCGTAATCGTCTTTTCGGCCATCTCGCGGAGCGCAGCGTCCGGGTTCTCGCGCATCAGGACCTCCGACATGGCGATGGCGCCCCGGTGGTGCTCGATCATCTTCAGGGCATAGGTCTCCTGCGGGTCCGCGCCGTGCGCCTGCATCATGGCCTGATGCATCTGCTGTTCGGAGGCGGAATAGGGCGTCTCGGGCCCCGCCATCGGCTGGACCGCCGGAGCGCTGTGTTCGGCCGCCGACCCCGAGTCGGCCGTCGCGGTTTTATCGGCCTGTCCCGCAGGATTGCACGCGGTCAGGAGCACTGACAGGGCGGCGGTGGCCAGACCGGCGTTCAGCTTGATCGACATCTTCGTTCTCCGGAAGTGATGATCAACGAACAGTTCTGGAAACGGGACGTTCCGGTCCTCCCGCTTCGCGGCTACGCAGTCGGGTTGTTTTTCCCAGGCGGGACGGCTGCCAACCCTCTCACCCCGTTCGCCAAGACAGGGCAGGATTTCAAACCTCTTCACCCTGAAAGGCCGAAATGATCGGACACGGTCCGCTGTCGTTCGCCGCGCAAGCGCTCGCCAGTCGGCGCAACGCCGCTCTCGCCCCCTCAAGATCGGAGATGGTTCGATCCAGCGCCTCCAGCCTCTCCGCGGCCAACGCACGGGCGCGCGTGCGATCTTCGCCAGCGTCGAGCGATAACAACTCTTTGATCTGCTCGAGGGTGAAGCCCGCCGTCTGTGCGGAGCGAATGAACCTCAGCTGGCGCACGTCCTCCTCGCCATAGCGTCGAACGCCCGCGCCGGCGCCATCACGCGACCATCTGTCGGGCGTCGAAAGCAATCCGCGACGCTGATAAAAGCGGACAGTCTCCACCCCGACGCCGCCGTCTCGCGCCAACCCTGCGATCGTCCGAACGTTCATGCTTGACTCCGTATCTAGGTACGGAACTTAAGAGCTGCAGCTCGGATTAGAAGATCAAGGAGCCTGCAATGACCAAGACCGCTGTCATCTATCGGATGGTGATGCCTGACCACACCTGTCCGTGGGGGCTCAAGGCCCGGCATCTGCTCAAGAGCCGGGGCTACAAGGTCGAGGACCACTGGCTCACCACTCGCGAGCAGACCGACGCCTTCAAGGCCGAGCACGGCGTCAAGACCACGCCTCAGGTCTTCATCGACGGCCAGCGTGTCGGCGGCCACGACGACCTGCGCCGCTATCTCGGTCTCAAGGTCCGCGATCCCAAGGCGACCACCTACACGCCGGTCCTCGTCGTCTTCCTGACCACGGCCGTGATGGCGACGATGCTCAGCCTGACGATTCTTGGCACGCCGTTCACCGTGCGGGCAGGGGAGTGGTTTATCGCCCTGTCGATGATGGCCCTGGCCATGCTGAAGCTCCAGAACATCGAGAGCTTCTCATCCATGTTCCTGAACTACGACCTGCTGGCCAAGCGGTGGGTGCCGTACGGCAAGGTCTATCCGTTCGCCGAGTTCGGGGCAGGCGCGTTGATGGTCGCGGGCGTCCTGACCTGGTTATCGGTCCCGGTGGCCCTGTTCATCGGCGGCATTGGCGCGGCCTCGGTCTTCAAGGCCGTCTACATCGACAAGCGCGAACTGAAATGCGCCTGCGTCGGTGGAGACAGCAATGTGCCGCTTGGCTTCCTATCCCTGACCGAGAACCTGATGATGATCGCCATGGCGATCTGGATGCTGGTTATGGACTACGCTCTGCCGGCGTCAGCGATGGCGATGTAGGTTCTGCTCATGCTAGTCTAGCGGCGGCAAGTGAATGCGCAAGAATCGATCGTTAATTCGAATTTGAGATTGTCAATACGTCTCGAAAGATTGCGCGATCACGCGGTTTTTACATCGGTCTATTTATCCAATGTTTTCAAAACCAAACCGAACAGTCGGGCGGCGAGCCGGTGTTAAAGTAGACGAGCCGCGAAAAAACCAACTAATTCATAATTTTGTCCAGCTTAGAGCAATCGAGTGGGAGTGAGGGGCAGTCATAAGGCGGCCCCTGACGAGATGATTGCGGAGTAATGAGCGGAGCATAGCTGCTTGGTTCACATGCCGCGCCCCGTAACCTCACGGTAGTGACGAAGCGACGGGATAGGAGGCGTCTGTGGGCCGGGCGAAAGGGGATCACGACGTCATCCGCCGGCCCAGCCAGCGGCGCACCCGGCCGACGTACACGGACCACGCCGCGCCGAAGAGGGCCGCCAGGTGTCGTTCCTCGCGCCGGATGGCGAGGCGGTCGGTGGCGAAGGCGGCGACGGGGGCGGCCACGAAGAACCAGGCGTTGTCGAACAGGCCGCCGAGGCCGAGCAGCAGCAGGCCGTTAGCGAGATAGATCGGGTTGCGGCTCCAGGCGAACGGACCGGTCGTGACCAGAGCGGTCGCCGCCCGGTGCGGCAGGATGTTGGCGCGCCGCCGCCGCATCTCCAGCATGGCCCAGAGGTCCAAACCAAGGGCGAGCCCGACCAGGAGGCCGCCAGCGGCGAAGGCGCCTGTGGAGAGGGCGGGCGGGGCCCATAGACGCGCCATGATGAGCGCGACAAGGATGGCGCCGCCCGTGATGAGCGGCGGCCAGGGCCAGCGGTTCGGCGCCTGCGGGCTCACCCCCCGGCCAGCTTGAGAACGCCGCGCAGAAGATAGGCGACGATGCCCAGGACGCCCACGCCCAGCGCCCAGAGCGCGACGAACCAGAGGCCCTGCCGGAGCCCGTTTGTGGAGCCGCGACGCATCAGTGGTAACCGTCGTCGCCGACCTTGCCGCGGAACACCCAGTAGGCATAGGCGGTGTAGGCCAGGATGATCGGGATCAGGATCAGGGCGCCCACCAGCATGAACAACTGGCTGGAGGCGGGAGCTGCGGCCTGCCACAGGGTGATCTCGTCGGGCACGGCGTAGGGGAAGACGCTCACACCCAGCCCTGCGAAGGTCACGGCGAACAGGCCGAGCGACAGCAGGAAGGGCCAGACCTCACGCTTCTGACGCATGGTCCAGAAGAAGGCGGCCGCGACGATCAGAACGAGCAACGGCACCTGGGCCGTCAGAAGCACGCCGGGCCAGTCGAACCAACGGCGGGCGTATTCGCCGTCGAGGAAGGGCGTGGCCAGGCTGACGGCGCCGATCATCAGCAGGGTCGCCGGACCGAGCTTCCAGGCCTGGGCGCGGGCGTGGGCCTGAAGCGCGCCTTCCGTCTTCATGTTCAGCCAAGTGGCGCCCAGAAGGGCGTAGCCGACGACGACGGCGGCGCCGGTCAGCAGGCTGAAGGGGCTGAGCCAGTCCCACCAGCCGCCGCCGTAGGCGCGGCCGGACACCTCGACCCCCTGCAGGATGGCCCCCAGGGTGACGCCCTGGGAGAAGGCGGCCAGCAGGGAGCCGCCGAAGAAGGCGACGTCCCAGACGGGCTTGGCCCGCACCGTGCGCCAGCGGTATTCAAAGGCGACGCCGCGGAAGACCAGCCCCAGCAACATGGCGATGATCGGCGTATAGACCGCCGGCATCAACACGGCGTAGGCGAGGGGAAAGGCGGCGAACAGGCCGCCGCCGCCCAGGATCAGCCAGGTCTCGTTGCCGTCCCACACCGGGGCGATCGAGTTCATCGCCTTGTCGCGCTGATCGCCGGCCTTCAGCGTCGGGAACAGGATGCCGACGCCCAGGTCAAACCCGTCCATGACGATATAGGCGAAGACGGCGAAGGCCAGCAGGCCGGCCCAGACCAGGGTCAGATCAACGCTCATGATCGGTCTCCTCGCCGGTCGGGATGGGACGGTCGGGGTCGATGGCGGGGGCGGGGGTGATGCCCGCCGTGCGGATCGGGGTTTCCGCCACGCCCGGCTCGCCGCGATGAGGCGCGTGGCTCATCAGACGCAGGATGTAGAAGACCCCGGCGCCGAAGACCGTGAAATAGACCACGGCGAAAGCGGCGAGGGAGCTGGCAACGGCGGGCGCCGCCAGGGGCGCTGCGCTGTCGGCGGTGCGCAGCAGGCCATAGACGGTCCAGGGTTGGCGCCCGACCTCCGTGGTGATCCAGCCCGCCAGCACGGCGACGAACCCCATCGGTCCCATGATCAGGGCGAAGCGGTGCAGCCAGGGGGCGTCGTAAAGGCGTTTGCGGAGCCGGGCGTACAGCCCCCACAGCCCCAGCAGCAGCATGGCCATGCCTAATCCCACCATGACGCGGAAGGACCAGAAGACGATCTCCACCGGAGGCCAGTCGGCGCGGGCGATGGTGTCGAGACCGGCCAGCGGAGCGTTCGGATCGTGCTTCAGGATCAGGGACGACAGCTTCGGAACCTCGACCGCGCCATGGACGGTGGCGGCCTCGCGATCGGGCAGGCCGAACAGGATCAGCGGCGCCCCGTCCGGGTGGCTTTCGAAGTGGCCTTCCATCGCCATGACCTTGGCGGGCTGGTGCTCCAGGGTGTTCAACCCGTGCATATCGCCAATGAAGATCTGCACCGGAGCGGCGACCAGGATCATGCCCATGGCCATGGCGAACATCTTGCGCGCGCCCTTGTTGGTCCGCTCCTTCATCAGGTGCCAGGCGCCGACCGCGCCGACCACCAGACCGGTCGTCAGATAGGCCGCCAGCAGCATGTGGGCGAGGCGATAGGGGAAGGACGGGTTGAAGACGATCTTGAACCAGTCGGCCGGGATGAACTGCCCCACCTCGTTGATGGCGTAGCCTTGTGGCGTCTGCATCCAGCTGTTGACCGACAGGATCCAGAAGGCCGAGGCGAAGGTGCCGATGGCGACCATCAGGGTGGCCAGGAAGTGCAGCTTCTTGCCGACCCGGTTCAGGCCGAACAGCATCACGCCCAGGAAGCCGGCCTCGAGGAAGAAGGCGCTGAGCACCTCATAGGCCATCAGGGGGCCGATGACGGGTCCGGCCTTGTCGGAGAAGACCGACCAGTTGGTGCCGAACTGATAGGACATCACCAGACCCGAGACGACGCCCATGCCGAAGGCGACGGCGAAGATCTTCAGCCAGTATTTGAACAGGTTCAGATAGAGCTCGCGCCCCGTCTTCAGCCACAGGGCCTCCAGTACGGCCAGATAGCTGGCCAGGCCGATGGAGAAGGCCGGGAAGACGATGTGGAAGGCGACGGTGAAGGCGAACTGCATCCGCGCCAGGATCAGGGCGTCAAAGTCCATGGTGATGTCTCAACCAATCAGGCCGAGCGCGCCGGCGCTGCGGTAAAGCATATAGAAGGCGACGACGAAGATCAGCCCGGCGAAGACGGTGTTCAAGACGCCTTTTTGTCCCGACAGGGCTTTGGCCAATCGCGCGCCGACCAAACCGCCCAGTACGCCGCCGCCAATGAACACCGCCGCCAGGGGCCAGTCGACCCAGCCGTCCAGGGCGTAGTTGAAGGCCGTGGTCAGGCCGAAGGCGGTGACGCCGACCAGCGACGAGCCGACGGCATAGTAGATCGGCATCCGGGTCGAGACCATCAGGCTGGGCACGATCAGGAAGCCGCCGCCGATGCCGAAGAAGCCCGACATCACGCCCGTGGCCAGGCCTGTGGCGACGAGCTTGGGTGCATTGCGGCGATCAAGCTGAACGTTCGGGTCGCCGCCGGCGGAACGGCCCCGCAACATCAGTACGCCCACGACCAGCATCAGGACGGCGAACAGGGCCAGCAGCTTCTGCCCGTCCACGGCCTTACCCAGGCTCGAACCCAGAAAGGCGCCGAGCACCCCGGCGACCGCGAACAGACTGGCGATCTTCCATTTCACCGTGCCGTGGCGGGCATGATTGATCACATTGGCGAAGGCGTTGGCGGCCACGGCGAAGGCGCTGGTGCCGATCGCCAGATGCGGATCCTTGATCCCCACCAGATAGACGATCAGCGGCACGGCCAGGATGGACCCGCCGCCGCCGACCAGGCCCAGGGTGAAGCCGACGAGCGAGCCGGCGCCGGCGCCGAGGCCGTACTGCAGCGGAGACAGGTCCATGATCAGGCTCAGGCGACAGCAGGGCGAAGCTGGGGGGCGGGTTCGATGTGGTGGGGGCCGGCCAGCCATTCGCGACCGCGCAACATCCCAAGCCAGTAGATTTCGGGCAGGGCCTGGGCCTTCAGATGCCAGGCCAGACGTGTCGGCTTCGTGCCGTCGAGCATCCATTTCGGGAAGCTGGGCAGGAGCTTGCCGCCATAGCCGAACTCGGCCAGCACGATCTTGCCGCGCTCGACCGTGAGCGGACATGAGCCATAGCCGTCATAGACCGCCCGCATCGGCTGGCCGTCCAGCAGCGACAGGATGTTCTCGGCCACCACGGGCGCCTGTTTGCGGGCGGCCGCAGCGGTCTTGGCGTTGGGCGCCGAACAGGCGTCGCCCAGACCGAAGACGTTTTCGAACCGCTTGTGACGCAAGGTGGCGTCATCCACCTCGATCCAGCCGCTTTCGGCGGCCAGCGGACTTTCGCGAATGAAGTCCGGCGCGGTCTGCGGCGGGCAGACGTGCAGGAAGTCGAACTCGCGCCGAACCTGACTGACTTCGCCGTCCGCGTTCGTCACGGCGAAGGTCGCCGTCCTGGCAGGACCATCCACCGCGACCAGCTTCGATCCGAAGTTCAGGTCGATGCGGTATTTGCGGACATATTCCATCAGGGCCGGGACGTAGTCCTTGACCCCGAATAAGACCGGCCCGGCGTTGTGGAATTCGATCTCGATGTCGTTTCGGCCGTGGTCGCGCCAGTGATCGGCCGACAGATACATGGCCTTTTGCGGGGCGCCGGCGCATTTGATCGGCATGGGCGGCTGGGTGAAGATCGCCCGGCCGCTCTGCATCGCCTGGACCAGCTTCCAGGTGTAGGGCGCGGTCTCATAGCCGTAGTTGGAGGTGACGTTGTTGCGCCCGAGCGTTTCCGCCAGGCCCGGAATGGCGCCCCAGTCCAGCTTCAGTCCCGGCGCCGCGACCAACATGCGATAGCCGATCCAGCGGCCGTCGGTCAGTTCGACGCGATCGTGGATGGGGTCGAAAGCCGCGACCGAACCCCGCACCCACTGGGCGCCTTGGGGGATCAGGTCCTCGGTGCGGCGCCGGGTCCGCTCGGGCGTGAAGACGCCGGCGCCGACCATGGTCCAGCCGGGCTGATAGTAGTGATGTTCGGACGGCTCCACGATGCGAACGTCGAGGCCTGGGCGGCGGCGCAGGAGGCTGGCGGCCGTGGCGATGCCGGCGGATCCGCCGCCGACGATCAGGACGTCGCAGGACTCCAGGGGGGCATATTGGGCGCTCATGACGCGGCTCCTTCAAGACGGGCGCGCAGGGCGCCGAGGTCGTAGCCGGCGCTCTTGGCGCGGGCGATCAGATGATCGGGGCTCTCCGAGCCGGCGTTCGCCAGCGCCCACAGGGTGGTGGTGCGCGTGCCGGTGCGGCAGAAACCGAAAACCGGCTTGGGCAGGTCGGCCAGAGCCTTGTTGAAATCCGCCACGTCTTGGTCGGAGATGGCGCCGCCGACCACGGGGACATGGGCGAAAGCCAGTCCCGCAGCCTCGGCGGCCTGGCGCAGATCTTCGGCGCTGGGCTGGCCGGGCTCCTCGCCGTCGGGTCGGTTGGAGATCACCGACCGGAAACCCTGGGCCGCGATGGCGGGCAGGTCTTCCGGGGCGATCTGGGGCGAGGCGGACAGGGCCTCGTCCAGGGGGCGGATATCCATGGCTTTGTCTCCCTAGGGTCTTTTCTGGTTCAGGCGTTTCGGTCGAGCGTCAGGCGGAACAGCGCCATGCCGGCCACGAGGGCGCCGACGAAGACGAAGGCCTGCCAGGCGCCGGTCGTCAGGGCCGCCAGCGCCGGGCCGGGGCACAGACCGACCAGCCCCCACCCCAGGCCGAACAGGACGGCCCCGCCGACCAGAGGGGTGTCGATGGTCCGGCTCTCGGGGACGTGAAAGGTCTCGGCCGCGACCGGCGTCTCCATGCGACGGCGGATCAGATAGGCGATGGCGGAGGGGATCAGCGCCCCGCCCATGACGAAGGCCAGCGAGGGGTCCCAGGCGCCCGTCACATCCAGGAAGGCCAGGACGCGGGCCGGATTGATCATGTCGGACACCACCATGCCGGCGCCGAACAGCAGGCCGCACAGAACGGCGACGATCAGCCGGTTCATGCCAGGTCTCCCAGCAGGTGACGGGTGACAAAGACGGTCAGGGCCGCGACCACCATGAAGACCACGGTGGCGACGATGGAGCGGGGCGACAGGCGGGCCAGGCCGCAGACGCCGTGGCCGCTGGTGCAGCCCGAGCCCCAGCGGGTGCCGAAGCCGACGATCAGTCCGCCGAGCACCAGCAGCCAGATGTCCGAGGTGATCTGCACCTCGGGCCTGCGGATCAGCGCCGAGGCCAGCGCCGCGCCGCCCAGCAAGCCGGCGATAAAAAGCAGGCCCAGGGTGCGCGGCGCGCCTTTCGACAGGCCGGTCGCCGCGGCGGTCAGGCCGGAGATCCCGGCCACGCGCCCGTTCAGCAACAGGTAAAGGCCGGCGGACAGGCCGACCAGCAGGCCGCCGGCCAGCGGCCAGACGAAGGGGATGGGCTCAAGCATGGGGAGATCGCCTCACAGCGCGTTCAGCGGGACCTTGAGGTAGCGCACCCCATTGTCCTCGGGTTCGGGCGGGCGGCCGCCGTTCATGTTCACCTGGACCGACGGCAGGATCAGTTTGGGCATGGGCAGGGTGGCGTCGCGCTGGGTGCGCATGGCCACGAACTCATCCTCGCTGACGCCATCGCGGATATGGATGTTGCCGGTGCGCTGGGCGCCGATGGTGGTCTCCCAGGCGAACTCGGTCCGGCCCGGCGGCGCCTTGTAGTCGTGGCACAGGAAGACCCGCGCCTCGTCCGGCAGGGAGGTCAGGCGATGGATCGAGCGATACAGGGTCCCGGCGTCGCCGCCGGGGAAGTCGCAGCGCGCCGTGCCGTAGTCGGGCATGAACATGGTGTCGCCGGGAAAGACAGCGTCGCCGATGACATAGGCCAGACAGGCCGGGGTGTGGCCGGGCACATGCAGCACCGTTGCCTTCAGCCCGCCGATCTCGAACCGGTCGCCGTCGTTGAACAGATGGTCGAACTGGCTGCCGTCGCGGCGGAAGTCGGTCCCCTCGTTGAAGATCTTGCCGAAGACGGCCTGGACGGTGAGGATTTCGTGGCCGATGGCCAGCTGACCGCCGAGCTTTTCCTGAAGATAGGGCGCCGCCGACAGGTGATCGGCATGGGCGTGGGTCTCCAGCAGCCACTGGACCGTGAGACCTTCGGATTTCACGTAATCAATGAGGGCGTCGGCCGAGGCGTGGGCGGTGCGGCCGGACGCCGCATCGTAGTCCAGCACGCTGTCGATGATGGCGCAGACGTTGGAGCCAGGATCGCGCACGACATGGCTGACGGTGAAGGTGGCCTCGTCAAAGAATGATTTGACCAAGGGCCGTTGAGCGGGATCGGCAAGCGCAGCGCGCACGAGGTCGGCGGCGTGGTCGCGGGCGGGATCGGGGGTGGTCGAGGACATGGCGTGTCTCCGTTTCGGTGACTCAACACATATACACATTCATAGTTCGGGCAAGTATGTATTTTAATGTAGCGGAAACGATGGGAAGCGCTTAGCTTGCGGCTATGGAAACGATCGACACCGGGCCAGCCGTCTATCCCCCCGCAATGCGCGCCCTGCGCATCAACGACACAGCGCCGGATTTCACCGCGCGCACGACCCAGGGCGAAAAGCGCCTCAGCGACTACCGTGGACGCTGGCTGGTGCTGTTCTCGCATCCGGCGGATTTCACGCCGGTCTGCACCAGCGAATTCGTGGCCCTGGCCCGGCAGGCCGACGCCTTCGCGGCGATCGACTGCGATCTGATGGCCCTGTCGGTGGACAGTCTGTATTCGCACCTGGCCTGGCTGAAGGACATTTACCGCCGCTTCGGCGTGAAGGTGCCGTTCCCGATCATCGAGGATCCCTCCATGGCCATCGGCCACGCCTTCGGCATGGTGGACGCCGGCTCGAGCGACAGCGCGACGGTGCGCGCCACCTTCGTGATCGACCCCGACGGCGTGGTGCGCGCCATCAGCTGGTATCCGATGAACATCGGCCGCTCGGTTGATGAGCTGCTGCGTCTCGTCACCGCCTTGCAGACTTCTGACCGTGAGGCGGCCTCCACGCCGGCGGGCTGGATGCCCGGTGACGCTCTGCTGGAGCCGGCCGCCACCACCCTGGACGCCGCCATCGCCGACGGTGACGGCGATGCGCCCTGGTACTATCGCGAGCGCCGCGCATGACCGACGATCAAGCGGCCGCCATGGAGCGGTTGAAGGAAAAGGCGCCGGAGGCCGCAGAGCTGTTACGCCAGCTGGCCAACGCCAACCGGCTGCTGATCCTGTGTCACATCGCCGAAGAGGAGCGCTCGGTGGGCCAGCTCGAGGCGGACCTCGGCATCAAGCAGCCGGCGCTATCCCAACAACTGGCTGAGCTGCGCCAGTATGGCCTGGTCAAGACCCGCCGTCAGTCCCGCTCGATCTTCTATTCGATCGCCGACGACCGGGCCCAGGCGGTCATGGGCATGCTCTACGAAATCTTCTGCGGCGATGCGAAGGCGGTCGGCGCGCGAGCCGCCGCCCCGGCGCCCCGCACATCGACGCCGGCGCGCGGCGACACGGCGCAATTCGCCCGCATCACCGCCGTCGTAAGGCGCTGACGGCCAACCCGCACAGGAGACTCTCGTGAAGGGCTTCATCGACAATATCGAACGTCTGACGGAAGAGAACACAGACTTTCGCCGCGTTCTCTACACCGGCCACAATCTGCAGCTCGTCCTCATGGCCATTCCGCACGGCCAGGAGATCGGCGAAGAGGTCCACGACGACCGCGACCAGTTCTTCCGCATCGAGGCGGGCGAGGGCGAAATCTGGATCGACGGCGTTCGTCATGCCGTGAAGGCGGACGACGGGGTCATCGTCCCTCAGGGTGCTCGCCACAATGTGGTCAGCACGGGGTCCGAACCGCTTCGGCTCTACACCCTTTATGGTCCGCCCGAGCATCGCGACGGTACGGTTCACGCCACGGTGGAAGAGGCCTCCGCCGACCACGAGCATTTCGACGGCCGCACGACCGAATAACCGTCATGGGCCGACGTCGTCCGCATCGGCGCGCCGGTCGTCGGGCCGCGGCAGGTGCAGGGCGATACCCAACGCCTCCGCCAGACGGGTGTCGCGACGATAGATGTCATCGCGAAAGGCGACGCGGCCCTGGCCGTCCAGGAAGGCGGTCCAGTACAGCAGGCGCACGTCGATCGGCCGACCGGTCGCCACCCGGACGGTCTGGCCGCTGTCCAGCGCGGCGTCGAAGCGGGCGAGCCTTTCGGGGTCCGGCGCCAGCAGAAGGCGGGCGAAGCCGACCGCGTCCTGCACGCGCACGCAGCCGTGACTGAGATGGCGGAAGCTTTGATTGAACGCGCCCCGCGACGGGGTGTCGTGCAGGAAGATGGCGTAGCTGTCCTGAAGCTCGAACTTGACCTGGCCCAGGGCGGCGTTCGGGCCGGCGCGCTGAACCACCATGCCGTTCTGGATCGTCATGTTGTTCGCCCGCATATAGGCGGCGCCACGCGGCAGGATCTCGCGCTGGGCGATGGAAGTCGGCACCGTCCAGGGCGGATTGGCGACGACCGAGGCGAAGGGCCGTTCTAGGCTGGGGGTCGCATTGTCGGCGTCACCCGTCACGACCCGCATCGAATGCACGGGGCGTCCGTCCTTCCAGTAGACCATGATGGAGGCGGCGGTGTTCACCTCGATCCGTTCCGGCGCGACGTCTCTCTTTAGCCAACGGCGGCGTTCCAGATTCAGCGCGATCTGGCGAGCGCGGGCCTCGGCCGAAATCGACAGCGCCCGCTGGGTCGCCGGGCCGATGCGGGCGTCCGCCTCCAGACCGTGGCGCACCTGGAACGCCCGAACGGCCTCTTGCAGAACAGAGCCGTAGTCACCGCCAGACGGGCCGATCATGGAGGCGGCGGCGTCGCTGAGATCACCTTCCACCCGAAGGCGCGGCAGGAGGGCGGGAAGACGGGGGTCGGACGCAAACGGTTCGATCGTCGCGCCCAGGGCGAAGGGCGGCCAGCCGCCGCGGTCGGCGATGGCGCGATAGCGGAGGAAGCCGTCGCACAGGCCCTGATAGCCGCGGTCCTGAGGCGCAAGGCCCGCCATCGTCTCGGCCAACGTTCCGTCGTCGACCGCCGTCGCCAGCAGCGGCGGCGTATCGACCTGGTTGCGACCCATCTCCCAAAGGGTCTCGACGGATGCCGGGTCGACCCGGCCATGAGCGAGCGCCTCGGCCAGGGTCAGGACGGCCTGGGTCAGTTCGGCTTCACTTAGGGCCAGACCGTCGGGCGCTGATAGGCCGTGGCGGTCCGCCAGGGCCAAGGCGTCCATGGCTTGCCGGCGCGCTGGCCCCGCCCAGGCCGGGCGTCCGCCGCGGGCGGCGTAGAAGGCTGCGGTCAGGGCGGAGATGTTCAACGCGGCGGGCGCCGATACGGCTCGCGCGGTCGTCGAGAGCCAGAGCGGCGCCGCGGCCGCCGCGAGCAGGTGTCGGCGGTTCAGGGTGAAGGAGCGACGGTCGGCCATGCCGCCGACACGGCAGGGTTCACCTTAAGGCAGGCTTAAGGTTGGCCGGTCCGCCAGCCCCAACGCGCGAAGATGGCGGCCCCCTCGTCGGACTTCAAAAAGTCGAGGAACGGCTGGGCGTCGGCGTCCTGGCGGCCGGTCTCGGTCACAACAGCGCCGGCGTCGCGGTAGATGCGATAGGGCTCTTCGACCTCGACCACATCAGCGAGGTCCGGATTGGCGACCTGCCAGATGCCCCAGATGATCCAGGCGTCCAGCGTCGGGTCGTCGATCCAGGCCTGTCGGGCCTCGGCGCTGTTGCGGGCGTAGACGACGATGTTGCGACGCAGCGCGCGCACCTTGGCGATGTCGCCGGTGCGACCGGCCATGTCCTCCCACAGGCCGTTCTGGCCCGCACCGTTGACGACCAAGACACGGCGACCCGGCTGGAAAAGATCCTCCAGGCCGCCGATGCCGTTCGGATTTCCCGGCCGAACGAGGACGGAGGCGGTGCGCAGATAGAGCGGCTCGACCGCCTCGGCGCGGATGCGGCCCTCCAGAGCGCTGACGAAGTCGGTCATCATCGTCTCGGAGCCTGAGAAGATCAGGTCGCCGTCCGCCTTGGCCTGGTCCAGCCATTGGGGCGTAGGTCCGGCGACGACGGCCACGGCGCGACCGGTGCGCGCCTCATAAGCCTTCGCCGCGTCGCGCATGGCGGGGGCGGGGCCGCCTGGACCGTAGACATGAAGAGGTTCGGCGGGCGTCTGGGCGTGGGTGGCCAGGGCCGTCGCGCTCAAAAGGGCGGCTAGGGCCAGGGTGGAAAGACGCATCAAGAGTTCTCCTGGGGCGGGGCGAAGTGATTGGCGGGGATCTTGAAATAGACCCGCCCATCTGGCGCGGGCGGCGGCAGCACCCCGCCGCGGATGTTCACCTGAAGCGCGTAGAGCATCAGGTTCGGCAAGGGCAGGGTGGCATCCCGCCCGTCGCGAAGCCGCACGAAATCCGCCTCTCCGCGTCCGCCGCCGACATGGATGTTGTCCGCCTTCTGCTCTCTCACGGTGCTGAAGCAGGCGGGCTCGCGGCCATCGGGACCGTAGTCGTGGCCGACGAAGACGCCGGTCTCCTCGGGCAGGGCCAGGATGTCTTGGATGCTTCGATAGAGGGCCTTGGAGTCGCCGCCCGGAAAGTCGGCGCGCGAAGTGCCGGCATAGGGCATCATCAGGGTGTCGTGGACGAAGGCGTTGCCGCCGATCACATAGGTGATGGACGCCAGGGTGTGGCCTGGGGAGAAGATGACCCGCCCCGACAGGCCGCCGACAGCAAACGTATCACCGGCCTTGAAGAGACGGTCCCACTGGCGACCGTCGGCCGGGAAGTCGTCGTCAAGGCCGTAGATGTCCTTCCAGAGGCGTTGGACCCCGATGACCTTCTCGCCGATGGCGGTCGGCGCACCCAGTCTCTCTTTGAGGTAGGGCGCGGCCGAAAAGTGGTCGGCGTGGGGATGGGTGTCCAGCAGCCATTCGACCGTCAGGCCTTCCGCCTTGACGTAGTCCAGGATGGCGTCGGCGTTGCGGGTCGAGGTCGCCGCCGCCTTCTCGTCGAAATCCCAGACCGGATCGATGATCGCGCATTTGCGGCTGACCGGGTCGGAGACGACATATTGCCAACTGCCGGTCTTCTTGTCGTGGAGCGCCGCGATGCGCGCTCCGCCGTGGTCGATGATCTGCATGAAGGCTCCGTTTGGTTTGAGAAGAAAAGGGCCGGACCGCTTGCGAGGTCCGGCCAGCGTCCGATCAGGCGGCTTTCGGGGCGTCGGGGAGGTCGCGCGTCGAGAAATACCAGTCGGTGTAGACGTAACCCTCGGAGGCGCGAGCCTCGGCCGCCTCGGCGGTCTTGGGCGGAGGGACGATGGCCGGTTGGCCAGGGCGCCAGTTCTCAGGCGTCGCGACCCCGTTGGCGTCGGACGCCTGGAGCGCGGTGAGCAGCCGAACGAACTCTTCGATGCTGCGGCCATTGCTCATGGGATAGTAGACCATGGCGCGCAGCTTGCCTTCCGGATCGATCAGGAAGGTAGCGCGGACAGCCGAGGTGTCGGCCGCTCCGGGGTGAATCATCCCGTAGGCCTGGGCCACCTCCATCTTCAGATCCTCGATGATGGGGAAGGGGATTTCGACGCCGAACTTCTCCTTGATGTTCCGGGTCCAGGCCAGGTGCGAGAAGATGCTGTCGATCGAGAGCCCCAGGAGCTCGCAGTTCATCGCAGCGAATTCATCCGCGTGCTTGGCGAAGCCGATGAACTCGGTCGTGCAGACCGGGGTGAAGTCCGACGGGTGGGAGAAGAGGATCAGCCATTTGCCGCGGTAATCGGCCAAGCTGCGATCCCCGTGCGTGGTGCGGGCGTGAAAGTCGGGGGCGGGTTCGTTGAGGCGGGGCAGTCCGGTCATGTCGATGTCTCCTTCAGACGCCCCATTGAACACTTACATACACACTTACACAAACTAATAGTTCTTATGGCGAGGGAAGGTTCCGACTATGCCGAGCCGTCAGTTCACAACCAGGGCATATCCGGCCTGTTGAAAGTGGATGACCGTCATCAGGGCGGCGAGATCGACGCTCACGCCCGGTGCGAGGTCGGCTTGCGCGATGCCGTTCCCCGCCATGGCCTGGCCGCACAGCCGAACCTGGACGCCGGCGGCGATGAGGGCGCGGATCAGGGCGCTGTTGGGATTGGCGTCGCCCTTGCCGCGCGCGGCCCAGGCGGCGTCGGACAGGACCGCAGGGGTGGCGGCGCCGTGTAGCACGACGACGATCTGACGGTGGTCGGCGTCCACGCCGCCCGCCGCCAGCATATTCGCCAGCCGCGCGACGCGATCCAGCCCCTTCAGCGGCTTGTCGTCCGGGCCGCCCTGGGAGACGTCGAAGATGACGCGATAGACGCGCGACGGATCCGGCTGTTCGCCGGCCTCGGGCAGGGGCTTGAAGCCGCCGAAGCCTGAAACAGCCTGGGCAAGGCTCGGGGAGGCCGCCAGGGAGGTGGCGAGGGACAGGGCGATTAGGAGGGTCTTCATGGCGGGTTCCGGTGTGCGGGCGGTCGGGGTCAGGGACGGCGGGCGACGAGATCGATCAGGGCGGACCGGCCGCTATGGCCGGCGCCTTCGGAGACGTCGCTGTCGTGGCTTTTCAGCTGCAGGATGTCGAAGTCGGCGAAGGCGTCGCGGAGCAGCGCCTCGGTGTAGAGGTTCTCGACCTGCCCCGGACCGCCCGTTCCATAGGCGATCTGTTCCGGCCGATAGCCCTCCAGCAGGATCAGGCCGCCAGTCTTCACGGCCGCCTTCATACGCTCGAAAATGCGGTCGCGCAGGGGAGGCGGGGCGAACTGAATGAAGACGGCGACCACGACGTCGAAGGCGTCGTGCGGCCAGGTCCAGGTCTCGAGGTCCGCCAACCGGGCGTCCAGTGTGACGCCGCGTCGCTCGGCCAAGGCGAGGGCCTTCTCGATCGCGCGTGGGGCGATGTCCGTGGTGGTGACAGTCAGGCCCTGTTCGGCGAGCCAAACGCCGTTTCGTCCCTCGCCGTCGGCGATGGCCAGGGCGGTCATGCCGGGCTTGAGCCGTTCGGCTTGAGCGGCCAGGAAGGCGTTGGGCGCCTCGCCGAACAGATAGTCCTGGCGGTCATAGCGGCTGTTCCAGAAGTCGCGGGCGGCGACGGAGTCCATAGGGTGTTCCTTCAGATGACAAGGACGCTGGCAGGCAGATCAGTCTCGCCGGGCGTATGGTCGGCGAACCAGGATTCAAGCGCGCCCACAGTGTCGATGTCGAGCGTCCGGCGGTCTCGCCCGTAATGTTCGGGCACCCCCTGGGCGGTGACGAAGGCCACCGGATAGTCCGCCTCCGGCTCGACAGGGCGGTCCCCGACCAGTAGGCGGTCGAGGCGCTGCCCCTTGGGATTCTCCAGCTTCACAAAGGCCGTGAGGCCCCGGCAGCGTTTGATGTAGCCGCCCATCTGCTCATACGGATCGGCGGCGAAGGTGCGCTCCAGATTCTCTTCCAGCATCGCTTTCAACTCGGCCCCGGTCAGCGTCGTGCGCGAGATGGGCGGGTTCATCGGCGCCATATTGTAGAGGTCGCCCAGAGTGACCGGTCCCGGCGCGACGGGCGCGCCGTAGCGCCAGCCGTTGGAGAAGGCGATGTCCACGCCCGCCGCCTGCGCCGCCGCCGCCAGCAGGACGTCGTCCATCGGCGCGCTGGCCATGGCGTAGCGGTGAAGGGGGATGGCCGTGCGGCCGACGATGCGGGCCAGACCTTCCCGCTCGGGCGCCAGGGCCGTCTCCACCAGGCCGGCGACTTGATCGTCTTCGGGGCCGGCGTCCACGGCTATGAGCCGATGGCGGCGCAGGGACACGCGGCCGTCTGCGATCTCCAGGTCCAGCCGGCCGATATAGGCGCCGTGGCAGCCGGACTGAATGATCAGGGTGTCGCCGACGCGGGCCGGCTCGTGCAGGCGGTTATGGGTGTGGCCGCTCAGGATCACGTCGATGCCCGGGGTCTCGGCGGCCAGCTTGAGATCCTGCGGAAAGCCGAGGTGCGACAGCAGGACGACCAGATCGACCTTTTCCTCGCGGAGCTGGTGCAGTTGCTCGCGGGCTTCGGCCACACCCATTTCAAACCGCACGCCTTCGGAGAAGGCAGGGGGCATCGTCTTGTCGATGATGGGGCAGGCCAGGCCGATCACGCCGATCCTCAGACCGCCGCGCTCGAACACCCATCGCCCGTCGAACACCGGCGCGCCGTCGTCCTTGCGAAAGACGTTGGCGGCCAGGACGGGGTACTCCAGTCGCGCCGCCAACGCCTTGAACCCCGCCGGGCCATAGGCGAACTCCCAGTGCGCCGTCATGGCGTCGATCTTCAGAGCGTTCATGATCGGGACCAAGGCCTCGCCCCGGCTGGCGACGGCGACCCGCGTGCCATGGAAGGTGTCGCCGTTATCCAGGGTCAGGCATGGACCTTCGGCGCGCGCCTCTTCGAAGAGGCGCGCGATGCGGGCGACCCCGCCCAGCCGTTCGAACCGCCAGCCGCCTTCGGTGCGCACCAGTTCGGGATGCGGCTCGAGATAGCCGTGCAGGTCGTTCAGCTGGAGCAGGGTCAAGGTGGTCATGGTCGGCCTCAGCGCAGCGGTTGTCCGGAGCGGATACGACCGATCACCGCTTCGAGTTGCGCCTGGGGCATGCCGCCGGGGATCAGATTGCCGTTGATGATGAAGGCGGGCGTGCCCTGCAGGGCCAGGGCCGCCGCTTCTCGGCCGTTTCGGTCCAGCACCGCGTCGATGTCTGCGCGGTGATCGGCCAGGTCCTGATTCAGGCGCGCCATGTCCACGCCGGCCGACTGGACCAGACGCGTGATGTCCGCCTGGTCGCCGATGCGCGACGGCGACAGCATGAAGGCGTTATGGACGGCCTCGTACTTGCCCTGATAGGCGGCGGCGAGGGCGGTCCGGGCGGCGGTCTCCGAGACGTCGCCGAAGATCGGCCAGTCCTTGTACAGGACGCGCACCTTGGGGTCCGCCTTCAGCAGGCCGTCGATCTCAGGCTGCATCTTCTTGCAGTAGGGGCAGTTGTAATCGACGAAGCCGATAAGGGTCACATCGGCGTTCTCGGCGCCGATGAAGGGCGCGGCTGGATCGCGAAGCAGGTCGTTGAAGCCGACCTGGGCGATGGGCGGCATGTCCTGTCCAGAGGCGGCGGAGGGATTGGCGGGCGCCGCGCCGTTATCGGCGTCGGCGGGGCCGCAGGCGGCGAGCGCCAGAACGGCGGCGAGGGCAGGGGCGAAGGTGCGGTTCATGAAAGCTCCGTGAGGCGAGAGATCAGTGCAGACGCGCGATTTCGGTCGCGATCTGTTCGGGGGCGATTTCCCCCATGTGGGCCTTGGCCAGACGGCCGTCGGCGTGGAGGAACAGGGTCACCGGAATGCCGGCCGTGCCGTAGTGGCGCGGCACCGCCATGGCCTCGTCGAACAGGACATGGTCGAGGGCCAGCCCCTGGCTCTGCAGAAAGGCGCGAACGCCGGCTTCGCCCTCGCCTTGGTTGACGAAGAGGAAGCGCACATTCGGATGGGCTTTTTCGGCCTGGGCCAAAGCCGGCATCTCGCGCCGGCAGGGCGGGCACCAGGTGGCCCAGAGATTGATGACCGTGGGCCGGTCGCCCGGAGCGGATAGATTGATGGGCGGGGCGTCCATCGCGGCCAGCGTCAGGGCGGGCGGCGCCATGGGCTGCGTCGCCGAGGCCAACTGATGGGCGGTGGTCCAAACCAGGGCGCTGGCCAGCACAGGCGCAATGGCCCAGGCGCGTTCGCGCGTCGTGCGCAGCAGCAGGGTCGTGGTCAGGATCACGACCGGCGCGACCCAGATCCAGCTGAACCCGCCCTGCCAGATCGCGAGCGCTCGCCACGGGTCGGCCCCGAAATACTCCCAGTGCGTCGCCACGTGACCGAGGCGGGCGGCGGCCAGACCGCCGAAGACCAGGACCGTGCTCCACAGGTTGAAGCGCGGGCTGACCCGGCTGGCCAGCAGTCCGGCGCCGATCATGAAGACGAACACGCCGGCGATTATGGCGAACCGCTCTCCCGACAGGACGAGCGGGCCCAGGGTGATGGCGTTCATGCGGCGGCTCCGGCGATATGCAGGGCGGAGGCGACGTCTTGGGCCGACATCTCTCCGATCAGTCGGCTGCCCGGCGCCTCGGTCGCCGAGGGCGACAGGAAGATCATCGTCGGCGGCCCGACCACCCCGTGCCGCTCAAGAAGCGCGCGGGCCTCGGGCGTGCTGCGCGTGACGTCGACCTTGATGAGGTCGGTGTTCGAAAGGCCGGCGATGACGGCGGGGTCCTCGAACACGGTCCGCTCGATCACCCTGCAGCTGACGCACCAGTCGGCGGTGAAATAGACCAGGGCGGGACGTTCGCGCGCGCCGGCATCGGCGACGGCGCGGTCCAGCGCCGTCTGATCCAGCACGACCGCTGCGGTTTCGACCGGCGCGGCGGCTGCAACTCCGGCGGGACGCGCCAGGGGCTCAAGCGGACGCCAAGGGTCGTCCGCCCCGAGACTGAGTCCGACGAGCAGCAACAGGCCCCAGGTCGCGGCCGCCAGGCCGGCGACACGGGCGACGCCGTTTCTCAGGTTCGGGCTGAGCGGCTGGAACAGGCCGAGCGCGGCCGCCAGACCGAGCGCCAGCGCCGCGCCGAAAGCCAGCGTCGCCGTCGGCGGCAGGATGCGGCCGGCCAGCCACCAGGCCATGCCCAGGAAGATGAAGCTGAACAGCATTTTCACCCGGTCCATCCACGGCCCGGCCTTGGGCAGGAAGCGCGCGCCGACCGTGCCGAACACGATCAAGGGCACCCCCTTGCCCAGGCCCAGGAAGAACAGGGCCGCCGCGCCCAGCCCAACGTCGCCGGTCTGGGCGATATAGAGCAGGGCGCCCGCCAGGGGCGCGGTCACGCAAGGGCCCACGATAAGGGCGGAGACGAAGCCCAGACCTGCGGCTGAGGGAAGGGACCGCCGGCCCTCGCCGCCGTCGCGGGAGAGGCGGCTGGTCCAGGCCGAGGGCAGTTGCAGCTCGAAGCCGCCGAACATGGAGGCGGCGAGGATGACGAAGACGACAGCCAGAGCGCCCACGGCCCAAACCGACTGGAGCGCCATCTGCAGGTTCTGTCCGGACCAGGCGGCCGCGACGCCCAGGAGGGCGAAGGCGATGGAAAGGCCCAGCACATAGGCGACCGAGAGCATCAGGCCTCGGCGCGTACCGCGCCCGTCCACGCCGCGTCCGATGACGCCGGCCAGGATCGGATACATGGGAAAGACGCAGGGCGTGAAGGCCAGCAGCACGCCAAAGCCGAAGAAGGCGAGCAGGACCCAGGTCGCCCCGCCCTGCAGCGCCAGGCGATCGACGAAGCCCGGGTTGGCGTCCAGAGTGACCGCCGGCGATGACGCGACCGGCGAAGGCGCCGCTCCTCCCTCGTCGTTCTCGGGCGCGGGTGTAGCGCCCGGCGCCTGGATCGCCAGCATGGCCGCGGCCTGTGCGGTCTGCGCATCGGCCTCCCGCGCGGTCACGTCAGCCTGCGGCCGGGTCGGCACGTCGATTGTGCGCGTCATCGGCGGGTAGCAGATCGAGTCTTCGAGGCAGCCCTGATAGGTGATGTTGACCGACGTCGGCTCGCCCGCCTGCGTCAACGTCTGCGCTGACAAGGTCGCGCGGCCCGCGTCATGCCAGACGTCGACGACGCCGAAGCCCGGATCGTCCTTGGTTTCGCCGCCGGCCAGTTCCAGCGGCAGAGACTCCTTCCCGCCCGGCGTGCTGGCGACGGTGTGGTCACGATAGAGATAATGGCCAGGCGCAATGTTCCAGGCGAAGGCCAGGTCGCCGTCGGCCTCGCGCGTCACCGTCAGGGCGAAGGCCTTGTCGGGCGAAAGCGGAGCCTGACCCAGAGCCGAACCCGGCAGGGCGAAGGACAGGATTGCGAGAGCGGCGGGCAGCAGTCGGCGGAAAAACCTCATGGCCATCTCGTCGGCAAGCGAGCTTAAGTCAGGCTTAAGCCGGAACTTCCACGTCACGCCGCATGAGATTGCTCGCCATAGAAGACGATCCCGTTCTCGCCGACGGCCTCCAGGTTGGGCTCAGCGCCTGTGGCTGGACGGTCGAGGTCGTCGGGCGGGTCGAGGACGCCCTCGCGGCGCTGGAAAGCTCGGCGTTCGATGCGGTCGTGCTGGACCTGGGTCTTCCTGACGGCGACGGCCTTTCGGTGCTGCGTTTCGTTCGAGAGCGCGACATGGATGTCGGCGTGGTGGTCTTGTCGGCGCGCGATGACAGTCGGGACCGCATTGTGGGTCTGGACGCCGGCGCGGACGATTATGTCGGCAAACCGTTCGATCTCGACGAGCTGGCCGCGCGATTGCGCGCGGTGCGGCGTCGCCTGCTCGGACGTTCGACCCCCGCCTTGCGTCACGGCGGGGTGACCCTCGATCCCAAGTCGCGTCTGGCCTGGCGCGAAGAGGGGGACCTGCCCCTTTCGAGACGTGAGTTCGCCATCCTGGAGGCGCTGATGGAACGGCCGGCACAGGTCCTCTCGCGCAGTCAGCTGGAAGAACGCCTGTACGGCTGGCAGGAGGAGATCGGCTCCAACGCCGTGGAAGTGCACATCCACTATTTGCGGGCCAAGTTGGGAGCCGGCTTCATCCGCACCGTGCGCGGCGTAGGATACACCCTGCAATGAGCTCCATTCGCCTGCGTCTATTCGTAACTCTGGCGCTCGTGACCGCCCTGGTCTGGGGCGGCGCGGTCGTCTGGGTCGAAATCCAGACCCGGGCCGAAGTGCAACGAGTGCTGGACCGGCGCCTGATGGAGTCGGCCCGCATGGTGTCGTCCTTGGTGCAGGCCGGCAGCGTGCGCCCGGCGATCCAAGCTCCAGACACCGGGGCCGCCGATGTCTACGACCGTCAGCTCTCCTGCCAGATCTGGTCGCTTGAAGGCGATCTGATCGGCCGTTCCCAAAGCGCGCCTGCGGAGCGATTGTCGGAAGGAGGCGACGACGGATTTTCTGAACGTACGATCCGGGGCGAGCGCTGGCGCGTCTATACTGTGCATGATCGTGACGCCGGTTTCCGGGTTATGGTCGGGGACAATCTGGCCGTTCGCGAACACCTGGTCGGCAATGTCGTCACCGCCTTGATCGGTCCGGCGGTCCTCGGTCTGCTGGCGCTGGGCGTGCTGATCTGGTGGTCGGTCGGGCGGGGGCTGGCCCCTATTCGACAAATGACCCGCAGCCTTGCGGTACGGGATGCGGAAGATCTGACGGCGTTGGACGTATCGCCGGACGCCCGCGAACTCCGTCCCTTCGCCCTGGCGCTGAACGACCTGATGTCACGCCTTGGCGCAGCGCGGCGTCGCGAGGCCGAGTTCACGGCCGCCGCCGCGCACGAGTTGCGTACGCCTCTGGCAGGGCTGCGTGTCCAGGCGCAGATTGCGGCGTCGTCTTCGGATCCTGCCGTTCGAAGCCGCGCGCTGGAGCAGATGCAGACTTCCGTCGATCGCACCGCCCGCCTCGTCACGGGGCTTCTCGCCCTGGCGCGCGAGGACGAGATGCCGGTTAGCGACGAGGATCGCCGCTGGGTGACGCTCCGAGCGCTGTTTGCAGGAGCGGAAGGCGATGGTCGGGTCTCGTTTGTCGATGGTGACGCTCTGCTCAACGTGGATCCAGATCGCTTCGGGGCAGCGGCCGCCAATCTTCTCGCCAACGCACAGGCACACGCAGAGTCTTCAATCCTGATCAGCTACGACCCGACTTCCGGACGCTTGATCGTCGAGGACGACGGACCGGGCGTGGCCTTCTCGGATCTGCATCGTTTGGGACGGCGCTTTTTCCGCGCGTCGAATGCCCCTACCGGAGGGAGCGGTCTGGGCCTCTCTATCGTCCTCGCCACTGTGAAGGCCCATGGGGGACAGGTGCAGTTCTTGCGCTCACCAGGAGGCGGTCTTCGTGTTGAGGTGACAATTCCGGAGCAGGCGTCGGAGTCTTTGAGCAACTCGACCAAGCGAGACTGACGGTATCAACCGGCTTCAGTGGCGTCTGTTGTCGGTTTGATGATACGGTATAGTCCAACTGCCTATTCGCTTGTCATAGCGGTGCTGGTTGGTCTTGAAGCAGAGTTGCCTGCCGATTGATGGCGACATCACTAGAATTTTATTACGTCGAATTTCACCAATGAATTCAAAAGCGCTGTCCAAGTGACGGTAGCTCGCGCGGTCTGGTGCGCGGATGAGAGAAAAGGCGCTGATAAATCAGCGCCTTCTGGTCTAATGAAGAATCGAGTGGAGTGAGGGGCGCGCGCCGCTAGAAGCTGGGTGGGGTGCAGGCGCTGATCACGCGGCAGGGTTCCTGGCCGACGCAGCGGAAGCGGTGCGGCTTGTGGCTTTCGAAATAATAGGCGTCGCCGGGCCCCAGGATGCGGACCCGCCCTTCGACCGTGACCTCCAGCCGTCCGCTAATGACGACCGCGCCTTCCTGGCCTTCGTGCATCAGGGGGACCCGGCCGGTGTCGGCGCCCGGCTGGTAGGTTTCGCTGAGGATCTGGAGGGTCTTGCCGAACACCCGTTCGCCGACCTGGCGATAGGAGATCAGGCCCTTGCCGATCTCTGTCAGTTCGTCCGCCGTGTAGAAGAAGCGGGACGAGGCCTCTGGGACGATGGCGAAGAATTCGGACAGGCCGACGGGAATGCCGTCCAGAATGCGCTTCAGGGCGCCGATCGACGGGTTCATCCGCCCCGCCTCGATCAGGGAGATGGTGGAATTGGTCACGCCCGCGCGCTTGGAAAGCTCGCGCTGGGACATCCCCTGCCGTTCCCGAACGAAGCGCAGCCGGCTGCCGACATCGACCGTCATGAGGGTGCGTCCGTTGTTGCGGATGTTGCGGATCGGGAAAATCTAACGCAACGAAGTGCGTAAATCCAGAGACTTAAGCAACTCTAGAAAAGGGGTTGTTGTCGATGGCGCCATATAGCCCACTGGCGCCGATGTTAGAGTCCATGAAGTCAAACACGCTTTTGATCGGTGGTCGCTGGCGCAGGGCCGACGCCGCCGAGGCGATCCCGGTCGAGGACCCCTCGACCGGCGAGGTGATCGCGGACATCGCCGCCGCGACCGCTGCGGATGTCGATGGGGCGGTGGAGGCCGCCAGGGCGGCGCTCGATTCCGACTGGGGCGCGCTGGCGGCGGCCGACCGGGGCCGAATTCTGGCGAACATCGGCCAGGCGGTGCTGGCCCATATCGACGACCTGGCGGTGCTGGAGGCGCGGGACGTCGGCAAGCCGCTGAGCCAGGCGCGGGCCGATGTGATCGCCCTGGCGCGCTATCTGGAATTCTACGGCGGCGCCGCCGACAAGGTTCATGGCGAAACCATCCCCTTCAAGGCCGGCTATACGGTCTACACCCTGTGGGAGCCGCACGGGGTCACCGGCCACATCATCCCGTGGAACTATCCGATGCAGATCATCGGACGCTCGGTCGGGGCGGCGCTGGCCATGGGCAATGCGGCGGTGCTGAAGCCGGCGGAGCAGGCGTCGCTGACCGCACTGGCCTTTGCGCGGATCGCCATGGAGGCGGGACTTCCGGCCGGGGCGCTGAACGTCGTCACGGGCCTGGGGTCCGTGGCCGGGGCCGCGCTGGCGGGGCACGCCGGGGTGGGGCACGTCTCCTTCACCGGATCGACCGGGGTCGGCGCCATGATCCAGCGGGCCGCCGCCGCCAATGCCGTGCCCGTCACCCTGGAGCTGGGGGGCAAGTCGCCGCAGATCGTGTTCGATGACGCGGACCTGGAAAAGGCCCAGCCGTTCCTGGTCAACGCCGGAATCCAGAACGCGGGCCAGACCTGTTCCGCCGGGTCGAGAATCCTGGTGCAGACGGGCGTCTACCGCCAGCTTCTGTCCGCCTTGAAGGACCGATACCAGGCCCTGCGCGTCGGGCCGGCCATGGCCGACCTGGATGTCGGGCCGCTGATTTCGGCGCGGCAGAAGGCCATGGTCGAGGGGTATCTCGAACTGGGGCGGGCCGATGGCCTGGTCGCGGCCGAGGGCCGGATCGTCGAGGATGCGCCCGCCGGCGGCCATTACGTCCGGCCGACCCTGTTCGCGGATGTCCCGGCGGATCACCGGCTGGCCCAGGAAGAGATATTCGGCCCGGCCGTGGTGGTGACCCCGTTCGAGACGGAGGACGAGGCGGTCGCCCTGGCCAACGGCACCGAATATGGGCTGGTGGCGGGCGTCTGGACGGCGGATGGCGGCCGGCAGATGCGGCTGGCCCGGCGCCTCAGAGCCGGTCAGGTCTTCCTCAACAACTATGGCGCCGCGGGCGGCGTCGAACTGCCGTTCGGCGGCGTGGGCAAGTCCGGCCATGGACGGGAAAAGGGGTTCGAGGCGCTCTATGGGTTCTCGACCCTGAAGACCGTCGCGGCCTATCACGGTTAGGAGCCGAGATGAGACTGGACGGCAGGATCGCTATCGTCACGGGGGGCGCGTCCGGTTTTGGCGAGGGCATCGCCCGTCGCTTCGCCGCCGAGGGCGCGCGGGTGGTCGTCGCCGACCGCAACGAGGCCGCGGCCGCGGCCCTGGCGGCGGACCTTGGAGGCCAGGCCCTGGGCGTCGGGGTCGATGTCTCCGACGCGGATCAGGTCAGCGCCCTGGTTCGACAAACGGCCGCCCTGGGCCGCATCGAGATCCTGGTGAACAACGCCGGGGTGGGCCACCAGCCCCAGCCCATGGAAGACCTGCCGCCGGAGGAGTTCGAGCGCGTCTTCGCCGTCAACGCCCGATCCATCTATCTGACCGCCCGCGAGGTGGTGCCCCTGATGAAGGCGGCCGGCGGGGGCGCCATCCTGAACATCGCCTCCACCGGCGGCGTCAGCCCACGCCCGAACCTGACTTGGTACAATGCGTCCAAGGGCTGGGTCATCACCGCCACCCGGGCCATGGCCATCGAACTGGCGCCGTCGGGGGTGCGGGTGAACGCCCTGAACCCGGTGGCCGGGGAGACCCCGCTGCTGAAGACCTTCATGGGCGCCGACACGCCCGAGGTGCGGGCGAAATTCCTGGCCTCCATCCCGCTAGGCCGGTTCTCGACGCCGGCCGACATGGGCGCCGCGGCGGCCTTCCTCTGTTCCGATGACGCCTCGATGATCACCGGCGTCGCCCTGGAGGTGGACGGTGGCCGCTGCATCTAGGCCAGACAGGCTGCGGCTCCTGGTCCTGCCGGGAGACGGGATCGGCCCCGAGATCATCGGGGAGGCGGTTCGTCTGGCGCGCTGGTTCTCGGACGACCTGGGCTTTGATCTGGAGATCACCGAGGGGCTGGTGGGCGGCGCCTCGATCGAGGCCCATGGCGCGCCGATCACCGACGCGGTGGTGGAGCAGGCCCTGGCGGCGGATGCGGTGCTGTTCGGCGCCGTGGGCGGCCCGCGCTGGGACCATCTTGAGCGACCCGCGCGGCCCGAGGCGGGAATCCTGCGGCTGCGCCAGACGCTGGACCTGTTCGCCAACCTCCGGCCGGCGGTCTGCTACAGCGAACTGGCGGGGGCGTCGGCGCTGAAGCCCCACCTGATCGCGGATCTGGACATACTGATCATCCGCGAAGCGACGGCCGGCGTCTATTTCGGCCTTCCCCGAGGGATCGAGACCGGGCCGGACGGCGCCCGGCGGGCCTATGACACCCAGGCCTACACCGAGGCCGAGATCGCCCGGATCTGCCATGTCGCCTTCACGACCGCCCGGACCCGATCCGGCCGGGTCTGTTCCGTCGACAAGGCCAATGTGATGGAGACGGGGGCCCTGTGGCGGGCGGTGGCGACGGAGGTCGGAGCGCAATACCCGGACGTGGCCCTGAGCCACATGTTCGCCGACAACTGCGCCATGCAGCTGGTGAGCCGGCCCAAGCAGTTCGACGTGATCGTCACGGACAACCTGTTCGGCGACATCCTGTCGGACGCGGCGGCCGCCCTGAGCGGATCGCTGGGCCTGCTGCCGTCCGCCTCGCTGTCGGCGCCGATGGCCAACGGCCGACGGCGCGCGCTTTATGAGCCGATCCACGGGTCCGCGCCGGATATCGCCGGGCGGGGCGTGGCCAATCCCATCGCGACGCTTCTGTCCTTCGGCCTGTGCCTGCGCCATTCGATGGACCGTCCCGAGGCGGCGGACCGGCTGCAGCAGGCGGTCAGGGCCGTGCTGGCCCAGGGGGTCCGCACCCCGGACATCGCCGTCGGCGGCCCGTCCGTGTCGAGCGCCGCCCTGACCGACGCGGTGCTGCGGCAGCTGGAAAATCCCTCATCCCCGGTTGAAACGAAGGCGCGCCGATGACCGATCCCCTGGACGCCGTGATGACGATGATCGACGGCCGCGCCGACGATGTGGCGCAGCTGACCCGGGACCTGATCCGCTTTCCCACCGTCAATCCGCCGGGCGACGCCTATCGCCCCTGCGCCGAATATGTCGGCGACCGTCTGCGCCGGCGCGGGTTCGAGGTTGAATACATCCGCGCGGTCGGCGCGCCGGGCGATACCGACGCCTATCCCCGCATCAATATCGTGGCCCGTCGAGAGGGGTCGCGGCCCGGCCCCTGCGTCCATTTCAACAGCCATATCGACGTGGTCGAGGCCGGCGAGGGATGGACGGTCGATCCGTTCGAGGGCGTGATCAGGGACGGCCGCGTCTATGGCCGAGGCGCCTGCGACATGAAGGGGGGGCTGGCGTCCTCGATCATCGCGGTGGAGGCGCTGATCGATTCCGGGGTCGATCTGCCCGGCGCCCTGGAGATTTCGGGCACGGCGGACGAGGAATCGGGCGGCTATGGCGGGGTGGCCTATCTGGCCGAGCGCGGCTGGTTCTCGAAGCCGCGCGTCGATCACGTCATCATTCCCGAGCCCCTGAACGTGGACCGGGTCTGCATCGGCCACCGGGGCGTCTGGTGGGCGGAGATCGAGACCAAGGGGCGCATCGCCCACGGCTCCATGCCCTTCCTGGGGGATTCCGCGATCCGGCACATGAACGCCGTGATGCAGACGTTCGAGGAGCGGCTGTATCCGGCGCTGGAGAGCCGCCACTCGGACATGCCGGTGGTGCCGGAGGGCGCCCGCCAGTCGACGATGAACATCAACTCCATCCATGGCGGGCAGAGCGAGGATTTCGAGGGCCTTCCGGCGCCCTGCGTCGCCGATTCCTCGCGGATGATCATCGACCGCCGGTTCCTGATCGAGGAGACGCTGGAGGATGTGAAGGGGGAGGTTGTCGGCCTGCTGGACGAACTGGCGGCGACGCGGCCCGAGTTCCGATACGGCATCCGCGATCTGTTCCAGGTCGCGCCCAGCATGGCGGATCGCGACGGACCGGTGGCCAGGGCCGCCGCCAGGGCCGTCGAGCAGGTTCTGGGACGAAAGGCCAAATTCGTCTGTTCGCCCGGCACCTATGACCAGAAGCACATCGACCGCATCGGCAAGCTGAAGGACTGCATCGCCTATGGGCCCGGCGTGCTGGACCTGGCGCACCAGCCCGACGAATGGGTCGGCATCGACGACATGGTGTCGGCCGCCAAGGTCATGGCCCGGGCGGCCTATTCCCTGCTGCACGGCCAGCGGTGACGGACCGGAAGGGAGCGACGCCATGGACAACATCGTCGGTCCCAAGCTGAGGCTGCTGCGCACCAAACTGGGTCTCAGCCAGAGGGCCCTGGCCAAGAAGGCCGGCGTGCCGTCCAGCACCGTATCCCTGGTCGAAAGCGGACGGACCAGCCCGTCTGTCGGCTCCCTGAAACGGCTGCTGGACGCCGCGGGCCTGTCGCTGGGGGAGTTCTTCAGCCAGGATTTCGAACAGCCCCAGCAGGTCTTCTTCCGCAAGGAGGAGTTCACCGAAATCTCGCAGGGCGACGTCTCCTATCGCCAGCTGGGGTGCGGTCAGGCTTCGAGCCTCCAGATCCTGCACGAGACCTATCAGCCGGGCGCCGACAGCGGGCGGGTTCCGCTGTCGCACGAGGGCGAGGAGGGCGGTCTGGTCGTGGAGGGGCGGCTGGAGGTCACGGTGGGCGACCAGGTCAGGGTGCTGAAGCCGGGCGACGGCTATCTGTTCTCCAGCCATCTTCCTCACCGGTTCCGCAATATCGGGGACGCCCCCTGCGTGATCATCAGCGCCTGCACCCCGCCAACCTTCTGAGGCCGGAGAAGACCATGTCCCAGGCCGATCGAGCGGCTGATGCACCTGATCAGAATCTTGAGCGATATGGCGACAAAAGCGAACCTTTTCAGTGCGATCAGCGAGGCAAGAAACAGGCTTGTTCCTCGCCCCGGACCAACGGACTAATCCTTTATTGAATATGAAGTCGGCAAATGCTCACACGTGAAACCAGTGATCTAGCGTCGTTCTGGATGCCCTTCACGGCCAACCGCGACTTCAAGCGGACGCCTCGCCTTCTGGAGTCGGCCGAGGGGATGTACTACTTCACCCCCGAAGGCCGGCCGGTGCTGGACGGCGCCGCGGGCCTGTGGTGCGTCAATGCCGGCCATGGCCGCCGCGCCATCATCGACGCGATCAGCCAGCAGGCGGCCCGACTGGACTATGCGCCGACCTTCCAGGTCGGCCATCCCAAGGCGTTCGAACTGGCCGACCGGCTGGGCAAGCTGTTTCCCGACGACCTGAACAAGGTCTTCTTCGCCGGCTCCGGATCCGAGGCCGTCGATACGTCGCTGAAGATCGCCCAGGCCTATCATCGGGCCCAGGGCAAGACGGACCGGGTGCGGTTCGTCGGTCGCCAGCGCGGCTATCACGGCGTCGGCTTCGGCGGCATCTCGGTCGGCGGGCTGGAGAACAATCGGCGCGGGTTCTCCCTGCTGCCGGGCGTCGATCACCTGTCGCACACCCACAGCCTGGAACATGCAGCCTTCTCGCGAGGCCAGCCAACCTGGGGCGGGCATCTGGCGGACGAGCTGGAGGACCTGATCGCGGAACGGGGCGCCGAGACCATCGCCGCCGTCATCGTAGAGCCCCTGGCGGGATCGACGGGGGTCCTGGTGCCGCCGGTCGGTTATCTGGAAAGATTGCGCGAGATCACGGCCCGCGAGGGCATCCTGCTGATCTTCGACGAGGTCATCACCGCTTTCGGCAGGCTGGGGGCGGCGACGGCTTCGGAACTGTTCGGGGTGACGCCGGACATGATCGTCTGCGCCAAGGGGCTGACCAACGGGTCGGTGCCGATGGGCGCGGTCGCGGTCCGGTCGGACATCTATGACACGGTGGTCGAGGCCGGCAGCGGCATCGAATTCTTCCACGGCTACACCTATTCCGGTCACCCGCTGGCGGCCGCCGCGGGCCTGGCCGCGCTGGACATCTACGAGGGCGAGCAGCTGTTCGACCGGGCTCGGTCCCTGTCCGGTGTCTGGGAAGAGGCCGCTCACGGCCTCGGGAACGCCGCCCACGTCATCGACATCCGCAACCTGGGCCTGGTCGCCGCCATCGAACTGGAAAGCCGGCCGGGCCAGCCCGGCGCGCGGGCGACCGAGGTGTTTCAACGCTGTTTCGATGAAGGCGTGCTGATCCGGGTGACCGGCGACACCATCGCCCTGTCGCCGCCCCTGGTGGTCAGCCCCTCCGAGATCGAACGAATTTTCGAGTGCGTGTCCACGGTTATCCAACAAACGGCCTGAGGGCCGGAGGGGGAGACGATGAGGCAGTTCTACTTGAGTGCGTCATTCGGGGTCCTTGCATCGGTTCTGGCCGGCGCCGCCGCGGCCCAGACGTCGCCGGCCAGCCAGACGGGGCAGACCGCCACGGTGATCGATGAAGTCATCGTCACGGCCCAGCGGCGCGAGCAGGCCGCCCAGGACGTGGGCATCGCCCTGAGCGTCCTTTCCGGGGACGACCTGGCCGATCGCGGCGTCACCAACATCAACCAGCTGCAGACCGCCACGCCCAACCTGGAGATCGAACCGGCGTTCGGCGGCGGCGCGGCGCAGTTCAGGCTGAGGGGCGTCGGCTTCCAGGACTACGCCTCGAACAACGCCCCGACCGTCGGCGTCTATGTCAACGAGGTGGCCTATCCGGTCCCGGTCATGACCCAGGGGCTGATCTTCGACATCGACCGGGTCGAGGTCCTGCGCGGGCCCCAGGGCACCCTGTATGGGCGCAACACCACGGGCGGGGCGATCAGCTTCGTGACCCGCCGGCCGACCGATACGCCGTCCGCCGGGATCATGGCGGAATACGCAAGCTTCGACGCCCTGCGGGTGGAAGGCTTCGTGTCGGGCCCGCTCAGCGACAGCGTGAAGGGGCGCATCGCCCTGTCGACCCAGCAGGGCGGGGCCTTCCAGTATAACCGCGACACCGGGGCCTCCCTGGGCGACGCCGACCGCACGGGCGTCCGGGCCCTGATCGACTGGCAGGCGTCCGAAACCGTCTCCTTCCTGCTGGATGTGCATGGCGGGATCGACAAGTCCGAGAACGAGGGCCTTTATCTTCTCAATCCCCTGGTCACCCGCCTGGGCGGTCCGGGCAGCGTGCTGATCCCGGCCGACAGCGACCACCGGGCGACCGGATGGGGGGTGTCGCCGCGCTTCGCCGCCGAGATGGGCCGCGACATCGACGCCAAGCCCGGGCGCGACAACAGTTCATGGGGCGCCTCCCTGAACGCCAACATCGACCTGGGCTCGATGAGCCTGACCAGCATCACCAGCTATGAGACGCTGGATCGCAGCGAGTTCGGGGACTGGGACGCCACCGCCTCGGTCGAGGCCGACACCTTCTTCGGCAGCGACGTCAGCGTCGTGTCGCAGGAGGTGCGCCTGGCCTCCTATAACGACGGGCCGCTGAACTGGGTGGCGGGCGTCTATTATTCGAAACAGGAGCTGGACGAGCGCTATTCGTCCGACTTCATCGACATCTACGGCACCTACGGGCAGGTCGCCTATGCCCAGCAGGTGGAGTCGTTCAGTGTGTTCGGCCAGGCGGAATTCCGCTTCAGCGACGCCTTCAAGCTGATCGGCGGGCTGCGCTACGAAGAGGAGACCCGCGATCTGGACGGGTTCGGCACCGCCTTCGGCGGGGCCACCGCCCTGCCGCCCACCTCCGTCTCGACGAAGATGACGCCCCTGACCGGCAAGGTCGCGCTGGAATATACGCCGAGCGACAATCTGCTGATCTACGGCTCGGTCAGCCGGGGCGCCAAATCGGGCGGCTTCACCACCTACAACACCGGGGACGCCAGCGGGATCGCGCCGTTCCGGCCCGAAATCCTGATCGCCTATGAGGTCGGGTTCAAGTCGGACCCCAGCCCGAGCCTGCAGATCAACGGCGCGGCCTATTTCTACGACTATACGGACCAGCAGGTGCTGTCCGCCGTATATGGGGTCAACGGGCCGGTGGGCCGGTTCGCCAATGTGCCGTCGTCGGAAATCTACGGCGCTGAACTGGAAGGCGTGTGGCGGCCGATGGACGGCCTGCGGATCGCCCAGTCGCTGAGCTACAAACATGGCGAATACACCGACTTCTTCGACCTGGACGTGCCGGCGTCGCGGAATGCGGGGATGGCGGTCTATGCCGACAAATCGGGGCAGGAGATTCCCTTCCCGGCGATCAGCTATGGCGGGTCGGCCTCTTATGACTGGATGGCCGGCGGTTTCGCCCTGACCGCCGAGGTCAACTACAGCTATCGGGATGAATATCCGTCCTGGCTGGGCGTCAAATACGACGTTCCGTCCTACTGGCTCGCCAATGCGAGCCTGACCTTCTCGCCGTCCGCCGGCCCCTGGTCTGCGACGGTCTTCGTCCGGAACCTGTTCGACCAGGAATACGACCTGACGCGCAATTTCTTCACCAGCGCG
>NZ_JAHBYD010000018.1 GCF_019636135.1 Phenylobacterium sp.
GCTAGAGACTGTTGGGAACTGAGGTCTTTCAGACGGCACTCACGAGCCGGAATAAGAGATTGAAACTCTGGATAAACATCTCCCACAGCTTCCCCTCCCCCTTGCGGGGAGGGGTCAGGGTGGGGGTGCTCGCCTTGGAGCGCTGCGCCGACACCCCCACTCCCAAACCCTCTCCCCGCAAGGGGGAGAGGGCTTTGCCGCCTCTCGCCGACCAGCCTCAGTCCCTAACAGCTTCTAGGGTCCGCTCTCGATTCCCCCTGAGGGCATTCAACAGCTTCCGCTCACCTCCAGGGCTTCTTCCGCGAGCCTTGAATCGGCAACCGCGCCGCGCCGCGCTGCGCCGCTACGTCTTCAGCCGCCAGCCGGTGCGGAAGATCCAGGTCACCGCGGCCAAGCATGCCGCCAGGAAGCCGAACGTCGCCGCCAGGCTCAGGCCGACGCCCACGTCGGAGACGCCGTAGAAGCTCCAGCGGAAGCCGCTGACCAGGTAGACGACGGGGTTGATGAGCGCGATCTGCTTCCAGACGCCGGGCAGCATGTCGATCGAGTAGAAGCTGCCGCCCAGGAAGGTGAGCGGGGTGACCACCAGGGTCGGGATGATCGAGAGCTTCTCCCAGCCGTCGGCCCAGATGCCGGTCAGGAAGCCGAACAGGCTGAAGGTCACCGAGGTCAGCACGAGGAAGGCCAGCATCACGAGGGGGTGGCCGATCTCGTAGGGTACGAAGATGCGCGCGGTCGCCAGGATCACCAGCCCCAGCACCACCGACTTCGTCGCCGCCGCGCCGACGTAGCCCAGCACCACCTCGCCCGCCGAGACGGGTGCGCTCAGCACCTCGTAGATCGTGCCGGCGAACTTCGGCATGTAGATGCCGAACGAGCCGTTGGAGATGCTCTCGGTCAGGATCGACAGCATCAAGAGGCCCGGCACGATGTAGGCGCCGTAGCTCACGCCGCCGATGCTGGGCATCCGGCTGCCGATCGCGGCGCCGAAGACGATGAAGTAGAGCGAGGTGGTGATGACGGGGGCGGCCACGCTCTGGACGATGGTCCGCAGCCATCGGTGCATCTCGAACAGGTAGATGGCCCTGACCGCGTGCAGGTTCATGCGCGGCCTCCGCGGACCAGGCTGACGAAGATGTCCTCGAGGCTGCTCTCTTCAGTACGCAGGTCCTTGAAGTCGATGCCGCGCTCGCCGAGGCGGCGCAGCAGCTCGGCGATGCCGGTGGACTCGGCCTGGGCGTCGAAGGTGTAGATGAGCTGGGCGCCGTCGCCGGCCAGCTCCAGCGGGAAGCCGTCGATCCGCGGCGCGGCCGCCAGCGGCTCCTGGAGTTGCAGCGTGAGCTGCTTCCTGCCGAGCTTGCGCATGAGCTGCGCCTTCTCCTCGACCAGGATCAGCTCGCCGTGGGAGATCACGCCGATCCGGTCGGCCATCTCCTCGGCCTCCTCGATGTAGTGGGTGGTCAGGATGATGGTGACGCCGTTTTCGCGCAGGGCCCGGACCATCTCCCACATGTCGCGGCGCAGCTCGACGTCGACGCCGGCGGTGGGCTCGTCCAGGAACAGGATCGTGGGTTCGTGGCTGAGCGCCTTGGCGATCATCACGCGCCGCTTCATGCCGCCCGAGAGCGCCATGATCTTCTCGGACCGCTTGTCCCAGAGGCTGAGATCCTTCAGCACCTTCTCAAGGTGCGCCGGGTCGGGCGCCTTGCCGAAGAGGCCGCGGCTGAACTTCACGGTGTCCCAGACGGTCTCGAAGGCGTCGGTCGAGATCTCCTGCGGCACGAGGCCGATCTTGGCGCGGGCGGCGCGGAAGTCCGTCCGGATGTCGTGGCCGTCGGCGACGACCCTGCCGCCGCTCGGCCGCACCAGCCCGCAGACGATGCCGATCAGCGTGGTCTTGCCGGCCCCGTTCGGGCCCAGCAGCGCGAAGATCTCGCCGCGGTTGATCGTCAGGTCCACGCCCTTCAGCGCCTGGAAGCCCCCGGCGTAGGTCTTGGCCAGTCCCTGGATGTCGATGATCGGTTCGGCCACGCGCGCTCCTGCTGACCGTCCCCAGATAGAGGCCCGAGGACGGCGGGGCTAGCCGTCCGCCGACAAGCCGTGGCGCGACGCCCGGCCGGAACCTGTCGGCAGGCGGCCGGCCCGCGGCCCATATCGCATAAAGGTTTCCTTATATGCGAGTTGATGCGCCGGCCGTGTCCCGCTATAGGGGCCGTCAACGCAATCTCCCCTCACCAGGACTGAAGATGACCGACTACGTCGTGAAGGACCTCTCGCTGGCCGACTGGGGCCGCAAGGAGATCGAGATCGCCGAGACCGAGATGCCCGGCCTGATGGCCGTGCGCGCCGAGTTCGGCAATGCCCAGCCGCTGAAGGGCGCCCGCATCGCCGGCTCCCTGCACATGACCATCCAGACGGCGGTGCTGATCGAGACCCTGCAGGCGCTGGGCGCCGAGGTCCGCTGGGCCTCGTGCAACATCTTCTCGACCCAGGACCACGCCGCCGCGGCCATCGCCGCCAAGGGCACGGCCGTGTTCGCCATCAAGGGCGAGACGCTGGTCGAGTACTGGGAATACGCCCACCGCATCTTCGAGTGGCATGACGGCGGCTATCCGAACCTGATCCTCGACGACGGCGGCGACGCGACCCTGCTCTGCGTCCTCGGCCCCAAGGCCGAGAAGGACCCGTCGGTCCTCGCGAACCCGCAGAACGAGGAGGAAGAGGCGCTCTTCGCGGTGATGAAGCGCTACCTCAAGGAGAAGCCGGGCTTCTACACGGCCATCCGCGACGCCTGTAAGGGCGTGTCGGAGGAGACCACCACGGGCGTGCATCGCCTCTACCAGATGCACGAGCGCGGCGAGCTGCCGTTCACCGCCATCAACGTCAACGACAGCGTCACCAAGTCGAAGTTCGACAACCTGTACGGCTGCCGCGAGAGCCTGGTGGACGCGATCCGCCGGGGCACCGACGTGATGCTGGCCGGCAAGGTCGCGGTGGTCCTGGGCTACGGCGACGTGGGCAAGGGCTCGGCCGCGTCGCTCCGCAACGGCGGCGCCCGCGTCATGGTCACCGAGGTCGACCCGATCTGCGCCCTGCAGGCGGCGATGGAGGGCTACGAGGTCGTCACCATGGAAGACGCCGCCGACAAGGGCGACATCTTCTGCACGGCCACGGGCAACAAGGACGTGCTGACCGTCGACCACATGCGGCGGATGAAGAACAACGCCATCGTCTGCAACATCGGCCACTTCGACAGCGAGATCCAGATCGCCGGCCTGCGCAACTTCAAGTGGGACGAGATCAAGCCGCAGGTCCACCACGTGGAGTTCCCCGACGGCAAGAAGATCATCGTGCTGTCGGAAGGCCGCCTGGTGAACCTGGGCAACGCGACCGGCCACCCGTCGTTCGTGATGTCGGCGTCGTTCACCAACCAGACGCTGGCCCAGATCGAGCTCTGGCAGAACGGCGCCAGGTACGAGACCAGGGTCTACACCCTGCCCAAGCACCTCGACGAGAAGGTGGCCATGCTCCACCTCGACAAGCTGGGCGCCAAGCTCACCACGCTTTCCAGGGAACAGGCCGACTACATCGGCGTCCCGCCGCAGGGGCCGTTCAAGCCCGAGCACTACCGCTACTAGACAAGCCCGTCGCCAGGGCTGTGTCAGGGAAGGGCGGCCCGCCGGGCCGCCCTTTCTCTTGGCCGACACACAACCCCCGCGCGCATCGGCGCAGGCGCCACCCAGACTAGAGTTATCGACCCATTCACCATCTGCAGTAGAATGGCGCTGGTTCGCCGGCGGGTTCTGGGATAACGGCGAAGCCGTGCCGCTCGCCCTGATCCTCTCGTCGTTCGTGGCCGCCTCGCGCATCGGCGGGGCCGCGCAGCAGTACATACTGGCGGCGCACAAGATCGATCCCGTGCTGGCGCCGACGGTCATGTTCGGTCGCACCCCCGCCCGCGGCGGCAAGGGCGAGGTCACCTCGCCCGACGTGTTCCGGCGCATGCTGGGCGACATCGAGGCCGACGCGCTGTTCGGCATGGTCGACCTGATCATCACCGGCCACTTCTCCGATCCCGAGCAGGTGGAGATCGCCGCCGGCGTCATCGAGCGGGTGCGCACGACCGGGCGGAGCGAGGCGTGGGGCGCGCGGCCGCTGGTGCTGGTCGACCCGGTGCTGGGCGACGCGCCCCGCGGCCTCTACGTGAAGTACGAGGTGGCGCAGGCGGTGCAGGACCGGCTGGTCCCGCTCGCCGACTGGCTGACGCCCAACCTCTGGGAACTGGCCTTCCTGGCCGACAGGCAGATCGACACGGCGGCCGACGCGCGCGATGCGGTCCGCAGCCTGGGCAAGCCCGCGCTCGTCACCTCGGCCCCGGCCGGCGACGGCGAGATCGGCCTGCTCTACGTCGACAAGGAGGAGGCGGTGCTGTTCGGCCATCGCCGCATCGCCACCGCCCCCAACGGCACCGGCGACCTCGTCACCGCCAGCTTCGGCGCCGGGCTGGTCGAGGGGCGCGACCCCCGCGACGCGGCCGAGCGCGCCGCCCGCGCCGCCGCCGAGACGGTGGCCGCCGCCGAAGCCTGGAAGTCCACCGAGCTGCCCATCGTGGCGCTGGCCGAGCGCATCGTGAACCCGGCGGCGCCGGTGCGGGTGGAGCGGCTCTGACTATGGCGCTTCCGGCGAGACGCATCCTCGTGTCGGGCCACGTCCAGCGGGTCGGCTTCCGCTGGTGGGTCGAGCAACAGGCGCACGCGCTTGGGCTCCACGGCTGGTGTCGCAACCTGCGCGACGGTCGCGTGGAGGTGCTGGTCATCGGCGATCCGGATGCTATCCAGCGCCTCGTGGAGGCCTGTCGCCAGGGGCCGCCCGGCGCGGAGGTCACGTCCGTCGAAGCCGAGGCGGCGGAAGACGACGGCAGCCGCGGGTTCGAGCAGGAGGCTTCGCGTTAGCCGGATGACCGCGATCGGCGGCTTCGCCCCCGCCCGCTTTGCGGCGGTGAAGGACGCGTTCGCAGCAAGCTTCGACGCGGGCGAGGAGCTGGGCGCGCGCTTCACCCTGGTCGAGGCGGGCGAGGTGGTCCTCGACCTCATGGGCGGCTTCGCCGACCGCCGCCGCGAGCAGGCCTGGGACGAGGAGACCCTGGCGCCCGTCTTCTCCACGACCAAGGCGGTGGCCGCGCTGATGATCGCGCGCCTGGTGGACGCCGCGAAGCTCGACTACGCCCAGCCCGTCGCCGACGTCTGGCCCGAGTTCGGACAGGCCGGGAAGGCCGCCGTCACCGTCGAGCAGGCGATCAGCCACCAGGCCGGCCTGCCGGGCTTCCCCGAGCCCATCGACCCGGCGCTCTGGGCCGACTGGGACGCGATCTGCGCCCGCCTCGCGGCCATGGCGCCCATGTGGCCGCCGGGGACCGCGAGCGGCTACCACCCGGTGACCGTGGGCTATCTCGTCGGCGAGATCTTCCGGCGCGTCGACGGGCGCACCATCGGCGCGGCGTTCCGGGAGGATATCGGCGCGCCGTTCGGCCTCGACCTCTGGGTCGGCCTCCCCGACGGCGTGGACGGCCGCGTCGCCGACCTCGTGCGCCCGACCGCCATGCCCGACTTCGGCGAGATCAACGACGCCACCCGCGCCGCCTTCCTGGCGCCCTGGTCCTCGGCGGCGGGCAAGGCGGCGGCGGACTACCGCCGCATGGAGGTGCCCTCCACCAACGGCTACGCCACGGCCGAGGCGCTGGCCCGGCTCATGGGCGCGCTCGCCAACGACGGCTGGCTGGAGGGCGACGAGATCCTGTCGCCCGCGCTCATCGCCGAGGCGAGCCGCGAGCGCATCCGCGGCCAGGACCTGGTGCTGCCCTACGAGATGAGCTGGGGCGCGGGCTTCATGCGCAACGAGCCCTGCCACCCCTGGGGGCCGACGCCGGGCGCGTTCGGCCACTCCGGCTGGGGCGGCGCCTGCGCCTTCGCCGACCCGACGCGGAAGCTCGGCTGCGGCTACGTGATGAACAGGCAGGGCACGGCCCTGATGGGCGACGCGCGCCCCAAGCGCCTGATCGAACTGGCGTACGCGGCGCTCTAGGCGCGGACTCCTCTCCCCCCGTGAAGCGCAGCGGAACGGAGAGGGAGAGGGCAGGGAGAGGGCGGCGCGGCATGTACCCCACGCATGCGGTTGTTCGAAGGGCCTCGGGCGACCTCCGGGGCAGCCCCGCTGCCGGAGCCGCCCTCTCCCTGCCCTCTCCCTCTCTTCGCGCCTTCGGCGCTCGGGGGAGAGGCGGAAACGAAAAAGGGCCCCGAGGGGCCCTGATCCGTCGCGGTTGAGCGGGGTCGCTCAGGCGCCCAGGCCGGCCGTGGCGAAGGCGGTCAGCATGCCGAGGACGAGGATCGCCAGCGGGGCGATGCGGTCGGCTTGGCGTTCGAAGGTCGAGAAGAAGGTCATGACACACACCTTGAGTTTCGGGTTGAAGCCCCGGGGGAGCGGGGCTGTCCGTCTGGACACTGTTTAGATAGCATCATCTGAACGATGCATAGATCAGCGTTTTCACAGACCCGCTATGCGTTTTTGTGGGACTACCCGGCGGGCGCGGTTTCGGCCACGGCGGCGCGGATCGCGCGGGACCTGCGCCAGGCGCCCACGAGGAACACCGCGGCGCCGGCCCAGATGAAGCCGAACGAGGTGGCGTGCAGCGCCGTGAAGGGCTCGCCCTGCGACACGCCGATGGCGAAGCCGATCGTCGGGCCGATGAACTGCAGGAAGGCCATGGTCGAGAGCGGCAGCCGCCGCGCGCACCAGGAGAACAGCGCCAGCGGCAGGGCGGTGATCGGGCCCGCCGCGATCAGCCAGATGGTCGAGGCGGGGGAGCTGACGAAGTGGCCGGCGCCGCGGCTCTCCAGCCAGCCGATGAAGACGAGCGCCGGGACCAGCAGCATCAGGCACTCGATGAAGAGGCCGGTCTGGGCGTCGGCCTGGACCTGCTTCCTCACGATGCCGTAGCCGCCGAACGACAGCGCCAGCGTCAGCGAGATCAGCGGCAGATGGCCCAGCGCCAGCCCCTGGAACAGCACGCCCACGGCCGCCAGCGCCATGGCGGCGACGCCGGTCCGGTCGATCCGCTCGCGGAAGATCAGCGCGCCCGAGGCCATGTTGACCAGCGGGGTGACGTAGTAGCCGAAGCTGCCCTCCAGCACCCGGCCCGAGGTGACCGACCAGATGTAGACGCCCCAGTTCGACGCGATCAGCACGGTCGAGAGCGTCAGCCACGCCAGGGTCCGGGGATTGCGCAGCACCGCCAGGATCTGTCGCCCCTGCCTGGCGACCAGGGCGAGGATCAGCGCGGTCGGCGCGCCCCAGACGATGCGGTGCGCGACGATCTCCCACGAGCTCGCGCCCAGGGCGTTGATGGCCTGGAAGGCCAGGGGCACGAAGCCCCAGATGAGGTAGCAGGTGATGCCCGCCGTCAGAGCCAGGCGGGCTTCGCCGGGCTCCGACGAGGACGACATCTAGGCCAGCGCCTTCGACTTGATCAGGCCACGGGCGTGGAGGAGTTCGGCGATCTGCACCGCGTTCAGCGCCGCGCCCTTGCGCAGGTTGTCGGCGACCACCCACAGCGACAGGCCGTTCTCGACGGTCGGGTCCTTGCGGATGCGGCTGACGTAGACCGGGAACTCGCCCTGGGCTTCCTTCGGCGTGATGTAGCCGGTGGGCTCGCGCTTATCGATCACGATCAGGCCGGGGCTCTCGCGCAGCAGGTCGCGGGCCTCGTCCTCGTCGATGGGGGTCTCGAACTCGATGTTCACCGCCTCGGAGTGGCCCACCATCACCGGCACGCGCACGCAGGTGACCGTCAGCTTGATCGCCGGGTCGATCATCTTGTGGGTCTCGTCCCACATCTTGGCCTCTTCGTCGGTGTAGCCGTCGTCGCGGAACGACCCGATGAAGGGGATGACGTTGAAGGCGATCGGCTTGGGGAACTTCTTCGGCGGCGTGCCGCCCAGCACGAAGACGCCCTTCGTCTGGTCCCAGAGCTCGTCCATGCCCTCCTTGCCGGCGCCGGACACCGACTGGTAGGTCGCCACCACCACGCGCTTGATCTTCGCGCGGTCGTGCAGCGGCTTCAGCGCCACGACGAGCTGGGCGGTGGAGCAGTTCGGGTTGGCGATGATGTTCTTCTTGTGCGCCCACTCGACGTCGTCCGGGTTCACTTCCGGCACGATCAGCGGCACGTCGGGGTCCATCCGCCAGGCCGAGGAGTTGTCGATCACGATCGGGCCGGCGGCGCCGATCTTCGGGGACCATTCCCTGGAGAAGCCGCCCGACACGCTCATCAGCACGAGGTCGACGGTGGAGAAGTCGAACTGCTCGATGTCCTCGCACTTGACGATCTTCTCGCCGAACGAGACCTCGAGGCCGATCGAGTTGCGCGAGGCGATCGCGTGGACCTTCTCCACGGGGAAGTTCACCTCCTCGAGGATGTTCAGCATCTCGCGGCCCACGTTGCCCGTGGCGCCGACCACGGCGACCCGGTAGCCCATCGCAACTCTCCTGACGTATCGCCCTTTTCGGGGGAAGCGTCCCCTACGCCCGGCCCGACGCCAACGCAAGGAAAGCACGCGCCGGAGCGCAGGCGCCGCGACGGCGACGCATGGGCCTACAGCGGCACGCCGCCCATCTCCGCCGCCACGCGGCGCGCCGCGGCGGCGGGATCGTTGGCGCCGGTGATCGGGCGGCCGCAGACGATGTGGCTGGCGCCCGCCCGCAGGGCGTCGAGCGGCGTGGCCGCGCGGGCCTGGTCGTTCCTGGCGGACCAGTCGGGGCGGACGCCCGGCGTCACCACCAGGAAGTCCTTCCCGCCGAGCGCCCGGGCCAGGGCCGCCTCGTGCGGGCTCGCGATCACGCCGTCGCAGCCGGCGGCGATGGCCTGGTGGATGCGCCGCTCGACCAGCGCGCGGGCGGTCTCGTGGTAGCCGGTCTCGACCAGGTCCGCGTCGGTCAGGCTGGTCAGCACCGTCACCGCCAGGATCTTCAGGCCCGACGCGCCGCGCCCGCGCACCGCCGAGGCCATCACCTGCGGCTCGCCATGCACCGTCAGGAAGTCGCAGCCCGAGCCCGCCAGCACGGCGGCCGCCCGCTGCACGGTCGTGCCGATGTCGTGCAGCTTCCAGTCCAGGAACACCTGCTTGCCGGCGCCCTTGAGCTCGCGCGCGAGCGTCATGCCCTCGCCGCCCGCGAACAGCTCCAGCCCGACCTTGTAGAAGCCGACCGCGTCGCCCAGCGCCTCGACCATCGCCCGCGCCTCGGCCACCGACGGCAGGTCCAGCGGGACGATCAGGCGCGGGTCGGCTCTGGTGGGCGCTTGTGCGAGGGCGGCGGCGGCCATGGCGATAGGCTCCGTGAACGGCGCGGGGGTGGTCCGCGGATGGCGATGTGGGCTAAGAGCCCTGCATGAGCCAGGCCGAGTTCGCGGTCAACTTCTTCGTCGCCCTGTTCGCGCTGATCGACCCGATCGGCAACGTGCCGCTGTTCGCCGCGGCGACGGAGGGCGTGAAATCGCGCGACCGCGCCTGGATCGCGCTCTACATCTCGCTGTTCGTCTTCGCCTTCCTGACCTTCTTCTACTTCTCAGGCCTGAGCCTGCTGGAGTTCTTCGGCATCTCGCTGGCGGCGTTCCGGATCGCAGGCGGGATCATCCTGCTGCTGCTGGGCCTGGAGATGGCCCGCGACGACTTCACCGCCAGCTTCGGCGAGGCCGCCGACAACACCGCCGGCGCCGGCCGCGCCTTCGTGCGCAAGCGCTTCGAGCGGATGATCGTGCCGTTCGCCATGCCGCTGCTGATCGGCCCCGGCGCGATCTCGACGGTGGTGATCTACGCCAGCCAGGCGCGGCAGTTCGGCATACAGGGCGCCGCCGTGGGCGTCGGCGCGATCGCGGCGGTCGGCCTCGCCACCCTGCTCTCGTTCCTGGCGACGCCCATCCTGACCCGCCTGCTCGGCCGCATCGGCCTCACCATCGTGGTGCGCGTGCTGGGCCTCATCCTCTGCGCGCTGGCCGTCCAGTTCATCCTCGCCGGCCTCGCCGAGAGCACCACCGGCTTCATCCGCCCCAGCGTCGCCAACCCCTACGGGCACTGAACCACACAGATGGTTGTAGGGCTCACGTCTTGCGCACGCGGCCGCTCTGGCTGGCCATCAGGGCCAGGGCCCAGTCCTCGGGGATCGCGCGGGCGAGGCCGGCGATGGCCTTGTTGACCGCGCCCGGGACGCACACCGGGCGGTTGGCCTCCGCGGCCCGCCAGCCGGTCTCGACCACCGTCTCGGCGTCCTGCCAGATCCACCGCGGCAGCGACGCGTCCGCGCGCTCGCGCGTGCCGTTCACGTCGTGGAATTCGCTGTAGGTGAAGCCTGGGCAGAGCGCCGTCACATGCACGCCGGCCGGGCGCAGCTCCAGGTGCAGGCTCTGCGAGAAGCGCACCAGGAACGCCTTCGACGCCGCGTAGAGCGTGTGCCCCGCCGCCGCCGGCAGCAGCCCCGCCAGCGAGGCGACGTTGACGATCCGCCCGAACCGCCGCTCGCGCATCCCGCCCGCGACACGGTGCGCCAGTTCGCAGGGCGCGGTCACCATCACCTGCAGGAAGGCCTGCTGGTCGGCCCAGGCCGTCTCGGCGTAGGTCCCGGCCAGGCCATAGCCGGCGTTGTTGACCAGCACGTCGACCGACCGGCCCTGGCCGGCCAGCCGCTCGAGGATCCGCCCGGGCGCGTCGGGCTCGGCGAGATCGGCCGCGATCGTCAGCGCCTCGACGCCGTGGCGGGACCGGACCTCTCCGGCGAGCGCCTCCAGCCGGTCGGCCCGCCGCGCCGTCAGCGCCAGGTCGTAGCCGCGCCGGGCCAGGGCGCGGGCGAAGGCGGCGCCGATGCCGGCCGATGCGCCCGTCACCAGCGCCAGTTTGCGATCCATGTGCAGCCCCCCTTGCCGACCAGCCCGAAACCCGGGCGTCCGATGAACCGTTCGGGGGCGCAGGTTGCGGCTGTTCCCCGAACCGGCGCCATGCGATTGAACGGCGTCGGGATTGGGTGTATTCGCGCCCGCCGCGACGGCATAGGGCCGCCTTGGGGACCTTGGCTGGGGCTTCCCCGGAGATACCGGATGGCTGAGCAGGCCGTCGACGCAAGGTCCGAAGACCCGTCGCAATCCCCGAACGGCTCGACCCCCGACGGTCAGGCCAACGGACACGCCGCGCATACCGAGGGGTTCTGGGCGCTCGCCCTGGGCTCGATCGGCGTGGTGTTCGGCGATATCGGCACCAGCCCGCTCTACGCCATGCGCGAGGCCCTGGGCCATTCGCGCGGCGGCGGCGGCGGCGAGATGGCCGTCCTCGGCGTGGTCTCGCTGATCACCTGGGCGCTGATCCTGATCGTCACGGTCAAGTACGTGATCTTCCTCATGCGGGCCGACAACAAGGGCGAGGGCGGCACGCTCGCGCTCATGGCGCTGGCCCAGCGGGTGATGCCGCGGCGCTCGACGTTCGTGTTCTTCCTGGCGGTGTTCGGCGCGGCGCTGTTCTACGGCGACGGGATCATCACGCCGGCGGTGTCGGTGCTCTCGGCCGTCGAGGGCCTGCGCGACGCGCCGGGCGTGCCCCACGGGGCCAGCGGCCTGGTGCTGCCCATCTCGGCCGGCATCCTGATCGCGCTGTTCCTCGTGCAGTCGCGTGGCACCGCGCTGGTCGCCAGGTTCTTCGGGCCGATCACCGCGATCTGGTTCCTGACGCTGGCCGGCCTGGGCTTCTACCACCTGGCCGACGACCTCTCGGTCTTCCGGGCGCTGTCGCCGCACTACGGCGTGATGTTCCTGCTCGACAACGGCTTCCTGGGCTTCGTCATCCTGGGCAGCGTGTTCCTGGCGGTCACCGGCGCCGAGGCGCTCTACGCCGACATGGGCCACTTCGGGAAGAAGCCGATCCGCGTCGCGTGGCTGGGCTTCGTGCTGCCGTGCCTGCTCGTCAACTACCTGGGCCAGGGGGCGCTGGTGCTCTCGCGGCCCGAGGCGCGGCACAATCCGTTCTTCCAGATGATCCCGCAGATCGCCTACTGGCCGGTGCTGGTCCTGGCGACGGTCGCGACCGTGATCGCCAGCCAGGCGGTGATCACCGGCGCCTTCTCGATGACCCAGCAGGCGGTGTCGCTGGGCCTGTTCCCGCGGATCGACATCCGCCGCACCTCCGAGACCCAGGCCGGGCAGATCTATGTGCCGCAGGTGAACACCTTCCTGCTGGTGGGCGTGCTCCTGCTGCTGTTCGTCTTCCGCACCAGCTCCAACCTGGCCTCGGCCTACGGCATCGCCGTCACCGGCGCGATGTTCGTCGACACGCTGCTGTTCTTCTTCATCGTCCGCCACCTCTGGAAGCGGCCGGTCTGGCAGGCGGTCGCCGCCTCGACCGCGTTCGGCGTGCTGGACCTGGTGTTCATCACCTCCAACCTGCTCAAGTTCTTCCACGGCGCCTGGCTGCCGCTGGCGCTGGGCGGCGCGCTGGTGGTGATCATGTGGACCTGGACCCGCGGCGCGCAGATCCTCTACGACAAGAGCCGGCGCGACTCCGTGCCCCTGGCCGAGCTGGCCGACATCCTGAAGGCCCGCAGCCCCTACCGCGCGCCCGGCACCGCCATCTTCCTGACCAGCGACCCCGACATCGCGCCCGTCGCGCTGATGCACAACCTCAAGCACAACAAGGTGCTGCACGAGAAGAACATCATCCTGACGATCCACACGGCCGAGACGCCGCGGGTGGCCGAGGAGAAGCGGGTCCGGATCGAGCCGCTCAACGACGACTTCAAGAAGCTGACCATCGCCTACGGCTTCATGGAGAGCCCCAACATCCCCAAGGCGCTGGGCCTCTGCCGCAAGCTGGGCCTGAAGTTCGACATCATGGCCACCAGCTTCTTCCTGGGGCGGCGCAGCGTGGTGCCGTCGGCGCAGTCGGGCATGCCGCTCTGGCAGGACAAGCTGTTCATCTTCCTGATGAGGAACGCCGCCAACCCCACCGACTTCTACAAGATCCCGCCCGGCCGCGTGGTCGAGATGGGGACCCAGGTCACCGTCTAGATGCTGATCGCCCTGCACTACATCGCCGACGGCCTGTGGGTCCTGGCCATGGCGCTGATCGCCTCCACAAGCCGCGGGGCGTTGAGGCGCGTTCCGGCGGGCGTGAAGATGCCGATGTGGGGCGGCGTCCGCCTCGCCCGCAATCTGGCGCTGGGCGTCATGTTCGGCGCGCCGCTGCTCATCGGGCTCGGCCTGTCGGCGGCCTCGGCGGCGGGCGGCCTGGACGCCCAGGGCGCCGTGATCCTGTTCCTCGTGCGCGCAACGCTCGCCGGCCTGTTCGCCATCGTATGCCTGACATGGCTGCGCGGCAGCCTGCGGACCCTCGAGGACGAGGGCGCGGTTAGCGCTTGAACCTGCGGCCCTCGTGCCCTTTAAGGCGCGCGAATTCCGAACTCCTGACTGAAGGCTCCCCACCCCAATGGCCGACAAGCCCAAGAAGGTCGTCCTCGCCTATTCCGGCGGGCTCGACAGCTCCACCATCGTGAAGTGGCTCCAGACCGAGCTGGGCGCGGAAGTCGCGACCTTCACGGCCGACCTGGGCCAGGGCGAGGAGATCGAGCCGGCGCGCCGCAAGGCCATGACCCTGGGCGTCAAGGAGGAGTACGCCTTCGTCGAGGACGTGCGCGAGGAGTTCGTGCGCGACTACGTCTTCCCGATGTTCCGCGCCAACACCGTCTACGAGGGCCAGTACCTTCTGGGCACCTCCATCGCGCGGCCGCTGATCGCCAAGAAGCAGATCGAGATCGCCCGGAAGATCGGCGCGGACGCCGTCGCCCACGGCGCCACGGGCAAGGGCAACGACCAGGTCCGCTTCGAGATCGCCTACTATGCGCTGGAGCCCGACATCCGCGTCGTGGCGCCCTGGCGCGAGTGGGACTTCAAGAGCCGCGAGGCGCTGCTGGACTTCGCCGAGAAGCACCAGATCCCGATCACCAAGGACAAGCGCGGCGAGGCGCCCTTCAGCGTCGACGCCAACCTGCTGCACTCCTCCTCCGAAGGCAAGGTGCTGGAGGACCCGGCGGTCGAGGCCCCCGAGTTCGTCCACATGCGCACGATCAGCCCCGAGGCCGCGCCCGACACGCCCACCGTCTTCACGATGGACTTCGAGAACGGCGACCCCGTGGCCATCGACGGCCAGAAGCTGTCGCCGGCGGCCCTGCTGACGAAGCTGAACCAGCTCGGCCACGACAACGGCGTGGGCCGCCTCGACCTGGTGGAGAACCGCTACGTCGGCATGAAGTCGCGCGGCGTCTACGAGACCCCGGGCGGCACGATCCTGCTCCACGCCCACCGCGGCATGGAGTCGATCACGCTGGACCGCGGGGCCATGCACCTGAAGGACGAGCTGATGCCGAAGTACGCGTCGCTCATCTACAACGGCTTCTGGTTCGCCCCCGAGCGCGAGATGCTGCAGGCGGCGATCGACTACAGCCAGAGGAACGTGACGGGCCAGGTGCGGGTGAAGCTCTACAAGGGCAACGTCACCGTGATCGGCCGCACCTCGCCGTACTCGCTGTACGACCAGGAACTGGTCACCTTCGAGGAAGGCAAGGTCGCCTACGACCACCGCGACGCGGCGGGCTTCATCAAGCTCAACGCGCTGCGCCTGCGGGTCGCCGCCAAGCGCGACAAGCGCGGCTGACGAACCTCCCCCGCTGCGCGGGGGAGGGCAATCGCATATGGATGCGGGTGGCCGAATGGCCGTCAATCAAACCGCAGAGATCGCGGAGATACGCAGAGGATTCCCGTGGATCCACGAGCTCTCTGCGTATCTCCGCGATCTCTGCGGTTCATGAATCGGGCGGACAAGCCGCCCACAAGCCATCTGCGATAGCCCTGCATGAATGGGGGAGGTTTCGACTTCACCCCTCGATCCGGTTGTAGGGGTACCGGTCGCGGATCTCGGCGTGGAAGAACCGGCCCTTCGAGGCGGCCTCCACGAAGGAGCGGCAGACCTCGCCGGGGACGCCCACGTACATGTAGCGCTCGCCGCTGGTGAAGCGGACGAACAGCTTGGCCTGGCCTTCGTCGTAGTCGATGGCCTGGATGGCGGCGGAGTCGACGTCCATAGCGCTCTCCCGACGCTCGGTGGTCGCTGAAGACAAAGCCTCGCGCGCCGAGCGGTTCCCGACAGGCCCGCGGCATGCCAAGCTCGGCCGTGACGGCGCCGCCCGAGAGCGCCGGCGCGCGAGGGACCCTTCACATGCCGCCGCACAGCTATGTCGCCATCGTCACGCTCCTGGCGCTTCTGGTCTATTTCTGGATGGGCCTGCAGGTGGGCCGCGCCCGCGGCAAGAGCGGCATCGCCGCGCCCGCGATGACCGGCGACCCGGTGCTCGAGCGCACGATCCGGGCGCACTACAACACCCTGGAATGGCTGCCGCTGTTCCTCGTGCCGCTCTGGCTCTTCGCCATCTACTGGAGCGACCTGGTCGCCGCCGCCGTCGGCCTGGTCTGGATCGTCGGGCGGATCGTCTACCAGTTGGGCTACGTCGCCGACCCCAAGAAGCGCGAGCTGGGCTTCATGATCCAGGCGCTGGCCGTCGCCGTCCTGCTGTTCGGATCGCTGGGCCGCCTGATCTATGTGCTCGCGGTCACCGGCGGCGCCTGAATGCAATACCGCAACCACAATTGCGGCCAAGAGTTGGGCTTCTTACCTCCCGGATGGGGACGTCTGAGTTTCGAGATCTGCAAATGTTCAGGAAATCCACTGTCTTAGCCGCCGCGGCCCTCGCGCTCAGCCTGGCCGCGTGCGCTACGCCGACCCCCTACCAACCCAATATCCGCGGCAGCGCCGCCTCGGGGGGCTTCTCCGAGGTGAGGCTGGAGCCGAACCGCTTCCGCGTGAACTTCGCCGGCAACTCGCTGACGAGCCGCGAGACGGTCGAGGGCTACCTGCTGTTCCGGGCCGCCGAGCTCACCACCCAGAACGGCTACGACTGGTTCGAGATCATCGACCGCGACGTCGACAAGCACACCCGCACCTACGTCGAGCCCGACCCGTTCTACCGCCCCTGGTACGGGTCTTACGGCTTCTGGCGCCCGTCGTGGCGCTACTACGGCCGCGGCTTCGGCTGGCGCGGCTGGGACCCCTTCTGGGGCGACCCCTTCTGGGCCGACCGGGTCGACGTGCGCACCATCGACAGGTTCGAGGCCTCGGCCGAGATCGTCATGGGCCGGGGCCCGAAGCCCGCCGACAACGTGCGCGCCTTCGACGCCCGCGCGGTGATCGACAACCTGCGCTCGCGGATCGTCTATCCGCAGCCGAAATAGCCGGCCGCCGGCCGCGGGGAAATCCGCCGGCGGCGCGCTTTTCGCGCGTCCGCCGGCCCTTCCGCAACGAATACCGGACTGGGCGCCGGCCGGCGGCGGTCCGGGCTTCACTTGATCGCCGCCGCGCGGTGATGTTGAGTCGCTGGCCAGGGTTTCCTGCCCGCTGTGCGGCTGGAGGGTGAAGTTCATGCGTAGGGCCACCGCGGAACGGCCTCGGTCGGCGCGCCGCTGGCAGGCGGTGGTCGTCGCCGTGGCGTTGAACGTCGTCGTCGTGCCTGCGGCCTGGGCGGCCCAGCGCGTGGCGCTGATCGTCAGCGTCTCGAAGTACGACAAGGTCCCGAGCCTGGCGAACCCCGCCAAGGACGCCAAGCTGGTGCAGGCGACGCTGCAGAAGCTGGGCTTCACGGTGAAGGTCCTGAACGATCCCAGCCGCATCCAGCTCATCGAGGGCCTGGGCGCCTTCGAGGAGGACGCCAAGGGCTCGGAGGCCGCGGTCGTCTATTACGCCGGCCACGGCGCCATGATCGACGGCGTGAACTACCTGCTGCCCAAGGACGCCGTCTCGACCAACAAGTCGACGCTGACCGCCAGCTCCGTGGAATCGGCCATGCTGGGTCAGTCGCTGATGGGCGCGAAGGCCGTGCGCCTGATCATCCTCGACGCCTGCCGCAACAACCCGACCGCCACCCGCAGCCTGGGCGGCAACACCCGCGGCCTGGCGCGCGAGGCCGGTCCCACCAGCGCCGCCGTCGTCACCCTGATGGCCGCCGGCCCCGGCCAGGTGGCCCAGGACGGCGCGAACGGCGCCGCCAACAGCCCCTTCGCCATCGCGCTCACCCAGGGCATGACGCGCCCCGGCATCACCGTCGGCGAGCTGCCCAGCTACGTGCAGGCCGAGGTCGAGCGGATGACCGAGGGTGAGCAGACGCCCGACCTGCAGGGCATCTGGCCCAACGTCCACTGGAGCTTCGACCCCAACGGCCCGGTGAAGACCGCCTCGGCCGCGCCGGCCGCCGACCTCACCAAGATCAAGTGGGAGAAGGACCAGGTCTTCTGGACCTCGATCAAGGACTCCGACGACCCGGCCGACTTCAAGGCCTACATGGACGCCCAGGACCGGGGCGAGATCTCGGGCTCGTTCCGCAAGCTGGCGTCGAACCGCATCCGCGCGCTGGAGAAGCTGCCCTCCGGATCGTTCCAGGTGGCCTCGCGGTCCGCCGCGCCCGGCCAGGAGCTGGTCGGGAGCGCCCGCGACGCCTTCGCCCGCGGCGACTACAAGGCCGCCTTCCGCGACTGGTCCACCGCCGCGGGCCAGGGCAACGGCGCGGCGATGTACAACCTCGGCGTCATGTCGCTGACCGGCAAGGGCGCGCCCAAGGACGTCAATGCCGCGGCCCGGTGGTTCAAGAGCTCCGCCGACGCCGGCCATTCGGGCGGCATGGTCAACTGGGCGCTCTGCCAGCTCAACGGCTTCGGCACGGCCAGGAGCGAGGCCGCGGGCTTCCAGACCCTGCAGCGCGCCGCCGACCGCGGCTCGGCCACCGCCATGGGCATGCTGGCCGAGGCCTACCTGCGCGGCCGCGGCGCGGCGCAGGACCCCCGCCAGGCGGCCGGCTGGCTGCAGAAGGCGGTGGACGCCGGCGACGGCCCCTCGATCGCCCAGCTCGGCGACCTCTACGAACGCGGCGTGGGCGTGCCGAAGGACGGCCGCCGCGCCTTCACCCTCTACCAGCGCGCCGCCGTGGCCGGCGACACCGACGCCATGGTGCGGCTGGGCTATGCCTACGAGGACGGCGAGGCGGTGCGGAAGGACGACGTCCAGGCCGCCACCTGGTACCAGCGCGCCGCCGAGGCCGGGAACAGCGAGGGCATGTCCAGCCTGGCCGTGATGTTCGAGAATGGCGCGGGCCTGCCGCAGGACTATGGCCGCGCCGCCGACTACTACCGCCAGGCGGCCAACGCCGGCGACGCCCGCGGCTATCTGGGCCTGGGCAGCCTGACCGCGCGCGGCGCGGGCGTGCGGGCCAATCCGGCCGAGGCGGTGAAGCTGTTCCAGCAGGCCGCCGACCGGGGCAGCGCCGCGGCGATGCGGAACCTGGGGATCATGTACGAAGGCGGGCAGGGCGTGGCGGCGAGCCGCGCCAAGGCGGTCGAATGGTATCGCAAGGCGGCCGCCGCCGGCGATGAGGGCGCGCAGGGCGAGCTGGATCGGCTGGGCGCGCGGTAAGGTCTTCCGGTCCGCTGCGCGGACGGGCCGGGGAGTGTGGGAGTGTCGGGCCCATGTCGTGTTCCGCCAGGCGGGGCCGGCCGGGCTCCAGGAGGATGGGGCTATGTTGCAGATGCTGCGCGGGCGGGGACTCCGCCTTTCGGTGAGCGCCGTGGCGCTCTTGAGCATGAGCGTCCAGCCGGTGCTGGCGCAGGGCAGGAACGACAGCGTCCTGAACGCCTGCGGGACCGAGCGGGCCGGGCTGGTCAAGCTCGACAAGGACTACAAGGACCTGAAGCGCTCCAAGATGGCCAACGCCGTGGGCGAGGGGGTCAAGCAGGGCGCCATGGTGCTCGCCAAGGGCGTGATGAGCGGCGGCATCCCGGTGGGCGGCCGCGGCGGCGGCGGCTTCGGCAGCGCCATGGGCGGCATGAGCGGCCTGATGGGCGCCGTCGGCGGCATGGCCATGCAGAGCGCCGCGGCCCAGCAGGCGCAGCAGCCGGGCGGGCAGCCGCAGGCGTCGCAGCAGGTCGCCATGTTCGGCCAGGACATGCTCTCGGGCGCCATGGGCCTGCAGATCCCGGGCGTCAGCAACTACGGCGGCTTCGGCGTGGGCGGCGGCGGCGACAACGTGAAGGCCTACGCGGCGCTGGCCGTGCTGGTGGCCATCGTGGCGACGGCCGACGCCTATGCGAAGCTCAAGGAGCAGGAGGCCGGCGGCGACCTGAAGAAGGCCTCGTTCAACATCGACCAGGACGCGGCGCGCCAGCTCACCGTCTCGCGCCAGATCGTCACCGACGGCGAATCCCTGGTCGACTGCCGCGCCCGCCAGCTCAGCGACATCAACACCCGCCTGGCCAGCGCCGCCAACGACAAGGACCGCAAGGCCATCCGCCGCGAGCGCACCGACCTCGTCTCGGCGCTGAAGAAGGATATCGACCTCACCGGCGACGTCGTCGACCAGCACACCGGCATGGCCAAGACCTTCACCCAGGGACGGGCCATGACCGACGGCGCCTCAGAAGCCGACGTCCTGGGCGGCCAGGCCCCGGCCTACGCCACCGTGGCCGACACCACGAGGAAGTCGATGCCCAAGGCCGGCGGCGCGCCCGCGGGCCAGCAGCAGGCCGCCGCGCCGCCGCCGCCTCCGCCCCCCTCCGCGCTGGTGGCCATCAAGGCGACCGTGGTGCGCTCGGCCCCGGTGGCCTCGGCCAGCGTGGTCACCAGCCTGCCGGTCGGCCGCGAGATCCGGCCGAAGACGGGCGAGCCCGACGGCGGCTGGTGGGAGATCGACGTGGCCGGCGCGCCCGGCTACGTGCGCGCCTCCGACGTCGGCCCGCCCGGCTCCGTCCCGGTGCAGACGGCCGCCGCCAAGGGCGCGCCGGCCAAGGGCGCCGCCAGGGGCAAGGGCGCGGTCCAGGCGAAGGCCCCGCCGCCGCCTCCGGCCCCCGCCGGCCCGACCAACATCCGCGCCTACAACCAGTCGATCATCGCCGCGCGCGACACCGGCAAGGGCCGCCTCGCCAGCCTGATGACCGACATCCAGACCAGCCAGCGCCGCGAGAACGTCTTCTACGCCTGGCTCGAACGCCTGCCCTGGAGCTGACCGCGCGGGTCCCACGGTCCGCCCTCGATACCGCTCATCCCGGTGCGGCGTGGCCGCTCAGCCTACGATGGCGTGGGGGATGAAGCGTGACAGGTTCTTCGTGACGCGGCTGCGGTCCTCGCGGATGCCGATGCCGGCCGGCTCGTCGCCGACGATCCAGGCGCCCACCACCGGATAGGCGCCGTCGAAGGCCGTGGCCTCGTGCAGCGCCTGGCGGACGTGGCCTTCCTCGCCGTAGCCCAGGTCGAGCACGCGGGCCCTGCGTCCCTGCTTCACCAGCTCGATGTTCGCGCCCTCGCGGCTGAACAGCGGCTTGCGCACATAGGACGAGCCCAGCTCCGCCGCCTTCGGGTCGTCCTCGAAATACGCCGCCAGCAGGTTCGGGTGCCCTTCGTTGCGGGCCCACAGCAGCGGCAGCATGCCCTTGTTCGACAGCACCGCCTTCCACGCCGGCTCGATGAACCGCGTCTTCGAGGCCTTGACGTTGGCCGCGTACTCCTCCCGCAGCATCTCCTCCCACGGGTAGAGCTTGAACAGCGCCTGGATGACGTAGCCGTCCTGGTCGACGAAGCGGCCGTCGGCGGCGAGGCCGATCTCGCCCACGGGGACGAACTTCGGCTCGATGCCCGCCTGGCCGGCGATGTCCTCCAGGTACTTCACCGTCTGGCGGTCCTCGACGGAGTCGGCGTCGCTGGAGAAGTGGACGAAGCCGCCGCCCGGGAAGATCGCGCGGAACCGGGCCTCCAGCTTCTCGTGCAGGCTGTTGAACTGGTCGGCGTCGGCCGGCAGGCGGCCCGCGGCGATCATGTCCTCCAGCCAGATCCACTGGAACGCGCCCGACTCGTAGATGCTGGTCGGGGTGTCGGCGTTGTACTCGTAGAGCTTGGCCGGCCCGGTCCCGTCATAGGCGAAATCGAAGCGGCCGTAGAGGGTCGGGTCCCGGCGCGCCCAGCTCTCGGCCACGTCGTCGCGCGACGCCTCCGGGATGGCGAGCTTCGCCATCAGCTCCTCGGACTTCACCGCCTCGGCCACGAGGTCCAGGCACATGGCGTGCAGCTCGCGCGCCGGCGCCTCCAGCCCCGCCTCGATCTCCGCGAGGCTGAATTGGTAGTAGGCGCGCTCGTCCCAGTACCGCGCCCCGTCGAGGTGGCGCCAGGTGAACCCGAGCTGCTCGGCCTTCTCGTCCCAGCCCGGCCGCTCGTCCGTCTTGATGCGTTTCATGGCGCTGAGCTCCGCTTACCTCGATCGTCATCCCCCGGCTTGTCCGGGGGACCCATTGGGCTGTGAGCCGAAAGCCTTCCGCAGCTTCGACGCCGCGCGACGCCACGAACGCACAGCCCAATGGGTGGCCCGGACAAGCCGGGCCATGACGAGCGTGGGTGTGGGCTAGGAGTCCTTCTTCTCCACCGCCACCGGCTGCGCCTCGATCTGCAGGCGGGGGGCCTCCAGTTGCGGGGCCGGTTCGCCGGCCGGCGCCTTCAGGCGGGCCAGGATGTCGTCGGCCGAGGAATGGCCGGGCAGGATGCCCGCCGCGGCCAGCTTGGCGTCGAGGTCGGCGCCCGTGCGCCGGTCCTCCAGCTCGGCGGCGGCCTTGAACTTCTCGTCCTGGATCATCTGGCGCTCTTTGATGCGCTTCAGGCTGTCGGCGGCCGAGCCCAGCGCCGCGGTGGCGCTGCCGCCCCGCGAGGCGACGGCGGCCTGCGCCCTCTGGACGCTGTCGTTCACCTTCACCACGTCGATCTCGCGGCGCAGGTTCTCCACCTTCTGCTGCGTCTGGGCGATGGTCTGGTGCAGCCGCTCCTCGGCGACCTTCATGTCGGCGAGCTGGGGCGTCTTCGTCCCGATGTCGGTTTCCAGTTCCGCGATCCGGGTGGCGACCTCGCGCGCCAGGGCCTCGTCGCCCTTGCCGAGCGCCTGGCGGGCCGAGCCCTCGTAGCGGGCCGACTGGTCCCTGAGGTTCTGGACCTCCTTCTCGATCATCCGGCGCTTGGCGACCAGGGTCGCCAGGTCGTCGCGGGCCCGGCCGAGCGCGTTGTCGGCGTCGCGGATCTCCTGGTCGAGGATCCTGAGCGCATTGGCGTCGACCACCGCGGCGCCGGCCTCGTAGGACGCGCCCCGGAAGAGGGTGATCAGCTTGGAGAAGATGGACATCTGGGGTCTCCGGTCTCAGGCGGCCGAGGCGAAGCTGTCGCGCAGCTCGCTCGCCGCGCGGATGGCGTTCTCGGCCAGCATACGCACCTCGATGACCACGGTCTGCAGCGTGGTCTTGCACGACAGCTCGCCGAACAGTTCGTAGAAATCCCGGCCGGCGACGGTGGTGATGCCGAAGTTCGACAGCGGCACCAGCTTCTGCGCCTTCAGGAGGAAGACGTTGAACGCGGCCTGGTCCTTCTGTTCGTCCACCGGCCAGAGCAGCGCGCTCACGACGATTTGCTCGGCGCCGACCGACAGGAAGACCGGCAGGTCCCCAAACTCGTGCATGGTGATCTGGAGGACGGGTTCGGTCCCCTCCAGCACGCGGGCGGTCAGTTCGCCCTCGCGCAGCAGGCGGGTCTCGGACAGCGCGCTCGACAGGCTCTTCACCGACCAGTCGGTGTCGATGACATGGTCCATTTGGAATGATCCCTGCGGAGGGCCTGGGTTGGCCAGCAGCGCCGGTCCGCGGCTCGACGCTGTGACGATCGCTCTGGCGGCGGCCTGGACGTCGGCCCTGGCGCCGGGGGGAACCCAGAGCTCCAGCTTCACGAGCCCGAGCCGCTGGCGTTCCTCGCGCCAGAGCCGGGTCCGTTCCGCGGGGCTCAGGCCCGCCGCCTTGTCCGTGTTCCGCCGTTTCATGCGTTCACGTATGCATACGCGTACATTTGACAGCCTGCAAGATGGGCGTATGATCCGCCTCCGGAAAGGGCAGGTGACGTGATCTTCCGGGGATTGTTCGGCGGGCGCCGCGACGAGGGCGGGGATGACCAGGTCATCCCGGTCGTCCGCAACGTCACGATCGGGCGCATGGTGCGGCTGGACCCGCTGGCCTGGCGCCGGCTGGGCTCCGACACCGTCTTCCGCCTCGACGCCGACACGCTGAACATCGTGGCGCAGGGGCGCATCAACCTGGGCGCCGACGGCTACGTCCACCGGTTCTACACCGAGGACGACCTGATGCTGCAGATGGTCAGCCCCGACGCCGAGGGGCGGCAGGCGGACGACTTCACCCTGTTCGGCCCGTGGTCCTCGGACTATCCGCCCGACGCCGGCGCGCGCCGGCGCTGGGGCGACCGCGTGCGGGCGCGCACCTTCAGCGCCGAGGGCCTGCCCGAGTACCGCCGCTTCTGGTTCGGCGACGCCGACGAGCGGCAGGACCCGGTGAGCTTCTGGGAGAGCGTCTACGACGACCGCGCCGCCCGCCACGTCCGCAAGATCTACCAGACCTGCATGCTCTTCTCGCGGGACCTCCCCGCGGAGGGGCGCGAGCTGCTCCTGGCCATCGAGATGGAGCCCGAGGGCGGCGACCTCACCCACGAGGTCATGGTCGGAATCCCTCTGAACGTCGGAGAATTTGAAGCCTAGGGTGCGGCGCGTCCGCACCCGTTCGAAAGGAAAGAGATGATCGGTTTCGATCCCGCCACCTTCGGCGCCGGCGCGCTGTCGTTCGCGCTGGCCTTCCTGGCCGCCGGCGGCTTCACCCTGATCTTCAAGGCGCTCTACCGCTGGATCACGCCGCACGACGAAGGCGCGCTGATCCGTGGCGGCAACGTCGCGGCGGCCGTGGCGCTGGGCGGCGCGCTCATCGGCTATGTGATCCCGCTGGCCTCGGCGCTCGCCAACACCCACACCCTGCCCGAGTTCGTGGCCTGGGCGATCCTGGCCGGCGTGATCCAGGTCGCCACCTTCTGGATCGTGCGCCGCATCGCGCTGCCCGACGTCTCGGCCCGCATCGAGCGCGGCGAGCTCTCGACCGCGCTCTACCTGATGTTCATCTCGATCGTCGTCGGCATCCTCAACGCCGCCTGCATGACGGCCTGACGGTCGTGAAGCGCACCCGCAAACTGGCGCTGACGTCGCTGATGGCGATGGGCGGCGTCTCGCTCGTGGCCTGCGGCGACAATCCCGCCGCCAACATCCGCATCGACCACGACAAGCCGGTCGACGCCTACGCCTACCAGTCCCTGCAGGAGTGCAAGGACAAGGACGAGGTGCCGGACGACGCCTGCGAGGCCGCCGAGAAGCAGGCCCTCAAGGACGACGAGAAGGCCTCGAAGTGGACCGACCAGGCGTCCTGCGAGGACGTCTACGGCCAGGGCCAGTGCGTCCCGCGCCAGCAGGCCGGCGGGCACGGCGGGTTCTGGGGCCCGCTGGTCACCGGCTTCATCGTCGGCCGGATGCTGGACGGCGGCTGGGGCGGGCGCGGCCTGTACCGCGACTGGCGCGACGGCGGGTACTACTCCTACGGCGGCGGCCGGGTCTGGACCGACTACTCGACCGGCCGCACCCGCATCGGCAGCCGCACCTTCGACGCCCCCGACGTGATCCGCCCGCCCGAAAAGGTGATGAGCCGCTCGTCGGTGATCAGCCGCGGCGGCTTCGGCGGCCGCATGTCCAGCCGCAGCATGGGCAACCGCGGCTGGGGCGGCTAGAGCGCGTTCCGAAAAGTGGGAACCGGTTTTCGGAATAAACGCGCGAAAAACAAAAGCCTAGAGCGGGTTGCCTTCCGCAGGGCGATGGGTCGCTAGAGAGCGGGCAGGAACAGCCTGGATCCCGCCCTGCGCGGGATGAGCGGAGTTTGGAATGTACGACCTCCTGAAAGGCCTGCGGGTCGTCGAGGCTTCGGCCTTCGTGGCGGGCCCGACGTGCGGGCTCTACCTCGCGCAGATGGGGGCCGAGGTGATCCGGATCGACACCGTCGGCGGCGGGCCGGACTTCCGCCGCTGGCCGCTCGCGGAGAACGGGTCGAGCCTCTACTGGGAGGGGCTGAACAAGGCCAAGAAGTCGGTCGCCATCGACCTCGGCCGCCCCGAGGGGCGCGAGCTGGCGCAACGTCTGGCCGCCGCGCCCGGCGACGACGGCGGGCTCTTCGTCACCAACTTCCCGGTCGAGGGGTTCCTTTCGTACGAGACGCTTAAGAAACTCCGCGACGACCTGATCTGCGTGCGCGTCATGGGCTGGGCCGACGGCTCGCAGGGCATGGACTACACGATCAACTCGGCGCTGGGCCTGCCGCTGATGACCGGGCCGCAGGGCGACGAACGCCCGGTGAACCATGTGCTGGCCGCCTGGGACCTGCTGACCGGCGCCTACTGCGCCTTCGGCCTGGTCTCGGCGCTGCTGGCGCGGATGCGCGGCCAGGGCGGGCGCGAGATCCGCGCGCCGCTCAGCGACATCGGCGCGGCGACGATGGCGAACCTCGGCTTCACCGCCGAGACCCTGCTGACCGGCCGGCAGCGGCCGCGGATGGGCAACGACGTCTTCGGCGCCTTCGGCCGCGACTTCATGACCAGGGACGGAGAGAAGCTGATGCTGCTCTGCATCACGCCGAAGCAGTGGTCCAAGGCGCTGGACGTGCTGGGCATCGCCGCCGAGGCCGCCGCGGTCGAGGCCGAGCTGGGCGTGTCGTTCGCCAGGGACGAGGGCCTGCGCTTCACCCACCGCGACCGGCTCTATCCGCTGTTCGAGCGTGCTTTCGCGGCCAGGACCGCGGCCGAGCTGGCGCCCGCGTTCGACGCGGGCGGCGTCACCTGGGGCAGCTACCAGACCCTGGACGCGGCGCTCGGCGACGCCCGGCTCTACAAGGACAATCCGCTGTTCGAGGCGGTGAGGCACCCGAGCGGCCTGACCTACGACGCCCCCGGCGCCATGGGGACGATCCCGCAGGACGCGCGCCGGCCCGTCACGCCGGCCCCGAAGCTGGGCCAGCACACCGACGAGGTGCTGAGCGAGGTGCTGGGCCTCTCCGGCGGCGAGATCGCCCGGCTGCACGACGCCGGCGTCGTCGCGGGCGCCTGAGCGACCCTCTACGGACCGTGGCTGCGACCGGAAACGAGTAGAATCAACGCCATGCAACCCTAAATTTACATATCCGCCCTAAGGCTGCGCCCCGCCGAGGACAATTCCCGGGAACTGGGACCCGGCTCAGGGGGAGGCGATGCGGAAGAGCGCTGAAGGCGCCGCCGACAAGGCCGAGATGGCGCGCTGGCTGTTCGACAACAGCCGCGACCTCATGCAGGTGTGCTCGCCCGAGGGCGTGCTGCTGCAGGTCAACAAGGCCTGGTCCCAGTTCACGGGCCTGGGCGAGGCCGAGCTGGTCGGCCGCTCGGTGCTCGACTTCTGCCATCCCGACGAGGTCGCGGGCATCCGCGCCCGCGCCGAGGCGGCCAGGCCCGGCGACGTCAGCGAGGCCGAGGTGCGCCTGCGCGCCGTCGACGGCGCCTGGGTCTGGGTCGCGGCCCGCCGCCAGGTGATGGAGAACGGCTGCCACATCGGCAACATGCGCGACATCTCCGCCGAGCGCGCCTACCGCGAGGAGAGCGAGGAGGCGCGGCGCACCCGCAAGCTCCTGGGCGCCTCGGCCGGCCTCGGCATCTGGGAATTCGACCCGCGCACGGGCCTCATCTGGTGGTCGGACGAGATCCTGGGGCTGGTGGGCTTCGATCCCGACGTCGAGTGGACCGCCGAGCGCTTCTACGAGTTCGTGCATCCGAAGGACCGCGAGCCGCTCAGCAAGACGCTGGCCCAGGCCGTCGAGACGGGCGAAGCGGTCAAGGTCGAGCACCGCATCTGGGCCCGCGACCGCTGGCTGACCATGCGGGTCACGGTGCGCACCGAGCCCACCGAGGCCGGCGCCTTCGTCCTGAAGGGCATCTCGGAAGACATCACCCAGCTCGCCGAGGCCCGCGATGCGGCCCGGCGCGGGGAGCAGCAGGCGCGTCGCGCCCGGCGCGAGGTGGCGCTCAACGTCGCGCGCCTGAACCTGGCGCTGGAGGCGGCCGAGGCCGGCGTCTACGAGATCGACCACATCCGGCAGACCTTCTGGTGCTCGCCCGAGTTCGAGCGCATCACCGGCCAGAAGAACTCGAGCTACCGCGAGGCGACGGAGCTCCGCTATCCCGGCTTCCACGCCGACGACCTGCCGCACGTGCGCGCCTCGTTCCGGGCCCTGCACCGGGGCGACAAGAACTCAGGCGAGAGCTTCGAGGCCCGCATCGTGCGGCCCGACGGGACCGAGCGCTGGGTCCGCGTCTTCCACTACCTGCTGGTGGGCAAGAACGGCCGCTGGCTGAAGGCCGTGGGCCTGGTGCAGGACTGCGATGCGCTGAAGCGCCAGGAGCTGGCGCTGAAGGAGGCCCAGGCCGCGGCCGAAGCCGCCGGCGAGGCCAAGGCCGCCTTCCTCGCCAACATGAGCCACGAGATCCGCACGCCCATGAACGGCGTGATGGGCGTGCTGCACCTGCTGAAGGGCGAGCGGCTGTCGGACGAGGGCCGCGCGCTGCTGCGCGAGGCGCTGTCGTGCGGCCAGATGCTCTCGGAGCTGCTGAACGACGTCATCGACTTCTCCAAGATCGAGGCCGGCCGCCTGGAGCTGGCGTGCGAGCCGGTGGACCCGACGGGCCTGGTGGCCGGCGTCGTGCGGCTGCTGGAACCGCAGGCGCGGGCCAAGGGGCTCTCGATCGTGGTCGACGCCGACCCGAAGCTGGGCTGGGTGCGGTCCGACCCGGTGCGGCTGCGCCAGGCGCTGTTCAACCTCGTCGGCAACGCGGTGAAGTTCACCGAGGCGGGCCGCGTCGTGGTCCGCTGCCGCCGCGCCGACGCGGGCGTGCTGCGCTTCGAGGTCGAGGATACGGGCATCGGCATCGCGGCCGGCGCGCAGCACCGCCTGTTCGAGCGCTTCAACCAGGCCGACGCGTCCACCACCCGCAGGTTCGGCGGCTCGGGCCTGGGCCTGGCGATCACGCGCCGCCTGGCCGAGATGATGCAGGGGCAGGTGGGCTTCACCTCCGCGGAAGGCCAGGGCTCGACGTTCTGGTTCGAGGTCCGCGCCGAGGCCGCCGAGGCCCAGCCCGAGGCGGTCGAGACCACCGCCGGCGTGCTGGCCGGTGTCCGCGTGCTGGTGGTGGAGGACAACGCCACCAACCGCCTCATCGCCACCAAGCTGCTGGAGAACCTGGGCGCCGCGGTCGAGACCGCCGCCGACGGCTACGCGGGGGTCGAGGCGGCGGCCCGCGGCGGCTTCGACGTGGTCCTGATGGACATCCAGATGCCCGGTATCGACGGCGTCGAGGCCGCGCGCCGCATCCGCGCCCTCGGCGGCGCGGCGGCCGGGACGCCGATCGTGGCCCTCACCGCCAACGTCCTCGCCCACCAGCGGCAGGCCTACATCGACGCGGGCATGGACGGCGTCGTCGGCAAGCCCATCGCGCCGGCCACGCTGCTGGCCGAGATCGCCCACGCCGCCGCCCGCCGCGCCGGCGGCGAGGCGGTGGAGACCGCGGCGGCCTGAGGGAATCGCACGCGCTGGAGCGACGGTGAGGCCCGGGCCGCCGCAGCGCCCCCTCCACCACTTCGTGGTCCCCCTCCCCCGCTTCGCAGGGGAGGTACGCGAGGTCGATCGCTCCAAGTACCTCCCCCATTCATGGGGGAGGGGGACCCGAAGGGTGGAGGGGGCGCTACTGCCGCGCGGCGGCTAGCCGATGCCGCGGTCGCGGGCGAGCATGGCGAGCTCGGTGCGGGAGGAGACGCCGAGTTTCTCGTAGAGGTTGTGCAGATGCATCTTCACCGTGCCCTCGGAGATGCCGAGGTCGCGGGCGATCTCCTTGTTGCGCCGGCCCTGGGCCACCCGCCGCACCACGTCGGTCTCGCGCGGGGTGAGCGGCGTCGGCGCCGTGGCGGCCTGGCCGATCAGGCCCGCCACCTGGTCCATCGCCGCGCGGTCGATCCACTGGACGCCGTCCAGCACGCTCCGCGCGGCGCGCAGGATGATCTCGCCGCCGGCGCCCTTCAGCACCAGGCCGTCCACCCGCAGGCGCAGCGCCTCCATGATCGGCTCGGGGTCGAGGCCCGCGGTCAGCAGCAGGATGCGCGTCGGCCAGCCCTCGGCGCGGGCCTGCCGGAGGATCTCGATGCCGGTCATGCCCGGCATGTTGACGTCCAGCAGCGCGAGGTCCGGCCTGCGCTCGACGATCGCCGCGCAGGCCTGCGCACCGTCCTGGCCCCTGGCCACGACCTCGAAGTCCGCGCCGCCCAGCAGGCCCGAGATGGCCTCGAGCATCAGCGGATGATCGTCGGCGACGACGACGCTCGGCATCAGGCCGTCGCCAGCGGGACGTCGATGATCACGCTCGCTCCTTTCGCGCTCGACTTCAGTTCCAGCCGCCCGCCGAGGGCGCGCACCCGTTCGGTCAGCGTCCGTGGCGTGGCGCCCGTCGCGTCGGCATCGCCCGCCCCGACCTCTCCCTGGAAGGCGAAGCCGCGGCCGTTGTCGGTGATCACCAGGTTCAGCCGGTCGTCCGCGCCGCGCGCGGTGACGGTCACCTTCCCGGCGGCTCCGTGCCGGACCGCGTTGGCCACGGCCTCGCGCACGATGCGCGACAGGTCGTAGCCGACCTCCTGCGACACGCGCAGGTCGATGGGCGTGACGTCGGCCTGCACCTCGATCGTCCAATGCCGTCCCAGCCGCTCGGCGAGCTGGCCGAGTTCGTCGGCCAGGGGCTGCCTGGGTCCGGCGACCCCCCGGGCGGGGCGAAGCGTGGTGATGAAGCTCCGCAGCTCCAGCGCCTCGTCCGAGAACGACTGGCGCATCTGCTGGATGCGGGGACGGAGCCCGTCGGCCAGCCGCGCGTCACCCGCCAGGCTGTCGAGCTGCAGGCCCGCGCCGGCCAGGAACTGCAGCACCCCGTCGTGCAGGTCGCGGGCGAGGCGGATGCGGTCCTCCGCCGCCAGCGACGCCCGCCGCGCCCGCTGCGATTCCCAGCGTTCCAGGGCGACCGAGACCTGCGCGCTCACCATGGCGCCGACCTCCAGGTCCTCGGTGGCGGGCTCGCGGTGGTCCAGCACCAGCACCCAGGCGCTGATCCCGCGCGAGCCGGCAGGGATGACCAGCACCCGGTCGAACGGCAGCGCCGTGGCCAGCTCCGCCGCCAGCGGCGCGGCGGGGCCGCGCGCCGTGCGCCGGCCGCGGCGGGCCAGGGTCGTGCGGCTCTGCGGGTCGAACAGGAACACCGACTCCGCCACGTCGGGGTGGATCCAGTCGTCGTCGCCGCCGCCGGGCGGCAGGCGGTGCTCGAGGAAGCGCTTGTCGGCGAAGGTGAGCAGGGTCGCGTAGGGCTCGTCCTCCTCCTCCCAGAGCAGCATGCCGCGCTCGGCGCGGAACACGCTCATGGCGTGGCGCAGGCATTCGCGCACCGGCGGCGCCCCGTCGGACGGCTCCTCGGCGAGGGGATCGGAGAGGCGCGACAGCTCCTGCACCACCCGCTCGATGTGCCGGCCGAAGGCGGCGAGCGACACGGTGATGATGCCGGTGTAGCCGACCCGCAGGATGAAGCTCTGCGCGGCCTGGGCGTCGCGGTCGGCGCCGAACCCCACCTGCCAGCCGGCGGGCAGGAAGGCGACCAGGGTGAGCAGGCCCAGCGCCATCGCCCCGCGCGAGCCCCACTGGATGGTGGCGGCCAGGGTCAGCACGATGAAGGGGCTGAAGTAGGGGCTGTTGGCGCCGCTCGTGGCGTACAGCAGCACCGTGTAGATCGCGAAGTCGGCCCCGGCGAGGGGCGCGGCGACCCGCATCAGGGCGTAGACCAGCCGGCGGCTCTGGGTCGCGGCCAGAAGCGCGAGCGACCAGGCGAGGTTGCCGGCGATCAGCACGTCGACCCCCGGGTGCTCCTTGTAGGGGCCGAGCAGGAACGAGAACAGCATGAAGACGGCGAGGATCGCCCGCCCCAGCGCCACCACCCGGGCGCTGCGCACCGAGAACAGATAGCCCCCGTTCAAGGAAATCCTGCCTCCCAAGTCGTCGGCGCCGGCGGGGGGAAAAGGCCCGACCGCGGCAGTATCGCGGATCGTCCGGCCGGGCGACACCCTATCGAAAGTTAGGGGCGCCGCCTGACCGTCTGCCCGGATTGTTGCAGTGCAAACGCCGACTTAGCGTTCAATCGGATGGAGCCGGCGCCTACTGGGGTCACCCAGCCGGGGAGGTTGCCGAAGCCATCCGATCGTTTTGGCTTTTGTCTCAAGAAGGGACGGCTGGGGTTATGGCTATTCTCAACAAGGCGCTGCTCGGCGCCGCGGCGGCGCTGGCGCTCAGCGCGACGACCGCACAGGCCGCGACGGTGATGTTCGCGGCCTACGACACCGGATCGAGCACGGCGAGGAACCTTCGCCTCGTGCGCGGCAGCGGCGCAAACGCCGACTCGGCCACGATCTACACGACTGCCACGGCCACCGCGACGAGCGCCGGCGCCGCGCCGGTGCTGTTCTCGTTCCTGGACGAGCCCTCGCTCTCGGGCTTCACGGACCTGGCCGCGAACTTCACGCTGACCGGCACGGTCACGCACACGGCGGCGCTGTTCGACGGGAACACCTACACCCAGACGGGCATCAACGGGCAGTTCCAGTTCGTCTATGCCGGGCCCACGACCACGATCAACGGGTTCAACCTGGTCAAGGACGTCTCGGTCCTGTTCAGCGGCACGTTCACCAACGCCTGGATCCAGGGCTTCGGCGGCGTGGGCGGCCTGGACGTGACCGTCGCCAACGGCGGCAGCGCGACCTTCAACTCGGCCTACTACGACGTCGCGGCGTTCACGCCGGGCTCGGACGAGTTCACGTTCAAGCTGGCGACGATCACGGCCCCGCTCGGCCGGGCCAACGCCAATTCGGCGCTGAACTCGTTCCGGGCGCACATGACCGGCTCGTTCCAGGCCGACGCCGTGCCCGAGCCGGGCGCCTGGGCGCTGATGATCGGAGGCTTCTTCGGCTCCGGCGCCATGCTGCGCAGCCGCCGCCGCAGGGTCCACGCCGCCTAGCACCCCACGCTGGGCGCCCGCCGCGCCGCGTGCTTGACTGGCGCCTTCCGGTCTGGAGGGTGTCGGACATGCGTGCGGTTGCGGCGGGTTTCGCGGGCCTGGTCCTGATGGGAGCGGGCGCCACCCATGCGCAGGCGCTGCGCCCGGACCAGCAGGCGTTCCGCGAGATCTACAAGGAGCTGGTCGAGACCGACACCTCGCTCAGCGCCGGCAGTTGCACCGAGGCCGCCGCGAAGATGGGCGCCCGCCTCAAGGCCGCGGGCTTCCCCGACGGCGACCTTCACTACCTGACAGAACCGGACCACCCGAAGGAAGGCGGGCTCGTAGCCGTCCTGCCGGGCTCGGACCCCAAGGCCGGCGCGGTCCTGCTGCTGGGCCACCTCGACGTGGTGGAGGCGCGGCGCGAGGACTGGACGCGCGATCCCTTCACCCTGATCGAGGAAGGCGGCTACTTCTACGGCCGCGGCACGGCCGACATGAAGGGCCTCGACGCCATCTGGGTCGACACCCTGATCCGCCTGAAGCAGGCGAAGGCGCCGCCGAAGAAGACGCTGAAGATGGCGCTCACCTGCGGCGAGGAGACCGCCGAGGCGTTCAACGGCGCCGACTGGCTGGTCAGGAACAAGGCCGACCTCATCAGGTCCGACTTCGTGCTGAACGAAGGCGGCGGCGGCCGGCTCTCGGCCGACGGCGTGCGCGAGCTGCTGTCGATCCAGGTGGGCGAGAAGGCGGCGCAGAACTACCTGGTCACCGTCACCAACCCGGGCGGCCACTCCTCGCGGCCGCGGCCCGACAACGCGATCTACCAACTGGCCGAGGCGCTGCTGAAGGTGCGCGCCCACGTCTTCCCGACCGTGTTCACCGACACCACCCGCGTCGGCCTCGGGCTCCGCGCGCAGCAGGGCGACGCCGTCGGCGAGGCGCTCAGGAAGCTGCTGGCCGACCCCGCCGACGCCGAGGCCGCCCGCGTGGCCGCCACCGACGTGAACGTGAACTCGATCCTGCACACCAACTGCGTCACCACGCGCCTCGACGCCGGCCATGCCAACAACGCCCTGCCGCAGCGGGCCACCGCGGTGATCAATTGCCGCATCATCCCGGGCGAAACCGTCGAAGGCACGAAGGCCACGCTGGACCGCATCATCGCCGACCCCGGCGTGAAGGTGGAGGTCATCCCGCCCGTCCGGCCCATCGCCACCAGCCCGCCGCTGGACCCCAGGGTGGTCGATCCGATGAGGAAGCTGGCCGCCAGGCACTTCCCCGGCGCGCCGCTGATCCCGTCGATGTCGTCGGGCGCCACCGACGGCCGCTACTTCGGCCCCGTGCAGACCCCCGTCTACGGCGTCCCCGGCCTCTTCGGCGACCCCGACGGCAACGGCGTCCACGGCCTGAACGAACGCATCCGCGTGACGTCCCTCTACGACGGCCGCGACTACCTCTTCGACCTCGTGAAGGCGTACGTCGGGGCGAGATAGTGCGCCGCCCAGGGTGCTACCGCCTGTCATCCCGGTTTCGCCGCCCAGGCGAAGACCGGGATGACAGGCGTGAAGGCGGTTGATGATGCTTCGGGATTGGCTCCCGCCGCCAAACCGATGCTAGATCACCCGACGAGTCCGGGGAGAAGCAACGCATGGCGGAGATCGCCGCTCAGGGTGAGCCTGAGGTCCTGCCGAGGTCGTCGCTGCGCACGGTGGTCGCGGCGAGTTCGGCCGGCACCACGTTCGAGTGGTACGACTTCTTCGTCTTCGGCAGCCTGACGGGCGTCATCTCCAAGACCTTCTTCACGGGCCTGCCCGAGACGGCGGGCCTCGCCGCGGCGCTGGCGCTGTTCGGCGCGGGCTTCCTGTTCCGGCCGCTGGGGGCGCTGGTGTTCGGGCGCATCGGCGACCGGGCGGGGCGCAAGGGCGCGTTCCTGGCCACGGTGCTGCTGATGGGCGGCGCCACCGTCGCGATCGGCCTGCTGCCCAGCTACACCCAGGCGGGCATCGTCGGCCCGGCGCTGCTGATCCTGATGCGCATCATCCAGGGCTTCGCGCTGGGCGGGGAGTACGGCGGGGCGGCGATCTACGTCGCCGAGCACGCGCCGGCGAACGGGCGCGGCGCGGCCACCTCCTGGATCCAGACCTCGGCGGCGTTCGGCCTCTTCGCGGCGCTGCTGGTGATCCTGGCGACGCGGCTGGCGGTCGGGACCGAGGCGTTCGACGCCTGGGGCTGGCGCGTCCCGTTCCTGGTCTCGGGCCTGCTGCTGGCGATCTCGATCTGGATGCGGCTGAAACTCTCGGAGAGCCCCGAGTTCGCCAAGCTCAAGGCCGAGGGTAACGAGACCAAGGCGCCCTTCAAGGAAGCCTTCGGCCGGTGGCCCAACCTGCGCCTCGTCCTGATCGCGCTGGTGGCGATCATGTTCGCCCAGGGGGCGGTCTGGTACACGGCCTTCTTCTACGTGCAGACCTTCATGGAGCGGTTCATGAAGGCGCCGCCCGAGACCATCAACCTCCTGATGATGTCGGCGGTGGCGGCCTCGGCGCCCCTCTACGTCTTCTTCGGCTGGCTTTCCGACCGGGTCGGCCGCAAGCCGGTGATGCTGTTCGGCATGACGCTGATGCTCGTCGCCTACTTCCCCGGCTTCCACATGCTGACCCAGACGCTGAACCCGGCGCTGGCCGAGGCGCAGGCGAGGACGCCGGTGGTGGTGATCGCCGACCCCGCCGACTGCGCGCTGCAGTTCGACCCCGTGGGCAAGGCGAAGTTCCTGAGCGCGTGCGACATCGCCAAGTCGACCCTGGCCAACGCCGGCGCCTCCTACACCACCGAGCCGGGCGTTCCCGGCCGCGCGGCCCTGGTGCGCATCGGCGACCAGACCATCCCGTCGACCAGCGCCGTGGGCCTCCCGCCCGACGTCGCAAAGGCGGTGAAGGCCTCGGTCGAGAACCGCCTGAAGACCGCGCTGGCCCAGGGCGGCTATCCCGAGAAGGCCGACCCGAAGCGGATGAACCTGTGGGGCGCGTTCGGCGTGCTGCTGGTCTTCACCATCGCGGCGACGGCGCTCTACGGCCCGATCGCGGCCTGCCTGGTCGAGCTGTTCCCGACGCGGGTGCGCTACACGGCCATGAGCCTGCCCTACCATATCGGCACCGGCTGGGTGGGCGGCTTCGTGCCCTTCACCGCCTTCGCCATCGTGGCCGGCACGGGCCATCTCTACGCCGGCCTCTGGTATCCCTTCGCCTTCACGGCGCTCTCGGTCGTGGTGTGCCTGTTCATGCTGCCCGAGACCAAGGGCAAGCCGCTGAGCGCCTGAGGCCGTGCGCTACGAGGCCGAGGCGGAGGTCTGGCTCTACGCCGGCGCCAAGACCGTCTGGCACTTCGTGAGCCTGCCGGCGGCGTACTCCGAGGGCATCCGCGGCCTGCGCGGGCCGAAGGCGCGGGGCTGGGGGTCGCTGCGCGTGACGGCCACCATCGGCGAGACCACCTGGCGCACCTCGATCTTCCCCGACCGGCGCACCGGCGCCTTCATCCTGCCGCTCAAGGCCGAGGTCCGCCACGCCGAGAACATCGGCCAGGGCGACCGCATCCAGGTGGCGGTCGAGATCGAGCTTTAGGGCCTACTTCCTGCCGTCCGTGTCCGCGAGAGTGGCGTAGCTGGGCGGGGTCGTGGCCTGCAGCTTCTTCGCCACCGCCTCGGCTTCGCGGAGCGCGCGCAGGACGTTGCCGCCCGCCACCTTGCCCAGGTCCTCGTCCGACCAGCCGCGCCGCGCGAGCTCGGCCAGCAGGGCGGGGAACTTGTCGACGCCGTCCAGGCCGTCGGGCGTGTCGCCGATGCCGTCGAAGTCGGAGCCGATGCCCACGCAGTCCACGCCGCAGACCCTGGCGATGTAGTCCACGTGGTCGGCGACCATGGCCAGCGTCACCGGCGGCTTCGGGTGCGCCTTGTCCCAGGCCGCCAGGGCCGCGGCGGCCTTCTCGGGCTGGCCGATGTAGAGGCCGCCGAAGGGCGGAGCGTTGTAGCGCGCCTGTTCGGCCGAGCGGTCGGCCGCCCACTCCATGCGGGCGCGGTTCACGTAGTTCGGCAGGAAGTTGACCATCACCACGCCGCGGTTGGCCTTCACCAGCGCCAGCACCTCGTCCGAGACGTTGCGCGCGTGGTCGGCGACGCCGTCCGCGCCGGAGTGGGAGAAGATCACCGGCGCCTGGGTGACGCGCAGCGCGTCCTTCATCGTCCCCTCGGAGACGTGGCTGAGGTCGACCAGCATGCCGGTGCGGTTCATCTCCCGCACCACCGCCTCGCCGAAGGGCGTCAGGCCGTCGTGCTGCGGGTTGGCCGTCGCGCTGTCGGCCCAGCGGGTGTTGAGCGCATGGGTCAGGGTCATGTAGCGGGCGCCGGCGGCGTAGAGCTGGCGCAGGGCGGGCAGGCTGTCGCCGATCTGGTGGCCGCCCTCGATGCCGACCAGCGAGGCGATCTTCCCGGCCTTGTGGATGCGCACCACGTCGTCGGCGGTGTAGGCCATCTCGAAGGTCGCCGGATAGCGCGCGGCCAGGCCCTTCACGATGTCGATCTGCTCCAGGGTCATCTGCACGGCGACCGGCCCGTCGAAGGTGGACGGAATGTAGACGCTCCAGAACTGGCCCCCGACGCGGCCGGCCTTCAGGCGCGGGATGTCGGTCATCATGCCGGGTCCGCCGGGCTCCACGAGGCCGCTGGTGTCGTGCTCGAAATCGAGCTTCTCGGGGTGGACGCCGAACCGCTGGCGCAGGCCCCAGGGCACGTCGTTGTGCCCGTCGATCAGCGGCGTGCCCTTGAGCACCTTCTCCACCCGCGCGGCGATCTTCGGATCGACCGCCTGGGCCTGAGCCGTGGTAGCCAGCACGAACACGGAAGCGGCGGCGAGCAAAAGGCGCATGCGGAATCCCCAGGTTGAACCGCCACCCTAGAGCGCGCGCGCAGGCGCCACCAAGCCACCACCCTCTCGAACGTCATCCCGCGGCTTGTCCGCGGGACCCATGCACGCGTGAGAAGCAAGCTGACCTGCGGCGTCACCGCTGCGGGCCCACCGAACCGCGGCGTTCATGGGTCCCGCGGACAAGCCGCGGGATGACGTTCGGGGTCAGGAGGCGATGGGCAGGACCTGGGTCGTGACGCCGGCGGCGGTCAGCGCCGCCTGTTCCGTGCGCCATGCCGACCCGGTGATGAGGCGCGCGACGGTGAGGCCTTCGGCGGCGAGGTCGGCGAGTTGCGCGGGGCTCTGCGGCGCCAGGCGCTCGGCGTCGCGGCGAGCGAGCGCCAGGACGTCGGTGTGGGCGGCGTCGTCGCAGACCAGCACGTCGGCGGCGGCGAGCGCGCGGGCGGCGCGCAGCGTGAGCAGGTCGGCGGGGCCGCGCGCGTCGATGTACTGCACGACGCCCGAGATCTGCGGGCTGTCGAAGAGGGCGGCGCGCAGCCGCTCCTTGGCGCCCTCCATGTCGCCGGCCATCGCGGCCTCCGCGGCAGGGCCGGAGAGCGCGCCGCGCAGGAAGCGCCGCCGGGCGTGCGCCTCGGGCAGCGCGCCGCGGATCTCGTCCTGCATCAGGCGGAAGAGGGCGGCCACGCGCCCCGTGCCTTCGGGCAGCCGCGCCTCGACGTCGTGGCGCAGCATGGTCGCCAGCATGGGCGAGGCGCCGCCGGTCCCGATGGCCGCCACCACCTCGCCGCGGTCGATCACGGCGGGGGTGGTGAAGTCGCACAGCGCCGGGCGGTCGACCACGTTCACCGGCACGCCCGCGGCGCGGGCCGCCTCGGCGGCCTGGCGGGCCCAGGCGTCGTCGGCGCCGGCGACGAAGGCCAGCGTCATCCCGGCGTAGGCGCGGCTGTCCAGCGCCTCGGCGGGGCTCAGGCGCACGACGCTGGCGGGCGAGCCCTCGAACAGGCGCGCCTTGGCGTCCGCGGCCTCCCCCTCGCCCGCGATCGCGACCGACCGGCCGCTCAGCGGGAAGAAGGCGGGAAAGGCGTCCATGCCGCCCAGGGTAGGGCTATTTCAGGGCCTTGAGGTAGTCGATGATCGCCGCGCGGTTCTCCTCCGCGGGCACCCCGATCAGCATCTTGGTCCCCGGCGCGAACTGCGCCGGCGCCTTCAGGAAGGCGTCGAGGTTGGCGTCGGTCCAGGTCCCGCCCTTGGCCTTCAGGCCCGGCGAGTAGGCGAACCCCGGCTTGGACGCGATGTCTCCGCCGGCCACGCCGTTCAGCGTCGGCCCCATCACCGACCCGCCGTGGCACATCTTGCACTGCATGTTGAAGAGCTGCGCCCCGTCGGCCGCCAGCGCGGGCGCGGCGGAAAGCGAGAGAAGAGCAGCAAGAGCGGCGGCGCGGTACATGAAAGCTCCCAAGGTCAACGTCGCGTTCGTCGGCGCGGTACGGAATACCCTTCGACCCCGGCCGACACCAAGGTTCGATTTACGCCGGTGTCCGGGCAGCGTCAGGGTCTCCCACAAATCAGCCAGTCTCCGAGGGTCCATGCCGACGACGGTCGATGTGAACGGCATGGCTTCGAACGTCACGTCGCCGCCGGACACGCCGCTCCTATGTGCGCCCGGAGATGAACCGGGGCTGACCGGCGCGACATACGGCTGCGGCGTCGCGCAATGCGGCGCCTGCACGGCGCCGGCCGGGCAGGTTGGGAAGCCTGGGCCGACCCCAACTTCTCGGACTTCGCACCACACTGCTCCACCCTGACCGCTTCGCGGTCTGTCCCTCCCCATCAGCGCAGGGCGATCGCATATGGTTTGTGGGCGAGCTTGTCCGCCCGATTCATGAACCGCAGAGACACGCAGAGAGCTCGCGGATCCACCGGAATCCTCTGCGTATCTCCGCGATCTCTGCGGTTTGACCGACGGCCTTTCGGCCGCCCGAATCCGTATGTGATCGCCCTCCCCATCGAGGCAGGGAAGGTGCTACCCAGCGGGCATGAACTTCGACCTGATGCGGCTGGCGGCGGCGATGCTCGTCGTCGTGAGCCACACCTTTCCGCTGTCGGGGGCCGAGCCGCTGCGCATCCGGGGCGTCGAGGACCTGGGCGCGCTGGGCGTGTCGATCTTCTTCGTGATCTCGGGCTACCTCGTCACCGCGAGCTACCTGCGCGACCCGAAGAGCTATCTCGTGAAGCGCATCCTGCGGATCGAGCCCGGGCTGATCGCCTCGCTGGTGGTCACCGTCGTCCTGCTGGCCTTCGTCACGACGGCGCCCGCCGCCGAGTACTGGCCCGCCGCGGCGATGTACGTGGTCCGCAACGCGCTGCTTTATCCCGCCACCTACGAGCTGCCCGGCGTGTTCGCGGCCGCGCCGCTGGCGGGCGTGGTCAACGGGGTGCTCTGGACGCTCAGGCTCGAGTTCACATTCTACGTCGTCCTGATGCTGATCCGCGCCCGCCCCGCGCTGGTCTACGCCCTGGCCGCGGGCTGTGGCGTCGTCTGGCTCGCGATGACGCTCGCGACGCCCGGCTGGGCCGGAGAGCAGCTCACCCGCATCGCCTACCTCGGCGCCCGCAACGGGCTCCTGTTCTTCGCCGGCGCGGCGTTCCAGTTCGTCCGCTGGCGGCCGCCGCTGTGGCTGGGCGGGGTCTCGGTCGTGGCCTTCCCGCTGATCGGGCCGCTGGCCCTGCCGACCGCGGTCCTCGGCCTGGCGCGGCCCGGCAAGCTGCCCGCCGACCTCAGCTACGGGATCTACATCTACGCCTTCCCGATCCAGCAATGGCTCGCTGTCGAGGGGCGGCTGAACCTCGTCACGGCCGTCCTGAGCGTCGTGCCCTTCGCGGTGGCGAGCTGGTTCCTGGTCGAGCGGCCCGCGATGAAGCTGAAGCCCGGGCCGCGGCCGGCGTGGTGAGGGTTTTTCCGCCCGCCCGGTGAACCGATCACGCGTTCGTGCGCTCTACCTCCACTGCGAAGGAGAGAACCCACATGCGCATGATGATTGTCGCGGTCGCCGCCCTGGGCGCCCTGAGCCTGGCCGCCTGCGAGAGCAAGGCCGACAAGAACGCCGAGGCCCAGGCTGACGCCGTGAAGGCCGACGCGAACGTGGCCGCCACCCAACTGGAGACCCAGGCCGACGCCGCCAAGGAAGCCGGCGCCCCGGACGCCACGGTCGACGCCATGAAGGACCAGGCCGACGCGACTCGCGAGGCCGCCGACGCCAAGGGCGACGCCATCGAAAAGGCGGCCGGCAAGAAGGACTGACCCGTCTCCAGGTCCGGGAGAGTGGGAAGCCCCGCGGCTCAGCCGAGCTTCGGGGCTTTTCGTCCGACCCGGGCGAGGTCGTCCCGGGCGCGCCGGAAGCCCAGCCAGACGCCGGTCGCGACGCCGAGGGCCGCGGCCAGCAGCAGCAGGACCATCGCCGCCGCCCAGCCCGCGCCGCGGTCGAAGCCGTCGATGAAGTCGAGGCGGTGCATGCCCTCGAACCACCAGCGATAGCTGACCGCCGTCCCGTCCAGGGCGCCCCGCACCCGCCCCGAGGCCGGGTCGAGATAGACGCGCAGGCCGTCGGTCAGGATCACGCGATAGACCGGCAGGCGCACCGGCTCGTGGTGGCCGCGGTAGTACTGGTCCTCGGTCGTGAGCAGCTCCGCCGAGCGCGCCGCGCCCAGGCGCCTCGCCGCCGCAGCGAGGTCGCCGGCCGCCAGCGGCGCCGGCCGGCCGGCGGCGTCCAGCCGCTTGCCGTCGGCCATCAGGAAGATCTGCCCGCCCAGCGGCGCCGCCTCGATCCGGCGCGCGGCGACGCCCGCCGCCCGGGCCGCCAGCAGCGCCTCGCGCAGGTCGCCGAACGAGACCGCGCCCGCCACCTGCTCGACCCGCGGGTCGCCGTCGCTCTCCAGCAGGCCCCAGGGGTTCATCGACAGCAGCCCGCTCGCCACCCAGGTCAGCGTGAGGATGCCGGCCGCCAGCCCCGACAGGTGGTGCCACGCCATCCAGCCCCGGAACGGCGTCAGCCGCGCGTCGCGCCAGGGCCGCCAGCTCACGACGCCGAGGTAGAGGCCGGTCACGGTCAGGAAGGTCCCGATCACCGACGTCCAGATCACCACTTGCGCCCAGAGCTTCGTGTCCGCGCGCAGGATCTCCGGATAGAGCCAGTGCGGGATCGGCCCCAGCCACGCGCCGATCTTGCCGGCCCGGTCGACCGCCTGCGCCACCTGCCCGGTCTTCGCGGAGACGTAGACGTCGGTCCGCGCCGGGTCGTCGAAGGCGAAGACGTAGAAGGGCCGCGCCTTGTTGAAATAGCCGGTGACCGTCCACTGGTCGCGCTCGACCGCGCGCGCCATGCCGGGCCTGCCGGCGATCCCGTGGCCCTCCGCATAGGCCGTCGCGACCGCCGCGGCCTCGCCCGAGGTGACGTGATGCGCCGGCTGGCCGGTGGTCAGGTCCAGCACCTGGCCGTCGAAGCGCAGCACGGGGCGGCCGGCCAGGTCCTCGACCCGCGCCGCCATCACCTGCTGCACGTCCTGCACGTCGCCGAAGGCGCAGCACTGGCCCCAGGCGATGGGCCGCAGCCCCGCCGCCCGGTCCTCGTCGCGCACCTCGGGCCAGTGGGCGAACAGCATCGCGATCCCGCTCAGGAACCAGAGCAGCATCAGCAGGCCCATCGCCACGCCCACGTAGCGGTGCGTCACCACCAGCCACCTGGGCGCCCAGGGCTTGCGGCCCGGCTTCGCGGGCATGGGACGAGGGGGCGCCTCAGAAGGAATAGGCGTAGCTCAGGTTCAGCGTCCGCGGCACGCCGCGAAAGCGGTAGAGGAACCGCTGGGTCGAAAGGTCGATCACGGCCGAGTTCACCCGCGTGGCGTAGTCCTCGTCGAAGGCGTTCTCAAGCCGGGCCGTGAGCCGATGCCTGCGCGTCGCCGGGTCGACGTAGACGTGCGCCGCCAGGTCCACCACGACGTAGTTTCCATAGTTCACCCGGCCGAAGCCCGTGACCTGCTGACGGACGTCGCCGGTCCAGAGCACGCTGGCCGAGGCGCCGAAAGGACGATCGGCCGGTTCGTAGACGATGGACCCCTTCGCCTGGGCCTTCGGGATGCGGTCGAACTGCCGCCCAGCGCCGGCCGCCCGCGTGCGGGTGTAGGCGAAGGAGCCGCGGGTGCTCCAGCCGTCGGCGATCCGGGCCGTCGCCTGGGCTTCGACGCCGCGCGAGCGGACCTTGCCGGCGGTGTTGACGTAGATCCCGTCCGGGAAGCCCGGCTGGTCGTAGTCGTCGACGATCAGGTCGTCGATCTTCCGCGCGAAGCCGGTGACCCGCCAGGTGAAGCGATCGACCTCGCCGCCGACGGCGAGGTTGCCGTTCAGGCTCTGCTCCGGCTTCAGGTCCGGATTGCCGACCGCGCAGCAGGGGTCGATCCCGAAGAGCTGTTCGGCGCTGGGCAGGATGAACGACGTGCCGACCATGCCCTCCAGGTAGATCGCGGGCGTCACGTCCCAATGACCCGACACGTTCCAGACCGCCTTGTCGGTCTCGTCGGTCCTGTTGAAGCGCACGCCGGCGGCGAGGTAGGCGTTCGCGATCAGGTCGTCGGTGGTCCGCACCTGGGCCACGAAGGCCTGCACCTTCTCGGTCTGCTGGGCGATCAGCAGCACGTCGTCGCGGCCGTTGAAGTTCTGGTAGTCGTAGCCGAGCTGGTACTCGAACCCGCGGTGCAGGTTCAGCTTGGCCAGGACGGAGACGCCGTAGTCCTCGTAGCCCCAGTAGGTCAGGTCGTCGATGATCACGCCCGGCGCGGCCGGGTTACCGGGCACGTTGTTGACCGTCGAATAGACGCTGTCCCAGTCGTGATAGTAGCCCTTCACCGAGAGCTGCACCCGCTCGCTGGCGTTCCAGTCGAGGCTGACGCTGCCGATCTCCTCGTCCCGGTCGTTGAACGACAGGCGCGTGAGCCGCGGGTTCGGATAGTCCAGGTGCGCGTCGGTGTGCTGGTAGTAGAGGTTCAGCGCCAGTCGCTCGGAGAGATCGATCCCCAGCTTGCCGCCGAAGCTCACCACGTCGTAGCCGCGCTTCCGGAGCGTCGCGCTGGGCTGGTAGACGTCGAAGACGCGGTAGCCGTCGGCCTCGTCCTTCGAGACCCAGGCCACGAACTTCGCCGGCCCGGCCGGGCCGCGGACCATCAGGTCGGCATGGACGCCGTCGTTGGTGTGCCCGCCGATCGTGAACGTCCCGCCGAGCGCGTCGGCATAGGGCCGGGTGACCACGTTGATCACGCCGGCGGCCGCCTGGGTGCCGTAGAACAGGCTCTGGCCGCCCTTCAGCACCTCGATGCGCTCGACCATGCTGGCCGGCAGCGTGTCGGCGGGGCTGGTCGAGGTGTAGAGCCGGTTGTTGATCCGCACGCCGTCGACCAGCCAGAGGACGTCGCCGGTGCGCGAGCCCTGCAGCGAGATGTCGGCGTACGAGAACGGCCCGTTGCGCGGCGCCAGGAACAGGCCCGGCGTCTGCATCTGCAGCGCCTGGCCCACGTCGACGTAGATGTTGTCGCGCAGGACCGCCGGGGTCACCACCTCCAGGTCGCTGCCGTAGCGCGACAGTTCCTGCGGCAGCGTCTCCTCGAGACGGGCGCCGGTCACCACCAGCTCGTCCACTTCCGCCGCGGCCGCGTGGGCCAGGCCCGGCGCCATCGCCGTCATCGCCGCGCCGGCCAGCAGCGCGCGCCTCAAACCGTTCATCACTGTCCCCTCGCGCGGCGGTGGGTCCGCCGTCCGGATGACGCGGCGATAGGACGCCTCCCCCGCGCGGGGCGCGTACTTTACGGTTTCCAGGCCCGTTACAGGGGGTTACAGCAGGGGCCTCCGGGTCGAAGGAACGGTATGAGCGACGGGGTCTCCGAAGCGCTGGCGCAGCAGGTGGCGCGCGTCCGCGCGGCCGGGGTGCTGGGCCGCAGCCAGGGCCTCGCGCGCCTGTTCGACTACCTCGCAGACCCGGCCCGCGGCGGCCGCACCCTGCGCGAGGCCGACGTGGCGATGGACGTGTTCGGCCGCGGGCTCGACCTCACCGGCGACGCCTCGGTGCGCGTCTACGTCCACCGCCTGCGCAAGAAGCTGGACGAGTTCTACGCCGGCCCCGGCGCGGCCGAGCAGCACCGCCTGGTGATCCCGGTGGGGGAGTACCGGCTGGACGTGGTCGCGGCCCCCGAGGCCGTCGAGGCGCCGGCCGTTCCGCAGGCGCGCCCGCGCTGGCTCATCCCCGCCGCGATCGCGGCTGCGCTGCTGGTCGCCCTCAACCTCGGCGCCTGGTGGTTCGTGGCCCGCGCGATCGCGCCCTACCGCGAGCTGGAGCGGGTCGCCGCGGCCCCGCTCTGGGCCGGCCTCGGGCGCGACCGGCCGGTCGTGGTGGTGGTGGGCGACTACTACATCTTCGGCGACACCGAGTACGGCCGCGAGCCCAAGCGGATGATCCGCGCCTTCGAGATCAACTCGCCGGCCGATCTCGACGCCTGGCTGATGGACAACCCCGAGCTCCAGGGCCGCTACATCGACCTCGACACCTACTACACGCCCGTCGGCGCCACGCTGGCGCTGCGCGAGATCATGCCGCTGGTGCGCGAGGCGGCGGGCGGGCCCGACCGCGTGCGCGTGATCACCGCCTCGCGCCTGACGCCCGACATGCTGAAGAGCTCCGACATCGTCTACGTCGGCTACCTGTCGGCGCTCCGCGCGCTGCAGGGGCCGGTGTTCGACCGCTCGCGCTTCTCGATCGGCGCCACCTACGACGAACTCGTCGACCGCAGGACCGGCCACACCTACACCTCCGGCGCGGGCGCGGCGCCGGGCGACAGGCCCAACCGCGACTACGGCTACCTCGCCGCCTTCACCGGCCCGGCGGGCAACCGCTTCGTCATCGTGGCCGGGAACCGCGACATCGGCGTCATGCAGACCGCCGAGATCGCCACCGACCGCAAGTCGCTCTCGGCCCTGAAGCCCGGCCCGCTGGAGGCGCTCTACGAGGTGGACGGCGTGGGCCGCACCAACATCGGGGCCAAGCCCGTCGTCGCCAGCCGCTGAACCCCGGGCGGGACTTCGCCGTTTAGCCTGCGACCCAATCGAGGAGGTTCGAACATGACCGCCCGCAAGCCCGCGCACCCGCTGATCCCCGCCGACCGCGTCAACGGGACGGATGTCGTGAACAAGGCCGGCGACAAGCTGGGCAAGATCGAGGACGTGGCCATCGAGAAGGTCTCGGGCGAGGTCGCCTACGCGATCCTGTCGTTCGGCGGCCTGCTCGGCCTCGGCGCGAAGTACCATCCGGTGCCGTGGAAGCTGCTGAAGTACGACGCCGACAGGCGCGCCTACGTCGTCCCGATGGAGAAGGCCGACCTGGAGACGGCGCCGATGATCGACGAGACGGAGCTGTCGGGCTGGACCGACGAGGCCACCCGCGACGCCATCTTCAAGTACTACGGCGCCTACGGCGTGGGCCCCTACTGGATGTAGCGGCGAAATCGTGCGGCCGCCGGGGCTGACAAACCGGGTCAGCTTGGGTTCAGGTGGCGGCGGCCCAGGTAGGGGCCGTCATCCGTTCCCGATCACCGAGCGTAGTCCGAGCCCATGCGTCGCCTCCTGTTCCCGCTCCTGCCCGCCGTCCTGGCGGCCTCCGCCGTACACGCGGCGCCCCCGCCCGCCCAGGCGAGCCTCGCCATGGCGTTCGGCAACACGGTCAAGGCGCTCTATGCCGACGGCAAGGCCCAGCGCATCTGGTTCAGGCCCGACGGAAGCTGGGAGGCCGTGGGCAAGCGCGGCAAGTGGTCGTCGGGCAAGTGGTCGCTGAAGGACGAGAACAAGGTCTGCCTCAAGCAGTCCCGGCCGTTCCCGGCGCCCTTCAAGTACTGCACCGAGTTCCCGGCCAACGGCCGCCCGGGCGTCGTCTGGACCTCGCAGGACATGTACGGCGAGCCGATCAGGCTGACCGTCGTGCGCGGCATCGAGCGACCGTGAGGAGCACGACGTTCGGCGAACGAGATACATAGGAGGGCGGAATCCGCCGTCGCGGATATTTCTGACGGAATCGCTGAAATTCTGGCGAGACGCGAACGGCGCAACCTGACGACGCAACTCATTTGGCCCGTTTTCCATGGCCAAGCTTGCGTTAACCCTGATCTCTCTTAGCGTCCGCGACCGTTCGCCGCAGGGGGCGGCGGACCTACGGGAACGGGGAAACACTCAGATGATGAAGCATATTCTCGCCGGGGCGGCGCTCGCCCTGGTCGCCACCGCGGCCCAGGCCGACGTGGTCACGCCGGCCGACCTCCAGGGCTGGGCTCCGGCCAACGTCCGCGCCAACGGCGCGGTGGAGATCACCGGCGCCTACAAGCCCGCCGGCGAAACCGGCTCGCTGCAGTTCACCACCAATACCGGGTCTGCGGCCGACACCACCGACAAGGCGGACTACGTCCACGCGCTGAACGGCACGCTCGGGGACCTGATCAACGGCGGCGCCCTCAGCTTCGACTACTTCGTCGACTCCAGCAGCACCGTGCCCGAGTACCTGGCTCCGGCGCTGCGCCTGGGCTTCCTCGACGAGGCCAGCGGCAAGACAGGCTACCTGATCTGGGAGGACGTCTACAACGGCGGGGCCGTCGGGACGTCGGTGCCCAACGACACCTGGGTGTCGAACGACATCCTCGGGGGCAACTTCTGGCTCCGCAGCTTCTCGCCCGGGTTCACGGTGGAGAACTACGGCGTCTCGCTGTCCGAATGGGCCGGCGGCCAGGGCTACACCACGCCGGGCGGGACCTTCAGCCTGAGCGCCGCCACGCGCATCCTGAGCGTCGAGGTCGGCGTCGGCTCGGGCTGGGGCGGTGCGTTCAACGGCGCGGTCGACCATGTGCTCGTCGACTTCGGCACGGGCTCGGGCGGCGTGAGCGCCAACTTCGAGTCGGGCGTGCCCGAACCCGGCGCCTGGGCGCTGATGATCCTCGGCTTCGGCGGGGTGGGCGCGGTCCTGCGGCGTCGTCAGGCGGTTGCGGCCTGAGCCGGGACGTCTCGCGGAACAGACAGGCTGTACGACGCCCGGAACCGCAAGGTTCCGGGCGTTCGGCCCTCAGTCCTCGCTGCGGGCGGCGGCGGCCACGACGGCGCAGAGGGCTAGGCCACGTCCCCCTCGGAAATGCCGCCTCCACCCGGGCATGAACGCTTCCGCCAGCTCAACCGTGTCCATGGCCATGGTGATGGTCGTGCGGTTCCGTCGCCCCTCGCACCTCCACGGTCACATGGCTGACGCCGGCCAGTCCGGCCAGGCGGGCGCGGTAGGTCGCCACGGGCTTGGGATGCGCCGCCGCGATGACGGCGATCACGGCGTGATGGCCGGGGCCCAGGCGCCAGAGGTGCAGGTCGATCACCCGCTCGCCCTCGTCGGAGAGCCGGCGGCGCACCTCCGCCGTCAGTTCGGGCGAGGGATTGATGTCCAGCAGGGACGCGCCGGCGCGGCGCATCAGCGTCCCGGCGAACTGCGCCACGAGGACCGCGGCCAGGAGGCCCGCCAGCGGGTCGGCGAACGCCCAGTGCAGCCAGCGCCCGGCCAGCACGGCCAGCAGCGCCAGGACCGAAACCGCGGCGTCGGCCGTCAGGTGCAGGTGGGCGGCCGAGAGGTTGAGGTCGCCCTGTCGGTCGCCGCGCGACGCCTGCGCCCCGGTGGGCCTGAGCAGCCAGATGCAGACCAGGTTCACGGCTAGGCCTGCGGCGGCGATCGGCAGGGCGTCGTGGTAGTCCACCGCCTGAGGGGCCAACAGGCGGCTCGCGCTCTCGACGCCCATCAGCACCGCGGTCACCGCCAGCACCACCCCGTTCGCGAAGCCCGCGAGGTAGCCCAGCTTGCCGGTGCCGAAGCTGAAGGCCGGGTTGCCCGCGTGGCGCCGCGCCAGCGCATAGGCGGCCGCCGCGACCAGCAGGGCCACGACGTGGGCGCCCATGTGCAGGCCGCTCGCCATCAGGGCCATGGACCGCGTCGCGGCCCCGCCGACGACCAGCGCCGCCAGCGTCGCCGTGCAGATGGCGGCGACGATCCAGGTGCGGCGCTCGTTCCGCAGGTGGTCGGCGCCGAGGTAGACCCGGTCCGCCCGGAACGCGTCCAGCGCTTCGGGCGGGTCCGGCCGTTCCGGTGCGGTCGTCGAACTCACGGGCGATCCTGGCGCGCTCAAGGGTGAAGCGTTATCTTATAACACATGACGGGCGTCAAGGCGTGGGCGTCCCGGACGTCGCGTCCTCGCCCGCCGGGGCCGCTCGCCACCCGCAGGCGGCTCGATTATATGGTCCGGCGTGACGCTGGGCAGAGGGGACGCAGACGGTGACGCCAGGACAGACGGACTTTCCGGACGACATCTTCACCGAGCCTGAGGACGTCGATCCCGACACCCTGGCGAACCTCGGCCCGCTGACCCGCCTCGCGGGCGTCTGGGAAGGCCACAAGGGCGTCGACGTGAACCCCAAGGCCGAGGGGCCCGAGCGGCGCGTCTACCTCGAGCGCATCGAGATGCAGCCGATCGACCCGCAGCCCAACGGCCCGCAACTGTTCTACGGCCTGCGCTACCACGTCCACATCGCCACCGACGAGGAGGACACCACCTTCCACGACCAGGTGGGCTACTGGTTATGGGAGCCGAAGACCGGGCTGATCATGCAGACCCTGGCGATCCCGCGCGGCCAGGTGGCGCTGGCCGGCGGCCACGCGAAGCCGGGCGACAAGGTCCTGCGCGTGCGCGCCGAGCGGGGCTCGCCCAGCTATGGCATCGGCTCGACCGACTTCCTGGAGTGGGCGTTCCGCACCGAGTCCTTCGAGCTGGAGGTCACCTTCCACGACGACGGCCGCTGGAGCTACGTCTCCGACACCATGCTGGCCGTGCGCGGCCGGGCCGAGCCGTTCCGCCACCGCGACCGCAACACGCTCGGCAAGGTGGGCGAGCCCACGCCCAATCCGCTGGTGCGGATCCGGCGCGACGGCGTCCCGCCCCGCGTGGCCCACGGCATGACGGGCTGACGCATGGGCTTGGCCGCCGCCGCCGCGGCGACTACATGACCGCCATGAGCGAAGCCGCGACCGCCGCCAAGACCCCCGTCACCGTCCTCACCGGCTATCTCGGCGCGGGCAAGACGACCCTGCTGAACCGGATCCTGACCGAGAGCCACGGCAAGACCTACGCCGTGATCGTCAACGAGTTCGGCGAGATCGGCATCGACAACGACCTGATCGTCGGCGCCGACGAAGAGGTCTTCGAGATGAACAACGGCTGCGTCTGCTGCACGGTGCGCGGCGACCTGATCCGCGTCCTCTCGGGGCTGATGAAGCGCCAGATGGGAAAAGGGGGGCGGAAGTTCGACGGGATCATCGTCGAGACCACGGGCCTCGCGGACCCCGCCCCGGTGGCCCAGACCTTCTTCGTGGACGACGACGTCCGCGCCAGGACCGAGCTCGACAGCGTGACGACGGTGGTCGACGCCAAGCACCTGCCGCTGCGCCTGAAGGACTCCAGAGAGGCCGCCGAGCAGATCGCCTTCGCCGACCAGATCATCCTCAACAAGACCGACCTCGTCACCCCGGCCGAGCTGGCCGAGGTGGAGAAGGCGATCCGCACGCTGAACCCGATGGCGCCGATCCGCCGCGCCGAGCGCTCGAACGTGCCGCTGGACGCGATCCTGGGCCGCCACGCCTTCGACCTGGCGCGCGTCACCGAGCTGCAGCCCGACTTCCTGAACCCGGCGCACGGCGAGGCGGGCCACGTCCACGACGAGACCTGCGACCACCACGAGCACGACGACCACCATCATCACGATCATCATGGCCATGACCACGATCATGACCATGGGCACGGCCACGCTCATATCCACGACCATGTCGCGGAGAGCGGCATCCGCTCGGTCTCGCTGAGGTCGGACAAGCCGATCGACGCCAACCGCGTCACCGCCTGGCTCAACAACGTGCTGCAGACGCAAGGGCAGGACATCCTGCGCGCCAAGGGCATCCTCGACATCAGGGGCGAGGCCCGCCGCCTGGTGTTCCAGGCCGTCCACATGATCCTGGAGGGCGACTTCCAGGGCGAGTGGAAGGACGGCGACCCGCGCTACTCCCGCCTGGTCTTCATCGGCCGCAACCTGAACGAGGACGCCCTGCGCGCCGGCTTCGAAAGCTGCGTCGCCGCCGCCTAGGCCGCGAGCGGGTTGGTCGCCAGCCGGCGCAGGCAGCTCGCGGCGACCACCTCGGGCCGCACGTGGCCGCACCAGGCGAAGCTGCGCCCGCCGCGCCATTCCAGGATCAGCCGGCGGCCGTCCAGCCGGAACCGGCCACGGTGGGTCTGCGATCCGACCGAAACCTCGACTTGCCGCCACATCGTCGTCGCGCCTTCGCGCCGGTTACGAGGTCATTCCGGCCCCACCTGAGCCTCCAAGCCTGAACGAGGGCGGTTACATGCGGATTAATGGTGAACGGTGGTCCGCGAGCGTCGGAACATCTTGAGAACCTGGCGACGAGCGGCTACGAGTCCGCGGCGACCTCGGAGGACGGCGATGGCTCAGGCGGGCAGGGTCCGGTGTGGGATCGGGGGCTGGACGTTCGAGCCCTGGCGCGGCGTGTTCTACCCGCCGAAGTGGCCCCAGGCGAAGGAGCTGGAGTACGCCAGCCGCCGCCTCACCGCGATCGAGATCAACGGCACCTACTACTCGTCCTTCAAGCCCGAGAGCTGGGCCAAGTGGCGCGCGGCGACGCCCGAGGGGTTCAGGTTCGCGGTGAAGGCCAGCCGCTTCTGCACCAACCGCAAGGTTCTCGCCGACGGCAGGCAGAGCGTGGGCGTCTTCCTGAACCAGGGCCTGACCGAGCTCGGCGACCGGCTGGGGCCGATCCTGTGGCAGTTCATGCCCACCAAGAGGTTCGACTACGACGACTTCGCGGGCTTCATGGACCTGATGCCGGACAAGGTGGGCGACCTGCCCGCCAAGCACGTGTTCGAGGTGAGGAACGCCACCTTCAACGACCCGAAGTTCATCGGCCTGTGCCGCGACCGCGGCATCGCGATCTGCAACTCCGACAATGAGAAATACCCGTTCATCCCGGATATCACCGCCGACTTCGTCTACCTGCGCCTGCTTTCGGCCGACGACGGGATCCCCACCGGCTACGAGGCCAGGGACCTCGACCTCTGGGCCGGACGCTTCAGGACCTACGCCGAAGGCCATGTGCCGGGCGACTTCACGCCGGTGGACCGCACCGGTCCGCCCGAGGGGCCGCGCGACGTCTACGCCTTCGTGATCCACGAGGGGAAGGTGCGCGCGCCGGCCGCCGCGCAGGAATTCATCAAGCGGGTGGATCCCGACTTCAGGCCGGCCGGGGACTGAGGTTCTCCGGTCCGGTGTGGGGGCCGAACACCGGATCGTCGAGGGCGTCGTCGGGCGCGGGACCGGGCTCGGGCTGGAACGGCGCGCTGATGCGGCAGCGGACGCCCGGCCGCTCGAAGGCGATCTTCACCTCCCCGCCGAGTTCGTGGGCCAGGCCGCGCTCCAGCAGGCGCGAGCCGAAGCCGCGCGCCTTCGGCGGCTCCACCCGCGGGCCGCCCAGTTCCTGCCAGTCGACGATCAGGCGCGCCGGATCGGTCTCGGGATCCAGCCGCCAGCGGACCGAGACGCGGCCCTTCTCGTTGGAGAGCGCCCCGTACTTCACCGCGTTGGTCGCCAGCTCGTGGCCGCCCATCGCCAGGGCCAGGGCCATCTTCGGCGAGATGCGCAGGTCCGGACCCGCGAGGGTCACGCGCTCGCCGCCGGCGTGCGGCGCCATGGTGCGCTGGAGGACCGCGCGCAGCGAGGCGCCCGCCCAGCGCTCGCGGGTCAGGATGTCGTGCGTCCAGGCCAGCGCCATCAGCCGGTCCTCGAAGTCGGCCAGCGGCCCGCCGTCCTTCGCCCGGCCCAGGCTCTGCCGCGCCACCGACTGGACGGTGGCCAGCATGTTCTTCACCCGGTGGTTCAGCTCGTGGATCAGGAGCTGCTGGCGGCGCTCGGCGCGGGCGCGCTCGGCGACCTCGCGTTCGAGCCGCGCCTCGTAGAGCTTGTTGGCGGTGACGTCGACGGTGACGCCGCTCACGCGGACGGCGGCGCCGTCCGGGCGGCGCTCGACGACCGCGGCGCTGGAGCGGAGCCAGCGATGGCCGCCGTCGGCCGCCGACACGCGGTACTCGAAGGTGGCCTCGTCGGCCTCGCGCAGCTTGCCGAGCGCCTCGGCCACCGCGGGCTTGTCGTCATCGAACACGAAGGTGCGCCAGTCGGCGATCGCCTCCTCGTCGCGCGACGACGCCGAAAGGCCGACGAGCGCGCGGGCGGCGGCCGGGTCCAGCCAGCGCAGCGCGCCGCCGGCGCGCCACTCCCAGGTGGCGGCTCGGGCGGCCTGGTGGGCGAGGCGCAGGCTCTCGGTCATCGCGCGCAGGCGTCGCTCGTTGCGCCGCAGGGTGCGCTCGCCGCGTTCGCGGTCGGTGACGTCGCGCAGGAAGAAGGCGATGCCGCCCTCGACCGGCAGGCCGCGCACCTCGACCCATTCGTCGTCGGCGCCCGGGCGGGGCGTCACGAACTCCACCGGCGCCAGGTCGCGGATGGCGGTCAGGAACCGCAGCTCCATCGCCTCTCCGCCCAGCCGCGCGAGGACGGGCCGCAGCGGCTTGCCGATGGTCGAGGTGCGGAACGTCTGCAGGAACCGCGCGGCGGCCGGGTTGCAGTACGTCAGGCGGCCGCCGGCGTCGGCGGCGAAGAGGCCGTCCGCGCCCGCGATATCCAGAAGCGCCTTGCCCAGCTCCACCGCGAGCCCGGCGGGCTGAGTCCGATCGCGCCTTGTGGCCGCCATTCGAATCCCTCGGAGCGGCCCCCCACGCAGCACCATGCCACAACCTTTGCGCTTGCGTCCCGCCGTTTGGTTGCAGGCCGCCAGCGAACCTCCCCCGCTCCGCGGGCAGGGCGATCTCTGCGGTTTGACCGACGGCCTTTCGGCCGCCCGCATCGATATGCGATTCCCCTGGCTCCGCAGGGGAGGTTCGTGCGCGATGCGCTTGACCGACCCGACGTCAGGGCGGCCTGTTCGCAGGCAGCGACAGATGCGGGAGGCCCCCATGACCGAATTCACCCTCGACGACCTGATGTTCAAGCCCGGCCTGATGAAGGGCCAGCGGATCCTGATCACGGGCGGCGGCACGGGCCTGGGCAAGGTGATGGCCGAGGCCTGCGTCCTGCTGGGCGCCGACGTGGTGATCTGGGGCCGCCGCGGCGAGGTGGTGGCCGCCACCGCCGACGAGATCAACGAGGCCCACGCCGCCGCCTCGGGCGGCCGCTGCGCCGGCATGGCCACCGACATCCGCGTGCCCGAGGCGATCCACGACGCCATGGACGAGGTCTGGGCCGGCGGCGCGCCGACGGGCTTGGTCAACAATGCGGCCGGCAACTTCATCAGCCGCACCGAGGACCTGTCGCCCCGCGGCTTCGACGCCATCGCCAACATCGTCTTCCGCGGCTCGTTCAACGTGACGCTCGACGCCGGCAAGCGCTGGCTGGCCGAGGGCAGGCACGCCTCGGTGGTCTCGATCCTGACCACCTGGGTCTGGCACGGCGGGCCGTTCACGGTGCCCAGCGCCATGTCGAAGGCCGGCCTGAACGTCATGACCCAGTCGCTGGCCGTCGAGTGGGGCAACCGCGGCATCCGCTTCAACGCCATCGCCCCCGGCCCCTTCCCGACCGAAGGCGCGTGGGCGCGGCTGAACCCCGGCTCGACCGAGGCGACCAGCGGCGAGCGGAAGACGGCCGACCCGACGATCCCGCTGGGCCGCAACGGCGAGATGCGGGAGCTCGCGAACCTGGCCGTCTACCTGCTGGACCCCGGCTCGGCCTATGTGAACGGCCAGACCATCGCCATCGACGGCGGCGGCCATCTGCGCGGCGGCGGCGGCTTCGCCCGCCTCTCCGAGTGGGGCGACGCCGAATGGGAAGCGGCCCGCAACTCCATCAAGGCCAGCAACGAGAAGGACCGGGCGCAACGCACGGTCTGACGCTCCGCGCCCGGCTTTTCAGCAGGGCAATCGCATATGGCTTGTGGGCGGCTTGTCCGCCCGATTCATGAACCGCGGAGATGCGCAGAGAAGCTCGCGGATCCACGGGAATCCTCCGCGTATCTCCGCGATCTCTGCGGTTTTGACTGACGGCCTTTCGGCCGCCCGCATCCATATGCGATGGCCCTGGGCTTTTCAGGGTGACGCATGCGTAAAGCCGCTGGCGGCCTCGTACGGCGCATCCTAATATGACGCCCGTCAGGTTTGGGGGCGGGTCGAGAGTTCATGTCGCAGGTGGCTTATCTTCCGGCGGGCAAGCGGGAACAGACGAAGGTCCAGAACCGCCAGGCCATCCTGGACGCCGCGCGCGAGGTGTTCGGCGAGCTGGGCTACGAGGCGGCGACCGTGCGCGACATCATCCGCCGCACGGGCCTCGCGGCCGGGACCTTCTACAACTACTACCGCTCGAAGGAGGAGGTGTTCGCCGCCCTCGCCGACGACGGCGCGCGCCGCTTCGCCCCGATCCTGAAGAACCTGCGCGGCAAGGGCGGCCCGATCGAGCCGTTCGTGCGCGAGGCGATCCTCGCCTACTTCGAGTTCATGGCCGACGAGCATGTGAGCTGGCTGGCGCGCCGCCCGGCCGGCGAGATGCAGCCCCATGTGCATGGCGAGACCCCCGAGATGGCGGCCGTGTTCGCCGAGGTGAAGGACGCCATCGAGCACGCGATCATCGAAGGCCGCGGGCCGGTCTCGGACAGCGATTACATGGCCGCCGCCGCCATCGGCGTCGCCCGCGAGGTCTGCGACCGGATGCTCATGCGCCGGCCGATCGACACGGCCGCGGCGGCCGACTTCGCCGCGGAGATGATCCTCCACGGGCTGAAGGGCCTGCCGGGCGCCGGCCAGCACTGAGGCTGGCCTGCCCTCGCGTGAGGCAGGGCTAGCTGCGCCAACGAGAACCCCCACGAGGTCGGACCGATGCGCGCCCTGGTCGTCGAAGAACTGCTGCCCGACTACGCCGGCGTCCATATCCGCGACGTGCCGGTCCCGCAGCCGGGGCCGGGCGAGGTGCGCATCCGGGTCCGCGCGGCGGCGGTGAACTTCCCCGACCTGATGCAGACGCGCGGCGAGCACCAGCACAAGCCGCCGGTCCCCTTCGTGGGCGGCATGGAGCTGGCCGGCGAGATCGACGCCCTGGGCGAGGGCGTGGCCGGCTTCGCCGTGGGCGACGCGGTGTGCAGCGGCGGGCGCGGGGGCTTTGCGGAATATGCGATCCTGCCGGCGGCGACGCTGCGCCGGAAGCCCGAGCGGCTGTCGTTCGCCGAGGCCGCGGGCTATCCGGTGGCGTACCTCACCGCCTACGTCGCCTTCAGCCGCTGCGGCATGGTCCAGCCCGGCGAGTGGGTGCTGGTCCACGGCGCGGCCGGCGGCGTGGGCCTGGCGGCCGTCGACTACGCCAAGGTGCTGGGCGCCCGGGTGATCGCCGCCTCGGCCTCGGACGAGAAGCTGGCAGTCATCGAGAAGGAATACGACGTCGACGCGACGGTGAACGTCACCCGCGGCTTCCGCGAGCGGGTGAAGGCGCTCACCGGCGGGCGCGGCGCGGACGTGATCTACGACCCCGTCGGCGGCGACGTCTTCGACGAGTCGATCCGCTGCATCGCCTTCGGCGGCCGCATCCTCTCGATCGGCTTCACCAGCGGCCGGCTGCCGGTGCTGCCGGTCAACATCGCGCTGATCAAGGGCTTCTCCGTCCACGGCGTGCGCGCCGGCGAATACGGCCGTCAGTTCCCCGCCAGGGGCCGCGAGAACAACGCGGCCATCTGGAAGCTGGCCGAGGACGGCAGGGTGCGCCCGCGCGTGGACCGGGAGTATCCGCTCACCGGCTGGCGCGAGGCGTTCGAGACGCTGGCCCAGCGCAAGGTGGTCGGCAAGACCATCATCCGGCCCGACCTGTGACACGCCGTCTTCCGCCCATCCCCGCGGGGAGGCGTTACGCCGCCTTCTTCGGCATCGGCCCGATGTAGAGGCTCGCCGGGCGGATCAGGCGGCCGCCGACCACCTGCTCGCGGGCGTGGGCCAGCCAACCCGCGACACGGCCCATGGCGAAGACGCAGGTGAAGGCGCCGGGCGGGAAGGCGAGCGCCTCGAGCAGCAGCGCGGTGTAGAACTCGACGTTGGTCTGCAAGGGGCGGTTCGGCTTGTGCTCGCGCAGGATGTCGAGGACGGCCGCCTCGACCACCTCGGCGAACTCCAGCCGGCCCTGGCGCGCGTCCAGCCAGCGCACGGCCTGCTTCAGCGCGTCGGCGCGCGGGTCGCGGACCTTGTAGACGCGATGGCCGAAGCCCATCAGCCGGTCGCCGCGGCCCAGCGCCGCCTCGATCCAGGCGCGCGCGTTCGCCGGCTCGCCGATCTCGTCCAGCATGTCGATGATCGGCCCCGGCGCGCCGCCGTGCAGCGGGCCCTTCAGCGCGCTGATCCCGGCCAGCACCGCCGAGGTCAGCCCGGCCCGCGTCGAGGCCACCACCCTTGCGGCGAAGGTCGAGGCGTTCAGGCCGTGGTCGCTGACCGTCACGAGGTAGGTGTCGAGCGCGTCGGCCTCGGCGTCGCTCGCCGGGGCGCCGCGCAGCATGCGCAGGACGTCGGCGGCGTGGCGCAGCGCGGGGTCCGGCGCGACCGGCGCCTCGCCGGCCTGGGCGCGGACCACGGCCGCGGTGAACACCGCCGGCGCGGCCAGCAGCCGGAACGCCGCCTCGGCGTCGTCGCCGTCGGCGAGCCGGGCGGTCAGCGCGCGCATGGCCTCCACCGGCGTGCGGTCCAGCAGGCCGGTGTCCAGCGCCGCCACCTCGGCGAACACTTGCGTGCGGGCGCGGCCCAGGGCGGCGCGGATGTCGGTGGGCAGGTCGTCGTAGAAGCCGTCGAACAGCAGGCCCACGGCCTCCTCGAACGTGGTGCGGCCGGCGAGCTCGTCCAGCGAGTGGCCGCGGATGATCAGGCGGCCCGCGGCGCCGTCCACCTCGCTCAGCACGGTGCGCGCGGCGATGACGGTCTCGAGGCCGTCGGAGCCGTCGGTCAGTTGGGTCATGGGAAGGTCTCCGTCTCTTGTGCGGAGACAAATTCGCCGGATGCCTTGTGAGATCAAGATTGATCAATATGATCAATATAAGATGCCCCACACCGACTGGATCGCCGCCGAGGAAGCCCGTGACCGCCTGGGGGTGCGTCCGCAGACGCTGTACGCCTATGTGAGCCGCGGCCGCGTCGGCGTGCGGCCCGACCCCGGCGATCCGCGCCGCAGCCTCTACCGGGCCGCCGACATCGCCGCGCTGGCCGAGCGGAAGTCGCGCAGCCGCAAGATCTCCGAGGTGGCGGAGGGCGCGATCAGTTGGGGCGAGCCGGTGCTCTCCTCCGAGATCACCACGGTGCAGGGCGGGCGGCTCTACTACCGCGGCCGCGACGCCATCCGGCTGGCCGAGGCCGAGACGCTGGAGGCGGTGGCGCGGCTGCTGCGCGGCGGCCACGGCGCGGCGCTCAAGCGCACCGACCGGCCGAAGCGACCGCCCCGGAGCCGCCGACATGCGCGCCCGCGCCTACGGCACTGGCGGCCCGCGCCGCCGCCGACCCGCTGACCCGCGGCCGCGCCATCCCTGGCGCGGCGTGGAGGCCGCCACCCTACTGGACGATGCTGACCGACGCCGTGGCCGCCGACGTCGGCAGCGGGCCGATCCACAACCGCCTGGCGCTGGCCTGGGGCCAGGGGCCGGGCGGGCCGGGCGCGGACCTGATCCGCCGCATCCTGGTCCTCGTCGCCGACCATGAGCTGAACCCGTCCGCCTTCGCCGCCCGCGTGGCGGCGTCGACCGGCGCTTCGCTCGCCGCCGCGGCGCTGGCCGGGCTCTCGACGCTGTCAGGCCCGCGCCACGGCGGGGCCACCGCCGCCGTCCGCCGCTTCGCCGCCGAGGCCGCCGAGCTCGGCCCGCGCGAGGCGATCCAGGCCCGCCTCGCCGACGACCGCGCGCTCCCGGGTTTCGGCCACAACCTCTATCCGGACGGCGACCCCCGCGCGGCCGCCCTGCTGGAACGCTTCGTCCCGCCCCCCGAGCTCGCCCGCCTCGCCGAACTGGTGGAGGCGATCACCGGCCACCCGCCCAACGTCGACTTCGCCCTCATGGCCGCCTGCGACGCCCTGAAGCTGCCCGACGACGCGCCCTTCGCCCTGTTCTCCGTCGCGAGATGCGCCGGCTGGATCGCCCACGCCATCGAACAGGGCCAGCAGGACCGCCTGATCCGCCCCCGGGCGCGCTACACCGGGCCGGAGCCGGAACCTCCCCTCCCTTGATGGGCAGGGTAATCGCATATGGATGCAGGCGGCCGAAAGGCCGTCAGTCGAACCGCAGAGATCGCGGAGATACGCGGAGGCTTTCCCCGTTTGTCATCCCGGTTTGGGCGCAGCCCAAGACCGGGACCCAACCCTCCGGTGCGTCGATGGTTGGGGGCCGGCCCCTGGCGAGCGGGGGCAGATAACAACCTCAGAGCACCGGACGGTTGGGTCCCGGTCTTCGCCTGCGGCGAAACCGGGATGACAATCGTGGGAGAGCTTCTCTGCGTGTCTCCGCGATCTCTGCGGTTCAAGAATCGGGCGGACGAGCCGCCCACAAACCATATGCGATCGCCCTCTCCCGATGGGGCGCAACCAGAGGCTCACGCCCGTAGCGCGTCGACCAGTTCCCGCGCGTAGGGCCGCAGCTCGGCTTCGGCGCGCACGACGATGGTGAGCTTCCGCAGGGCCCAGTCGTCGGCGAGGTCGATCACGGCCAGCCTCATGGTCCTGGCCGCCCGCCGCGCCGTGGTCTGCGGCACCACGCCGACGCCCACCCCCGCCTCGACCATCCGGCAGACGGCGTCGAAGCTGCGCAACTGCACGCGCAGCTTCAGCGGCCGGCCCTCGCGCGCGGCCTTGGCGGTCAGGAACCGTTGCAGCGACGCCGAACGCTCCAGCCCCACGAAGTCGTAGTCCAGCACCTCGGCGAAGGAGACGCGCGTCCGGCTCGCCAGCGGATGGCCGACGCCGGCCACGACGGCGAACCGGTCCTCGCGGAACGGATAGGTCTCCAGGGCGCCCACCTCGACGGTGCCGGCGACGATGCCCACGTCGCCGACGCCCTCGGCGATCAGCCCCACGATCTCGTCCGACAGCCGCTCCTCCAGGTCGACGCTGACGTGGGGGCGCGCGGCCAGGAACGCGCCCAGCGCCTCGGGCAGGAATTCGGTGAGCGCGTTGGTGTTGGCCAGCAGCCGCACCTCGCCCGACAGCCCGCCGGCGAACGCCGAGAGGTCCTCGCGCATCCGCGCCGCCTGCTCCAGCATCGCGCGGGCGTGCTTCAGCAGCATGCGGCCCGCGGGCGTGGCCGTGACGCCCTGCCGCGAGCGCGTCAGCAGCGTCGCGCCCAGCGCGCCCTCCATGTTGCGGATCCGCGTCGAGGCCGCCGCCAGCGCCAGCGCGCTCTTCTCGGCGCCCGCCGTGATCGAGCCTTCGTCGACGACGTCGCAGAACAATCGCAGGTCGGTGAGGTCGAACCGCATCCTTCGCCTTTCGCGAAGGAAACCTAGACCGATCGCGCATTGCCTCCAAGGGCGGGGCGCGACAGACTTCGGCGTGTACGAACCTTGTGACTTCGGCAATTGCGAAGCATTCGCAACTAGCGGCGCCGCAGGTTCCCGGGACGCGGTCGGGCGGGGCGTCACGCCCCCACCGTTCGTTGACACCCCTCGCCCGGCGCTTAAAACCGCAGGGCCGGGGGCATTAGGGGAGGCGGCGGCTTAGCCATGACGAGCGTTCCACGCGGTCCATCGGACCGCCCGATGTCGCCGCACCTGCAGATATGGCGCTGGCACGTCACCATGCTGACCTCGATCCTGCACCGGGTGACCGGCTGCGGGCTCTATCTCGGCGGCCTGATCCTGGCCGCGTGGGCGATCTCGCTGGCGGCGGGGCCCGAGGCCTACGCGACCTTCAAGAGCCTGCTGGGCTCGCCGCTGGGCAGGTTCGTGATGCTCGGGATGAGCGCCTCGGCGTTCTACCACCTGGCCAACGGCGTCCGGCACCTGGTGTGGGACTTCGGCCGCGGCCTCGGCAAGGAAAGCGCCAACGCCTCGGCCTACATGGTCTTCGGCTTCACCATCGCGGCCACCGCCGCGGCCTGGGCGATCGCCTACATGACGGGAGCCCTGGCATGAGCTACCGCACCCCGCTCTCACAGGCCCGCGGCCTGGGCTCCGCCAAGCACGGCGTCGGCCACTGGCTCTCCGAGCGCGTCGCCGCCATCGCGCTGGTGCCGCTGGTGCTCTGGGGCGCCTACAGCGTCATCCTGCTGGCCCGCATGGACTACTACGAGGCCGCCTCGTGGATCGCCGAGCCGCTGAACGCCACCCTCATGATCCTGACGATCTTCGTCGCCACCACGCACATGATCTCGGGCGTCCGCGTGGTGATCGAGGACTACGTCTACAGCAACCTCAGCAAGGCCGCGGCCCTGCTGCTCAACCTGTTCATTGGCTGGCTGGCGGGCGCGCTCGCCATCTTCTCGATCCTCAAAGTCGCGCTGGGGGGCGCCTGATCCCATGGCGGCCTACGAGTTCATCGACCACAAGTTCGACGTCGTGGTGGTCGGCGCCGGCGGCTCGGGCCTCCGCGCCGCGCTGGGCTGCGCCCAGGCCGGCCTGAAGACGGCCTGCGTCACCAAGGTCTTCCCGACCCGGTCGCACACGGTCGCGGCCCAGGGCGGCATCTCGGCCAGCCTCGGCAACATGGGCGAGGACGACTGGCGCTGGCACATGTACGACACCGTCAAGGGGTCGGACTGGCTGGGCGACCAGGACGCCATCGAATACCTGTGCCGCAACGCCCCGGCCGCGGTGTACGAGCTGGAGCACTGGGGCGTCCCGTTCAGCCGCACGGCCGACGGCAAGATCTACCAGCGCGCCTTCGGCGGCATGACGAAGAACTACGGCGAGGCCCCGATCCAGCGCACCTGCGCCGCGGCCGACCGCACCGGCCACGCCATGCTGCACACCATGTACGGGCAGTCCCTGGCGCACGAGACCGAGTTCTTCATCGAGTACTTCGCCCTCGACCTGATCATGGACGACGGCGTGTGCCGTGGCGTCACGGCCTGGAAGCTGGACGACGGCACGCTGCACCGCTTCCAGGCGCAACTCGTGATCCTGGCCACCGGCGGCTACGGCCGCGCCTACTTCTCGGCGACCAGCGCGCACACCTGCACCGGCGACGGCGGGGGCATGGCGCTGCGCGCCGGCCTGCCGCTGCAGGACATGGAGTTCGTGCAGTTCCACCCGACCGGCATCTACGGCTCGGGCTGCCTGATCACCGAGGGCGCCCGCGGCGAGGGCGGCTACCTCACCAACTCCGAGGGCGAGCGGTTCATGGAGCGCTATGCGCCCACCGTGAAGGACCTCGCGCCGCGCGACATGGTGAGCCGCGCCATGACCATGGAGATCCGCGAGGGCCGCGGCGTGGGCCCGAAGAAGGACCACATCTTCCTGCACCTGGACCACCTGGACCCGAAGATCCTGCACGAGCGCCTGCCGGGCATCTCGGAGAGCGCCAAGATCTTCGCCGGCGTCGACGTCACCAAGGAGCCGATCCCGGTGCTCCCGACCGTCCACTACAACATGGGCGGCATCCCCACGAACTTCTACTCGGAGGTCGTCACCAAGGCCGGCAAGGACCCGGACAAGGTGGTGCCCGGCCTGATGGCCGTGGGCGAGGCGGCCTGCGTGTCGGTCCACGGCGCCAACCGCCTGGGCTCGAACAGCCTGATCGACCTCGTGGTGTTCGGGCGGTCCGCCGCCCTGCGCGCCGCCGACACCGTGAAGGCCGGGGCGACCCAGCCCGAGCTGAAGCCCGCCATGACCGACGGCCACCTCGCGCGCCTCGACCGCTTCCGCAACGCCGGCGGCGGCGTCTCGACGGCGGCCCTGCGCCTCGAGATGCAGATGGCCATGCAGGAGGACGCCGCCGTCTACCGCACGTCCGACGCCCTGGCGTCCGGCGTGAAGCGGATGGAAGCGGTCAACGCCAGGCGGCCCGACCTGAAGGTCACCGACCGTTCGATGATCTGGAACTCGGACCTGATGGAGACCCTGGAGCTCGACAACCTGATCGGCCAGGCCGTCGTCACCGTGGTCGGCGCGCACAACCGCACCGAAAGCCGCGGCGCCCACGCGCACGAGGACTTCCCCGAGCGCAACGACAAGACGTGGATGAAGCACACGCTCGCCTGGTTCGACGACAAGACCGGCAAGGTGAAGATCGATTACCGCCCGGTCCACGACTACACGATGACCGACGAGATCGCGCCGTTCCCGCCCAAGGCGCGGGTCTACTAGGAAGGGATAAGACAGATGGTCCAGCTCACCCTTCCCAAGAACTCGAAGATCAAGCCGACCGGGAAGCACTTCCCGGCCCCGGCGGGCGCCTCGAAGGTCAGGACGTTCAAGATCTACCGCTACGATCCGGACTCGGGCGAGAATCCGCGCTGGGACACCTACGACGTCGACACCGCCCAGTGCGGGCCGATGGTCCTCGACATCCTGATCCACATCAAGAACACGGTCGATCCGACGCTGACCTTCCGGCGCTCGTGCCGCGAGGGCATCTGCGGCTCGTGCGCGATGAACATCGACGGGCGCAATGCGCTGGCCTGCATCCAGGGCCATGAGGAGTGCTCGGGCGCGAAGGTCTCGATCAGCCCGCTGCCGCACATGCCGGTGGTGAAGGACCTGGTCCCCGACCTGACCCTCTTCTACGCGCAGTACGCCTCGGTCGAACCCTGGCTGCACACCGAGACGCCCGAGCCGCAGAAGGAGTGGAAGCAGAGCCCGCAGGATCGCGAGAAGCTGGACGGCCTCTACGAGTGCATCCTCTGCGCCTGCTGCTCGACCTCGTGCCCCAGCTACTGGTGGAACCAGGAGAAGTACCTGGGCCCGGCGGCGCTGCTGCACGCCTACCGCTGGATCATCGACAGCCGCGACGAGGCCACGGGCGAGCGCCTGGACGAGCTGGAAGACCCCTTCAAGCTCTACCGCTGCCACACCATCATGAACTGCACCCAGGTCTGCCCCAAGGGCCTGAACCCGGCGAAGGCGATCGCCGAGATCAAGAAGATGCTGGTGGAACGGGTGGTTTGAGGCGCTGAACCTCGGAAGGCCAGGTTCAATGATATAGATCGTCATCCCGGCCGGGATGACGCGGTGTCTTGGGGCGACTCCATCGAGCGCCGCCCCCAGCCGGGCCAGCGGCAAGGCCGCGAAGTGGCGCGTTCCGATTCAATGAACCGCGGAATACGCGGAATCTCGCGGAAGGGGTCCGGGCTGGCTTCCGCGTCATTCCGCGTATTCCGCGGTTCCGAACGACTGCGCCTCCGCGTGCGCGGAGGCCGACTAGCGCCGGTCAGGGCGGAACAGCGCCTCGAGGCCCACGATCACCTGGTCGATCAGGTCGGACTGTCCGCGCGCGGTGTCGCCCAGGCTGGCCGCCCCATGCGAGGCGGCCCAGACGGCCAGCGTGATCTGGTCCAGCGGCGGGTTCACCCGCGCCTGCGCGGCGGCGACCTCGCCCACGATCCCGTGCAGCCCCGCCAGGGCCGCCGCCCGCGCCTCGGCGACCGGCGCGAGCGCGGCGACCTCGGGGTCGAACATCAGGGCGAACAGCGCGGGCTCGCGGCGCGCGAAGCGGAAATAGCCCGTCGCCCAGGCGCGCAGCCGCTGGCCCTGTCCCGACGCGTCGTCGGCCGCCTCCAGCTCGCGCCGCAGTTCCTTGAAGCCGCCGGCCGCCAGTTCGCCCAGCAGCTCGGTCTTGCTCTCGTAGTGGTGGTACATCGAGGCGGCCGTGATGCCCGCCCGCGCCGCCAGCGCGCGCAGGTGCAGCGGCTGGCCCTCCTCGAGCATGCCGCGCGCCTCGCGCAGCAACCGCCCGCGAAGATCCCCCACATGATATCTCCGGCCCGCCTCCATGGGCGGACCATAGGCCACGGCCCCAGGATCGAACCACGGATTTCACTCACCTCCCCCATCGCGGCAGCGATGGCGGGAGGGGGACCGACCGCCGAGCCCGGCTCAGCCGGGCGTAGAGCGGTTGGTGGAGGGGGCGAACCGCAAACTCGGCGAGCATCGGGCGCAAACCATCAACTACATGCGCGCCGCCGATATGAGGGTTGGCTTGCTGGTCAACTTCGGAGCCCTGAGCGCGGAAGTCGAGCGCTTCGTGCTCTGACCCCATCCGTGAAATCCGTGAAATCCGTGGTTCAATCCTTGAAGAGCCCGCGCCCCTAGTTCCGGGCCGGGATCACCACCGGCAGGGTCTCGTAGCCCTTCACGAACACCGAGTGGGTGCGCAGGGGCTCGCGGACCAGGCGGATCTCGGGGAAGCGCTTCAGGATCTCCTCCCAGATGATGCAGAGCTGCAGCTCGGCCAAGCGGTTGCCCACGCAGCGGTGGATGCCGAAGCCGAACGACAGGTGGTTGCGCACCCGCTCGCGCTCGATGTCGTAGGCGTTGGGGTTGGCGATCTGGTCCTCGTCGCGGTTGCCCGAGACGTACCACATCACCACGCGGTCGCCGGCCCTGATGGTCTTGCCGTGCATCTCGAAGTCCTGCGTGGCCGTCCGCGCCATGTGCGCCAGCGGCGTCTGCCAGCGGATGGTCTCGCTCACCATGGCCGGGATCAGGCCCGGGTTGGCGCGCAGCTTCGCGTACTGGTCCGGGTGCTTGTTCAGGGCGTAGACCGAGCCCGAGATCGTGTTCCGGGTCGTATCGTTGCCGCCGATGATCAGGAGCACGACATTGGAGTGGTAGTCGTGGACGTTGAGGTTCCGGGTGGCCTCGGCGTGGGCCATCATCGAGATCAGGTCGAACTTCGGCGGGGCGTTCACCCGCGCCGCCCACAGCTTGTCGAAGGCGTCGAAGCACGCGTCGGCCTGCTCGCGCTTGTGCTCCCAGCTCTTGGCGGGGCCGAACCCGGGCGCATTGGTGAACATGTCCGACCAGAAGGTCAGCTCGCGGCGCCTTTCCTGCGGGTAGTCGAAGAGCGTGGCGAGCGTCATCGCCGTCAGCTCCTTCGAGACCGTGTCGACCCAGTCGAACTCCTCGCCGATCGGTAGGCCGTCCAGGATCTTGCCCGCCTCCTCGCGGATGATCGGGCTCATGGCCTGCAGGTTCGCGGGCGCCACGGCCGGCGAGACGGTCTTGCGCTGCACGTCGTGGCCCGGCGGGTCCATGGCGATGAAGCTGTTGCCGCGCGGCCGCTTGTCGGACTCGGCCTTGCCCTCCAGCGTCTGCAGCACGATGCCGTCGGCCGAGGAGAACACCTCGTGGTTGGTGTCGACGGCCATGATGTCCTGGTAGCGGGTGATCGACCAGAAGCCGTCGTACTCGTCGCCGCGCGGCGTCCAGTGGACCGGCGATTCCTTGCGCAGCCGGTCGAAGATCGCCCAGTGCGCGTCGTTCACGAAGAGGTCGGTCTGCGCGGGGTTCAGCGCCTCGAGCGGCAGGTTCGCGGCCTCGGCCGCTGCGGCCGCGCGGAAGTCGACGGAGCCGTCGTCCATGATGTTCCTCCCCGGAACGATGCGGGGCGCTTACGGCCCTTGCCGCCATGGCGCCGATCCAAACGCCGTTCGGCAAGGCGTTTCGCGGGTGACTTGATCTGACGCGGAAAGGTCGGTTGAAGCAGGGTCGGACAGGCCACGCTTCCGTTGCGGAAGTTGACGCCCGTGTCACTTTTGGGCATCGAACACAGCATGAGCCAGGCCAAGGTGGTCATCGTGGGCGCGGGCCACGCCGGGGGGACGGCGGCGGCGCTCTTGCGCCAGTACGGCCACGAGGGCCCGATCGCCCTGATCGGCGACGAGCCGATCGCGCCCTACCAGCGCCCGCCGCTCAGCAAGGCCTGGCTGAAGGGCGAGGCCGACGCCGACTCCCTGGCGCTGAAGCCGACCGAGTTCTACGCCGAGGCGGACATCGACTTCCGGCCCGGCGTCACCGCCACGGCCATCGACCGCGGGGCCAAGGCCGTCACCCTCTCCGACGGCTCGGCCCTGCCCTACGACGTCCTGATCCTGGCCACCGGCGCGCGCGCCATCGCGCTGCCCATCGAGGGCAAGGACCTCGGCGGCATCCTCTTCCTGCGCACGGCGGCGCACGCCGAGGCGCTGAAGGCCGCGGTCGGCCCCGGCAAGAGGCTGGCGGTCGTCGGCGGCGGCTACATCGGCCTGGAGGTCGCCGCGTCCGGCCGGGCGCTGGGCGCCGAGGTGGTGGTGCTGGAGCGCGAGAACCGCATCCTGGCCCGCGTCGCCTGCCAGGCGCTCTCCGACTTCTTCACCGGCTACCACGAGAAGCACGGCGTGATGTTCGAGCTGGGCGCCAGCGTCACCGGCTTCGAGGGCCGGGACGGCCACGTCACCGGCGTGAAGCTGGCCGACGGCCGCACCATCGCCTGCGACGCGGTGGTGGTGGGCGTCGGCGCCCATCCGAACGACGAGCTCGCCAAGGCCGCCGGCCTCGAATGCGCCCGCGGCGTCGTCGTCGACCTGGACGCCCGGTCCGTCACCGACCCGGACATCTTCGCCATCGGCGACGTCGCCCACCGGCCGATGCCGATCTACGAGCGCATGTTCCGCATGGAGAGCGTGCCCAACGCGCTCGAACAGGCCAAGCAGGCCGCCAGCGCCATCGCCGGGCGCCCGCGGCCGCCGGGCGAGTGCCCCTGGCAGTGGTCGGACCAGTTCGACCTGAAGCTCCAGATCGCCGGCTACGCCTTCGACGTCGACGAGATCCTGATCCGCGGCGACCCCGCCACGGCGAAGTTCGCCGTCTTCCACCTGAAGGGCGATCTCGTGCAGTCGGTGGAGGCGATCAACGCGCCGCCCGAATTCATGATGGGGAAGAACCTCATCCTCGGCCGCAAGCCCGTGAACAAGGCGAAGCTTGCGGACCCGTCCGTTTCCATGAAAGAGGTCGCCGTCTAATCGCGGCGTGACGAGGGGCGTATGGCCAAGATCACCTACATCGAGCACGACGGCACGGAACACGCGATCGACGTGAAGAACGGGCTCTCCGTGATGGAAGGCGCCGTGAAGAACAACATCCCGGGCATCGACGCCGACTGCGGCGGCGCCTGCGCCTGCGCCACCTGCCACGTCTATGTGCGCGAGGACTGGCTGGAGAAGACCGGCGAGCGCTCGGCGATGGAGGAGTCGATGCTCGACTTCGCCGAGGGCGTCGAGGAGAACAGCCGCCTCTCCTGCCAGATCAAGGTCAGCGACGAGCTGGACGGCCTCGTCGTCACCATGCCCGAGAGCCAGCACTAGACCCTTCGGCGCCCAGGCCGGGCGCCGCCGTCACCTGCGGGACTGAGCCCATGTCGCTCCTGCTCAACATCCTCTGGTTCGTCCTCGGCGGGTTCGTGTCGGGCGCCGCCTGGGCGCTCGCCGGGGTGATCCTGGCGATCACCGTCGTCGGCCTGCCCTGGACGCCCGCGGCGTTCCGCATCGCCGGCTTCACCTGCTGGCCCTTCGGCCGCGTCGTGGTCGACCGCGACCCGGGGGCGGGGAGCCTCGTCCTCAACATCCTGTGGTTCGTGCTGGCGGGCTGGTGGCTCGCCCTGCAGCACATCGTGCTGGCCGCGGCCCTCGCCGTGACCATCATCGGCATCCCGTTCGCCTGGCAGCATGTGAAGCTGGCCGTGCTGTCGCTGAGCCCCGTGGGCAAGGCGGTCGTCCCGGCCTGACGCTTGCCAGCGAGGGGCGAACGCCGGAGGCTCCCGTCATGACCGACGCTGCGCCGCCCGCCGAGGGCGCCCCTCCGAAGGCGCCGAACAACCTGGTGGGCGCCGGCCTCCTCGCCGCCTTCGTGGCGTTCGGCGCGATCCTCACCCTCGACCTGCCCGGCCGGACGCCCGCGACCTTCGCCTTCGTGCTCACCGGCTGGGTGCTGGCGGTGATGGCGCACGAGTTCGCCCACGCCTTCGTGGCCTACCGGGCCGGCGACCGCACCGTGAAGGCCAAGGGCTACCTGTCGTTCGACCCGCGCCGCTACGGCGACCTCGGGACCAGCCTGGTGATCCCGCTGATCGCCCTGGCGCTCGGCGGCATCGGCTTCCCCGGCGGCGCGGTCTACCTGCGCAACGACATGATGCGCAGTCCCGGCTGGCGCGCCGCCGCCTCGCTGGCCGGCCCCGCGGCGACGCTCGTCGTGCTGCTCGTCCTGGCGTCGGTGCTGAACCTGTGGAGCCGGGCGGCGCCGCCCGACGCGCTCTTCATGGCGCTCGCCATGCTGGCCTTCCTGCAGGCCATGGCGCTGGTCCTCAACCTGCTGCCCGTCCCCGGCCTCGACGGCTTCAACGCGCTGCGCCACTACCTGCCGGCCGGCCTCGTCCGCGGCCTCACGAAGTACGAGGGCCTCACCATGCTGGGCCTGCTGGCGGTGCTGTTCTTCGTCCCCGGGGCCAGCGCGCTGCTCTTCGGCGCCGCCGCCGCCATCGCCACGGGCCTGGGCGTGCCCGGCCCCGCCATCGCCCGCGGCTGGGACGCCTTCCACTTCTGGACGTGATCGCCGCTCAGGGGCGCGGGCGCCCGGGCTTCGCCTCTCCGGCGATCCCGCTTGAGCCCGGCATGACGCCCCGATAGCGTCGCGCCTTCGCTGGTCGGACCTGGGCCGGTGCGAGGAGCGGGCGGTCAGGCTGGCGCAAGTTCAAGCTTGACTGTAGATTCACGTCAGAGGGGACGGCTTCGCTTTGCGGTTGCTGGCAAGCGTGGCCGCAGCGGCGATAACCATGGCCGGTTCGGGGGAACAGTCATGCTCTATGTCCTAAGCGCGGTGGGACAGGACCTCATCCGGCCGCTCGACGCCGGGGTCCTGGGCGCGTTCGACGACGCGGTCCGCGAGGCGGAAGCCATGCTGGAGCGCTATCCGGTCTGCGAGGCGGTGGAGATCTTCGTCGACGGCCGCTTCGTCCGCGACGTGCCGCGGCGGCTGAACTAGGGCCAGCCCCCGTGGGCCATGGACACCACGGCCGGCCGCCCGGATTCCAAAGCCAGAAGCCCCGGCCGAAGCCGGGCTCTCGTCGCCGCCGGGCGCGGGCCCTAGGCATTTTTCGATCTGCGTTGGCGCGTCAGCGCCGCTTGGATTCAACCACGAACGAGCACGAAGACGCACGAACAGGCCGCAGGTGACCGCAGCGCGCCCAGATCGTCCCCGACGCGTTCGTGCGTCTTCGTGCTCGTTCGTGGTTCCAAATGACCGCGCCTGCGGCGCGCACAAGGCTCGTGGATCAGCGCGCGCGGTCTCGTCCTAGGTCCGCACTCAAATCCCTTTGAGGGAATCAATGACTTCCGCCCATCCCGGCATTCGCCGGGATGGGCGGTATCGAGGACCGGCCCTAGATCGGCCTGAACCGGCGCCTGCGCAGCATCGCGCCCGTCGCGCCGAAGCCCATGATCATCAGCGCCCAGGCGCCCGGCTCCGGGATCCCGGGCGGCGGCGGCTGGCAGCCGTCGCCGTCGCAGATCGCGTCGCGGCCGGCGACGACGTAGGTCGCGCCCGGCCCCGTGCCGCCCGGTCCGTCGAAGATGTCCACCGCGAACCACCAGCCCCCGCCGAAGCCGCCCTCGGAGCCCGAGGTGTTCGACGCGAACCGGTTGCCGGTTCCGAGCGCCGTGACGCGGTTGTCGTCGCCGATCTCCGCGCCGAGGCCCGCGAACGTCAGGCCGTTCGCGTTGTAGACCTCGAACACCAGCGAGGTCTTGCCGTTGTTCGAGCCGGGCCCGCAGCAGGCGAAGGCGTTGGTGAAGGTCCCGAAGGCGCCCGTCTGGGTGAAGGGCCCGCTCGCCGGGTTCTGGTTCACGAACGGGTTCGTGCCGCCCGTCGAGATCAGCGTCACGCTGCTGCCCGCGACGTCGGTCAGGTTCCAGGTGAACGCCCAGTGCGAGCCGGTGTCGATGATGCGGTCCTGGTCGTCGATGAGGTCGACGGTGATGCGCACCGTCTTGCCGTCGCCCAGGTCCTCGGCCGTCACCGTGCCCTTCGAATACGACAGGTGGCCGCCGGCGTCGGTCCAGTCGAGCTGGGTCACGAACGTCAGCGCCGAGGCCGGCGCGGCGCCCAGCGCCAGGAGGGCCGCCGCGCTCGCGGCCAGAACATGCTTCTTCATCACGCACCCCTTCGGTGGAATTGCCTTCCGTCTCCCCGCGCTGAGACGGGCTGTCGAACTATAGGCCCGGCCGCCGGCCCCCCTGAGCGACACGCCTGAAAGGAGAACGACCCGCGCCTCGCGTGCATCTGCGAACGGCTCTCATCAGTGCCTCGTCGCCTTGGCGTCCAGGGCCCGCCGGGCGGCGGCGTAGGGCGAGTCGAACGCGGTCACGCCCAGCGCCGCGCGCACGTCGTCGAGGCGCAGGTCCATGAGGTCGTTCCAGGGCGCGCCGATCAGCGGCGGCGTGGTGCGGCCGTGCGCCCAGCCCTTGAAGATGCTGTCGAGCGTGAGCTCCAGGCTGGGCGGCCGGCGCACGCTCATCGCGCCCAGCGTCACCGCGGTGGAGAGCGCCGAGTAGTGGTGCGCGACCTGGGCCATCAGGAAGCCGCCCAGCGCCGCGCGGTCGAGGCCGGCGCGCCCGTATCCGGCCACCAGGCCCAGCAGGGGCAACGTCTGGATCACCCGGATGTTGATGGAGTTCAGCGGCGCCGGCATGTGCCGCAGGAGCGCGATCAGCGGCGGCCCGAAGGGATCGGCCAGGCCGCCGGCGTGCGACAGCTCCTGGCTGAGCAGGAAGCCCAGCGAGGCCGGACGCCGCTGGGACAGCGACGCCACGTCGAGGGGCCGCGGCAGGCCGCCCGCCGCGGCCTCCGCGACGCCGCGGCATTCGAGCGCCGTCGCCGCCATCCGGGGGTTGATCCCCGGGTCGAGCTCTCCGGCCAGTTGCAGGGTCCGCTCGGCGATCACCGCATGGGGCGTCGTCGTGGGCAGGCTCGCCAGGTCCCAGAACAGGCGCCAGAAGCCGGGCGAGATCGGCAGGGGATCGTCGGATTTCAGGCGGGGCGGGAAGATCGGGCCCGAGAGCCAGCCGGCCGCGGCGTTGTCGTAGATGTCGGCCATGCGCTCCGGCGCGGCGGCGGCCACGTGCAGGGTCTTGGCGGCCAGCGCGCGCAGGCCCACCGAGGTCACGCCGTGGCGCAACCCGACCGCCAGCGCGCCCGCATCGCCGCCGCCGACCTGCGCCATCGTCTCGAAGACGCCCTTCGTCGCAGCTCTCATGCTGCGTCTTGCCCTTGCACCCGGAACGCCGACACCGCTCCCCCGGCCCCTGATCGCATCGATAATTAGCGATATGTCGATAATCTGACGCCTGCGGCGCATTGCCCGGACTCAAACACCCGAGAGGGGAATTCCACACGCATGAGGCGCAGCCGCCCCCGCGCAAGGTTTCCGCAAGCTTTCTGCGCTCGGATGGGGCAGGTTCGGAACAGACGATGAACGCGCCGATTCGCCCCATCCGCATCCTCGGCCTCGACCCGGGCCTGCGCCGCACCGGCTGGGGCGTGATCGCGTGCCAGGGCGCGCGCCTCAGCCACGTCGCCCACGGCGTCATCGCGCCCGACGCCGCCCTGCCGTTCGCCGAGCGCCTGCACGTGCTCTTCGTGGAGATCGAGGCGCTGATCGCCGCCCACGCCCCCGACGAGGCCGCCGTCGAGGAGACCTTCATGAACAACAACGCCGCCTCGGCGCTGAAGCTGGGCCACGCCCGCGCCATGGCCCTGGTGGTCCCGGCCCGCGCCGGCCTGCCGGTCGCCGAATACGCCGCCACCGTGGTCAAGAAGGCCGTCGTCGGCACCGGCTCGGCCGACAAGGCCCAGGTCGGCTGGATGATCGCCCGCCTCCTGCCCAGCGCCGGCCGGACCGCCGCCGACGCCGCCGACGCCCTGGCCGTCGCCATCGCCCACGCCCACGCCCGCACCGCGCGCCGCGCGCCGCGTGGCCTAGAGGGCGTTCCGAAAAGTGGGAACCGGTTTTCGGAATAAACGCGCGACAAAACAAAAACCTAGAGCGGCGATCTGATTCCATCAGATCGCAACCCGCTCTAGGGGCTTGCCGCGGGACGTTACTTTCCCGCGTCTGCGATCGGGTCCGGACTCCAGGGGCTGTCCAGCGGCCCGTAGATCGCCTCGCCGTAGGTCCGCGGCGCGAGCTTGCCGCAGCGGGCCAGGCCCGCCCGCTCCGCCCGCGCGAGCTCGCGCATATAGGCCACGTCGCTCTCGTGCTCGGCCGCGCCCTCCATCGCCGCGTCCATCACCACCATGAACGAGGCCGCCTTGACCGCCCGATAGCGCGCCAGGAACTCCGGCCGCGTCCGCAGCCAGGCGTAGACCGTGCCCACCGACGGCATCCCCGGCTCGCGGCAGACCTTGTAGAGCGGCGCCCCGAACAGCAGCCGGTCGCAGACCGCCTCGGCCAGGTCCGGCGAATAGCAACTGCGGCCCCGGTTCCACGACGCAGGACGCGCGAGTCTCCTCTCCCGAGCCCAAAGACCTCACCTCCCCCGCGCAGCGGCGGGAGGGGGACCGTCCGCCGAGGCCGGCGCGAGCCGGCTGTAGAGCGGATGGTGGAGGGGGCGAGCCGCCTCGACGACCGTGAAGCCGCCAAGTCGTTCCGCAGAGCCTGAGGCTTGCCCCCTCCACCACTCGCTCTCCGGCTTCGCCTCGGCGAGCGGTCCCCCTCCCGCCGCTGCGCGGGGGAGGTAAGGTCGCCGTCCCACCCGGTCCTTGAGCCCCGGCGCCGCGCGGCCTCAGCCGCTCGCGGAGACCAGGCCGCGGTACTCGCGCCAGAACGCGACGAAGTCGGCGCACTCGTCCTCGAAGCGCGCGCTCCACGCCTCGGCGACGCCCGAGCGGGCCTTGCGCACGTCCGGCGAGTTGCGCCGGGGCGCGAACGACAGGTCGAAGGCGTCGGCGATGGCCTGCACGCCGTCGTCCACGTTGCGGGCGAGATCCTCGTAGGTCAGCTCGACGCGCGGCGTGTCGCAGCTCTCGAAGTAGAGCCGCCAGTAGTATTCCTGGTTCAGGATGTTGCGGGCCTGCTCGATGATCGCGCGCGCGTCGAACGGCGTCTCGGCGTGCCGCGCCGCCAGGTCGTCGTCTCCGTCTCCGTCTCCGCGCACGTGCCAGACCTGCGTCGCCTGGGCGAGCGCCAGCGACACCGCCTGGGCGACGAAGTCCTCGCGCCGGAGCCATACGATCAGGTCCAGCGGCTCGTAGAAGGCGCGCAGCAGCTCGGCCTCGCGGGCCAGCCGGAACCGCCACCAGTCCGTCTTCAGCCCGAACACCCCGTCGCGGGACGCGAAGCAGGACGAGACATAGCGCTCGAAGTCGTCGAGGCTCGGGTTGGGGAACAGGCGCTCGAATTCCGAGATATAGCTCTCGTTCAGGAACTCGTTCGGAAAGCCCAGGTCGCCGTACTCGGCGATGCGCGAGCAGAGCAGGGTGCTGCCCGTGCGCCCGGTCGTGGCGATGAGATAGCGCTTCACGGGCGCCCGCGCGGACGTCTGCCGGAAGAACGGGCTGTCGCGGCGCGCCGCCAGGCGCGAACAGATGGACTCGAGCAACGCCTACTCCATCGACACGCTCGCCCTCGAAGCCTGCCGACGGTCCGCGATCGTTCCGTACAGGCCGAGGCCGAAATGCGGACGATCAACTATCGCGCGCACCATCGCGAGAATAAAAATCGTATAAGTTGAGACTTGTCCACCCGATGACCTGCGGAGATCGCGGAGATGCGCGACCGCAGCGCCCCCTCCACCGCTTCGCGGTCCCCCTCCCCCGCTTCGCAGGGGAGGTTCGCGTTTTCCAGTACCTCCCCCATTCATGGGGGAGACCCGAAGGGTGGAGGGGGCGCTGCGGCCGCGCTCTGCGCATCTCCGCGATCTCCGCGGTTCATGTCATGACCCGGGCGGACGAGCCGCCCGCATCCCTATGCGATGGCCCCCGCCCCTTGAGGCCGCCGGGGCTTGGGGCAAGATGCGCGTCGGGCGGCCTGGCCGTCGTCGGAGCCTGGGGACGATCATGCATCGCCGCGCCGTTCTCGCCGCCGCCGCGGCCCTGCCGCTCGGGGCCTGCGCGCCGCCGCCGCCGGCCGCGCCCTCGGGCGTGCGGCTCGACCACCTGCGGACCTGGACGGCCCTGGAAGCCCGGGCGCTGCTGGGGCTCGCCGGCATCGGCGGCGTCGCGCCGCGCCACACGGTGGACGCCTGGCGCATCCTCTATCCGTCCACCGACAGCGCCGGGCGGGCGATCCGGCTCTCCGGCCTGCTGGCCCTGCCCCGCGCCCCGGCCGCGAGCCTGGTGAGCTGGCAGCACGGCACGACGACCACCCGCACGGCCGTCCCGTCGCGCCTCTCCGTCGACGGCCTTTCCGCCGCCCTGGTGTTCGCCGGAACCGGCCGCGCCGCCATCGCCCCCGACTACATCGGCCTCGGCGACTCCCCGCTCACCCACCCCTACCTCGTCGCCGACGACACCGCCCGCGCGGTCACCGACCTCCTCGCCGCCGCCCGCCAGGTCGCGGGCGTGCCGAAGACGCCGCCCTTCCTGGCCGGCTTCTCGCAGGGCGGCACGGCCAGCCTCGCCGCCCATGCCGCGCTGGAGGCCCGGGGCGAGCGCGTGCGCGCCAGCGCCTCGGTCTCGGGCGCCCAGAACCTGCGGACGGTCAGCTTCCCCGTGGCCCTGGCCGGCGGCTCGCCGAACCACCCGGTCTACCTGGCCTACCTCGTACGCGGATACTGCGCCCGCTATGGCCGGCCGCTGGAGAGCGTGCTGACGCCCGCCGCCGCCGCCCAGGTGCGCGAGGTGTTCGACACGCCCCGCAAGCCCGAGGAGGTGATGGCCGGCCTGCCGCGCCGCCCGCGCCAGATGTTCAACCCGGACTTCCTCGCCGCCTTCGACAACAACACGGCCAACTGGCTGCTCGACGCGCTCGCCGACAACGAGACGAGCCATTTCACCCCGAAGGCGCCGATCCGCCTCTACTACGGCGGCGCCGACCGCGACGTGGTCCCCGCCGAAGCCCTGCAGACGGCCGCCGAGATGCAGGAACGCGGCGGCCCCGCCTTCGCCGTGAAGGTCGGCGACTACGACCACGACAACGTGATGCTCCCCGCCGCCCCGCTGATCTTCCGCTGGCTCGCCGAACTCGAAGGCCAGGGCCACGCCTGAAACCGCCGCAGGCGGACGGACAGGGGTCGTGCTGAGCGGGCGAGCATCCTGCGCGCCGCAGGCGCCCTTGAGATGGACCACAGAAAACACGGAAGGACACGGAAGGGGCTCTGCGGGGTCCGCCGCCTTCCGTGTTTTCTGCGTTTTCCGTGGTTGAATCCAAGCGGCGCTGACGCGCCCTCGAAGCTGAAAGGCTCGCGCCACCTCATCCGGCACACTGCGCGCGCCACCCCGGATCAGGTCCGGGGCAGGCTCTTCTCCCGCAAGGGAGAGGCGCCGCCAATGACTGGCGGCATAAGTTCGCCATCGTTCCCCCGGAGTCCCGGCTGCGGTACCTCTGGACCGCACATGTTCCCGGTGATTCGCACATGATCGGCCGCCTGCGCGGCGCCGTGGCCGAAGTCGGCGAGGAGGACGCCCTGATCGACGTCATGGGCGTGGGCTACGTCGTGCGCTGCGGCAGCCGCACGCTGGGCCGCCTGCCCGAGATCGGGGCCGAGACCCTGCTGCACGTCGAGAGCGCCTGGGGCGAGCAGACCGGCCTCACCCTCTACGGCTTCCTCGACCGGGCCGAGCGGGGCGCCTTCGTGCAGTTGCGCGCGATCCAGGGCGTGGGCCCGAAGGCGGCGCTGGCCGTCCTCGACGTCCTGCCGCCGGCCGAGCTGGCGTCCGCCGTCGTCCGCGAGGACAAGGCCGCCGTCGCCCGCGCCAACGGGGTGGGGCCGAAGCTGGCGCTGCGCATCGTCACCGAGCTCAAGGGCAAGCCGCTGGGCGACGGCGCGGGCGCCGGCTTCCACGCCCAGATCGCGCCCGTCGCGCCCGGCAGGCCCAGCGCCTCCGGCGAGGCCGTCGCCGCCCTCCTCGGCCTGGGCGTCGCCGAGCCCCAGGCCCGCCGCGTCGTCGAAGCCGCCGCCGTCCGCCTCGGCGAGGACGCCGAACCCCCCGCCCTCATCAAGGCCGCCCTCCAGGAGCTGGGCCGGTGACGTCGTGCCGTGGCAGCGCCCCCTCCACCACTTCGTGGTCCCCCTCCCCCGCTGCGCAGGGGAGGTTCGCGTTTTCCAGTACCTCCCCCATTCATGGGGGAGGGGGACCGCGAAGCGGTGGAGGGGGCGCTGCGGCCGTGCGCCGCGCGAGGGTCGTTCCATGACCCGCATCGTCTCCGGCGAGCCGCAGGCGTTCGAACCGGCGGACAAGGCGCTCAGGCCGCAGACGCTCGCCGAGTTCGTGGGCCAGCAGCAGGCCAAGGCCAACCTCAGCATCTTCATCGAGGCCGCGAAGAACCGCGCCGAGGCCCTGGACCACGTCCTGCTGTTCGGCCCGCCCGGCCTCGGCAAGACCACGCTCGCCCAGATCGTCGCCCGCGAGCTGGGCGTGAACTTCCGCGCCACCTCCGGCCCGGTGCTGGCCAAGGCCGGCGACCTCGCCGCCATCCTCACCAACCTCGAACCGCGCGACGTCCTCTTCATCGACGAGATCCACCGCCTCGCCGCCAACGTGGAGGAGATCCTCTACCCGGCGATGGAGGACCACGTGCTGGACCTGGTCATCGGCGAGGGCCCCTCGGCCCGCTCCATCCGCATCGACCTCGCGCCCTTCACCCTCGTCGCCGCCACGACCCGCGCGGGCCTGCTGGCCACGCCGCTCCGGGACCGTTTCGGCATCCCAATCCGGCTGGAGTTCTACACCCACGACGAGCTGGAGAAGGTCCTGCTCGGCGCCGCCGCCAAGATGGGGACCAACCTCGCCCCGGACGGCGCCCGCGAGATCGCCACCCGCGCCCGCGGCACCCCGCGCGTCGCCGGCCGCCTGCTGCGCCGGGTCCGCGACTTCGCCGCCGCCGACGGCGCCGAGGTCATCGACCGCCGCCACGCCGCCAGCGCGCTCGCCCGCCTCGACGTGGACGAGCACGGCCTCGACGCGCTCGACCGCCGCTACCTGCGCGCCCTCATCGAGAACTACGCCGGCGGCCCCGCGGGCGTGGAGACGCTGGCCTATGCGATCGCCGAGGCCCGCGACGCCGTCGAGGACGTCATCGAGCCCTTCCTCCTGCAACAGGGCTTCATCCAGCGCACCCCCCGCGGCCGCATGGCCTGCGCCAAGGCCTACGACCACCTGGGCCTCGCCGCGCCCAGGACCACCCCGCCGCCGGCCACGTCCGGGGACCTGTTCGAATGAGCGCGCCCCTCGATACGCAGCCGTCCTCCGGCTGGCTGGACGGCCGCGAGCACGTGCTGCCGGTGCGCATCTACTACGAGGACACCGACTTCACCGGCATGGTCTACCACGCCAACTACCTGCGCTATTTCGAGCGCGGGCGGAGCGACTTCTTCCGCCTCGCCGGGATCAGCCACACCGAGCTCCTGGCGCTCGCCGAGCCCACCGCCTTCACCCTGGTCCGCGTCGAGGTCGACTACAGGAAGGCCGCCCGCGTCGACGACGCGCTCCTGGTCCGCACCCGCTACGACGCCGTCCAGGGCGCCCGCCTGCTGGTCAGCCAGCGGATCGTGCGCGGCGACGACCTGATCGCCGAGGCGAAGCTGCAGGCCGTCTGCATCGACCTGCGCGGCCGCGCCCGCCGCCCGCCGCCCGACATGGTCGAAAAGCTACGCCCGTACTTTGCGCCATAAGATCGCCACCGAACCCTAGCAACACCGCCCCGACACGCCTTCAGGAGACAAGATGGACGCCGTCACGCCCCAGAGCTTCGACCTTGTGACGATCTTCAGGAACGCCGACTGGGTGGTGAAGCTGGTGATGATCGGCCTGGGCGTCGCCTCGCTGTGGTCGTGGACCATCATCATCGACAAGCTGTTCCGCTTCACGGCCCTGAACCGCGAGGCCGACCGGTTCGAGGACTCCGTCGCCTCGGGCCGCAGCCTCGAGGAGGTCGCCCAGGACGCCGGCGAGCGGCCCACGCACGCGCTCCCGCGCATGCTCCAGGGCGCCCTGAAGGAATGGCGCGACGCCCGCGCCAAGGGCCAGGCCACCGAGGGCCAGACCGCCTTCCTGATCCAGCGCATCGACCGCCACCTGGACGCCACCATCGCCCGCGAGAACGCCCGCGTGGAGAACGGCCTGGGCGCCCTGGCCATCGTCGCCACCGCCTCCCCCTTCGTCGGCCTCTTCGGCACCGTCTGGGGCATCATGCAGTCCTTCCAGGCCATCGCCATCCAGAAGAACACCTCCCTCGCGATCGTCGCCCCCTCCATCGCCGAAGCCCTCTTCGCCACCGCCATCGGCCTGGTCGCCGCCATCCCGGCTTATATTTTTTATAACGCGTTCTCATCTTCGGCCGGGAAGTACGCCGCGCGGCTGGAGGGCTTCGCCGACGACCTCTCCACCGCCATCCAGCGCCGCCTCGCCGAGCGGAGCTGACCGGTGGCGCTCTCGACCAACGACGCCTTCGCCGCGGGGGGCGGCTCGCGACGCCGGCGCTATGGCCGCGGCCGCCGCGGCGCGCTCAGCGAGATCAACGTCACCCCGCTGGTGGACGTGATGCTGGTGCTGCTGATCATCTTCATGATCTCGGCCCCGCTGCTGACGGCGGGCGTGCCCGTCGAGCTGCCGAAGACCGAGGCGGGCGCCATGCAGGACGTGCCCGACCCGATCACCATCTCGATCCGCGCGGACGGCCGGCTCTACGTCGGCGACGGCGAGGTCCCGTTCGCGAACCTCTCGCCGCGGCTGAAGGAGATGGCGTCCGACCGCACGCGGCCGATCTACGTGCGCGCCGACGGCAAGGCGAGCTACGCCGTCGTGGCCCAGGTGATGGCCTCGCTCTCCACCTCCGGCTTCACCGCGATCAACCTGATCACCGACACCGGCGGCCCGTCTTCCGGAGGCGACAAGGACAAGGTCGCCGAATGACGAGCGCGCGCGCCCGGCGGTTCGAGATGAACCCGGCGGCCGTCGGGTCGCTGGTGCTGCACGTCGCCGTGGCCGCAGCCTTCATGATCCAGTGGGGAAACCGCAACGTCACGGCCGGGTCGGTCGTGCCGGTGACCATCGTCGCCAACGCGCCGTCCGAGCCCCGCCCCGCCGAGCAGGCGCCCGTCGAACAGGAAGCGCAGACCGAGGCGCCGGTCGCCGAGGCCCCGCCCGAGCCCGCGCCGCCGCCACCGCCCCCGACGCCCGCTCCGGCGCCGACACCGACGCCCAAGGCCGCCAAGCCCGTTGAGAAGGCGCCGGCGCCCACGCCGGCCCCGAAGACCCGGCCGGTCCAGAAGAGCTTGGACCTGGACGCCCTCTCCGCCAGCCTGACCCCGCCGGCCCGCAACGCGCCGCAGCGCCCGTCATCGGCGCCGAAGGGCGCGACACGCCCCACGACCGCGCCGGTCGCCCGCGCCACCAACGGCTTCGGGGCGACCTCCGGCGCGGCGGTGTCCTCCAGCATGCAGGACGAGCTGGAGCGCAACTGGAGCATCGACTGCAGCCTCGCCTCCACGCGCGACGTGGTGGTGCGCACCCACTTCACCATCGGCGCCGGCGGCCGCCTCGTGGGCGACGTCACGGTGGAGTCGCGCGGCGGCGCCAACGAGGCCCAGAGGGACGCCGCGGAGTTCCGCGCGCGCCAGGCGGTGCTCCGCTCGCAGCCCTTCGTGAAGGAGCCGCGCGAGAACTGGGGCCAGCGCTTCTACGCCGACTTTTCCGCCCGCGACTACTGCGGCACACCAGGAGCTTAAGGGCATGCGGATCAACGCTTTCATCGCCGCGCTGGCGCTGGCCCTCGGGGCGCTCGTCGGCGGGTTGCCCGCCCAGGCGCAGGAGGGGGTCGGCGTCTCGGTCACCCGCGGCGACGTCCAGCCGCTGCCCATCGCGGTGCCGGCCTTCGGCGGCGGCCAGGTGGGCGCCGACATCGCCCAGGTGGTGGCCGCCAACCTGCAGCGCTCGGGCCTCTTCCGCCCGCTCGATCCGGCCAGCTTCATCGAGAAGGACCTGACGCCCGCCGTGCAGCCGCGCTTCGCCGACTGGAAGCAGATCAACGCCCAGGCGCTGGTCAGCGGCATGGTCCGCGTGGAAGGCAACCAGCTCCGCGTCGACCTGCGCCTCTGGGACGTGCAGTACGAACGCCAGATGATCGGCCAGCAGTTCACCTCCAGCCCGGAGAACTGGCGGCGCGTGGCGCACAAGATCTCCGACGCCGTCTACGAGCGGCTCACCGGCGAGAAGGGCTATTTCGACACGCGCGTGGTGTTCGTGGCGGAGAGCGGGGCGCGGGGGAAGACGATCAAGCGCCTGGCGATCATGGACCAGGACGGCGCCAACCCCAGCTACCTGACCAGCGGCGACTCGATCGTCATGACGCCCCGCTTCTCGCCCACCAGCCAGGAGATCACCTACATGGCGCTCAGGCCCGACAGCGCCACGGTCTACCTCTACAACCTGCAGAGCGGCCGTCGCGAAAGCCTCGGCGCCTTCCAGGGTATGGTGTTCGCGCCCCGGTTCTCGCCCGACGGCGCCAAGGTGGTGTTCTCGGTCGAGCGCGGCGGCAACACCGACCTCTACCTGATGGACCTCGCCAGCCGCAGCTCGCGGCGCCTGACGACCGACCCCGGCATCGACGTCTCGGGCAGCTTCTCGCCCGACGGCGCGCGCATCGCCTTCACCTCGGACCGCGCCGGCTCGGCGCAAATCTACGTGATGGGCGCCGACGGCGGCGGCGCGCGGCGCATCTCGGGCGGCGGCGGTTCGTACACCACGCCGGTCTGGAGCCCGACCGGCGAATTCATCGCCTTCACGAAGCAGACCGGTGGCGAATTCCACATCGGGGTGATGCGTCCGGACGGCTCGGACGAGCGGCTCTTGACCACCAGCTACCTGGACGAGGGGCCGACGTGGGCGCCCAACGGCCGCGTCCTGATGTTCTCGCGCGAAACCCCGGGCGGTCCGCCCAAGTTGTGGAGCGTGGACGTCACGGGGCGAATCCTTCAGCCGATGCCTTACCCTGGCGCCGGATCGGATCCGGCCTGGTCGCCTTTGCTTAACTAGTCTTCGCCTCAATCCAGCCCGATAGACCCAGATAGTGATTCGCAACCCTAGGAGACGCAGATGGTTCGTAGCTTGAACGGCCGCACGATCGTACGGCTTGCTCTGGTGGGCGTGGCCGCCGCGTCCCTGGCGGCGTGCGCCAAGAAGGACAAGCCGGCCTTCCCGGTCACCCAGGCGCCGCCGCAGACGCAGGCGCCGCAGACCCAGATGCCGCCCACCCAGGGCCCGGTGTCGCAAGCCCCGGTCGGCGCGCTGCCCGGCTCGGCCCAGGACTTCATCGTCAACGTCGGCGACCGGGTGTACTTCGACACCGACAGCCACGACGTGCGCGCCGACGCCCAGCCGATCCTGGACGCCCAGTCGGCGTGGCTGCGCCAGTACCCGGCGGTCAACGTCCGCATCGAAGGCAACGCCGACGAGCGCGGCACCCGCGAGTACAACCTCGCCCTCGGCGCCCGCCGCGCCAATGCGGTGCGGGACTACCTGGTCGGCCGCGGCATCGAGTCCGCCCGGATCGCGACGATCTCGTTCGGCAAGGAACAGCCGCTCGACGCCGGCAGCGGCGAGGACGCCTGGGCCCGGAACCGCAACGGCCACACCGCCATCGTCTCGGGCGCCCGCTAGGCCCGATGCGCAACGGTCGAGCGTTCCTCACCACCGCCGTGCTGGCCGTCCTCGTGGCGGCCGGACCGGCCGTCTCGCAGACGCCGCTGCCGGTCCCCGACCCACTCGACGCCCGCGACGCCAAGCGGCTCGACCGCATGGAAAAGGTGCTGCGCGAGCTGCGCTCGATCGTCTTCCAGTTGCGCGACACGGGCAAGCCCGTGGTCGTGCAGCCCGCCGACACCGACGCCCGCATCGCCGAGATGAACGAGAAGCTCGGCGACCTCGAAAGCACGCTGCGCGGCGTGAACAGCGCCTTCGAAAGCGTCACCCGCGAGCTCGACCAGTCGAAGCGCGAGAACGCCCAGCTCAAGCGCGACCTGGCCGCCCTGACCGAGCGGCTGACGGCCGCAGAGGGCAGGATCGCCGCCGGCTTCGCGCCCCCGCCGGACGTCGCCGCCGCCGCCGCGCCCGCCGGCGACCCCACCAAGGACTTCACCGCCGCGCGACAGCTCATGCTGGCCGGCGACTACGACGGCGCCGAGGCCGCGTTCTCGGCCTATGTCGCCAACTATCCGGACGCGCCCCGCGCCAACGAGGCCAGCTACTGGTGGGGCAAGACGCTCAGCGTCCGCGGCGCCCACTCGGACGCGGCGCGGGCCTACATCAGCGCGATCCGCGGGTGGCCGCAGACCACCTGGGCGCCCGACGCCGTCGTCGAGCTCTCCCGCTCGCTGGTGGCCCTGAAGAAGCCCGCCGACGCCTGCCAGACGCTCGGCGAGCTGGGCCGCCGCTACCCGAAAGCGCCCGCCGCGGTCGCGAGCCGCGCCGCCACCCTCCGCACCCAGGCCAAGTGCGCGGCCTAGGGTCCCGAGAGGCGAATAGAACCTGTCGGCGCCGCAGGCGCGCTATTTTCAACCACCAAGACCACGAGACCACGAAGGGTCCGAGAAGCGCGCTGCACTCAGCTCATCCGCGGCGCCTTCGTGATCTTCGTGTCCTCCGTGGTTTCCAAAATGACGGCGCCTGGGGCGCGCAGGAGATTTGCCGGCTCATCCCCGGCGAAGGCCGGGACCCGGATGGAAAATCGCCGACCTGGGCTAAGACTCCCGGATGGCCCTCCAACCTGCCTCCGCGACCTTCGATCCGGGTCCCGGCATTCGCCGGGATGAGCGGTGGGGTGTGGGGTCGATCCTCGACCGCCGCCTCCTGCGCGACAGTCCGCGGCCGATCGCCGTGGCGCTGTCGGGCGGCGGAGACTCGCTGGCGCTGACCCTGATGGCCGACGCCTGGGCGCGCGAGCACGGGCGCCACCTCCTGATCCTCACCGTGGACCACCGGCTCCAGGCGGAGAGCGCAGCCTGGACGGACCGCTGCGCCACCCTGGCCGCGCGCCTGGGCCGGCCCTTCCGCGCGCTGGCATGGGAGGGCGACAAGCCGGCCACCGGCCTGCCCGCCGCCGCGCGGCGCGCGCGCCATGCGCTGCTGGCGGACGCGGCCCGCGAGGCCGGCGCGCATGTGATCCTGATGGGCCACACCGCGGGCGACCTGGCCGAGGCGGCGGCGATGCGCGCGGCGGGCTCCACGACGCCGGACCCTCGCGAGTGGTCGCCGTCGCCAGTGTGGCCGCAGGGCCGCGGCGTCTTCCTGCTGCGCCCGCTGCTCGCCGCCGGCCGCGCCGACCTTCGCACGTGGTTGTCGGCCCGCGGCGAGACCTGGATCGACGATCCCGCCAACACCGACCTCCGCTACGCCCGCAGCCGCGCCCGCGCGGCCACGTCAGTCCCCGCGCCAATCGAACCGCCACCTGATCGCGGGCTCCCGCTGGAGGGGGTCGCCACCGGCGGCGAACTGGTCTTCGACCGCCCCGCGCTGCGACGGGCGCCGTCCACGGAGGTGCGCCGTCTCGTCGCCACGGCCTGCGTCTGCGCGGGCGGCGGCGAGCGCCTGCCCGCCGGATCGCGGGTCGCCCGCGCGGCCGACGCAGCCCTCGGGACCGAGCGGTTCATCTCCACCCTGGCCGGCGCGCGCATCGAAGCCGACGGCGCGCGCATCCGCATCACGCGCGAGCCGGGCGAGGCGGCCCGTGGCGGCCTGCAGCCCATGGAGTTGCCGGCCGGGCGCGAGGTGGTCTGGGACGGCCGCTTCGCGATCACGGCGCAAGCGCCCGGCCTGGTCGTGCGACCGGCCCGCAGGGGAGACCCGTTTGTGGAGCGCGCCGACGCCGCGACGATCGTCCCGCTCGTCGGCGACCGCTTCCGCGCGGCGATGGGACTGGTGGAGGGAGAGCCGCTCTAGACGGCCGCCGCCAACACGTGCTCCAGGCCGCGCACGATGGCGTCGGCGTGGCGCGGGCCCAGGACGTTGGCGTGGGTCGAGCCCGTGACATGCTCCACGAAGCCGTGCTTCGAGGCCTTCGCCGGGGCGTATTGCGCCTCGCGGATCGGCGGCGGCAGCTTGCCGTCGGCCGTGACCACCGCCACGGGGAGATCGGCCGACAGCTCCACCGCGCCCGCCATCCTCGACGTCGCCGGCCACTGCCGCACCTCCGCCGAGGCACCCCGGGCGTGCGGGGCCGCGCCGTGGACGCGGCGCTTCTCCGACGCCGCCTCGGCGGGCAGGCCGATCAGGTTGGCGCTGACCAGCGACACCGGGACCATCAGGCCGAACCGCGCCCCGTGGCTCACCGCCTGCAGGAGCCGCCCGAAGCCCTCGACCGCCTGCGCCCCGCCCGGCAGCGACAGCACCGACGGCGTCACGGCGTCCACCAGCACGAGGCCCACGACCGGCCGCCGGTCGCGCTCCAGCGCGAAGAGCCGCACCATCAGCCCGCCCATGGAATGCCCCGCCAGCACGATCGGCCCCGTCTCGCCCAGCCGGTCGAGCAGCGCCTCGAGGTCGTCGTTGATCGCCCGGCCATCCCTGGGCTCCGGCCCGGGGTCGGAGTAGCCCAGGCCCGCGCGGTCGTAGGCGAGGCTGCGCAGCCCCTTCGCCGCCAGCCGCTCCTGCACCACCGTCCAGTCGGCCGCGCAGCCGAACGCCCCGTGCTCGCACACGATCAGCGGCGCCGCGCTCGTGGCCGGTCCGGCCCGCACCACCCGCAGGCTGCGCCCGCCGATGTCGACCCGCTCGCCGCGATGGGCGCCTTTCGGAAGGCTCATGCCGGCGTCTTGAACGGCGCCGGCACGCGGCCCGCGCCCTGCCGCCCGAACATCCAGCCCGGATACTCGGCCGGCAACTCGCTCACCTCGTCCAGCCGCTTCATCTCGTCGGCGGTGAGGGTCAGGTCCACGGCGGCCAGGTTGTCGTCGAGCTGCTCGACCGTCTTGGCGCCGATGATCACGCTCATCACGTGCGGCTTGTGCAGCAGCCAGGCCAGCGCCACCCGGGCCACGGACACGCCATGCGCCTGGCCGATCTCGCGCATCACCTCGACGCAGGCCCACGCCCGGTCCTTCTCCACCGGGGGGAAGTCGAAGTTGGTGCGCCGCGCGTCCTCGGGATTGTTCGAGCCCGGGCCGAACTTGCCGGAGAGCAGGCCGCCGGCCAGCGGCGACCAGACCATCAGGCCCAGTTGCTCGCTCGTCAGCATCGGGACCAGCTCGCGCTCCAGGTCGCGCCCGGCGATGGTGTAGTAGGCCTGCAGCGTCTCGAACCGCGCGTAGGTCTTCGCCTCGGAGAGCCCCAGCGCCTTGGCGATCTTCCACGCCGCCCAGTTGGAGACGCCCACGTAGCGGACCATCCCCTGGCGCACGAGGTCGTCCAGCGCGCGCAGAGTCTCGTCGATGGGCGTGACGCTGTCGTTCCCATGGATCTGGTAGAGGTCGATGTGGTCGGTCTGCAGCCGCTCCAGCGAGCCCGCGACCGAGTCCATGATGTGCCCGCGCGAGGCGCCGCGGTCGTTCGGGCCGGGGCCCATCTGGCCGAACACCTTGGTGGCCAGCACCACGTCGCTGCGCTTCACGCCGAGGTTCTTCAGCGACTGCCCCAGCCGCTGCTCGGACGCGCCGAACGAGTAGACGTCGGCCGTGTCGAAGAAGTTCACGCCGCTGTCGAGCGAGCGCCGGATGATGGCGTCGACGTCGGCCTGCGGCAGCGACCCGATCGCCTTCCAGATGCCGGCGTCGGTATTGCCGCCGAAGGTCATGGTCCCGAGGCAGATCTCGGACACGTAGAGGCCCGTGCGGCCCAGTTGCTTGTACTTCATCGGAATGGCTCCTCGTCCCTTCAAGGATATGGGAGCCGGGGCCGCCTTCGCTACATCGAAAGCTGGGCGCGGGGGCGGCCGTCGGGGCCGATCGAGAGGCCCTTCAGCCCGTCCATCTTCTCCTGGCGCTGCGCCTCCCTGGCGAGGCTGCCTTCCAGGTTGCGGGTCGCGGCGGCTTCGTCCTGCGCATCGGTCGTGGCGCGCTTGAAGACCCGCACCGGCGGGGCGTTCCTGGCGTCCATCAGCGCCCGCTTGCTCTCGGGGATGAAGGAGACGTAGGCCATGCGCACGCGGCCGGAGTAGCGCTTGGCCTTGTCGAGCGGCAGGTCGCCGGCCTCGTCGAACGCCTTGCCCAGGAACATCGCCGGGTTGAGCGGCCTGTCCTGTGCGTCGCGGATCTCGAAGTGCAGGTGCGGGCCCGTGGACGTGCCGGTGGAGCCGATCCTGCCCAGGGTGTCGCCGGCCTTGATCGCCATCCCCGGCTTCAGGCCGTCGCGGATGCCGCCCAGGTGCGCGTAGAAGGTGGTCAGCGCCTCGGCGTGGCGCACGGCCACGTAGCGGCCGTAGCCGCCCTTGGTCCCGGCCGCGACGACGACGCCGTCGGCCGCCGCGATGACGGGCACGCCGGCGTCCGCCGAGATGTCCACGCCCTCGTGCAGGCGGCCGTTGCCCTCCCAGGGCAGTTGCCGCAGGCCGAAGGGCGAGACCACCGCATGGCCCGGCACCGGTTCCTCGAAGGCGATCAGCACGTCGTCCTCGGGGGGCGCCGTCACGGGCGCGGCCTTGGCGACGGCGGCCATGGGCGCCGAGATCGGGCGCGCCGTCTCGGGGACCAGCAGCGAGGCATGGGCCACGGCGAACGCCGACAGGCCGGCGACGGCCACGATCCCGGCCTCCGCCGCCCGGCGCCTACCGCGCGCGCTCATCTCGCCGTCGGCCAAGGAAGACCTCCCACCGCGCCGCCCATTGCGGCCGCATCCATCTGGGACCGGACCCCAGATTGCGCGGCGTTCTAGGCAAAAAGCGGGCCGCGGGCGAGTCTAGAACTGGAAGCGGACCCCGGCGCGGACGTCGTACTCCTGGTAGTCGCCGTCGATCGTGGCGCCGCCGTTCACGGAATAGAGCACCCGCGACGCGCCCCCGCGGAAGCCCGCCCGGACCACGTAGCCGCCCTGGAACACGTCCTCGGGGTCCAGCGTGAAGTCGGCGCCGCCGTCGAAATGGGCCGTGGTCTTCGGCGGCCCGCCGGCGAGCTTGGCGCGGTAGCCCAGCTTCACCTCCGGGGCGAAGAAGGCCTCGTCGCCCATCTTCCAGCCGATCGCCAGCAGGGCCTCGCCGGTGAGCAGGTCGCCGGTGCGCTTGTCGACGGTCAGGTTGAAGCCCGCGCCGCCGCCCTTCTCGGTGTAGCCGCCCTCGGCCAGGCGCAGATAGGCCGCCGAAAGCTCGGGCCGGGCGTAGAAGCCGCCGGCGCTGAACTCGTACGACACGCCGGCGTAGGCGTCGGCCATCCAGGCGTTCCAGTCGGCCTTGGCGCGCAGGTTCAGCGTCTGGCTGACCAGCCGCCGGTCGCCGTTGAACATGGCGTAGCCCAGGCCGCCGCGCACCGCCGCCTGCAGCGGCCCGCCGTCGAAGCGCCAGTAGAGCCCCGCGCCGAAGAGGTTCATCGAGATGTCCTCGCCGGCCGCCGCGCCGCGGTCGCGCACGTCGGTGGTCACGAAGCTGACGTTGGCGCCCAGGGCGTTGTTGATGCCCTGCATGTCGGCGCCGGCGGCGAAGCCGAAGCCCTGGCTCTTGAAGCCCTGTGCGTCCTGGCGGTCGCGGCGGATGTTGAAGACGATCTCCTGCGCCCAGGTCCCGGTCGCGGAGTCCTTGTCGATGCCCATCGGCATGGCCACGGCCTGCGAGACCGCCGCCGAGACCGCCGCCGCCGACATCAGCACCCCGCCCGAGTGGTCGGGCAGCATCTGGTCGTAGAGGGCGTCGAAGCCCGCCTCGGTCTTCTGGCCCAGGAACGCCTGTTCGATGGCCTCGTCCTTGTCCAGCGACTCGAAGATCGCCGCATAGGCCTGGGAACCGGAGCGGTTGAGGCCGAGTTCGCCGGCCGTCTTCGGCCGCACGTCGACGAAGAGGGCGCCGTTGGCCGTGTCGGCCCGCAGGTTCGCCTGGAAGAGGTAGGGCGAGCCCACCAGCGTCGCGGTGGTCTCGCCCACGGAGAGCGTGCCGGCCTGCAGGATCTGGAACGCCCGCTGCCCGCGCGAGATGGACGTCAGCGTCACGTCGACCTGGGCGCCCGTGGCCAGCGTCGCCGCGCCCGACACGTTGAACCGGCTGCCGGTCTGGGCGGGGTCGATGTTCACCGCCAGCACGCCGGTCGCGCCGATGTCCAGCGTCGAGAGGCTGACCGTGCCGGTGTTCGAGACCGCGAGGCGCCCGTCGCGCACCTCGACGGCGAGCGTGCCGTCGGCGTCCTGGATGATCGCCGTCGCCGTCGCGCCACCGTCGATCAGCAGCGAGTCCGCGCCCGCGCCGAAGTCCAGCGTGCCCGCGTAGGTCCCGGCCGACAGCTCCAGCCGGTCGGCGCCCGAGCCGAACAGGATGTCGCCGCCGATGTTCGGCGTGTCGCCCGAGTTCACCTTGAACTGCCGCACGAGCACGCCCGAGGTGTTGGCCGAGACGTCGATGGCGATGGCCTTGCCGGTCTGGGCCACGCCGGTCGCCGGCGTCACCACCGACTTGATGGTCCCGGAGTTGTCGATCTGGGCCAGCGTGCCCGAGAGGTCGACGACGCCGCGGGCATCGTGCAGGCCGCCGTTCTGCTCGGCGCCGATCGTGCCGGCGTTCACCAGCGCGGGCACGATGGCGTTCGAGTTCAGCAGGATCGCCGTCGACTGCGCCGAGTACGACCGACCGACGATGGTCGCGCCGCCCTGGTTGTGGATGCCGCCGACCAGCGTGACCGAACCGCCGTCCGTCTGGCCGATGCGCAGCGCCGTGCCGGTGACGCCGTCGTTGACGCCGTTGCCGGTGACGACGCCGCGGTTGACGAAGCCGTAGGCGTCGCCCTCCACGCCGACGGCGCCCAGGGTGATGGCGCCGGTCCCGCCGATGTCGATCGCCGGCGCCGCGCCGAACGAGGAGACGGAGGCCGTGCCCTCGGCGCTGTCGGCGATCCCGTCCTGGTCCTCGTCGGTGTCGTCGGTGGAGGTGTCCGTCGGCGGCCGATCCAGCAGCACGCCCTTGCCGACGCTGCCGGTGATCTTCACCGCCCCGCCGCCCTGCAACAGGTCGTCGGCGTCCAGCTTGGCCCGCACCGCGTCGGTCAGCCGGTCGGCCGAGCGATAGCCCGTCGAGGTGATCGCGCCCTGCAGCACCACGGCGCCGTCCACCGGCCCCAACTGCACCGCGACCGAACCCTCGCCCTGCACCGCGACCGCGCCCTGGATCAGCGCGTCGCCCGAGATCGAATCCGCCCGGATGCCCACGCCCCGGTCGCCCAGCACCGACACGCCGCCACGGTGGATCAGCGTGCCGTCCAGCCGCGTCTCCAGCGAGATGCCTGCCGAGTCGTTGCCCTCGACGCCGATGGACCCGGTGTTGGTGAGCGTGCCGGTCACGCCCTGCGTCCCCTGCGCGCGGATGCCGTAGCGGCCCGTCCCTTGCGCGAACGGCCCGTCGATATCGCCGTCCGAGTCGGTGTCCGTGGCGGTATAGTCCTCGAGCAGGTTGATGCTGCCCGCGTTGGTGACGGTGGTCGTGACGCCGTCGTTGATCTGGACCCCGGTGGCGTTGTTCACGCCGTTGAAGCTGATCGTGCCGTTCACCGCCACGGCGTTCGGCGAGTCGATCGTCACGGCCGCGCCCGAAGCGGTGGGGGCGATCGAGCCCGCGGTCTCGATGTTGATGTCGTCGGGCGCGCCGCTCGCGACCGTGGACGTGCTCACGGGCGCGGTCGTCGCCGCGGAGATCTTGGTCTCGGCGCGCGCCTGCGCGGTGAAGACCAGCGGCAGGACGGCCGCGGACACAAACAGTCGCTTCATTGCTTCCCTGAAACAGCTTGGCGTGATAGCTCGGAACGAGCGGCTATGCGTCGCGTAGTTATTTGTTGTGTAAAAACTGTATTATTAGGCTCCGGAAGCGTTCGCAAGCGCATTTCGGAGCCACCGGAGCGCCCTGATGCCGAGACCCGCGACCGATCCTGCCAAGGCCGCCCACATCAAGGTCCTGCGCCAGCAGGCCGGTCGATGGCTGAAGACGGCCCGCGAAGAGGCCGGCCTCACGCAGGCGGAACTGGCCGAGAAGGTGGGCCTGCGCTACTACACCTTCGTCTCGCAGGTGGAGAGCGGGTTGGGCCGGCTTCCCATCGAGACGCAGGGCGCCTGGGCCGAGGCGCTGGGCCTGGAGCCCGGCGATTTCGCCAAGACCCTGCTGCGCTACTACGAGCCGGAACTCTACAGGCTGCTGTTCGGCGGCGAGGCCGCCGCGGCGCGGGCGACCGGCTAGGTCCCGCCAGGAGATGATCCCCTAGAGACCATGGGCCAGGTCGTTCCCTTCATCTCGCGAGTGCGCGACAGCGGCGACTGGTCGCCGTCGGAGCGTGCGCGCCTGGAGGCGCTCGCCGACCAGCTCTCGGCGCAGGGGATCGACGTGGACGTGATCTTCGGCGCCACGGACGAAGGCGACCCCTGGTGCGTCGTCACCGACGGGAACGGCGACGTCCTGATCCACGTGGCCCGCATCGACGGCAAGTTCGTCGTCCACTCGGCCGTGGATGACACCGTCGACGAGAGCTACGACCTGCACGCGGCGCTGCGCCAGCGGCTGGACGTGACCGAGGACGCCGTGGCGCCGAAATCGGCGACCATCCTGCCCTTCACCGCCCGCGAGGGTCAGACCTTCCTCGCCCTCGTGATCGCCACGGCCTTCTTCTACGAGACGGGCGGCGCGTTCGACGAGGCCCAGGCGGCCGAACTGCCCAAGGCGCCGTCCGCGCCCGCCGAGGAGCAGCCCCTGCCGCCGGTCGCGGACCACGAGGCCCCGGCGCAGGAGCGCGAGATCGCCGCCCAGGGCGTGGTGTCCAAGGTGGCGCTCGCGACCGCCGTCACGGTGATGGAGAACGCGCCGGCCGAGACGCCGGCCGCCAGGGCCGAATCCTTCGAGGCGCCGGCCCCGCCGCCGGCGGCCGTCGAGACCGCGCCGGCCCAGGCCAACGCCGAACCCCAGGTTCCTGCGGCCGCCCCGGCGCAGGCCGAGGCGCCGGTCGTCATCCGGGGGACCGAGCGCGACGACCTCCTGGTCGGCACCGCGCGCGCCGAGCGCATCGAGGGCGGCGACGGCAATGACACCATCAAGGGCGGCGGCGGCCACGACATCCTGCTGGGCGGCGCCGGCGACGACCGCATCGAGTTCACCGACGGCGCCCAGGTCGAGGGCGGCTCGGGCGCCGACACCTTCGTGGTCATGGCGCCGACGCGCGGCGGCGGCCCGAACGTGCTGCTCGGCTACATCCGCGACTTCTCGCAGGACGAGGGCGACCGGATCTTCACCGCCGCCGGCCGCGCCGTACACGTGAACTGGGGCCCCGGCACGGCTCCGGGCGACCGGACCTCGCCCCCGGCCACGGGCGGCGGCGACCGTGACGGCGGTGGCCTGCCCACGCCCGCGCCTACCGACGGCGACAGCTTCGACTTCGGCACGACCACCCTGCCTGTCGGTCCGACGCTGATCGGGCCGAACCCGCCCGTCCGGGTGGAGATCGACGTCGATGGCGACGGCGTCGCCGACGGCTACATCCTGGTCGGCCACCGGGGCGGTTCCATGCCCCCGCAGCCCGCGGGCGACATGGACTGGGACCCGCCGATCAACACCGGCGTCGGCCACGCGCTCCTGCCGCCGGACCCGGTGGGCTGACCTGGAGCCTGTTGGGAACTTCCTGACTGTCAGAGGCCGCGGGAGCCCTCAAAGATCGTCATCGCCGGCCTTGTGCCGGCGACCCATGAACACTGACCGAGCGGAATGGAGGCCGACGCGGCCGCAGCACGCCCCGCAACGCGGTGTCCATGGGTGGCCGGCACAAGGCCGGCCATGACGAAAGGTTTTTATTTCAACGGATTGTCCAGGGCGTTGCGCTTGCCATCGAGCACCGCTGAGTCCTAACAGCCTCTAGAAGCGTCGCGCGCCCGCTTGGGCGACGACCTGGTGCTTGTCCTGCCAGACCACGGCCCCGGGATCGCGCGTCGTCAGCACCTCCACATGCACGCCGCAAGCCTCCAGGGCGAGCTTCAGCCTGTGCATGTTGGCGATATGCTCGGCGGCTGCGGGCTTGAACCAAGACAGGCCTGACTGCCCACGCCCGAAGGTCTCTGGCCTTTCGAGGTTGTCGTCGAACCAGCCGCGGAGCTCGCCGATCTCCTTAAGCGCCCAATCCGGTGCATGGTCGCTGTCGCGCGCCTCGTTCAGAGCCTGGAAGAGCCCCAGCCTGTTCCGCTGGCCCTGGACCAGCAAGAAGCAGACGAAGCGGATGTAGGTGCGCGCCGGAACGCTCACTCAGAGTCCTTTGACGATCCCTTCGACCATCTTCTTGGCGTCGGCGAACAGCATCATGGTGTTGTCGCGGAAGAAGAGCTCGTTCTCGACGCCGGCGTAGCCTGCGGCCATGCCGCGCTTCACGAAGAGGACGGTGCGGGCCTTCTCCACGTCGAGGATCGGCATGCCGTAGATGGCGCTCGTGGGATCGGTCTTGGCGGCCGGGTTGGTGACGTCGTTGGCGCCGATCACGAAGGCGACGTCGGCGGTGGGGAACTCGGAGTTGATGTCCTCCAGCTCGAACACCTCGTCATAGGGCACGTTGGCTTCGGCCAGCAGCACGTTCATGTGCCCGGGCATCCGGCCGGCCACGGGGTGGATGGCGTACTTCACCTCCACGCCCTCTTCCTTGAGCTTGTCGGCCATCTCGCGCAGCGCGTGCTGGGCCTGGGCCACCGCCATGCCGTAGCCGGGGACGATGATGACCTTGGACGCGTTCTTCATGATGAAGGCCGCGTCGTCGGCGGAGCCCTGCTTCACCGGCCGCGTCTCGACCTTGCCGCCGCCGGCCGCCGCGCCGTCCTCGGCGCCGAAGCCGCCCAGGATCACCGAGACGAAGCTGCGGTTCATGCCCTTGCACATGATATAGCTGAGGATCGCCCCCGAGGAGCCGACCAGGGCGCCCGTGATGATCAGGGTCACGTTCTCCAGCGTGAAGCCCAGCGCCGCCGCCGCCCAGCCCGAGTAGCTGTTCAGCATCGAGACCACGACCGGCATGTCGGCGCCGCCGATGGGGATGATCAGCGTCACGCCGATCAGCAGCGCGAGCGCGAAGATGCCCCAGAAGGCCCAGAGCGCCGAGCCGCCGCTCATCACCAGCACGACGATCAGCGCCACGATGCCGAGGCCGATGGCGATGTTGAGGAGGTGGCGCGCGGGCAGCAGGATCGGGGCGCCGCTCATGTTGCCGTTTAGCTTGGCGAAGGCGATCACCGAGCCGGTGAAGGTGATGGCGCCGATGGCCAGGCCCAGGCTGAGCTCGATCAGCGAGTTCACGTGGATCGCGCCGGTGCTGCCGATGCCGTAGGCCTCCGGCGTGTGGATCGCGGCCACCGCCACCAGGCAGGCGGCCATGCCGACCAGGCTGTGGAACGCCGCCACGAGCTGCGGCATCGAGGTCATCGCCACGCGCCGCGCGATCAGCGCGCCGATGCCGCCGCCGATCGCCACGCCGCCCAGGATCAGGCCCGCGGTCAGCGCGTCGAGCGCGCCTTGCGTGTAGAGCGTCACCAGCGCCGTGCCGACGGCGATGGCCATGCCGATCATGCCGTTGCGGTTGCCCGCCTGGCTGGTCTCGGGGCTCGACAGCCCGCGCAGCGCCAGGATGAACAGCACCCCGGAGACGAGGTAGAGGATCGCCGCGACGTTCGCGTCCATGTGGTAGTCCCCCGCCCGTCCTGGCTACTTCTGCTTCTTCTTGTACATGGCCAGCATCCTCTGTGTGACGAGGAAGCCGCCGAAGATGTTGACCGCCGCGAAGCCCGCGGCGACCGCGCCGGCGCCCTTGGAGATCAGGACGTTGGAGGTCAGTTCGCCGCCCGCGCCGCTGGCCGCGGCGGCCAGGAGGGCGCCCACGATGATCACCGAGGAGATGGCGTTGGTCACGGCCATCAGCGGCGTGTGCAGCGCCGGCGTCACGCTCCAGACCACGTAGTAGCCGACGAAGATCGCCAGCACGAAGATGGCCAGGCGGAAGACGGTGGGATCGACGTCCATGGGAGCCTCAGGCGTTGAGCGACGGGTTCACCACGGCGCCGCCGTGGGTGACGAGAGCGGCCTTCAGGATCTCGTCCTCGAGGTCCGGGGCGAAGGCGCCCTCCTTGGTGAGGAACAGGCCCGCGAAGGCCAGGAGGTTGCGGGCGTAGAGCGACGACGAGTCGGCCGAGATGCGGGCGGGCAGGTTGGGCACGCCCATGATCTTCACGCCGTTCGCGGTGGTCGCCACCTCGCCCAGCCTGGCGCCCTCGACGTTGCCGCCCTGCTCGACGGCCAGGTCCACCAGCACCGAGCCCGACTTCATCGAGGCCACCTGGTCGGCGGTCACCAGCTTCGGCGCCGGGCGGCCCGGGATCAGGGCCGTGGTGATGACGATGTCCTGCTTGGCGATGTGGCCGCCGATCAGCTCGGCCTGCTTCTTCTGGTATTCGGCGCTCATCTCCTTGGCGTAGCCGCCGGAGGTCTCGGCCTGCCTGAATTCCTCGTCCTCGACGGCGACGAACTTGGCGCCCAGGCTCTCCACCTGTTCCTTGGTCGCGGGCCTGACGTCGGTGGCGGTGACGACCGCGCCCAGGCGGCGCGCCGTCGCGATGGCCTGCAGCCCGGCCACGCCCACGCCCATGATGAAGACCTTGGCCGGCGCGATGGTGCCCGCGGGCGTCATCATCATCGGCAGCGCCCGGCCGTACGCTTCGGCGGCCTCGATCACCGCGCGGTAGCCGGCGAGGTTCGCCTGGCTGGACAGCGCGTCCATCACCTGCGCCCGCGTGATCCGCGGGATGAACTCCATGGCGAAGGCCGACACGCCCGCCTTGGCCAGCGCCTGCACCGTCGGCTTCTCGTTGTAGGGGTTCAGCAGGGCCGCGACGAACGCGCCCGACTTCAGCGCCGCGATCTCGTCGGCCTCGGGCGAGCGCACCTTGAACAGCACGTCGGCCTTGCCGGCGGCGTCCTTGGCGGTCTTGGCGATCCTGGCGCCCGCGGCTTCGTAGTCGGCGTCGGCCATCGAGGCGCCCGCTCCGGCGCCGGTCTCCACGACCACCTCGAACCCGGCCGCGACCAGCTTCTTGACCGTCTCCGGCGTGGCCGCCACGCGGGTCTCCCCGGCGCGGCGTTCCTTGGTCACAGCGATGACGGCCATTGGTCCGCGTCGTCCCCCGAAAGCGTCAGCAGGCGCGCGGACCATAGGAGCGCCCGGCAAGGCTTGTCCAGCCACGCCCCGGCCAGCTTTCCTGGCGCCCCGCCGAGCTTTTCGAGGCGCGGCAGCGACCCTCCGGACACGACAAGGCCTCCGCTCGCGCGGAGGCCCGTCAGACCGGCCTGGACGCTTCGCGCGTCAGTGCGCGCCGGCTTCCGCCGGCTTCGCGCGCAGGAAGAAGACGCCCAGGGCCAGCAGGACCGCGGCCGTGATGGCCGAGCCCAGGAAGCCCGTGTGCGTGCAGAACAGCAGGGTGAAGAACAGGATGCCCGCGGCGACCACGAGCGAGCCCCACTTGGTCATGCCCATGACCAGTTCGTAGGTCGCGGATTGCTCGGCGATATCCATGTGACCGCGCTGGTAGTCGGAGCCGTGTCCGGCCATCGGTTCTCACTCTTCGAGGAATGGGGAGGTCAGGAGACCGGCCCTACACGAACCGGCCGGTTCGTTCAATGCGGCCAACGGTCCAGCAGCGTGCGAAGCGCCGCCACCAGCGCCAGCGGCTGGTCGATCATCACGTGGTGGTGCGAATCCGGGATCTCGATCTCGGGCACGCGGCCGTCCAGGAAACCGGGCTCGCCCGAGGCGCGGCGCTCGATGATCCGGCTCTTGTCGCCGTAGAGGTGGACCACCGGGACCTTCAGCTCGGGGAAGGCGCCGCGGTCGGCGGCCATGATCCCGTCGCTGCGGTCCAGCTTCTCCCACATGTTGGGATCGAACTTCCACGTCCAGCCCTCGCCCGAGCCGTCTGGCCCCTTTTCGCCATTCGGAAACGGGACGGTCTTCAGCGAGCGGCGCGCGATGTAGTCGAGGATGTAGTGGTTCTCGGCCGGCTGCGGCGGCATCAGCCGGAAGCGGGCCAGGGCGGCGGCGACCGTCGGATAGATGCGCGTCGGCCGGTCGGGGCTCGGGTTGTTGGCCAGCAGCTCGGCGCGCTTCCTGCGTTCCTCCAGCACCTCGGGCGGCGGGCCGCCGAAGCCGGTGTCGACCAGGACGGCCGCCGACATCTGCTCGGGGTAGCGCGCGGCGGTGAAGAACACCTGCCCGCCGCCGAAGGAGTGGCCGATGTATATCGCCTTGGCCGGCCCGTCGTGCAGGCCGGTCGCCTGGGCCACGGCCTCGGCGTCGGCCGCGAAGTCCGCGAAGCGGTAGGTGTCGCGCCAGTCGGAGTTGCCCATCCCGGCCAGCGACATGGAGGTCACCCGGTAGTCCTTGGCGAGATAGGGCGCGATGAAGCTCCACCACTCGGCGTGCGCCGAGTTACCGTGCGCCAGCAGCAGCCCCTGCCGGCCCCGCTCGCCCCAGGTCAGCGCCTCGATCTTCGCGCCCTTCGACTCGACGAACGTCCGCTCGGGCTCCTGCGCGACCGCCCACTTGAACCACGCGGGCTGTTCCGGTTCGCGGCCCGCATAGGGCTCCAGCGGCGCGCGCACCTCCGGCGGCAGGTCCTCGGAGTGGAACGGCCGGTCGTCGTAGGTCTCCTTGGGGGTCTCCTTTGGGGTCTCCTTGGGAGCTTCTTTCGAAGAACCGGTCTTCCGGGTCGCATCGTTCGCCATGCCCAGCGGTCTAACGGCCGTTTGAAAAATGGCAAGCAGAGACGCCCCGGGCGCCTCTACGCAACGTGAAGATGCATCGTCGAGGGCAAACCCCGCCCCGGGACGTCACGCTGCTCACGGAGCGGGCAAGGTACGACGCGTGATATAAAGATATAGGAGAGTAAAACTCCAGTTGATCTAGAAGAAATCTCTCCCTAAAGTCGTATAAATTGGAACTCAAGGACCAACCTGGCCGCGATTTGTCGACCGATGTCGGTGTTTCATCTTGAAACAACTTATAATTAACGCGCGCACACCTTACGTGTAAGCATTCCGGTAAGGCCTTTCGAGCCATTTTCCGCGCTGCGGCACAGAAGCGCCGCGGGGGGTTGGGTATGGTTCGGAGCACTTTGCTGATGAGCGTCGCCGCGGCGGCGCTGGCCACCGCGGCGCTGAGCGCGACGCCGGCCGCGGCGCAAGCGACCAGCAGCGCGGCGGGGCCGGTGAAGCCGTATTACGGCAACCTGCGCCCGTTCTACGGGAACCTGCGGCCCTTCTACGGGAACCTCCGCCCGTTCTACGGCAATCTGCGGCCGTTCTGGGGGAACCTGCGCCCGTTCTGGGGCGACACGGGCGCCTTCTACGGCGACCTGACGACCTTCTGGGCCACGTCGAACCCGGTGGTCGGCGCCGGCGCGCCGGAGTACGCCAAGGTCGGCGACTTCTGGACCAAGGCCGGCGGCGACTGGCAGGTCGCCTTCTCCAGCGCGATCTCGACGAACCCCGACAGGACGCTGATCGACAGCAAGATCACGACGATCCTCAGCGACTCCGAAGCGTTCTGGGGCGCGTCGATCCAGGCGAAGACCGGCAAGTCGTTCACGGAAGGCTTCCTGAAGCCGTTCCTGGCCGCGCGCGGCATCGAGGGCAGCGACGCCTCGTCGTTCTCCAACCTGGACCAGGACGAGATGGCCTACATCTTCCTGGAATACTACGACGCGCTGATGGACTACGCCGGGACCGACCACGTCGATCACTGGATGAAGACCGTCAACTGGACGCCCGCGCTGACGAAGACGCAGGGCTCGGGCGCCGACACCAGGATCGGCATCCTCGACATGAGCTTCACGACCGACGCGTCGATCGCCGGCAACATCGTCAAGTCGGGCGGCGTCTCGGAGTTCAGCAACGGCCACGGCGCGGCGGTGGCCTCGCTGATCGTCGGCCACCACGACGGCAAGGGCGTGATGGGCATCGCGCCCAACGCCCAGGTGCTCGCCTACAACCCGTTCGACGAGACCGGGACGGCCAACTGGGACGACGTCGCCCGCGGCGTGAAGACCCTGAAGGCCAACGGCGCCAGCGTCGTGAACATGTCGCTGGGCGTGCCCGGCTCCACCTTCGACAAGGGCTGGAGCAACGTCTTCAACGATCTCGGCTACACCACGCAGATCCTGAAGAACACGCTGTTCGTGGTCGCCGCCGGCAATGACGGCGTGACCCAGAAGGACAACATATCGTGGCTGCCGCAGCCGCTGAACCCGGCGCTGATCGTCGTGGGTTCGGTGGACGTCGAGGGGAACATCTCGAACTTCTCGAACCGTCCGGGCGAGGCGTGCTTCACGCTGGTCGGCCTCTGCCTCGGCGACAAGCTGAAGAACCACTTCATCGTGGCGCCGGGCGAACTGATCCTGGTCAGCGACGGCCAGGGCGGCACGACCCGCATGACGGGGACCTCGTTCGCCGCGCCGCTGGTCTCGGGCGCCATCGCGCTGCTGCACGACCGCTGGCCGTGGCTCGCCAACTTCCCGGCGGAGACGGCGAAGATCATCCTGGACTCGGCCAAGGACCTCGGCGCTCCCGGCATCGACCCGGTCTACGGCGTGGGCCTGCTGGACGTCACCGCCAGCCAGTCGCCGCTCAGCCTCTCGAACCTGAAGTGGTTCACGGTGCAGAACGGCAAGGCGGTCGCCCAGACCAACAGCGCCGTGATCACGCGCTACAAGCAGGTGCAGAACGGCACGTGGAAGACCACCGCCGACGCCTACTTCTACGCGTTCGAAACGATCGGCCTGACCCAGCGCGACTTCGCGATCCCGCTGACCAGCAAGCTGATCGGCCAGAACGTGACCACCTACATGGGCGGCCAGGAGCAGTTCCAGTCGTACCTGCTCAGCCGCATGGACACCTGGGTGAAGAACGGCGGCAAGGGCGCCTTCGCCAACGGCTTCTCCAGCCAGAGCTATGCGATCGCCAACCCGTGGGGCATGGACCTGACCATGTCGGTCGCCCCGCGCCAGGCGCGCTACGGCTACCGCGACGAGGGCCCGGCCTATCAGTCGCGGTTCCAGGTCGCCGGCGAGAAGACCCACCTGGTCTTCGGCTTCGGCGACGGCGCTCCGCAGCTCGCCCAGAGCACGGGCTTCGCCTCGGCCGGCTCGTACGACATCGACCGCGGCGGCGCCGACCCGCTGCTGGGCCTGGCCTCGGGCGGGGTCTATGCCGGCATGGACCACCAGGTCCTGCCGCGGCTCTCGTTCCAGGCCGGCCTGCTGAGCCGCGAGCAGGAGCGCCAGCGCAACCTCGAGCCCGCCCTCGGCGTCGTGGGCAACGGGGCTGCGACCTACGCCGCCAGCGCGCAGCGGTTCGCCCTGGCCTACAGGCCGACCGCGGACCTGACGCTGACCGGCTCGTGGACGCGGCTCAACGAAGACAAGGGCCTGCTCGGCATCCAGTCGTTCGACCCGCAGGACTTCCGCAAGGGCTCGACCACCGACGGCTACTCGCTCTCGGTGAACTGGACGGCGAGCGACAGGCTGAGCTTCATGGCCACCGGCTCGATGGGCCGCACCCATGCGTCGGACGGCCAGTCGCTGGCGGTCGGCAAGGGCGGCCTGACGACCTCGTCGTTCGAGGTGGGCTTCGCGGCCGCCGACCTGCTGGCCAGGGGCGACCGCTTCACGCTCTCGGTGTCGCAGCCGATGTTCGTGGAGAAGGGCCGCCTCGACGTGCAGACCGTCCAGGTCGTCGACCGCCAGACCGGCGAGATCGGCGTCGTGACCCAGAGCCTCGACATCTCGGGCAAGCGCCGCATCGCGGGCGAGGCCATGTACCTCAAGCCCGTCAACGGCGGCTACGGCGACGTGGCGCTGTTCGGCCGCGTCGAGACCGGCTCGCAGAACCCGAACACCGGGGCCGGCCAGGACAGCTACGTCACCGGCGCCCGCTACCGCATCGCCTTCTAGTGCCTCATCGCTTCCCCGCCCTTGATGGGCAGGGCGATCGCATATGGATCGTGGGCGGCTCGTCCGCCCGATTCATGAACCGCAGAGATCGCGGAGACACGCAGAGGGGGTCGCGGGTCCACCGGAATCCTCTGCGTATCTCTGCGATCTCTGCGGTTCGACCGACGGCCTTTCGGCCGCCCGCATCCATATGCGATCGTCCTGCCCCGCGGGGGAGGAGGGCCTTGCCGTCTCTCGCCGATCCGCCGCAGTCGCCAACGGCCTCCAGCGCGGAGACTGCTACTTCGCCAGCACGTCTTCGGGCCTGGCTTCGCCTTCGAGGGGCTTGCCGGCGAGGAAGCGGCGGAGGTTGTCGAGGAAGGTGGCGTCGTTGCGGGGCGCGTTGCCGCCGCTCATGCCGGACGAGTGCGGGGTGAGGGTGACCTTCGGGTGGTCCCAGAACGGGCCGTCGGCGGGCTGCGGCTCGGCCTCGAAGACGTCGAGGACGGCATGGGCCGGCGCATCCCGGTCCAGGGCGGCCAGCAGGGCGGGTTCGTCCACCAGGGCGCCGCGCCCGACATTCACCAGGATCGAGCCGGGCTTCATGCGCGCGAAGGCCTCGGCGCCCGCGATGTGGCGGGTCTCGGCGGTGGCGGGCGCGGCCAGGACCCACACGTCGGCGTCGGGCAGCAGGTCGGGCAGTTCGGACGGCGTGGCCATGCGGTCGGCGCAGGCCTCGGGCGCAGGGTTGCGCCGAACGCCGGTGACATTCGCGCCGAAGGCCCTGGCGCGCACGGCGACGCCCTGGCCGATGGCGCCGAAGCCGAAGATCACCCAGCGCGTGCCGGCGATCTCGCGGAAGGGCCGGCGCGTCCATTCGTGGGCGGCCTGCGCGGCGCGGCGGCCCGGCCCGTCCTGCAGCACGTCGAGGACGCCCCACATCACGTAGTCGGCCATGCCGACGGCCTGGCCGTGGCTGGTGGTCAGGCGCGCGCCCTTCTGGACGATCTGGCCGAAGACGGGGTTGTCGAAGCCGGCGGCGCCGCTCTGCAGCCACGTCAGGTTGGGCGACTTCAGCACCGCGGTCATGAACGGCCGGCCGGCGCCGGAGAAGAAGGTGTCGGTGTTGGCCCAGGCGGCCTCGGGCTTCGCGTCGTCGACCGAGACGGCCTGGCCGCCCAGGCGGATCTCGCCGGTGTCGTCGATCAGCAGCAGCTCGATCGCCGCGCCATGCGCGTCGATCGCCGCCCGGTTCCGGCGGTAGGACTTCTCGTGGATCAGCAGGCGCATCGGTCCCTCCCTGGCGAGCGTGTCTAACCAGGGAGGGACGTGAACGCCAGGACGTCAGCGCCCGCCGCCCGCCGCGGGCTTGGCGGCCGGAGCCGGGGCCGGCGCGGGCTGCTGCTGCGCCTGCTCGCGACGGCGGCCGCCCATGACCTTGAGCGCGGCCATCAGCTCGTCGTTCTCAATGGCGCCCGACTTGTTCCGGTCCATCTGGGCGAAGAACGGCTTCAGCTTGTCGCCCAGCTCGCCCTTGAGCTCGGAGAGCTGGATCTTGCCGTCCATGTTGTCGTCGAACATGCCCAGCAGGCGGGTCTGGTCCATCAGCTCGTCGTAGTTGACCTGCCTGGTCGCGGTCTCGTCGGTCCAGCGGTAGCGGATGGCGGTGTAGAACATCTCCTCCCACGACTGGTCGCCCCAGACGACGGTCTTGGTCGCGTCCGGGTTCGCCGGGTTCTTCTTCGAGTTGTCGTACCAGTAGTTGGCGATCAGCTTCGAGCCGGCGGCGATCTTCAGCGGCTCGGCGAAGGTGTATTCACGCTGCCAGTTGAAGTCGTAGCGCGGCATGGCGAGGATCCGCGTCTTCGTCCCGTCGGGCGCCTGGACCCACAGGTCGCTGGCGTAGCCGCGGTAGTGGGCGTGCGGGAACGCCGAGTACAGCAGCATCTCCTTGGGCACGTCGAGGTAGGCGGTCTCCTTGTGGCGCGCCTCGCCGGCCGGGATCCTGATGGTGTTGTCGACCACCACCGAGTTGCGCATCATCAGGCCCGGCTTCTCGCCGTCCTTGTAGAAGTAGAGGCCGAGCAGCGACTTGTCGGTCGCCTCCTTGCCGAAGGGCGTGTAGTGCGCCTGGAAGCCGACCGCGCCGCCGGGGGGCAGGTAGGTGCCGACGTTCCTGGGCCACAGGGTCGACTCGGCGCCGACCGCGTAGCCGCCCATGGAGGCGCCCCAGCGGCTCTCGTTGCCCTGGCCGTCCTTCGGGATGTCCTTCAGGTAGCCCGACAGGAAGTGGTGTACGCCCTGGCGCTGGCCGACCACGTAGGTGGAGGCCTTAATCCACTTGCCCTCGGTCAGCGGGTTGACCGCGATCGGCCGCTGGTAGTCGACCACGCCCGAGGCGGGGATGGTGTAGGACGGGATCTCGAGCACGAGGTCCGGCTTGCCCAGCGGCCACTGCTGGACCACGCGCTTCTTGGCGGCGGCGGCCAGCGGGTCGGGCCCGTCGCCGCGCGGCGCGCCCTGCTCCACCCAGTGGACCAGGGTCTTGATCTCGGCCGGGGACAGGCTCTTGTCGTCGGCGAACTTGCCCACGTGGGCGTCGACGTTCCACGGCGGCATGCGGTCGGTGCGGATGACCTCGCGGATCATCGGCGAGAAGCCCTTGGCCATCTCGTAGCTGGAGAGCGCGAACGGGCCGATGCCGCCCTCGGTGTGGCAAGTGGCGCACTTCTTCTCGAGGATCGGCGCGACCTGCTTGGCGTAGGAGATCTGCGCGACCTTGCCCCGCTCGGGGAAGTCGATCAGGCAGCCGGGGCTCTGCTTGGTGGCGGCCATCGCCTGGCGGCCGGCCAGCGCGGCCTCGATGGCGTCCGACGCCCAGGGATGGTCGGCCACGGCCTTCTGCGAGCCGTAGTCGAGGCGGTCGTCCAGCGGGCCGCGGTAGACGACCTTCCAGGTCTTGGGATCGACCACGAAGAACTCGCCCGTGCGGGTGACGCCGAGCTGCTCGCCGACGAGCTGGTTCGAATCCTTCAGGATCGGCACGTCGAAGCCGTACTCGGCCTTCTCCCTGGCGATGTCGTCCATGCTGTCCTGGACGGCGGAGTTCACCATCAGGAACTCGACGCCCTGGCTCTCGTACCTGGCCTTCAGGGCGCGGATCGCCGGGGCCAGGTTGCGCACGATCGGGCAGCCGTTGGCGTGGCTGATCAGCACGATCACCTTGGCGTCGGAGCGGTAGAGCTCGTGGCCCATGTAGTCGGTGTCGGCGAGCATGAAGTTGTCGATCACGCCCGACGTGGCCGGCGCGGCGGCGACCTCCGCGGCGGTCGGCGTCGCAGCCGACAATGCGTTCGGGGCCTGGCCATCCGTGGAGCAGCCGAAGAGCAGAGCCGAAGCCGCCGTCGTGGCGGCGAGCGCGGTGATGCGCGTCATCCCGATATCCCTCCCAGGGGCCGCGGCCGGGCTCTTCGCTCCGGGCCGGGTCCATTCGCAATACGATGCTACGTCAGATCATAACGGAGCAGACCCGCGTTGCATCATTATTTCTAATCAATGTTCAGATGAGCCTGCGCGCACACGTCGCAGAGGCGTTCCCTCCCTTGATGGGGAGGGACAGGCCGCGGAGCGGCCAGGGTGGGGAGGCCTGATCCAGAACTCGGCGAAGAGAGATTGACCAACCCCGACGCGCCCGCGTCCCGGCCCACACTTCCCCACCCTGACGGCTTCGCCGTCTGTCCCTCCCCATTAAGGGAGGGAAGTCAGAACTTGGGAGGGGCGACGGCCGCGGCGCAGAGCGCGAGAGCGGCGGCCAAGGCGCGCGTGCGACCTACCACCGCGTGACCACCACGTTTTTGCCGTTGGCGCGCTCCTGCTGGATGAAGACGTTGCGCTCGTTCTCGACGCCGTCGCGGTCGGGGGTGGCGTTGGGCGGCCGGCAGCCGCTGGCGAGGATGGTGGAGACCCCATAGGTGGCCCGCACGGTGTTCACGAACGCCTGCACGGCCTGGCTGAGGTCGGTGTTCGCCGCGTAGCGCACGCTGTCCGTGACGTAGACGCGGCCGTAGCCGTCGGTCCAGGCGTAGCAATAGTAGTGCGTGCCCTGGCCGGATTGCGCCGCGGCGGGGCCGGCGCCCATCGCCACGGCAAGACCGGCGGCGAGGGCCAGGACGGTCGTCTTCATCGGTGTTCTCCACAACGCGCAGAGGCCCAGCTCTAGCGCCGGTCGCACGGCCGCGGCGAGTAGACCGATCGGCCTACTCCGGCGGCGCGCCGGAGGGTGCTAGGCCGGCTCGCAGAGCCGGGTGACCGAGGGAGATGAGTTCATGATGCGGGCCGCTTGGGGCGTCCTCGCCCTCTGTGCGTCGCTGGCGGCCACGCCGGCGCTGGCGCTTTCCGCGGCGGACTGGACGGGGACCTGGCGTGGGCCGCGCGGGGTCATGCAGATCAGCGATTTCGACGGGGCGCTGGTGATCGCCGGCGCCGGCGCCAGGGCCGAGTGGACCCAGGGGACCGAAAGCCTGATCTGGGATTTCGACATGGCCTGCACCGAGAAGACGCTGTCGAAGGACGGCTCGAAGCTGATGCTGCGGACGGTGGGCTGCATCAACGCCCAGTTCAACGGCAAGGTCGCCATCTGCACGCACGGCGGGACGCAGATCGTGTGTGTCGGTCCGTTCGGGGAACGCGTGTTCACGCGCTGACCGGCTGGCCGCAGTCACGCCCAGAACGCGAGGCGCCCGGCGATCCCGGTGACGGCCGCCAGCGCAAAATGGACCCAGGACAATAGGCTCTCCCATGCTCGCGGCGATGGTGCGCCGCGCGGGGGTGATGAAGGCCGGAAGCGGCCGCACGATCAAGGTCAGGGCGGCGCCGGGCGCGCGGTCAGGTCGTCGCGGACGACGGCGCCGCCCTTCATGACGAAGGCGACGCGCTCCAGTTCGGTGATGTCCTTGAGCGGGTCGCCGGCGACGGCGATGAGGTCGGCGTAGCGGCCGGGGGCGACGGCGCCGATGTCGGGCGAGCCGATCAGCTCGGCGGCGTTGCGGGTGGCCGTCAGGATAGCGCCGGCGGGCGACATGCCGAGGTCGGTCATCACCTTGAACTCGCGCGCGCTGCCGTCGAAGGGGACGAGGCCGGTGACGTCGGTTCCGAAGGCGATCTTCACACCCGCGCGGTTGGCCTCGCGGAACATGCCGCGGAGCTGGTCGACGACGATGCGGGCCTTCTCGGCCGGCGAAGGGCCGCCGATCGACGGGCGCTGGTCGGCACGCTCGGCCACCAGTTGCGGGACCAGCACGGTCGGGACGAGGAAGGCGCCGCGGGCCTTGTAGAGCCGGAAGCTCTCGGCGTCGCCGTAGGCGCCGTGCTCGATGGAGTCGGCGCCGAGGCGCAGCGCCGCGTCGATGGCGGCCTTGCTGTGGGCGTGTGCGGCGACCTTCATGCCCAGGCCGTGGGCGGTGTCGACGACGGCGCGGATCTCGTCGTCGGTCATCAGCTTGGCCTGCGGATTGGTGCTGTCGCCGGGCACGCCGACGGCGCCGGAGGGCAGGATCTTGATGAGGTCGGCGCCGCGGCGCTTATGGTCGCGCACCTCGCGGATGGCGGCCTCGGGGCCATCGACCACGCTGTGGCCCCAGTCGTCGTTGTGCCAGCTCTCGTCGATGCCGGCGCGCGGATCGGTCGGGCCGCCGGTGGGGCCCAGGTACTCCAGCGAGATCCACATGCGCGGGCCGGGGACGTCGCCGCGGGCGATGGCCTTCTTCAGCGCCAGGTCCGTGCCGCCCTCGGCGCCGAGGTTCCGGATCGAGGTGAAGCCGGCCATCAGGAGCTTGCGCACATTGCCGGTGGCCTTCAGCACGTCCTCCATGTCGCTGCCGGTCAGGCGCTCGGCGAAGCCGCCGCGGCGGTAGGTGACGTGGGTGTGGCTGTCGATCAGGCCCGGCAGCACGGTGGCGCGCGAGAGGTCGACGACGCGGGCGCCGGCGGGGGTGACGAAGCCGGGCTCGACCGCCGCGATGCGCTCGTCGCGGATCACCACCGAGACGCGCTCGCGCACGGGGCCGCCCGTGCCGTCGATCAGCCGCCCGGCGTGGACGACCACGTCGGCGGCGGTGGCCGCGGAGGCGCCGGCGAAGGCGGCCAGCGCCGCCAGCAGGCCGAGGAGAGCGCGTGTCATGCGAGGAACCCCCTTGCGAGGGGCGCATGATAGCCGGGCGCGGGGAAGGTTCTATTCGGAGTGCGCGGGGCGGGCCTGCCGGGCCGCAAGGTCTATGCGCGGCGAAGCGGCTGCGTGCATACCGGCGGTCGCCGGGCGTTGGAGCGCCTCCATTCGGCCCTCAACTCCCAGGACGTCATGGCCGGGCCTGTCCCGGCCACCCATGAACTCAGACGTTGCGGGTTGTCTGCGGCGTCGAGCTCACGGACTTTCTTGGCCCAATCGGTGTCTATGGGTGGCCGGGACAAGCCCGGCCATGACGTTCAGATGGAGGGAAAGCTGTGCCTCAGGCGCTGAGGACGCCCAGGCGGCCGAGTTGGACGGTCATGGCGGGGCCGATGGCCTGGGCGCGGCGGGCGGCGGCGGTGCGGAGGCCCTCGGCGCTGGTGATGGCCTGGCCGTCCATCTTCGCGGTCTGGCCGGCCTTGGCGAGGCGGCGCCAGGCGGCGTCGAAGTCGCCGCCGACCAGGTGGAGGAGCGCCAGGCGGTCCTGCGGCGGCAGCAGCACCTGGGTGCCCGCCACCGGCGAGGCGAAGGGCATGGGGCCGGCGGAGTCGATCGCCTCGTCCAGCACCAGGGCGTTGAGGCGGGACGAGATCCGCGGCCGGCCGGCGGGGGCCTGCGCGTAGGGCCGCGGCAGGAGGTGGACCAGCTTCAGGGCGGCGAGGCGCTGCACGACCTGGGCGGCGTCGGCGCCGAGGCGGGGGTCGGCGAGGACGTCGGCGAGCGGCGCGGCCTGGCCGTCGACGCGCTCCAGCACCGCGCCGTACGGGGCCGCGCGTAGGTCGACGCCGGTGCGCCCGGAGAGGTCGCGGCGCTCGTCGGCCAGCGGCCCGCGGGTGAGGCGATCGACCCACATCCGCGGCGGCTCGACCGCGGGCGCCCCGCCATCGCGCATCAGCACGTCCATGCGGCTGTGGGTGTTGCGCACGGCGTCCATCAGCATCTCGCGCGCGGTGGGGGCGAGGCCCTGGAGGTCGGCGCGGAGCGCGTCGGGGGCGGTGAGCGCCAGGTCGTTCAGCTCGAGCTGGGCGTTGGCGACGTAGGCCAGGCCGTGCGGCGCGGCCTCGTCGACGGCGTCGCGGGCCGAGAGGCTGAGGCTGCGGGCGTTCAGGACCTCGTGGGCCATGCCGCGCGGGTCCTGGCTCTCGATCTGGCCGAACCAGGCGTCGGCCTGCGGGTTCACGCGGAAGAACCGCGCCTGGGCCTTGCGCAGGCGCCCGATCACCGCGCAGGCGGCGCGGAAGCGCTCGACGCTGTCGCCCGGCAGGCCCGCGGCCACCTCGCGGATCAGGGCGTAGAGGGCGTCGATCTGGGCGTTGCCGGGCAGGGCGGCGTAGTGGAGGAAGACCGCCCCGTCGGGCGCGAGCCGCTCGCCCAGGAAGGCCATGCAGGCGGCGCGGAGCTCGGGCGGCAGCCAGGAATAGA
>NZ_JAHBYD010000019.1 GCF_019636135.1 Phenylobacterium sp.
GCCCGGGCCGCGTCGTCGCTCAGCATCGCCTCGGCCTCGGCATAGGCCCGGTCGACGGGATCGTGCGGATCGTCGCGTTCAGACATGGGCCGACCTTTCCCCGGCGAGCGCCTGGCGCAGCTTGGCCCGGGCATAGCGCAGCCGGCTCTTGGCGGTCTCCATCGCCACCCCGGTCACCGCCGCGATCTCCTCCAGCGACAGGCCCCCGTCGGCGAACATCACGAACGTCCCGCGCTGTTCCAGCGGCAGCGCCTCCACGGCCTCGACGATCTCCTGCGCCAGTTCCCGCGACTGCACCGCCTCCAGCGGCGACGGCCCGGGATCGGCCACCCGCATCGCCGCCGCCTCCGCCCAGCCCCCGGCGCCGCCGGCCAGCACCGCCACCTTCTGCCGGCGGAAGTGGTCGAACGTCTTGTTGCGGGCGATGGTGAAGAGCCATGTGGCGAAGCTGGAGCGGGCCGCGTCGAAGCCGGCGGCGTTGCGCGAGACCGCGATCCAGGCCTCCTGGTGCAGGTCCTCGGCCGCCTCGCGTTGCGCCGGGCCCAGCAGCCTGCGGATGAAGTTGAACGAGACGGCGTCGTAGCGGTCGTAGAGCCGCGCGAACGCCTGCGCGTCGCCGGCCGCGTAGGCGCGCAGAAGGGCGTCGTCGTCCGGGGCGTCCGGCTCCATCGTCGCCAAGCCTAGTCGCGCCACGGCCGTTCGCGCAAAGCCTAGGCGCCCTCCGGCGGGCGGCGGGTCGCGGCCCGGTTCGTCATCGTCATGCGTGCGCCTCCCAAGGGGCCTGTCATGACGGGATACGCAGGCGACCCGCGGACGGGGTCGGACCCGCACGCTTTTTTTCAGGCGGCCCCCAGGGCGGTCACGTCCGCGGCCGCAGGCGGTGGATGAGCAGATAGGCCAGGGCGGCGACGACGGGCGACACGATCCCCAGCAGGGTGTTGACCGGATCCTCACCGAGCAGCGCGGCCAGGATCGCCAGGTTGATGGCGATGCCGAGCAGCGGGGGCAGCGGGAAGAGCGGCATGCGGTACGGCCGCGGCAGGTCGGGCTCGCTGCGCCGCAGGGCCAGCGCGGCGAGGTCCACGGCGATGTTGATCATGATGGCCAGCGTGGCGCCGATCGCCATCAGCGGGATGTAGGCCCCGGTCGAGGCGAGCGCCGCGCCGATCGCGACGCTGACCAGCAGCGCCGCGCGCGGCGTCCCGGACGGCGCCACGCGCGCCAGGACCCTCGGCAGGATGCCGCTGCGGGCCATGCCGAAGGCGATCCGCGCGACCGACATCACCACGAGGTTGGCGATCGCGGCGACCGAGATCATGGCGAAGGCCGTGGTGAGCAGCCCGCCCCGCGGGCCCAGCAGGGTGGCGACCGCGTCGGCGGCGGGCAGGTTGCTGGCGGCGATCTGGTCGACCGTCAGCGCGTGCAGCAGGCCCGCGTTCACCAGCAGATAGAGGCCGGTCACTACGGCGATGCCGGTGAAGGTGGCCCGGGCCAGGTTCTTCTCCGGCGCATGCACCTCTTCGCAGAAATAGGCGCAGGTGTTCCACCCGGAATAGGTGTTCAGGATCGCGCGCGCGGCGATGGCGACGCCGGCGATGGTCAGCGCGGGATGGCCGGCCGCCGCCGGCGCGACGGCGGCCGGGCCGGGCGCGGCGAAACACAGCGCCACGATCGCCAGCAGCGCCAGGGCCTTGAGCGCGCTGCCGATGTTCTGCGACAGGCCGCTGGCGCTGGTGCCGACCCGGTTGAGCAGCCAGCAGGCCGCGAGCACGGCGACCGCCAGGAGGCCGGTGGGCGCGGCCGGCAGCACGCCGAACCGCTGGCTGAACTCGGCGAACGCCACGGCGATGAAGGCCATGGCGAACAGGTTGTTGAGCCAGTCGCTCCAGCCGATGACCGCGCCGGGGACCCGGCCGAACGCCCGCTCGACGAAGACATAGGGTCCGCCGGCGCGCGGGATCGCGGACCCGAGCTCGACCAGGGCCAGCGCGTCGATCAGGGTGAAGAGGCCGACCGCGCCCCAGGCGACGAGAATCCAGACCGGATCGTGCAGGGCGCCCGCGACGATGCCGGGCGTGCGCAGGATGCCCTGGCCGACGACGCCGCCGACCACGACGGCGATGCCGAACCCGAGGCCCAGCACCCGCAGCAGCTCTCCCCGCGGCGCGTGCTCGCCGGCCTCCGACGCCACCGTCATCGCGCCCGCCCCCCCGAAAGCCGTCGCGTCCGCGACGCGTCAGGGCTTGTTTACGCCCCACGCCGCCGCGGCCGACATGGCCCGGGGCCGATGGTTTGCCGATGGATCGCCGATGATCGGCGCGCCTCCACGCCATCGACCGCGGCGGAGACTCCGGCCGGTGGTCCCGGCGCGAAGCGCCCTTGAGATTCGAGAAACCGCGGAAGACGCGGAAGGACCCTGTGCGGCGCGGCCGTCCGGGATCCCTTTCCGCGTCCTTCCGCGTATTCCGCGGTTCCGGGATGACGGCGCCTGCGGCCCGCTCAGAAGCGTGCGACGCCCGTTCGCCGCTGTCGTCTGGACAAAGCCCCACCCAACCCCTTTCCTGCGCAGCGTCAGGTCTGGGAGCGCTTTGATGCGGTTGGCTGTTCTGGTGGGCGCGGCGGTTCTGGCCGTGGCGGGTGGCGCGTATTCGCAGGTGGCCGAGGCGCCGTCGCGCACGTTCGGGCCACGCGACCTGTTCGGCCTGCAACAGGCCAGCGACCCGCAGGTCCGGCCCGACGGCCAGGCCATCGCCTACGTCCGCCTCGCCAACGACATCATGACCGACCGCACCGGCCGCTCGATCTGGCTGGTCGACGCGGCGAGCGGCCAGCAGACGCCGCTGGTCGTCGACGGGAACGCGAACTTCTCGCCGCGCTGGTCGCCCGACGGCTCGCGGCTGGCCTATGTCGCGGCCGGCCCCGACGGCGCGCAGCTCTACGTGCGCTGGGTGGCCTCGGGCCGCTCGGCCAGGGTCGCGACCCTGGAGCAGGCGCCGAACGACGTCGCCTGGTCGGCCGACGGCAGGACGCTGGCCTTCACCATGCTGACGCTGGACGAGGGCCGGCCGCTGGGCGCCCCGATCCGGAAGCCCGACGGCGCCAGGTGGGCCGAGCCCCTGCGGGTCATCGACCGGATGATCTACCGCGCCGACGGCGAAGGCCTGCTGAAGCCCGGCTACCGGCAATTGTTCGCGGTCTCGGCCGACGGCGGCCAGCCACGGCAGCTCACGTTCGGCAAGTTCGACGCCGGCGGCCCGATCGCCTTCAGCCGCGACGGCCGGCAGGTCTACTTCTCCACCAACCGCGCCGAGGCCTGGGAACGCGACCCGCAGGAGTCCGAGATCTATGCGGTGGGCGTCGCCGACGGCGCGCTCAGCCGCCTGACCAACCGCGTCGGCCCCGACGGCTCGCCCGCCGTCTCGCCCGACGGCTCGAAGATCGCCTACGTGGGCTACGACGACGCCCGCAAGCGCGGCTACGAGAACCAGCGCCTCTACGTCATGGACCGTGACGGCCGGAACAGCCGCGTGCTCACCGGCGGCCTCGACCGCAGCGTGGGCTCGCCCGAGTGGGCCGCCGACGGCAGGAGCGTCTATGTCCTGGTGGAAGACCAGGGCGCGACCCACGTGGCGCGCGTGGGCCTGGACGGCAAGGTCGAGACGGTGGTGGGCGGCCTGGGCGGCGGCGGCCTCGACCGCCCCTATACGGCCGGCGAGTTCTCGGTGGGGCGCGGCGGCGTCGTGGCCTTCACGCAAGGGGCGAGCGACCATCCGGCCGAGCTCGCGGTCTGGCGCGGCGGCAAGGCCACCCGGCTCACCGACCTCAACGCCGACCTGCTGGCCGGCCGCACGCTGGGCAAGGTCGAGCCCCTGGCGGTGACCTCCAGCTACGACAAGAAGCCGATCGGAGCCTGGATCGTCACGCCGCCCGACTTCGACCCGTCGAAGAAATATCCGCTGATCCTGGAGATCCACGGCGGCCCGTTCAGCGCCTACGGCCCGACCTTCGCCACCGACATGCAGCTCTATGCGGCCGCCGGCTACGTGGTGGTCTACGCCAACCCGCGCGGCTCCACGTCGTACGGCGACGAATTCGCCAACACCATCGACCGCAACTACCCCAGCCACGACTACGACGACCTGATGAGCGCGGTGGACGCCGCCGTCGCCAAGGGCTTCGTCGACCCGGACCGCCTCTACGTGACCGGCGGCTCGGGCGGCGGGGCGCTCACCGCCTGGATCGTCGGCAAGACCGACCGGTTCCGGGCGGCGGCCACTCAGAAGCCGGTGATCAACTGGACGAGCCAGGTGCTGACCACCGACGGCTACACCTTCATGGCCGACTACTGGTTCGGGAAGATGCCGTGGGAGGACCCGCAAGGGTACTGGGCGCGCTCGCCGCTCAGCCTCGTGGGCAATGTGAAGACCCCGACGCTGGTCGTGGTCGGCACGGACGACAACCGCACCCCGCCGTCCGAGGCCGAGCAGTATTTCACGGCGTTGAAGCTGCGCGGCGTGCCGACCTCGCTGGTGCGGGTGCCCGACGCCAGCCACGGCGGCATCGCGGCCCGGCCCTCGCAATCGGCGGCCAAGGCGCAGGCGATCGTCGCCTGGTTCGAGCGCTACAGATAGCGGCGGCGCAAAGGTGCCAACGCCGGGCGAACATGCTTAAGGTTCCGCGAAACGCTCTGTTGCTGGGACAGACCGCATGGTCCGGGGACCCACGCCCCACAGTTCGATCCGCGTGGCGGCGCGCCTCGCGAACGGCTTCGCGCTCGACCTCGTGAAGCTGGGCGGGTTCGGCCGCGACGTGATCGACGGGCTGCTGCTCTGCGCCATCGCCCAGACCAACGTCTCCCAGATTTCCCGCAACTCTGAGCTGCAACTCCGCTACGCCGCCCTGGACCAGCCGCCGCCGGACGACCTGCGCCGGCCCGTCAGCATCAGCGCGCTCGCCAATTCGCTGCGCGTCCCCTTCGAGACGGTGCGCCGGCGCGTCGCCGCCCTCGTCGAGGTGGGCGTCGTGAACAGCGTGCCGAAGGGCGTGATCGTGCCGACCGCGCCGCTCACCTCGCCGTTCTACCGGATGGCCGCCGAGGCCCAGTACAACCTGGTCCGCAACCTCTACTTCCGGCTGCGCGGCATCGGCCTGCTGGACGACCTGCCCGAACCCGACACACCGGGCTTCGATCCCGAGAAGCCGCCGGTGCGGCTGGTGATGCGGCTGTCGTCGGACTACCTGCTGCGGCTCGCCGATCCGATCACGCTCTACATCGGCGACCTGGTCACGGGCCTGGTGCTCATGGACATGATCCACGCCAATACCGAGCATCTGCCCGACACCGAGGGCGGCGAGGCCGACGCCGGCTGGTCGGTCGAGGGGTTCGTCCCCGACGAGGTCCGCAAGCCCGTGCGGCCCACCGCCCTCTCGGAGCGTCTCGGCATCCCGCCCGAGACCGTACGGCGTCACATCCAGCACCTGCTGGACGACGACCAATGCGAACGCTGGGAGAACGGATATCTGGTCCCGAGCCGCGTCCTGACCCGCGATCCCTTCGTCCGGTACATGGTGGACAATCAGTCGCACGTGCATCGGATGTACGCCGGACTGGCAGATTTCGGTGTTCTCGCCGCGTGGAACCGCGAAATCTTGTCCCTCAAGGGCGCAGCCTGACCGAAACGAGAACGCGGCAGACCCCCAAAATGGGTAGTCCCCGGTTTTCAATCGGCTTCCGCATGCCTCAACCTATCGGCGTACCTCGGGGGAGGTACAGGCGCGGGGGCCGCCCATCGGGGGGTGGCGCGGTCCCCGCATCACCAGGTCGGGGCAAATGACAAGACCTCTGGAACGCGAGATTCATGGCGCGCCCATGCTCGGGGCCGCCGATCGCGGGCGCGGGGACGGGCCGCACCCTGTCGATCGTCACGTCGGCCTGCGCATCCGCATGCGCCGCAAGGAAATGGGCGTCAGCCAGGAGCGCCTGGCCGAGTCGCTCGGCATCACCTTCCAGCAGGTGCAGAAGTACGAGCGCGGCGCCAACCGCGTGTCGGCCTCCAAGCTCTGGGAGATCGCCGCGGCCCTGAAGACGCCGGTCGCCTACTTCTACGACGGCCTGGGCGACCGGGCGGCCGCCGCCGCCCAGCGAGACGCCGCCCAGGAGTTCATGTGCTCCAGCGACGGCATCGAGCTGATGGCCGCCTTCCCGCGCATCGCCGAGCCGGCCATCCGCCGCAAGATCGTCGAACTGGTCCGCGTCGTCGCCGACGAGATCTGATCCTTCGGGGGAGCCGGCGACGCGCGTTTTCGGGTACACCGCGTCATCCCGGCCGGAGGGCCGTATTCGGCCCGTAGAGCCGAGACCCAGGGGCTTCAAGCTCCGAGGCTGGTGTTCCTGGGTCCCGGCCGCTGCGCCACGACCGGGATGACGATCTATATGATTGAATATATGTTGCTTTTACACCTCCGCAACTGAGGACGGACCCTAGCGGGCGGCGGTCTTGGCCACCACCGCCTCGTAGGCGGCCTGCAGTTCGGCGAGGACCGAGCGGCCGTCGCCAGGCGCGCCCAGGTGCAGGCGGCGGAGCTCGTCCATGAAGGCGTCCCACATGGCCGGGCCGCCCGCTTCCAGCAGCTCGGCGCGGATCGACAGCTCCTCGGTGACCGGCAGGTGCCTGCGGCCCCAGCCGCCGACCAGGGCCATGATCGGCACGAGCTGGATGGCCCGCTCGGTCAGGCTGTAGATGGCCTTCTGCTTGTGGGTCGGGTCGTCGGCGCGGGTGATCATCCCCTGCGCCATCAGCTTCTTGAGCCGGTCGGCCAGGATGTTGGAGGCGATCCCCTCCTCCGACCTGCCCAGCAGTTCGCGGAAGTGGCGGCGGTTGCCGAACATCAGGTCGCGCAGGACCAGCAGGCTCCAGCGGTCGCCGAGGATCTCGAGCGTGAGGTTGATCGGGCAACCGGAGCGGCGCGCGTGGGACTCGGCCATGACCGCTTGCATATTCGCACTGGTTGCTCGCGACGCAACGGTTCGTCGCGCCGGGCGACGGCGTCAGGAGAGCTTGCCCGTCGACGACGCGGGCTCGCCCTCGGCGACGAGGTCGGCGGCGGCGGCCAGCTTGCGCAGCGTCTCGGCGTGGCTGGCGCGGCTGATGCCGTAGCCCAGCAGGAGCGCCGTCGCCGTGCCGTAGAGCACGATCTGGGTGGGCACGTAGACGTGGCCCAGCGCCGAGATGACGGACGCATCGACCGTCCCCGGCTTCGCCCCCGTCGGGAAGCGGATCGCCGAGATGATCAGGCCCGAGGCGAAGATGCCGAAGCCGGTGGTCGACTTCGACGCGAACGCGATGGCGGCGAAGAACACGCCCTCCTGCCGCCGCCCGGTCTTGAGCTCGGAGTCCTCGACGACGTCGGCGATCATCGAGGAGAAGAGGATGTTGGCCACGATGCCCAGGCCCACGGCGAAGATGTTGGTGACGAAGATCGTCACGAACAGCGTCTGGGTCCCGTTCCCGGGCCACATGCCGATGAGGCGTAGGACGATCGGGCCGATGGCGAAGGCGAGGCCCAGGGGCAGCAGCACCATCGCCACCGTCCGCTTCTCGAAGCGGGCGGCCAGGCGCGGCGCCACCAGGAACGCGAGGATCGCGGCGGTCAGGCTGGAGAAGGTGAAGAGGCCGATCTGCTGGGCGCTGAACTCCCAGAAGTAGGTCGAGAAGTAGAGGTTGATCGCGAAGCCCAGGCCGATCCCCGCATAGAGGAAGAAGGCCGAGAGCAGGATGAAGGCGAAGTTCTTGTTGGCCAGCGTGCCCACGAACTCGCTGGCCAGCCGGCCCAGCGTCACCCGGTGCTGCGGCGGGTCGCGCAGATAGGGGATCTGACGGTGCGTCCCGATGGACGTGACCAGGATCGCGAAGAACATCAGCCCGCCCGCGAAGAGGCCGTAGTTGGCGTAGCCCTGCGGGTTGAGCTGGCCCACCGCATACTCGGGCGTCGGCTTCAGGAAGACGAAGAGCGCGAGGCCGTACATGGCCAGCCCGCCCACCCAGCCGAACAGGTAGCGGTAGGCCAGGATACGCGTGCGCTCGTCGTACTCGGTGGTGAGCTCCGCGGCGAGCGCGGCCGACGGGATCTCGTAGCAGCTTATGAAGCTGCGGATCAGCACCGCGGCGGCGAACAGGAAGATCAGGAGCTGGGCGTGCTCCATGCCGGCCGGCGGGTTCCAGAGCAGCGCGTAGGAGACCGCCACCGGGATCGCCGCGCCGTACATCCACGGGTGCCGGCGGCCCCACTTCGAGCGGGTGTTGTCCGAGAGCTGGCCCACGATCGGGTCGACGAAGGCGTCGAGGATCAGCGCCAGCATGATGGCGAAGCCCACCTCCCGGGCGGGCAGCCCCAGCACCTGGGCGAAGAAGAAGGCGAGGAAGTAGGAGAAGCCGTTGTCCTTGACCCCGAAGGCCACGCTGCCGAAGCCGTAGAAGATGCGGGTGGGCAGGCTGAGCCGGCGCGCGTGAGCGGGCGCCGCGGTGTCGGTCGGCAAGTGGCGGTCCTCCGGAGTTCGCGGCTTTCCACCGTCTGGTTGCTGGCGCACCGTGGACGGGGCTCCGGGCGGCGTCAATCGGCTTTGAATGTCCGGTACGACATGTGATTCATAGCTGGCTGCGATATCGGTTTGAGTATCTGGTATCGTCAATGAAACAACGAAGCGGGAGGCGAACGATGGCGCGTTTCAGCAAGTGGGCGACTCTGGGCGCGATCGCCGGCCTCGCCCTCGCATCGGCGGCCGCGGCGCAGCAGCCGACGGTCCCGGCGCGCAACCCCGCCGATCCGGCCACCTGGCCCACCGGCCGCGCGGCGCAGTACCAGGCGCCCGCCGACGTCGCGTTCAGGAGCGTGAGCATCCTGAGCGAAGGCGTGCGCCTGCACGGCGAGATGTTCACGCCCAAGGCCAAGGTGGGCCAGAAGCTGCCGACCATCGTGATGGCCCACGGCTGGGGCGGCACGGCCTCGGGCTTCCGCACCGATGCGGTTCAGTTGGCGCGGGCCGGCTACCAGGTGCTGACGTTCGACTACCGCGGCTGGGGCGAGAGCGACAGCCGCGTGATCCTGAAGACCCCCGAGCCCAACCCGCTGCCGCCGGGCCGCAAATTCACCGCCGAGGTCGAGGCCGTGCGCGGCTACGTCGACCCGTCCGAGCAGACGCAGGACTGGTTCAACGTGCTGGACTGGGCCGCCGCCGACCCCAGCGTGGACGCGAACCGCATCGGCATCCGCGGCTCCAGCTTCTCGGGCGGCATCGTGGTCTACGTGGCGGCGCGCGACGAGCGGGTGAAGGCGCTGGTCAGCCAGGTGGGCTCGGTCCCCTCCAGCCCGCCGCCGGGGACGCCGAACCCTGCGGCCGCGCCCGCCCGCGCCCAGGCCGCGAAGATGGCCCGCGGCGAGGTCGGCTATCCCGAGCCGGGCGCGCAGGTGGTGGGCGCCCTGATCGGCGCGCCCATCGGCGACAAGTTCCTGCGCTGGACCCCGGGCGACGACGCGCCGAACGTGCGCGCCGCCAGCCTCTTCATCGTCGCCGAGAACGAGGAGCTGTTCGACAACCGCCCCAACGCGATCCTGGCCAGCACGCGGGTGAAGGGGCCGGTGAAGCTGGTGACGCTCCCCGGCATCAAGCACTACGGCGTCTACGGCGAGAAGCGCGAGGAGGCGGTGAACCTCGCCATCCAGTGGTTCGACCAGCACCTGAAGTAGGGCGCTCCTCTTTCAGGAACGTCATCCCCGGCCCTGTGCCGGGGATCCAGAGACACCGCCGCTGCACGATGACGCGCAGCGTTGCCGCCTCAGGCCTGCTGGCGACGCCTGCGTGTCTGGATGGCCGGGACAGGCCCGGCCATGACGTTCGTGAGGTAGATTACGCCGCCGCCGGCGAGGCCAGGCCCTCGAACAGCGGCCGGACGTAGTGGGCCACCACGTCCTGCGGCGCCATGCCCGGCGTCCAGTAGTGGAGCTCGGCCGCGGCGTTGATCGCCGAGCTGATCACCTGCGAGGCGATGTTGACGTCGACCGGCGCGACCGAACCGTCGGCGATCCCGTCGCAGAGGATCGAGGCCAGCCGGTACGACAGCCGGTCGAACCGCTGCATCAGGCCGAGCCGGATGGGCTCGGGCACGGCCGTCAGCGCCGAGGTGCGCAGCAGCGGAGCCGCGCCGCTCATCTGGTGCTCGATCAGCGCCGAGACCGCCGAGACCAGCACCTCCAGGCCCGACCCCCCGGCCCGCTCGGCCGCATGGATCGCCCGCCACATCAGGTCGAAGGTGCGCTGGAAGCAGGCGACCACCAGCTCGTCCTTGGTCTCGTTGTGGTGGTAGAAGGCGCCCTTGCTGACGTTGAGCTTGGCCGAGATCCGCTCGACCGAGGCGCCGTGATAACCCTCGTCGTTGATCAGCCGGGTGGCGGCCCGCAGGAAGGGCTCGGACGACGAGGCCGCGGCCGGCGCGTCGGCGCGCGACAGGTCCAGCGGCTTCGGCTGCGGCCAGGCCGCGCCCTTCGCCATCAGGCCGCGGGTCAGGATCGCGGCCATGCGGTCGGCGGTGCGCGGGAAGTCGGCGCATTCGGCCTGGTGCTGCCAGGCGCAGATCCAGAACACCTGGCTCAGCAGCGCGTGCGCGCGGGCGTTGCGGTGCAGCCGGGGCAGCTCGTCCCGGCCGGCCAGCAGGCCGCGGAACGCGCGGTACATGCCGACATAGGCCTCGTTGACGGGCCCGCAGTTCAGCGCGCGCACGTCGTTGAACACCGGCATCCGGTCGGCCTCGCCCAAGTCGACGCGGCGGGCGTGGGCGAAGTAGCCGCGGATGAAGGCGAAGAGGCGCGCCTCGGGCGTCGGCTCCCCGGCCGCCGCGGCGATCAACTCGTCGTGCGCCTCGACGCCCTTCAGGAAGGCGGCGGCGGCCAGCTCCTCCTTGTTCCTGAAGTAGTAGATGACGCCGGTGGGCACGAGGTCGAGCCGGGCGGCCACGTCGCCCAAGGTCATGCCGCGCACGCCCTTGCGGTTCATCTCCTCGATGGCGGAGCGGACGATGGCGCCGCGCCTGGCCTCGTAGCGGCGCGTGGGCCGGCGCCTCGCCGGTTCGTCGCCGACGATCTCGTCCCCGTCATGGCCCGTCATGGACATCGTCACGCTTCTACCGAAAAAGCGGGACGGTCTCCATCACCTCTGCCGTTGGGTCATCCGCCGGCCCGGTGAGTTGTCGGCGGGGCCGGCGCGCGGTTAGGTGGCGCGTGCGTCGCGTCGGGAGGTTCGGATGCTGCTGGAAGGCCTGAAGGTCGTGGAGATGTCCACCTGGGTGGCCGGGCCGAGCTGTGCCGCCGTCCTGGCCGACTGGGGCGCCGAGGTGGTGAAGATCGAGAGCCCGATGGGCGACGTGACCCGCACCTTCTTCGCTAACCCCGAGAACGGCCAGAGCCCGATCTACGCCAACGAGAACCGCGGCAAGAAGGGCGTTGTCCTCGACACGACGAAGCCCGGGGGCCGCGCCGCCCTGAAGGCGCTGCTGAAGGACGCCGACGTCTTCGTCACCAACACGCGGCCGGGCTCGCTGAAGAAGATCGGCCTCGACTACGACAGCCTGAAAGGCGACTTCCCGAAGCTGATCTACGCCGCCGTCACCGGCTTCGGCCTGACCGGCCCCTGGGCCAACGAGGGCGGCTTCGACATCACCGCCTTCTGGGCGCGCAGCGGCGTCGCCCGCGCCACCATCCCGACTGACCAGGAGCCCTTCCCGTCGCGCCCGGGCTTCGGCGACCATGTGACGGCCATCACCACCGTGGCCGGGATCCTGGCGGCGCTGCACGAGCGGCATTCGACGGGCAAGGGCCGGCTCGTGGAGACCAGCCTGCTGCGCGCCGGGAGCTATGCGATCAGTTGGGACCTGGCGCTGCAGCTCTATTACGGCGAGGTGCAGACCAACGGGCCGCGCGACGACCGCCCCGTGGCGATCTCGGGCTTCTTCCGCACCAAGGACGACCGCCACCTGGTGATCGTGCCCAAGAACGTGAACTGCTTCACCAACGTGATGATCGCCATCGACCGCCCCGAGGTCGTGGCCGACCCGCGCTTCGAGATCCCGATGCTGGACATGGAGATCGTGCGCGAGGCGCGCGCCATCTGCGACGAAGGCTTCGCGAAGTTCACGCTGGAGGAGATCGGCGAGCGGCTGAACGAGCTCGACGTGGCGTGGGGGCCGCTGGGCACGCTGGCCGAGCACGCCGCCTCCCAGCGCGCCGAACTCGCCGGCTGCTTCGTGGAGCTGGAGGACGGCCTAGGCGGCAAGTTCCGCGGCGCCGCCACGCCCGTGCGTTTCCCGGAAGGCGCCCCCGCCGTCGGCCGCCACGCCCCGGCCCTGGGGGAGCACACCCGCGAGGTCCTGGAAGCCGCCGGCCTGACCCCGGACGAGATCGCCGCAGTGCTATAGGGCCACGAGGGACACGAAGGCGCCTCGACTTCGAAAGGCCGCGAAGCGGCGCCTCCCCATTTCAAGGAACCACGGAATACGCGGAAGGCGCCGGCGCCGATTCCGCGTTCTTCCGCGTATTCCGCGGTTCCTAATGAAGGCGCCTCCGCTGGCGCGGCGACTTCGGATGGAGGCCCGTCTCCATGGCGCCTTGCGTCTGCGAGCCGGCGAGCGTGAACATGGTTCGGCGGCAGGCGGGGGCGGGCATGGGCATTTCACGGCGGGCGTTCCTGGAGCGGGTCGGTCGCGCGGGCGGCTACGGCGCCCTCTTCGTCACGATGCAGGGCATCGGCTTGCTCGCCACGACGCCGGCCTACGCCGCGCCCCCGCCGCTTCCGGCCGGCTCGGGCAAGGGGATCAAGGTGGCGATCCTGGGCGCGGGCATCGGCGGGCTGGTGGCGGCCTACGAGCTGCGCAAGGCCGGCTACGAGGTCACCGTCCTGGAGGCCCGCGACCGGCCCGGCGGCCGCACCTGGAGCGTCCGCAAGGGCACGGTGATCCGGCAGAACGGCCGTCCCGACCAGACCGTCGACTGGGACGCGGGCGCGAACCATTACCTGAACGCGGGGCCGGCCCGGCTGCCGCAGAGCCACCACGCCATCCTCGGCTACTGCCGCGAGCTGAACGTCCCGCTGGAGGTGATGGTCAACTCCAACCGCCTCGCCAAGCTGGACTACGGCGGCAAGGTCGTGACCAACGGCCAGGCGGTGAACGACACCCGCGGCGCCTTCGCCGAACTGCTCGCCAAGGCCATCGACAAGGGCGCGCTGGAGCAGGAACTGACCGGCCTCGATAAGCGCCGGCTCATGGGCTACCTCGGCGCCTGGGGCGACCTGGACCCGAAGCGCGTCTATTCCGGCGGCAGCGGCCGCGCCGGCTTCACCGTCGATCCCGGCGGCTACGACACGCCCGGCAGGGCGGTGGACTCCTTCCGCCTGAAGGACCTGATGGCCGCCCAGTTCTGGGGCGTCTCCGGGTTCTTCGAGGAGTTGGTCGACATGCAGGCGACCATGCTGCAGCCGGTGGGCGGCATGGACCGCATCGCCTACGCCCTCTACGAGCCGGTGAAGCCGGCCGTGACCTTCGGCGCGGTGGTCAAGGAGATCCGCCGCGCGGGCAAGGGCGCGAAGATCGCCTACGAGGCCGCCGGCGCGGCGCGGACGCTGGAGGCCGACCACGTCGTCGTCACCATCCCCCTGCCCGTCCTGGCCAGGATTCCGTCCGACTTCTCGCCGGCGGTGAAGGCGGCCGTCGAGTCCGGCGGCAAGACCTACAGCCACGGCACCAAGGTCGGCTGGGAGACGCGCCGGTTCTGGGAGCAGGACGAGGACCAGTTCGGCGGCCTGGGCTGGACCGAGGAGGCCAACGAGCTGATCTGGTACCCCTCGGGCGGCCTGGGCGAGAAGACCGGCGTCATCGTCGGGGCCTATTCGATCGGCTTCTCCAACTTCCTGAACCCGCCGAAGTACGCGGCCATGTCGTTCGAGGAGCGGTTCGCCATATCGCGCCGCGTGATCGACAAGTTCCACCCCGGCCGCGGCCGGGAGCTGACCAAGCCCTTCACCGTCTCGTGGCGCGACACGCCCTTCAGCGAGGGCGTGTCGGTGAACTGGAGCGAGAGCCAGCGCAGGGGCGCCTACGCCGCGCTCTGCGCCGGCGACGGGCCCTTCGTCTTCGCGGGCGAGCACATGAGCTACGTCAACGCCTGGCAGGAGGGCGCGGCGCTGGCGAGCTTCGAAGCGATCAAGCTGATCCGCGCCAGGACGGCAGAGCGTTAGATCAACTCGCAACGTCATCCCGCGGCTTGTCCGCGGGACCCATACGCGCTGGCGCTCCCTCGGAGTTGTCGTGGCGGCGAAGCTGCGGGCCGCCACATTCACCTGTGTTCATGGGTCCCGCGGACAAGCCGCGGGATGACGTCGGCATAGAGAATGGGCCGCGCAGGGCAAGCCGCGCGGCCCAAGGTCGAGGAAGGAGAACGCCCCGAGAGGACTGGCCCATTTGCCGTGGCCGTCCCGGGACGGACAATGACGGGGGCGTCACCTAGTCGAACTTGCCGGGGAACGCCCAGGATGGCGGCAGGACCGTGCGGCGGCGCCCGGTTTTGCGGCTAACGCGTGCCGTACATGCGGTCCCCGGCGTCGCCGAGGCCGGGCAGGATGTAGCCATGATCGTTCAGCCGCTCGTCCACGGCGGCGGTCCAGACCTTCACCGCGGCGTGGTGGCCCTGGAACTTCGACAGCCCCTCGGGCGAGGCCAGCAGGCAGGCCATGCGGATATCCCTGGCGCCGGCCTCCAGCAGCCGGTCGACGGCGGCGATGGCGGTGTTGCCGGTGGCCAGCATCGGGTCGATCACGATGACGGTGCGGTCGGCGAGGTCGGCCGGGGCCTTGAAGTAGTATTCCACGCAATTGAGCGTCGCCGGGTCGCGGTAGAGGCCGACGTGGGCGACGCGCGCGGCCGGCACCAGGTCCAGCATGCCGTCCAGCATGCCCATGCCCGAGCGCAGGATCGGGGCGAACACCAGCTTCTTGCCCGCCAGCATCGGGGCCTGCATCGGCATCAAGGGCGTCTCGATCTCCACCTGTTCCAGCGGCAGGTCGCGGGTGACCTCGTAGGCCAGCAGCGAGCCGATCTCCTTGAGGAGCTGGCGGAAGCTCTTGGTCGAGGTGTCCCTCTTCCGCATCAGGGTCAGCTTGTGCTGCACCAGCGGGTGGTCGACGACGGTGACGCCCTTGATGGCCCGAGCCATGGCGAAGTCCCCCTAGAAAACCGTGCCGTCGGAGATGACGGCGATGGGCGGGCCCGCGTCGGCCCGCTTCTCCCGGGCGATCCGCCGGCCCGCGGCCCACGACCCGCCCTCCAGCACCCGCGCCAGCGGGAATGCCTCGGCGGTCACGCCCAGCCGTTCGCGAACGAGCGGCGCGAGCTTGTCGAGCAGCGCCACGGTCAGCGACCGCCAGCCCACGACCAGCGGCCCGTCGACCGGATGCGCGCGGTCCGCGTCCGCCGGATCGGCGAGGGTTAGGACGCCGGTGTCCACGAAGAGGCCGCCGTTGCGGTATTCGGCGAGGCCGGTGAGCCCGTCGACGTCGACCACCTCGATCCCGGCGGTTTCCAGGGGCTCGATCAGCGAATAGCTCATCCACTGGCTGAGCTTGTGCAGCGGCACGTAGCCGTCGATCGCCGGGTGGGTCCAGCAGTCGCCCAGCGGCACGCCGCCCAGGCTCAGCCGACCGGGCCAGATCGGCCCCAGCGCCTGCAGCAGCACCTCCAGGATCACCGGCGCGCGCAGGCGCCCGTCCTCGGCGTGCCTCGCCATGACGTCGAAGAGGGCGCCCGGCCGGCCCACGGCGTCGCCGAGGCGCCGCAGCAGTTCGGCGCGGCCTTCGAGGCCGACGAGCGGGTTGTCGTCGCTCACCTGGAAGGCCTGCGCGATCATCGCGGCGTCCACCTTCGCCAGCCCGTCCGCCCGCAGCGGATCGGCCGGGTCGGTGGACAGCGCGCCCGACTGAAAGAGCCTGAGCGACGCCACGCCCAGCCCCTCCGAGCGGCCCAGCACGGCGCCGGTGGCCGCGTCGCGGTAGCGCCACGCCGCGCCCGCGCCCGCGTCGAGCAGCACTGACGGGATCACGAGGTCGAACGCGGCGCGGCCGAGGTCTTTCGGGTCGGCGGGCTTCTCCGCCTCGGCCCAGAGGTCGCGGCCGTCCACGACGAAATGCCGCCAGCGCGCGTGGAACGGCACGTTCAGGTCCGGGTAGTTTGCCCGCACCGTCCCGGCCGTCAGGTCGGCCGCCGTCTCCAGCCGGTCGAGGTCCAGCCGCCACTCGGCGAGCTTCCCGCTCTCGGCCAACGCCAGCATCTCGTGCGCCCGCTCTCGCACGGCCGCCGCGGTGAGAAGAGATCGGGCGTTCTTCCCATCCCGCTCATCCCCGCGAATGCGGGGACCCAGGCTTTCGTTCGTTTCGGGGCACACGGGCGAGTTCCTAAAGCGCAGTCTGGGTCCCCGCATTCGCGGGGATGAGCGGCTCAGAATTCCTTGAGGTCGCGGCCGACGGTCTTCTTGAGGTCTTCCTCCGACGGCGCGCCCTCCGGGGTGAAGTAGCCGGCGGCCTTCTTGGCCTCCATCTCGACCGAGGCGTCGGGCGGGACCAACTCGTCGGGGATCGGCACGCGTTCGCCGATCTCGACGCCGCCGTTCACCAGCGCGTCGTACTTCATGTTGGACATCGACACGAACCGGTCGATCCGGCGGATGCCCAGCCAGTGGATCACGTCGGGTATCAGTTGCTGGAAGCGCGCGTCCTGCACGCCCGCCACGCACTCGGTCCGCTCGAAGTAGGTCGCCGCCTGGTCGCCGCCCGGCTGGCGCTTCCTGGCGTTGTAGACGAGGAACTTGGTCACCTCGCCCAGCGCCCGGCCTTCCTTGCGGTTGTAGGCGATGAGGCCCGTGCCGCCGGCCTGGGCCGAACGCGTCGCCTCCTCGATCCCGTGGGTCAGGTAGGGCCGGCAGGTGCAGATGTCGGAGCCGAAGACGTCGGAGCCGTTGCACTCGTCGTGGACACGGCAGGTGAGCGGCACGCGCGTGTCGCCGAGCTTGGTGGCGTCGCCGAAGATGTAGAGCGTGATGCCCCCGATCGGCGGCAGGAAGACCTGCATGTCGGGCCGGGTGACCAGCTCGGGATACATGCCGCCGGTCTGTTCGAAGAGAGTGCGGCGGAGCGTCTGCTCGTCCACGCCGAACCGCTGGGCGACGCCCGGCAGATGCCAGACCGGGTCGATGGCGGCCTTGGTCACGGCCACGTCGCCGTTGTCGTGCAGCACCTTGCCGTCCGGCTTCAGGCGGCCCTTGCGGATGGCGTCGTGGATCTCGGGCAGGTCGATGCGCGCCTTGGTCACGGCGATGGTCGGGCGGATGTCGACGCCCTCGGCGATCTCGGGCGCGAAGTCCTCGGCGATGCGCGCGCCCCAGGGGTCGATGGAGACGATCCGGCCCGGCTCGCTCCACTGCGGATGCGGCCCCAGCGCGACGACGGGATGGGTGTTGACCAGCTCGGGCCGGACCATCGGGTCCATGGCGCCCGAGGCCACCGCGAGCGCGCGATAGACGGAGTAGGCGCCGCCGTGCGCGCCGATGGCGTTGCGGTCCGAGCCGGCGTTGGCGGTGGCCACGACAGGGCCGCGCTCACGGGCGGTCGCGGCGTCCCAATGGATCGGAAAACGGCTCGCGGCCCCGGCGCCCGGGTGCGAGGTCAGGCGGATGTGGGATGTCCTGTTGCCGGACATGAGCGGACTAGGCCTCCAGAGTCGGAAAGGCCCTGCCCGGTTTTCGCCGGCGCAGGGCCTTTGAGAGCGAACAGTGATCCTAGCGCGCGGAATTGGCAACAAATCCTCTATGCGGTTGTCGGAACAAGCCTCGCCCCGGCGTCTTCAAAGGGGCGGTCGCAAACCGCACATTGCATCTGGAGGCTACGCCATGAGCTACATCGACGGCTTCGTTCTCGCGGTCCCGAAGGCCAACAAACAGGCCTATCTGGAGATGGCGCAGAAGGGCTGGCCGCTGTTCAAGGAGTTCGGCGCCATCCGCCACGTCGAATGCTGGGGCGACGACGTGCCCAAGGGCAAGGTCACCGACTTCCAGGGCGCCGTGAAGGCCAAGGACGACGAGATCGTGGTGTTCGCCTGGGTCGAGTACCCCTCGAAAGCCGTCCGCGACGCGGCGCAGAAGAAGATGATGGAAGATCCGCGGATGGAGGGCTGGAAGATGCCGTTCGACGGCGCCCGCATGATCTATGGCGGCTTCATCCCCATCCACGACGTCAGCGCCTGACGCTCGACGACGAGACGGCTCACCGGCAGGCCCTGCGCCTGCAGGGGCGGGAAGCCGCCCGGAGCCCGACGAGGTCGTCGCCTAAAAAACAGGCGCCGCGGATTGACCCTCGGCGGAGGGCGCGGCTTAGCTGGACACGCCGAACGACCACCCCAGGGTGTGCCGGTGATCCAGGGTCCCGCCTCTCTGCCGCAACTGCCCGTCCTCCAGCGCGCCCGCGGCGCGGGGCGGATCGTGGTGCGCGCCGAGGACGGCCGCACGCGGCTCTCGCGCCTCTACCAGGACGGTTGCGGCAAGATCCGGCTGCCCCGCGGCGGCGGGGTCGAGGCGGTGCTGATCAACAGCTCGGGCGGCCTGACCGGCGGCGACCGGATGGACTGGGCGGCTGAAGCCGGGGCCGGCGCGACGCTCACCCTGACCACCCAGGCCTGCGAGAAGGTCTACCGGGCCCGGGACGGCGTCGCCGAGGTGCGCACGGACCTGACCGTCGGCGAGGCCGCCGAACTCCACTGGCTGCCGCAGGAGACGATCCTGTTCGACGAGGGCGCGCTGTCGCGGCGCCTCGAAGCCGACCTCGCCGAGGGCGCGCGGCTGCTGGCCGTCGAGGCCGTGGTGCTGGGCCGCACGGCGATGGACGAGACGGTGCGCCGGGGCGTGCTGCACGACCGCTGGCGCATCCGCCGCGAGGGCCGGCTGGTCTTCGCCGACGACCTGCGGCTCGACGGCCCGATCGCCGAAGCGGCGGCCAAGGCGCCGGTGCTGGCCGGCATGCGGGCGTTCGCCTCGATCCTGCTGGTCGACGACGACGCCGGCCGGTTCGTCGCGCCGCTGCGCGCGGCGCTGGGGCCGCTCGGCGGCGCGAGCGCCTTCGACGGCAAGCTGTTCGCCCGCGTGGCCGCGCCCGACGGGTTCACGCTGCGCCGCGGCCTGCTGCCAGCGCTCGAGGCGCTGCGCGACGGCCGTCCCCTGCCCCGCGTGTGGAGGACGTGAGTTGAACCTGACTCCGCGCGAGAAGGACAAGCTGCTGGTCGCCATGGCCGCCGAGGTGGCGCGGAAGCGCCTGGCCCGCGGCGTGAAGCTGAACCACCCGGAAGCCGTCGCGCTGATCACCGAATTCGTGGTCGAAGGCGCCCGCGACGGCCGCCCGGTCGCCGAGCTGATGGAGGCCGGCGCCCACGTCGTCGGCCGCGCCCAGGTCATGGAGGGCGTCGCCGAAATGATCCACGACGTCCAGGTCGAAGCCACCTTTCCCGACGGCACGAAGCTCGTGACCGTCCACCACCCGATCCGCTGAAGGAGCAGACAGATGTCGCACAGGGTTCAGCAACGCGATCTCCCCTCCCCCTTGCGGGGAGGGGCTGGGGGTGGGGGTGCGATCCGGTCGCGCCGCGCTGACACCCCCACCCCAACCCCTCCCCGCAAGGGGGAGGGGCTCGCGTGGGCCGGCCTCGTCGCGTTCAGCCCGGGCCTCGCGGCCGCCCACGAGGGCCATCACGAGACGATGAGCCTGGCCGAGCAGGCGCGGCATCTGCTGACCCAGCCCGACCACCTGCTGGCGCTGGCCGGGCTGGTGGTCCTGGCGGTGGCGAGCGGCTGGGCGCTGCGGCGGCGCATGGCCGCGGCGCGCCGATGATCCCCGGCGAGGTGATCCCCGCCGCGGGCGAGATCGAGCTGAACGCCGGGGCGCCGGTGACCGTGCTGCGCGTCGCCAACACCGGCGACCGGCCGATCCAGGTGGGGAGCCACTACCACGTCTTCGAGGCCAACCCGGCGCTGCGGTTCGACCGCGCGGCCGCCCGCGGGCAGCGCCTCGACATCGCCGCCGGGACCGCCGTGCGCTTCGAACCGGGCCAGGAGCGGGAGGTCAGCCTCGTGCCGCTCGGCGGCGGGCGCACGGTGTACGGCTTCCGCCAGGACGTGATGGGCAAGCTCTGATGGCCGCCAGGATCAGCCGCGCCGCCTACGCCGACATGTTCGGCCCGACCACCGGCGACCGCGTGCGGCTGGCCGACACCGAACTCTTCGTCGAAGTCGAGCGCGACCTCACCACCTACGGAGAGGAGGTGAAGTTCGGCGGCGGCAAGGTGATCCGCGACGGCATGGGCCAGAGCCAGGCCGCCCGCGCGGCCGGCGCCGTCGACACCGTCATCACCAACGCCCTGATCGTCGACCACTGGGGGATCGTGAAGGCCGACGTCGGCCTCAAGGACGGCCGCATCGCCGCCATCGGCAAGGCCGGCAACCCCGACACCCAGCCCGGCGTCGACATCGTCATCGGCCCCGGAACCGAGGTGATCGCCGGCGAAGGCAAGATCCTGACCGCCGGGGCGATGGACGCCCACATCCACTTCATCTGCCCGCAGCAGATCGAAGAAGCGCTGATGAGCGGCGTCACCACCATGCTGGGCGGCGGCACCGGCCCCGCGACCGGCACCAACGCCACCACCTGCACGCCCGGCCCCTGGCACCTCGCGCGGATGATCGAGGCGGCCGAGGCGTTCCCGATGAACCTCGCCTTCGCCGGCAAGGGCAACGCCAGCCTGCCCGAGGCGCTGGTGGAGCAGATCGCCGGCGGCGCCTGCGCCCTGAAGCTGCATGAGGACTGGGGCACGACGCCCGCCGCCATCGACTGCTGCCTGTCGGTCTGCGACGACCACGACGTCCAGGCGATGATCCACACCGACACCCTGAACGAGAGCGGCTTCGTCGAGGACACCATCGCCGCCTTCAAGGGCCGCACGATCCACGCCTTCCACACCGAGGGCGCCGGCGGCGGCCACGCGCCGGACATCCTGAAGGTGGCCGGCCTGGCCAACGTGATCCCGTCGTCGACCAACCCGACGCGGCCCTACACGCGGAACACGCTCGCCGAGCACCTCGACATGCTCATGGTCTGCCACCACCTCGACCCGTCGATCCCCGAGGACGTGGCCTTCGCCGAGAGCCGCATCCGCAGGGAGACCATCGCGGCCGAGGACATCCTGCACGACCTGGGCGCGCTCTCGATCGTCTCGTCGGACAGCCAGGCCATGGGCCGGGTGGGCGAGGTGCTGATCCGCACCTGGCAGACCGCCGACAAGATGAAGCGCCAGCGCGGCGCCCTGCCCGGCGACGGCCCGGCCGACAACGTCCGGGTCAAACGCTACATCGCCAAGGTCACCATCAACCCGGCCATCGCGCAGGGCCTGTCGAAGCACATCGGCTCCGTCGAGGTCGGTAAGCGCGCCGACCTGGTGCTCTGGAGCCCCGCCTTCTTCGGCGTGAAGCCCGATCTCGTGCTGCTGGGCGGCTCCATCGCCGCCGCGCCGATGGGCGACCCGAACGCCTCGATCCCGACGCCGCAGCCGGTCCACTACCGCCCGATGTTCGCCGCCTATGGGCGCAGCGTCGCCCGCTCGTCGGTGGTGTTCACGTCCAAGCTCGCGATCGAGCGCGGCCTGCCCGAGCGGCTGGGCCTCTGGAAGGAGATGGTCCCGGTCGAGAACGTCCGCGGCGGCCTCTCCAAGGCCTCCATGATCCACAATTCCGCGACCCCGGTCATCGAGGTCGACCCCGAAACCTACGAAGTGCGCGCCGACGGCGAACTGCTCACCTGCGAGCCCGCCGACGTGCTGCCCATGGCCCAGAGGTACTTCCTGTTCTGATGCGCGATCCCGCCCCCATCACCCGCGTCGCGCCCGCCGGCGGCTGGGCCGGCCTCGCCGCCGACATGGTGGTGCTGGACTACGACGGCCGCCACCGCCGCCGCATCGTACTGACCGGCGTCTCCGGCGCGACCTACCTGCTGGACCTCGCCGAGGCGACGCACCTGAAGGACGGCGACGGCCTGATGCTCGCCGAGGGCGGCGTGGTGCAGGTGATCGCCAAGGCCGAGCCGCTGCTGGAGATCACGGCGCACTCGACGGAGGGGCTGATCCGGCTGGCCTGGCACATCGGCAACCGGCACCTGGCCGCCCAGGTGTTCGCCGACCGCATCCTGATCCGCCGCGACCACGTCATCGCCCACATGCTCGAGCACCAGGGCGCCCACATCCGCGAGATCGAGGCGCCGTTCGATCCCGAGGGCGGCGCGTACCATGAGCACGGCCATGCCCACTGAAGCCCGCCTGCTCCGCCTGCTGACCTGGCTCTCGCCGGCCTTCCCGACCGGCGCGTTCGGCTTCTCGCACGGCCTGGAGACCGCCATCCGCGAGGGCGCGGTCGGCGATGTGCGCACGCTCACCGGCTGGCTCGCCGGCCTCATCGAGCACGGCTCGGCCTGGAGCGACGCGGTGCTGGTCAAGGCCGCCTGGACCGCGGTGACGGCCGAGGACCACGCCGCCCTCGACGACATCGCCGAACTGGCCGAGGCGATGGCGCCCTCCCTGGAGCGCCGCCGCGAGACGATGGCGCAGGGCGAGGCCTTCCTGAAGGCCGTCGCCGCCTGGAACCCGCCGCCGATCCTGAGCGCGCCCTACGCCGTGGCGCTGGGCGCCGCGGCCGGCGCGGCGGGCCTGCCGCTGGAGCCGGCGCTGACGGCGTGGCTGCACGCCTTCGCCTCGAACCTCGTCAGCGTCGCCGTCCGCGCCGTGCCGCTCGGCCAGTCCGACGCGCTCACGGTGATCGCCGCCCTGGAGCCGGTGATCGTGCGCACCGCGGGCCGCGCGGCCGCCTCGACGCTGGACGACCTCGGCTCGGCCTCCATCCTCTCCGACATCGCCTCGATGCGGCACGAGACCCTGGACGGAAGGCTCTTCGGCTCATGAGCGCCCTCTCCAGCAACGGGCCCCTGCGCGTCGGCATCGGCGGCCCGGTCGGCTCGGGCAAGACCACGCTCACCGAGAAGCTCTGCAAGGCGATGCGCGACCGCTGGTCGATCGCGGTGGTGACCAACGACATCTACACCCAGGAGGACGCCCTGATCCTCGCCCGCCTCCAGGCCCTGCCCGAGGATCGCATCCTGGGCGTGGAGACCGGCGGCTGCCCGCACACCGCCATCCGCGAGGACGCCTCGCTGAACCTCGCCGCCATCGCCGAGATGAACCGCCGCCACCCCGGGCTGGACGTGATCTTCATCGAGAGCGGCGGCGACAACCTGGCGGCCACCTTCAGCCCCGACCTCGCCGACCTGACCCTCTACGTCGTCAGCGTCTGCCAGGGCGAGAAGATCCCCCGCAAGGGCGGGCCGGCCATCACCCGCTCCGACCTCCTCATCGTCAACAAGACCGACCTCGCGCCCCACGTCGGCGCGGACCTCGCCGTCATGGACCGCGACGCCCGCGCCCAGCGCGGCGACCGCCCCTACGTCTTCACCGACCTGACGCGGCTGGAAGGGCTTGACGCGGTGATCGCATTCCTGGTGGAGGCGGGTGGGCTACCAGCCCGGATTGCCGCTTAGAGCGGTCGACGAGCGCCGTGGCGGATGGTGACGATCTCGATCCGATCAGCCCGCACGCGATATCGGATCAGATACGGCCGTACGATGGTCAAGTGTCGCGTCCCGCGACTGGCCGGCACGCCTCGCTCGGGAAACTCCACCAAACCGTTCGCAGCGGAAATCAACCGATCGGCCAGGGCTCGCGCCGCAAGAGGATTGAAACTCGCGACGTAACCCTCAATGGCGGCAAGATCGACCAACGCACGCGGCGACCAGACTACTCCCCGCACTTTGGAGGTGGCAGCTTGTCGGGTGTTCCCCACGAGCGGAGCCAGTGCACGACCGCCTCATGGCTCACATACCGGCCGGCATCCAACTGCGCTTCGCCCTCGAGGGCGGCGAGTTCATCCGCCTCGTCATCGGCGATATCGAACACACTTGGCTCTTCTTCCATTCCCGGCGGCTTCGTCATGCCCGCCATGATGCCGCGCCCGGAACATAAAGGCAACTACCGCACGACCGTTCCCATCAGCCGCAGCCGCGAGACGCCGCCGTCGGGGTAGATGTTGAGGCGGACGAAGCGGACGGGGCCGAGGTCGGCGAGGTCGTCGCGGAAGGTGTGGACGTGGTCGGCCTGGAGCTTCACCTCGGGCAGCAGGACCGGCCAGGTCTCGGCCTGGGCAGCGATCTCTTCGGGCGTCCCGTGGGCGCGGCGCGTCGCCTGGATCGAGCAGCGGTCGGGGTAGTTGCCCTTGAAGTGGGCGGTGTCGACGACGGCCTCTTCGATCCGGCCGAACGCGCCCAGTTCCAGGATCGCCCAGTCGTGGCCGGGCTCGCGCCGCCGCCGCGTCTCCCAGCCGTCGCCCATGTTCACGCCGCGGCCCGGCGCGGTGAGGTTGCCGACGGCGCCGTAATGCTCGTCGTTGGCGATGATCCCCCGGCCGCCCGCCGCCACGGCCAGCAGGTCGATCACCTCGCCGTCGGCGACCTTGGTCCAGTCGGGATCGACCCGGCCCCAGACGCGCAGCCGCGCGACGCCGCCGTCGGGATAGATGTGCAGCCGCACGTGGGTGATCGGGTCGGCGTGCTCGACCGGCACGTAGATGCGGTCGTCGCCCTTCAGGCCCAGGCGCGGCGTCACCTTCACCCAGCCGGCCTCGGGATTCGCCTCGTCGGACCGCGTCACCTCGATCTCCGCGCCCGGCGGGTAGTTGCCGGTGAAGTGGCGGGTGTCGATCTCGAAGCCGGCCACGCGGCCCGCGACGCCCAGCCGGATCACGCACCAGTCATGGCCCGGGACACGCTTCCTGCGGCTCTCCCAGCCGTCCATCCACTTGCCGTTGTCGTCGTACTTGCCGACGATGAACACCGGCGGCTCGGGCGAGATCAGCCGGCTCTTGTCGGCGAAGAAGTCGTCGGTGGCGAACACCACCTCCGAGCCCAGGCGCGGCTGGGCGAGATCCACGTACTGGCGGCGCAGGTCGTCGAACATCGGCGCAGCCTACATCAGGTCGGCGAGGCGGAAGCCGGCGATCCGGTGGATCTGGGCGATAGCCGTCGCGAACTCGGTCTCGGGGTCGTTTTCGAGGCGCGCCTCGAAGGCGGCCAGGATCTCGGCGCGGGTCGCGCCCCTCACAGCGTAGATGAAGGGAAAGCCGAAGCGGGCGTCGTAGGCGGCGTTCAGGCGCTGGAAGGCGGCGAACTCTTCCGCGCTGCACTGGTCGAGGCCGACGCCCGCCTGCTCCTTCACCGACGCCTCGGCCATCTTCGTGCGGCTGGCCAGTTCCGGGTGCGCGCGGATCAGCGCCAGCTTCTTCCCGCGCGGCGCCGCGTCGACCACCGCGGCCATGGCGGCCGCGAGGGCCTCGCGGCCGGCGGGCGGATCGGGCCAGACGCCCTCGGCGACCCAGGGCGAGGCCTCGTAGACCGGGCCGAAGCGGGCGATGAACCCGGCCCGCGTCACGCGAACGCCCTCTGCAGGAAGGCGACGAGGTTGGCCCGGGCCGCCGCGGCGGCCTGCGGATGGAACTCGAACAGCACCGGGCCGCCCTTGCCCTTGTGGGCGTAGGGATCGGTGATGACCTTCGCCGGCAGGTCGCGGTCGAAGGCGTGAGTGGCGCCCTCGTGGACGACGAGTTCGACGTGCGCCCGGTCGGCCGGCGCGAGGGAGTCGAGGAAGCCCGCGCAGACCTCGGGGTCGTCGTAGGCGTCGGCGCCGCCCGCCTGCACGAGCACGGGCGCCCCCGTCAGGTCGCGGAAGTCGTGGCCGGGCGCGCGGTTGTAGCTCCAGAGCGCCGGATAGAAGGCGGCGTGGGCGCGGAACGCCGTCCCCGGTTCGGCCCATCGGTCGGCGTAGGCGCGGGTCGCCGAGAGCAGGCTGACGACGCCGCCCCACGAGAAGCCGGCGATGGCGATGCGGTCGGGGTCGATCTCCGGCTGCGTGCGCAGGAACGACATCGCGCCGTAGGCGTCGGGCAGGGTCTGCGGCACCGAGGCGGGCCGCCCGGCCGCCCCGCGCACCGTGGTTCGCGCGGCCCACATGTCGACCTCCAGCGTCGCGATGCCCGCCGCGTTCAGGGCCGCGATGTGGAACGCACCGCGGCCGTCGACGCCGTCCGAGCCGTGGCAGACCACCACCGCCGGGACCTTCGCCGGCGCTTCGCCGGGCTCCGTCAGCGGCACGCGCAACTGCCCGGCCACCGTCAGCGGCGGGTCCGCCCGCGTGGGGAACGCCACGTACGACGTCCGGAAGGCCATCGGCTCAGCCATGGGGATGCACCTCGCGCCAGTGGCGGGCGATCTCGACGCGCCGGGCGAACCAGACGTCCTTGTGCTCCAGCGCGTAGCGGATGAACCGCTCCAGCCCCGCCATCTTCCCGGGCCGCCCGACGATGCGGCAATGCAGGCCCACGCTCATCATCTTCGGCCGCTCGGCGCCCTCTTCGTAGAGCACGTCGAAGGCGTCCTTCAGGTAGCTGAAGAACTGCTCGCCCGTGTTCAGGCCCGTGCCCGAGAAGCGCATGTCGTTGGCTTCCAGGGTGTAGGGCACGATGAGGTGCGGCCGTCGTGCGACCTGCGTCCAGAAGGGAAGATCGTCGGAGTAGTCGTCGGCGTCGTAGAGGAAGCCGCCGTCGTCGGCGATCAGCTTGCGCGTGTTGGGGCTGGTGCGGCCGGTGTACCAGCCCAGCGGGTGCGCGCCCGTCAGGCGCTTGTGGATCTCGATGGCGCGATGCAGGTGCTCGCGCTCCACGCGCTCGGGCACGTCCTGGTAGTTGATCCAGCGCCAGCCGTGGCTCGCGATCTCGTGGCCGCCCTCCAGCATCGCCTCGACGACGGCGGGGTTGCGCTCCATCGCCATCGCGACGCCGAACACCGTCACCGGCGTCCTGTAGCGCTCGAACAGTCGCAGCAGCCGCCACACGCCCGCGCGGCTGCCGTATTCGTAGATCTGCTCCATCGACATGTGCCGCGCGCCCACGACGGGCGCCGGGTTGATCATGTCCGACAGGAAGGTCTCGGCGCCGGGGTCGCCATGCAGGACGGAGTTCTCGCCGCCCTCCTCGTAGTTCAGCACCATCTGGATCGCGATGCGCGCCCCGCCGGGCCACTGCGCGTGCGGCGGATCCCGGCCGTAGCCGATCAGGTCGCGCGGATAGGACGTCTCGGGCATGGATCGACCGCTTAGCAGGCTTTGGGCGGCATGCAGCGTCGCAATCCTGCGCGACGGTTGCAATTCGCGGCCCGAGCGCGGAATCTGGACGGCCGACTGTTGGACTTCGAATGAGCGGCCTCACCACCCACGTCCTCGACACCATGCACGGCCGCCCCGCCGCGGGCATGTCGCTGCGCCTGCTGCGCGGGACCGAGACCCTGGTGGCGACGGTGACCAACCTCGATGGCCGCGTGGACAAGCCGCTGCTCACCGGCGCGGCGCTGAAGGCGGGCGGCTACCGGCTGGAGTTCGACGTCGGCGAGTACTTCCGCGACATGGGCGTGCCGCTGCCGGAGCCGTCGTTCCTGGAGACGGTGATCGTCGACTTCAGCGTCGCCGAGCCCGACAGCCACTATCACGTGCCGCTGCTGGTGAGCCCGTTCGCCTACTCCACCTACCGGGGGAGCTGACGATGGCCCGCCCGATCCGCTTCCTGCTCGACGGCGAGGTCCGCGAGCTGGCGGCCGACATCGACCCGACGCTGACGGTGCTGAACCTGCTCCGCTACCATCTGCGCCGGACGGGCACGAAGGAGGGCTGCGCCGAAGGCGACTGCGGCGCCTGCACCGTGGTCCTGGGCGAGCTGGCGGGGGAGCGCGTGCGGTTCCGGGCGGTGAACGCCTGCATCCTGTTCGCCCCGATGCTGGACGGGCGCGCGCTCTACACCGTCGAGAGCCTGGGGCGCGAGGGCGCGCTGCACCCGGTGCAGCAGGCGATGGTCGACCTGCACGGCAGCCAGTGCGGCTTCTGCACGCCCGGCTTCGTCATGAGCCTCTATGCGCACCAGCGCGAGGGCGCGCCGACCGACGCCCAGAGCCTGAAGGACGCGCTGGCCGGCAACCTCTGCCGCTGCACCGGCTACGGCCCGATCCTGGCGGCGGGCCAGGCGATGGGGCGGACGCCGGAACCGGACATCGCCGAGGCGCTGGGGGCGATCCAGCCCGCCGAGGGCCTGGTGATCCAGCACAGGGGCCGCCGCTTCTTCGCGCCGCGTTCGGCCGCCGAGCTCGCCGCGATCCTGGAGGCGAACCCGGACGCGACGGTGCTGGCCGGCGGGACGGACGTCGGCCTCTGGGTGACCAAGCAGCAGCGGGTGCTGGAGACGGTCGTCTCGCTGAACGACTGCGCGGACCTGAAGGCCGTCGAGGACCTCGGCGGCGCGATCCGGATCGGCGCGGCCGTCCGCTACGCCGACGCCCACGCGGCGCTGGCCGCGCTGCACCCCGAATTCGGCGAACTGCTGCGCCGGCTGGGCGGGCTTCAGGTGCGCAACCTCGGCACGATCTGCGGCAACATCGCCAACGGCTCGCCCATCGGCGACATGCCGCCGGCGCTGATCGCGACCGGCGCGACGCTGGTCCTGCGCAAGGGCGGCGCGCGGCGCGAGCTGCCGCTGGAGGCCTACTTCCTGGCCTATGGGAGGCAGGACCGCGCGCCCGGCGAGTTCGTCGAGGCGGTGATCGCGCCGAAGCCGGCGGCGGGCCGCGTCTTCCGGATCGCCAAGCTCTCGAAGCGCTTCGACCAGGACATCTCGGCGGTGTGCCTGGGCCTGTCGGTCGGCGTTGAAGGGGGCCGCGTCACCGACGCCCGCATCGCCTTCGGCGGCATGGCGGCGACGCCCAAGCGCGCCGCGGCCTGCGAGGCCGCCCTCGCCGGCCGGCCGTGGACCCGGGAGACCGTCGAGGCCGCCGTCGCCGCGCTGGCCGGCGACTTCGCGCCGATCACCGACATGCGCGCCTCCGCGGCATACCGGCTCGAAGCCGCGCGGAACCTCGTGCGCCGCGCCTTCCTCGAAAGCCAGGACGCGGCGCCGCGCGTGCTGGACGCCGAGGCGGTGGCCTATGGCTGACTCCGGCGCCGCCCGCGTCCTGCCCGTCCTGCACGCGCCGATCGGCCACGACAGCGCCCCGCGCCACGTCTCGGGCGAGGCGCTCTACATCGACGACATCCCCGAGCCGCCGGGCCTGCTGCACCTCTGCGCCGGGCTGAGCGAACGGGCGCACGCCCGGGTGACCAGGCTCGACCTCTCCGCGGTCCGCGCCGCGCCCGGCGTGGTCGCCGTCCTCACGCCCGCGGACGTCTCCGGCCGGAACGACATCAGCCCCTTCGCCGGCGACGACCCGCTGTTCGCCGAGGGCGAGGTGATGTTCCTGGGCCAGCCGCTGTTCTGCGTCGCCGCCGAGACCCTGCCGAAGGCGCGCGCCGCGGCTGCGCTGGCCGCGGTCGAATACGAAGACCTGCCGCTGCTGCTGACCGCCGAGGCCGCGCTGGCCGCCGGCTCGTTCATCGAGCCCAGCCAGACGATGATCCTGGGCGACGCCCGGGCCGCGATCGCCGCCGCGCCGCACACGGTCTCCGGCCACCTGCAGGTCGGCGGCCAGGAGCACTTCTACCTCGAAGGCCAGGTCGCCCTGGCGATCCCCGGCGAAGGCGCCGACCTGCACGTCTGGACCTCGACGCAGCACCCGACCGAGACGCAACACATCCTGGCCCGCGTGCTGGGCTGCGCCGACGCGGCCGTCACCGTCGAGGTGCGCCGGATGGGCGGCGGCTTCGGCGGCAAGGAGACCCAGTCGGTCCAGTGGGCGGCGATGGCGGCGCTCGCTGCGCGCATGACCCGCCGTCCCGCCAAGATCCGCCTCGACCGCGACGACGACATGGCCGCGACCGGCAAGCGGCACGACTTCGAGATCAACTGGACGCTGGGCCTCGACGCCGACGGCCGGCTGCGCGGCGCGCGGTTCGAGTTCGCCTCCCGCTGCGGCTTCTCGGCCGACCTCAGCCACGCGATCAACGACCGGGCGATGTTCCACGCCGACAACGCCTATGCGCTCCAGGCCGCCGAGATCGTCTCGCACCGCACCCGCACCCACACCGTCTCCAACACCGCCTTCCGCGGCTTCGGCGGGCCGCAGGGGATGATGGCGATCGAGCGCGCGCTGGACGCCGCGGCGCTGGCGCTGGGCAGGGACCCGCTCGACGTGCGCCTCGCCAACCTCTACGGCGTCGCGGGCGACACCACGCCCTACGGCCAGACGGTCGAAGACGCGGTGATCCGCGAGATCATGGAGGCGCTGGCGGCCGGCTGCGACTACCGCGCCCGGCGCACCGCCGTGCAGGCCTGGAACGCCGACAACGACCACCTGAAGCGCGGGCTGGCGCTGACGCCCGTGAAGTTCGGGATCTCGTTCACCACCACTTACCTGAACCAGGCCGGCGCCCTGGTTCACGTCTACACCGACGGCTCGATCCACCTGAACCACGGCGGAACCGAGATGGGCCAAGGGCTCAACATCAAGGTCGCCCAGGTGGTCGCCGACGCCTTCCAGGTTCCGCTGGCCGCCGTCCGCATCACCTCCACGCGCACCGACAAGGTGCCGAACACCTCGGCCACCGCGGCCTCCTCGGGCAGCGACCTGAACGGCATGGCCGCGCTCGACGCCTGCGAGCAGATCAAGGCGCGGCTCGCCGACTGGGCCCAGGCGAACTACGGCCACGCGCCGCGCTTCACCGCCGACGGCGTGCAGGTGGGCGCCGAGTTCTTCTCGTTCCGCGACTTCGTGAACCAGGCCTACCTGGCCCGCGTCTCGCTCTCGGCGGCGGGGTTCTACAAGACGCCCGACATCCACTACGACCGCACCACCCACAAGGGCCGGCCCTTCTACTACTTCGCCTACGGCGCGGCGTGCTCGGAGGTGGCGATCGACACCCTGACCGGCGAGAACAAGGTCACCCGCGTCGACATCCTCCACGACGTCGGCCGCTCGCTGAACCCGGCCATCGACCTGGGCCAGATCGAAGGCGGCTTCATCCAGGGCATGGGCTGGCTCACCACCGAGGAGCTGGTGTTCGACGCCACGGGCCGCCTGCGCACGCATGCGCCGTCCACCTACAAGATCCCCACCGCCGGCGACCGGCCCGACGCCTTCAACATCGCCATCTGGTCCGGCGGCGAGAACCGCGAGCCCACCATCCACCGCTCGAAGGCGGTGGGCGAGCCGCCGCTGATGCTGGCGATCTCCGTCTTCTCGGCGCTGACCGATGCGGTGGCGAGCGTGGGCGGCCACAAGGCGATGCCGAACCTCGACGCGCCGGCTACGCCGGAGCGCATCCTGGCGGCCGTCAACGACGTGCGGAGGCGGGCCGGTGAGTAGGCTTCCTTCAAAAGCCCTCCTCCTCGACGGAGGAGGGTTGGGTGGTGGTGCGGCCGCCGACGCGACCCGGATCGCGCATTTGGCCCGGACGCCGAATGCGCTCGACCTCGATCGACGTGCGAGCACCACCATCCCCGGCCCTTCCTCCGTCGAGGAGGAAGGGGGAACGTCTACCGGCTGGCTCCGCGAAGCCCTCGCCTCGATCCGCGGCGGCGAGGCGCTGGCGATGGTGACGGTCGTCGGCGCGCGGGGATCGACGCCGCGGGAGGCCGGGGCGCGGATGCTGGTGTGGCCGGACCGGCTCAGCGGCACCATCGGCGGCGGCGCGCTGGAGAAGCAGGCGTTGGACCAGGCGCGGCGGCTGCTGGCGCAGGACGCGCGCCATCACGCGCTGCAGGACTATCCGCTGGGGCCGCTGCTGCAGCAGTGTTGCGGCGGCCACGTGCGCCTCCTGCTGGAGCGCCTGGACGCCCGGAGCCTGGGCTGGCTGGAGCCGGCGGCCGAGGCGCGAGCGCCCTTCGCCTTGACCGCGAGGTTCCGGGAGGGCCGCATGCTGCGGTCGCTGGACGGGCCGGGGCCGCACGGCTCGGACGGCCCGACGACGCCGATCGCGGAGGTGCGCTGCTTGTCCGAGACGATCCGCCCCGCCCTGCCGCGCGTGGTCATCTTCGGCGCCGGCCACGTGGGCCAGGCCGTGGCGCGGGCCTTCGCGCCCCTGCCCTTCCATCTCGACTGGCTGGCCAGCCGCGAGGACCTGCGTCCCGAGGCCAGCGGCACGCGGGCGACGATCCTCTCCGAAGGCGAACTGATCGAGGCCGTCGAGGCCGCCCCGGCCGGCGCCCTCGTGGCGATCTTCACCCACAGCCACGACCTCGACTACCGGCTGACCCACGCGGCGCTGCAGCGCGACGACCTCGCCTACGTCGGCCTGATCGGCTCGCGCACCAAGCGGGCGCGGTTCGACCGGCGGCTGCGCGACGACGGCGTGACCGAGGCCGAGCTCGCCCGCCTCACCTGCCCCATCGGCATCGCCGACCTGAAGTCGAAGGAGCCCGCGGTGATCGCCGTGGCGCTCGCCGCCCAGTTGCTGAAGCTGACCGAGACCGCCGCCGCGGACGCGGACGCCTGATGGTCGCCGCACTCGAGATCTGGGCCAACCTGGCGATCCGCTGGCTGCACCTGATCGCGGGCATCGCCTGGATCGGGTCGTCCTTCTACTTCATGTGGCTGGACAGCCACCTCAGGAAGCCCGACGACGCCCCAGACGGTATCGCCGGCGAGCTCTGGAGCGTCCACTCCGGCGGCTTCTACCGGCAGATGAAGTTCATGGTGGCGCCGGCCGGGATGCCGCAGGAGCTGCACTGGTTCAAGTGGGAGGCCTACACTACCTGGATCTCGGGCTTCCTGCTGCTCGGCCTGATCTTCTACGTCGGGGCCGACCTCAACCTGATCGACAGGACCAAGGCCGATCTCGCGACCTGGCAGGCCATCGGGCTGGGGCTCGGCAGCCTGGTGGCGGGCTGGGCGATCTACGACGGCCTCTGCCGCTCGCCCATCGGGCAGAACATGAAGCTGTTCGCCGCCGTCTGGTTCGGCGTGCTCGTGGCGGCCGGCTACGGCCTCACGCGCATCTTCTCCGACCTCGGCGCCTTCATGCACGTGGGCGCGATCATCGGCACGGTGATGGCCGCCAACGTCTTCATGATCATCATCCCGAACCAGCGGAAGGTGGTGGCCCAGGTGCTGGCGGGCGAGACGCCCGACCCGGCGCTCGGCAAGCAGGCCAAGCAGCGGTCGGTCCACAACAACTACATGACGCTCCCGGTGCTGTTCATCATGATCAGCAACCACTACCCGATGATCTTCGCCGCCCCGCTGAACTGGCTGTGGCTGGCGGGGCTGGGGATCGCGGGCTGGACGATCCGCCACTTCTTCAACCTCAGGAACGCCGGGCGCATGGAGCCTCAGGTGCTGGTGTTCGGCGCGCTGGCGTTCCTCACCGTGGCGGTGCTGAACGAGAGCGCGCGGCCGAAGCCCGCCGCCGTCACCGAGGTCCCGGCCTATGCCGAGGTCCGCGCCATCGTCGACAGGCACTGCGTGACCTGCCACGCCCGGCATCCGACGCACCGGGGCATCCCGGTCGCGCCGAACGGGGCGATGTTCGACACCGCCGAGGGCCTCCAGAAGCACGCCCAGCGCATCTACGAGCGCGCCGTCGCCACCACCTCCATGCCCCAGGGCAACCAGACCGGCATGACACCCGACGAACGCGCCAAACTCGGCGCCTGGATCAAGGCCGGAGCCAGGCTCTCGGCGATCTCCCCTCCCCCTTGCGGGGAGGGGTCGGGGGTGCGATTCCCGAGACCCGGCGGCGACACCCCCACCCCCTGCCCCCTCCCCGCAAGGGGGAGGGGTTAGGATGCGTAGGATCGTTCCCGAGCCGCTGACGGCCGACGCGTTCGCGCCGTTCGGCGAGGTGATCGAGGCGAGCGACGACGCCGAGGTCATCCCGATCAACTACGGCTGGACGACGCGTTTCAACGCGCTCGCCGACGTGGCGGTGGGCGACGGGCGCGCCATCCTCAGCATCTTCCGCTCCAGGCCGCTGACGCCGCCGGTGCTGAAGGTCTTCGAGCGCCATCCGCTGGGCAGCCAGGCCTTCGTGCCGCTGAACGGCCGCCCGTTCCTGGTGGCCGTGGCTCCGTCCGGAGACTTCGACCCGGCCGCCGTGCGCGTCTTCCGCGCCGCCGCGACCCAGGGCGTGAACTACGCCCGGGGGACATGGCACCACTTCCTGCTGGCGCTCGAGGCCGAGAGCGACTTCCTGGTGGTCGACCGCGAAGGCCCCGGCGAGAACCTCGACGAGGTCGAGCTGGCCGAAGCCGACTGGATCGCCGTCGAACCATGAGCCGCCAGGCCTACCGCGCCGCCCTGCTCCACATGCTGGAGGACCCGACCCGCGCGCCGGCGGCGGAGGCCTGCGCCTACCATCCCGACGGCCTGCTGGTGGTCGAGGACGGCCACGTGGCGGCCTTCGGCGCCCATGCCGACCTCGCGCCGACGCTGGGCGCCGACGTCGCCGTCACGGAACTGCCCGGCCGCCTGATCACCCCCGGCTTCGTCGACGCCCACGTCCACTACCCGCAGGTCGACGTGATCGCCGCCTGGGGCGCGCAGCTCCTCGACTGGCTCGTCACCCACACCTTCCCCGCCGAGCAGGCCTTCGCCGACCGCGCTCACGCCGACGCGGTGGCGGAGGTCTTCCTCGACCAGTTGCTCGCCAACGGCACGACCTCGGCGCTCGCCTTCTGCACGGTCCACAAGGCCTCGGCCGACGCCCTCTTCGAGGTGGCGCTGAAGCGCAACATGCGCCTGATCGCGGGCAAGGTGCTGATGGACCGGGGCGCCCCCGCCGGCCTCACCGACACCGTCGAGACCGGCCGCGCCGACACCGAGGCCCTGATCCGCGCGTGGCGGGGCCGCGGACGCCTGGGCTACGCGGTCACCCCCCGTTTCGCCGTGACCTCCAGCGACGCGCAGCTCGCCATGGCCGGCGAGATCGCGGCCGCGCACCCCGACGTGCTGGTCCACACCCACATGTCGGAGAACCCGGACGAGATCGCCCGCGTGGCCGAGCTCTTCCCGCAGGCGCGCGACTACCTCGACGTCTACGACCGCTTCGGCCTCGTGGGCCCGCGCTCGGTCTTCGCCCACTGCGTCCACTCGGGCGAGGACGCGTTGCGCCGCCTTGCCGGGGCCGGCGCCTCCGCCGCCTTCTGCCCCTCCTCGAACCTGCTGCTGGGCAGCGGGCTCTTCAACCTGAAGCAGGCCTGCCGCTGCGGCGTGAACACCGCGCTCGGCACCGACGTCGGGGGCGGCGGCTCGTTCTCGCTCATCCACATGATGGGCGAGGCCTACAAGGTCGGCCAGTTGCGCGGCGACAACCTCGACCCGCTGCACGCCTTCTACCTGGCGACGCTGGCCGGCGCCCGCGCGCTGCACATCGACGACAGGGTGGGCAACCTCGCGCCCGGCAAGGAAGCCGACTTCGTCGTCCTCGACCTCGCCGCCACGCCGCTGCTGGCCCGCCGGACCAGGGGCGCCAGGACGCTGGCCGAGACCCTCTTCGTGCTCGCGATCCTGGCCGACGACCGCGCGGTGGAACGCACCTACCTCATGGGCGAGCTGACGCACGCCCGCGACGCCCCCTGAGCCCTCGCCATGCGTGCGCCCGCCCCCGCCATGGGGCGGTCGATTCGGGGCGCAGGCCGCCAGCGAACCTCCCCCGCTGCGCAGGGGAGGTTCGTCAGAACCGCGCTGCCTCGAAGGCGCGCAGCAGCCGCTCGTGGCGCCACTGCTCGCGGGCCTTGTCGCTGCGGGCGACGAGGTCGGCGCAGGCGCCCCTGGGCTCGGCGTTCCCGATCTGGCCGGCGCAGGCGGCGACGGGCTTCCTGTAGACGTTCGGGTCGGCCCAGAGGCCGTCGCCCGCCAGGAAGCTGAAGGCGAGGGCGTTGCGCGCGGCGGTCTTCAGGGCGGCGTAGGTCGCGCCGTTCCTCACCGCCGCGGCGTAGTCGCCGGAGAGCTCGGACCGCGTGATGCCGGCGTCGTCGGTCGAGAGCGCCACCGGCACGCCCTTCCTGCGGAACCAGGCGTAGGGGTGGTCCTTCGGGTCGACCTCCAGGATCGCCTGGTTCGACAGCATGTTGACCTCGATCAGCACGCCGGTCTTCGCCATCTCCTCGGCCGTCTCGTCGGCGCCCACCTCTTCCGGCAGGGCCACGCCATGGCCGACGCGCCGGGCGCCGGCCACGCGGACGGCGTCGCGGACGTGGTGGCTGAGCGTCTTCGGGCTCACGAGCTTGAGGGTGAGCTCGCCGGCGTGGAGGGCGATCGGCGTCGCGCGGCCGTGGTCGGTCAGCACATCCACGATCTGCATGTGCAGGTCGTAGTAGCGGGTGGAGTCGAAGCCGTCCTCGGGCGCCACGAGCTGCAGGCCCACCCAGCGCTTGTCGGCCGCCACCACCGCGACGCCCATCTGGAGCTGCGCCATCGTCTGCTCGGGCGGGCCCTCGCGCGTCGCCTGCACGAGGAAGCGGAAGGTCACCTGGCAGCCGGGCCGCGCGGTCGGCGCGCCGCACTGCAGGACCTCACGGGCGCGCCCGACGATGCGGTCGGTGTCGGCGCTGACCGCCGGGACCAGCTTGTCGATCCCGGCCCCGGCGAGCGCGGCCTTCGTGGCCGCCGGCGTCCCCTTCCAGCCCACCCGCGCGCCCAGGCCGCGGGCCTGGCCGAACTGCGGCGTCACCATCAGTTCGGCGTAGAAGGTGTTCTGGCGCGCGAGGCCGTCCAGCGTCTCGGCCAGCGCGTCGCCGCTCCGCTTCGGCGTGGTCCCGCGGCGGCTGAAGGCGGTGAAGAACTGGTCGTGGCCCGAGCGGTCACGGAAGCCGGGATGGCGCGTCGTCAGGCTGTCGATCAGGGCCGAGCGCAGCGGCTCGCTGGCCTGGACCTCGGCGGCCGGCTTCATGTTGTCGCCGTTGCAGTTGAAGCTGATCGCGAGCGCCACGGTGTCGACGCACAGCTTGTCCTCGGCCGCCCAGGCCAGGATGTCCTCGGCCGGCGCGCCGCCGCCCAGGTGGTTGTGCAGTTCTCCGCCCTTCGGGAACGCCTTGAGGAAGGCCGCGAGCTCGGCCGCGCCCATCTTCGACAGATCCGGCGGCGCGGCGGCGGCAGGGGCGGCCAGAGCAAGGGCGGCGGCGAGGCCGGCGAGGAGTCTTCCCATGGCCGCCAACCCGCCAAAGCTCGCCCGCCCGGTCAAGCTCCGGCTGACGGCGCGGCCCGTTCGATTTGAACCACGAACGAACACGAATGCGCCTGCCCTCCACAAAGGAACGTCATGGCCGGGCCTGTCCCGGCCATCCAGACACGCCGACGCGTGGAGGCGGCCCGCGGCGGGCGCCGCTGCGAGCCTGCCGGGATCGGTGTTCATGGGTGGCCGGCACAAGGCCGGCCATGACGTTCGGGGGGGAGAAGGGCGCGCCTGCGGCTAGCCGCCCAGCTTGCCTTCGAAGGCGAAGGTGGCGATGGCGTTGCGGCCGCTGGGGACCTCGCGGGCGCGCAGGGCCTCGTCCAGCACCTCGGGATCGGCGATCCGCCCTACGGCGATCGCGGCGTGGACCTCGTGCTGGTCGGCGTCGACGCCCAGCGCATCGTACGACCGCGCCAGGTCGAAGCCCGCCATGCCATGCGCCGCCCAGCCGATCCGGCTCGCCTCCAGCGCCAGGTAGGCCCAGGCGGCGCCGGCGTCGAACGCGTGGCTGCGCACCGGCGCCGGATCGCGGCCCTCCACGCGGCGGAAGCGGTCCGAGAGGATGAACATGAGGACCGAGGCGTTCTTCACCCAGCTCTGGTTGTAGGGGATCAGAAGGTCGAACAGCACGCCCCACGCCGGCGTGTCGCGGTGCGCGTAGACGAACCGCCAGGGCTGGCCGTTGAACGCCGAGGGGGCCCAGTGCGCGGCCTCGAACAGGCGCAGCAGGTCCTCGTGCGGCATCGCCTCGCCGGTGAAGGCGCGCGGCGACCAGCGCTGCAGGAAGATCGGATCGACCTCGTACTCGGCCGTGCGGCCGTTCAGCGTCTGCGTCATCCTACTTCTTCCCGATGTGGGCGATGGAGGCGATTTCGACCAGGAAGTCCGGCCGCACGAGCCCGCAGACGATGCAGAACCGCGCCGGCTTCTCGCCCGGGAAGTACTCGGCATAGACCTTGTTCATGGCCGCGTAGTCGGCCCAGTCCTTCAGGAAGATGTGGTTCATGGTGACGTCTTCCATGGTTCCGCCCGCGGTCTCCACGACCGACTTGATGGTCTCCAGCACCTGCCGCGTCTGCGCCTCGGCGTCGCCGACGTGGGCGACCCCGTTGTCCTTGTCGAAGGCCAGCGTGCCGGAGACGTAGACCACGCCGTCGGCCAGCGTGCCCGGCGAGAACGGCGCGATGGGCGTCTGCGTGCCCGGCGGGGTGATGACGGTCTTGGGCATGTCGGTCCTCGGTGTCCTTCTTCAACCCACCCATACTCGTCATGGCCCGGCTTGTCCGGGCCACCCATTGGGCTGTGAGCCCGATTGTTGGGGCGCCGCGCCCAGCCAACCCTGCAAACTCGCAGCCCAATGGGTCCCCCGGACAAGCCGGGGGATGACGGGCGAGGGAATTCAGTCGGGCGGCGCCTGGCTGACGGCGCCGCAGAAGTCGGCGGTGTTCGAGACCCAGCCGAAGAACCGCTCGACGTTGAAGACGGTGGCCTCCTGCAGGAAGGCGGGGCCCGCCTGGTGCGTGGCGTCCTCGATCAGCACGCCGAAATACTCGCGGTGGAAGCCGTCGCGCAGGGTGCTCTCGACGCAGACGTTGGTGGCGATGCCGCAGAAGGCGAGGTTCCTGATCCCGCGCGCCCGCAGCATCGAGTCCAGCGCGGTGTTGTAGAAGGCCGAGTAGCGCGGCTTCTCGATGACGATGTCGCCCTTCCGCGGCTTCAGCCGGTCGACCAGCGCATGGTCCCAGGTGCCCTTGGCCAGCAGCGTGCCGTCGAGTTCGGGCCTGTCGCGCATGGTCTTGAGCGCGTTCGACTTCCACCAGTTGGGCGAGCCCTCGCCGCCGGCCTCGACATAGTCGGGGTCCCAGCCGTTCTGGAAGAACACGATCTGCACGCCCGCCCGCCGCGAGGCCTCGACCAGCACCGCGATCTTCTCGATCACCGCCGCCGCGCCGCCGATGTCGAAGCCGGCGATGTCGAGGTAGCCGCCGGGCGAGGCGTAGGCGTTCTGCATGTCGACGACGATCAGCGCGGTCGCCTTCGGGTCGATCGGCAGGTTCTCGGGCCGCGCCGGCAGGGTCACCGCGCCGGCGATGGGGACGGTGGGCCTATCCATGACACACCTCGCCTCTTCCACCCTCACCTCCCCCGCGCAGCAGCGGGAGGGGGACCGACCGCCGAGGCCAAAGGCCGTAGAGCGGTTGGTGGAGGAGGCGAGCCTCATCCGCTGAGCCAGGGGCGTCCGGTCGATGCGCAGAGCTTGCGGCTCGCCCCCTCCACCATCGGCTCTCCGCTGCGCTCGGCCGACGGTCCCCCTCCCGCCGCTGCGCGGGGGAGGTGAGGTCAAGCGCGGACATGCCGGCGGCTCTTCATCAGCGGCTGGATCTTCGCGCCGAAGTCTTCGACCCCCTGCACGAAGTCGTCGAAGGTCAGCAGGACGCCGGCGGTCTCGGGGACGCCCGCCACCTCGTCCAGCATGCGCGCGATGCTCTCGTAGCTCCCGACCAGGGCGCCCATGTTGAGGTTCACCGCCGACTCCGGCGCGGCGAGCTGGGTGGTGTTGGTGTTCGAGGTGCCGCCCTGGGCGTTCGGCGCGGCCTGGTTGGTCAGCCAGGCCAGCGCGTCCTGGTCGGCGCCGTCGCGGTAGAGCCGCCACTTGGCCTGCGCCTTCTCGTCGGTCTCGTCGGCGATGATCATGAAGAGGATGTAGGCGGCCACGTCGCGGCCGGTCCGGGCCTTGGCGGCGGCGAGGCGGCTGTTCACGCCCGCGAAGGCGGTCGGCGTGTTGGTCCCCTTCCCCAGCGCGAACGAGTAGTCGGCGTACTGCGCGGTGAAGGCCAGGCCCTCGTCGGACGAGCCCGCGCAGATGATCTTCACGCCCGGCGTCGGCTTCGGCGAGACCCGGCAGTCGTTCATCGTCAGGTACTTGCCCTTGAAGTCGGAGACGCCGGTCTCCATCAGGCCCTTCAGCACCGTCGCGTACTCGGCGAGGTAGTTGTAGCGGTCGGAATAGTGGCTCTCGCCCGGCCACAGGCCCATCTGGTCGTACTCGGCCTTCTGCCAGCCGGTGACCAGGTTGATGCCGAAGCGGCCCGGCGCGATCGAGTCGATGGTGGACGCCATGCGCGCCACGATGGCCGGCGGGATGGTCAGCGTCGCCACGGTGGCGAACAGCTTGATCTGCGAGGTCACGGCCGCCAGGCCCGCCATCAGGGTGAAGCTCTCGAGGTTGTGCTCCCAGAACTCGCTCTTCCCGCCGAAGCCGCGCAGCTTGATCATCGAAAGCGCGAAGTCGAGCCCGTAGCGCTCGGCCTTCTGGACGATCGCCTTGTTGAGCTCGAAGCTCGGCATGTACTGCGGCGAGGTGGTCGAGATGAGCCAGCCGTTGTTGCCGATCGGGATGAAGACGCCGATTTCCATGTGAGCTCCGAAGCTGCGGCCCGGCAGTTGGCGCCGCAGCGCCGCGATGCGCAAGCCGCTCGGGGCCAAGTTCAGGGCCAAGGTCAGGGGTCGTGCGGGTTCGGATCCCAATCCGGTTGCCGATAGGGCTTCAGGCCGCCATCCAGCAGGCACTGCCAGACCTCCTCGGCGGTCTCGGCGAAGCGGAAGAGGCCGAGGTCGGCCTCGGCGATCATGCCCCGGGCGATCAGCGCCTCGAAGTTGATGATGGAGCGCCAGTAGGCCTGGTCGAACAGGACGATGGGGATCGGCTGGCTCTTGTCGGTCTGGCGCAGGGTCAGGATCTCGAACAGCTCGTCCAGCGTGCCGAAGCCGCCCGGGAACACCACGAGCGCCGTGGCCCGCATCGCCAGGTGCATCTTGCGGACCGCGAAGTAGTGGAAGCGGAAGGTCAGCTCGGGCGTCGAGTAGCTGTTCGGGTACTGCTCGTGCGGCAGGGTGATGTTGAGGCCGATGGAGGGCGCGCCCACGTCGGTCGCGCCGCGGTTGGCGGCCTCCATGATCCCCGGGCCGCCGCCGGTACAGATCACGTTGTGGCGCTCCTGGGTGGGCGACAGCAGCGCCCCGCCCTCGCGCGAGGCGATCTCGCCGAACCTGCGCGCCGCGGCGTACCAGCGGCGGTGATCGTCCGAGCCGTCCTCGCGGATGCGCGCCGAGCCGAACACGACGATGGTGGAGCGCACGCTCCAGGCGCGCAGGGCCTCGTCGCACTTGGAGAATTCCAGCATCAGGCGCACGCCGCGCTGGCTGTGCTGCAGGATGAAGTCGGGGTCCAGCGAGGCCAGCCGGTACGTCGGCGAGGCCATCTGCTTGGCGGAAGGGTGGTCGTCTTCGCTCATCCCGCCGTTCTTAAGCCGCTGCTCGCCTTACTGGAACACCGCCGCGGCCCCCTACGCCTTCAGCGCGCGCGCCATCACCCGGGCGAACGCCGCCGCCACGGGGGGAACCAGCGCCGGCTCGACGCAGCGCAGGTCGTCGTTGCGCGCATGGTGGTAGCGGTGGCTGCCGAAGATGCCCATCACCGGCTCGTATCCGGCGGTCATGATGCTCGCGAGTTCGCCCGCCGCATGCTGCGGATCGGTCGGATAGACCTGCTCCAGGCCGGGCTGGCCCTTGAACGCCGCCTGCGACGCCTCGAGCAGCGGCGGGCTCACCAGCAGGAAGCGCTGCGGGTCGGCGCTGGGCAGCGGCGACAGCAACGGGCCCCGCTCGTGCCAGTCGCGCGCGGCGACGTTGGCCCCCAGGTGCGCCCAGAGCGCGGTCTCCCCGGGCTTCGGCGCGAGCGCGTGGATGAAGGCCTCGCCGCCGGCGTACTCGTACTCGTGGCCGGTGGTGGCGATGACGGCGACGTTCACCGGAAGCTTCGCCGTCGCGGCCCATTTCGCCAGCATCAGCCAGGCCGCCACCCCCGTGCCGCGCTCGCCCGCGCAGGTGAACCACCCGGAGCGCGGCGTCGAGATCACCAGCCACTTCGCCGCCTTGCGGTCCAGCCGGCCCGTGACGTTGAACGCCGGGCGGCGATAGGACCGGCCCGGGATCGCGATCGTCGCCGTCTCGCCACGCGCCGCCGCCTGCACGAACGGCTCCGCGGCCTTGGGCGCCAGCACCGCGACCGGGCGGTCGAACAGCGGGGCGTCCACCGGCGCGTTGAGCGCCAGCGCCTCGCCGGTCGGCCCGGTGGTCACGATCACCACGGCCTGGGCGCCCTTGGCGAAGCATGCGTTCACGCGCCGCGCGACCTCGCCCTTGGCCGTGGACCAGCGCGCATAGGGCAGCACCAGGAGCGAGATGCCCGCCCCCTCCAGGCTGAGCGGCGCGGTGACGCCCGGCGTCGTCCGCACGTGGGCCTGCGGGATCAGGTCGGCCTTCGCCGCGCCGCAGGTCAGGGTCGCCTCGCCGTCGTAGGCGGGAGTCTCGATGACGTGGCGGGCGGTGACGTAGCCCAGCGCCTTCAGTTCGCCCTCGAGCCACTCGCCGGCGGCGGTGTCGCCCGGCCCGCCCGAGGCCTTCACGCCGTAGCCGTAGTAGCGCTCAAGGATGCGCCTGGCCTCCGCCTCGTCGGCGGCGGCGACCGGCGCGGCGGCCGCGGCGGTGACGGCCCCGGCGGCCAGAAGAGGGGCGCCCAGCACGGCGCGGCGGGAAGCTCGGACCTGTTCGCTCATGTCCCCGAGGCTACCGCAGGCCCTCGACGGTTTCGATGGGGGTCGGCGGTCCGCACCGCATAGCCTTGGTGTATGCGGTCCCGGCCCCGGCGATCCGCTTCGGCAGGTCGCACTCGGCGGCCAGCGCCGCCTTCTCGCCCTTGAGGTAGGCGTCCCAGAACCGCACCGTCTCGGCCTTCACGATCTCCATCTGCGGCGGGTCGATGGGCTTCAGTTGCCCGGTCTGCGCGCGACGTCCGCCGAACAGCGCATGGTCGGCGCCGTCGAGGATGATCAGGAACTGGTCGACGCCCTGGATCGCCTGGAACGGCGTCGTCCGCTCGAAGGGCGTCTTCTCGCGGTCGAAGGGGGTCACGTCGGCCGTGCCGGTGAAGTGCAGCATCGGCGTCCTGATCCGCGCGTCGGCCGCCCGCGGATCGTCGCCGAGCGGCTTGTTGGGGCTGTAGGCGATGGCGGCCTTGATCCGGGGCTCCTGGAAGCTGGTGTCGTTCGGCAGCGCCGGGATGCGCTGGCCCACCGCGGTCAGGGTCGACAGCGCGCCGTACGAATGGCCCGACATGCCGATGCGGCCCATGTCGACCTTGCCCTTCAGCGCCGGGTCCGCGGCGATCCGGTCCAGCGCGAACGGGATGTCGCCATAGCGGCCGCGCGCGGCGTCGGCCGTCATGCCCGCACGGCCGGCCGCCACCACGCCCGCCTCGTCGCCCGGCCGCACGCCGCCCATCATGAGCCCGCTGTCCGAGCCCGCATGCTGCACGGCCGCCACCACATAGCCGGCCTCGGCCACCGCCGTCAGGATGTAGGTCGAGGCCTCGCGGCTGCCGCCCAGGCCGTGGCTGTGGATCACCAGCGGGAACGGCCCCGTCCCCGCCGGCAGGTAGAGCTTGTAGGGCACCTTGCGCCCGCCGCGGGCCGGATCGACCCACTCGCCGTAGCGGACCTCCACCGCGGTTCGCGCGGCCGCCCCGGCGGTTGCGGTGGCCGGGGCGGCCCTCGACGACGCCGCCGTCACGCAGACGGCGGCGAGCGCGGCGACGACCAGCGCAGCAGGTTTCATGCCCGCTACCAGGTGAAGCGGAGCTGAGCGCCCCAGGTGCGCGGCAGGTTGTACCGGCGCACGTCGCCGGTCGCCGACGGCGCATGGAACACCAGGTAGTTCTCCTGGCCCGCGTTGTTCACGAAGGCGGTCAGGTCGTAGTGGCTCCAGCTCACGCCCGTGCGCACGTTGAACAACACGTAGTCGTGCAGGAGCGTGGTCTGGTTGGCCTCCTGCACGCCGCCCTGGCGGGCGTTGCCGTTGATGTTCACGTAGCCGCTGACGCCGTCGGTGATGTCGTGGCGGTAGTTGACGGTGAAGGTCTGGGTCCACTTGGGCTGCTGCGGCTGCTTGTAGCCGGCGAAGCGGCCGCCCTTCACGTGGCCGCCCTGGCGCGAGCCGCCGACGGTGACCCGCAGGTTCCCGCCCGCCACCGCGGCGCGCATCGTCGCCTCGGCCTCGATGCCCCAGAGCGTCGCCGGACCGGCGTTGAAGGCGTAGGACGTCGCCTGCACGGGGCAGGCCGGGTTGTTGGCGCGGCACCCGTTGTCGCCCTGGATCACCAGGTTCTTGTAGTGGTTGGAGTAGCCGGCGGCCGTGACGTAGATGTTGCTCGCCAGGTTGCCCTTGAAGCCGACCTCGTAGGCGGTGACCGTCTCGTTGTCGAACTCGGTCGGCGGCGCGAGCGCCGGATCCTGGCGGGGGTCGCCCAGGTTGCCGTTGAAGCCGCCGGCCCGGTAGGCCGAGCCGATCTTGGCGTACACCATCATCAGCGACGTGGGCTTGTAGGCGACCGTCGCCGTGTACGAGATGTTGTCCTGCTTCCGCGCGCCGTTCGGGTTGACGTTCGCGCCGCCGTTCGGCGTGTCGGTCACGAACAGGAACTGCCGCGCGAAGAACGTGCGGTCGTCGTGCGTGTAGCGCAGGTCGCCCGAGAGCTTCAGTTGCTCGGTCAGGTTATAGTCCGCCGAGCCGTAGACCGCGTAGGACGAGTAGCGCGACCGGCCGCGGGTGATCGTCCCGAAGTTGTTGCTGGCCGCCGTCGGCGTCTTGCCGAGGATGTTGGAGGTGGTGTCGTTGAGCAGATACCATTCGCCCCCGAGCACCCAGTTGACGCCGCTCGTGTCGCCGACGAGGTGGGCGTCGTAGTAGCTGAGGCGGGCGTGGTCGATCTGGGCGCCGCCCTGGTTGTAGTCGTTGGTGCGGATGGCGTTGAGGCCGGAGGCCGAAACCCGGCCCGGGATCGCCGCCAGCTCGTCGAAGAACTGACGGGAGAGCGCGTCGCGGTCGTACTGGTTCTGGCCGCGGCGGTCGCGCAGGTTGACGATCGTCGACAGCGTCGCCCAGCCGAGGTCGGTCTCGGTGGTGAACTCGAGGTTGCTGAGCCGCTGCTTGCCGGTGGAGTCGGTGTTCCACGGCGACTCGTACTTGTCGGTGAAATAGCCCTGCGGGAAGTTCGCGTTGGCGAGCGTCACCACCTGGTAGATCAGGCCGGGCGTGTTCTCGTTCGCGCGCTCCAGCATCAGGTTCGCGGTGAACGGCCCGTTGTTGTAGCGGACCTGCCCGCGGAAGAACTGGCGGGTGGTGGCGTCTGCATACCGGTCGATCGTGTAGAGGTGGTAGAAGCCCTTTTCCTGCTCGCCCAGCGCCATGCTGAAGCGCGTGGACCAGTTGTCGGTGATGGGCAGGTTCACCGCCATCTCGACTTCGTGCTTCTGGTTCGAGCCGACCGTGCCGAGGACGTAGCCTTCCACCTTGTCGGTCGGCCGGGCCGTGACGACGTTGATCGTGCCGCCCGAGGCGTTGCGGCCGCCGAGGCCGCCCTGCACGCCGCGCAGGACCTCCACGCGCTGGATGTCGAAGAGGTCGATGCCGCTGAACGTGCGGCCCGCGACGTTGCCGCCACCGATGAACGCGCCGTTGCGGAAGAGGCCGACGCCGGCCTCGGCATTGGTGGCGCGCGAGGTGCCCGAGCCACGGATCGAGACGTCCGAGGTCAGCGCGTTCGACGTGTTCGCGAAGTTCACGCCGGGCGAGTTGCCCAGCAGTTGCTGGGCGTTGGCGAGGCCGCCCTGGTCGCGGATGTCCTCCACGCCGAGCGCGGTGGCGGCCACCGGAACGTCGCGCAGCTTCTCTTCGCGCTTGCGCGCCGTGACCGTCAGCTCCTCCACCTGGGTTTCGTCGCCGCCCGTCTGGGCGAACGCGGGCGCCGCGACGGCGCAGCAGAGCGCCGCGACCGACACCCGCAGCAGCAAGGTCCGTTGATTCATCTGGGTATCCCCTCTCGCGTGCCGGCCCCTCGAACCGGAGGCCTTGGCTAGGTTTTTATTCTAGGAATAATGTCGTGTCGCCCACAGGATTTCTGAATGACGCGGCCGGTGCGGAACGCCGTTACCCGCGGGTGACAGTCCACGCTGACGCTAGCGACGCGGAACGGCGATTTCCAATGCCCGCAAGGCTTGGGACCATAGCCGGACGGGACTCTTGACGCGCGCGAAGCAGCGGCGGGAAGGTCGGGCATGATGGCGATGAACCGCAGGTGCTGGATCGTCGGCGCCGGTGCGGCGCTGGCAGCCCCGGGGGCCGCCCCGGCCGCCCGGGCGGCGGAGGGCAAGGCCGTGTACGACTACATCTTCCTCGACCTCGAGGCGCCGAAGGGGACGCCCCCGACGCGCCCCTACGCCGAGAGGGTGAAGGCGCGACTGCCGGCGATCGAAGCGGCGGGCGGCGAGGTGCTCGGCCTCTTCACGCCGCAGATCGGCTGGACCGCGCGGCAGGCCGCGCTCCTCGTGCGCTGGCCCGAGAACGCCCGGCCCCGGGAATCGGAGATCCAGGCGCTGAGCGCCGGAAGCGGCGTGCGCGCCGCCCAGCGCAGCCGCCTCACGCCCACCCTGCGGCCGAACGACGCGGCCCGGCCCGAGCCGGGCGGGATCCACGTGCATCGCTGGTTCGTCGTGGAGACCGGCGACGTCCCCGAATTCCTTCAGCTTTCCGGCCAGGGCTGGACCGACTTCGAGCGCAAGTTCGATGCGAGGATCTTCGGCCTGTTCGCCGCGGAGCGGTCGGCCGCGGACACCCGCGAGGGCGTCCAGCGCATCCTGCTGATCACCCGCTATGGCGACCACGGCGTCTGGGAGAAATCGCGCGACCCGTCGACCGAGGCCATGGCCGCCTTCCGCCGCCGCTCCGAGATCACCCGCGACACCTGGAACGACAGCACGCTCCTGGTCCCGATCGGGACCTGACCGAAAGGCCGCGCCATGCGCTCCACAGCCCTCGCCGCCTCCGCGGCGCTTCTCGTCGCCGCCGGCGCGGCGACGGCGCAGACGGTCACGCAGATCACGCCGGGCTCGCATTTCCACGGGGTTCACGGGATCCGCTTCGCGCCCGGCGGCGAACTCTACGCCGGAAGCGTGATCGGCCAGACGCTCTATGCCGTGGACGTCGAGACCGGCGCGGTGCGGGTCGTCGAGGGGCCTCCGAAGGGCATGGCCGACGACATCGCCTTCGGTCCCGGCGGCCAGGTGGTGTGGACCGCGATCAGCCAGGGGATCGTCTACACCCGCCGCGGAGATGGCCCCGTCGAAGTGCTGGCGAAGGACATGCCGGGCGCGAACTCGGTCGCGTTCAGCCGGGACGGCAGGCATCTCTATCTCGGCCAGGTCTTCGCCGGCGACGGCGTCTGGGAGCTGGACGCATCGGGCAAGGCGCCGCCGCGCAGGATCACCGGCCCCGTGGGCGGCTTCAACAGCTTCGCCGTCGGGCCGGACGGCGCGCTCTACGGCCCGCTCTGGTTCAAGGGCCAGGTCGCGCGGATCGATCCGCAGACCGGCGACCTGAAGGTGATCGCCGAGGGGCTGCAGACTCCGGCCGCCGTCAAGTTCGACTCGAAGGACAACCTCTACGCCATCGACACCAAGGTGGGCGTCCTCTACCGGATCGACATCGCGACCGGGGCCAAGACCAAGGTGGCCCAGCTCAAGCCGTCGCTGGACAACATGGAGTTCGGCAAGGGGGACCGCCTCTTCATCTCCAACATGGTCGACAACGGCATCGAGGAGGTCGACGTCCGGACGGGCGGGCTGCGGCAGGTGCTGAAGCGGACAGGCCTCTCCAACGCCGCCGACATCGCCGTCCTCAGCGAGGGCGGGAAGGACACGCTCTACGTCGCCGACTCGTTCGCCATGCGGATGGTCGATGGCGCCACGGGCGAGATCCGCGACATCGCCCGCTCCTACTCCGACGACATCGGCAACCCCCAGTCGGTCGGCGCGCAGGGTGACCGCGTCTACTTCGTCGGCGGCCCCCGGATCGACGTCCGCGACCGGGCGGGCCGGCGCGTGGGGCTGATCGAGAACCTGGGCGGAGCCGCCGCCGATGTCGCCGGGGCGCCCAACGGCGACGTGCTGATCCTGCTGGCCGACGGCGACCTGGTCCGCGCATCCGGCGACGCGCGCATCAAGGTGGCGAGCGGCCTGAAGACCGCCGTGAGCCTCGCGGCCGGGCCGGACGACACCGCCTTCGTCGTCGAGCGGGACGCCGGACGCGTCGTGCGGATCGACCTCAGGTCCGGCGCCGTCACCGAGGCCGCGGCGGGATTCGCAAAGCCGCGCGCCGTCGCCGTGCGCCCCGACGGGAGCCTGATCGTCCTCGACTCCGGCGCGAAGTCGGTGATCGAGGTGGCGGCCGACGGCAAGCGCACGGTTCTCGCCAGGGACCTGCCGCTGGGCCATGTCGCCGCCGCGCCCTGGGGCGGCGTCGCCATCGGCGGTTCGGGCGCGGTCTACGTCGCCGCGGACGGCGACAACTCGATCTGGCGGATCACGCGCTAGGCCCGATCCGCATGTGAAGGGTTGCGCGAACCTGTCGACGTCTGGGGCGCGTCAGCGCCGTGTAGATTCAACCACGAAGATCACGAAGAACACGAAGGCGACGCGGATGAGGCGAGCGCAGCGCTTCTCGGACCCTTGGTGTCCTTCGTGTCCTTCGGGGTTGAAATAGCGCGCCTGCGGCGCATGCCGCGCCGAAAGGCTGTGCGCCCTCAGCTCAGGGGGCGAAGGACGAGCGGCCCTGGATGCCCCAGCGGCCGTCCAGCCGCGTCACGATATAGATGGAATCGAAGCCGCCGATCAGGCTGTTGTCCTTGCGGTAGCGGCTGAAGCGCGTGTCGATGTGAACCTTGTCGGCGCCGGCGTGGATCACGTCGCGGCGGTCCCAGGCCGAGTGGTCCCAGTCGGTCAGCGCGCCGCGGCCGAACATCTCGGGCTTGTGGTAGCCGGGGTTGATGATCGTCACCGTCCCGGACGCGAAGCGCACGTGCGGGAAGTTGAAGGTGGCCTCGAAGGCCTGCAGGTCGCGGGCGTTGAAGGCCTTCATGAAGGCGTCGAGCCTGTCCTGCGCGGCCGCGATCTCGGCGGCGAACTTCGCGTGCTTCTGCGGCACGGGCGGAGCGGCGATCGACTGCCCCAGCGCGGGCGTGGCGGCCGCGGCGGCGGCGCCCGCGGCCAGGATGGCGTCTCGGCGGTTGACCATCGGTGTCTTCCTCATGCTCACGGCAACAAACCCTCGGTGTCGAACGGCCACTCCTGCTCAGGCGAATCCAGGTTCAGGAGTTCGGCGGCGTTGTGGCGCCAGGCGCGGATCATCTGGCCGTGCCCGTGCAGGAACTGCTCGTCCTTGTCGGGATCGCCGCGCTCGACCCAGTAGGCCAGGCAGTCGTTGCAGTAGGAGATCATCGGCTCAAGCGACACGTCCAGCATGGCCGGACGCTCGGATCGCGGCGGCGGGCGTTCCGGATACCAGAGCAGGCCCCGCAGGCGCCCGGCCACGCGGCTGCGCACCGCCTCATAGGCCGCCCGGTAGGCGGGGTGCTGGTTGCCGTGCCGGACCAGCAGGATGTAGCCGTCCTCGAACGAGCGGGCCGCCTCGAGGGACTTGCGCATGCCGCCGCCGTAGCCCGTCCACGGCTTGTCGTCCTGCGCCTTCAGCCGCCGCACGGTCTCGGCGAAGATCGCCTGGATCAGGGCGTCCTTCGAGGGGAAGCGGCGATAGAGCACCACCTTGGTCACGCCCGCCGCCGCGGCGACCTGCTCCATCGTGGCGCGGCCCAGGCCGTGCCGGCGGAAGACCGCGGCGGCCACGCGCATGAAGTGCTCGCGGCGTTCGGCCTCGCGCTCGGTGCGCGGTCCTGCGATCTCGTCGTTGGCGGCGATGTATGGCTTCTGCATCCACGGGAACCCTCGCACAGAGCGCGCCGGCCCGCCACGCCATCCCCGGATAGCCGCAAGCTATGCTGGCATCGCCGCGCCGGGAGCCCGCGCCAGGTCCCGCGGCCAGGCCGCGGGACGACGGGAGGACGCGCGCCTCAGTCGTAGATCTTCAGCAGTTGCCCGTCCTGGCGGCGCACCGACTGGCGCATGCTGGTCCACTGCGGCGCGACGTTGGCCTTGTCCCAGGCGGCGAGCTTGGCCTTCAGGCGCGCCACCACCTGCGGATTCGCCGCGGCGACGTTGGTCAGCTCGCGCGGGTCCTTCGCCAGGTCGTAGAGCATCACGTGCTGGCCGTGCGGCGAGATCACCGCGTGCGTGCCGTCGGGCGTGACGCCGGCCTCCTGGCTCGCGTCCTCGGACGGGTCGGCGATGTTGGCGACCCACATCTTCCAGTCGCCGTCGCGGATCGCGAAGTTGGGGCCCGCGCGCCAGTAGACCGTGGGGTTCGGGATCCTGCCGTCCGCGTCCTTGAGGTACGGCATCAGGCTCACCCCGTCCGTGCCCTTGGGCAGCTTCGCCCCCGCGAGCGCCGCGGCCGTGGGGACCAGGTCGAGGGTCGAGACCATGCGGTTGTCGACGCGGCCGCCCGCGATGGCGCCCGGCCAGGTCACGATGTAGGGCACCCGCACGCCGCCCTCCAGGTGCGTGCCCTTGAAGCCGCTCAGCGGCGCGTTGGAGCAGGCGCCCTGGATGTAGCTCGCGCAGCCGTTGTCGGAGAGGAAGACGATCAGCGTGTTGCGGTCGATACCCTCGGCCTTCAGCTTGGCGCGGACCGCGCCCACGCCGTCGTCCACGGCCGAGACCATGGCCGCGTAGACGCGCTGGCCCTTGTCGGGCACGTCCCTGTAGCGGTCGACGTACTTCTTCGTGGCCTGCAGCGGCGTGTGCGGGGCGTTGTAGGCGAGGTACAGGAAGAACGGCTTGTCCTTGTTGGCGCCGATGAAGCGGACGGCTTCGTCCGTGAAGGCGTCGGTGAGGTATTCCTTGACCTGGACGACGTCGCGGCCGCGCTGGATCGGCGCCTTTTCGCGGACGAAGGCCATGCGCTGGTCCTCGGTGGCGCCGGGGCCCAGCGGGTCCTGGACCGTCGTGCGGTACGAGCCTTCCGAGCCCTTCGGCGTGTGGCTCTCGTCGCCGGGCTGCATCTCGGTCATGAAGGCGGTGGCGCCGGCGGTCGTGCCGAAGAACTCGTCGAAGCCGCGGTCCAGGGGCTGGTAGCCGTCCGCCGCGCCCAGGTGCCACTTGCCGACCATGCCGGTGCGGTAGCCCGCCGACTTCATGATCTGGCCGATGAACGCCTCGCCGCGCGAGACGCCGCCCGTGCGGTCGCGGCCCACCGGATTGAACTCCCAGCCGAAGCGCTGCTGGTAGCGGCCGGTCAGGATCGCCGCCCGCGACGGGGAGCAGACCGGGTGGGTCACGTAGCCCTGGGTGAAGCGCACGCCGTCGGCCGCCAGCGCGTCGATGTTCGGCGTCTTCACGATCTTCGAGCCGTAGACGGCGGTGTCGCCGTAGCCGAGGTCGTCGGCCAGGATCACGATGACGTTCGGCTTCGGGGCCGGCGCGGCCGCCGCGGCGTGCGGGGCGAGGCCGACCGTGGCGGCGGCGAGCGTGATCAGGGCGGCGCGCTTCATGGGGAACTCCTCACTGTCGGCGCCGACGCTAGCGGCAAGCGGCGCAATCATCTGCACAGGCGGCAGGCACAGTGCTATAGCCGCGGGGCATGGAGCTGCGTCACCTCGAACAGATTCTCGAAATCTGCCGCGCCGGCGGGTTTTCCGGAGCCGCGCGCAAGCTGCAGATCTCGCAGCCGACGCTGTCGAAGAGCATCGCGCGGCTGGAGGCGCAGCTCTCGCTGAAGCTGTTCGAGCGCTCGAACGGCGCGGCGCGGCCCACCGCCTACGGCGCCTTCGTCGCCCAGCGGGCCGAGGCCCTGCTGCAGGGCGTCTCCGCCCTCTCCCGCGACCTGGAGCAGCTTGCGCGCGGCGAGGAAGGCAAGATCCGCATCGCCGTCGGCCCCGCCTCGCGCCTGAAGCCGCTGCCAGAACTCCTGCGCCGCATCGCCGTGCGCTTCCCGAAGCTGCACGTGGAGACGATCCAGGAGACCGGGCCGGGCGTGATGACCACCCTGCAGGACGGTCGCGTCGACATCGCGTTCGGCTACTCCGAGCACGCCGCCCGCTACGGCGACCTGATCCGCAAGAAGATGTTCGAGGACCAGGTCATCATGGTGGCGCGGCCGGGCCACCCGGCGCTGGCGCTCCGGGACGGGGGTCCGCGGGACGTCCTGCGCCACCCCTGCGCCATTCCGAACGTGCTGCCCGGGATCGTGCAGTGGGGCGGCGAGCTCTCGAGGGAGGAGGCCGAGAACCTGCGCGCCTTCTCCAGCGACGACTACGCCCTGATCATCCAGCGCGCCCTCGACACCGACACCATCGCGATCGGCGCGGCGTTCCTGTTCGACCGTGAGATCGCCGCCGGCCGCCTGCAGCGGATCTCCTGCACGCTCGACATGCCCTACGCCTGCTGGATGCTGACCACGGCCGAACGGTGGCGCTCGCCGCTGGTGAAGGCCATGGCCGAGCTCTCCAAGGCCGCTGTCACCGAAAGGCCGGCGACGGCCGCCGCCTGATAGCTGGCGGCTATGATGTAGACATGGCGCCCGAAACTAGTGACACTGTTCATGTCACTTTATCGAGGACCCGCCATGCTCCGCCTGTTCGCCGCCCTTCTGGCCCTCGCCCTCGCCCTGCCCGCCGCCGCGCAGGCGCAGGCTTTCGACGGCCTCAGGGTGATCTTCTGCGGCACGTCGGGACCGCTGCCGATCCGCGACCGCGCCAAGCCCTGCACGGCGGTCCAGGCCGGCGGCGCGCTCTATCTCGTCGACGTCGGGCCGGAGTCCACCGAGAACCTGATGACCTGGCGCGTGCCGCTGGCCACGGTGAAGGCGGTGTTCATCACCCACCTGCACTCCGACCACATCGGCGACCTGGGCGAGATGAACATGCAGAGCTGGGTGGCGGGTCGCGCGCAGGCGCTGCCGCTCATCGGCCCCAGCGGGGTCGACAAGCTCGCCAAGGGCTTCAACCTCGCCTACGAGAACGACCACGTCTTCCGCCGCGACCACCACGAGCGGGGCGAGTTCAGGTTCCCGATCGCGGCGGGCCTGCTGGCGCCGAAGGTGATCTCGATCCCGAAGCCGGACGGCGTGGCCGTCGCCTGGAAGGACGGCGACCTGACCGTCACCGCCATCCGCGTCGCGCACGATCCGGTCACTCCGGCCTTCGCCTACCGCTTCGACTACAAGGGCCGCTCGGTGGTCATCAGCGGCGACACCCGCAAGTGGCCGCCGCTGGCCGAGGCCGCGAAGGGCGCCGACGTGCTGATCCACGAGGCCCAGAGCAACGCGCTCATGCAGACGCTGTCGAAGGCGCTGACCGGCATGGGCAACGCACGCCAGGGCTCGATGATGGCCGACACCACGACCTATCACACCGAGCCGGTGGAGGCCGCCGACCTCGCCCGCGCGGCGGGCGTGAAGGCGCTGGTGCTGACCCACCTCACCCAGGCGGGCCTGCCGCTGTTCAACGCCGAGGCCTTCACGCGCGGGATGGACGACGGCGGCAAGCTGGACTGGCGGCTGGCCAAGGACGGCATGACCATCGAGCTGCCGGCGGGCGGCGACGCGGTGACGTTCGGCTCGTACTGATCGCGCGATTGTGGCGGCGCCGACATTGCGCCGCCGCTTTGGCCGTGGAAGCTGGGGCCCTTGGTCGTCGGGGACTTCGGCATGAGCGTCGCGCGCAGCATCGGCATCGCAGGCCTCGCCCTGCTGCTCACCGCCTGCATGGGCGGAGGCGGCGGCGGGCCGCCGGGACGCCATGGCGGGCCGCCGCCGGGCTTCGGCGACGACGACGAGGACGCCGGGCCGCCGCGACCCCGCGCCCAGCTCTTCCTCAGCCCCTCCGGCCAGCCGTTCCGCGCCGCGCCGGGCCAGCCCTATCCGTCCGCGGCCTGGTTCGCCGCCGCCGACGCCGACCACGACGGCAAGCTCACCCGCGCCGAGTTCCGCGCCGACGCCGACGCCTGGTTCAAGGTCCTGGACGCCGACAACGACGGCGTCGTCGGCATGCCCGAGGTCACCCGCTGGGAAGAGGAGCTCGTGCCGGAGATCGCGCGCATCGCCTCGGGCGGCGGGACGGGCATGCGCGGGGGCCGGGGCATGGGCCGCGGCGGCATGCCCGGCATGGGCGGCGCGCTGGGCCGCAACGAGCTGAACAGCCGGGCCCTGGGCGCGGCCGCCTTCAGCCTCATCAACGAGCCGCACCCGATCCGCGGTGCGGACACCGACCTGGACTACCGGGTCACCCGCGCCGAGTGGCGCGCCGCCGCCGACCGCCGCTTCGCGATCCTCGACCCCGACGGCGACGGCGTGGTCCTGGCCACGGACCTGAAGCGCACGCCGGTGCAGTTCGCCCAGGAGCAGGGCGGCCCGCGCTCCGGGCTCCGCCGCGAGTCGGTGGGCCCGGGCCAGCGTCGCTAGGCCGGCGCGCGCCGCACGGTCCCCGCGGAACCTTTGGCGGCGTCCCGCGTAGCTGCGATGAAGCCGCTCGCGTCATGCCGCGGCGAAGCCGCCAGGGAGCGAGCATGTCTGTTCGATCGGTCACGCAGGCCGCGCCGAAAGGCGCGCGGGACGCCAAGGCGGGCGCCATCGCCAAGGCGAAGGCGGTCGCGCCCGACCTGCCCGCGCGGATCGGCAGCACGCCGAAGACCACGTTCCGCGGCGACGCCGACGTGTTCGGCCGGCTGGTCGAGGACCACGACCGGCATCGCGCCCTGCTGGCGATGATCGAGGAGACGCACGGCAGGTCGGACGACCGCGTGCGGCTGTTCGAGGAGCTGACCTACGAGCTGAAGGGCCATGCGGCGGCCGAGGAGCAGGCGCTGTGGTCGACCGTCCTGCGCGACCCCGAGACGACGGACGACGCGCGCCATGCCGTGGCCGAGCACAAGCAGATCGACGAGATGCTGGCCGACCTGGCCGCGCGCGACATGGCCTCGCCCGGCTGGCTGCGCCGGTTCGCGGGCCTCAAGGAGAAGTACCTGCACCACATCCGCGAGGAGGAGCAGGAGCAGTTCGTGGCCGCCGCCAAACGCCTGACCGACGCCGACCTGCGCCACATGCGCCGCGTCTTCGAGGGCCGCAAGAAGGCCGAGAAGGCGGCGGCGACGGTCGAGAAGAAGATCCGGCTGAAGCACTAGGCGGCGGCGGGCGCGCACGCCCTTCACCTCCCCCGTCGCGGCAGCGATGGCGGGAGGGGGACCGCCCGCCGAGCGCAGCGGAGAGCGGGTGGTGGAGGGGGCGAGCTTCAGGCTCGGCGGATGGATCGGCTGTAGCGAGCTCGACGGATGGGGCTCGCCCCCTCCACCACTCGCTCTACGCCCGGCAGGCCGGGCTCGGCGAGCGGTCCCCCTCCCGCCACTGCTGCTGCAGTGGGGGAGGTGAGGCGTCAGGCCAGCAGCTTCCTCAGCACGGCGCGGTAGGGGGCGGCGATCTCGCGGCGGCGGACGTGGCGGCCGTCGGCGACGACCTGGCGGCCACGGCGCCAGACGGCGGCCACGGCCCTCGCGCCGGCGCCGAAGATCCAGGCGTCGAGGATGGCGTCGCCGCGGCGGCCGACGAGGCTCGGGTGGTCGAGGTCCAGCGCGACGATGTCGGCGGGCCGGCCGGGCTGAATCGCGGCCGCGGGGTCGGCCAGCGCCTGGGCGCCGCCGGCGAGCGCGCGGGCGAAGAGGACGGCGCCGGTGGAGGCGCCTTCGCGGTCGGCCAGGACGTTGCGGGCGCGCCGCGTGAGGCGCTGGGCGTATTCGAGGGCGCGCAGTTCCTCGGCGGCGTCGATGACGACGTTGGAGTCCGTGCCGACACCGAAGGCGCCGCCGGAGGCCAGGTAGTCCGCGGCCGGGAAGACGCCGTCGCCGAGGTTGGCCTCGGTGATCGGGCAGAGGCCGGCGACCGCGCCCGCCCTGGCGAGGCCGGCCGTCTCGTCGGCCGTCAGGTGCGTGGCGTGGATCAGGCACCAGCGGGCGTCGAGACCGCGGTCGAGGAGCCACTCCACCGGGCGGCGGCCCGACCAGGCCACGCAGTCGTCGACCTCCTTCACCTGCTCGGCGGCGTGGATGTGGACGGGGCCGCCGGTCATGGCGGTGACGGCGGCCAGTTCGTCGGGGGTGACGGCGCGCAGGCTGTGCGGGGCGACGCCGATGCGGCCGTCGGGCAGGCGCCCGGCGATGGCGGCGCTCGCCTCCAGCAGCCGGCCGAAGCCGTCCACGTCGCAGACGAAGCGGCGCTGGCCCGGCAGCGGCGGCGCCCCGCCGAAGGTGGCGTGGGCATAGAACACCGGCAGCAGGGTGAGCGCCGCGCCGGTCTCTTCGGCCGCGGCGGCGATGGCGGCGGCCATCTCGGCGCGGGCGGCGTAGGCGGCGCCGTCGGGGGCGTGGTGCAGGTAGTGGAACTCGCCGACGCGGGTGAAGCCGCTCTCCAGCATCTCGGCGTAGGCCTGGGCGGCGATGACGCGGACGTCGTCGGGGGTGAGCCGGTCGAGAAACCGGTACATCCACGCGCGCCAGGTCCAGAAGTCGTCGGCCGCCGGGCCGCGGGTCTCGGTGAGGCCGGCCATGGCGCGCTGGAAGGCGTGGCTGTGCAGGTTGGCGAGGCCGGGGACGGCGCAGGCGTGGCGGGCGTCGGCGGGCCGGGGGTCGACGTCGGGCTGGACGGTGGTGATCACGCCATCGGCGTCGATGGTGAGCCGCACCCGCTCGGCCCAGCCGGTTGGCAGCAGCGCGTGTTCGAACCAGAGCGTGGCCATCGGTCGTTCTCTCTCACGCCCCAACGTACGTCATCCCGCGACTTGTTCGCGGGACCCATGAGCTCCGTGATGCCGAAAGGCCCGGATGGCGACGCTGCGGATCACCACGCTCTCCCGTGTTCATGGGTCCCGCGGACAAGCCGCGGGATGACGTATGTGTGGGGTTAATGTCTAGACATTATTGATCGCAGCGCCAAGCATCGACTAAAGGGAGTCCATGCAGGTCGATCGGATCTGGACGAACGCGCGGCTCGCGACCCTGGCCGGGGACGGCCTGGGGATCGTGGAGGACGGCGTGGTGGCGTGCGCCGACGGGCGGATCGCCTACGCCGGGCCGGCGGCGGGCGCGCCGGGCCTCGACGGCGGCGAACGGATCGACTGCGCAGGCCGCTGGATCACGCCGGGCCTCATCGACAGCCACACGCACCTGATCTGGGCCGGCGACCGGGCGCACGAGTTCGAGCTGCGGCTGGCGGGCGCGTCGTACGAGGAGATCGCGCGGGCCGGCGGCGGCATCGTCTCGACCATGGCGGCGACCCGGGCGGCGGGCGAGGACGCGCTGGTGGCGGGCGCCCTGCCCCGCCTCGACGCCCTGATGGCCGAGGGCGTGACCACCGTCGAGGTGAAGTCGGGCTACGGCCTGTCGCCGGAGCATGAGCTGAAGAGCCTGCGCGCCGCGCGGCGGCTGGGCCAGGCGCGGGACGTCACGGTGCGCACGACCTTCCTGGGCGCGCACGCCCTGCCGCCGGAGTTCGCGGGCGACGCGGACGGCTATATCGACCTCGTCTGCGGCGAGATGATCCCGGCGGTGGCCGCCGCCGGGCTGGCCGACGCCGTGGACGCCTTCTGCGAAGGCATCGGCTTCACCGCCGAGCAGACGCGCCGCGTGTTCGAGGCGGCCCGCGCACACGGCCTTCCCGTGAAGCTGCACGCCGAACAGCTCTCGAACCTGCACGGCGCGGAGCTGGCGGCGTCGTTCGGCGCGCTGTCGGCGGACCACCTGGAGCACCTGGACGACGCGGGCGTGGCGGCGATGGCGCGGGCCGGGACGGTCGCGACGCTGCTGCCCGGCGCCTACTACTTCACCCGCGAGACCAGGCTGCCGCCGGTCGAGGCGCTGCGCGCGGCGGGCGTGCCGATGGCGCTCGCCACCGACTGCAACCCCGGCACGTCGCCGCTGACCTCGATCCTGCTGACCATGAACATGGGCGCGACCCTGTTCCGGCTGACGGTCGAGGAGTGCCTCGCCGGTGTGACGCGCGAGGCGGCGCGGGCGCTGGGGATGGCCGCAGAGGTCGGCACGCTGGAGGCCGGCAAGCGCTGCGACCTCGCGATCTGGGACATCGAACGGCCGGCCGAGCTGGTCTACCGCATGGGCTTCAACCCGCTCCATGCACGCATTCGGAGGGGCCGTTGAGCGTTGTCGTGATGAAGCCGGGCGACGTGCCGCTGGCCGACTGGCGGGCGATCTGGCGCGGCGCCGAGGTGCGGCTGGACCCGGCGTGCGGGCCGGCGGTGGCGCAGAGCGCGGCGGCCATCGAGCGCATCCTGGCGAAGGGCGCCCCGGTCTACGGGATCAACACCGGCTTCGGGAAGCTGGCCAGCGTGCGGATCGAGGCGGCGGACCTCGCGACGCTGCAGCGGAACATCGTGCTGAGCCACGCGGCGGGCACGGGCGAGGCCACGCCGGCGGCCATCGTGCGGCTGATGCTGGCGCTGAAGCTGGCCAGCCTGGCGCAGGGCGCCTCGGGCGTGCGGCCCGCGACGGTGGAGATGCTGGAGCGGCTGCTGGCGGCGGGGATCACGCCGGTCGTGCCGGCGCAGGGCTCGGTGGGCGCCTCGGGCGACCTGGCGCCGCTGGCGCACATGGCCGCGGCGATGATCGGGGTCGGCGAGGCCGACACGCCGGCCGGGCGCAGGCCGGCGGCCGAGGCGCTGGCCGCGGCGGGGCTCGCGCCCCTGGCGCTCGGGCCGAAGGAGGGCCTCGCGCTGCTGAACGGGACGCAGTTCTCGACGGCGAACGCGCTGGCGGCGCTGTTCGAGGCCGAGGGGCTGTACCGGAGCGCGCTGGTGACGGGGGCGCTGTCGACCGAGGCGGCCAAGGGCTCGGACACGCCGTTCGACCACCGCATCCACGTGCTGCGCCGCCAGCCGGGGCAGATCGAGACGGCCGATGCGCTGCGCGCCCTGATGGCCGGGTCGGCGATCCGCGCCAGCCACCTGAAGGACGACGGGCGGGTGCAGGACCCCTACTGCCTGCGCTGCCAGCCGCAGGTGATGGGCGCGGCGCTGGATGTCCTGCGCCAGGCGGCGGCGACGCTGGGCTTCGAGGCGAACGGGGTCTCGGACAATCCGCTGATCTTCGCGGATACGGACGAGGCCTTGTCGGGCGGCAACTTCCACGCCGAGCCGGTGGCCTTCGCCGCCGACATGATCGCGCTGGCGGTCTGCGAGATCGGCAGCCTCGCCGAGCGGCGGGTGGCGATGCTGGTGGATCCGGCGCTCAGCGGCCTGCCGGCGTTCCTGACACCGAAGCCGGGGCTGAACTCGGGCTTCATGATCCCGCAGGTGACCGCCGCGGCGCTGGTCTCCGAGAACAAGCAGAAGGCCTATCCGGCCAGCGTCGACTCCATCCCGACCTCGGCGAACCAGGAGGACCACGTCTCGATGGCGGCGCACGGCGCGCGGCGGCTGCTGTCGATGACGGCCAACGCGACGGCGGTGATCGGGATCGAGCTCCTGGCCGCCACGCAGGGCTGCGACTTCCACGCGCCGCTGAAATCCAGCGCGCCGCTGGAGGCGGTGCGGGCGCGGCTGCGGGCGCGGGTCCCGCACCTGTCGGACGACCGCCACGTCCACCCGGACCTGGAGGCCGCCAACGCCCTGGTGCGGTCGGGCGCGGTGGTCGAGGCGGCGAGGGCCGTCGCGCTGCCGGGTGTCGCTTGATGGACTGGCTGGAGGTCCACCGCGGCGACGCGCCGCTGATCGTCAGCTTCCCGCATACGGGGACCGAGCTGCCGACGGCGGTAGCGGCGCGGCTGATCTCGCCGTGGCTGGCCCGCAAGGACGCCGACTGGTGGATCGAGCGGCTCTACGACTTCGCGCCGGGCCTGGGCGCGACGACGGTCCGCACCGCGATCAGCCGCACCGTCATCGACGTGAACCGCGACCCGTCCGGCGCCTCGCTCTATCCGGGCCAGGCGACCACTGGGCTGTGCCCGACGACCACCTTCGACGGCGAGCCGCTCTACCGGGCGGGCGAACCGGACGCGGCGGAGATCGCCAGGCGGCGCGCGGCGTACTTCGAGCCGTACCACGCGGCGCTGGCGGGCGAGGTCGAGCGGCTGCGCGCGATCCATCCGAAGGTGGTGCTGTACGAGGCGCACGCGATCCGCTCGGCGATCCCGCGGCTGTTCGAGGGCGAGTTGCCGAACTTCAACGTCGGGACGAATTCCGGCGCGAGCTGCGATCCGGCGCTGACCGCCGCGGTCGAGGCGGCGTGCGACGCGAGCCCGTTCGGCCGGGTGACCGATGGCCGCTTCAAGGGCGGCTGGACCACGCGCCATTACGGGCGGCCGGGCGACGGCGTCCACGCGATCCAGATGGAGCTCGCCTGCCGCGGCTACATGGACGAGCCCGAGGGCCTGGCGACGCCGCTCACCTGGCCCACGCCTTACGAAGACGCCCGCGCCGCCCCGATGCGCGCGGCGCTGACGAACGTGCTGCAAGCCTGCCTGGAGTTCGCGAGATGCTGAGGTTGGCGACTCCCTTCCTCCTCGACGGAGGAAGGGCCGGGGATGGTGGTGTGCGCACGGCCTCTGCGGCTGGGCGCATGAGGCGTCGACATCTCGCGCGCCACCTCCACGAACTCAGCAGCCACACCACCACCCCCGCCCCTCCTCCGTCGAGGAGGAGGGGAGGAAGAGGGACTCAATGACCCGTCACGACCCGAACCGCGTCATCCGCCCGCCGACGGGGCCTGAGCTCACCTGCCGGAGCTGGCTGACCGAAGCGCCGCTGCGGATGCTGATGAACAACCTGCATCCGGACGTGGCCGAGAACCCGGCGGACCTGGTGGTCTATGGCGGCATCGGGCGGGCGGCGCGCGACTGGGAGAGCTACGACAAGATCGTCGAGACCCTGAAGCGCCTCGGCGACGACGAGACGCTGCTGGTGCAGTCGGGCAAGCCGGTGGGGGTGTTCCGCACGCATGCGGACGCGCCGCGGGTGCTGATCGCCAACTCGAACCTCGTGCCGCACTGGGCGACCTGGGACCACTTTCACGAGCTCGACCGCAAGGGCCTGGCCATGTACGGCCAGATGACGGCCGGGTCGTGGATCTACATCGGCACCCAGGGGATCGTTCAGGGCACCTACGAGACCTTCGTGGAGATGGGCCGCCAGCACTACGGCGGCGACCTTTCGGGCCGCTGGCTGCTGACGGCGGGCCTGGGCGGCATGGGCGGGGCGCAGCCGCTGGCGGCGGTGATGGCCGGCGCGAGCTGCCTCGCCGTCGAGTGCCAGCCCAGCCGGATCGAGATGCGCCTGCGCACCGGCTACCTGGACCGCGCGGCCGGGACGCTGGACGAGGCGCTGGCGATCATCGAACAGGCGGGCCGGGACAAGGCGCCGGTGTCGGTGGGCCTGGTGGGCAACGCCTGCGAGGTGCTGCCGGAACTGCTGGCGCGCGGGGTGCGGCCGGACCTGCTGACCGACCAGACCTCGGCGCACGACCCGGTCAACGGCTACCTGCCCAAGGGCTGGACGCTGGAGCGCTGGTTCGCCATGCGCGAGCAGGCGCCGGAGCAGGTGGAGGAGGCGGCGCGGGCCTCGATGGCCGAGCACGTCCGGGCGATGCTGGACTTCCAGAAGGCCGGCGTGCCGACCGTCGACTACGGCAACAACATCCGCCAGGTCGCGAAGGACGCGGGCGTGGCCAACGCCTTCGACGTCCCGGGCTTCGTGCCGGCCTACATCCGCCCGCTGTTCTGCCGGGGTATCGGGCCGTTCCGCTGGGCCGCGCTCTCGGGCGATCCGGAGGACATCTACAAGACCGACGCCAAGGTGAAGGCGCTGATCCCGGACAACCCGCACCTGCACAACTGGCTCGACATGGCGGCGGAGAAGATCCGGTTCCAGGGCCTGCCGGCGCGGATCTGCTGGGTGGGCCTGGGCGACCGGCACCGGCTGGGCCTGGCGTTCAACGAGATGGTGGCCAAGGGCGAGCTGAAGGCGCCGGTCGTGATCGGCCGCGACCACCTGGACTCGGGCTCGGTCGCCTCGCCCAACCGCGAAACCGAGGCGATGCGCGACGGCTCCGATGCGGTCTCCGACTGGCCGCTGCTGAACGCGCTGCTGAACTGCGCGTCGGGGGCGACGTGGGTGTCGCTGCACCATGGCGGCGGCGTCGGCATGGGCTATTCGCAGCACTCGGGCATGGTCATCGTCTGCGACGGCACCGAGGCCGCGGCCAAGCGGATCGAGCGGGTGCTGTGGAACGATCCGGCCACGGGCGTGATGCGCCACGCCGACGCCGGCTACGGCGTCGCGCTCGACGTGGCGCGGGAGACGCGGCTCGACCTGCCGGGCATCCTGGGCTGATGGACAAGCCGCTCTACGTCGCGATCCGCGAGCGGCTGGAGCAGGCCATCGTCTCGGGCGAATGGCCGCCGGGACGGCGGCTGCCGTCGGAGAAGGAGCTGGCGGCCGAGTACGGCTGCGCACGGATGACGGTGAGCAAGGCGGTGACGGCGCTGGCCGACGCCGGCCTCGTCACACGCCGGCGGCGGGCGGGGACGGTGGTGGCCGAACCGCGCCCGCGCGAGAGCCTGCTCCAGATCCACGACATCCCGACCGAGGTGCGCGCCGCCGGCCGGGCCTACGGGTTCGAGGTGTTGGACCGGGCGGAGCGCAAGGCGACCGCCGCGGACGCCGGGCGGATCGGGCTGAAGCCGGGCCAGCCGGTGCTGGCGCTGACGGTGCTGCATCGGGCGGACGGGACGCCGTTCGCGCTGGAGGAGCGGCTGATCAGCCTGCGGGCCGTGCCGGACGCCAGGGCCGAGGCGTTCGACGCCGAGCCGCCGGGGAGCTGGCTGCAGGCCAGGCTGCCGTGGACGGACGCCGAGCACCACATCCTGGCGCTGAACGCCGACGCCCGGGTCGCGGCCCGGCTGGAAGTCGACCCCGGCGCGGCCTGCCTCTGCGACGACCGGCGGAGCTGGCACGGCGGGACGGTGGTGACCCACGTGCGGCTGACCTACCCGGGCGACCGCCGCCTCGTCGCCCGCTTCCATGCGCCGGGGAGCCGCGGCAAGACCTGACCGCATGAAGATCGCCATCGTCGGCGCCGGACTGGACAGCGTCGCGCCGGCCTTCCAGCATGGTGGCGGACCTGCAACCATGGACGCCGTGCGCTTCGACTGGAACGACCTGCGCTTCTTCGCCGCCGTGCTCGAGCACGGCTCGACGGCGCGCGCCGCCAAGGCCGTGGGCGTCGACCAGACCACCTGCGCGCGCAGGATCGCGGCGCTGGAGCAGGCGCTGGGGCTCGAACTCTTCGCCCGCGATGCATCGGGCTACCATCCGACGCCGGCCGCGCTGCGCCTGAAGCCCGCCGCCATGGCGGTGGCCAAGCAGGTGGACCTCTTCGCCAGCGAGGTCGAGACCGCCACGCGCCGCACGACCGGCCGGGTGAAGGTGACCAGCGAGGAATACCTCACCCGCGCCTTCCTGGTGCCGGCGCTGCGCCGCTTCGCCGCCACCCATCCCGACGTCCAGGTCGAGGTCGACGCCAGCTCGTCGTACCGTGACCTGCAGGCCGGCGAGGCCGACATCGCGGTGCGCGCCGGCGAGGCGCCCGACGGCGCCGGCCTCGTCCGCCGCAAGCTGCGCGAAGATCCGTGGGCCGTCTACTGCACGCCCGGCTACGCCGAGGCCCACGGGGCGCCCACCGGCCTGCACGACCTGGCCGAGCACCCGCTGGTCTCGCTCGAGGCGGCGGCGCCGGGCATGCGGGCGCTGGGCTTCGAGGGCCCCGTCCGCCAGATGCTGAGCTCGGTGGCCGCCGTGCGGGCCTCGATCGAGACCGGGGCGTGCGTCGGCGCCCTGCCGCAGATCGTCGCCGAGGCGGGCCCGGAACTGCGCTTCTGTTTCGGCGTCCCCGAGTCGTCCGGCATCTGGCTGGTCTACCCCGAGCGGGTGAAGGGCGTGCCCGAGGTCCGCGCACTGGCCGCGTGCATCGCCGACGTCTTCAGGAAAGGCGCAGGCGCCGCCGCGTCCTGAGGCTCGCGCCCGTTAGGCCGAAGCCCGCGATCATCAGCGCCCAGGCCGACGGCTCCGGCACGCCGGTGGGCGCGAACGCGAAGACCACGTCGTCCAGGGCCATGATGTCCCGGCCCGGGTTGAAGGTGACCGAGGTGATCTGCCGTCCGAAGTCCGTGAAGCCCACGAATGACGCGCCCTTGAGCGCGGGGACCGGCGCCGTGCGTTCCGTGCCGTCGTCGAACGTCAGTTTCAGTCCCTCGACCTCCCCGCCCGAGAAGTAGGCGCCGAAGGCGACGATCGGATGGGCGAAGGTGAACGTCACCGGGACGCTGCTGATGAAGACGAAGTTCCGGCCGCCCGTCGTCGTGTTGCCGCCGCACTCCGCGTAGAAGCCGCAGTAGGGGCTGGTCTTGATCGTCAGCGGCCGCGCGACGGGATTGTTGCTGGTCAGGGTGGCGCCGCCGCCCACGTCGTATGTGCCGACAACGCCCGTGGGGCCGCTCTCGAAGCTGTTCACGAGGCTCATCAGGCCGGCGATCTCGGCGGCGAACGCCGCGCGGGCGGCATCCGAATTCGGCTTGTCGCCGGGGCCGGTGGCCGAGGTGTCGTAGCCCGAGTAGATGCGCACCGCGGCGTTCGAGGCGGTGGGGGCGGCCAGGACGGCAGCCGCGAGTCCGCAGGCGCCGAGCGCGCCGATCCAGTGTTTCATATGTCGTCTTTCCAAGCGTTGTGGCGACCCGGGAGGAGGCCGCTCTGGGATGACGACGACGTACCTGGACGACGGGGCCGGAAAAACCCGAGGGTCCGCCGCGTGGGGCTGCAAATCTGCAGGGGCCTTGCCGACGTACGCGCGGAAGCCTTTGGTGCGGCCTCGTCCGCGTCGCCTGTCCGGGAAGCCATGTCGCTCAAAGTGAAATCAAAGCCCTCGAAGGCGTCGAAGTTCGCGGGCATGAAGCTGATCCGCGGCGGCGAGTTCGCCATGGGCTCCGACCGCCACTACCCCGAGGAGGGGCCCGCGCGGCTGGCCGCGGTCGGCGACTTCTGGATCGACGAGCGGCCGGTGACGAACCGCGCGTTCGCCGCCTTCGTCGCCGCCACCGGCCACCGCACCCTCGCCGAGATCGCCCCCGATCCGCGCGACTATCCCGGCATGCCGCCCGAGATGGCCGTGGCGGGCTCGGCGGTCTTCTTCCGCCCCGACGCGCCCACGGGCACGGACGATCCGTCGAAGTGGTGGGCCTATGCCTTCGGCGCCGACTGGCGCCATCCCTGGGGCCCCGACAGCGCCCTCGACGGCCTGATGGACCATCCGGTCGTGCAGGTGGCCTACGCCGACGCGGCCGCCTACGCGACGTGGGCCGGCAAGAGCCTGCCCACCGAGGCCGAGTGGGAGTACGCCGCCCGCGGCGGCGTCGAGGGCGCGGCCTATGCGTGGGGCGAGGAGTTCGAGCCCGACGGTAAGCCGATGGCCAACTACTGGCAGGGCCGCTTCCCGAACGAGAACACGCTGGAGGACGGCTGGGAGCGCACCTCGCCGGTGGGGATCTTCCCGCCCAACGGCTTCGGCCTCTACGACATGATCGGCAACGTCTGGGAGTGGACCACCGACTGGTACGCCGACAACGCCGCCGAGCCCGGCCCCACCTGCTGCGCGCCGGCCCGCGCGCGCACCGTCGCCGAGCACGAGAGCTACGACCCGGCGAGCCCGCAGGTCCCGATCCCGCGCAGGGTGCTCAAGGGTGGCTCGCACCTCTGCGCCGAGAACTACTGCCAGCGCTACCGCCCGGCCGCGCGCCACCCCCAGGCCATCGACAGCCCCACCTCGCACATCGGCTTCCGCTGCATCGTGCGGCGATAGGCGGCGGCCGGGGCGGTCGAAGCGATGAGCCCTCCTCCTCGACGAGGGCCATCCTCCATGGATCCGAGCGGCCGGCAGGCCCTTGGTCAAACCGCGGAGATCGCGGAGATACGCAGAGGATTCCGGTGGCCCCTCGACCTCTCTGCGTATCTCCGCGGTCTCTACGGTTCATGAATCGGGCGGACACGCCGCCCACAACCCTATGCGATCGCTCTCCTCCTCCCCCGGGACGCGCTGCTGCGCGGCCCGCCCGAGGGCAGGCCAGGAGGGTTGGGTGGTGGTGTGGCCTCCGGGTTCGACGCCCTGGCGTTCGTTGGCTCTGCGCCCCCGGGCGACCTCGCTTCCGACGTCCTGCGCACACCACCATCCCCGGCCCTTCCTCCGTCGAGGAGGAAGGGAGACCGGGGTCGGAACCGTCTCGGCGGATCGCGCCCTAGAACGCCTCTTCGTGGAGGTCGAAGTAGGGGCGGTAGGCGACGCCGCGGCCGGTCAGGAAGCCGGCGTCGACGGGCAGGACCACGCCGGTGATGGCGCGGGCGGCGGGGCTGGCCAGGAAGTGGCAGGCCTCGGCGATGTCCTCGGGCTCGACCACCCGCTGCAGCGGCAGGTTCGCGGCGCTGGCGGCCTGGCGGTCGGCCGGGATCGGGCCGCCGCCCATGCGGTTCGACATCGGGCCGGGCGCGACGGCGTTCACGCGGAAGCCGTGGCGGCCGAACTCGAAGGCCGCGTGCCGCACCAGGCCGTCCAGGGCCGACTTGCTGGCCGCGTAGTGGACGCCCGACAGGTAGGCGATGTGGCGGCTGGCGATCGACGAGATCACCGTCACCGACGCGCCGGGCCCGGAGGCGTTGGCGGCGGCGGCCTTGACGGTCAGGAAGGCGCCGGTGAGGTTCACGTCGATGACGCGCCGCCAGTCCCGGGCGCTCATCTGCGGGATGGTGTGGCGGCTCGAGATGCCGGCGGCGCCGGCGACGGCGTCCAGGCCGCCGCGCGGCTTCGCGAAGGCCTCGACCAGCGGCAGGAACGTCGCGTCGTCGGTGACGTCGCAGACGAAGCCCTCGGCGCTGAGGCCCGCGCCACGGATCGCGTCGACCACGGCGGCGACGCCGGCCTCGCGGGTGTCGAGCACGGCGACGTGCGCGCCGGCCTCAGCGAAGCGGCGCGCGATGGCGGCGCCGATGCCGGACCCGGCGCCGGTGACGAGGGCGGTCTTCATGCGGGAATCTCTCCTTAGGCGGACAGGAACTGCTGCAGCAGGCGCAGCACGAGGTCGGGGCGGTCCAGCAGCGAGGCGTGGCCCGTCATCGGCATGGCGTGGAGCCCGGCGCCGGGGATCTCGGCGGCCATGCGGCGCGAGCCCGCGAGGTTCGGGTCCTGCTCGCCGGTGGCCAGGAAGGTCGGCGCCGCGATGCCCGCGAGGCCGTCGGTCCAGGCGGGATGGCCGGCCAGCGTGCGGGCCGACACCCGGGCGCCGTCCGGGTCGCGCCGCGCGAACCAGCGGCGGTCGACCGGCGGCGTGGCGATCCCCGCGGCGTCGCGCAGCGCCCGCGCCTCGGCGCTGCCGGCCGCGCGGACGGCCTCGGGCGCGGGCGACCCGCCGGTGGCGTCGAACAGGATCAGGCGCTCGACCCGCTCGGGCGCCTTCAGCGCCATGCGCGTGGCGATCCGCGCGCCGTAGGCCATGCCGCAGACGCTTGCCCGCGCACGGCCCGCGGCGTCCAGCACCGCCAGCGCGTCGGCGAGGTGGGTGTCGAGCGTGTGCGATTCCGGCGGCCCCGCGTCGCTGTCGCCGTCGCCGCGGCGGTCATAGCGCAGCACGCAGTAGCGGTCCGAGAGCGCCTCGGCCGCGCCGTCCCAGATCGCCAGCGCCGCCGTCCCCATGGAGCACAGCAGCACCGCCGGCGCATCCGCCGCGCCGTCGCGCCGCCAGGCGATGCGCACGCCGTCGGGGCGGGTCAGGAAGGAGTCGGCGCCGGTCATCGTCGTCAGGCTCCTGCGATCGCGACGGGTGCGGCCTCGCGCGGGGCCAGCGACTTGGCCAGCTCGGCGATCGCCTTGACCACCGGCAGCTTCCAGTGGGCCTCCGTGGTCAGCATCCAGCAGGCGTACTTGGCCGGCCAGGTGATCGCGATCTCCACCAGCTCGCCGCGGCCGAGCGGCCCCTCGAAGGCGAACCGCGGCCCCCAGGCGATGGCGTCGGACGTGCGCGCGCAGTCGGCGATGATGTCGTAGTCCTCGCAGAGGATGGCGCCGGCGTTGCGCAGCTCCTCGGGCGACATCACGCCCGCCCACTCGCGGAACGCCGGGATCGAGCCGGCGGACGCCAGCGGGAACTTCAGCAGGTCGCGCGGGGTCAGCGCGCGGCGCAGGTCCAGCGCCGGGTGGCCGGGGCGCACCACGGCGGCGCGGCGGTCCTCCACCACCTTGACCCGCATCAGCTCGCCGAACGGCCGGGCGCTCTCGTAGTAGCTGAAGACGATGTCGTAGCGGCCCTCGGCCATGGCCTGGACCAGGGAGTCGCCGTTCTCCTCCCGCACCTCCAGCTTGAGCAGCGGGAACTTCTGCACGATCGCCGGGATCAGCGCCTTGAGCGGCTTGATGCGCGAGGCGGGGCCGGCGCCCATCCGCAGCCGGCCGCTGGCCCCGGTGGCGAGCAGCGCGATCTCCTGGCGCAGCGCCGAGGCCGAACCCAGCAGCGCCGGCCCCTTGTCGGCCAGGAGCTGGCCGTAGCGGGTCGGCCGCACGCTGCCGCCGCCGCGGTCGAAGAGCTGCACGCCGAGCTGCTGCTCCAGCCGCGCGATGCTCTTGCTGAGCGCCGGCTGGGTCAGGCTGAGGTTGCGCGCCGCGTCGGTGATGGCCCCGGTGCGGCAGACCTCCACCACCTGCTCGACATGCTTCAGCTCGATGAGGTCGTCGCTGTCCCAGCCGCGGGACAGGTGGGCCTCGTCGTTCGGGGGTGTGGGCCGCGGCATCATCGGGCTCCGTTTTAGGCAATGAATTCCGGGATACCACATTCCCAGAAGGAATTTCGGCATTCCCCTGGATGCATGGACCGGCCCCAGCCGCACGCGTACCGCTCGCTCGAGGCCGCGGCAGACGGCAGGGGACCGACCGGACGTGGGCGAGGGATCGACAGTTCGAAAGCCGTGGCCGCGGCGCGCCGCGACCGCCGTCGGCCTGTGGCTCGCGACGCTGGTCCTGCTGCTGGGCGCGGCCTCGGCGGCCCAGGCGCACAACCTGCCCTACGCCCTGGTCGACCTGCGCATCGCGCCTGGCGGCAAGCTCGACATCGCGCTCCGCTGCCACCTGACGCCGCTGATCCAGGGCCTGCCGCAGGGCGCGCCCGACGACGCGGCGGTGGCGCGCCTGACGGCGATGAGCGACGCCGAGATCGCCGCACGTTCGGACGAGGTCGCCGGCCGGATCCGCGGGATGCTGAGCCTGCGCGCCGACGGCCGGCTCGTCGACGTGGCGGTCCGGATGCCGACGCCGGCGCAGATCCGCGCCGAGGCGCTGACGCCGCGCCTTAGCCCCACGCCCTCGGAGCCGATCGCGATCACCGCGCAGGCGCCGGCGGGGACCGCCGTCGTCGACATCGCGCTGCCCCCGTCGCTGGGGCCGGCGGTGCTCTCGACGCGCTATCCGGACGGCACGACCACTACCGCGCCGATCCCGGACGGCCAGCGCAGCCCGGACCTGCGGCTCGCCGGCCCGGACCCGGTGCTCGACCAGGTCGACGCCGTGCTCCGCTTCGTGCGCCTGGGCTTCGGCCACATCCTGCCCGGCGGGCTCGACCACATCCTGTTCGTCGTGGCCCTGGCGATGGGCGCGCCGCGGCTGGGCCCGCTGGTGAAGCTCGCCACCACCTTCACCCTCGCCCACTCGCTGACGCTCAGCCTGGCGGCCCTCGGGATGGTCTCGGCGCCGGCCGCCATCGTGGAGCCCGCGATCACGCTCTCGATCGCGGTGGCGGCGGCGCTGTCGTTCCGCGCGTCCTCGACCGACGTGGGCTGGGTGCGGCTGGGCGTCGTGTTCGGCTTCGGCCTGCTGCACGGCCTGGGCTTCGCCGGCGCGCTCGCCGAGACCGGCCTGCCGCGCGGGGCCGAGCTGACCGCCCTGGCCGCCTTCAACGTCGGGATCGAGCTGGCGCAGATCGCCGTCATCGCCCTGGTCCTGGCCGCCCTGCGCCTCGCCGCGCCGCTGGCGCGCGACCCGCTGCTGATCTCCCGCCCCGTCACGGCCTGCGTCGCCGTGGCCGGGCTGCTCTGGACCGCCCAGCGCCTCGTCCTCGAGTTCGCGCCGGCCACCCTCGGATGAAGGATCCCCGCCCATGACCATCTGGTCCCGCCGCCAGACCCTGGGCGCGCTCGCGCTCGCGGGCGCCTCGACCATCCCGCTCGGCTGGGCGGCGTCGCAGACCCTGCTGCAACCCGAGACGCCCGCACCCGGCGACTACATGAGCCGGTCCCTGCGCAAGCGGGTCGAGCAGTTGAAGCGCGACGTGGCGCTGGCCCCGACGACGGTCGCGACCACGCGGGCGCGGACCGAGGTGCTCTACGCCTGGATGAACGCGATGTCGCTGACGGGGCAGTACCTGCACCCGGACATCCCGCAGCTCATCACCACCATGAACGCCCCGGGCTTCCCGGAGACCGGCGAACGCGCCCGCGACCGCATGCTGGCGGCCCTGGACCAGTACATCCGCACCCTGACCGCGCTGGAGAAGAACCCGAAGCTCACGGGCACGGTGTCGGCGAAGACCGAGGGGCCCTGGTACGTCGACAGCTACGTCCAGTTCGAACAGACCTACACGGTGGGCGAGGCGCCCCTGACGGCCGGCGGCGGGATCGTGATCCCGAACCACTTCTACTTCACCTTCGCCGACCTGCAGGCCACCGACCCGCACGCCGACAACTACATCTCCTGCCGCACGTCGAACCCGGCGGTGAGGATCGTGCGCGACACCTTCCCGATCGCGGGGATGTTCTCCACGGGGCTCGGCGTCGGCGAGATGCCGCGGGTCTTCTTCAGGATCGCCGAGGGCGAGCTCGCGCCGGGCGACACGGTGACGGTCACCTACGGCGATCGTTCCGGCGGCTCGAAGGGCCTCCTGCTGTTCCAGGTCTCCAACTCGGGCGTCCGCTTCCCGTTCTGGGTGATGACCGGGAAGGACGGCCTGCTGCTGACGCCGCGCGAGGTCACGACGCCGCTGCTGGGCGGGCCGGCCGCCAGCGTCCGCGGCTTCAATCCCTCGATCGTCAAGCCGAACGAGCCGTTCGAGCTGTCGGTCCGCACCGAGGACCGCTTCCGCAACCTCGCCACCGGCGGCGCGCCGGCCTGGAAGGTGCTGCTGGACGGCAAGCCGTTCCGCGAGATCCCGGCGTCGGCCAACGCGATCACCGTCCTGCGCGACGTGAAGGTCGCCGACCTCGGCGTGCATCGCTTCCAGATCGTCTCGGCCGACGGACGCTTCAGGGGCGAGTCCGCGCCGGTGCGGGTGGAGGCCGACCCGACCGACCGCATCTACTGGGGCGAGACCCATGGCCACTGCGGCTTCTCGGAAGGCATGGGCCTCGCCGACGCCTATTTCGAGTTCGCGCGCGACGAGTCGCGGCTCGACTTCGTCAGCCTCACCGAGCACGACCTCTGGATGGACGCGAGCGAGTGGGAGCAGATGCGCACCGCCGCCCGCAAGTTCGACGCGCCCGGCCGGTTCATCACCTACATGGGCTACGAGTGGACGGTGCTGTCGGCGTACGGCGGCCACCACAACGTGATCTTCCGCAATCTTGACGGGGTGCAGCCGGTCCCGAGCCAGCTCTTCCCGGCCCTGCCCGACCTCTACCGCGGCCTGCGCAAGCACTATGCGCCCAAGGACGTGCTGGTGATCCCGCACGCCCACATGACGGCCGATGCGACGCAGAACGACGCGGCGCTGGAACCCGTGGTCGAGATCGTCTCCGAGCACGGCATCTTCGAGTGGCTGGGCAAGCGCTACCTGGCGAACGGCTGGCAGCTCGGGTTCGTGGGCGGCGGCGACGACCACCTGGGCCACCCCGGCTACAAGATGCGGCCGCTGGGCCGCTTCTACTTCGACGGCACGGGCGGGCTCGCGGCCGTCAGCGCGCCGGCCAAGGACCGCAACGTCCTCTTCGACGCCATCAAGGACCGGCGCACCTACGCCACCACCAGCGACCGGATCATCCTGAAGGCGGCGCTGAACGGCGCGCGGATGGGCGCGGTGACGCCGAGCGCGGCGCGTCGCGTGGTCGAGGGCCTCGTCCACGGCACCGGCCCGATCCAGTCGATCACCCTGGTGAAGAACGGCAAGGACCTGGCCAGCCGGAACTTCGAGGCGCCGGACGGGGCCGGCGACGGCAACATGGTCGAGGTCGGCTTCTGGTCGACGTCCGAGCCCGCCAAGCCGCTGCAGGGCTCGCGCACCGAGCGGGTCTGGACCGGCACGATCAAGGTGACCGGCGCGAAGCTGGAGGGCGCGTTCAGCCCGCAGGTCGAGGCGCTGAACTACCTCTCCGAATGGGTCCGGCCGCAGCCGGGCGCCGCCGACACCATCACCTTCCGCCTGACCACCCGCGGCTACGCCAAGGCCGTGCGCCTGAAGCTGAGCGGCGACCTCTCCAAGGCCCGGATCCAGGTGAGCCTCGCGCTCGCCGACGGGACGGACGCCGTCCACGCCGCCGACGTGCCGCCGCCCGGACAGGCCAGGGACCTCACTATCCCGTTGCCCGTCGCCGCAAGGGGCGCGGCGCCGTCCAGCGCGTCGGACGACATGATCTCCGTGCGCCAGGTCCGGCCCGCGACCGAACGCGACCGCACCTTCCGCTTCGAGGACGCGGAAGGCCCGAAGGACGGCGACAACTACTACGTCCGCGTCGTCCAGGCCGACGGCGCCGGCGCGTGGTCGAGCCCCTGGTGGGTGGGCGCGGCGCCGAAGCGCCCGGCCATCAGGAAATGAAGAGGGGAAACGAGATGACCAACGAGAGCTCTGCGTTGCGCACCCCGCCGCGCCGGTCGTGGCGTCGGGCGCTGGCCTGCGGCGCGGCGGCCGTCGCGCTGCTCGACTTCGCCGGCACGGCGGCGTTCGCGGCGGAGCCCGACGGGACCGCCGCCACCGACGTCGGCGAAGTGATCGTCACCGCCACCAAACGCAATGAGCGTGTACGGGATGTCGCCGCCTCGGTCGCTGTCACCAGCGGCGAGCAGCTCGATGCCGTGGGTCCGGTCACGAACACGGCGGATCTGGTGAGCGCCGTCCCAGGGGCGCGTTTCAACAACCTGGCCAACCCGCTGCTGAGCGAGGTGTCGATCCGGGGTTCGGGAACCCAGCGGGCCACGGGCGCCGACTCGTCCGTCGGCCTCTACGCCAACGGGGTCTTCGTCGGCTTCAGCGGCACCGGCGGCCGCAACTTCGCGCCCATCGACTCCTTCGATGTCGAGAGGGTGGAGGTCCTGTCGGGCCCACAAGGCGCCCTCTACGGGCGCAACGCCGAATTCGGCGTGGTCAACCTGATCTCCACGCGACCAAGATTCGAGACGTCCGGGGAGGTGGAGAGCACCTACACGTTCGAGACCAATCAGTGGATCGGCAAGGCGATCCTCAACTACGAACTCAACGACAACGTCGCGATCCGCCTCAGCGCGCAGGACACGGAGCAGAACAAGGGCTTCGTCTACAACCCCACGCAGGACCGCTACTACGACCACACCAGCGGTTACCTCCTGCGCGGCCAGGTCCGCTACCGCACGGACAAGCTCGATGTCACCTTCCTGGCCCAGCGACAGGACCTGCGCCTGCCGTCGTTCTGGTCAGCCTTCACCTTCCTGCCGGCCGATCCCGCCACCGGCTTCCCGGGCAACGCCAACTATCCGAAAGGCTTCGTCCAGGATCCACGAAATATCCCGTCGAACGGAAGGGTGGAGGCGAATCAGGAGGTCGACAATCTCAACCTGTCGGTCGAGTACGACCTGAGCTGGGCGCAGTTGGTCTCGACCTCGAGCTTCCGAAAGACCAACATCGAACAATTCGCGGACCCGGATATCCTCGACGTCCCGACCCTCATCGCGCTGCAACAGCAGGGCAACCGCGGCGCCTGGCCATTTTCCCAGAACGAGAACCGGGGCGAAACCAAGAGCTACTATCAGGATATCCACTTGGCCGGCGCGCCGGTCATGGACGAGCGGCTGACCTGGCTGGTCGGCCTGGAGCTGCTCCGCCAGCCGCAGAGCTCGAACCAGACCGGAAATCAGAACCCCTGCGCGACCGACCGCGCGCCAAACCTCGTGATCGGTCAGGGCGTCTGCGGCGGGACACCGACCGCGCCCACCTGCACGCCGCTGCTGGGACCGACTTGTCCCGCCCCGGTGAGCCCCTACGGCTCGGTCCGGACGAACAGCGGCGTCTACAAATCCTGGGCTCCCTATGCATCGCTGAAGTTCAAGCTGGGCGGGGGCTTCGCGATCGGCGGCGATCTTCGGTACACGAAGGACCGCAAGACGGCCTATAGCCAGACCCGGCAGCTCTACACCGGCCTGCCCTACCCGTTCCTGAGCGGCGGGGTGATCCCCGACACCGACTACAAGCTCACCGACAGCAATTGGACCTACACGGCCACGATCAGCTACACGATCCCGGGCACCGGCAACCTCGTCTACGCCAAGACCGGCACCGGTTACCGGGTCGGCGGCTTCAACTTCGCGACCTCGCCGCCGCTGATCAACCCGCCCTTCCCGACGGGCATCAACGCAGCGACCAACTACGCGCCGATCACCAACAACTACGCCTCCGAGCGCAACAAGGCCTATGAGGTGGGCTTCAAGGGCGACGTCGCGCCGCGCACCTACGTCACCTTCGCCGCCTACTGGCAGGAGACGACCGACGCGCTGGCCGCCGTCACCGACGGCTGCATGGTGACCAACGCCTGCCTGGCCGGCCCGACCAACTACGTCGTCAACGCCGGCACGGTCCACGGCTACGGGATCGAGGGACAGTTCAACACCGCGTTCGACCTCGCCGGCGGGGTGCTCACCTTCCAGTCGTCGGTGTCGAACCAGGTGGCCAAGTACCACAGGATCCCGGCCGCCGGCCCGAACGGCGAGAAGCTGAACGGCCTGCCGGTCGTCGACACCCAGATCGCCCAGAACCCGCAGTGGCTGGTCGACGCGACGCTCAACTACAAGCGGCCGATCACCGAGAGCCTGCGCGGCTTCCTGAACCTGCGCTTCCATGGCCAGTGGGGCGGCATCCAGGACCCGCAGGTCTCGGCCGTCGGCGCGTTCCGGATGGACGACTACCGCAGCATCGACCTGCGCACCGGCATGCAATACCGCGCGGTCGAGCTGGCGCTGATCGTGCGCAACCTCACGAGCGAGACCCACCGGCTGGCCCAGTTCCAGGCCAACGGCACGAACACGATCACCCGCCAGCTCGTCGCCGTGCAGTCGCAGCAGCGGCTCAGCCTGCCCCGCAGCTTCGGCGTCGAGGCCAGCTACCGCTGGTGACGCCGCACAGGTCCCTCCCCCGAGACCCTGGCCGGCGGCGCCCCCCGGGCCGCCGCCGGCCCGCTTCTTCCGGGAGCGACGTCAGGAGAAGCGCCCCGCCGGCTTGCGGCGGGGCGTTCCCGGCGGTCGGACCGACAGGGTGCGATCGATCAGGCCGCCTGGTGGGCATCGTGTCACCGAAACCCTTTGAAACCCCCTGGCCGAGACCTTCGCGCGTCAGGCGGGGACCAGCCGCCGGCGCCGCAGGACCGCGCCGGCCAGGCCGAAGCCGCCGATCATCATGGCCCAGGTCGCCGGCTCGGGAACGACGCCCGTGACGGGGTTGGTGGTCGCCTGGTAGCGAAGCACGAAGCCCTGGAGTTCGAACGGCGAGGTGTCGCCGGGATCGAAAGGCGTGAGGTTCTCGATCGTTATGCCGACGAAGAGCTGGCTGAAGCTGAACGCCGGTCCGGGGGAGAGGATCGCCGAGCCGGCGGCGCAGTTGCTGCAGGCGCTGCCATAGGTTTCCCCGGCCAGGGATCCGTCCAGCGGCTGGACGGATCCCGTGCTGATGAAGCCGAAGCCGGGCGGGAACCCGAACTGGCCGGACGTCAGCAGGTCCACCCCGAAGAAGGTGATGTCCGAGGCCGGCACGTCGAGGAACGTGTCCAGCGTCACGGTCAGATTGAAGACGTCCCCGACCTGGAGCTCGAAGGGCGCGAAGTCGTCGCCCGCCAGCAGGTCGAGGGTGTAGAATTGCGTGTCGCCCGACGTGCCGGTGGAGCCGGCGGACACGACGCCGTTGAGGTTCAAGTCGTAGACGTCCGCCTGGGCGGCTCCCGCCGCGAGGAGGACGGCGCCCGCCGCCGTGATCGCGCCCAAGCGCTGGAATAGATCGCCCTTCATCGACTGACCCTTCATACTCGTATCGCGGCCATGGGCCGCCCACTTGCGCCCGCCCAGCTCGTGACGAGGCGGTCTCAGGGGCCAAGGCGCCGTTTGCGGGCCTTACGGCTCAGCCTGGCGCGATTATTTCTTGAGATTTGGGGCCGGCCAGGACGAGCGGACCTGCGCACCGGCGTGCAGCACCGCTGCGGTCGAGCTGGCGCTGATCGTGCGCAACCTCACGAACGAGACCCACCGGCTGGCCCAGTTCCAGGCTAACGGCCCGCCTCTTTCCGGGAGCGACGTCAGGAGAAGCGCCCCGCCGGCTTGCGGCGGGGCGTTCCCGGCGGTCGGACCGACAGGGTGCGGTCGATCAGGCCGCCTGGACGGCTTCGGCCCGGCGACGGCGGGACCGCAGCCTGGCGCCGAGGCCGGCGAAGCCGGTCAGCATCAGGGCCCAGGTCGCCGGCTCGGGCACGCCGCCCCTCGGCTCGCTGCTCCCCACCACGCGGAAGTCGAGATCGCAGGAGGCGCAACTGCTGAGGCTGTTGAGGGCGTGGCCGCCGGCATAGGCGTCGTCGCCGTAGACGACCGCGACCTTGAAGCTCGAGGTGGAGAGCGCCGCCGTATAGACCGCGCCCAGCGTCAGGCTCACGCCGCTGAAGTCGGTGTCGATGATCACCGGCGCGTCCAGCGTGGACGGTAGCACGGACGGCAGCGTGAAGACGCGCGACGCCACCAGCGTCCCGCCCACGCCTTCGCCCGCATAGAGGCTGAGGGTGATCGGGTCGTTCGGCGAGTCCGGATTGATGTTGCTGTAGGCGAAGCCGATCGAGATCAGGTCGGTGTCGATGGCCGTGAAGGTCTGGCCGAGCGGCGAATAGAAGGCGATCGACGCGTCGAAGACGCCGGCGGTGTTTTCGATCACCGCAGCCTGGGCGGCGCCGGCCGCGGCGGCGGCCGCGACGGCGCCCGCCGCCGCAAGAAGGACTCTACGCATGACGTACCCCGTGCCTGCCGGCGAGACTTGGATCCGCCGGCTCGATCCTGGCGGCCCAGCGCCGCGCAACAGCAGGGGAACGCTAGGAACGCGCCCGGACGGGCGTCCTCACGCGCATCTCAAGAAGTTCTAAAGGCCGGCCGCCGGCGCCGCCCGGAAGGCGAGTTTTTCGCGCCCCCGGCGACAAGCGCCCCTGCCAGGCCTCGCCCCCCCGAAGCGGCCGAGCTTCTTGATGTCCAGGTGGATCAACTCGCCGGGGTGCTCGCGCCACGAGCCACTCAAGGCTTGTCGACCAGGAACACGGACAACCATTCGAACGCTTGGCGCGCTGAGGTCGTCATGAACGTCTCGAAGGCCCGGAGGCCCGCGAAGGGAAGGAACTTCCGCGCCAGGAAGAGGACGAGCCAAAGGGCGAGCGCCATGCCGAGCAGGCCGAGCACCGTCCGGATGACCCGCGGCGCGGCGTCCACCACCTCTTCCAGGCCATACTGGACCTGGAACGGCGCACCGCCCAGCCGGCGCTGCGAGCTGATGATTCCGAAGCTCGCCAGCAGGATCGCCCAGCGCACGACGCGGGCTCCCAGCGCCACCACGATGGCGCAGAACAGGCAGAGCGCAAGGAACCCCCAAGGGAACCCCATGCTGTGCGCCAGGCCGACGATCCAATGCACGGCGTGACCGATCAGCTCTTGCCCGAGTCGTCTTCGACGGCCGGGACGGTGGGCTTTGTGGAGACCCCAAGCGTGAGAATGTCGCCCAGCGAGGCGCGGTTCAGTACGCTCCGCAGGAACTCGTCTCGGACGTTTGGCGGAAGGTGGTGACCCTCGATGTGGCCTTCCGCGAAGAGTTCACGCATCAGCGAGATGTCGTTCTCGTAGCGCTGGCGCTCCGCGGCCGACAGCTGCTCGAGCAGGCCGCTTATCATCCCGGGATTGGTGCGCATCACCTCCGCGAACAGCGGGCGCGGGCCTTCCGCGATCAAGGCCTCGTAATGCTTGCGCGCGTCCACCTGCACGTCGCCTTCGGCCCGCTGCGCATCGATCTTCAAACCTGAAAGCCCGATAGCTGCGGCCAGCTTCGCCGTTTCCGTATCGAAGTTCACAGTGGCGCTTAGATCCAGCAACTCGAGACCCCGCTTCCCGAGCCGCTCGTCCTTGAGGAGTTCCTTGCAGGCTTGATCCACCCGGGACTGGGCCTGATCCAGGTCCTCAAGCGTCAACTTGCCCTGAGCCCCGGTCGTCGAGCCGCCGGCTCCGGCGCCGCGGCTCGCCGCCTCGATCCTTGGCCAGACGATGCCCGTGATCGTGTCCCGCGCCAGACGCGTCGATCTCTTCACGGCCACGACCGGATCGGCGATGCAGTACTGGGCCGTGAGAGCTGCATCGAAGGAGAGTCCCGGAACCCGCGTCGGAACCTTCCTGGTCTGCGTCAACCTGTGTTCGGCGACGTCGACCTGGACGAAGGAATATCCGCCGAACACGCGCTCGCTGATGGACAGGCGGTGGTCTTTGAGGCGCGTCGGCTCGCCCTTGCCGATGGCGATGAGCTCCCATCCCACCTGGGGCTCGGGAAGCTTCTGCTTGTGCTCTACGATCAGTGGGCGTTCGGGCTTGTCAGAATCGTCCGTCGTCATCGTCTTCCCCCAGGCATTCCGGTGGGCAGGGCGCGTCCACGGCGCTCGCCGAAGAAGCGGATACGGCCCTTCGCGTCGTCATCGGGCGCGGCGGCCGCCATCGCTTCGACAAGGGCCTCGAAGGCCGCGGCCGCGGAGAGCGCCCGCGCGCGCTCCAGGAGGTGGTCCAGCGAAGTCCCCACGAACTTTCGGGTCGAACGGTTGCGCAAGCCGCGCTCGAACCACGCCGCGATGGCTCGGAAGGCTGCGCCTTGCTGGAAGGCTGTCCGAAGCAGGAGAGGCCGTTCGCCGGGGCGCTCGGCCGCCAGATAGTCGATCTCCGCACGAAGGGCGTTCGCAAGATGGATCATGGGCAGCACGCACACGATCGAGCGCCGGTCCCCCTCGTCCCAGTGACGAAGGCCCTTCGCCAACTGATCCATGACGGTCTCCGCGGTGTCGGGGATGAGCGCGGCCCATGCCCAATAGAGGTCGATGGCCCGCTGGACCCGCCCGAACATCCCGACCGGATCGAGCTGCTCCGCGCGGTGGAGGATAGCGAGGGCGTCCTCCAACTGCGCGACACCCCAGGACGATCCGCAGAGCCGCACGGCGCAGGCGGTCCGCTCGCCGGGGCTATCGGGGCCCGTCCAGGCCTGAAGGAGGGTGCGGATGCGGTCGTTGGCGCGGGGCGACGAGCGCACGGCCGCGCCCAGCGCCTCCCCCGCGGCGAGCAACGACGTCTCCGTCGGCTGCTGCTCGACCCAGGGCACGATAACCGCGTCGAGCAACGGTGCGAAGGCGAACGGCGCGCACGATCCCACACCGAGACCGAAGGCGAGCGCGGTCTCCGTATCCGCCACGCGAGCTTGCTCAGTCACCCACCTGACCAGACGAGGCCTGACGTCGATGAGCTCCTGCCAGACGTAGCGGCGGGTCTGGTCGTAGCGGTTCGGATCTTCGAAGCGAACATGCTCCTCGTCCTCGCCCTCGTCGGAGGGCAGGGTTTCAAGGCGCGCTTCGACGGCGCGCAACTGGGCCGAGCGTGACTTGCCGAACGGATTCTCGTTCGAGGCCTCGGCCTTTGGCGCAAGTCGCTCGACCAAGCGGTCGCGGGCCGCGAGGATCGCTGTCAGATCCGCCCCCGGCAGGAAGGCGATCGCGATGGCGAGGCTTCGCTCGGCAAGGTCGGCATGGGCGTCGAACCAGCCCTCTGCGCTCGCGCTGGCGTCCGGCGCGGCGGCTCCCGGAGCGGCAGACCTCGCGCCGATGTCGATATCGACCTCGGACGAGCCGACGACCACACCGGTGGCGACGCCGGAATTCCATACTCCGCCCTGGTTATGGAAATTGATGACGATCTGGGCCCCCTGCGGCAGCCCGCGGTTCGCCCCGTCCTGGGGGAGCAACGACTCGATCGCGGAGACAAGCTGCTCGACGCTGTCCGGCGGCCGGGCGCGGTCATCCTTCTCCCCCGCAGGCGCCTTGGGGGTGGCGGCTTCAGGCTTGTCCATGTGCGGGGCTCGACGTCGGCGTGAGGCCTATTTGCCGATCCTGATGCTGTTGTTCGAGCCGATGACGACCCCGGTCATGGCGCCCGTGTTGAACAGCCCTTCGCGGTTGTCGACATTGATGACGGGACCGACCTGCAGGATCGTCTGGAGCTCCGCGACCTCCTCGGGGGATGCCTCCAGTTGCTGAACCAGCGCCGCTTCGAGCCGCGCCTGGACTTCCGTATCGCCGGACTTGGCTTCGAGCTCTGCCAGCGCGACGGCGGTCTCACCACGGGCGCGGAGTCGGATCCATCCGGCCACCTGCCCACTCGTCTCGACGGCTTTCTGACCAAGCTTCTCGGCCGCGCCGTTGGCCACCTGGCCAAGGAACGGCATGGCCGTCGCCACAGCAACGGCCGCAAGTTCAGCGATCCCCATCTGCGCCCCCCTGAAGTGGCAATGCGATCACCCGTCGCGCGCTCGCTTCCTCCATGACATTGCAACTTGTCGTGGCGCGGAGTCCAGGCTGAGGCAGGTCGAAGCGAGAGGAAAACTCGCTTTCAGCGCGTTATGGCCAGATTTACAACTGGAGTTGCCGGACCGAGTCGAACAAGACTGCGCCTGCGCTGCGGCGACGTTGGGCAAAGCAGCGACAAGGGACGCCTCAGCGGGACGCCCTGACGAGGACGCTGCTCGCCTCGGCCTGGCCGACGATGCGGGCGGCATCGCGCGGCAGGAGGAAGCCCTCCCGCACGAGGGAGTCGGCCGCCGCTCGCACGTGGGCGACGAACCGGTCATGCGTTCCGTAGCGCTCTTCGAGAGAGGGCCGGGGATCGCCCGTGGCGAGGCGTTCGGCCTTCGTCGTCGCGAACGGGATGAAGCCGCCCTGAAAGCCGCAGGCCTGCCCTGCGCCATGGCCTTGGGCCTGCACGTTCCATCCGAGGTACGTCCCGAGCGGGGCCTGGAGCTGCGCGGAGCGGACGCCGGAGGTCTCGTTGCCGTCGGCGTCGATGCGCGGCACGAGGCTCGGGGCCTCGCGGCGGATCGGCGGCGGCGCCTTGTCGATGACGCCGGACAGGTCGTCGGCGCGGAAGCGCGGGCCGAAGTCGTAGATCAGCAGGGGATTGAGCTTGCCGGTCGGCGACGGCGCCCCCGGAATGCGGGGAAAGCCCGCCGCGACCGCCTCGGGCGGGACGAGATCGCCGTTCGCCAGGGTCGGATAGCGGCTGGCCGGCGGGGGCGTATCGTACCGCACCCAGGCCACCGTCGCCTGGATGAGCGCCCGCACGGTGTCGCTCGACGGGTTCGGATCGGCGGGCGGGCTGCAGCCGTTCGGCGGCGGCGGCGGCGCGAGCGCGAAGCCGCCCGAACCGCCGCCGTGGGTCACCGAAGGCAGGTAGTAGCGCCGGACGTTCCGCGGCAGCGGGATATCGGCCTTGGCGTCGAAGCCCACGAGATCGGGGGACATGCGCAGGCCCCAGAACTCGGCCGAGCCGAAGATCTCCACGATCCTGGGGCAGGTGGCCGAGGCGTCGCACCGCGCGAGCAGGCTGGTCCGTCCCCGCCCGCGGGCGGCGGCGTCGTGCATGCCCCACCAGAGCACGCCGTCGCTGCCGGGCTCGTAGAGGTTCGCGGCCCCGCCGGGGACGCCGAAACGGAGGTTGAGGGGAACCTGGCGCGCAGCGATCTGCGGCACGGCCGCATCGAACACGCGCCGCCCATCCTCGGCCTGATTGAAGCCGAGGTGGATGAAGCTGCGCAGGAAGTTGCCCGACTGCGAGACGCCGGTGGCGATCGTCCAGCGGACCTGGCCCCGCACGGGGTTGGGCGTGTCCGCCGCGCCCGGCGCGTCACGCAGGAAGGCGACCAGGTCGCGAACCGCCGCAAAGCCGACGCCGAGGACCGGCGGGTCCTTGGCCGTGTAGGTGAGCTCGTAGGCGAACGTAGGGTCGAAGCCCCCCTTCAGGCAGAGCCGGTGGGGATCCGGCGCGCCGGGGAATGGCGCGCGCCGGCAATCGCCGAACGCCCAGTCGCGGGCGGCGACGACGGCGCCGCGGGTATCGTCGCGGTGCTTGCGGACCAGCCTGGCCTTCCGCGTGTCGAGCGAGAGGGGCTCGGGCCGCGGCACGCCGGCCCCGAGCCCGCCGGTCAGGGGCACGGAGGTCGCGCCCCGCGGCGGATCCACGATGCGGACGAGCACCGGGCCGGTTACGGGCGAACCGTCCGGGTGGCGCGCCACGGGCACGGTCGCGCTCTGGACGCCGGCGGCGGGTGGAATGTCGCCCTGCCAGCCGCTGATGAGGTGGAGGTGGCCGTCAGGATCCCCGCGGGCCACGCCGTTGCCGCGGTTCGGCGTGTCGTAGAAGAGCACGCCGCTGGCTCTCGTCATGTCGAGCGGCTTGGCCAGGGCGAAGGTCGCGGAATATTCGACGCGCCCGCGGGCGTTGCGGGGCGCGAGCGCCAGGTCCGTGATGATCGCGTTCCTCGCGTCCCTCGGGTCCAGTTCGCCGAGGTAGCGCCCGGTGACCAGCTCGTAGGCGCCGGCTTCGCCGAAGGTCCCCGGGATCGGGGTGCGCGATTCGATGTCGACGCGGACGACCTCGGCCTGTCCGGCGGATGCCCAGGCCAGCGCCGCGGCGAGGGCCGTGAGGGAGGGTGCGCAACGCATCATGGCCTCAGTCCGGCGCGGCGGCGGCGGAGCGGGGCTCCACCAGGCGGGGCAGCCGGCCGGCCTCCAGCGCCGCGCCGACCGCCTTCAGCCGATCGGCTGCGGGGTCGCGCCCCGGACGCGGACCCGCGTTGGTGAACGTCATGATCCGGTCGGCCGCGAAACGCGGCCACGCCGGGCGGCCCGCGCCGTTCGGGTCTCCGTTCCGCACGAACGCCGCCCAGTAGGCGTGTACCGCTTCGCCCGCCGCGCGGGCGCGAGGCTCGATCGGGATCGCCGAGACGTCGTAGGTCCGGAAGACGTAGGGCCCCTCGGTGCCATGCACCGCGCCGCCGAGCATCTTCTGCAGCGTCTCGGCGGCGACGCCGAAGCGATAGACCCAGGTGGGCGCGCGGGACGCGTGCAGGGCGGCCAGCTTCACCGAAGGCTCCACGAAGATCACGTCCGAGGGCAGAAGGGCGGCGTAGCGGTCGGGGTCCGGATAGACCGCCTTCAGGTCGGCGGGCAGGCGGTCATAGGCCGGAATGCGCGCCTTGAGGATGCTCGGCTGCACGCCGGGCGGAACTTCGAGTTCCATCGCCCCGATGAGCAGCGGGACGCGCGCCTCGCGACCGGCCTCGAACGCCGCAAGCGTCGAGGTCGGCATCACCCAGCCGTCGATGATCGGGAACTCGCCATTCAGGACCCCGAAGTTCGAGTCCGCGTCCTCCGCCGCCAGGATACGCTCGACCGGCGCCGCCCGCAGCGCCTTCGGGCCGGAAGCGGCGGGCGCGCCCCAACGCGCGGCCAGCGCCGCGCCGAGCCGCTCGGCGCCGGCGAGGTCCAGGGTGCGTTCCCGGCCCAGGCCCGACTGCACGACCGCACGGTGGAAGAGGCCGCGGGCCGGCGGCGAGATCATCAGCGCCAGCACCGAGGCCCCGCCGGCCGACCCGCCCGCGATCGTCACCTGCCGGGGATCGCCGCCGAACGCGGCGATGTTGGCGCGCACCCACTTCAGCGCCGCGATCTGGTCCATGAGCCCGAAGTTGGCGCCGGGCCGGCCGCCGGCCTCCTTCGTCAGCGCGGGATGGGCGAAGAAGCCGAGGCGGCCCAGGCGGTAGTTGATGTTGACGAGGACGACCCCCGATTCGGCGAAGGCCCTGCCGTCGACCTCCGGGGTCACGCCCGTGCCGCCGGTGAACCCGCCGCCGTGGATCCAGACCAGCACCGGCGCGGGCTTCCCGGCCCCGCGCGCCGCGGTGAAGACGTCGAGGGTCAGGCAGTCCTCGCTCTGGACGCCGGGGATCTTCGTGCTCGCCGGCTGGACGCAGATATGGCCGGGCGTCGTCGCCGGGCGGACGCCGCGCCAGGCGCGCGGCGGCTGCGGCGGCCGCCAGCGCAGGTCGCCGACCGGCGGCTGCGCGTAGGGGATCGCCCGGAAGGCCTCGACGCCGTCCGTCCGGGCGCCGGCGACGGCGCCGCTGCGCGTGGCGACAATGGGCGCGCCGGGCTCGGCCGCCGCTGCGCCGCCCGCCAGGGCGATCGCCAGGAGGCCGGCGCAGAGACCTCTGCGCCACCGCGTCCGCCACGGGCCGTCGTCCATCGTATCCTCCCCTCGGCTCTGTGGGCCGAACATGAAACCGGCTGGCCGGCCGGAGCGGCTGTCAGGTTTCGCCCTTCTCGCGCTCGGCCCGGTCCCTGGCGGCCGCCTGGGGCGCCAGGACGTCCTGCGCGAACTGGGCGTAGCGCTGCAGCAGCTCGAGTTCCGCGGCCAGGTCCTCGGGCTTCTCCCCCGCGATCAGGCCCATCGTCAGGCCGCGCAGCGCGGCGACGTGGACGCGGCTCGAGGCGGTCCGCAGTTGTTTCATCGCCGGACCGACGGGATAGCGGCGCTGCTGCGAGTCCGCGGCGCGCTGGCTGACCTGCAGCAGGCCCTTGGGCAGCCGCGGCTTCAACTCCGGGTCGGCCGCGCCGCCAAGCTGGATCTGCAGGACCGCGATGCCGCGCGGGCCGGAGAACACCTCCCAACTGATCCGGCTCATGATCCGGGCGTACTCGCGCCCGGACGACACGCCCTCGAGGTGCTGGTCGTAGAACTTGACGTCCTCCTCGAACACGTGGTCGAGGACCGCGAGCATCAGGTCGGCCTTGCTCGGGAAGTTGTGGAAGATCGACCCGCGGCTGACGCCCGCGCGATCGGCCACCGCCGTGGTGCTGGCGGCGCCGTAGCCGCTCTCCGCCAGGATCTCGATCGCCGCTTCGATCAGCTTCCGCCGCGTGGTGGCGGTCCGTTCGGCCTGGGTGCGCCGGGGCCGCTTCGGCGGCGGCTTCGTGGACCGCGCCGCGGCAGGTGTGGCGCACGTGGCTTTCGTCGGACTGCGCAAGATCACCCCGGATCGTCACTGAGCGGCGGCGCGATCCCGCCGACGCCGACAGTTACAGACTGCCTTGTACGTTTTTCAACCTGAAACAAACAAACAGACTTGTCAGCATGTTTTTTCCGGGCCTAGGTTCGGCCAAGCTCGGAAAACGAGAGACACGAGGGGGAAACCGAAATGCGCGCTCAGTTCGTGGCGTTGATGGCCGGGTGCAGCCTGGCGGCGATGGCGTCGGCGGCCTGCGCCGCCGACGAGACGACGGTGAACGAGCTCGTCGTCACCGCGGCCAAGCGGACCGAGCGGCTGCAGGACGTGCCGGTGGCCGTCACCGTGGTCGGCGAGAACCAGATGGCGCAGCAGGGCATCACCAGCGCCGTCGACCTGTCGCGGGCCGTCCCGGCGCTGAGCACCGGCGTCGACCAGTTGCGCATCCGCGGGATCGGCACCTTCTCGTTCGCGCGCACGTCCGAGGCCAGCGTCGGCTTCATCCTGGACGGCGTCTCGCTGGCGAACGCCGGCCCGGTCGCCCCGCAACTGTTCGACGTCGCGCGCGTCGAGGTGCTGCCGGGGCCGCAGGGCACGCTGTTCGGCCGCAACGCCTCGGCGGGCGTGATCAACCTGGTCTCCAACGCGCCCGATCCGGGCGCCTTCGCCGGCAGCGCCCACGTCGAGGTGGGCGAGCGCGCCAGCCGAACCGCGCAACTGATGTCCAACCTTCCCCTCGGCGCGGACGCGGCGCTGCGGCTGACGGCGTCCTATGTGCGCAAGCCGCAGCGCATCCACAACCTGCCGAACGATAGCTGGAACAACGAGGAGGCCACCAACGGCCGCGCCCGCCTCCTGTGGCGGCCGTCGCAGGACGTGACGGTGAACCTGATCGGCGACTACAGCCGCGTCCTGAACAAGGGCGGCAACCTCTTCTCCGTCTACCTTGCGACCCCCGGGAGCACGCTGAGCGCCCAGCTCGCGGCCTGCGGCGTCACGGTGAGCCGCGACAACAACGAGACCTGCATCGGCGGCGGCAACAATTCGAAGAGCGAGGCCTGGGGCGTGTCCGGCCAGGCGGACTGGACGCTCGGCGACCTGACGCTCACGTCGCTGACGGCCTTCCGCGGCTACGACCAGGCGGGCGGCGGCGACGCGGACAGCACCCTGCTGAACATCCTCGACCTCAACGGCGGCACGGCGCGGGTGCGCAACTTCAGCCAGGAGCTGCGGATCACGTCGCCGTCGGGCGGCCGGCTCGAGTACGTGGCGGGCCTCTACTATTTCAACAGCAACCAGGACTACACCGGCGAGCAGGCCGGTGGGCTGGGCCTGCTGCCGGCCCCGCTCACCCTGGGCCAGGACTTCGCCACCGAGGCGCGCAGCCGCAGCTATGCGGCCTTCGGCCAGGCGACGCTGCACGCGACGGACGACCTGCGGATCATCGCCGGGCTGCGCCTGAACCGCGAGGAGCTGCGGGCGTCCACGACGCGGGTGGTCCATCCGGGCGCCCTGAACGCGTTCGGGTCCCTGCTGCCGATCCAGGGGTCGGCCAGGGACGACAGCGTGTCCTACCGCCTCGGCGCGCAGTACGACGTGAGCGACGCGGCGATGGCCTACCTGACCTACAACCGCGGCTACAAGGGCCCGGCGATCAACGACCAGGCGGCCAGCCCCACGCTGCCCCTGATCATCCGCCCGGAAGTGCCGAAAGCCTGGGAACTGGGCCTGAAGTCCGAGCTGCTGGACGGGCGCATCGCGCTCAACCTGGCGGCCTTCCGCACCCGGATCACCGACTTCCAGACCCAGTACTACAACCCGCAACTGCCGGGGTACGTGTTCGGCAACGCCCCGTCGCTGACGACCAAGGGCGTCCAGGCCGACCTCTTCGGGCGGGTCAGCGACGACCTGTCGGTCACCCTGGGCGCGATCTACACCGACGCCAGCTACGGCAAGGGCTACCTGGTGGCCTGCTCGCAGCGGCAGACGGCGGCGCAAGGGTGCTTCCCGGTCACCGGCGGGACGGCGCAGGACGCGGCCGGAACGCGCCTTTCCGGCGTGCCGAAGTTCAAGGCGACGGGCAGTTTCGACTATCGTGCGCGGCTGACCGATGGCCTGGAGGGCTTCGTCCAGGGCGACCTCGTCTACACGACGCGCATCTACTACGGGCAGGGCTTCGATCCGCTGAACTCGACCGGCAAGCACCTGGTCGTCGGCGGCCGCATCGGCGCGCGGACCACCGACGGGCGCTTCGGCGGGGCGATCTACGTGCGCAACCTCTTCGACGAGCGCGCGCCCTACCTCACCCTGGCGCAACCGCTGGCCGGCCAGCTCGGGGAGACGAACGGCTTCGTGCAGTCGTTCGGGCCCGAGGCCTTCCGCGTGATCGGCGTCTCGCTCGACGCCAGGTTCTGAACCGGGGCGCGGGGAACAGCATCATGGACCATGACGCCGTGGCGAAGACGTCGCGACGCGCCCTGTCCGCCGCGTTGGGGGCGGGCTTCGCCAGCCTGTGGGCGCCGGCCCCGGCGCGCGCGCAGGGCCTGCCCGCGCCGGACGATCCGTTGCGCGTCGTGGCGCCCGAATACGCGCCATACTTCCCCCTGATCCGGGAAATGGCGGCGTTGCCGCCGATCAGCCGGGAGAACCTCGCGGAGCGGCGCCGGCCCGACACGCGTTTCGCCGCCGAGCCGGCCGCATCGCCGTCCGTGGTCGAGCGGATCGTTCCAGGCCCCGCCGGAGCGCCCGACGTGCGCGTGTTCGTCGTCAACGGCGGCGGGACGGGGAAGCCCGCGATCCTGCACACCCACGGGGGCGGCTTCGTCACCGGATCGGCCCGAAGCGGCTTGCGCACATTGCAGGACATCGCGCGATCGCTCGGCTGCGTCATCGTGACCGTGGACTACCGCCTGGCGCCCGAGACCCGTTTCCCGGGGGCGCTCGAAGACAACTACGCCGCCCTGAGGTGGGTGCAGAGGAACGCAGCCGAGTTAGGCGTCGACCCGCGCCGCCTCGCCGTCATGGGCGAGAGCGCCGGGGGCGGCCACGCCGCGATGCTGGCGATCGCCGCCCGGCAGCGCGGCGAGGTCCCGCTGGTCTTCCAGGCGCTCACCTATCCCATGCTGGACGACCGCACCGGCAGCACGCAGCCCACGGCGCCCCACATCGGCCGGATCCTCTGGCGCGCCGCGGACAACCGGTTCGGCTGGACGTCGCTGCTCGGCGTCCCGGCCGGGTCGGCGCGCGTGCCTCCCGGGTCGGTTCCGGCGCGCGTGCGGGACCTTGGCGGCCTGCCGCCGGCCTTCATCGCCGTCGGCGCCATCGACCTCTTCGTCGACGAGGACATCGCCTATGCCCGCCGGTTGATCGCGGCCGGCGTTCCCACGGAGCTGCACGTGTATCCCGGCGCCTTCCACGGGTTCAACGTCGCGCCGACGCCCATGGGCCGGCGCTACAACGCCGCCCTCCTGGCCGCGCTGGGGAACGCCTTCGCGACAGCGTAGGACGGGAGCGGGGAAGAGGTGGGCCGAGGGTGTGCGCCCGACCCATTCTTGCGGCGCGCGAGAGCGGCCGGTCTGGAGGACGTCGGACACGACGCCCGCCACGATGCCGGTACGGCGGCCCGGCCATGGATAGGGGGATACGGCCGGACCGCCTCGCTCTGGCCATTGGCGAAATGAGCCAGACTGAAGTTCATATATATCGTGACACGATATATTCAAGTCCACACGGCCATGTCGGCCTGACGGGTCAGCCCCGCCCGCTCCGCGGCTTCGCCTTGGTGCGAGATCAGACCTCAGCCCAGTTCCGCAGGAGGTTGTGGTAGGCGCCGGTGAGGCTGACGACCGGCGCCGCCTCCGGGCCCATGGCCCGGGACACCTCCTGGACAGCCAGGTCCATGTCGAACAGCAGGCGACGACGGGCGTCGTCGCGGACCAGGCTCTGGATCCAGAAGAAGCTGGCGACCCGCTCGCCGCGGGTGATCGCCGTGACGCGGTGGATCGAAGACGCCGGGTAGAGGATCAGGTCGCCGGCCGGCAGCTTGACGATGTGGCTGCCGTAGGTGTCGTCGACGGTGAGCTCGCCGCCGTCGTAGTCCTCGGGCTCGGACAGGAAGAGCGTCGCCGACAGGTCGGTGCGGATCATGCCGCCGGTGGCGGGGTTGCGCCGGATCGCGTTGTCGATGTGGTCGCCGAACCCGTGGCCACCGCCGTAGCGGTTGAACAGCGGCGGCAGGATCGTCCGCGGCAGGGCGGCCGAGACGAACAGCGGATTGGCGTTCAGCGCCTCGACGATGGCGCGGCCCACGTCGATCGCGGCCGGATCATCCTGCGGGAGCTGCAGGTTGCGCTTGGCCATGGCGGCCTGCGGTCCCGAGGTGAGGTTGCCGTCGACCCAGGCGGCGGCGTCCAGGGACGCCCGGCAGGCCCTGACCTGGTCCGCGGTCAGCACGCCCGGCACATGCAGCATCATTGCGGGATCGCCTCCAGCCTGTCGGCCAGGCGCCGATAGGCCTCGACCGGGGCCGTGCGGAGGAAGGCGCAGACCTTGCCCCGGAACGCCGGTGTGGCGCCGCGCCCGGACTGCTCGAACCAATCGAGGGCCGCCTGGACCTCGCCCTCGGCCGCCAGGACACGGCCGAAGTTGAACTGGCCGCGGAAGTCGCCGAGCGCGGCGGATTGACGATAGCAGGCGCGGGCGGCGGCGAGGTCGCGGGGCGTCTCCCAGCCGTCCTCGTGGAAGCCGCCCACGATGTTGATCGCCTTGGCGTGGCCCAGGGCGGCGGCCTTCCTGAACCAGGCGAAGGCGGCGGGCCGATCGGCGGGCACGCCCTCGCCCAGCATCAGGCGGGTGGCGTAGTTGTACATGCCCCAGTCGGAGCCGGCGTGGGCGGCGCGGCGGAAGAACTGGGCGGCCAGAGGCATGTTGATCGCCGTGCCCCAACCGTTCTCGTAACAGCGCCCCGCCATGTTGAGCGCCATCGGGTGGCCGGTCCGGGCGGCCTTCAGGAACCACAGCAGGCCCTCGGCGGGGTTCGCCGGAGCGCCGACCCCGTCCAGCCGGCGCTGGCCGAGCTGGACCTGGGCCTCCGCCACGCCGGCTTCGGCGACCGTGCGCAGCCAGGCCGTCGCCTCGTGCGGCGGCCGGGCCATGGCGGCGGCGACGTCGGCTGCGCCCAGTTCGTTCACGTCAAAAGCGGGCTCGGTCAAGCGCCCCTCCCGGAAAAGAAGTACGCGCCGCGACGGCGGGGGACCCCGTCGCGGCGCGCGGTCTGAGCGCGAGCAGCAGCTCAGAACTTGGCGTTCAGCGTCACGACCGCAGAACGGCCCGGCGCGATGGTGGCGTAGTGGGTCGGATAGGCCTGGGTGAAGTAGGTCTTGTCCGTCAGGTTCTGGATGTTGAGCTGGGCCGTCAGCTTGTCGTTGATGACGTAGGACGCGGTCGCGTCGAAGCGCCAGTAGGACGGCACGAACTTCTGCAGGTTCGGGTTGGTGCTGCCCTTCACCTTGGCCATGTAGTTGGCGCCGCCGCCGACGGTCAGTCGCGGCATGACCTCATAGGTGGTCCACAGCGACAGGCTGTTCCTGGGCGTGTTGGGGAAGGGCTGGCCATCGGTCAGGCCGGCGGCTGCGCCCGCACCACCGTTCCGCACCAGGACGGCGTCGAGATAGGTGTACCCGCCGAACACGTCCCACTTGTCGGTGATGGAACCCGAGGCGCCGACCTCGAAGCCGCGCACCCGGCGCTTGCCGGCCGTGGCGACCGTGCCGTCGGCCTGGGTGATGCGCACGTTGGTGGTGTTGATCTCGAACACCGCGCTGGTCAGGCTGAGCTTGCCGCCGAACACGTCCCACTTGGCGCCGGCCTCGAGGGTCTTGTTCCTCTCCGGGTTCAGGTTGGCGTTGATGGCGCTGGAGAGCGCGCTGGGATCGCTGCCCTGCGACAGGGCGTTGCCGGCCGGCGTGGCCGAGGTGGCGAACGACACATAGAGGGCGGCCGCGGCGACCGGCTTGTAGACCACCGCGCCCTGGTAGTTGAAGAGGTTGTCGGTGCGCTCGAACGTGCTGCGGGCGAAGGGCGTGGTGGTGGCGCGGGCGCTGACGAACTTGGCGTCGTAGCGATCATAGCGGGCGCCCAGGTTCACCTGCCACTGTTCGTTGATGATGATGGTGTCGAACGCGTAGATCGACTTGGTGTCGGTGCGCGCGTTGGTCGGGTTGTTCGACCGGCTGATCACCCCCAGGAAGGGGTCGTTGGGGTTGGGGTTGTAGAGGTCGGTGCAGGAATAGACGGCGATGGCCGCCGCCGAGCAGCGGTTGAAGGTCGCCGACAGCGCGCCGTTGTAGGAGAGGATGTAGCTGTCGTTCTCGCTCTCCTCGCGTGAGATCTCGATGCCGGTGGCGAAGTTGTGCGTGATTCCGCCGGTCTCGAAGGTCCCGTAGAGATCCGTCTGGTTGATGATCGACTCGACCGTCGAGACCCGGCTGTTGTGACGCCGCCAGACCAGGCCGTAGTAGAGGTTGCCCTGGCTGTCGTCGGGCTGGGTCCACAGGTAATCCTGCTTCGACTCCGAGTAGCGGGTCGTGTTGCGGAAGTGCAGGTTGCCGCTGAAGTCGTGTTCCAGCCGCACGGTGGCCATGTCCACGTTCTCCTTGCGGAAATCGCGGTCCTTCACGCCATACCAGTTGCTGCGGTCGACCTTCACCGGGCGGCCGTCGCCGGCCGTCAGGATGCGCGGGCGGCCGTCGGTGCGGGCGTTGAAGGTGGGGTTGTTGTACGGGATGCCCGTGTCCGGCACGTCGTCGGACTGCAGGTGGTAGTAGCTGATCGTCGCCCGGGTGGGGCCGCCCAGGCCGAAGGCGATCGACGGCGCCACGCCCCAGCGCTGGTTGTTGACCGCGTCGCGGCCGGCGACGCCCGCGTCGTGGACCATGGCGTTCAGGCGCACGGCCACGCCCTCGGCGATCACGTGGTTCACGTCGAGCGTGGCGCGCTTGTAGTCGGCCGTGCCGACGCCGACGCTGGCGGCGATCGAATCCGTGCGGTTCGGGACCTTGTTGTTGATGTAGATGCCGCCGCCGGCGCCGCCGCGGCCGGCATAGGCGCCGCTGGCGCCCTTGATGACCTCGACGCTCTCGGTGTTGAACACCTCGCGCGACTGGGCGCCGATGTCGCGCAGGCCGTCGACGAAGGTGCTGGACTGGGCGTCGTAGCCGCGCAGGAAGGGCCGGTCGCCGACCGGGTTGCCGCCCTCGCCGGCGCCGAAGGTGATGCCGGGGACGGTGCGCAGGGCTTCCACCAGGCTGGTGGAGCCCGTGCTCTGGATCAGCTCCTGCGGGATGACCGAAATCGACTTGGGCGTGTCGCGCAGCGGGGCCGTGATCTTGGGCGACTGGGCGTCCTTTTTCGCCGCCTCGACGTCGACGCCGCTGACCTCGGTGGCGGGCGCCGCGCCGGCGCCGTCAGCCTCCGCGGCCAGCGCGTGGGCAGGTACGAGGCCCATGCCCGCCAACCCCGCGACCGCGGCGGCGTTGAAGGCGCCGCGCGCAACGCTGCGCACGCCCGTCGAACTCGTCAGTCTCATATCGGATATCCCCAGCAGCCATGCTCCGCCCGCTACATGCGAACGATTATCATTCGCGGCCTGATAGCTTCCGTTGCCGGCCGGTCCAGCCAGGAAGCCCTAGGTTGGGAATTTGTATAGAAACCCCAATGTGCCGGTAATGTTCGGACCCGGTTCGCGCGAAATTCCCGCCCGCCACAGGGCTTCCCGGCCGCGGCCGGCGAACGGCGTCAGGCCAGGTCGGCGACGACGTAGTGGCGGCGGTCCCGGGTCAGGATCTCCATCACCACCCCGGCCTCGAGCAGGTCGGCGATGAACTTGTAGAGCGTCGATCGTGACGTTCGCAGCCCCTTCGCGACCAGACGATCGTGGAACGCCTCGACACAGATCGGCCCGTCCGCTTCCTCGAACACCACGAGCAACGCCTGACGGCGGGGGGTCAACCGCAAGCCCGCGCGGCGGCAGGACTCGAGGAGTTTCGACCCGGCGCGTCGGCCCGCCGGAAGCGGCGGCGCCGCCCGTTCCTGACGCCCGGCCAGGCCTCTCATCGGCGCACCCTTGCGGCGCGCGGCGCGATGGAGGCGCGGCTCCCATGCTGCGATGCCCCAGGCTCGGGCGTGCCGATCTGGCCGGGGCCTGTTGACCGCGCGATCCTAAGAACGATTATCATTCTCTGGATGCTAATCCCGCCCGACGGAGCGGCTCATCCCGAAACTTGGAAGGTTGGGAAGTTGTATAAGAGCCCCAATGTTGCGGTAATGTTCGCCGCGTCGGCCAAGGTCGCCGGATGAACATCCTCCTGCTCGAGGACGACCCGAAGACGTCGGCTTTCGTGGCGCAGGGCCTGGAGGAGGCCGGCCACTGCGTGAGCGTTCACACGGCCGGTGAGAACGCGTTGCGCGAGGCGCTGGATCGCCCTTTCGACATCCTCGTGCTGGACCGGATGGTTCGCGGCATGGATGGCCTGACGGTGCTCACGCAGGTTCGCGCCCACGGCTGCCAAACCCCGACCATCATGCTCACCGCGCTGGCCCGGGTCGAGGATCGCGTCGTTGGGCTCCAGGCCGGCGCCGACGACTACCTGGTGAAGCCTTTCGCCTTCGCCGAACTCGCCGCGCGCATCACCGCCCTCGCCCGGCGCCCGCCGCTTGCCGAGGCGGCCGCGGTGCTTCGCGTCGGCGATCTGGAAATGGACGTCCATCGGCGCGAAGTCCGCAGGGGCGGCCGTCACATCGACCTGCAGCCGCGCGAGTTCAGCCTGCTCGAGCAGTTGATGCGCAACCCCGACCGGGTGGTCACGCGAACCATGCTGCTGGATCGGGTCTGGAACCTCGGCTTCGACCCCAGGACCAACATCGTCGAGAGCCACATGAGCCGCCTGCGGGCCAAGCTGAGCGAGGGCTTTGCGACCCAGCCGATCCGCACGGTGCGCGGCTCGGGTTATATCCTGGCCCCAGATGATCGCTAGGTTCGCGCCGCGCAGCGTCCTGGGCCTCGGGATCGTCGCCATCGTGACGGCCGCCATCGTCATCGCGGGGGTCAACGCCGTGACCATCAGGATGGTCCACCACGAGATCGAGCGGCAGTTGGATCATCGGATCGAACTGGAGACCACGTCGCTGCAGATGGTCTACCGCAACAGCGGGTTCGACCGCGTCGTGCAGGTGGTGAAGATCCGCGACGCCTACGGGCCGCTCGGGATCACGGGCTATCTCGCGGACCTGCCGCCCCAGGGTTCCGGAATGGGCTACATCGTGGTCGACGCCGCGGGCCGGAGGGTGGCGGGGAAGATCGCCGCCGACATGCCGCCGCCCGGCTGGAGCGAGTTCCTCCGCTTCCGGCGGGCCGACGGCTCGGCCGGCAAGGCCCAGGCGATGAACGTCGCGCTGGGGAACGAGGGCCGGCTGGTGGTGTTCGCCGACCGCGCGGCGGTGCGCGAGACCGACAGGGCGCTGAAGCGGATGTTCGCCGTCGAGTTCATCCTGGTGCTCCTCATCCTGGCGGCCACGGTCGCCGGCTTCGGCCAGATCGTCCGGCTGCGGCTCGCGTCGATCCGCGACTCGGCGCGCGCGATCATGGACGGCGACCTGTCGCGCCGGATGCCCGCCCATCGCGGCGACTCCGAGTTCGACGAGCTCGCCGTCGAGCTGAACCGCATGCTGGACCGCATCACCGCCCTCATGGAGAACCTGCGCCAGGTCTCCAGCGACATCGCCCACGACCTCCGCACGCCCCTGACCCGCCTGCGCCACAGCATCGAGCTCGCGGCCGCGACGACAGACCCTGCGCTCTATCGCGAGCGGCTGGATGCGGCGCTTGAAGAGGCGGACGACGCGCTGGACCTGTTCGCCGGCCTGCTCGCCATCTCAGAGGTCGAGGGCCAGGCCAGCCGCACGCGCTTCAGGCCGGTGCGCCTGGCCGAGGCCATACGGAAGATCGCCGACGCCTATGAGCCGGCGCTGGAGACCGCCCGTGTCAGCCTCGCCGTCGACCTGGAGACCGCGACCGTCTCAGGCGACGAGATCCTGCTGCAGCGGGCGGTGGCGAACCTGCTGGACAACCTGATCGCCCACACCCCGGCGGGGACCCGGGCGACCCTGAGGCTCCGGCGCACATCCGCCGGCGCTGTGCTCTCGCTGTCAGACACCGGACCCGGCATCGCGGCCGCGGATCAGGCGCGCGTCTTCGAGCGGCTGGTCCGCCTGCGCGCTCGGGGGTCGGGCATGGCCTGGGGCTCAGCATGGTGGCCGCCATCGTGCGCGCCCACGGTGGCGAGATCGCCGCGCGGTCAGGGTCCGGGGGCTTGACCATCGAAATGGTGCTGCCCTCCAACGCGGCGACACCAGGAGCGTGAGCTTCCACCCTCACATCAGCCCGTTGGCGCCGGCCCGAGCCGCCAGTGCTCATGATCTGCGTCGCCGCGCCGCGCGACGTGATCGGGGCCGAGGACGGCGCACGGCCTAGCTAGCCGCCGCCCAGCGCCTCGTAGAGCGTGGCGCGGGCCTGGAGCTGGTCGAGGCGGTTCTGCAGGGCCGACCGCTCGGCCGTCCGCAACTGCTCCTGGGCGTCCAGGTAGGTCCGCAGAGGCACGGCGCCGGCGCGGTAGCGCACGCCGTAGAGCCGCTCGGCCTCGCGCGCCGCCTGCAACGCCGCGTCCAGGCTCCGGCCCTGGGACGCCAGGCGCGTCTGGGCCGAGAGCGCGTTCTCCACGTCGCCGAACGCCTCCAGCAGGGTCTGGCGGAAGAGGATGACCGAGCGCTCGTAGTCGGCCTTCGACACCTTCAGTTGCAGGTTCAACTGGTTGAGGTTCAGGAACGGCAGGTTGATCCCCACCCCCAGCGCCGCCACCGGATTGGCGAGCACGTTCGAAAGCTGGGTGCTCGACCCGCCCGCCGAACCGGTCAGCGTCAGGCTGGGGTAGAAGCTCGCCCGGTCGGCGTCGACCGTGGAGAGCCCCTCGCGCAGGCGCAGTTCCGCGGCCCGCACGTCGGGCCGGCGCGACAGCAGTTCGGCCGGCAGGCCTTCCCTCACCTCGGGCAATGCGGCGCGCGACAGCGCCGTCGGCTCGTCCGCCTCGCTCCAGGCCGACTGGCCGAGCAGCATGGCCAGCGCCGTGCGCGTCTCGGTCCGGGACTGGTTCAGCGCCTCCAGGCCCGCCTTCTGGCTCTCGACGCTCTGGCGCGCCTCGTTGAGCTCGATGGCCGAGACGGCGCCGGCCGCCCGCTGCGTGGTCACCAGCTTCAGGATGTCCTGCGCATAGCCGACGCTGCTTTCGCCGAGCGCGATCTGCTCGTTGAGCTGGGCAAGCTGCCAGTAGAGGTCGAGGGTCGTGCCGATCAGCGAGAGCCGCGTGGCGGCCAGGTCCTCAGCCGTGGCGCGCGCCTCCCAGCGCGCCGCGTCGCGCTCGGCGCCCAGGCGGCCGAACAGGTCGATCTCCCACGAGACCGAGGCGCTGGCGCTGTGCTGGTCGCTCTGGCCGCTTCCGACCGACGAACTCGCGCCCGCGTCGGCGTGCGGCAGCAGGGCGTCGGAGGCCAGCCCCGCCTGCAACTGCGCCCGGCGCACCAGGATGGTGGCGGCGGCCAGGTTGTTGTTCTGGGCCAGCACCTTGTCGACCAGGGCGGTCAGGCGCGCGTCGCCGAACGCCTCCCACCAGCGGTCCTGCGCCTGGCCGGCGGACGCGGCCGGCCCGGAGCCCTGCGCATACTGCGCCGGGAGCTGGACCTGCGGGGTCGTGTAGCGGCTGGTGGTGGCGCAGCCGCTGATCGCGGTGGCGCACAGGAGAAGGGTCAGGAACTTGCGCATCAGTCTCGAGCCAGGGCGACCACCGGGTCCAGCCGGGCCGCATTGCGGGCCGGCAGGTAGCCGAAGACCACGCCGATGAGGGTTGAGCAGGCGAACGCCGCCAGGATCGACAGCGGCGAGAACGCCAGGGTGAAGCCGGAGGGGAAGAGGCTGAAGACGACGCCGAAGGCCAGCGCCAGGACCACGCCGATGGTCCCGCCCAGCAGGCAGACCAGCACCGCCTCCACCAGGAACTGCTGGAGCACGTCGCTCTGCCGCGCGCCGACCGCGATCCGCACCCCGATCTCGCCGGTCCGCTCAGTGACGGACACCAGCATGATGTTCATCACCCCGATGCCGCCCACGATCAGCGAGATCACAGCGATGGCCGCGATCAGCACGGTCATGGTCTCGGTCGTCGACGTGATCGTCTGGCGGATCTGGTCGGTGTTGACGATGAAGAAGTCCTGCGTCCCGTGACGCCGGCTGAGCAGGTCGGTCACCGCCGACTGCGCGACCTGGCTGTCGGTGTCGTCGCGAACCCGCACGGTGATGCTGCGCAGGTTGGTCTCGCCCAGCAGGCGGGCCTGCAGCGAGGTGTAGGGCAGGTAGACCGAGAGGCTGTCGCCGCCCGCGCCCGGGCCGATGCCGCCCGACGACTTCTGCAGCACGCCCACGATCCGCGCCGGCATGTCGCCGATCAGGATCACCTCGCCCAGCGGCGCGGTCGTGCGGCCGGGGAACAGGGTCTTCAGCGTGTTGTCGTCGATGACGACCGACTGGGCGTAGGCCTTCACATCCGAGGCGTCGAACAGCCGGCCCTCGGCCAGCTTAAGCCCGCGCACGCGGAAGTACTGCTCGCCGACGCCGTAGACCGTGCCGGTGGCCGCGACGTTGCCGAAGCGGAGCGTGCCGCTCGACTGCACCGCCGGCGTGACGCTGTCGACGTAGGGCTGCTGCGCCAGCGCCTCGGCGTCGGAGACGACCAGGGTGCGCACGGCGCCCGAGCGCATGTCGCCGAAGTTCTTGCCCGGCATGATGTCGAGCGTGTTGGTGCCGATGGAGCTGATCTGCTGCAGCACCTGGCGGCGCGAGCCCTCGCCCAGCGCCACCACCGACACCACCGAGGCGATGCCGATGATGATGCCGAGCATGGTCAGGAAGGTGCGCAGCCGGTGCGCGTTCATGGCCAGCAGCGCCATGCGGAACGCTTCGCGGAACCGGTCGGCGGCGGCGTTCAGCACGCCCTCGCCCGGCGCGGCGACGGCCGGCGTCGGGGCCGGCCGCGCCTGCGGCTCGGCGCTGCGCTTGTCCGAGACGATCTCGCCGTCGCGGATCTCGATGATGCGGTCGCAGTGCGCGGCCACCGCGTGGTCGTGGGTGACGATGATGATGGTGCGGCCCTCGCGGTTGAGGTCCTTCAGGATCCGCATCACCTCCTCGCCGCTGCGGGTGTCGAGGGCGCCGGTGGGCTCGTCGGCCAGCACGATGTCGCCGCCGTTCATCAGCGCGCGTGCGATGGAGACGCGCTGCTGCTGGCCGCCCGAGAGCTGGCCCGGGCGGTGGTCCAGGCGGTCCGCCAGCCCCAGCCGCGCCAGCAGGCCCGCGGCGCGCTCGTGACGCGCCTCGCGGGACACGCCGGCGTAGATCGCGGGCACCTCGACGTTGGCCACCGCCGGCAGGTCGCCCAGCAGTTGGTAGCGCTGGAAGATGAAGCCGAAATACTCCCGGCGCAGTTCGGCCAGTTCGTCGGGCCCGAGCTCGGCGGTGGAGCGGCCGGCGACGCGGTAGACGCCCGCGGTGGGCCGGTCCAGGCAGCCCAGGATGTTCATCAGCGTCGACTTGCCCGAGCCCGATGCGCCGATGATGGCCACCATCTCGCCGGCCTGGATGGTCAGGTCGACATCCTTCAGCACGGTCAGGACGCCGTCCCCGGCCGGGAACTCCCGGCGCAGTCCCCGGACTTCGATCAGAGGCTCGGCCATGGTCACAGGCCGCCCAGCCCGCCCATGCCCCGGCGCATGCCGCCGGGAGCCCCGCCGTTCGGTCCGCTGGTCTTCGCCGCCGTCTGCGCCAACACGACCTGCTCGCCGGCCTTCAGGCCGGACTTCACCTCGGCGTGCGAGCCGTCGTTCAGGCCGATGCGGACCTTGCGCGGCGCGATTCCGCCGTGGTCGTCCATCACCTGGACGGCGTAGGCCCCGTCGGCGCCGGCCGAGCCCAGCGCCGCGGACGGGATGGTCAGCACGTTGCTGGCGCGGCCCAGCACGATGCTCACCTGCGCGGTCATGAAGGTGCGCAGCCGCCCGTCCGTGTTCGGCACGTCGAAGAGGGCGTTGTAGTAGATGGCCGACGACGAGGCGCTGACGTTGGTGACGCTGTCCTCGGTCTCGATGGTCTCGGGCGCCGGCTCCACGGTGCGCAGCGTCCCGGTGTAACGACGGTTCGCGTCGCCCAACACGGTGAAGTACGCGCTCTGGCCCGCATGCACCTTGATGACGTCGGCCTCCGAGACCTCGGCCTTCACGGTCATGGTGTCGAGCTGGCCCAGCTTGATGATGGTGGGCGCGGACTGCTGGGCGCTGACCGTCTGGCCCTCCTCGGTGACGATCGCCACCACCGTGCCGTCGATCGGGGCCACGATGCGCGTGTAGCTCAGGTTGAGCTTCGCCGTCTCCACGGCCACGGCGGCCTTCTGGATCTGGGCCGCGTTGGCCGCGACCTGCGAACGCGCCGCCTTCAGCGCGGCCTCGGCCGCCTCGAAGTCGGCCCGCGACGTGGCGTCCGCCGACAGCATCGTCTGCTGGCGCGTGTAGGCGAGCTGGCTCTGCGCCAGGTTGGCGTCGAGCTGCGCCCGCTGCGCGCGGATGTTCGCCAGGTCCGCCTGCGCGGTCTGCAGGGCGTTCTCCTGCGGCGCCGAGTCGATCTCGGCGATGAGCTGGCCCTTGGCGACCGTCTGGCCCAGGACGACGTGCAGCTTCTGGATCTGCCCCGTCACCTGCGCGCCGACGCTGACCAGCTTCACAGGCTCCAGCGAACCCGTCGCCATCACCGTCTGCTCGACGTTGCCCACGGCGACGGTCGCCGTGACCGGCTTCGGCCCGTCCTTGCCGAAGAGGAGGGCCTTGACCCCGAAACCCAGGACCAGGGCCAGCACGATGGCCGCCAGGATGACGGCCGCTTTCCGACGATCGATCTTCATGTCTCGCACACGCGTTTTCATCGAGGCTGGTCTTCGGCCTCGCGTGTGGCGGCGGATCGTCCGGGCGGTGTCCCACTGTGTCGGCCGAGCGGGAGTTTGTGTCGCTGTGTGTCGTGCGGCGGGAACGCGCGACTTCGGCACAAGAAACTTTCCCGCCGTGACGGCTTGCCCGGCAGAATGGCGGCATGGACGCCCAGCCCGACCACCTGCTCGTCGTCGACGACGACCGCGAGATCCGCGCGCTGCTGGCGGAGCGCCTGGCCGCGGCGGGCTACAGGGTCTCCACCGCCCAGGATGGCGCGGAGATGCGCAAGGCGCTGGGCCGCGCGGCGGTCGACCTGATCGTGCTGGACCTCAACCTGCCGAAGGAGGACGGCCTCGCCCTCTGCCGCGAGCTGCGCACCACGTCCGCGATCCCGATCATCATGCTGACCGCGCGGGGCGAGCCCATCGACCGCGTGCTGGGCCTGGAGATGGGCGCCGACGACTACCTCGCCAAGCCGTTCGAGCCGCGCGAGCTGCTCGCGCGCATCCGCAGCGTGCTTCGCCGCACGCGCGCGCTGCCGTCGAACATGGAGCCGCTGGACGCCAGGCGGGCCCGCTTCTCGGACTGGACGCTCGACTTCGAGCACCGCCACCTCATCGATCCCGCCGGCCGGACCGTGGTGCTGTCCGGCGCCGAGTTCCGCCTGCTCCGCGTCCTGGTCGACCACGCCAACCGCGTACTGAGCCGCGAGCAGTTGCTGGCCCTGGGCGCGGTCCGCCAGGGCGAGGACCGTGCGATCGACCTGCAGGTGAGCCGGCTGCGCCAGAAGCTCGGCGACGATCCCCGCTCGCCCAGCCTCGTGAAGACCGTCCGGTCCGAAGGCTACGTCCTGGCCTCGCCCGTCATCCTCGAATGAAGCCGCTGTTCCGCTTCGTGGACTCGATGGCGGGCCGGATCTTCCTGATCCTGCTCGTGGGCATCGTGCTCTCGGCGCTGCTGGCGCTGACCCTGGCCGACGGCCGACGCCGGGCCGAGGTCGACCAATTGCGGCTGGAGGGCGTGGCCGACCGCACCCAGTACGTCTGGGAGCAGTTGGGGCGCGCGCCCGAGCCGGAGCGCACGCGCCTGGCGCGCGAGGGCGCGGCCGGCGTGCGCGCCACCCTCGCGACCACGACCGCGCCGAGCGACGTGGCGCTGACCCGGCTGCTGACCGAACGCCTCGGCGCCGCCGCGCAGGCCAACGCGCAGAAGGTCGACTTCGAGACCTGCTTCCATCGGCCGGGCCGCATCCCGATGCAACGCCAGCCCGACCGGACGCTCCAGCCGCCGCAGTGCTGGCTGGTGACGGGCCGGCTCGAGGACGGCGCGCCGATCCGGCTCTCGGTCGACACCCCTCCCCTGCAACGCGACGACGCGGTCGGCCTGGACCCGCTGTTCCTGGGCGTCCTGGCGCTGGCCGCGCTCGGCCTGTCGTTCGTCGTGGCCCTCGTCGCGGCGCGGCCGCTGAACGCGCTCGCCCGCGCCGCCCGCGCGCTCGGCCGCAACCTCGACCACGCCTATGAGGGCCCGACCGGCCCCTACGAGGTCCGCGAGGCCGCCACCGCCTTCGACCGCATGCAGGCCGACCTGAAGCGCCACCTCGCCGAGCGCACCCAGATGCTGGCCGCCATCGCCCACGACCTGCAGACGCCGCTGACCCGCCTGCGGCTGCGGCTCGACAAGGTGGCCGAGCCCGCCTTGCGTGACGCGCTGATCGGCGACGTGCAGGCGATGCACGACCTGGTCCGCGAGGGCCTGGAGCTGGCGCGCAGCGAACAGGCGGTCGAGCCCCTCGTGCCGCTGGACCTCGCCTCCCTCCTGGAGAGCCTGGTGGAGGACGCCCAGGACGCCGGCCGCCAGGTGGTGCTGACGCATCGCGAGGCGATCGACGTCCTCGCGCGCCCGCTGGCCCTGCGCCGTTGCCTGGAGAACCTGGTCGACAACGCCGTGAAGTACGGCGGCTCGGCCGAGGTCGCGTCCGAACGCGGCCGCGGCGGCGTCGCGGTTCGCATCCGCGACCATGGCCCCGGCATCCCAGAGGATCGCATCGAGGAGCTCTTCCGGCCCTTCGTGCGCCTGGAGGAGTCGCGCTCGCGCGAAACCGGCGGCTCTGGCCTGGGCCTGGCGATCGCACGCCGCCTCGCCGCCCAGAACGGCGCCGAACTCGTGCTGCGGAACCACCCCGGCGGTGGCCTGGAAGCGACCCTGCTGCTGCCTTGGCCTTCGACCGCGGCGCGCTAGGTGTCGCCGAAGCCTACCGGCGAGGGGCGCCGCGGCCACGACGGCCGGACGTCTCAGTCTTGCGGCAAGGACAGGTCCGGGTCGACGGCCAGGGCGGGTTCGGGTTGGACGCCGAAGGTGTTCAGGATCATGCAGGTCTGGGTGTAGTGGCCGGCGGTGAAGACGAGGTCCATCCGCTGCTTGTCGGAGAAATGGCGGCAGAGGTCGGCCCAGCTCGCCGGGCGCACGAACTGGTCGGCGTGCAGTTCGTCGCAGGCGCGCAGCAGCGCGCGGTCGGCGTCGCGCCACTCGGACGCCGCCGGGCCCAGCTTCACCCGCGCGATCTCCTCGGCGCCGAGGCCCGCGTGGAGGGCGAGGGCCTGATGCTGCGCCCAGCCGTAGCCGGCGCGGCAAAGGAAGGCGATGCGCAGGATCACCAGCTCCTTCTCGCGTCGCGGGAGGTCGTTGGCCTGCGAGGTGATGTAGGCGCCCAGCGCCAGCAGGCTGCGCATCGCCGCCGGGGCGCGCAGCACGGTGCGGAACAGGTTCAGCGGCCGCGCACGCGGCGTCACCAGCTCCAGCACCTCGCGCTGCAGGTCGGTGAGCTCGGCGTCGGTCACGGGCGGATAGCGGGCTTCGCGCAGGCGCACGTCTGAACTCCTCCG
>NZ_JAHBYD010000002.1 GCF_019636135.1 Phenylobacterium sp.
GGTGGGTTCGACGGCGCTGGCCCCGGTGACGGGCAGCGAGATCCTGTCGACGCCGATCCCGCCCGCGCCCGGCGCCGGGGCCTTCCGCGCCTCGATGGCGACGAGTTCGAACCTGCGCGTCCAGGCCGGCGCCTTCTCCAGCCAGGCCAACGCCCAGCAGGCGGCCCAGCGCCTCGCCGCGGCCGGTTCGGCCTCGATCGAGCCGTTGCAGCGGGCCGACGGGATGACGCTCTACCGGGTGATCCTGCCGGCGCCGGCGGACGAGGCGGGCGCCTACGCCCTGCGCGACCGGGTGGCCGAGTTCGGCTTCGCCGACGCCCGGGTCGTGCGGACCTTCTAGCCCCGCTGGACTTCCGCGCCGAACCGGCCAATTTGGCCCTCGTGGCGCGCGGTCGGTTCATCACGTTCGAAGGCGGCGAGGGGGCCGGGAAGTCCACCCAGGTCCAGCGGCTTGCCGCACGCCTGAAGGCCGGGGGCCGCGAGGTCGTCACGACGCGCGAGCCCGGCGGCTCGCCCGGCGCCGAGAGCATCCGCGACCTGGTGCTTCGCGGGTCGGCCGACCGCTGGAGCCCGGTCACCGAGACGCTGCTGATGTACGCCGCGCGGCGCGATCACATCGAGCGCGTGATCGCCCCGGCGCTGGCGCGCGGCGCCTGGGTGATCTGCGACCGCTTCGCCGACTCCACGCGGGCCTACCAGGGCGGCGCGGGCGACGTGGACGCCGGGCTCATCACGGCGCTGGAGACGCATATCCTCGACGGCGTGCATCCCAACCTGACGCTGGTGTTCGACCTGCCCGTCGACGTGGGGCTGGAGCGGGCGCATGTGCGGGCCGGCGCGGAGATGCGCTTCGAGTCCAAGGGCGCGGCCTTCCACGAGCGGCTGCGCAAGGCGTTCCTCGCCATCGCCGCCCGCGAGCCGGACCGGTGCGCGGTGATCGACGCGACGGGCGCGATGGACGCCGTCGAGGCCGCCGTCTGGGCGGCGGTGGCCGGGCGGCTGGCCGTCCATGGCTGAGATCGAGGTCCCGCACCCGCGCGAGGTGTTCGAACTGCAGGGGCAATACGTCGCCGAGGAGGCGTTCGAGGCGGCCCGCGGACGCGGCCGGCTGCATCACGCCTGGCTGCTGACCGGCCCCGAGGGCGTGGGCAAGGCCACCTTCGCCTATCGCGCCGCGCGCCGCCTGCTGGGCGCGCCGGCCGACCCGGACCTGGGCGTGCTGGGGACCGATCCGGACCATCCCGTGGCCCGCCAGGTCGCCGCGCGCAGCCATCCCGACCTGATGGTGCTGGAGCGCGAGGGGCCGGACGGCAAGGCGCGCAAGGTCATCCCGGTGGACGACGCCCGCAAGCTCGCCGAGTTCTTCTCGAAGTCGCCCGCCAGCGCGCCGCACCGGGTGGCGATCGTCGACGCCGCCGACGACCTCAACGTCAATTCCGCCAACGCCATCCTGAAGACGCTGGAGGAGCCGCCGCCGCGGGGCGTGCTCCTGATGGTCTCGCACGCGCCGGGCCGCCTCCTGCCGACGATCCGCTCGCGGTGCCGCCGGCTCGCCTTCCAGCCGCTGGGCGTTGAGGCCGCCGCCGATTTCGTGCGCGCCCGCACCGGCGCGAACGACGAAGACGCGCTGCGCCTCGCCACCATGGCCGACGGCGCGCCGGGCCGGGCGCTGCAACTCGCCGCCGGACAGGCGCTCGCCATGGACGACGCCGCGCGCGACCTCCTGGCCGACCTGCCGCGCGTGGACGAGACCCGGGCGCTGTCGCTGGCGGAAGGCTTCCGCGGCGGGGAGGGGCCGGCGAAGTTCGCGCTGCTGTTCGAGCGCCTGTCGGACCGCGTGCATGCGCTGGCGCGGGACCGGGCGGCGCAGGGGTTCGGCGCGCTTGATCGATGGGCCGGGGCGTGGGAGACGCTCCAGCGCCTGCCGCGCGAGGTCGAGGCGCTCAACCTCGACCGCGCCGACGCCCTCTTCACCGCGCTCGCCGAGCTCCGCCAGGCCGCAGCTCAGGCGTGACATCCCGCCGATGCTGATCGACAGCCACGTCAACCTGCACGCCCCGCAATTCGACGAGGACCGCGACGCGGTGATCGCCCGCGCCCGCGAGGCCGGCGTCGGACTGATGGTCAACATCTGCGACCGCGTGTCGAACTTCGCCGCCGTGCGCGCGCTCGCCGACCAGCCGGACATCTGGTGTACCGTCGGCACGCACCCCCACGAGGCCAAGGAGGACCCGGACCTCGCGGCCGCGACGCTCGTCCGGCTGGCGGCCGACCCGCGCGTGGTCGGCATCGGCGAGTGCGGCCTCGACTTCCACTACGACCTCAGCCCCCGCGACATCCAGGCCAGCGTCTTCCGCCGGCACGTCCATGCGGCCCGCGAGACGGGCCTGCCGCTCGTCGTCCACACCCGCGAGGCCGACGACGCGATGGCTGAGATTCTGGAGGCGGAGTACGCGGCCGGCCCGTTCCGGCTCCTGATGCACTGCTACACCTCCGGCGCCGACCTCGCGCGGCGCGCGGCGGCGCTGGGCGCCTGGTTCTCGGTCTCGGGCATCGCCACCTTCAAGGCGGCCGAGGACGTGCGCCAGGTGATCCGCGAGATGCCGGCCGACCGGATCATCGTCGAGACCGACTGCCCCTACCTCGCGCCCGTGCCGCACCGGGGCCGCCGCAACGAGCCGGCCTACGTCGGCCACGTGCTGGCCAGGCTGGCCGAGGTGCGCGGCTGGTCGCCCGACGAGGCCGACCGGCGCACGACCGACGCCTTCTTCGCCCTCTTCGAGCGGATTCCGCGGCCATGAGCGGGACGCTGGAGTTCACGATCCTCGGCTGCGGCTCGTCCGGCGGCGTGCCGCGCGCGGACGGCGACTGGGGCATCTGCGACCCGGCCGAGCCGAAGAACTTCCGCACCCGCTGCTCGCTGCTGGTGAGGCGGGTGGGCGAGGGGGCCCAGACGACGGCGCTGGTGGACGCTTCACCCGAGCTGCGCATCCAGACCGCCCGGGCCGGCGTGACGCGCTGCGATGCGGTGCTGCTGACCCACGATCATGCCGACCAGGTGCATGGGCTGGACGACGTGCGCGCCTTCTACCTGCGCCAGCAGGCGCGCATCCCCTGCTGGATGGACGCGGCGACGGACCGGACGATGATGCGCCGGTTCGGCTACATCTTCGAAGGCGAGGGCGGCTATCCGGCGATCTGCGACCGCCACGCCATCCCGGCGCACGGCGTCGACTGGCAGGTGGACGGGCCCTCGGGCGTCATCCCCGTCCGCACCTTCGACCAGGACCACGGCGGCGTGAGGTCCGTCGGATACCGCTTTGGAAACGTGGCCTATTCCAGCGACGTGGTGGGGCTCGACGACGCGGCGTTCGCGGCGCTCGAAGGCCTCGACGTCTGGATCGTGGACGCCCTGCGCCGCCGGCCGCACCCGACGCACGCGCATCTGGACCGCGCGCTGGAGTGGATCGGACGCGCGAAGCCGCGCCGCGCGATCCTCACCAACATGCACATCGACATGGATTTCGCGCAGCTCACGGCGGAACTGCCGGCCGGCGTCGAGCCGGCCTACGACGGCATGACCTTCCGCCACGCGCTCGGGGACGAGAACGCGTGATTTCCCGGGGACTTAAGATCGGTTTCCTCGCGTCCGGGAACGGCTCCAGCGCCGAAGCCATCACGCGGGCCATCGCCGACGGCGGCCTGAACGCCGAAGCGCGGCTGCTGGTCAGCAACAAGAAGGACTGCGCCGCCTTCGCCTGGGCGGCCGCCGCCGGCGTGCCGACCCTCTGCATCCCCACGGCAGCCGATCCCGACGCGGCCGACGCGCGCCTGGAGGCCGCGCTCGCGGACCACGGCGTCGACGTGGTGGTCCTGTCGGGATACCTGCGCCGGCTGGGGCCGAAGACGCTCGCCCGCTACGCCGGGCGGCTGCTCAACATCCATCCGGGCCCCCTGCCGCAGTTCGGCGGGGAGGGCATGTACGGCGCGCGCGTACACCGCGCGGTGATCGCCGCGGGCGTTCCACAAAGCGCCATCGTCGTGCATGCGGTGGACGAGATCTACGACCACGGGCCCGAGCTCGCGCGCACGGCCGTGCCCGTGGCGCCCGGCGACACCGCCGGGACGCTGGAGGCGCGCGTCAAGGCGCTGGAGCCCGCGTTCTTCGTCGCGACGCTCCGCCGGATCGCCGCCGGCGAGCTCGCGCTCCCGTCGCCAGGAGATATGAAGACATGATGGCAAGACGGGGATTCATCGCCGGTTCTGCGGCCATGGCGGCCGGGCCGGCGGGCGCCGCCCAGCCGATGTACGGCCTGATCGGCAAGATGCTGACCAAGCCCGGCCAGCGCGACGCGCTGATCGGGCTGCTGGCCGAGGCGACCGGCGCCATGCCGGGCTGCCTGAGCTACATCGTGGCCGCCGACGCCCAGGACGCCGACGCGATCTGGATCACCGAGGTGTGGGACAGTCCGGCCAGCCACCAGGCCTCGCTGAAGCTCCCCGGCGTGCAGGCCGCCATCGCCAGGGCGAGGCCGCTCATCGCCGGCTTCGGCGAACGCTTCGAGACGATCCCGATGGGCGGCGTGGGCCTGACCCCGAAATCGGCCTAGCATAATTTCCGATAATCTTCCTTAGGCGAAAAACGTCTGTTTAGATTCGCCCAGGCCGCGATCGGCCAGAGGGTCGAGGTCGTGGACTTCCCCGACGGGCGACTGGAGGTCCGCTACAAGGGCCGGAGCATGCCTACCGGACCTTCGACAAGCTGCAGCGCGTCACCGAAACGGCCGTGCTGGAGAACAAGCGGCTCGGAGGCCTCCTCACCCTGATCCGCCAGAGCCAGGAAGCCGAACCGCCAGGTCAACGCACCCGCAAAGGCCCCAGGCGCCGTGATCAGACCGGCCACATGTTCAGCGTTGGGTGAATTGGCTTGGATCGTGAAGCTTCAGCTCACCAAAAGGTTCGATATGTCCGCCCGAGGTCATAAGTTCTGACCAGCTCTGCTGCTGAATCGACTTCGCTTCGCCACCACATTTTGGGCACGAGTAGACCCCGACGGGAGGCTTATAGTTCTTGCGGAACGCTGCAAATGAAAGTCTGGTAGATTGGGCCTTCTGCCACCTGACGACCCTCACAGGTCTTAGGTCGGTTCGCGCCAACGCTGCGGAAATGCGTTCGCAAGCTGCACTGATCCTTTCGGCGTCTTCCAGCTTCCACTCGTGAGCGGACAGCTCCCCAACAACGAGTTCTTTTCGCTCAACGGAGGTGAGCGAGATGAGCCCATCTATCGCCATGTCGGTGTCACCGCTGAAGATGGCATGGGGGAATTTCGATCCGCAGCGCCGGCATTTTAGGGTCAGGACATAACCCTCAACCTTCCGACGATTGCGAAAAGACCCAATCCACTCCTTCGCGAATTCCGCCTGTTGCTCGACCCGAGATGGGATCACATCGGGACCTTGGTCGAAGATCCCGACAAGCTCCGATGCCGGAAGCCCCATCTGCATTTTGTAGGCTGACAGGCCCTGTCCCATGTCCCGCGCCATCCCTGATGGCCAGACGTTGAGGCTCGCGCCGTAGCAGAACGGAATCAGGCCCTTGGGTTCGAGCGCCCGGCGTCGGACAGTGCTCAGAGCTTCGAAAAAATCGCCTTCGTCGGCCGTGAAAGTCTCACCGCGTACTCGGCAGGTAATCCGGCAATTCTGGCCGATATTTTCGGTAACGAGCTGAATTTGCTCGTCATCATCGCTGCCAATCACGAAGACTAAATGTTCCGCCACTGGAACCTCCCGACCGAGAGGCCGCAACTTAGGCGATGTCGCGGACCGAGTGCCAGTTCCGATCGCGCGGCGTCTCTACGTGCCTCGCGCGCCTGCCGGCGCGCATCGGAAAACCCACCGTCATCGTCTTCCGTGCGCCGGCCGGGCGGTCGGCTGCTGCGCTGCGGGAAGGCTGCGCGCCCGCCCTTCGGCCGACCCGAGCCCCCTGCCCTGACATCTCTAACTGGCACCCAACGCGACATCTCTAACCGGTGTAGACAAGCCACGGTTGAAGAGGGCCGCCTTCTCCGTCCCAGCGCCTCAGGATACCGCCCCCACTTCGATCAGGCGCTTCGCCGTCTCCACGACGGTTTCGCGCGCCGGACGCGGTCTCCAGCCCAGGAGGCGCTGGGCCTTGGCGGAATTGAACGCGTGGCGGCGGCCGAGCGTGGGCACGATGCCGCGCAGCGCCGGGTCGCGCCTCGCCGCCAGCCGCACCAGGAAGCTCGGCAGCGTGCGTTTCGGCGTCCGGCTCGCGAACGGCTCCGGCAGGCCGGCGCGCAGCGCCCGGGCCATCTCGGCCATGGTCAGGTACTCGCTGCACGCGATGAACCGCTGGCCCGCGGCCTCCGGCGTCGTCATGGCGCGGATGTGGGCGTCGGCCAGGTCGCGCACGTCGACCACGCTGAAGCCCACCTTCGGCACGCCCGGCATCGTCCCGCCGAACAGCCGGCCCACCACCATCACCGAGCCCGGGTTGTCGGCCGTCAGCACGGGGCCGAAGATCGCGCTGGGCAGCACGGTCACGAACCCGGTCGCGCCGCCGTTCGCGGCCATGAAATCCCAGGCGGCGCGTTCGGCGACGATCTTCGAGCGCCGGTACGGCGTGCCGTCGGGGTCGCCGAGGTCGGTCCACAGCGTCTCGTCGCTGAAGCTGTCGGGACCCTGGAGCCGCGGCGCGCAGGCGGCCGTGGACGAGGTCATCACCACCCGCTTCACGCCGCCCGCCACCGCCGCGCGCAGCACCCGGAGCGTCCCGTCCCGGGCCGGCGGGATCAGGGTCGCGTCGGTGGGTTCGCCCCGCCCCAGCGGCGAGGCCACGTGCAGGACGTGGGCGCAGCCGGCCACGGCGGCGTCCCAGCCGGCGTCGTCGGTGAGGTCGGCGACGGCGAACGTCAGCCGCCCGCCCGGCTCCACCTGGGTCCGCACCGCGGCCCGCACGGCGTCGGCCTTGCCGAGGTCGCGCACCGTCGTGCGCACGTCGTAGCCCCGCTTCAGCAGTTCCACGATCACCCAGCCGGCCACGAAGCCTGTGCCGCCCGTCACCAGGACCGTCTCGGCCATCGCCCGCTCCTTCGTTGCGGGGCCCTGTCTAGCGGCCGCGGGACCGTGCGATAATCCTCAGCAAATCGTTTGGCTTGCTGAGCATATGTGAACAATGACGAGCCCGTCGCTTCCCGAGCTCAGCGCGCTGGCCGCCGTGGCCACGCACCGCAGCTTCCGCGCCGCCGCCGCCGAGCTGGGCGTCTCGTCCTCCTCGCTCAGCCACGCGGTGGCCAGCGTCGAGCGCCGGCTGGGCGTCCGCCTCTTCAACCGCACCACGCGCAGCGTCTCGCTCACCGAAGCCGGCGAGGATTTCCTGGCCCGCATCCGCCCGGCGCTGCGCGACATCGCCGCCGCCGTCGAGACGGTGAACCGCTTCCGCGAGACGCCCACCGGCACGCTGCGCCTCAACGCCTCGCTGGGCGGCGCCGAGCGGATCCTGCCGGCCGTGCTGGGCTTCCTCGACGCCAACCCCGACATGCGCGTGGACCTTGCGGTGGACGGCCGGCTGGTCGACATCGTGGCCGAAGGCTTCGACGCCGGGGTGCGGGGCGGCGGTGCCGTGCCGCAGGACATGGTCGCCCTGCCCTTCGGCCAGACCGAGCGCTACCTGGTGGTGGGCAGCCCCGCCTACTTCGCATCGCACGGGCGGCCGCTGACGCCGGCCGACCTGCTGCGGCACAGTTGCATCCGCGTGCGGATGCCCAGCGGCGTGCTCCTGCCATGGGCGTTCGAGCAGCGCGGCGAGGAGATCAAGATCGAGCCGCCCGGCCGCCTGATCGTCGGCAGCCCCGATCTGGCCGTGCAGGCCGCCGTGGCCGGCGCCGGCGTCGCCTATGCGATCGAGCGCGCCATGACGGCCGAGCTGGAGAGCGGGCGCCTGGAGCCCGTGCTGGAGGCCTGGACGCCGCCCTTCCCCGGCGTCTCGCTCTACTACCCGCGCCAGCGCCTGCCCTCGGCGGGCCTCGCGGCCTTCATCGCGCACTTCAAGGCCACCCGCCGGCGCGCCTAGCCGAACACCGCCGCCGCGATCCAGAAGATGCCGGCCCAGAGGCCGACCGACGCCGTCGCGCCGAGGAGAAGGCCGTAGCCGCGCGGCAGGGGCCGCGTTTCCGTTTCGATCCGGGGCGCGGCCTCGAACGCCCGTCCCCGGTGATACGCTGCTCCGCCCATGGGTCCCTCTCCATGGTAGTGGACAGCCCGAACGCTAGCTGGATTCGCCTCTGACGCGAGTCCGGCGTTCCAGTCCCGCTTGCGTAAGGCGCGAGGAAGGCGGCGGTTCCACTCTTGTGGAATTGCGTCCCGGCGCCCACATGTTACATAATTACTGGATGCTTCCGGAGCCGCCCATGCGCCTCGCCCTCCTCGCTGCAGCCGCCCTGCTCGCCGCCGCGCCGGCCGCCTTCTGCGCGCCCGCGTCGGTGGACGTGAGCCTCTCGCCCGAGATGCAGAAGAAGTTCGACAAGACCTACGGCCAGCGCGAGGCCGACCTGCTCACGGCCGACCTCAAGGCCTCCGTCGAGAAGGCGCTCGCCCGGACCGGCGCCTACGACGGGGCCCGCATCGCACTGACCCTCGTCGGCGCGACGCCGAACCGGCCCACGTTCAAGCAACTGGGCGACACGCCGGGCCTCTCGATGGAGAGCTTCGGCGTCGGCGGCGCGGCCATCGAGGGCCAGATCGTCGCCGCCGACGGCGCGACGACGCCGGTGAGCTACCGCTGGTACGAGACCGACATCCGCCAGGCCCACGCCAACTGGGTGTGGACCGACGCCACCTGGACCTTCGACCGCTTCGCCCGCAAGCTGGCCCGCGGCGAACAGGTCGCCGAGCGCTAGGTCGCGCCTCGTACGCTTGCGCCATCGAGCGGCGCGCGGTCTGATCGAGCTCCCATGACCCGCCCTGCCCCGCCGGCCGACCTGCCGCCCATCGAGCGCCTGCTCGCCATCATGGCGCGCCTGCGCGACCGCGAGGACGGCTGCGAGTGGGACCAGGCGCAGACCTTCGCCACCATCGCGCCCTACACGGTGGAGGAAGCCTACGAGGTCGCCGACGCCATCGAGCGGGGCGACCTCTCCGACCTGAAGGACGAACTGGGCGACCTCCTCCTGCAGGTGGTCTTCCATTCGCGCATGGCCGAGGAACAGGGCGCGTTCGATTTCGAAGACGTGGCGCGTGCGATCAACGACAAGATGGTCCGCCGCCACCCGCACGTGTTCGGCGACGAGAGCTACGAGAGCCTGGAGCACCAGAAGGCGGGCTGGGAGGCGTTGAAGGCGGCCGAGCGCGCCGGGAAGGGCCGCGACGCCAGCCTGCTCGACGACGTGCCCCTGGGCCTGCCGGGCCTCACGCGCGCGGTGAAGCTCTCCAGGCGCGCCGCCAAAGTCGGCTTCGTCTGGCCGACCGTGCAGGACGTCGTGAAGAAGCTGCACGAGGAGGTCGGCGAGATGCTGGCCGAGATCGAGGCCGGCGACCTGGAGAAGGCCCGCCACGAGATCGGCGACGTGCTCTTCGTCGTCGCCAACCTGGCCCGCACGCTCGACGTCGATCCGGAGGAGGCCGTCCGCTATACCAACGCCAAGTTCGTCCGCCGCTTCAAATACGTCGAGGCGGAACTTGCCAAGCGCGGCAAGACCCCCGACCAGTCCGACCTCGCCGAAATGGACGCCCTCTGGGAAGAGGTGAAGGCCAAGGAGCGGGCCGGCCTCACAACCTGAAGGTCACAGGTTCGATTCCTGTTTCCGCACCCAAATCATCACCGCTCATCCCCGCGCATGCGGGGACCCAGACTTTCTTAGCAGCGCCACCGCGGCCGCGGGCTCGCTCAGGACACCCGAGGAAGTGAAGCCTGGGTCCCCGCATGCGCGGGGATGAGCGGAGTGTGGGATGGGACGCTAACGCCCGCCCACCGTCGCCTGGGGGTAGAGCTGTTCGAACTGCCCCAGCGCCTGGGCCGTCAGGCTGACGGAGAGGCGCACGCCGCCGTCTTCGCCCGCTTCACGCTCGATGACGCGGCCGTGGGCGTAGAGCCAGGCGATGGCGGCGCCTTCGCCGGGCGGGGTCACGACGTCCACCGGCGGGGCTTCATCGACCAGGGCGGCGACGGCGGCCAGCAAGGCCTCGCACCCCTCCCCCGTCACCGCCGAGACCACGACGGCCGGCGGATGGGCCCTGCGGGCGTCGCGGCTCACCTCGTCGCGCTCGTCGGCAGGCAACAGGTCGGCCTTGTTCCAGACCTCCAGGATGCGGCGCTCGTCCATGTCGATGCCGAGCTGGCCCAGCACGGCGCGGACGTCCTCGGCCTGCTCGCGGGTCTCGTGGCTGGCGATGTCGCGCACGTGCAGCACCACGTCGGCCTCGCGCACCTCCTCCAGCGTGGCGCGGAAGGCCTCGACCAGTTCGTGCGGCAGGTCGGAGATGAAGCCCACGGTGTCGGACAGCATCGCCGGGCGACCGTCGGGCAGCTTGAGCTGGCGGATGGTGGGATCCAGGGTGGCGAACAGCATGTCCTGCGCCACCACCTCGGCGTGGGTCAGCCGGTTGAAGAGCGTGGACTTGCCGGCGTTGGTGTAGCCGACCAGGGCCACCGCCGGGAACGGAATGCGCCGCCGCGCCGAGCGGGCGAGCGTGCGGGTGCGGCGCACCTCCTCCAACTCGCGCTTCAGCTTGCCGATCTTGTCGGCGATCAGCCGCCGGTCGGTCTCGATCTGGGTTTCGCCCGGGCCACCCATGACGCCGAAGCCGCCGCGCTGGCGCTCCAGGTGGGTCCAGGTGCGCACGAGCCGCGAGCGCTCGTAGGTCAGGCGTGCGAGCTCGACCTGCAACCGGCCTTCGCGGGTGCGGGCGCGGCGGGCGAAGATCTCCAGGATCAGGCCGGTGCGGTCGATGACCTTGGCTTCCCACGCCTTCTCCAGGTTCCGCTGCTGCACCGGCGTCAGCGCGTCGTCGACGATGACGACGTCGGCCTCGGCGGCGCGCACGCGGGCGGCGATCTCCTCGACCTTGCCGGCCCCGAACAGGGTGGCCGGCGTCAGCCTGCGCAGGGTCGCGACGAGGGTCTCGCGGACCTCCAGGTCGAGGGCGAGCGCGAGGCCGGCCGCCTCTTCGAGGCGCGCCTCAGGGTCGCGCGCGCCAGCACGCCCTTCCCGGTCGGGATGGACGACGATGGCGCCCTGGACGGGCGCCTCGCGGTCAACGAATTTGGAAGCGCTCAATCGGCCTCGTCGTCGGCCGGCTCATAAAGCTGCACGGGCTGGGCCGGCATGATGGTGGAGATGGCGTGCTTGTAGACGAGCTGGGATTGCCCGTCCCTGCGCAGCAGGACGCAGAAATTGTCGAACCAGCTCACCACGCCCTGCAACTTGACCCCGTTCACCAGGAAGATGGTGAGGGGGGTCTTGGACTTCCGCACGCTGTTGAGGAAGGTGTCCTGCAGGTTCTGTTTCTTGTCGCTCACGGGCTTTCCGCCTTTTCGTTGTTGTTCGGGCGGCCTTCCGCCCACACACGAGTCCACGCTAGGCGCCAAACGGCGGCGCTTGCAATCGCACTCGCCTCGTCAGATCGCGGTCGCCCTGGCGCGCTCGATATAGAGGCGGCGGAGCTTCGTGGCCACTGGCCCGACGCGTCCGTCGCCCACCGGATGGCCGTCCACCTTCACCACGGGCAGCACGAGCGTGCCCGCGCCGGTGATGAAGGCCTCCTTCGCCTGCGCCGCCTCCTGCGGGGTGAAGGGCCGCTCGTCGACCTTCAGGCCGGCCTCGCGGGCGACGTCGATGAGCGACAGCCGCGTCACGCCGCGCAGGATGTTGGCCTGGGTGTCGCGGGTGCGCAGGGTCCCCTCGGCGTCGAGGATCCAGGCGTTGGACGAGGCGCCCTCGGTGACGAGGCCGAGCTCGTCCACGAACCAGGCCTCGACCGCGCCGGCCTCGCGCGCCTTCTGCTTGGCCAGCGCATTGGGCAGCAGGCCGACCGTCTTGATGTCGCAGCGGCCCCAGCGGTTCTCCGGCGTCGTGATCACGGCCACGCCCGCGGCGGCGCGGGCCTCGGTGGCGGCGCGGTCCACGCGGCTCACCGTCACGATCACGGCCGGCGGCACGGGATCGGTCGGGAAGGCGTGGTCGCGCCTGGCCACGCCGCGGCTGACCTGGAGGTAGACCAGCCCCTCGCGGATGCGGTTCCTCCGCACGGTCTCGCGCAGCACGGCCGTCAGCGCCGCGCGGCTCATCGGCATGTCGATGCGCAGCTCGGACAGGCTGCGTTCCAGGCGGGCGAAGTGCCCCTCCGGATCGGCCAGCTTCCCGTCGAACAGCGCCCAGACCTCGTAGACCGCGTCGGCCAACTGGTAGCCGCGGTCCTCGATGTGGACCACGGCCTGGCTCTTCGGCACGAAGCGGCCGTTCACGTACGCGATGCGGCTCATCTCACCCCTCCCCGCAAGGGCAGGGCAATCGCATATGGATGCGGGCGGCCGAAAGGCCGTCAGTCAAACCGCAGAGATCGCGGAGATACGCGGAGGATTCCGGTGGATCCACGACCCTCTCTGCGTGTCTCTGCGATCTCTGCGGTTCATGAATCGGTCGGACGAGCCGCCCACAGGCCATATGCGATTGCCCTGCCCGCAAGGGAGAGGGGAACGTATTGTGCAGCACAGCACGCCGACGAAGCCGCTTGCCCATCACAGCTCCTCGGATTCGAGCGCGCGGGCGCCGGAAAGGCCCAGCGACTTCAGCTTCCGGTGCAGGGCGGAGCGCTCCATGCCGATGAAGGCCGCGGTGCGCGAGATGTTGCCCGAGAAGCGGAGCATCTGGGCGTTGAGGTACTCGCGCTCGAACACCTCGCGGGCCTCGCGCAGGGGCAGCGCGATGATGCGCTCGGCCCCCATCGCGCCGGCCTGGTCGTTCACCGCGGCTTCCGGCGGCAGCATGTCGGCGGTGATCGGATCGGCCGGCGCGCCGGACGCCAGGATCAGCATCCGCTCCACGTTGTTGCGCAACTGGCGCAGGTTGCCCGGCCAGGCGCGGACCTGAAGCATGGCCAGCGCATCGTCCGACAGCCGCCGCCGCGCCAGCCCCGAGGCCTCGCAGATGCGCTGGATGAAGTCCTCGATCAGCTCCGGGATGTCCTCGCGCCGTTCGGCGAGGCCCGGCACGTTCACCGGCACCACGTTCAGGCGATGGAACAGGTCCTCGCGGAAGCGGCCGGCGGAGATCTCCTCGCGCAGGTCCCGCGACGTCGACGAGATCACGCGGACGTCCACCTGCACGTCCTGGTCGCCGCCCACGCGGCGGAAGCGTTGCTCGACCAGCACCCGCAGGATGCGGCCCTGCGTCTCGCGCGGCATGTCGGCGGCTTCGTCGAGGTAGAGCGTGCCGCCGTGGGCGCGTTCGAACACGCCGATCTTGGCCGGGCGGCCGCCCGCGCCCTCCTCGCCGAACAGTTCGACGTCCATCCGCTCGGGCGTCATGCCGGCGGCGCTGATGGGCACGAACTCGTTGCGGGCGCGGTGGCTCGCGCCATGGATCAGGCGCGCGACCGTTTCCTTGCCCGATCCCGCGGGGCCGGAGATCAGCACGCGGCTGTTGGCGCCGGCCAGCTTGGCGATCATCTGGCGAAGCTGCTGGGCCGCCATCGACTTGCCGATCAGGCCCTCGGGCGTGATCGCCTGGGCGCGCAGGCGGCGGTTCTCGCGGCGAAGGTTCGCCGCCTCCAGCGCGCGCTCGACCACCAGGATCAGGCGGTCCGACTTGAAGGGCTTCTCCAGGAACTCGTAGGCGCCGCGCTTGATGGCGCTGACCGCCGTCTCGATGTTGCCGTGGCCGCTGATCATGATCACCGGCAGGTCGGCGTCGAGCGTCTTGACCAGGTCCAGCAGCTCCAGCCCGTCCATCCCGCCGCCCTGCATCCAGATGTCGAGGATCAGCAGCGCCGGCTTGCGGGCGCGGACCGCCGCCAGCGCGCTCTCCGAATCGTTCGCCGTGCGGACGTCGTAGCCTTCGTCCGTCAGGATGCCCGCGACCAGTTCGCGGATGTCGGCCTCGTCATCGACCACCAGTACGTCAGACGCCATTCTTCACCTCTCTTCCGCGGAGACGGCCGCGGCCGGGGGGGTGGTTGCACGGGCGGCGGGCGCAGCCGGCAGGCGCAGGAGGGCGAGCGCCCCCTGCCCCGTCCGCGCATCGGCCAGCTCCAGCTCGCCGCCGTGGTCTTCCAGGATCCGTTTCACGATCGCGAGGCCCAGGCCGGTGCCCTTCTCGCGGGTCGTCACATAGGGTTCGGTCAGCCGGTCGCGGTCCTTGGCCGGCAGGCCGACGCCGTTGTCCTCGACCTCGATGACGACCGAGGCGTCCTCCACCATCAGCCGCGCCGTGATCCTGCCCTTCAGCTTGGGGGTGCGCGCGCGGCGCCCCTCGATGGCCTCGGCGGCGTTCTTCAGCACGTTGGTCAGCGCCTGGCCGATCATGCGGCCGTCGGCGTAGAGCATCGCATCCGCCGTGGGGTCCTCGAGCACCACCTCGACGTCGGGGCTGGCCACCCGCTGGGCGAAGACCGCGGCGCGCAGCAGCTCGGCGGCCTCCAGCTTGGCGAACTTGGGCGCCGGCATCCGGGCGAAGGCCGAGAACTCGTCCACCATCCGGCCGATGTCGCCCACCTGCCGCACGATGGTGTCGGTGCAGCGGTCGAAGGTCTCCAGTTCCCCCTCGGCGATGTCCTTGCGGTACTTGCGGCGCAGGCGCTCGGCGCTGAGCTGGATGGGCGTCAGCGGGTTCTTGATCTCGTGGGCGATGCGGCGCGCCACGTCGCGCCAGGCGGCGTTGCGCTGGGCGGCGACCAGGCGGGTCACGTCGTCGAAGGTCAGCACCAAGCCGCCCTCGGACTGGCTGGCGCGGACGCGCAGGCGGCGCTGGTCGCGGCCGCGCGCCACGTCGATCTCCTCCTCGGCCTCGCCCGTGCGGGCGGCGGCGGCGAGCTGGGCGAACTCGGGGACCACGTCGGAGAGGCGGCGGCCCCGCCCCTGGTCGCCCGGCAGCGCCAGCAGGATCGCGGCCTGGCGGTTGGCGATCGAGATGCGGCCGTCGGGATCGAGGCCGATCACGCCCGCGCTCACCTCGGTCAGCACCGTCTCGATGAATTGACGCCGCTCCTCGGCCTCGTCGCCGGCGCGCCGCAGCGCCTCCTGCTGCGCCTGGAGGTCGTGGGTCATGCTGTTGAAGGCGCGCGACAGCACGGCGATCTCGTCGGGGTCGGACTCGGCGTCGACGCGCGCCGAGAGGTCGCCGCCGGCCACGCGGCCCGCGGCCTGCACGAGGCGCCCGATCGGGGCCGAGATCGCGTTGGCGGCGCCCAGCCCCAGCCAGACGGCGCCCACCAGCACCAGCATGGCGGTTTCGGCGTAGCTGAGCGCGAAGACGGTCTGGATGCGGGCGCGGTTGCGGGCGACATCGCGGTACGAGGCGAGCTCGGCCTCGGACTCCTTCATGTAGCCCATGATCCCCTGCTGCAGGGGCCGGGTCACATAGAGGTAGACGTCGTTGAAAGCGCGCAGCCTGTAGACGCCGCGCATGACGCCGGTGTCGAAGTTCGGGATGTAGATCTCGCCCTCGTCGGCGGCTTCGTAGGCGGCCTTGGACGGCAGCACGTAGGGCGGCGCGCCCGAGGCCTCGGCGCGGGCGAGGATGCGGCCCTGGCGATCGACGAGGTAGGCGGCGGGGAAGGCGTGGAACGAGGCCAGCGCCTCCAGGTAGTCGCCCGCGCTCTCGGGCTTGGCGACCAGGCTCTGGGCCTCGCGGTTGAGGTCGGCGGCCATCGGGGTCACGTGGTCGCGGATGTAGCCGGTCTGTTCGTCGAGGTAGGACTGGAAGACCGTGGCGGAGTTCTCGACGACGGTCTGCACCCGCTGCGAGAACCACTTCTCGACGCCGCCCGACACGATGAGGCCGTAGAACACCAGCACCACGGCGGCCGGGGCCAGGGCCGCCGCGGCGAACAGGCCCACGAAGCGGACGTGGAGGCGCGCGCCGGCGTCCGAGGAGCGCGCGTCGAGCAGCGCGAAGATCCGCATGCCCACCGAGAGCAGCAGGAAGCCGATCAGGAAGATGTTCAGCACGAGGACGGTCAGGATCACGCCGCTCGCCGGGCCCAGCGGCCCCTTCTCGGGCGGTGAGGCGGCGAGCAGGATGGCGATCCCGGTCAGCGCCGCGGCGAGCCCGTAGCCGACGCCCAGGACCAGCCGCGACTGCAGGACGCTTCGGATGCGACTCAGCAGGGGGTGCCGGAACACGGGATGAGCAAGCAACGCCATCGGCTGGGGAGCCTAGGGGGCTGTGCCTCGAAATCAACACCTATGTTGCCGCTGCGCACGGCGCCGCCTGCGGCTTGACGTCCGGCCGGCGAAGGGCGCGTCTTGCGGCCGATCGAAGTCCGAGCCCCGAGCCTTTCCATGCGTATCCTTCGCGGCCTCCTGGGCTTGCGCAAGCCCCGCGTCCGCCTTCACGCCGCCTCCGCCGCCGAGGTGACGCCGACCCAGGGCCTGATCCAGGTCCACTATGACGTGACGCTCGCCGGCGGCGAGACGGCCGTCCTCGAGGTGTTCGTGGGCGACGGCCCGGAGCCGGCGCTCCGCCGGCCGCTGACCGCGGGCCCCGAGGGATCGATTCGCGACTGGTTCGCCCTCCACGGCCACCTGTTGCCGAACGGCCCCGCGAGCCTGCGCCTGCGGGTGTTGCAGGGCGACCGCGAAGCCGCGGCCGACGCCGTGACGGTGCAGGTGTCGAACGTGGGCGATCTCGCCGCCTGGGTCAGGTCGCGCCTCGAATCGCGCGGGACGCCGCTCATCGTGGCCGACGCCTGCGACAGCACGCTCTACGACTACGCGGACGCCTCCGCGACCGCCTGGTTCGACCGCACGCCGGAAGAGATCGAGGCGCACCTTGCGGCCCTCGCGCGGTCCGGCGCCGCCGACGCGGACGAGATCGCCGGCCTCAGGCGCTTCGCGGAGAACGGCTACGTCGCCCTGCCCGGCGCCATCGCCGACGAGCATCTCGGGCGGCTGAACGCCGCCCTCGACCACGTCGTCGAGAACAGGGTGAAGGGCTACGCCTGGGGCTCGTCCGAGCGGATCGAGAGCCTCCACGAATCATACCCGGCGATCCGCGAACTCTGGACGCACCCCAGGATCCTGCGGATGCTGGAGCTGATCTTCGGCGCGCCCGCGAGGCCGTGCCAGACGCTCAGCTACATCTTCGGCTCGCAGCAGGAGCACCACCAGGACACGATCCACCTGACGCCCTTCCCGGCCGGCCGGATGTGCGGCGTCTGGACCGCCCTGGAGGACGTGCAGGCCGGCTCCGGCGAGCTGATGGTGTTCCCGAAGAGCCACCGCCTGCCGCGCGTCTACATGGCCGACCACGGCGCGCCGAAAGTCACGGACGGCGACTGGAGCACCTTCGGCGAGGTGATCGTTCCCGCCTGGACCCGGATGATCGAGGAGCAGGGCTTCGCGCCCACGCCCTACCGCGCGAAGGCGGGCGACGTCCTCATCTGGCACGAGAACCTCATGCACGCCGGCGCCCCGCGCACCGACATGGAGAAGTCCCGCCGCTCCATCGTCGGCCACTACTTCGCCGAGGGCGCCATCGCCTACTACGACAGCTCCGGTATGCCCGGCACGACACACCAGGTCTGAAATCCGCTCATTCCGGAGAACGACGGTATCCAGATCGAAAACCCGGAGTCGGATTGGATCGACGCCGCGTTCGTCGCAGTCGAACTTGAGTCACTCCACCTGGGTCCCGGCGTTCGCCGGGATGAGCGGGGGTCAGCGACGACCCCGGGCCATCTCGACGCCCAGGTCGTGGATCTTCTTGCGCAGGGTATTGCGGTTGAGGCCGAGGATCTCGGCGGCGCGCACCTGGTTGCCGCGGGTGGCCGCGAGCGTGAGCTGGATCAGCGGCCGCTCCACCTCCTCCAGCACGCGGTCGTAGAGGCCGGCCGGCGGGATGCCGTCGGGCTGGTCGGCGAAATAGCTGGCGAGCTTCTGCTCCACCAGTTGCGCCAGGGTGGCGGGGCCGTCCTGGCCCTGGACCACGGGCTGCTGGTCGGCCAGCTCCTTCTCGATGATCCGCGCGGTGATCAGGTCCTCGCCGTAGAGGGCGCAGACGCGGCGGACGAGGTTCTCCAGCTCGCGCACGTTGCCGGGCCAGGCGTGGCGCTTCAGGCGCTCCAGCGCGCCCGCGTCGATGGTCTTGGCCGGCAGGCCCTCGCGGTTGGCGCGCAGCAGGAAGGCGCGGGCCAGGTCCGGGATGTCCTCGGCGCGGTCGCGCAGCGGCGGCAGGCGCAGCGGGGCGACGTTCAGGCGGAAGAACAGGTCCTCGCGGAACAGCCCCTGCTGGATCAGGGCGCGCAGGTCGCGGTTGGTGGCGGCGATGATGCGCACGTTGGGCCGGCGGCCGGTCTTCGGGTTCAGCGCCGGCTCGGAGCCGTCGATCACCCGCAGCAGGCGCGTCTGGGCGTCCAGCGGCATGTCGCCGATCTCGTCGAGGAACAGCGTGCCGCCGTCGGCCTCGAACAGCTTGCCGAAGTCGCCCTCCTCCTTGCCGAACAGCTCGCTCTCGACCCGTTCGCGCGGCGTGGCGGCCAGGTTGATCACCACGAACTTGCCGTCGCGGCGGCGGCCCATGTCGTGCAGGGCGCGGGCGACCAGCTCCTTGCCGGTGCCGCTCTCGCCGGTGATCAGCACCGTGAGGTCCGCGCCGACCAGGCGGGCGATCGTGCGGTAGACGTCCTGCATCGGCCCCGAGCGGCCGATCAGCGGCAGGCGGTCGTCGCGGACCGCGCGGGCCTGGGCCTTCGAGGCCTCGGCGTCCGCCGGCTTCGACAGCGCGCGCCGGGCGGCCGAGGTCATGTCGTCCAGGTCGAACGGCTTCGGCACATACTCGAACGCGCCCACCTCGGCGGCGTTGACCGCCGTGATGAGGTTGTTCTGCGCGCTCATCACGATGACCGGCAGCTTCGGCCGCTGCTTCCTGATGCGCGGCAGCACGTCGAACACGTTCTCGTCGGGCATGACGACGTCGGTGACCACGAGGTCGCCCTCGCCGTCCGTCACCCACTTCAGCAGCGTCGTGGCGTTGCCGGTCGCCCGCACCTGATAGCCCAGCCGCGTGAACGCCTGGCTGAGCACCAGCCGGATCGACGAGTCGTCGTCCGCGATCAGGATCTTCTTGGAGGCCGCGTTCATTCGGGAAGATCCTGATGGTTGTCGCCCGAGGCGACGGGGAGCAGCACGCGGAAGATCGTGCGCCCGGGCTCGGATTCGAAGTCGATGAGGCCGCCGTGGCCGGCGACCAGCTTGGCCACCAGCGCCAGGCCCAGGCCCGCGCCCGACGGCTTGGTGGTGACGAACGGCTGGAACAGGCTTTCGCGGATGTGCTCCGGGATGCCCGGGCCGTTGTCCTGGATGCGCACCTCGATGGGCGCGCCGCGCAGGGCCTGGCCGCGGGCCGAGCGCACGCGCACGCCATGGCGATAGGCGGTATGGATCGAGACCTCGCCGCGGCCGTCGCCGCGGGCGTGAGCGGCCTCCGACGCGTTCTTCACGAGATTCAGGAACACCTGGATCAACTGGTCCTCGTCGCCGAGCACGGGCGGCAGCGAGGGGTCGTAGAGCTCCTTCAGGCCCAGGCCGTCGGCGACGCCGTTGGCGGCGAGCGCCCGGACCCGATCCAGGATCTGGTGGATGTTGAGCGAATTGAGCGACGGCAGGGCGTCGTCGGAGAACGCCTCCATCCGGTCGACCAGCCGGCGCACGCGGTCGGTCTCGTCGACGATGAGCTGCGCCAGCGGCGCGTCCTCGGCCTTGGCGCCGGATTTCAGGAGCTGGGCGGCGCCGCGGATACCGGCGAGCGGGTTCTTGATCTCGTGCGCCAGCATGCGGCCCAGGCCCACCAGCGAGCGCAGGCCGGCGGCTTCGTGCGCGCCGCGCTCGGTGCCGAGCCCGGCCTTCACCGACAGCGTCAGCAGCACCGAGCCGTCGCCCAGAGGGGCCGCGGCGCCATCGGCCTCGAACGGCGGCAGGCCGAAGAGGCTGATCTGCACGCCGCGCTCGCGGACGCGGCCGTCCTCCTCGACGGCGCGGTTCAGCAGCGACACCAGCGCCGAGCCCGGCGGCAGCGCCGCGCGGAAGCGGCCCCGGGCCAGCAGGCCCAGCCCCTGGCCGAACAGCGCCTCGGCGGCCTCGTTCACGGCCACCAGCGCGCCGTCGGCGCTGACCACCAGGGCGGGGTCGGGCGAGAGTTCGAAGGCCTGCGCCCTCAGCGCGTCGAGGTCGACGCCTTTCGCCTGCAGTCGCGTGGTTCCGCTCATGCCGCCAGTCTCCGGTCGGGCGATGTCCAGAGAGCTTCGAGCCCCCGTTCGACCGATCGGGCGTCCTCCAGGCGGCACAGGGCCGCACGCGCCTCTCGCCGGGCCGCGGGGTCCGCGGGCCAGGGGGCGTTCTCGATGTAGGCGGCCAGGTGCTTGCGGAAGATCCGCAGGCCCAGGCGCTCGCCGTAGAACTCGATGCTCTCGCTCAGGTGGGCGATCGCGATGCCGAGCCGCGCCGCCGCGTCGGGCGCCTGGAACGGCCGCCCGTCCAGCTCGGCCTCGATCTCGGCGGCGATCCAGGGGCGGCCGTAGACGCCGCGGCCGACCATCACCGCATCGGCGCCGGACGCCTCCAGGGCCGCACGCGCCGAGGCGCCGTCGACGATGTCGCCGTTGGCGATCACCGGCACCGACACCGCCTGCTTCACCGCCCGGATGGCGCCCCAGTCGGCGGCGCCCTTGTAGAACTGGCAGCGGGTGCGGCCGTGGACCGTGACGGCGCTGACGCCGATCTCCTCGGCCCGGGCGGCCAGGTCGGGCGCGTTCAGCGCGCCGTGGTCCCAGCCCAGGCGCATCTTCACGGTCACGGGCACGGCGACCGCCTCGACGGCCGCGGCCATCAGCTCGGCCGCCAGCTCGGGCTCGCGCATCAGGGCCGAGCCGCCATGGCCGCCGGTCACCTCGCGGGCCGGACAGCCGAAGTTGAGGTCGACGATCTCGGCGCCCGCCACCTCGGCCAGGCGCGCGCCCTCGGCCATCGCCCCGGGATCGCGGCCCACGAGCTGGACGACCATCAGCGGCAGGCCCTCGCCCACCGCGGCGCGGCGCACGACATCCGGCCGGCCCTTCGCGAACTCGGCGCAGGCGACCATCTCCGTAGAGACGTAGGACGCGCCCAGGCGGCTCGCCGCCCGGCGGAACGGCAGGTCGGACACGCCGGTCATGGGGGCGATCCAGACCCGGCCGCTGACGCGAACCCCGCCGATGTCGAGCGCACTGCTCATTTCTTAATCAATCCCATCGCACTATTTCTAGGCACAATGCTGCAGCGCCGTAAAGCCCGGAAAGCTGGAACAAATCGCCCCGGTTCCCTAAACCTGCGCCATGAGTTTTTCCGCCGTCGTCGTCGCAGCCGGTGAAGGTCTCCGCGCGGGGCCCGGCGAACCCAAGGCGTGGCGCCTCCTGGGCGGCAAGCCCATCGTGCGCTGGTCGGTCGAGGGCCTGCTGGCCGCGGGCGCCCGGGACATCGTGGTCGTGGTGGCCCGCGATCGGTTGGCCGCCGCCGACGAGGCGCTGGCCGGGCTGGAGGGCTGGAAGGCCGTCACCGGCGGCAGGACGCGGGCCGAGTCCGTGCAGGCCGGCCTCGCCGCCATCGGCGCCAAGGCCGCCCAGCCGGTGCTGATCCACGACGCGGCGCGCCCGTTCGTCACCCGCGCCCATGTCGACCGGCTGCTCGCCGCCCTGGACCTCGCCGACGGCGCGATCCCCACCCTGCCCGTGCCCGACACGCTGAAGCGCGGCGAGGGCGTCGTGGACGAGACGGTCTCCCGCGACGGCCTCTGGCGGGCGCAGACGCCCCAGGCGTTCCGGTCGGACATGCTGAAGGCCGCCTACCGCGGCTGGCCCGCCGGCGAGGAGCCCACCGACGACGCCTCGGTGATGGAGCGCGCCGGCGGCCACGTCGCCATGGTCCCCGGCGATCCCATGCTGATGAAGCTCACCTGGCCGGAGGACTTCATGCTGGCCGAGCAGTTGAGCGCGGGCCGCCGGATCGTACGCATGGGCCAGGGGATTGACGCGCACCGGTTCGGCCCCGGCGACGGGGTGTGGCTGTGCGGCGTCCGCATCCCGCACGACCGGGGCCTGATCGGCCACTCCGACGCCGACTGCGGCCTGCACGCCCTGACCGACGCGGTCCTGGGCGCCATCGCGGACGGCGACATCGGCGAGCACTTCCCGCCGTCCGACCCGCAGTGGAAGGGCGCCTCGTCCGACCGCTTCCTGAGGCACGCGGTGAGCCGGGTTGCGGCCCGCGGCGGCCGGCTGCTGAACGCCGACGTCACCCTGATCTGCGAGCGGCCGAAGATCCGTCCGCACCGCGACGCCATGCGCGAGCGCATCGCCGAACTGCTGGGCCTGCCGGTCGACCGCGTCAGCGTGAAGGCGACCACGACCGAGGGCATGGGCTTCACCGGCCGCGAGGAAGGCCTGATGGCCCAGGCCGTGGTGGCCGTGGAGACGCCGCTGTAGGCGATAGGCTGGATCTCACCACCCGCTCATCCCCGCGCATGCGAGGATGAGCGGTATTGAGGACGGACCCTGGCGGCTGGCGATCCGGAGGAAGGGTCAGCGTCGGCGCGAACCTTCGGGCGCGGAGGGGGCGTCAGCGCCGCATGGATTCAACCACGAACCACACGAACGACACGAACGGGTCGTGGGTGTGCTCAGGGGCGGGCTCATGCTGGATTCGTTCGTGTGGTTCGCGTGGTTCGTGGTTCGAAAACAGGGCGCCTGCGGCGTGCCGGGCGGTTCTCGATAGCGCTCATCGCGGGGGAAGGAAGTCCGGGTCCCCGCATGCGCGGGGATGAGCGGCGTTACGGCAACCACGCGTAGCGGCCCTTCAGGTTGCCGTAGAGGGCGCCGGCGAGGTTCGTGTAGTCGTCGGTCCAGGGCCGGGCCCTGAACGGGTTGGCCTCGGTCCACTTGCCGCTGGCCCGGAAGGCCGCCAGCGCCTGCGGATTGCGCGCCACGATCACCGCATCCTCCGACGACTCCCACGTGCCCTCGGGGTCCTTCTCGGGCGCGCGGTACTGCTGGACCAGCGCATGGCCGCCGGCCGCGCGGGCGACCGCCTGGGCCGGGTTCATCAGGTCGAGGTTGCGGTTGGACAGGTGCAGGATCAGCACGCCGTCGGGCTTCAGCTTGGCGAGGTAGCCCTTGACGGCCTCGACGGTCAGCAGGTGCGCCGGCACCGCGTCGGACGAGAAGGCGTCGATCAGCAGGATGTCGAAGCTGTTCGCAGGCTGTTGGGCGACCGTGAGCCGGGCGTCGCCGATCACGTACTCGATCAGGCTTTTCGCGCAGAGGGTCGTGTAGGTGAAGTTGGCGGCGTCGTTCGAGACCCGCACCACCAGCGGGTCGATCTCGAAGAAGGTCAGGTCGTCGCCGGGGCGGACGTAGGCCGCCACCGAGCCCGTGCCCAGGCCCACCGCCCCGATCCGCAGCCCGGGCGAGGCCGCCTGCCTGGCCGTGAACACCTGACCGATGGGCGTGTTCGGCGTGTAGTAGACCATCGGCCGGCACATGTAGCGCGGGTCCTGCGACTGGGCGCCGTGCAGCGTGGTGCCGTGGGCCAGCATCTTCACTTCGCCGATCGAGGGGACCCAGGTCTGCGAGAGCTTCAGGACCCCGAAGAAGCTGCGCCAGCTCTGCCGCGTGTCGGTGCGGTCGGCGGCGGTCTCGGCGGCGTAGGACAGGATCGCCACGATCGCGAACATGAAGAGCGCGTGGCGGCGCACCATGAAGGCGGCGATCACCGCCAGCGCCAGCAGCGCCTTCATCCCCATGTCGAACAGTTCGGCCGGGTCGAAGTGGCCGATGAGGGCGTCGGTCGTCAGGTGGTTGGTCGCGAAGGTGACGGCGACGGGCGTCAGGATCGCCGCGACGACGCCCACGACGAACATCGTCCAGGTCCAGATCGGGATCCTCTGCAGGTCGCCCCAGGGCCGCGCCAGGCACGAGAGCGCCAGCACGATCGGATACTCCCAGACGTCGTTGAAGATCACCGGCGCCACGAAGGCGTTGAACGCCCCGCCCACCACGCCGCCCAGCGACAGGCAGAGGTAGAACTCGGTGAGGTGCGCCGGATCCGGCCTGCGCGCCACGAGGCGCTGGTGGCACATCAGCGCCGTCAGGAAGAACGCGATCAGGTGGAGGAACAGCAGGATCGCGAAGAAGGTCGACCGGAACGGCAGCACCGCCACGCAAGCCGCCAGCGCCGCGCCTTGCAGCGTGAGCGTCAGCGCCGGCGAGATCGCGGGCTTCTCCTGGAAGGCGATGATGAAGGTGGTGAGGTAGAGCGCCAGCGGCAGCACCCAGAGGAACGGGGCCGAGGCGACGTCGGTCGTGATGTAGGTGGTGACGCCCAGCATCAGGCTGGACGGGATGGCGGCCAGGGCGACCCAGGCGGCGCGCTCGCGCCAGGTGGGCGCCGGCGTCGTCGCCCTCACCTCCTCCACGGCCGTCGCCCGGGCGCGGGAGACCGCGATCGCCAGCGTCCCGATGATCAGGATGAAGAGGCCGTAGCCCGCGCTCCAGCCCAGCCGCTGGCCCACGAGCGGGAACGCCGGCTCCACGACGAGCGGATAGGCGAGCAGCGCGATCAGGCTGCCCAGGTTCGAGGCGGCATAGAGGACGTAGGGCTCCTTGCCCTCCGCCGCGCCGAGGGTGCGCGCGTGCCAGGCCTGCACCAGGGGCGCCGTCGCCGAGAGGATCGCGAACGGCGCCCCGATGGAGAGCGTCAGCACCGCCAGCAGCCACAGGTTCGGATGGTCCGACGACGGCGGCCCGGCCAGCGCATTGACCCTGAGCGGCAGCGCGACGGCCGCGATCACCAGCATGGTCACGTGGACGATGGCCTGGCCGCGCACGGACGGGATGCGCTGGAGCAGGTGGGCGTAGAAGTAGCCGGCGAGGAGGGCGAGCTGGAAGAACGCCTGCGAGGTGTTCCAGACCGAGGGGCTCCCGCCCAGCAGCGGCAGCACCAGCTTGGCCACCATCGGCTGCACCAGGAACACCAGCGCCGCGCTGGAGAAGACCGTCAGCGCGAAGAGCGCCGCCGGCGCCTGCCGGGACCCCGTCGAGGGAGAGGGCGACACGGCGCTGGGCGTGGTCATGGGTCTCGAATCGCCTTGAACGGAACGGCCGGTCGATGCTCTGTGCTGGGGGCCGCGCGGTAAAGGGACGAAGAGACCGATGTTCAACCTGGAGATCGTGACCCTCGCGCGCCTGCTCATCGAGGATTGCCGCGAACGGTCTCTGCGGATCGTGACGGCCGAAAGCTGCACCGGCGGCCTGGTGGCCGGCGCGATCTGCTCGGTCGCGGGCTCGTCCGACGTGTTCGAACGCGGCTTCGTGACCTACTCCAACCGCGCCAAGCAGGAGCTCCTGGGCGTGCCGGGCGACCTGATCGCCGACCTGGGCGCGGTGTCCGAGCCGGTGGCGCGGATGATGGCGGAGGGCGCGCTCGAGGCGTCGAACGCCCACCTCGCGGTGGCGATCACGGGCGTCGCCGGCCCCGGCGGCGGCACGCGGCTGAAGCCGGTGGGCACGGTCCACATCGCGACGGCGCGCACCAACCAGCGGCTCATGCACGAGGAGCACTTCTTCGAGGAGGAGACCCGCGAGGGCGTGCAGCTCGCCGCCGTCCAGGCCGCGCTGCAGATGATGCGAGACCGGCTCGTTTGAGCGAGCCCGCCGCAGAATCCGAGCTCCTGCGCGCGCTCCGGCGTCGCGACATCATCGGGCTCCTGCTGAACGTGATGCTGGGCGCCGGCATGCTGACCGCGCCGGCCAAGGTCTATGGCGCGGTCGACGGATGGGGCCTGCTGGTGCTGGCCGCCAGCGCCGCGGCGATGCTGCCGCTCTTCCTGTGCTTCGCCGAGCTCGGCAGCCGGTTCTCGGGCACGGGCGGGCCCTACCTCTACGCCCGCGCCGCGCTGCCGCCCTGGCTGGCGTTCTCCAGCGGCTGGATGCTGTGGGTGGCGCAGGCGCTGGGCGCGGCGACGCTCTCGAACCTGTTCGTAACCTACCTCGCGGGTTTCGCGCCGGCGCTCGGCGAAGGATGGCCGCGGCTCGCGGCCCTGGCCGCCCTGGGCGTGATCACGACCTCGATCACCCTGATCGGCATCCGCCAGTCCGCCGCCGCCAGCAACCTGCTGATCGCCACCAAGCTGGTGTTCATCGCGGGCTTCATCGCCGCGGTGCTGCCGTTCGTCGAGCTCGATCGGCTGACGCCGACGCAGGCCCTGCCGCCGCCGGTCACCTTCGCCGAGGCGATGCTGATCTTCATCTTCGGCTTCTCGGGTTTCGAGCGCGGCGCGATGGTGGCGGGCGAGGCGAAGGACCCGCGCCGCGACGTGCCGGTCGCGCTCCTCTTCAGCCTCGGCCTGGTGACGCTCGTGTTCGGCCTCGCCTTCACCGCCTGCGTCGGCGTCCTCGACGCCCCGGCCGCCAACGACCGTCCCTTCGCCGAGGCCGGCCGCGCGCTCTACGGCTCTGCGGGCGCCGTCGCCGTCTCGCTCGGCGCGATGGCCGTCACCTTCGGCACCCTGCTGGTCATCGTCGTCTCGATGCCGCGCAACCTGCTGGCCCTGGCCGAGCACGGCGAACTTCCGGCCGTCTTCGCCCGCATCCACCCGCGCTGGCGCACGCCGCAGGTGGCGATCCTCACCTCCAGCATCGTGGGCTTCGCCGCCGCCATGGCCAGCGACCTCCTGGGCGCGCTCACCATGTCCACGGCCGCGCGGCTGATCTCCTACGTGCTGTGCTGCCTCGCCCTGGTCCGCCTGGCGAACCGCGCCGACGCCCCCGCGCCGGCCTTCCGCCTGCCCTTCGTGGCGCCGGTCGCGGCCTTCACGGCGCTGATCTTCGTCGGCGTCATGCTGCTGGGCGCGACCAAGGAACTGCCCGCGCTGGCGGGCGTCCTCGTCGTCGGCCTCGTGATCCTCATGGCGTCGCGCCGTACAGCGCCCTCGCCCGGTCCTCGAAGCAGCCCATGAGCCGTTCGACGGCGTGATGGAAGTTGACGGCCAGCAGGCCCTCCAGCAGCTTCGCCTTGAACTGGAAGTCGATGTCGAACTCGATCCGGGTCCCCGCCTCGTCCGGGTGGAAGCGCCAGCGGTTCGTCAGCTTGCGGAACGGCCCCGAGAGCAGGTTCACATCGATCTGCCGTGCGTTGGCGTCGCGATGCACCCGCGTGGCGAATCGCTCCTTCAGGAACGAGAAGCCCACGCCCGCCTCGGCGTCGACCTGGTCCACGCCCTCGCCCGCCTGGCGCCGGTTCCAGGTGCGCATGGCGGTGATCCACGGCACGAACTCGGGATAGCGCTCGACGTCGCCCACCAGCGCGAAGAGCTGGTCGGGCGTGTAGGGCAGCACGCGCGAGACGTGGTGGTGCAACGGACCTAAGCCGCCGCTTCCCTGGCCCGCCGCGCGGCCTGCAGGCGCGCGAAGTCCTCGTCGGCGTGGTGCGACGAGCGGGTCAGCGGGCTCGCCGACACCACCAGGAAGCCCTTGGCCCTGGCGATCTCCTCGTAGGCCCTGAATTCGTCGGGGTGGACGAACCGGTCGATCGGCGCGTGGCGGCGGGTGGGCTGGAGGTACTGGCCGATGGTGATGAAGTCGACGCCGGCCGAGCGCATGTCGTCCATCACCTGCATCACCTCCTCCTTCGCCTCGCCCAGCCCGACCATGATGCCGGACTTGGTGAACTGCCCGGGGTCGCGCTCCTTCACCCGCTCCAGCAGGCGCAGCGAGTTGTAGTAGCGGGCGCCGGGCCGGATCGGCAGGTAGAGCCGGGGCACGGTTTCGAGGTTGTGGTTGAAGACGTCGGGCCGGGCGTCGATCACCGCGTGGACGGCCTCGACGGGCTTCCTCAGGAAGTCCGGCGTCAGGATCTCCACCGTCGTGCCCGGCGAGGCCGCGCGGATGGCGCGCACCACGGCGGCGAAGTGCGCCGCGCCGCCGTCGGCCAGGTCGTCGCGGTCGACCGAGGTGATGACCACATGCTTCAGGCCCATCTTCGCCACCGCGTCGGCGACGCGCGCGGGCTCGGTGGGATCGAGGGCGTTGGGCTTGCCCGTCGCCACGTTGCAGAAGGCGCAGGCCCGCGTGCAGATCTCGCCCATGATCATCATGGTGGCGTGGCTCTTGGACCAGCACTCGCCGATGTTCGGGCAGGCCGCCTCCTCGCAGACGGTGACGAGCCCGTTCCCCTTCACGATGTCGCGGGTGGCGTTGTAGCCGGGCGAGCCCGGCGCGCGCACCCGCAGCCACTCGGGCTTGCGCAGGATCGGCGTCTCGGGACGATTCTGCTTCTCGGGGTGCCGCGGACGCGCGGCCCTCCCGGATACGGTGTCGATGACCACGGCCATGGCCCCTAGATCGTCCGTCCGGGCCGCGGGATCAAGCTCGGGCCCGGCTGGCCGGCAGATCACGGCCTGTAACCGAGCTTTTCAGGCGGAACCGGCGTCTATAGGCTCGCCCGCAACGATAATGACGGGGAGCGATCGCCCTTGAGCGCGTTCGACAGCGCCGCGGCGCAGTCCACCATCTTCGACGCCCTGGTTGCGTCGGCGCGGAAGTACGGCGCGAAGAAGCCGATCCTGGAGGACCAGGAGCGCACGCCCCTCACCTACCTCGACCTGATCCGCGCCGCCTTCGCCCTGGGCCGCAAGATCGCCGGCTTCACGGCAAAGGGCGAGCGCGTGGGCGTGATGCTGCCGTCCAGCTCGGGCGGCGTGGTGACCTTCTTCGCCCTGCACGCCTTCGGCCGCGTGCCGACGATGCTGAATTTCACCTCGGGCATCCGCAACCTGAAGGCCGCCTGCGAGCTGGCGGGCGTCAGGACCGTGCTCACGTCCCACCGCTTCGTCGAGCAGGGCAAGCTGCACGACCTGATCGACGCGCTCGAGACGATGACGAAGGTGGTCTACCTCGAGGACGTGCGGAAGACCGTGGGGTTGCCGGACCGCCTGTTCGCCGCGGCGGCCGGCGCGCTGCCCAAACAGTTCCGCGTGCCCACACGGCCTGGCGACCCCGGCGTGATCCTCTTCACCTCGGGCAGTTTCGGCACGCCCAAGGGCGTCGTGCTGAGCCAGGCGAACCTGGTCGCCAACGCCAGGCAGATCGCCGCGCACATCCGGCTGGACCCCGACTGGGTGTTCTTCAACCCGTTGCCGATCTTCCACTGCTTCGGCCTGACCGGCGGCGCCCTGCTGCCGATCCTCGAGGGCATGAAGGCGTTCCAGTACCCCTCGCCGCTGCACATCAAGCAGATCCCGCCGCTGGTGAAGGACACCGGCGCGGCCGTGCTGTTCGCCACCGACACCTTCCTCAACCAGTACGCCCGCTCGGCCGAGCGCGACGAGCTGGCGGGCCTGACCTTCGTGGTCTGCGGCGCGGAGAAGGTGCGCGACGAGACGCACAACCTGATCGCCGAGAAGTTCGGGCCGATCCCGATCCTGGAGGGCTACGGCGCCACCGAGGCCTCGCCCGTGATCGCGGTGAACCTGCCGCAGGACAATCGCCGGGGCACGGTCGGCAAGCTGCTGCCCGGCGTCGAGACGCGCCTGGAGCCCGTCGAGGGCATCCCGGGGGGCGGCCGGCTGCTGGTGCGCGGGCCCAACGTCATGGCCGGCTACCTCAACGCGCAGGGCGGGATCGACGCGCCCTCGGGCGGTTGGCACGACACCGGCGATGTCGTGGCGATGAGCGACGACGACTGGATCAGGATCCTGGGCCGCGTGAAGCGCTTCGCCAAGATCGGCGGCGAGATGGTCTCGCTCACCGCCGCCGAGGACCTCGCGACGGCGGTCTGGCCCGACAGCCGACACGCCGTGATCGCCCTGCCCGATCCGAAGAAGGGCGAGCGCCTGATCCTGGTGACGGACCGTCGCGACGCCGAGCCCGGCCCCCTGGTCGCCCATGCCCAGCAGATCGGGGCGCCCGAGCTGGCGGTGCCGCGCAAGATCATCAAGGTGCCCGAGATCCCCGTGCTCGGGACCGGCAAGACCGACTATCCCGCCATCCAACGCATCGTCGACGCCGAACTTCAGCGCGTCGCCTAGGAGAGGAGACCAAGAGATGCCGCAACTGGCCGCCTGGGCGCCGCGCATTCTCAGCGTCCTGCGCATCATCGCCGCCCTTCTCTTCATGGAGCACGGGCTGATGAAGCTGTTCGCCTTCCCCGGGGCGCAGCCGGGCGTTCCCGACCCGCTGCCGGCGATCCTGCTCGCGGCGGCGTGGATCGAGGTGGTCGGCGGCGGGCTGATCGCACTCGGCCTCTTCACCCGCGCGGCCGCGTTCCTCTGTTCGGGCCAGATGGCGGTCGCCTACTTCATGGCCCACGGCAGCAAGGGCTTCTGGCCCGGCCTGAACGGCGGCGACGCGGCCATCCTCTTCTGCTTCGTCTTCCTCTACCTCGTCTTCGCCGGGCCTGGCCCCTGGAGCCTGGACGCAGTGGCGAGGAAGCGGACGTAGACCGCAATCCCTCCCTTAGGGCCGGGTCATCGCATATGGCTTGTGGGCGGCTCGTCCGCCCGATTCATGAACCGCAGAGATCGCGGAGATGCGCAGAGAAGCTCGCGGATCCACCGGAATCCTCCGCGTATCTCGGCGATCTCTGCGGTTTGACTGACGGCCTTTCGGCCGCCCGCATCCTTATGCGATGGCCCTGCCCTCAGGGGTGCAACTTCAGATGTGCAGCGCCTTGCCGTAGGCGTCCAGGGCGGACTCGTGCATCGCCTCGCTCATGGTCGGGTGCGGGAAGACGGTGGCCTGGAGTTCGGCCTCGGTGGCCTCCAGCGTCATGGCGATGGCGAAGCCCTGCACCATCTCGGTCACCTCGTGGCCGATCATGTGGGCGCCGATCAGGGCGCCGGTCCTGCCGTCGAACACGGTCTTGATGAAGCCGTCCGTCTCGCCCGCCGCGATCGCCTTGCCGTTCACCCGGAACGGGAAGCGGCCGACCTTCGGGTCCAGCCCCTGCTCCTTCGCCTGCGCCTCGGTCAGGCCCACCGAGGCCACCTGGGGCGTCGTGTAGGTGCAGCCGGGGATCGGCGAGGTCAGGTTCGTGGGCTTCAGGCCGGCGATGTGCTCGACGCAGTGGACGCCCTCGTGGCTGGCCTTGTGCGCGAGCCAGGGCGGCCCCGCCACGTCGCCGATGGCGTAGAGGCCCGGCACGCCCGTGCCGCCGTGGCTGTCGGTGACGATGTGCGTGCGGTCGATCTTCACGCCCAGGGCCTCCAGGCCCATGTCCTCGACGTTGCCGACGATGCCCACGGCCACGATGCAGACGTCGGCTTCCAGGGTCTCGGCCTTGCCCGCGGCCTCGATCTCCAGCGCCACGCCCTTCGCGGTCTTGGACAGCTTCTTCACGCTGGCCGGCACGCGGAACCTGATGCCGCGCTTCTCGAAACTCTTGTGGGCGGCCTTGGAGACCTCCTCGTCCTCGACGGGCAGGATGCGCGGCATCATCTCGACGACGGTCACCTCCGAGCCCAGGGCCCGGTAGAAGCTCGCGAACTCCATGCCGATGGCGCCCGAGCCGATCACCACCAGGGTCTTCGGCGCCGCCTTCGGAACCAGCGCCTCGCGGTACGTCCAGATGCGCTCGCCGTCCGGCTCCAGGCCGATGGCGGGGATCGTGCGGGCGCGCGCGCCGGTGGCCACGATCACGTGCTTGGCGGTGAGCTTGCGGTCGCCCACCACGACGGTCGGCGCCGGCGAGCCCTTCTCCAGCTTCGCGAAGCCCTCGACCACCTCGATCTTGTGCTTCTTCATCAGGAAGGCGACGCCCGAGTTTAACTGGGCCGCCACCTTGCGAGAGCGTTTGACGACCGCGTCGAAGTCGAAGGCCTTCTTCTCGACCGCCAGGCCGTAGTCCTTCAGGTGGTCGAGCTGTTCGTAGACCTCGCCCGACTTCAGGAGCGCCTTGGTCGGGATGCAGCCCCAGTTCAGGCAGATGCCGCCCAGCTCGGAGCGCTCCACGATGGCGGTCCTGAGGCCGAGCTGGCTGGCGCGGATGGCGGTCACATAGCCGCCCGGGCCCGAGCCGATCACGATGACGTCGAAGGCGTCGGCCATCAGAGGAGCCTCTCGATCGCGCCTTCCAGCGCCTTGGGTTCAACGGTGGGCGCGAAGCGGCCGGCGACCTTGCCGGAGCGGTCCACGAGGAACTTGGTGAAGTTCCACTTGACGCCCTCGGCGCCGAGGACGCCCCTCTTCTCTTTCTTCAGCCACGCATAGAGCGGGTGCGCCCCCGGGCCGTTCACGTCGATCTTCCGCATCATCGGGAAATCCACGTCGTAGGTCAGCGAGCAGAAGGCCTTGATCTCGTCGGCGTCGCCCGGCTCCTGCGCCCCGAACTGGTTGCAGGGGAAGCCCAGCACCACGAGGCCCCTGTCGCGGAACTTGCGATAGAGCGCCTCCAGGCCGGCGTACTGCCTGGTGAAGCCGCACTGGCTGGCGGTGTTCACGATCAGGATCACCTTGTCGCGATAGTCGCCGAGCGGCGCGGGGGCGCCGTCGATGGTCTCGGCCGTGAAGTCGTAGATGCTCGCCATGCCCCGACTCCCCTAGACGATCATCCGCAGCGGCTCTTCCAGCATCTCCTTGAACGCGGCCAGGAAGCGGGCGCCGACCGCGCCGTCGACCACGCGGTGGTCGCAGGTCAGCGTGACGCTCATCACGTTGGCGATGACGATCTGGTCGCCCTTCACCACGGGCCGCTTCTCGCCGGCGCCCACCGACAGGATGCAGCCCTGCGGCTCGTTGAGGATCGAGGCGAAGGTCCTGATGCCGAACATGCCGAGGTTCGAGACGCTGAAGGTGCCGCCCTGGAATTCCTCGGGCTTCAGCTTCTTGTCGCGGGCGCGGGCCGCCAGGTCCTTGGCCTCGGTGGCGATCTGCGCCAGGCCCTTGGTCTCGGCCTTGCGGATGATCGGGGTGATCAGGCCGCCGGGGATGGCGACCGCCATGGCGATGTCGGCGTGATGGTGCATCGCGATGCCTTCCGGCGAGTACGACGCATTGGCCTCGGGGACCTTCATCAGGGCCACGGCGCAGGCCTTCATGACGATGTCGTTGACGCTGACCTTCACGCCCGTCTTCTCGAGCAGGCCGTTGATCTTCGCGCGCGCCGCCAAGAGCTCGTCGATCTCGATGTCGATGGTCAGCGGGAAGTGCGGCACGTCGCGGAAGCTGTCGGTCATCCGCCGCGCCACGGTCTTGCGCATGCCGTCCAGCGGGATCAGGTCGTAGCTGCCGGGCGCGATGCCCATCTGCTCCAGCGACTTGTGCTCGCGCGGCGCGGCGGCGGCCGCAGGCGCGGAAGCAGGCGCTGCGGCGGCGGCCTTGGCCTGCGGCGAAGCCGGCTGGGCCTTGTCGACGTCGGCCTTGATGATGCGGCCATGCGGGCCGGACCCCGTCACCGCGCCGAGGTCGATCCCCTTCTGCTCGGCCAGCCTTCGCGCCAGCGGCGAGGCGAAGATGCGCGAACCTCCCCCGCTGGCGCGGGGGAGGTTCCTGATGCCTCGGCCTTCGGAGCCTCCGCCTTCGGCGCGGGCGCAGGCTCGCCCTCCCCGCCCAGGCGTGCGATCGGCGTGTTCACCTTCACGCCCTCGGTCCCCTCGGCGACCAGGATGTCCTCGACCACGCCCTCGTCGACCGCCTCCACCTCCATCGTGGCCTTGTCGGTCTCGATCTCGGCGATCACGTCGCCCGACCGGATCGTGTCGCCCTTCTTCACGTGCCACTTGGCGAGCGTCCCCTCCTCCATGGTGGGCGACAGGGCGGGCATCAGGACGTCGATGGGCATGTCGTCTCCGGGCTCTCAGCTCGGTTGCAGTTGCATCAGGTCGACCGGCGACCATCGGGCCTTGCGCCGGGCCGCCCGCGCCTGCGGCGTCTCGTCGTCGAAGACCCAGGGTTCGGGCGTCCGGCCCTCAAAGCCGGGCAGGTCGACGCCGGTGATGTTCACGATGGCGTAGCGAGCGCCCTCGATCTCGACCGCGGCGCCCACGCAGCATCCGCATTCGGCGCAGAACATGTAGTCCGACTGCCGGTGGCCGAAGCGGTAGTTGTGCAGCCGACCCCCGATGAAGGTCACGTCCGCCTGAGGATGGCTGGTCCAGACCGCCCCGTGGCGACGGCAGAAGCCGCACTGACAGGCTCGAAGCGGCAGGTCTGCAGCCTCGATTCCCTCGATCGCGACGCGCACCGCGCCGCAGTGGCATTGCCCGTGCAGCCGCTTCATGCGTGCTCCTTCGACAGGTGCGAGAGCGTGTGGGCGTTGGCTTCCCAGTTCTTGCCGTCGAACGCCTCGATCACGACCTCCAGGTCGTCAGCGTCGTCCAGGCAGCGCGCGTTGACGCTCCAGCCGTCCGGGTTGGACCGCGGACGGTAGAAGGCCTTCACGCCGCACTCCGAGCAGAACAGGTGCTTCGCCACGCGCGTGTTGAACGTGTACTCGCTGAGCCGCTCCGCGCCCCGGGTCAGCCGGAACCGGCTCTCGGGCACGATCACATGCACGAACCCCGTCTTGGCGCACATCGAGCAGTTGCAGCTCTGCGCCTCGACCACGTCCGGCACGGCCACCTCGAAGCGGACGCCGCCGCAGTGGCATCCGCCCGCCCGCCAGGTGAACGGGCTCTGGCTCATGACCTCGCCTCCCCCGCGCAGCGGCGGGAGGGGGACCGACCGCCGCTTCGCGGGGGAGGCGAGAAAGGCGCAGATGGGTGGGACGAGGTCACTTGTAGCTCACCGCCTTGGCCGCCGCGACGATCCGCTCGACCGAGGGCATGGAGAGCAGTTCCAGGTTCGCCGCATAGGGCAGCGGCACGTCCTCCTGGTGGACCCGCACCGGCGGCGCGTCCAGGTAGTCGAAGGCGAGCTCGGTGACCTTGGCGGCGATCTCGGCGCCGACGCCCATCGGGCCCCAGCCTTCCTCGACGGTAACCAGCCGGTTGGTCTTCCTCACGCTCTCGACGATGGTCTCGACGTCCATCGGCCGGATGGTGCGCAGGTCGACCACCTCGGCCTCGATGCCGTCCTTGGCCAGCTCCTCGGCCGCCTGCAGGCAGAAGCCCACCATCCGCGAATAGGCCACCAGCGTGACGCCGGTTCCCTCGCGACGGACCTTGGCCTTGCCGATCGGCACGACCCAGTCGATCCCTTCCGGCACGTCGAACTCCTGGCCGTAGAGCATCTCGTGCTCCAGGAAGACCACAGGGTTCGGGTCGCGGATGGCGGCCTTGAGCAGGCCCTTGGCGTCGGCGCTGTCGTAAGGCGCCAGCACCTTCAGCCCCGGTACGTGGCCGTACCAGGCGCCGTAGTCCTGGCTGTGCTGGGCGCCGACGCGCGCGGCCGCGCCGTTCGGGCCGCGGAAGACGATCGACGTCCTGATCTGGCCGCCCGACATGTACAGCGTCTTCGCGGCCGAATTGATGATGTGGTCGATGGCCTGCATGGCGAAGTTGAACGTCATGAACTCGACGATCGGCTTCAGCCCGGCCATGCCTGCGCCCACGCCGATGCCGGCGAAGCCGTGCTCGGTGATCGGGGTGTCGACGACGCGCTTCGGGCCGAACTCGTCCAGCAGCCCGCGGCTCACCTTGTAGGCGCCCTGGTACTGCGCGACCTCCTCGCCCATCAGGAACACGTCGGGGTCGCGGCGCATCTCCTCGGCCATGGCGTCGCGCAGGGCGTCGCGGACGGTCACCTTCACCAGGTTCACGCCCTCGGGCAGCTCCGGGTCCTTCAGCGCGGACACGGGCGCCGGCGCGGCCGGCGCGGACGTGCGGGCCGGGTCGCCCTTGGCCTCCGCGCGGCTGGCGGGCTGCGGGTCCGGGTGGGCCGGAACGGCCGGGACCGGCTCCGTGGGCGCGTCGGCCGGCTTGGTCGCCGCCCCGTCGCCCTCCAGCCGCGCGATGACCGTGTTGACCTTCACCTCTTCCGTGCCTTCGGGCACCACGAGTTCGGCGACGACGCCCTCGTCGACGGCCTCGACTTCCATCGTGGCCTTGTCGGTCTCGATCTCGGCGATCACGTCGCCCGAGCGGATGGCGTCGCCCACCTTCACGTGCCACTTGGCGAGCGTGCCCTCTTCCATCGTGGGCGAGAGCGCCGGCATCAGGATGTCGGTCACGGCTCAGGCCCCCGTCGCGATATAGACATCGGTGTAGAGCTCGGCGGGCTCCGGCTCGGGGCTGGTGCGGGCGAATTCCGCGGCGTCGGCGACGATCTTCTTCACCTCGGCGTCGATGGCCTTCAGCGCCGCCTCGTCGGCCCAGCCGTTCTTCTCCAGCAGTTCCTCGACGTGGTCGATCGGGTCGCGGGTCTTGCGCACCTCGTCGACCTCCTCCCGGGTGCGGTACTTCGCCGGGTCGCTCATCGAGTGGCCGCGGTAGCGGTAGGTCTTGAGCTCCAGGATGTAGGGCCCCTTGCCCGCGCGGCAGTGCTCGCAGGCCCGCTCGGCGGCGGCCTTCACGGCCAGCACGTCCATCCCGTCCACTTCCTCGCCCGGGATGTTGAACGAGATGCCGCGCCTGAAGAGCTTGGTCTCGGAGGACGAGCGGTCGATGGCGGTGCCCATCGCGTACTCGTTGTTCTCGATGCAGTAGACGACCGGCAGCTTCCAGACCTGGGCCATGTTGAAGCTCTCGTAGACCTGGCCCTGGTTCGCCGCGCCGTCGCCGTAGTAGGCGAAGCAGACCTTGCCGTCGCCGCGGTAGGCGTTGGCGAAGGCCAGGCCCGTGCCCAGCGACACCTGCGCGCCCACGATCCCGTGGCCGCCGTAGAAGGCCGCCTCGGTCGAGAACATGTGCATCGACCCGCCCTTGCCCTTGGACGAGCCGCCGGAGCGCCCGGTCAGCTCGGCCATGACCTCCCTGGGGTCCATGCCGCAGACCAGCATGTGGCCGTGGTCGCGATAGCCGGTGATCATCTGGTCGCCGGGCTTCTTGGCGGCCTCGCAGCCGACGGCGATCGCCTCCTGGCCGATGTAGAGGTGGCAGAAGCCCCCGATCAGGCCCATGCCGTACAACTGGCCCGCCCGCTCCTCGAAGCGGCGGATGAGCAGCATCTGGCGATAATATTTGAGAAGCTCGTCCTTGCCGGCCGCGGGCTTCTCAGCCCCGCCCGGCTTCCGTCGACCGGCCGCAGCCGTCGCCTGACGCGCCATGCATCACCCCGTGATCGTTCGATGTCGAAAGATCGTCCTGCGACGATCCGTCACTTCATCCTGATCACATAGTCCCTTGGGTCCGCGAAGCCTAGCAGGGACCGCGCTCTTTCCTCCAGGAGGTCGGCCGACAGGCTCTCGTCGCGCAGAAGCTGGGCGCGGACCTCGAGATCGTGCCGCTGGGCGGCGAGGAGCCGCAGTTCCTGGGTCTTGGCGATCAGCGTCGCGTCGCGCTTGTCGGACTGCAGCAGCCCGGCGTCGCCCGTGAACGCGTGGAATCCGAAGTAGAAGATCAGCAGCGCCAGGAAGGCGGTCGAAAGGTACGGGCGCAGACTTGCGAGCACGGCGATTCCCAACGGGCGTTTGGCCTTTGTCGCGCCGAATTCCCTAACGGCGCGCTAACCATGCCGGCCGCCTCACTTCGGCGCGGCGAAGCCCTCGCCGTAGGTCACCTTCGCCGCGCCGTCGAGCCTCTTCACGAGGGTGTCCAGCGCCTGGCCGCGGCGCCTGTCGCGCAGCATCCCCTGGGCCAGGCCGACGGCGGCGTCGCCGGTGACCGGCTGGACCTTGGAGGCGCGGACGCGGTTGATCGTCAGCCCCTGCCGGGCGGGCAGCACGAACAGCTCCCCCGGCGCCAGGCCGGCGACCTTCCGGACCAGCTCGGGCGGCGCGCTCAGGCTGTCGAGCTCGGCCGTGCCCCGCCGATAGGGCGAATTGTACTGCTTCAGCACCGCTTCCACGGCCTCGAGCGTGTTGGCCGGCTCGAGCGCCCGGGCGACCGCCTCCGGCGGCTGTCCGGGCAGGACGAGCTGGTCCACGAGGTAGGCGGTGCGGCCGGCGAAGAGCTCGGGGTGCGCCGCCATGTAGGCCTTCGCCTCTTCCGGCGTCGGGTCGGGCCCGGCGACCGCCCGGGCCTGGGCCAGGCTCGCCTCCCAGGTCTCGACCGCGGCCGCCTTCAGCAGCGCCGCGCCGGGGGCGTCGGTCAGCTTCTGCTCACGGGCCGACTGCGCGAGGAGCTTGCGGGCGACGATCCGTTGCAGGGCGGCGTTGCGCACCTTCGGGTCGGTCGCGTTCGGCGTCTCGGACGCCTTCAGCTCGGCGTCGAGCTGGCTCACCGTGATCGCCTCGCCGTTGACGGTCGCGGCCACGGGTCCGCTCGGCGCGGCCCCGATCTTGTTGCAGCCGGCCGCGATCAGGACGGCCAGGCCCGCGGCGACCGCCGCCTTGGTGACGTGCAAGGATTCCTCCCTCGGGTGCGGCGCAAACAGAAACGGCGCCGGCGGAGGTTGTCCGCCGGCGCCGCCCGGGATTCAACCCGCGATCAGGCCCAGGCCGCCGCCGTGCGGCGACGCGACCGCAGGGCCGCGCCGACAGCGCCGAAGCCCAGGATCAGCATCGTCCAGGTCGCCGGCTCAGGCACGCCGCCCGTGTCGAAGGTCACCGGCGTCTGCAGGATCGAGATCTGCGTCGGCCCGTTCGCCACCGCGAAGGTGAGGCCGGTGACGAACGCCTGGCTGTAGTTCGGATCGAGCGCGATGTCCGGGTCGATGCCGCGGAGACGGAAGCCGCTCACCCCGCCGGCGCCGAAGTTGAACACGTTGCCGCCGAAGACCGAGCCCAGGAAATCGCCGTTCAGCGCGTACAGGAGGTAGGGGTCCGACTGCCCGGACAGGATGGGGAACAGCGCGCTCAGGATGTTGGGCCCGCTGAGCAGTTCGTAGTCGTAGCCGATGGCCACCAGGGGGTCGATGAAGATCCGCTGGTTCTCCGCGACCATGAAGTCGAACTGGTAGCCGCCGCTGTCGGTGACGACCGTCGGCACCAGCGCCGTCTCGGGCGTCGCGCCGTCGGCCAGCGCGCCGTTCCGGATGTTGAAGAACCAGAGCCCGGGGGTCTCGCCGCTCACGTTGCTGGTGTCGGCGAGCTTCACCACGTCTTCGGTGAACGAGCCCGGCAGCTTGAAGTAGTTCTCGCCGTCGCCCGCATCGTAGCCGGCCTGCGCCGGCACGCCGCCGCTGACGTCACCCGTCGTCCACTGGAGACGGTTGTAGCGGAACTCGATGTCGAAGTTCCCCTCGCCCGTGTCGCTGCGGTCGAAGATGGTGAGCTGGAAGTCGTTGGTCAGGTCGGAGTGCTGGCTGTAGTAGCCCACGTCGTGCCAGGTCACCGAGAACTGGTTCGGCCCGGCCGAACCCGAATAGGCGAGCCCGCAGGTGTCGCAGCGCGTGTCCACGTCGGCCCAGAACGGCGCGATCATCGGCTGGTTGGTCACCGGGAACGAGACCGGCGTATAGCTGCCCAGCGAGCTCGTGAACGTGATGTTGCCGTTGTTGTTCAGATAGAAGTGATCGTAGGTCTGCCCGAAGAAGTTGATCGAGAACGGCATCGGCAACGGCCCCGCGGAGCCGTCGTCGTTCCGGGCCAGACCTTCCCCGTACCCCGCGTCGCCGCCCATCGCGGCGCGCAGCTCGATCGCACTGGCGCTGGTCGCCACCAGCGTTCCGGCCATCGCGATGGCCATCCATATCGACTTTCGCAAGACAAGCCCTCCAGCCCCTGACTATCGGCCCCCCGCCTCGACGGTCGGCCGCAGCACGAAGTAAGGTTAAGGGATCCTCACCACGTCAAACCAGTTCCCCCCTGGGGAGAAATCAAGGGGGGCAGGCAACGAAGGCGCGAGCGGTCCCGGCCGCCGCCGCGCCCGTGCAACTTCGTGCAACCGATTGCGCGCCGACGCCCCTTCCCGCACCCGCCGCGCCGGGCTTCCTCCAGGGCGGTTCGATCCTGTTTGGGGGTAAGTCATGTTTTCCAGAACGCTGCAGGCCGTGCTTCTCGGGTCTGCGCTGATCGCCGGACCCGCGGCCGCGCAGGCCGTCAACGAGGTCGGCGACGCCGGCCAATCGCTCGCGACGGCCCAGGTCACGAGCGGCTACGTGGCCACGATCAACGGCTATCTCGGCAATCTGGCCACGGACGGGACCTTCGTCCCGGACACCGACATGTACCGGATCACGATCACCAACCCGGCGCTGTTCTCGGCGAGCGCCACCACCCACGACCTGTTCGAGGACTTCGACGGGGACACCTTCCCGCACGACGACACCGAACTCTTCCTGTTCGACGCCGCCGGGATCCTGGTCGGGTACAGCGACGACTACGACGGCTTCAACCCCCGGTTCGCCCTGGGCGATTTCGCCGGGCTGGCGGCGGGCGACTACTTCCTCGCCTTCAACCTGTTCTCGATCCACCCGACGTTCGCCGACGGGCCCTTCGACCATCAGCCGACGGGCGGCCTCGAAGGGCCGCTGACAGGCTGGTTCGGCTACAGCCAGCACCGGACGGGCGCCTACACGATCACGTTGACCGGCGTCGGTTCGCGCACCCAGGCCGAGATCGACCTCCCGCCGGCCACCGTGCCCGAGCCCGCCGCCTGGGCGCTGCTGATCCTGGGCTTCGGCGCCGCAGGCTCCGCCCTGCGCCGCGCTCAGAGCCGCCGCAGCGCGCCCTTGCCCGCATAGACCGCCTGGTCGCCCAGTTCCTCCTCGATGCGCAGGAGCTGGTTGTACTTGGCCGTGCGGTCCGAGCGGGCCAGCGAGCCCGTCTTGATCTGCCCGCAGTTGGTGGCCACCGCCAGGTCGGCGATCGTGGAATCCTCGGTCTCGCCCGAGCGGTGGCTCATCACGGCCGTGTAGCTGTTGCGCTGCGCCATATCGACGGCGTCCAGCGTCTCGCTGAGGGTGCCGATCTGGTTCACCTTCACCAGGATCGAGTTGGCCAGGCCCTTGCCGATGCCCATCGACAGGCGCTCGGGGTTGGTGACGAAGAGGTCGTCGCCCACCAGTTGCACCTTGCCGCCCAGCCTGTCGGTGAGCAGCTTCCAGCCTTCGAAGTCGTCCTCGCCGCAGCCGTCCTCGATGCTGACGATCGGGAACTTCGCCACCAGGTCCGCCAGGTAGTCGACCATGCCAGCCGGATCGACCGTCTTGCCCTCGCCTTCCATGACGTATCGGCCGTCCTTGAAGAACTCGGTGGAGGCCACGTCGAGGCCGAGCTGGAAGTCCTGGCCCACCTTGTAGCCAGCGCTCTCGCCCGCCTTGACGATGAACTCCAGCGCCGCCTCGGCCGAGCCGATGTTGGGGGCGAAGCCGCCTTCGTCGCCCACGTTGGTGTTGTGGCCGGCCGCCTTCAACTGCGCCTTCAGCGCATGGAAGATCTCGGCGCCGGTGCGCAGGCCCTCGGCGAAGGTCGCCGCGCCGGTCGGCAGGATCATGAACTCCTGGATGTCGATGGGGTTATCCGCATGCGCGCCGCCGTTGATGATGTTCATCATCGGCACCGGCAGGACGCGGGCCGAGACGCCGCCAACGTACTTGTAGAGCGGCAGCGCCGCCGAGCTCGCCGCCGCCTTCGCCGTCGCCAGGCTGACCCCCAGGATGGCGTTGGCGCCCAGGCGGGCCTTGTTCTTCGTGCCGTCGAGGTCGATCAGCATGCGGTCGATCCGGCGCTGGTCCTCGGCGTCGCTGCCCGACAGCGCGTCGTAGATCTCGCCGTTCACCGCCTCGACGGCCTGGAGCACGCCCTTGCCGCCGTAGCGGCCCTTGTCGCCGTCGCGCTTCTCGACCGCCTCGTGCGCGCCGGTCGACGCGCCGGACGGCACCGCGGCGCGGCCCATCGAGCCGTCCTCGAGGATCACGTCCACCTCGACCGTGGGGTTGCCCCGGCTGTCCAGGATCTCGCGGGCGGTGATGTCGACGATCTCGGTCATGGGGTCCTCTCGGCGGCTGGGCGGGCCGGACCCTTAGCCAGCTTCGATGACAGGGGCAATGTCGCCGGCTTGACTGCCGTGGCGCGACCGGGCCCATGCGCGCCCGAGAAGGAGTTCCCCATGCTGCTGGTCGAGAAGCCGTCCGAGGGCGTCGCCGTCGTCACCCTGAACCGTCCCGAGGCGATGAACGCGCTGTCGAAGGCCCTGCGCGCCGAACTCCAGCGCGCCATCCAGGCGCTGGACGCCGACGACTCGGTGAAGGTCATCGTGCTGACCGGCGCGGGCGACCGCGCCTTTACCGCCGGCCTCGACCTGAAGGAGCTGTCCACCGATCCCCTGGGCATGGGCGCGGCCAACGCCACCGACCCGGCCGAGAACCCCGCGCGCGCGGTGCTCTCGTGCTCCAAGCCGATCATCGGGGCGATCAACGGCGTCGCCATCACCGGCGGCTTCGAGGTGGCGCTGGCCTGCGACGTGCTCATCTGCTCCGAGAACGCCCGCTTCGCCGACACCCACGCCCGCGTCGGCATCACGCCCGGCTGGGGGCTGTCGCAGAAGCTCAGCCGCGCCATCGGCCCCTATCGCGCCAAGGAGCTGTCGCTGACCGGCAACTTCCTGTCGGCCCGGCAGGCCTACGACTGGGGCCTCGTGAACCGCGTCGTGCCCGCAGGCGACCTGATGCCTGCCGCCCTCCAGCTCGCTTCAGAGATGGCCTCGATCGAGGCCGACATGCTGGTGACCTACAAGGCCATGATCGACGACGGCTACGCCACCACCCTCGGCGAGGGCCTGGAGCTGGAGCACCAGCGCTCGGTCGTCCACAACCGCGAGGTCACCCCCGAGATGGTCGCCGCCCGCCGCGAGAAGGTCCAGGCCCGCGGCCGGACGCAGTAGCGCCCTCCCCCCGCTTCGCGGGAGGCCGTAACGCAAAACGCCGGCCTTGTGGCCGGCGCTTCGGAAGTCGTCGGACGACGCCTGTCGCGGCGTCAGTCTTCCTTCGGCGTCAGGACCTGGCGGCCCTTGTACATGCCGGTCTTCAGGTCGACGTGGTGCGGACGCTTCAGCTCGCCCGTTTCCTTGTCTTCGTGGAAGGTGTTGGGGCCGAGCGCGTGGTGCGACCGGCGCATGTTACGCCGCGACGGCGAAGTTTTGCGTTTAGGAACAGCCATCGGAGGTCTCTACGGCGTGAAAATGTTTGCGGCGGCCGGATGGGCCGCCTGCGTGAGCGGGGGCTTATGCATGAAACCCCGTGCATGATCAACCCGCCGGGATTATGCTTTACGCCGTAAGCGAGACGGAGGGGGCGCCATGCCGCAGGAACTGATCTTCGCACCGATGGGGGCCCTGGCGCTCCTGACCTTCCTCGTGCTCGGACTGATCCCCGTGCGCCGCTTCCGCGCCGCCTTCGCCGGCCGCGTGACGCGCGACGACTTCAGGTTCGGCGAATCGCCCGCAGTGCCCGGCGACGTCTCGATCCCGAACCGCAACCTCATGAACCTGCTCGAGCTGCCGGTGCTCTTCTACGTGGCCGGGCTGATGTACTTCGTGGCCGGGCGGCTGGACCAGGCGGCCCTGGTCCTGGCCTGGGCCTACGTCGCCCTGCGCGTCGTCCACTCCGCGGTCCACCTCACCTACAACAACGTCCTGCACCGGCTGATCGTCTACGCGGTCTCGAACGGCGTCCTGATGGCCTTCTGGCTCCTGTTCTTCGCCTAGACCAGCCGGCTCCGGTCGCGGGCCGCGGCGATGAAGCTCGCGAACAGGGGGTGCGGGTCGAACGGGCGGCTCTTGAGCTCGGGATGGTACTGCACGCCCACGAACCAGGGGTGGTCCTGGCGCTCGCAGAGCTCGGGCAGCACGCCGTCGGGCGAGAGGCCCGTGAACTTCAGCCCCGTCCTCTCGATGGCGTCGCGATAGGCGATGTTCACCTCGTAGCGGTGGCGGTGCCGCTCCGAGATGTTCGACGCGCCGTAGATGTCGGCCACCCGGCTGCCCGGGGTCAGGATGGCCTCATAGGCGCCGCAGCGCATGGTGCCGCCCAGCTCGCCGCCCTCGTTGCGGGTCTCCTTTTCGTTGCCCTTCACCCACTCGGTCATCAGGCCGACGATCGGCTCCGAGGTGGGCCCGAACTCGGTGGACGAGGCCTGGCGCAGGCCGGCCAGGTTCCGCGCCGCCTCGATCATCGCCATCTGCATGCCGAAGCAGATGCCGAAGTACGGCACCGCGTGCTCGCGGGCGAACTGCACCGAGCGGATCATGCCCTCCGAGCCGCGCTCGCCGAACGCGCCGGGCACCAGCACGCCGTGGACGCTGTTCAGCCGCTCGGCGATCAGCGCCTCCTCCTTCTCGAAGACCTCGCCCTCGATCCAGTCGAACTTGACCCGGACGTTGTTCGCCACGCCGCCGTGGACCAGGGCCTCGATCAGCGACTTGTAGGCGTCGGTCAGCGCCGTGTACTTGCCGACGATGGCGATGTTCACCTCGCCGTCCGGGTGGCGCAGCCGGTGGTCGATCTGTTCCCACTTCGTCAGGTCCGGCGCCGGCGCGTCGCGCAGGCCGAAGACGTCCAGCACCTCGGTGTCCAGGCCCTCGCGGTGATAGTCCAGCGGGACCGAGTAGATGCTGGCCGAGTCCATCGCCTGGATGACGGCGCTGGGGCGCACGTTGCAGAACAGGCCCAGCTTCCTGCGCTCGCCCTCCGGGATCGGCATCTCGCAGCGGCAGAGCAGGATGTCGGGCTGGATGCCGATCGAGCGCAGCTCCTTCACCGAGTGCTGCGTCGGCTTCGTCTTCATCTCGCCGGCGGTCTTGATGTAGGGCAGCAGCGTCAGGTGGATGAAGCAGGCGTGGCCGCGCGGCAGTTCCTGGCCGAGCTGGCGGATGGCCTCGAAGAACGGCAGGCCCTCGATGTCGCCGACCGTGCCGCCCACCTCGACGAGCACGAAGTCCACGCCTTCGCCCGGATCGGAGAGGACGAAGTCCTTGATCTCGCCGGTGACGTGCGGGATCACCTGCACCGTCGCGCCCAGGTAGTCGCCCCGCCGCTCCTTCTCGATGATCTTCTTGTAGATCTGGCCGGTGGTGATGTTGTCGTTCTTGGTGGCGTTGACGCCCGTGAACCGCTCGTAGTGGCCGAGGTCTAGGTCGGTCTCGGCGCCGTCGTCGGTGACGAACACCTCGCCGTGCTGGGTGGGGCTCATCGTGCCCGGATCCACATTCAGATACGGGTCGAGCTTGCGGAGGCGGACCTTGTAGCCCCGCGCCTGCAAAAGGGCGCCGAGCGCGGCTGACGCGAGACCCTTGCCAAGTGAGGAGACCACGCCGCCGGTGATGAAAATGTACCGGGCCATGGGCGTTCAGGTTAGCCGCGATTCGCGCGCGGCGGACTCCGTGATTCCCGTTGTCCCCAGCCTCTTGCGGAGACGCACTACTTCTTGGCGGGCTGAGCCGGGGCCGGCTCGGCCGACGGCAGCGCGCCGAACGGGCTGTTGATGCTGGGCGCCGGCGCGGTCAGCGGGCCGGGCGCGGTGGGGGCCGGCGTGGCGGACGGCGCGGGCGCGCCGCCGGCCGGCTGCTGCGGCATCGACTTGTTGAGCTCGGCCGGGTTGATCGCGTTGACCTTCATCCGGTCGACGACCGAGGCCGCGCCGCGCTCGCGTCCGGCCACGATGGTCAAGAGCAGGCCCAGCACGAAGAAGACCGTGCCCAGGATCCACGTCGTGCGGGTGAGCAGGTCGCCCGCGCCGCGGACCGACATCAGCGAACCCGTGCCGCCCGAGACGAAGCCGCCGCCCTCGGAGCGCTGCAACAGCACCACGACCACGAGGAAGAAGGCGACGATGACCTCGATCACCAGCAGCAGGTTCAGCAGCATCAGGTTCGACTTTCCGCGGGCCGGGTGCGTTTCAAGCGGACACACCCCGCCGAAATGAAGCGCGCGCTCTATCACCGCGCCCGGCTGAACGCCATAGCTAGTGCGTCACGCCTCATGATCCAATGGCGCGGGCGGGGCTGGAATGATTCTCGATCCGACGCGTCTGCCGATCCTGGAGACCGAGCGGTTGCGGCTCGCGCCGCTGCTCGCCTCCGACGCCGGCCATCTCTTCCCGATCATGGGCGATCCGGAGGTCATGGCCTACTGGGACGTCTCCGAGATCGACGACCCCGACATCGTGGCCCGGATCGTGGAGAGCCAGGTCCTGGGCATGGACGAGGGCAGGTCGATCTACTGGGCGATGCGCACCCTGGCCGACGGCGCCTTCCTCGGCAGTTGCGACCTCTCCGACATCGACCGCTGGCACCGCCGCGCCGAGGTGGGCTTCATGCTCGGCCGCGAGGCCTGGGGCCAGGGCTATGCGCTGGAGGCCATGCAGGCGGTCGTGGCCTTCGCCGGCGTGGGCGGCGTCCGCAAGCTGGTCGCCCGCACCCACCTGGGCAATCGCCGCTCCGAGGCCCTGCTCACCCGCCTGGGCTTCGCCGAAGAAGGCCTGCTGCGCGGCCACGTCCTGCGCGACGGCGAACGCCGCGACTGCCGCCTCTACGGCCTCCTGCTGTAGAAGCACGGTCCGCGCGCCCCTCTCCTCCCCCGTTATGAACGTCATGGCCGGGCCTGTCCCGGCCATCCAGAGACACCGATCCCGAACAGTTCGCAGGGGCGCGCACCCCGGGGGCCTTTCCCCACGTCGGCGCGTCTGGATGGCCGGGACAGGCCCGGCCATGACGTTCGAGGGGGGAGGCAAAACCTAGATCGCCCGGATGATCCCCAGGAAGTCGTCGGCCTTCAGGGAGGCGCCGCCGACCAGGGCGCCGCCGACTTCGTCCGCGTGCAGGATCTCGGCGGCGTTCGAGGGCTTCACCGAGCCGCCGTAGAGGATCGGAACCCCGCGGCCCGCCTCGCCGAACAGCTCGACCAGCGTCGCGCGGATCGCCCGGTGGACATCCTCGATCTCCGGCGTCGTGGGCGTGAGCCCCGTGCCGATGGCCCAGACCGGCTCGTACGCCACCGAGAACGCCTTCCCTGCGAGTTCGGCGGGCAGGGAGCCTCTCACCTGCCCGGTCACCACCGCCAGCGTGTCGCCCGCCTTGCGCTGCGCCAGCGTCTCGCCGACGCAGACGATGGGCTCCAGCCCGGCCCTGAGCGACGCCAGCGTCTTCGCCGCCACGACGGCGTCCGTCTCGCCATGGTCGGCCCGCCGCTCGGAGTGGCCGACGATCACCAGCTTCGCGCCGGCGTCCGCCAGTTGCTCGGCCGCCACGTCGCCGGTGTGGGCGCCCGAGGCGTCCGGGTGGCAGTCCTGCCCGCCCACCAGCACGGCGCTGTCCTTCAGCGCCCACGCCATCTGGGCGACCAGAGTGGCCGACGGGCAGAGCGCCACCCGGGCCGTCGTGGCGCCGATCCCCGCGGCCACCGCCTTCGCCTCCGCGAGCGAGGCCGCCAGGCCGTTCATCTTCCAGTTCCCAGCGATCAGCGGCCGCGGCGCAGTCATTCCATACCCTCGCGTGACATGAAGCCGCGCGGTTAAGCCATGCCGGCCCCGCTGTCACGCGCTTGCCCCGGCGAAGGCGTCTCCCCTATACCGGCGCGCTAGCCCGTTCCCGAGGACCACCACCCTATGCTCGCCGGTATCCGAAACTTCGCGAAGTCCTGGCCCGCCAAGATCCTGATGGGCGTCCTCGCGATCAGCTTCGTCGCCTGGGGCGGCAACCAGGTCGGCATGAACGCCGTGGCCGGCGACTGGGTGATCAAGGTCGGCTCGCGCACCGTCGATTCGCAGGCGTTCAAGCGCGAGTACGACAACCAGAAGAAGCGCATCGAGCAGCAGCAGGGCCAGCCGATCACGCCCGAGATGGCCGAGCAGAACAAGCTCGACACCATGGTCCTGCAGGGCGTCGCGACCCGCGAGGCCTTCTCCGCCCTGCTGCAGAAGGCCGGCGTCCGCCCCTCGGACAAGCTGGTCCTGGAGCAGATCGAGAAGATCCCCGCCTTCTTCGACCCGATCTCGGGCCGCTTCGACAAGAAGACCTTCCAGCAGCGCCTGGGCGAGAACGGCCTGCGCCCGCACGAGTTCGACGCCGTGCTCCGCGACGAGATGGCGACCCAGCACTGGGCCGTCTCGGTCCAGAACGGCCTGGCCGCGCCGCGCAGCTATGGCGCGCTGGCCGCGGTGTTCGCCCTGGAGAGCCGCGACCTCTCCTACTTCGTGCTGACTCCCGGCAATGTGCCGGCGCCGCCCAAGCCCACCGACGCGCAGCTTCAGGCCTTCATCAACGAGAACAAGCAGGCGCTCACGGTGCCCGAGACCCGGGTCATCACCGTCGTGCCGTTCACGCCCCAGGGCGCGCAGGCCGCGACGACCGCGCCGATCGACGCGGCCGAACTCGACAAGCGCTACCAGTTCCGCAAGGACACGCTCTCCAAGCCCGAGACCCGCACCCTGGTGCAGATCCCGGTGAAGGACCAGGCCGCCGCCCAGGCCACGGTCGCGCGGCTGCAGAAGGGCGAGGCGCCCGCCGCCATCGCCAAGTCGCTGGGCGTCGACGCCATCACCTACGACGAGAAGCCCCTGACCGCCGTCGCCGACCGCAAGGTGGGCCAGGCCGCGTTCAGGATGCAGGCCGGCCAGGTGTCCGCCGTCCAGGGCGACCTGGGCCTCGCCGTCGTGAAGGTGGCCACCGTCACCCCGGGCCGCGAGGTCACCCTCGAGGAGGCCCGCCCGATGCTCGAGGCCGAGATCCGCAAGGACATGGTCGCCGAGAAGGTCTACGCCCAGACCCAGGCCTATGACGACGCCCACCAGGGCGGCGCGTCGATGGCGGACGCCGCCGCCAAGGCCGGCGTGACCGTGCAGACGATCGGCCCGATCAGCGCCCAGGGCGTCGACGACCAGGGCCGCCAGCTCCAGGGCTTCCCGCCCAAGATCCTGGAAACCGCGTTCGGCCTGCCGCCCGGCGGCGAAAGCGAGATCACCGACCTGGGCGAAGGCGCCTACTTCGCGGTGAAGGTCGACCGGATCGTCCCGCCCCACGTGCGCCCGCTGGAGGAGATCCGGAGCGAGCTCACCCAGGCGTGGACCCAGCGAGAGATCGTCAAGGCGCTCGAAGCCAAGGCCAACGACCTGGAGGCCCGGATCAAGAAGGGCGAGAGCCTCGAGGCCGCCGCCGCCTCGGCCGGCGTGTCGGTCACCCGCGTCGCGGGCCTCACCCGCCAGACGGCCCAGTCGCACCCGGAGCTCGGCCGCGAGATCCTCGCCCGCGCGTTCGCGTCCAAGCCCGGCGAGGCCTGGGTCGGCCGCGCGCCGAACGGCATCGCCATCGGCCAGGTCGGAAACGTCCACATGGACGCCGGCCCCACCGCCGCCCAGATCGCCGAACAGCAGCGCGGCGAACTCACCCAGGCGCTGTTCCGCGAGATGGCCGAGTCGGCCCAGGCCTATGCCCGCACCAAGATGAAGGTGAAGGTCGACCCGGCCCGCGCCCGCGCCGCCGCCGGCTTCGAGCCGCTGGCGAAGAAGGGCGCGGCGGAGAAGAAGAAGTGAAGCTGGAGCCGCCGTTCGAGGCCTTTCGATCGACCTACGACGGCGGCGCCCCCCAGGTCGTCTGGACGCGCCTGATCGACGACCTGGAGACCCCGGTCTCGGCCTTCCTGAAGATCGGCCACGGCAAGCCGTACGCCTTCCTCTTCGAGTCGGTCGAGGGCGGCGCCTTCCGGGCGCGCTACTCCGCCATCGCGCTGAACCCGGACCTCGTCTGGCGCTGCAACGGCGACCAGGCCGAGATCGCCACGGGCGCCGACATCGCCGCCGGCCGCTTTGCGCCCCAGGCCGGCGGGGCGCTCGACTCGCTACGCGACCTGCTGGCTGGCGCCCGCATCGCCATGCCGGCCGGCCTGCCGCCGATGGCCGCCGGCGTCTTCGGTGCCCTGGGCTACGACACCATCCGGCTCGCCGAGCGCCTGCCGAACGTCAACCCCGACCCGCTGGGCCTGCCCGACGGCGTGCTCACCCGCCCGTCGATCGTCGCGATCTTCGACGCCATCGCCCAGGAGATCCTGGTCGTGACCCCGGTGCGCCCAAACGGCGCGACCGCCGAGGCCGCCTACGAGGCCGCCCGCGCCCGCATCCAGGCCATCGCCGACGACCTCAGGACGCCCGCGCCGCCGCTCAGGGGCGACGCCACGCCCGAGCCAGACCGCTTCACCACGCCGGTCGGCCGCGAGGCCTACCGGGGCATCGTCGAGAAGGCGAAGGCGTACATCCGCGCCGGCGACATCTTCCAGGTGGTGCCCAGCCACCGCTTCCGCGCCCCCTTCACCCGTGATCCGTTCGCGCTCTACCGGTCGCTGCGCCGCTCGAACCCCTCGCCGTTCCTGTTCTTCCTCGACTTCGGCGACTTCCACGTCGCGGGCTCCAGCCCCGAGATCCTGGTCCGCCTGCGCGACGGCAAGATCACCATCCGCCCGATCGCCGGCACCCGCCCGCGCGGCGCGACGCCGGAGGAGGACCGCCGCCTCGAACAGGAGCTGATCGCCGACCCCAAGGAGCGGGCCGAGCACCTCATGCTGCTCGACCTCGGCCGCAACGACGTGGGCCGCGTCGCCATGCTGAAGCAGGCCGGCGCCAACGAGCCGCAGCCGCTCGCCAAGGGCCCCCGCGTCCGCGTCACCGACAGCTTCTTCGTCGAGCGCTACGCCCGGGTGATGCACCTGGTCTCCAACGTCGAGGGCGACGCGCCCGATGGCCTCGACCCGGTCGACGTGGTGATGGCCGCCCTCCCCGCCGGCACGCTGTCGGGCGCGCCCAAGGTGCGGGCCATGGAGATCATCGACGAGCTGGAGATCGAGAAGCGCGGCATCGCCTACGCCGGCGCGGTCGGCTACTTCGGCGCCGACGGCAGCGTCGACACCTGCATCGTGCTGCGCACCGCGCTCTTCAAGGACGGCGTCATGTACGTCCAGGCCGGCGGCGGCGTGGTGGCCGACAGCGACCCCGACGCCGAATACGACGAGACCCTGCACAAGGCCCGAGCCCTCCGCGACGCCGCCGAGGAGAGCTGGCGGTTCGTCTGAAGCTGGTTGACTAGAGAAGTTACGATCGTAATTTCTTCGACATGCTCCGTCAAATCGTCCGGTCCGTCCTCGTCGCCCTCGCGATCGCCGTTCCGGCCCGCGCCGCGCCGGATGCCGACGGCCTGGCCCGCGTCTACGTCGAGGCGATCAACAGCGCCGATCCCGCCGCCGTCGAACGCTTCCAGGCGCAGATGACGCCCGAGTTCGCCGCGTCGGTCCCACTGCCCGTCCTCATCGACTACTTCGCCGATCAGCGGCGGATCAGCGGCGGCGGCGTCGACCTCGTGGGCGCGCGGGTCCGGCCCGGCGCCGCGCCCACTCTCGAAGTCGCGCTGCGCAACCGCGTCTACGGCGGCGTACAGGGCGCGACCCTGCCGCTCGTCGGCGACAAGGCTCCCCGCTTCTCGAACCTCGATCTCGTCCCGGCGCCGGCCTGGGTCCCAGCGAGCGGCCCACCCCTCTCTCAGGGGCAATTCGCCGCTCGGGTGGCGGAGCTCGCCGACCGTGGCTGTGCGGCGGGCGTCTTCTCCGGCGCCGTGCTGCTGGCGGCCGGCGACAAAGTCCTGGCCACCCACGCCTGCGGCGAAGCCAGCCGCCGCTACCGCGTCGCCAACACGCCCGACACGCGCTTCAACCTCGGTTCGATGGACAAGATGTTCACCGCCGTGGCGGCCGCGCAGCTCATCGAGACCGGCAAGCTGGACCCGGCCGCCACCATCGACCGCTACCTCGACGCAGGTTGGATCGACCCCGCCGTCGCCCGGCGCGTCACCGTCTGGCAGCTCATGACCCATACGTCGGGCCTGGAGCCCGACTTCCTGACCGCGATGAAGGACAAGGCCCGCACGGGCTTCCGCGAACTGGCCGACTACAAGCCTCTGACCCGCCTCGCCCACACCACCTTCGAGCCCGGGACGAAGTACGAGTACAGCAACACCGGCGTGCTGATCCTGGGCGCCGTCGTCGCCTCGGCGTCGGGCGAGGACTACTTCGCTTACGTCCGCGACCATGTCTTCCGGCCGGCTGGGATGACGGCCAGCGGCGCCTTCGCCGCCGATGATCCGGAGCCCGGCCTCGCTGTCGGCTACTACCGAGCGCAAGGCAGCGCCTACGGCTGGCGCGAGAACACCCTCGACTTCCCGTTGCGCGGCAGCCCGGCGGGCGGCGGCTACGCCACCGTGGGCGACCTGCACCGCTTCCTGCGCGCGGTGCAGACCGGACGGCTCGTCTCACCGGCCTCGCGGGCGAAGCTCTGGACCCGCGCAGCCGGCGGCGACTACGGCGCGGGCTTCGAGACCGTGGACGGCGCGGTGGGCCGCACCGTCGGCCACTCGGGCTTCTACAAGGGGATCAGCACCAAGGCCCGCATCTACCTGGACCGCGGCTACATCGCCGTCGTGCTGTCGAACATCGACCGCGGGGCCGTCCCGCTGCTCGACGCCATCGAGGGCGAGATGTTGCGCGCGCCGAAGGCTGACTGACCCCTATTCGGCCAGGAACGCCTCGGTCGTCTTCATGAACGCGTCCAGGCGGTCGTGATGCACCCAGTGCCCCGCGCCGTCAAAGTTCGCCAGGCGGGCGTTCTTGAAGTGCTGGATGCGCCCGTCCACCACCGGGTCCGACGCCCAGGATTCCGCCCCGCGCACCAGTAGCACCGGCGCTTCGATGCGGCTCCACAGCCGGTGCTGGTCGGCGTGCGAAAGGCCGCCCACGCCGCCGCCCCAGCGGGCGTGGTTGTCGAACTTCCAGGAGTAGGTGCCGTCCTCGTTCTGGTGCGCGCCGTAGACGGTGAGGTGCCGCGCCTGCGCCTCGTTGAGGTGCGGGTTCTCGCTGGCCATGCGCGCCACCGCGTCATCCAGGGTCGCATAGCGGCGCGGCGCGCGGCCCGAGTTCTCACGGCGATCGGTCACCTGCGCGCGGATACGGTCCTCGACCTGCGACTTCGCGAGTTCCGACATTACGGCGGGCGACGGGCCCAGCCCCTCGATCGCGACCAGCTTGCGGACGTTTTCCGGATAGGTCCCGCAGTAGTTCAGCGCGATGCCCGCCCCCAGCGAGTGGGCGATGATGGTCGTCGGCGCCATGCCCTTCTGATGCACGATCTGGGCAAGGTCGTAGATATACGCAGCCATGTCGTAGCCGCCGCCAATGGCCCAGGCGCTGTCGCCATGCCCGCGCAGGTCGGGGGCGATCACGTGGTAGCGGTCGCGCAGCCGTTCGGCCACCCAGTCCCAGTTGCGGCAATGGTCTCGCCCGCCGTGCACCAGCAGGAGCGGCGGCGCATCGGGATTGCCCCAGTCGACGTAGTGCAGCCTCAGACGCTGCGAGAAGTAGAAATGGGAAGTCGGGCCTTCCATGGCGGTCTCCGGCGCAAGTCGGCCTCACCTACCACCTCTGCGGCCGGTGGGTAGACCGTCGGCTATTCCGGCGCGCCCTGCGCCGTGTGCTGGGTCGTCACCGGCGGGGCCAGCACCATGATGGCGGCGAAGGCGACGGAGGCCAGGGCCAGCGCCGTGGCCGCCACCAGGGCCGGCCACATCGGATCGCGCCGCGCCGGGGGCTCGAGCAACGCCCGGGCGCGCGCCACCTCCGAGGGGTCCAGGGCCGAATCGCGCAACGCCATCGGGGCAGCATCCCGCTTGGCGCGCGCCGCGGCAAAGCCTATGGAGCGTCCATGATCCTCGTCGTCGATAACTACGACAGCTTCACCTACAACCTCGTTCACTACCTGAACGAGCTGGGGGCCGAGACGGTCGTGCATCGCAATGATGCGATCACCGTCGACGAGGCGCTGGGCCTTCGGCCCGACGCGGTGCTGCTCAGCCCCGGGCCCTGCACCCCCAACGAAGCCGGCATCTGCCTCCGGCTCATCGGCGAAGCGCCGGAATCCCTGCCGATCCTCGGCGTCTGCCTCGGCCACCAGGCGATCGGGCAGGCGTTCGGCGGCGCGGTCGTCCGCGCGCGCGCCTTGATGCATGGGAAAACGAGCCTGATCCGTCACGACGACACCGGTGTGTTCAGGGCGCTGAAGAATCCGTTCACGGCGACCCGCTACCACTCGCTTTCGGTGGAAAAGGACCTTCTGCCGCAGGTCCTGGAGGCCAACGCCTGGACCGAGGACGGCGAGATCATGGGCGTGCGTCACAGGACCCGCCCGATCCACGGCGTGCAGTTCCACCCGGAATCGATCGCCACCGAATGCGGCCACGAGCTGCTGGCCAACTTCCTCGACCTCGCCGGCGTGAAGCGCGTCGCGCAGGTCTGACGCCGCCTCCCGCCGAGCCGATCATGTCCGACGCCTTCAAGCCGCTGCTGATGCGCCTCGCCGACGGCGCGACCCTCTCCGAGGACGACGCCGAGGCGTTCTTCGCCGCCTGCCTGCGCGGCGAGCCCACGGCGGCCCAGGTCGGCGCGGCGCTCACCGCCATGCGCATGCGCGGCGAGACCCTGGGCGAGATCGCCGCCTGCGCCCGCGCCATGCGCAAGGCCGCGATCCACCTGGAGCCGCCCTATCCCACCATCGACGTCTGCGGCACCGGCGGCGACGGCCTGCACACGCTGAACATCTCGACCGCCGTGGGCTTCGTGGCGGCCGGCGGGGGCCTGAAGGTCGCCAAGCACGGCAACCGGGCGCTCTCGTCGAAGTCGGGCGGCGCCGACGTGCTCTCCGAACTGGGCGTGGCGATCGACGCGGGGCTGGAGCGCCAGCAGAAGGCGCTGGACGAGGCGGGCATCTGCTTCCTGTTCGCCCCGGCCCACCATGGCGCGATGCGCCACGTCTCGCCGCTCCGGGCCGAGCTCGGCTTCCGGACCATCTTCAACCTGCTGGGGCCGCTCACCAATCCGGCGGGCGCCACGCGGCAGGTCGTCGGCGTCTTCGCCGAGCGCTGGGTCGCGCCGCTGGCCCAGGTGCTGGGCGCGCTGGGCTCGGAGCGCGCCTGGGTCGTCCACGGGGGCGGCATGGACGAGATGACCACCACCGGCGAGACCAGCGTGGCCGAACTCCGCGAGGGGCAGGTCCGCCTCTTCACGATCACGCCCGAGGCCGTGGGCCTGCCGCGCGCATCGCTGGCCGACCTCACCGGCGGCTCGCCCGCCCACAACGCCGACGCCCTGCGCCGCCTGCTGGACGGCGAGACGGGCGCCTACCGCGACGTGGTGATGCTGAACGCCGCCGCCGCCTTCTTCGTGGGCGACAAGGTCGAGACCCTGCGCGACGGCGTCGAGCTCGCCGGCCGGGTCATCGACGACGGCCGCGCCCGGGCCGCGCTTTCGAAGCTGGTCGAGATCGCCCCCCTGGTGCGCGAGGGCGCATGAGCGACATCCTCGAGAAGATCGCCGCCTACAAGCGCGAGGAGGTGGCCGATCGGAAGGCTGCGCGCCCGACGGTCGCGGTCGACGGCGTCACGCCCCCCAGAGGCTTCCGCGCCGCCCTGGCGCGCGCCCATGCGCCCGGCCGCCTCGCCCTCATCGCCGAGATCAAGAAGGCCTCGCCGTCGAAGGGCCTGATCCGCGAGGACTTCGACCCGCCCGTCCTGGCCAGGGCCTACGAGGCGGGCGGCGCCGCCTGCCTCTCGGTGCTGACCGACACGCCCAGCTTCCAGGGCGCCGACGCCTACCTGGCCGCCGCGCGCGACGCCGTCGCCCTGCCCTGCATCCGCAAGGACTTCCTGGTCGACCCGTGGCAGGTGGCCGAGAGCCGCGCCCTGGGCGCCGACGCGATCCTCGTCATCCTCGCCATGGTGGACGACGCGCTCGCCGCCGACCTGATGTCGGAGGCCCGCCGCCTGGGCATGGACGCCCTGGTCGAGGTCCACGACGCGCATGAGATGGCGCGCGCCGGCCGCCTGGGCGCCGACCTCGTGGGCGTCAACAACCGCGACCTGCGCACGTTCACGGTCGACCTCGGCATCACCGAGCGCCTGGCCGCCGCCGCGCCGCCCGGCGCCCTCCTCGTCACCGAGAGCGGCATCTTCACGCCGGACGACGCCGCCCGGCTGGAGCGCTCGGGCGCGAAGGCGATGCTGGTGGGCGAGAGCCTGATGCGGCAGGCCGACGTGACGGCGGCGACTCGGGCCCTGCTCGGCTGAGTCGAGCGGCGATTCCCCCGACCGCCGCTTATCGATCCCCTTGTTTCGGAAACACTTTTTCCGGCACGTGGCGCTGTAACTTGACATTAACGGGGAACGCCTGGAGAACATCCACAGAAGTTGGCGGTTTGTTCTGCGAGGACCCGAGATGCTTACCCGCAAACAGCATGAATTGCTCATGTTCATCCATGAGCGGATCAAGGAAACGGGCGTCTCCCCGTCGTTCGACGAGATGAAGGATGCGCTCGATCTCGCCTCCAAGTCCGGCATCCACCGCCTCATCACCGCGCTGGAGGAGCGCGGGTTCCTGCGCCGCCTGCCCCACCGGGCCCGCGCGCTGGAGGTGGTGAAGCTGCCGCAGCAGGCGACGCCCACCGCGCCGCCCAAGGGCCGCGCGCCCTTCAAGCCGCAACTGGTCGACGCGGGCTCGGCGATGCCGGCGGCGGCGAACGACACCCGCGAGCTGCCGATCCTGGGGCGCATCGCCGCCGGCACGCCGATCGAGGCGATCCAGCAGGAGCGCGACCGCATCCCCGTGCCCGAGACGATCCTGGGCGCCGGCGAGCACTTCGTCCTCGAGATCTCGGGCGACTCGATGATCAACGCGGGCATCCTCGACGGCGACTTCGTGGTCATCCGCCGCACCGATAGCGCCGTCTCCGGCGACATCGTCGTGGCTCTGGTGGACGGCGAGGAAGCCACCCTGAAGCGCCTGCGCAAGAAGGGCGCCTCCATCGCCCTGGAGGCCGCGAACCCAGCCTACGAGACCCGCATCTTCGGCCCCGATCGCGTCTCGGTGCAGGGCAAGCTGGTCGGCCTCATCCGCCGCTACCACTAAGGACTCTCCTACCTCCCCCGCGAAGCGGCGGGAGGGGGACCATCCGCCGAAGAGCGGATGGTGGAGGGGGCGAGCTTCAAGCTCGGCAGAGCGGACACCCATGATACAGGGGATGGGGCTCGCCCCCTCCACCACTCGCTCTCCGCTACGCTCGGCGAGCGGTCCCCCTCCCCCGCAGCGCGGGGGAGGTAGGGCGATCTCAGGGCGCTACGAACACGAAGTCCACGATGAACACCCGCTCGCCACGCCCGTGGCGGGCGGTTTTCATGAGGTCTTCCAGATCGGCGAACCCGCCGTCCCGCGCGATCTCGTCGGTGATGTCGGAAAGGTCGACCTCCTGAAGCCGTGTCACCTCGATGCAGCCGTCCAGCAGCGGATAGCGTGCGCCGACCTTCACGCGCGGCGTCAGCCAGAGCCGCACGCTGGAGGTGATCTCGCCCGAGCGGACGCGGGCGCGGAGTCGCTTGGCGAACGTCATCGCGGGTCGTAGCCCCAGGTCCACGGCCGGCGGCCGCGCAGGTCCTGCGCCCAGACGATGCGCCAGCCGGCGCCCGCCCGATAGATCTCGGCCGCCCCGCCGGCCGCGAAGTCCGCGCCTGTCAGCACCAGCGGCGCCGGGCAGCTCTCCGGCCGGACGTCGTTGCGCAGCACCACGATGTCGGCGTTGCGGCAGAGCTCCTCAAGGCGGCCGGCCTTCAGCGGCCGGCGCAGGTTCCATGCCGCCGCGAGCTTCACCGGCGCTGTCGGCCCGGGCGCGCAGCTCCACCGGTCGCACGCGAACCGCGCATCCCGCTCGGCCTCGCTGACGAGCGGCGTGAGCCCGCGCCGCCGCGACCAGAGCTCGGCCCCGAACAGCTTTACGTCCGGCCGCAGCAGCACCGACGCCTGGCCCTCGCGCACGGCCACCGCCGCTCCGTCGGCGGCGATCCAGACGTCGGGCGCGGGCGGTCGCGGGACCACCAGCACGGCGGCGGCGACCGGCACGCCGATCCAGCGCAGCGGCCCGCGCCACAGGCAGGCGAACAGCAGCCCCAGGAAACTCACCGGCAGCACCCAGTCGGGGGCGCTCGGCACCACCACCTGCGACATGGGCGCCGCCGCGGCCCAGGCGGCGATCCGGTTCATCAGCCCGATCGACCAGCCCGCCACCTCCAGCGGCGCCTGGCCGAGGCCGAGCGGCGTCAGCGCCGCGCCCAGCGCCAGGCCCGGCATCATCAGGAACGACGAGATCGGCGCGACGGCGAGATTGGCGAACAGGCCCCAGGTCGAGACGCGGTTGAAATGCTGGATCGCGAACGGCCCCGTGGCCAGCCCCGCCACGAAGCTCACCGCGATGCTGGCGGCCGTCCACGTCACCGCGCCCTGGACGATGCGGATGGCCCAGGGGACCTTGATCTCCCGGATCGGCCGCGGCCAGATCTCGGCCAGGGCCACCAGCGCCGCCGTCGCCGCGAACGACATCTGGAAGCCCGGCTCGGTCACCGCCTCGGGCTGCAACAGCAGCACGCCCATGGCCGCCAGCGCCAGCGCGTGCAGGCTGATCGCCTGGCGGTCCGCCAGGATCGCGGCGAACGCCACCGCCGCCGTGATCGCCGCCCGCTCGGCCGGCGGCGGCGCGCCGGACAGCACGAGGTAGCCGCCCACCGCCGCCAGGCCCACCAGCGCGGCGGCCTTCTTCCCATGCACGCGCAGCGCCAGCCACGGCCAGCAGGCGATCAGCAGCCGCGCCAGCCCGAACGCGAAGCCGCCGACGATCGCCATGTGCAGCCCGCTGATCGAGACGATGTGCGCCAGCCCCGCCGCGCGCAGGTTGTCCACCTGCTCGCGCGGGATGAACGCCTCGTGGCCGGTCGTCATGGCCGCCGCCAGCCCGCCCGTCCCGGGTCCCAGCGCGTCCACGATCCGCTGCGTGAGCGCCCAGCGCGTCGCATTGACCCGCATCGCCAGGGCGAGCCGCCACGGCGGCGTGACGCCGGCCTCGACCGCCTCCGGCGGCCGTAGCGCCAGGCCCACCGCGCCGACGCTCTCGAAGTAGGCGTCGCGGGCGAAGTCGTAGGACCCGGGGCTCGCCGGCGACGGCGGCGGGTTCAGGATCGCCAGCAGGCGCACCGTCTCGCCCGGCGCCGGCAGCGGCGTCCCCGGCCGCAGCGTGGCGCGCATGCGGATCGGCGTCGCCTCGGGCGGCCAGTCGCCGACGCGGATCGGCGCCAGCAGCAGCCGCTGGCCGCCGACGCCCGGTGAGGCGATGTCGACCACGAACGCGTCGACCCACTGCGGCCGCGCCCCCGCCTGCGCCACGGGCGCCTTCACCGCCTCGGCCCGCAACTTGGCGACCGCGAAGCCGCCCACAGCGCAGGCGCCCAGCACCAGCGTCATGGTCACGCCGCGCCAGCGGCTCCAGCGCGTCGCCGCCAGCAGCGCCACAGCCGCCACGACCAGCGTCCACGCCACCCACGCCTGCGGCTCGCGCAGCAGGCCGAAGTAGAGCCCGCAGCCCAGGCCCAGCGCTACGGGCGTCCACAGCGTCCAGCGGTCCGCCTGCAGATCGGCCTGCTCCGTCAGCCAGCCCGCGATCCGCCGCAGGCTAGGAAGGCCGCGAAGCCGCGTGCTAAGTGGCGCCGCCTCCGCGGAGGCCGCCGCTCCCGCCCTCTCGAGATCGCCCGACCCCACGATGTCCGCCCCCGCCCCCACCGATCGTCCCGTCCGGACCCGGATCGCCCCGTCGCCCACCGGCATGATGCACATTGGCACCGCCCGCACGGCGTTGTTCAACTGGCTATACGCGCGCCATACGGGTGGGAAGTTCCTCCTGCGCGTGGAGGACACCGACCGCGAGCGTTCGACCGACGCGGCCGTGCAGGTGATCCTGGACGGCCTGAAGTGGCTGGGCATGGACTGGGACGAGGCGCCGGTCTTCCAGTTCGCCCGCGCCGACCGCCACCGGGAGGTCGCAGCCGAGCTCCTGGCGAAGGGCGAAGCCTATCGCGACTACATGCTCCCCGAGGAGCTGGAGGCCGAGCGCGAGCGCGCCCGCGCCGAGGGCCGCGTCGTGCGCACGCCCTGGCGCGACGCCGATCCGTCCACCTGGCCCGACCGCGCCTACGCGGTGCGCCTGAAGAGCCCGCTGGACGGCGAGACGATCGTCGCCGACGCGGTAAAGGGCGAGGTGAGGTTCCAGAACGCCGGGCTGGACGACCTGATCCTGCTGCGCTCGGACGGCAACCCGACCTACAACCTGGCCGTCGTGGTGGACGACCACGACATGGGCATCACCCACGTCATCCGCGGCGACGACCACCTGAGCAACGCCGCGCGCCAGACGATCATCTACAAGGCCATGGGCTGGGACGTGCCGGTCTGGGCGCACCTGCCGATGATCCACGGCCCCGACGGCGCGAAGCTCAGCAAGCGCCACGGCGCCCAGTCGGTCACCGAGTTCGACGACATGGGCTACCTGCCCGAGACCCTGCGCAACTACCTGGCCAAGCTGGGCTGGGGCCACGGCGACGACGAGATCTTCTCCGACGCCCAGGCCGCCGAGTGGTTCGACATCCACGACGTCGTCAGCGCGCCGGCCCGCCTCGACTGGGCCAAGCTCAACCACGTCAACAACCACTACATCCGCCTGGCCGAGCCCGAGCGCCTGGCCGGCCTCGTCGCGAAGATCCTCAAGAGCCGCGGCGTGGCGCTGAAGCAGGGCGACGCGGCGCTGATCGCCCGCACCATCCCGTTCGTCCGCGACGGCGCCAAGACGACGCTGGAACTGGCCGACGCCGTCGTCTTCGCGCTGAAGGTCCGGCCCCTGGACGTGCCCGAGAAGACCCGAACCCAACTCGCCGAACCGGAGATGGCGGAGCGGTTCACGAAACTGCGCACGGCGCTGGGGGAGGTCGCCGACTGGAGCGTGCCCGGACTTGAAGAGTCCCTGCGCAAGTTCGCGGAATCAGAGGGGATCGGGCTTGGGAAGTTCGGTCCGCAACTGCGGGCGGCGCTGTCCGGCGGCGCCCCCGCCCCTGACCTAGCGGGAACCATGACGGCGCTCGGCCGCGACGAGAGCCTCGGCCGGATCGACGACGCGCTTTCTCCGGCCGCATAAAGGGGTATAAGCGCCGACGAACGGATGTTTCATTTCGCAACCGCGAAGGGGGTCTCATGGCTGAATCGGCGAAGTTCCAGGTCGACGGCAAGACGGTCGAACTGCCCGTGATGCGGGGCACCGATGGCCCGGCCGTGGTCGACATCCGCAAGCTCTACGGCGACGCCGACGTCTTCACCTACGACCCGGGCTTCACGTCGACGGCCTCCTGCGAGAGCAAGATCACCTTCATCGACGGTGACAAGGGCGTGCTGCTGCATCGCGGCTACCCGATCGACGAACTGGCCGAGAAGTCCAGCTTCCTGGAGGTCTGCTACCTCCTGCTCCACGGCGAGTTGCCGACCGCGGCCGAGTTCGCCGAGTTCGACAAGAACATCACCTACCACACGATGGTGCATGAGCAGGTCGACCGCTTCTTCCAGGGCTTCCGCCGCGACGCCCACCCGATGGCCATCATGTGCGGCGCGGTCGGCGCGATGAGCGCCTTCTACCACGACAGCACCGACATCAACGATCCCGAGCAGCGGATGATCTCCGCCCACCGGCTGATCGCCAAGATGCCGACGCTGGCGGCGCGCGCCTTCAAGTACTCGCGCGGCCAGCCGTTCGTGTACCCGCGCAACGAGCTCTCCTACGCCGAGAACTTCCTGCGCATGTGCTTCTCGGTCCCGGCCGAGGACTGGAAGCCGAACCCCGTCCTGGCCAAGGCCATGGACCGCATCTTCATCCTGCACGCCGACCACGAGCAGAACGCGTCGACCTCGACGGTGCGCCTCGCCGGCTCGTCGGGGGCCAATCCGTTCGCCTGCATCGCGGCGGGCATCGCCTCGCTCTGGGGCCCCAAGCACGGCGGCGCGAACGAAGAAGCGCTGAACATGCTGAAGGAGATCGGGACGGTCGACCGGATCCCCGAGTTCGTCCAGGGCGTGAAGGACCGCCGCTACCTGCTCATGGGCTTCGGCCACCGGGTCTACAAGAACTACGACCCCCGCGCGAAGGTCATGCAGAAGTCCTGCCACGAGGTGCTGGAGGCCGTCGGCGCCCAGAACGACCCGCTGCTGCAGGTGGCGATGGAGCTCGAGAAGATCGCCCTGAGCGACGAGTTCTTCATCGAGCGCAAGCTCTACCCGAACGTCGACTTCTACTCCGGCATCACGCTGCGCGCCCTGGGCTTCCCGCCCGAGATGTTCACCGTGCTGTTCGCCCTGGCCCGCACCGTCGGCTGGATCGCCCAGTGGAAGGAGATGATCGAGGACCCGTCGCAGAAGATCGGCCGCCCGCGGCAGATCTACACCGGCGCCCCGCAGCGCAGCTACGTGGCGGTCGACAAGCGCTGACGCGCGATCAGGTCCAGGACGGCGGACGCCGCGGCCTCGTTCGGATCGGGGCCGCCGCGTCCCATCTTCAGCAACGCCGCGTTCTGCCGCTCGACCTGCCGCGCCCGCAGGCCGGCGTCGTCGAGGCGTAGCGCGACCTCGCGCGCGAGCGCGGGCCCGTTGCAGTCCGCCTGGATCATCTCGGGCGCCACGAAGTCCTGGGCGGCGATGTTGAACAGGGTCACGTACTTCGTGCGGATCAGCCGCTTCAGGACGGCGTAGGTCACCGGCGCCAGCCGATAGGCCACCACCATCGGGCAGCCCGCCAGCGCCAGCTCGGTCGTGACCGTGCCCGAGCAGGCCAGCGCCACCGTCGCGGCCTTCATCGCCGAGCGCTTGGCGGCGTCGCCCTCGACCACCTGCGCCCGGTGCGGCCAGCCGGCGACCCGCGACTTCACCAGCCCGGCCACCGTCGGCGCCGCCGCGACGACCACATGCAGGTCCGGCCGCCCGGCCTTCAGGCGATGGACGGCGTCCTCGAACGCCGGCATCACCCGCTCGATCTCGGACGGCCGGCTGCCGGGCAGCACCAGCAGGATCGGCTCGTCCGGCGCCGCGCCGATCTCCGCGCGCAACCCGGCCGGATCGGCCGCCGAGAAGTCGATGGCGAGCGTCGAGTCGCCCACGAACACCGTCTTCAGCCCCTCGCGCTCGAAGGCCGCGCCGTCGAAGGCGTGGATGGTCAGCAGGAGGTCGTACCAGCGCGCCGCCGTCCGCGCGCGCCCGGGCCGCGACGCCCAGACCTGCGGGCCCACGTACTTCACCAGCGGCAGCGCCGGGGACTGCCGTCGCAGGCGATGCGCCACGCGCAGGGTGAAGCCCCAGGAGTCGATCAGGACAGCCACGTCCGGCGGCTCCCGCGCGGCGACGGCCGCGGCCTCGTCGGCCCGGCGCACCACCTTGCCGTAGGCCATCAGGCCCTCCAGCAGGCCGAAGATCGAGAGCTCCGCGATGTCGAACGGGCTCGTGAGCCCCTCCCCGCGCATCCGCTGGCCACCGACGCCCACGAACCGGACGCCCTCGCCCAGCTTCGCCTTCAGCGCCCGCATGAGCCCCGCGCCGCGGTCGTCGCCCGAAGCCTCCGCGGCGACCAGCATCACCGTGAGCGGCCGCGCCGTCATGGCGGCGGCTCGACGCCCAGGATGAAGACCCCGAGCTCGTCGGCCAGTGCGATCACCGCCTCGCGGTCCAGCACGAGCAGCCCCCCCGCCTCGCCCACGATCCCCGCCAGGCCGGCCCGCGCCACGCCCTGCACCGTCGCCAGCCCGATGGTCGGCAGGTCCACCCGCGTCTCCTGGATCGGCTTCGGCGCCTTGGCCAGCACGCCGAGGCCCGCGCCCGCGCGGCCCCTCAGGTGCGCCGGCAGGCCGGCCACCCGCGCCAGCATCGCGTCGGTGCCCTCCTGCGCCTCCACCGCCAGCACCAGGCCTTGCGCCACGACCGCCGCCTGCCCGACGTCCAGCCGGCCGATCGCGCGCGCCACCTCCAGCGCGCGGCCCGCGTCCGCCCTGTCCTCGGCCGAGGGCTCGCGTCGCCCCAGCAGGCCGGCGGGCAACGACAGGTCGTCCATCACCTCGTGCGCCCCCTCGACCGCGAAGCCCTCCTTCTCGAACGCGCCGACGAGGACGCGCAGCATGGCGTCGTCGCCCTGGCGCGCGGCGGCCGCCACCTTCGGCAGCAGCATCAGGCCGCGGAGGTCGGGCATCAGGCTCGCGAAATCCGGCCGCGCCACCTCGCCGGCCAGGCAGATCGAGCGGCACCCCGCCCGCTTCAGCGCCTTCAGGCACTTTCCGAGCTCGGCCAGCCCCACCTCGGCCCCGGCGTAGTCGCCGAGGCCCTCGCCGGCGAACCCCTTCAGCCGGATGACGAACAGCGGCCGCCCGGAGCGTTCGCAGTGCCGGGCGATCTCCACCGGCAGGCCCCCGCCGCCGGCGATGAGGCCGAGCTTCTGCATCGCCGCTAGAGTTCCCGCTCGGGCAGGCAGAGCGGGCGGCTGGCGTCGGCGCGGATGAAGTCGATGATCTCCATCACCGGCGGCGAGCGGCCGAAGGTGGCGGCCGTATCGTCGATCCGCTCCTGGAACGTGCCTTCCTCGGCGAACATCAGGCGGTAGGCCGAGCGCAGCGCGCTGACGGTCTCGCGATCGAAGTTCCGCCGCTTGAGGCCCACGAGATTGAGCCCCTCGAGATGGGCGTGGTTGCCCCAGACCATCCCGTAGGGAATCACGTCCTTGGTCACCGCGGCCAGGCCGCCGATGAACGAGTAACGCCCCACGCGGCAGAACTGATGGACGGCCGCGAGCCCGCTGACGGTGACGAAGTCGCCCACCACGACGTGGCCGCCCAGGGTCGCCCCGTGCGCCAGCACCACGTTGTCGCCGACGATGCAGTCGTGGCCGATGTGGCTCGTGGCCATGAAGAAGCCGTCGTCGCCCACGCGGGTCACGCCGTCCTCGCCGGGACCGCCGATGTGCATCGTGACGTGTTCCCAGATCCGGTTGCGGTCGCCGATGATCAGCTCGGTGGGCTCGCCCTTGAAGCCGGTATGGTGCGGCGGCCCGCCCAGGTTGGCGAAGTTCCTGACCGAGCAGTCCACGCCGATGGTGGTGCGGTTCTCGATCACCACATGCGCCAGCACCTGGGTGCGCGCGCCGATCCTCACGTGCTCGCCGATGATGCTGTAGGGGCCGACCGACACGCCGTCGGCCAGTTCCGCCCCCTTGGCGACGAGGGCGGTCGGGTGGATGTCGACGCTCAACGGCTCAGGTCTCCACGACCATGGCGGCGAACTCGCATTCGGCGGCCACCTTGTCGCCCACGAGGGCCTGGCCGGCGAACTTGAAGACGTCGCCGCGATGACGGACCACTTTCACCGGCATGCGCACCACGTCGCCGGGCCGCACGGGCGAGCGGAACCGGCAGTTGTCGGCCGACATGAAGAAGATCGCCTTGCCGCCCACGTCCACGTCCAGCGACTTCGACATCAGCACGGCCCCGGTCTGGGCCATGGCCTCGATCAGCAGCACCGCCGGCATCACCGGATAGTGCGGGAAGTGCCCCGGGAAGAACGGCTCGTTCACCGTCACGCACTTGATGCCGACGATGGATTCCGAGGCCCTGTAGTCCTCGCACCGGTCCACCAGCAGGAACGGATGACGGTGCGGGATCCGCTCCATGATCTCGGTGATGTCGATATCGGTGGGATTCGCCGCCACCGGGGCTCTTCGCGCCATCAGTTTCCCCCCGACCTGCGGTTGGCCATGCGGGCCAGCCAGGCCGTTTCCTTCAGCCATTCACGGATGGGCCGCGCCGGCATCCCGCCCCAGGTCTCGCCGGCCGGGATGTCCTTCATGCAGCCCGCGGCGGCGCCGACGCGGGCCCCCGCGCCGATGGTCACGTGGTCGGCGACCCCGGCCCGGCCGCCGAACTGGGCTCCGTCCCCGATCGTCACGCTGCCCGAGATCCCCGTATGGGCGGCCATCACGCAGTTGCGTCCCACGCGGACGTTGTGGGCGATCTGCACCAGGTTGTCGATCTTGGTGTTCTCGCCGATGACGGTGTCGTCGTAGGCCCCGCGGTCCACGGTCGAATTGGCCCCGATGGACACGCCGTCCTGGATGATCACGCGGCCCAGTTGCGGGATGTCGATCAGCCCCTTGGGGCCGACGGTGGCGCCGAATCCGGGCTCGCCGATCCGTGCGCCCGCCAGCACCTTCACCCGGTCGCCGATCAGCGCGAAGCCGATGCTGACGTTCGGGCCGATGTCGCAGTCGCGCCCGATCGCGACCCCCGGCCCGATCACCGTGTTCGGCCCGATCCGCGTGCCGCGCCCGATCTGCGCCGCCGGGCCGACGACCGCGCCGGCGCCCAGCACGACGCCGTCCTCCAGCTTCGCGTCCGCGGCCAGGCGCGCCGTTCCCGCATCGCGGGGGCGGTGCAGGCGCTGGGCGGCGAGCGCATAGGCGCCTTGCGGATTCGCCGCGATCAGCATGGCGCAGCCGTCGGGGGCGAACCCCTCGGCCCCGCGGGGCGCAAAGCAGCCCGCCGGCCGCGCCTCGGCGAGCTGGGCCGCATAGCGCCTGTCGGTCAGGAACGTGATGCTGTCGGGACCGGCGTGGGCCAGCACGGCCACCCGGCCCACCATCCGGTCGCCCGCGCGCGCATCCACGAGCTCGGCGCCGGTCAGGCGGGCGAGCTCGTGGAGTGGCGCCGGGCCCAGGTCCTCGAAGAAGCGCGGGTCGGGCATGGCCTGGGTTCTAGGCCGCTTCGGCCCGCGCGTCAGTCCTATCCGTCGCCTACTTGCGCGGAGCCGCCGCCGCGGCCGGCGCGCCCTGCTGGTCGAGCCGCTCGCGATCGAAGGCGAACTGGGTGATCTTGGCGTTCAGCGCCGTCACCACCTGCGGGGTGAGGTCGGTGGCCGGATTGGCCAGCACGATCACCTGGCGGTTGAAGAGCATGGCGCAGCCCTTGGCCTGGTAGGCCTGGCGGATCAGCGGCTCCATCTCGTTGCCGATGCGGTCGATGGCCTTCTGCTGCGTCGCCTGCAGCTCCTGCTCGCGCAGTTGGCGCTTACGGGCGAAGGCGTTGGCCTTCACCTGCACGGCGGCGGCGCGCTGCTCGAAGGCGTCCTGCGCCAGCGTCGCGCGCTGGGCGTCGATCGCCTTGGCTTCGTTGTCGATCGCCGTGCCTTCGGACGTCAGCTCGGCGTTCACCTGTCCGGCGAGCTGCTGGATGCGCGTCTGCACGTACTTGCCGACCGTCGAGTTGGCCAGCACGCCTTCCGGCGAGACGATGCAGAGGCCGGCCGGAGCCGCGCCGTGCGTCACTTGCGGAGCCGCAGCGGCCGCGGGAGCCGGGGCCTGGGCGGTCGCGGTGGTCGCGCCCGTGAGCGCGAGGGCCACGGCGGTTCCCGCCACGGCGAAGGTCTTGAACGTCATCTTTTCCTAGAACCTGGTTGAAGTGGAGAACCGGAAGAGTTCCTTCCTGTCGTAGTCTTCCTTGGCCAAAATTCGGCTGAAGTCGAAGCGGATCGGCCCCATCGGCGATTTCCAGAAGACGCTCAGGCCCGCCGAGGCGCGAAGCGACAGGTCGTCGCGGATGCAGACGTTGCGCGTGCCGGGCGTGGCCAGGTTCGGGATCGTCTGGGTCGGGTCGGTCGGGCTCGGAAGCGTCGGGTTCAGGCAGTCGACGTCGCCCGGCTGGTAGGTCTTGTCGCGCTTGTCGAGCATGCCCAGCGTACCGATGTCGCTGAACAGCGCCGCCTTGATCCCGTACTGCTCGGGCAGGAAGGTCGGCACCGTCAGCTCCACGGTGGTGATCGCATAGGTCTTGCCGCCCAGGGCGTCGGCCCGTTGCAGCGAGATGTCGCGCGGACCGATGCCGGCGGTCTCGAACCCGCGGAAGGTCAGGCCGCCCTTGTAGTAGCGGTCGTTGATCCGCACGTCGTCGCCGGCCCAGCCGACCACATAGCCGGCCGACCCGACGATCGAGAAGATGAAGTCCTTGGTGAAGCCGTGGAACCAGCCCGCCTCGATATCGGTGCGCACGTAGTTCACGTCGCCGCCCAGGCCCGCGACGTCCTGGTTGAAGTCGATGTAGTAGCCGCGGGTGGGGTTCAGGTAGTCGTTCCGCCGGTCGAGGCGCGCGCCGTAGCCGACCAGCGACGTCAGGCGCTTGCCGACCTGGCCGCAGAGCGCCGTCGACAGCACCTGGCCCTGGGTCGGGTCGCAGTAGAAGTCGTCGATGTCGATGTCTTCCTGGCGCAGCGTGTAGCGCACCGACCCGCGGCTATCGATGCTGAGCGGGAAGCTCGTGCGCAGGCTGAAGCCCACCGTGGCGGTCTTGTAGGCCGAGAAGTCCGAGTAATCGAGGCGGTAGGCGAACAGGTCCACGCCCGCCGCCAGGTCGCGGTTCAGGAACCGGGGCTCGGTGAAGGAGAAGTCGAGCTGCTGGCGCAGCGAGCCCACCGAAATCCGCGCCCGCACGTCCTGGCCGCGGCCGCGGAAGTTGCGCTGGGTGACCCCCAGGTCGAGCACGAGCTGGTCCACCGACGAATAGCCGGCCGAGAACGAGAGCTCGCCCGTCGGCTGTTCCTCGACCTTCACCTGCAGCGCGGTGCGGTCGGGCGCAGAGCCCGGGACCTCGGTGATGTTGACGTCCTTGAAGTAGCCCAGCGCGCGGATCTGGCGCTTGGACCGGTCGACCAGGGCGCGGTTGTAGGCGTCGCCTTCCACGACGCTCATCTCGCGGCGGATCACGTAGTCCAGGGTCTGGGTGTTGCCGACGATGTCGATGCGGTCGACGTAGACGCGCGGGCCTTCGTTGACCTGGAAGGTCACGTCGACGACGCCCTTCTCGCGGTCCGGCGTGTAGCGCGGCCGCACGTCCACGAAGGCGAAGCCCGCGGCGCCGGCGGCGAAGGTGAGCGCGTCGGTCGCCTGCTCGATCGCCTCGTCCTGGTAGGTCGAGCCCGACCGGATCGGCACCAGGGCGGTCAGCACGTCCTTGTCCAGCTTCTGCAGCGTCGTCTCGACGTTCAGCTTGCCGAACCTGTACCGCGGGCCTTCGTCGACCGTGTAGGTGATGACGAAGCCGTTCTTGTCGGGGGCCAGCTCGGCCACCGCCGAGGAGACGCGGAAGTCGTAGTAGCCGCGGTTGCGGTAGTGCTTCCGGAGCTGCTCCTTGTCGTACTCCAGGCGGTCCGGGTCGTAGTTGGCGTTGTTCGAGAAGAACTTGTACCAGCGGCTCTCCTCGGTCACGACCACGTCGCGCAGGTCGTTGTCGCTGAAGGCCTTGTTGCCCAGGAAGTTGACCGAGAGGATGCCGCTCTTGGGGCCTTCGTCGATCTTGAAGATCAGATCGACGCGCTTCTGCGGCAGTTCGATGATCTGCGGCGTCACCGTGGCCGAGATCCGGCCCGACCGACGATAGAGTTCGACGATCCGCTGCACGTCGCCCTGCGCCTTGGCGCGCGTGAAGATGCCCCGCGGGCGCACCGTCACCTCGTCGCGCAGCTTGTCTTCCTTGAGGCCCTTGTTCCCCTCGAAGATCACCCGGTTGATGATCGGGTTCTCGACGACGGTGACGATCAGGTCGCCGTTCTGGAAGTCGATCTGCACGTCGGCGAACAGGTCGGTGCGGAACAGCGCCTTCAGCGCCAGGTCGATCTTCGCCGAATCGACCGCCTCGCCCGGCTGCACCGGCAGGTAGGAGACGACCGTCGACTGCTCGATCCGCTCGTTGCCCTGGACCAGGATCCGCTGGATGACCCCGCCCTGCTCCTGCTGGGCGTTCGCGATACCGGGCGCGACCAGGGCCGTTGTCCCGAAGAGAAGGGCAACGCCAGTGGCGAGCGCGGCGCAGGGTACGCGGGTTCTAAGCATCGAATCAGCCGTTTGAGGGGACGAGCGGGCTTACGAGAATAGCCCGCCGAACAGATTGAACACACGGTTGCGCTGCAAATCGTTCCAGGTGGCGAACAACATCAAACCGAGAACGAGTGCAAGCCCAACGCGGTACCCTGCCGCCTGAACCTTGGCGGCAAGAGGGCGGCGCGCCACGGCCTCGTACGCATAGAACAGCAGGTGTCCCCCATCGAGCACAGGCACGGGCAGCAGGTTCATGAACCCGATGCTGACCGAGATCAGCGCCGCGAGCTGGAGCAGGTTGATCCCGGAGCGGAAGATCTTGTCGCCGAAGTTCTCCGAGCTGTCGGCGCCCAGGGTGGCCACGTTCTTCGCGACGCTGGCGATGCCCAGCGGTCCGCGCAGCTCGTCGGCGCGCACCTGCCCGGTGATCATCCGGCCCAGGTAGTAGACGGTGGTCTCCAGCGTATGCCACGTCTTCACCGCACCGCGCGTGACGGCCTCGATCGGCCCGTAGCGGATCTGGATGAAGTCGTCGCGCGATTGCGCGGGCGCGATGCCCAGCAGGCCCAGGCGCTGCTTGCCGGCCACCGGGTCGTTGGTCTCGTTCCAGCGCGGTGTGGCGGTCAGATGCACCTCGCGCCCGCCCCGCTGCACGACGAACTCGGTCGGCACCTCGGCGCGGACGCTGATGATCTCCTTCACCTCGTCGAAGCGCTGGATCTTGCGGCCGGCCGCCTCCACGATCAGGTCGCCGGCCCGGAAACCCGCGGCGGCGGCCGGCGTGTCCGGGGCCACCGTCGCCACGCGCGCCGGCACCACCCACTCGCCGAACGCCATCAGGAGGCCCGCGAAGATCGCGATCGCCAGCAGGAAGTTCGCGATGGGTCCCGCGCCCACGATGATCGCGCGCTGCCAGATCGGCTTGAAGTGGAAGTAGCGGTTGATCTCCGCGCCGCGCCCCTGGGCGATCAGCGCCTGGCGCATGCCCTTCAGGTCTTCGGCGTCGGGGATGGACGCGGCGTTCTCGTCGCCGGCGAAGCGGACGTAGCCGCCGATCGGCGCCCAGCCGATCCGCCACTCCACGCCCGACCTGTCGGTCCAGTGGGCGATGGCGCGCCCGAAGCCGATCGAGAAGCGGTCGATCTTGGTCCCCAGCCACTTGGCGGCCAGGAAGTGACCCAGCTCGTGGACCGTCACCACCACGCCCAGGACGAGCAGGAACGGAACCACATAGAGCAGGATGGTCTGGAGGATCTGCATCGGGGCTGTTGCTCCTAGGCGGCGGCGAGGTCGTGGACGACCGCGTCCGCCACGCGCCGCGCGGCGGCATCGGTTCGTCGAGCGCTCTCCAACGCGTCGTTCGGCGTGGAGAAGTCGTCCGTGCGGTCCATCCGCTCCAGCGTTTCGGCCACCACGTTCGGGATATCCAGAAAGCCGATGCGCCGGTCAAGGAAAGCCGCCACCGCGCGCTCGTTGGCCGCATTCATGGCCGCCGGCGCCGGACCGCCCGCGGCCAGGGCCTGCTTGGCGATGGCGAGCGCCGGGAACTTCTGCGGATCGGGATGCTGGAACTTCAGCGGGCCGGCGGTCACGAGGTCCAGCTTGGGCGCGGGCCACGGCAGGCGGTCGGGCCAGGCGAAGGCGCAGGCGATCGGCGGGCGCATGTCGGGCGGCCCGAGCTGGGCCAGCGTCGAGCCGTCGGCGTACTCCACCAGCGAATGGATGATCTGCTGCGGGTGGACCAGCACCTCGATCCGCTCGGGCGGCATGGCGAACAGGTAGGCCGCCTCGATCACCTCCAGGCCCTTGTTCATCATGGTCGCCGAGTCGACCGAGATCTTGGCGCCCATCGAGAAGTTCGGGTGCGCGATCGCCCGCTCGGGCGTGGCCGCCGCCATCTCGTCGCGGCTGGCGTCGCGGAACGGGCCGCCCGACGACGTCAGGATCAGCTTCGAGACCTGCGCGGCGATGGTCGGGTCCAGCACCTGGAAGATCGCCGAGTGCTCCGAGTCGACCGGGATCACCGCCCCGCCCGCCAGCTTCGCCGTCCGCAGCAGCGAGGGGCCGGCGCAGACCAGGCTCTCCTTGTTGGCCAGCGCCACCACCGCCCCCGCCCGCGCCGCCGCCAGCGTGGGCGCGAGGCCTGCGAAGCCCACGATGGCCGACATCACCCACTGGGCGTCGGCGCCGGCCACGTCCGCCACCGCCCGCGCGCCTGCCGCGGCTTCGACGCCCGAGCCCTTCAGCCGCTCGCGCAACTCGGCCAGCTTCGTCTCGTCCTCGATCACCGCCAGCTTCGGCCGCCAGCGCAGCGCCTGCTCGGCCAGCCGCGCCGCGTTGCGCCCCGCCGTCAGGCCCACGACCTCGACGTCCACGCCGGCCTGCTCGAACAGGTCCAGCGTCGAGACGCCGATCGAGCCCGTCGAGCCCAGGACGCTGACCTTGCGCGGCAGGTTCAATGTCCCCATCCTAGCTGGTTCGCGAGCCGAAGCGCCGCCATCACCACCACAGCAAACATCAGGCCATCCACCCGATCCAGCAGCCCGCCGTGACCGGGGATGAGATCGCCCGAATCCTTCACGCCGAAACGCCGCTTCAGCGCCGATTCCCAGAGATCCCCGGCCATGGTCGCCAGGCCCACGGTGAACCCGATGAGGCCGGTGGCCCAGACGTTGAGCTGGAACGGCTGGATCATCGGCCAGAACGCGCGCAGCAGGTCGGGCAACGTCTCCACGCCGATCGCCGCCAGCGTCGCGGCGACGAGGCCGCCGAAGAAGCCCGACCAGGTCTTGTTCGGCGAGAACCGCGGCCACAGCTTCGGCCCCTTCAGGATGCTGCCGACCGCGAACGCCCCGATGTCGGCCGACCATGTCGCGGCGAACAGCATGATCGTCCACCAGTTGCCCTGGTTGGTCTGCTGCAGCCACACGAGGCACAGCGCGGCGGGCGCGATGTAGAGCACGCCGTACGCCGCGTCGGCGGGCCGCTCCGCCACCCCCCGCGCCACCACGGCCGCGCCGGCCGCCGCCAGGAAGATCGCGCCCCAGGCCCAGATGAAGTCACCCCGGTAACCCACGAAGATCGCGATCAGAACCGCCGCCGCGACGGCCGCCGCGACCCGCGTCGGCGACACCGGCGCGCTCATCCCGCCCCATTCGATCGCGAGCAGCGCCACGCCGATCGCGATCAGGACGAGATAGGGCCAGCCGCCGAACCACGCGGCGGCCAGGGCGGCCGGCACCAGCACCACGGCCGACGCGACGCGCAGGCCGAGGTTGGACCAGTCGAACCGCTTAACCGGCGGCAAGGACGTCATCGGCGACGATTGCGCCGTAGCGCCGGTCCCGCGCGGCGAATTCCGCCAGCGCCGCCTTGAGGTGCTCTTCCCCATAGTCGGGCCAAAGCACGTCCTGGAAGACGAGTTCCGCGTAGGCGGCCTCCCAGAGCAGGAAGTTCGACAGCCGCTGCTCCCCCGAGGGCCGCACGATCAGGTCCGGCGGCGGCGCATCCGCCGTGGCCAGCATGCTCCCGAACATCGCTTCGTCCATCTCGGAGGGATCGCGCCGCCCCGCGGCGACCTCCTCGGCGAAGCGGCGGGCCGTCGCGGCGATGTCGGCCTGGCTGCCGTAGTTGAAGGCGATGTTGAGGTTGAAGACGCTGTTGTGCGCCGTGCGCGCCTGGGCGTCCTCGACCAGGCGCACGAGCTCCTTGGGAAGCCCCTCGCGCTGGCCGATCACCCGCACGCGGACGCCTTCGCGCTCCAGGCGGCCGAGGTCGGTCTCGAAGTAGCGCTTGGGCAGGGCCATCAGCTCGGCCACCTCGGCGGCGGGACGACTCCAGTTCTCGGTGGAGAAGCCGAAGACGGTCAGCCAGCCGATGCCCAGCCCGGGCGCCGCGGAGACCGTGCGGCGCAGCGATTCCACCCCGGCCCGATGGCCCAGCGGCCGCGGCAGCCGGCGCTGCTTGGCCCAGCGGCCGTTGCCGTCCATCACGATCGCCACGTGCAGGGGCCGGCTCCCTTCGGGAGCGCCCGCAAACGGTAGCTTCTCGGCGGCGGCCATGGAGGGAACGCTATCCTTCACGCAGGTTCAGACCTGCATGATCTCCTGCTCTTTTGTTTTCAAGGCTTCGTCGATGCGCTTGATGGCTTCGTCGGTGATCTTCTGCACCTCCGTCTCCATCCTCTTCTCCTCGTCCTGGCTGATGACGTGGTCCTTCTCGGCCTTGCGGCAGTCGTCGTTGGCGTCGCGCCGGACGTTGCGCACAGCGATCCGCTGCTGTTCGGCGTACTTGCCGGCGAGCTTCGCCAGGTCCTTGCGGCGGTCCTCGGTGAGCGGCGGGATCGGCAGGCGCAGGGTCTGGCCGTCGACCACGGGGTTCAGGCCCAGGTCCGAGGCGCGGATGGCCTTCTCCACCGAGACCACGAGGCCGCGGTCCCACACGTTGATGGTGATCATCCGCGGTTCCGGCACGCTGATCGCGCCCACCTGGTTCAGCGGCGTGCTCGCGCCGTAGGCTTCGACGTGGATCTGGTCGAGCAGGCTGGCCGAGGCGCGGCCGGTGCGCAGCGAGCCGAACTCGTCCTTGAGGGCGGCGATGGCCTTGTCCATCCGGGCCTTGTAGGTCGCAAGCACGGGCTTCTCGGCGGTGGCCATGTCGGGCGTCTCCGTATTCCTGGTCGTGGACTTTAGCGTCTAGGCGATGGTCGTGAAGACGCCTTCGCCGTTCAGCACCTTCAGCAGGTTGCCCCGCTCGCGGATGTTGAACACCACGATCGGGATCTTGTTGTCGCGCATCAGCGAGACCGCCGAGGCGTCCATGACCTTCAGGTCCCTGGCCAGCACGTCGGTGTAGCTGAGCGTCTTGTAGCGCTCCGCCTTCGGGTCCTTCTTCGGGTCGGCGGTGTAGACCCCGTCCACGCTGGTGCCCTTGAACAGCGCCTCGCAGCCCATCTCGGCCGCCCGCAGCGCCGCGCCCGAGTCGGTGGTGAAGAACGGGGCGCCCACGCCCGCGGCGAAGATCACCACCCGCCCCTTCTCCAGGTGCCTGAGCGCCCGGCGGCGGATGTAGGGCTCGCAGACCGCTTCCATCGGGATCGCCGACTGCACGCGGGTGAAGACGCCGATCTTCTCCAGCGCCGCCTGCACCGCCAGCGCGTTCATCACGGTCGCCAGCATGCCCATGTAGTCGGCGCTGGCCCGCTCCATGCCCGCCTCGGCCAGGGCCGCGCCGCGGAAGATGTTGCCGCCGCCCACGACCACGCACACCTGCACGCCGGCGCGCGCGACCTGGGCGATCTCCTCGGCCACCGCCCCCAGGGTCTTGGGATCGATCCCGAAGCTGTCGCCCCCGACGCCCGCCTCGCCCGAGAGCTTCAGGAGGATGCGCTTGTAAGGGGCGTCGGCCATCGGGTGAGTCTCTTCGGAAGCTGGGGGAACATACAGCGCTGCCGCTGCCCGTCGAGGTGGAAGCCGGCCCCGCGCCAGGCATCGGCATCACCAGGATCACCGTTGCCATCTCTCGCGGAGATGGCAAAGGGGCGCCGCACGTCGAACGTGCGGCGCCCCGGGTCTTGGTGCAGGTGCGGTTTAGGCCGCGCCGGTCATCGAGGCCACTTCGGCGGCGAAGTCGGGGCCTTCCGGACCCTTGTCGACGCCCTCGCCGAGCGCGAAGCGCACGAAGCCCTTCAGCGCGACCGGCGAGCCGACGCTCTTGGCCGTCTCGGCCACGAGCTGCTCGATCGTCTGGTCAGGGTTCATGACGAACGGCTGGACCATGAGCACGACTTCTTCCTGCCACTTGCGGATGCGGCCCTCGACCATCTTCTCGGCGATCTCGCGGGGCTTGCCCGACTCGATCGCCATCTGGGTCTGGATTTCGCGCTCCTTGGCGACGACGCCCGGATCCAGATCGGCCGAGGTCAGCGCCAGCGGCGGGGTCGGCGTACCGGCCACGTGGAGCGCGATCTTGCGCGCCACTTCGGCCAGCGTGGCCTGATCGCCGGCGCCTTCCAGCGCCACGAGCACCGCCAGCTTCGCCACGTCGTCGCCCTGCTTGTTGTGCAGGTAGAGCGCGACGGCGCCCTGATCCACCGCGAGCCTGGCGGCGCGGCGGATGCGCATGTTCTCGCCGATCGTGGCGATCAGGTTGGTCACCACGTCGCTGACGACTTCGCCCTTGGAGGTCTTGGCCGCCGCGATGGCGTCCACGGTCCCGTCGGTTCCCAGCGCCACGGTCGCGAATTCACGCGCCGCGCTCTGGAACTGGTCGTTCTTGGCCACGAAGTCGGTCTCGGCGTTGAACTCGACGAGAGCGCCCGACTTGCCGTCGGCGGCGATCTTGCCGGCCACCAGACCTTCGGCCGCCGCGCGGTCGGCCTTCTTGGCCGCCTTCGCGATGCCCTTGGTCCGCAGCCAGTCCATCGACGCCTCGACGTCGCCGTTGTTCTCCTGCAGCGCCTTCTTGCAGTCCATCATGCCGGCGCCGGATTTTTCGCGCAGGTCCTTGACCAGCGCAGCGGTGATTTCCGCCATGGTCAGCTCCTTGAGAAAGAGACTCGTGAATCGGGACGGCCCTTCGATGAGGGCCGTCCGTCAGGGTTTTGTGTCAGCCGAGCGCGGGGTGCGCTCAGCCGGCCTTTTCTTCGCTCGCCGCGTCGGCGCCTTCAGAGGCCGTCTCGTCCGCCGCGGCGGTGGTATCGGGCTCGGCCGCCGGAGCCGCTTCACCGGACATTTCCGCCTCGAGGGCCGCGGCTTCCGCCGGGGCGACTTCGGGCTCCGCCGCGGGCGCCGGAGCGGCCGCACGGGCCAGCGCCGGCTCCATCGGAGCTTCCGACGCGCCCAGGTCGACGCCCGAGGCCGCCTGGCCGGCGGCCAGGCCGTCGAGGATCGCATCGGCCATCAGGTCGCAGTAGAGCTGGATGGCGCGCGCGGCATCGTCGTTGCCCGGGATCGGATAGGTGATGCCGTCCGGGTTCGAATTGGTGTCCAGGATGGCGATCACCGGGATGTTCAGCTTCCGGGCTTCCTGGATCGCGATCGCTTCCTTGTTGGTGTCGATCACGAACATCAGGTCGGGGATGCCGCCCATGTCCTTGATGCCGCCCAGGGAGAGCTCCAGCTTGTCGCGCTCGCGCGTCAGTTGCAGCAGCTCCTTCTTCGAACGGCCCTGGCCTTCGCCGGTCACCAGCGCGTCGGTCTCGCGCAGGCGCTGGATCGAGCCCGACACGGTGCGCCAGTTGGTGAGCGTGCCGCCCAGCCAGCGGTGGTTCACGTAGTACTGGGCGCAGCGCTTGGCGGCCGTAGCGATCGGCTCCGACGCCTGGCGCTTCGTGCCGACGAACAGGATGCGGCCGCCGCCGGCGGCGACTTCACGCACCTTCACCAGCGCCTGGTGCAGCAGCGGGATCGACTGCGACAGGTCGATGATATGGATGTTGGAGCGCGAACCGAAGATGTACTTGTCCATCTTCGGGTTCCAGCGGTGCGTCTGGTGGCCGAAGTGGGCGCCGCTCTCGAGCAGTTGGCGCATGGAGAATTCAGGCAGAGCCATCGTCTGTAACTCGTCTTTCTTCCGGTTGGACCGCCGCGGGCAAACCCCTCCGAGGAGGGACCGGAACGGAATTGACGGGATGTCTCCCCGCCAAGCCGCACACCCGCGTGTGGATTGGAGCGGCGCATGTAGTGGGATTGCGCCGGAAAATCAAGCGCGCAGGGCAGCCGCGCGCCCCGGCCCGATCACCGCTTCTTGTCGCAGGCGTTCATGTAGACGCTGGTCTTGCACGGGTCGGGCTTCGCCGAGGCGCTGGGGCTCGAATAGACCGAACTGCCGCTGAAGGGCTTGTACGGCTCGAAGCCCTTGGCCGTCGGCGCTTCGGGCGCGCCGTAGGTCGTCCGCGGCTTCGCGGCCGGCGCGGGCGGGGTCGAGGGCAGGTACGACCCGGGCTTCGGGGTCGACGGCGAGGCGGACCCTCCGAACGTCGAGCCCGGCTTCTGCCCCGGCGAGAACGTGCCCTGCGCCATGGCCGGCCCGGCGACCAGCACCGCCGCCGCCGCGATCCACCCTGGGTTCATCGTGCCCTCCTCTGCGCCCCGGCAATGCGCCGGACATGCAAGCGCCGCACACTCGTCACAATACCGGCGATACGCTCCCCTCGGCAACCTGGAGGGCTGCACGATGCGTTACCGCCTCGCCCTGATCGTCCCCGTCGTCTCCCTGGCCCTCGCCGCCGCTCCGGCCCTGGCGAAGACCTCCGGCCATCCGCGACACCACCCGTCCGCCGCCGCGGCGACCCAGAAAACCCCGCATGACCGGGCCGGGCGTCAGTCCGGCGCCAATGCGTTCAGCGCCGACCCCAGCAGCGACCCGTTCGCCCAGGCCGCTTACTCCGGCCTCATCCAGCCGGGCGCCCGGAAGACCGGCGGCGACGCCTCCGCCTTCCCGTCCAAGCCCCACCGCCGCGGCGCGTCCTACTGACGCTCGTCAGAGGTCCTCGACGAACACGACGCCCGGCGCGGTCTTCAGCGCGCCGCGGACCGCGCCGTCCAGCACGAACCGGCCCGGCAGCCTGAGCTCCACCTCGCGGTTGTTCTCCAGCCGGGCGGTCAGCACCACCTCGCCGCCCTTCCCGTTCGAGACGCCCAGCCGCTTCTTGATCGCCTCGATCTCGGCGCTCCTCGGCTGGACGTGGACGCGCAGGCCCGCCACCACGTTCGCGACCGCCGTCTCCACCGGCTCCACGTCGTCGCCGAAGAAGCGCACCTCGCCGTCGCTGGCCTTGGCGCGCACCTTCAGCACGACCGCCCTGCCGGGCTCCAGCAGCTCGCGGCACTTGCGCAGGCTCTCGGGCGGGAACAGCACCTCGTACTCGCCGGTCGGGTCCGAGAAGGTGACGAAGGCGAACTTCTCGCCGCTGCGCGACGGCCGCTCCTGCTTGCGGCGCACCACGCCGGCCATCCGCAGCGCCTCGGCCCCGGCGGCCGCCTTGGCCACCGCGTCGGTCAGCAGGTCGGTGCGCTTGCGCCGCAGCGCCTCGATCATGTCGTCCAGCGGGTGGCCCGAGAGGTAGAAGCCCACCGCCACCAGTTCCTGGTCCAGCCGCTCGGTCGGCGTCCAGTTGTCGCGGCGCGGCATCTTGCTCCGCTGGGCCTGGATCAGGTCGGCGGTGCCGTCGCCGAAGAGGCCGCCCTGCTCCGATTCCCGCTGGGCCGACACCGTCTGGCCGACGCTCAGCAGCAGGTCCGCCGCCTCGACCAGTTGCGCGCGGTTCGGGTGGATCGCGTCGAACGCGCCGGCGCGCGCGAGCGTCTCGAACGTGCGCTTGTTGACCTGCCGCGGGTCGACCCGCTCGACGAAGTCGAAGATGTCCCTGAACGGCCCGCCGTCCTTGCGGACCGCCACCACATGCTCCATCGCCTGCAGGCCGACGTTGCGGATGGCGCCCAGCGCATACAGCACCTCGCCGTTCGCGACGTCGAAGTCGGCCATCGAGCGGTTCACGCAGGGCGGCTGGATCCTCACCCCGACCCGCCTGGCGTCCTGGTAGAAGACCGCCAGCTTGTCGGTGTTGGCCATGTCGAGGCTCATCGAGGCCGCGAAGAACTCGACCGGATGGTTCGCCTTCAGCCAGCCCGTCTGGTAGCTCAGGAAGGCGTAGGCTGCGGCGTGGGACTTGTTGAAGCCGTAGCCCGCGAACTTGTCCACCAGGTCGAAGATCGCGCCCGACTGGGCCGCCGGCACGCCCTTGGCCTCGGCGCCGGAGACGAAGCGCGCCCGCTGGAGCTCCATCTCCTCCTTCTTCTTCTTGCCCATGGCGCGGCGCAGGAGGTCGGCTTCGCCCAGGCTGTAGCCGGCCAGGATCTGGGCGATCTGCATCACCTGTTCCTGGTAGACGATGATGCCGTAGGTCTCCTTCAGCACCCCCTCCAGCATGGGGTGCAGGTAGTCGATCTCCTTCCGGCCGAACTTGCAGTCGACGAAGGTCGGGATGTTGTCCATCGGCCCCGGGCGGTAGAGCGCGCCGATGGCGGTGACGTCCTCGATGGAGTTGGGCCGCAGTTGCCGCAGGGCGTCGCGCATGCCCTGGCCTTCGAACTGGAAGACCCCGATCGTCTGGGCGTTGCTCATCAGCTCGTAGGTGGGCGTGTCGTCGAGCGGCAGCTTGGCCATGTCGACCACCTCGCCGCGCTTCTCCAGGTACTTCACGGCCCGGTCGATGACGGTGAGCGTCTTCAGGCCCAGGAAGTCGAACTTCACCAGCCCGGCGCTCTCCACCCACTTCATGTTGAACTGTGTGGCGGGCAGCTCCGAGCGCGGGTCGCGGTAGAGCGGCGTCAGTTGCGTCAGCGGCCGGTCGCCGATGACGACGCCGGCGGCGTGGGTCGAGGCGTTGCGGTAGAGACCCTCCAGTTGCAGAGCGATCTCCAGCAGGCGGGCCACCGCCTCGTCGCGCTTGCGCTCCTCCTGCAGCCGCGGCTCCACCTCGATGGCCTGGGCCAGCGTCACCGGGTTGGCGGGGTTGGCCGGCACCATCTTGGCCAGCCGGTCCACCTGGCCCAGCGGCAGTTGCAGCACCCGGCCGACGTCCCGCAGGACCGCGCGCGCCTGCAACGTGCCGAAGGTGATGATCTGGGCGACCTTGTCGCGCCCGTAGCGTTGCTGGACGTAGGTGATGACCTCTTCGCGGCGCTCCTGGCAGAAGTCGATGTCGAAGTCGGGCATCGACACGCGTTCCGGGTTCAGGAAGCGCTCGAACAGCAGGCCGTACTGCAACGGGTCGAGGTCGGTGATGGTCAGCGAATAGGCCACCAGCGAGCCCGCGCCCGAGCCGCGCCCCGGCCCCACCGGGATGCCGCGCGCCTTCGCCCACTTGATGAAGTCCGACACGATCAGGAAGTAGCCGGGGAACCCCATCTGGGTGATCACCTGGATCTCGCGGTCCAGGCGGGCCTCGTAGTCGGCGGCCGGGAAGGCGTTGGCGCGGCCCTCGGCCATGCGCAGCCTGAGCCCGTCGCGGGCCTGGCGGGCGAGTTCGTCGGCCTCGGAGACCTCGCCGTCCGTGAAGCGCGGCAGCAGCGGGTCGCGCTTGCTGACCATGAACGCGCAGCGCCGCGCGATATCGAGGGTGTTGTCGCAGGCCTCGGGCAGGTCGGCGAACAGGGCCCGCATCTCGTGCGAGGACTTGAAGCCGTGCTCGGCGGTCACGCGCCGCCGGTCGTCCTGGCCCACGAAGCTGCCGTCGGCGATGCAGAGCAGCACGTCGTGGGCGCCGTGGGCCTGGGCGTTCTTGAAGTAGACGTCGTTGGTGGCGACCAGGGCCACGTCCTCGTCGTAGGCGAAGCCCACCAGTTCGGCCTCGGCGGCCGCCTCGGCCGGCGCCCCGTGCCGCTGCAGCTCCACGTAGAAGCGGTCGCCGAACGCGCGCTTCATCTCGGCCAGCGCCGCGCGGCCTTCCTTGGCCTTGCCCGCCGCCAGCAGGTGGTCGACCGGCCCGTCGGGCCCGCCCGACAGCAGGATCAGCCCCTCGGCGTGGGCGCAGACCGTCTCCCAGCGCACGTGCGGCTCGTCGCTGGCCTCGATATCGACGTAGGCCTTGGAGGAGAGCTCGCAGAGGTTGAGGTAACCCGGCTCGTTCTGGGCGATGAGGACCACCGTGGGGACCTTGGCCCAGCGTTCCGGCGGCGCCTCGCCGATCCCCAGCACCGGGATCGCGCAGGCGATGATGGGCTGCACCCCCTCGCCCTTCGTCGCGACCGAGAACTCCAGCGCCCCGAACAGGTTCGCCCGGTCGCAGAGCGCCACCGCCGGCATGCCGTCGGCCTTGGCCAGCCCGCCGATCTTGTCGGCCTTGATGGCGCCTTCCAGCAACGAATAGGCGGACCGCACCCGGAGGTGGACGAACCCTTCGCCGCGTCCCTCCGCCAAGGCCTGATCCCCCATTCGCATGGCGGTCAGCTCACCATGCCGGCCACCGAACAGACGAGCCAGACAAAGCTCGCCACTGACGCAAAGGCCAGCGATTCCCGCGCGATCCGAACCATCTTCCGCATCCTTCCTGTGAGGCGCCTGTGGAGAACCTGCGGCGCGTTCTATTTTCGTTCTTATTCTTCTTTTGTTCTCACAGTCAAGCCACTGGATGCTGCGGGGGTACGCGTCGCATCAGGCGGACCGGACGACTCCGTGGCGCGGAAGGTCCGCCCCCGAAGCCCGTCCGGTCGACCGATGGCTTCAGGCCGCGGCGAAGGCCCGGCTGCGGCGCAGCAGGCCGCCGGCCATGCCGAAGCCCAGGATCATCAGGGCCCAGGCGCCCGGCTCCGGCACGCCGCCGCCGCCAGGAGCGCCGGTGATGTTGAGGCGCGCGACGAAGTCCTCGCCGCCTAGCGCGCCGCCGTCCGATCCGCCGCCGAACACCGCGACGTAGCGGTCGGTGTAGAGCCCGACGGAAGACGGCAGGAATTCGTCACCCGTGAAGAACCAGAACGCCGCCTCGCCGGGCGCATAGTCAGCCGGCAACCCGCACTGCACGCCGTCGCCGCCGTTCAGCGCGACGCCGGCGGTGGCGAAGAGGAAACAGTTGCCCTGCCCCGCGAACACCGTCGTCGCCCCGTGCGTGATCTCGAACGAGTCGTCGCCGTGATTGATCGTGAAGGCCGCGAAGCTGAAAGGGTCGCCGGCCCCGAGGAAGTCGCTCGTCGTGAAGGAGAAGTCGAACGGCTCCCAGTCGGTCGGCGCCGCCTTGAACGTGTAGGTGACGTCGGCCAGCGCCGGACCGGCCGCCAGAGCGATCGCTGCGGCCGCGGCCGCCAGGAAACTACGCATGAATTCACCCCAACCGTTGCTGTACATGGAGAAAGGCGCGGGCCCGCCGGAAATCCCGTCAGCGGCGAACCCGATTTTCATGACGGCGGGTTCCTGTAGGCTCGTGGACCGGCTGTGGGAGGTTCGACGCGTGAGCCACGCGTATCGGCAGGACGACACCCTCTGGGACTCCGTCGCGCGCGGCGAGGCCCGCGGTCGCGACCGCCTGCTGGCCGCCCACTACGCCGAGTTCCGCAAGATCGCCCGGCGCGTCCTGCGCGACGACGCCGGCCGCCTCGCCCTCCAGCCCACCGACCTCGCCCACGAGGCCGCCATCCGCATCCTCAAGCTGGAGCGGATGGACTGGCGCGACCGCACCCACTTCCTGGCCACCACGGCGCGGATCATGCGCCAGACCCTGCTGGACGAGGTGCGCCGCCAGCGCGCCGGCAAGCGCCAGGCGCCGCCCGCGCTCACCCTGTGGCGCCACGACGACCGCGGCGCGGTGTTCGACCTGGAGCACTTCGACGAGGTGCTGGCGCGCCTGTTCGAGGTCGACCCCGAGCGCGCCCGCGTGGTCGAACTGCGCTTCTACGCCGGCCTGACGCTGGCGGAGGCGGCCCACGCCCTGGGAATCTCGGAAAGCACGGTCGAGCGGCGCTGGCGCGGCGCGCGGGCGTGGCTGCTGAGCGCGCTCGAGGTCCCCGACTGACATGGACGCGGCCTTCGAGCGGCGGGTCCTGGAAGTCTTCGACGAAGCCCTGGGGTGGGACGACCCCGAGGCCCTGCTCGCCCGCAGGCACGCCGATGAGCCCGCCCTGGTCGCCGCCGTCCGCCGCCTGCTGAGCGCCCACGCCCGCGCCGACGACCTGCCCACGGCGCCGGCGGAACCGGTCTCGCCGTTCGAGATCCAGCCGCCGGAACGGGTCGGCGCCTACCGCCTCGCCGAGGAACTGGGCCGCGGCGGCATGGGCCTGGTCTACCGCGGCGAGCGCATCGAGGGCGGCTTCGAGCAGACGGTGGCGATCAAGCTGATGCGCGGCGGCCTCTTCTCGGCCTCGGCCGCCGAGCAGTTCGCGCTGGAGCGCCGCATCCTCGCGCGCCTGCGCCACCCGCACATCACCCAGCTCTTCGACGGCGGCGTCACGCCCGAGGGCCTGTCCTACATCGTCATGGAGCGGGTCGAGGGCCTCTCCATCACCGATCACGTCGCCACGGCCGGCGCGCCGCTGAAGGCGCGCCTGCGCCTCTTCCTGGAGCTCTGCGCCGGCGTCGGGCACGCCCACGCCAACGGCGTCATCCACGCCGACCTGAAGCCCAGCAACGTCGTCGTCGACCGCGGCGTCGGCGTGAAGGTGCTCGACTTCGGCATCGCCGCCCTGATCGACGCGGCCAACCGCGAGACCGAGCGCGCCAGCCGCCCCCGCGCCCACACTGCCCGCTACGCCAGCCCGCAGCAGGCGGCCGGCGAGCCCGCCCACGCCGGCGACGACGTCTATGCCCTCGGCGTCCTGCTGGAGGAGCTGGCCGCGCCCACCGGCATGGACGCCGAGCTCGCCGCCGTCGCCGCCAAGGCCCGCGCGCCCGCCCTCGCCGACCGCTATCCGGACGTCCGCCACCTCGCCGCCGACGTGGAGCGCTGGCTGATCCGCCAGCCGGTCGGCGCGCGGCCGCCCAGCCTGCGGCGCAACGCCCTCTTCTTCGCCCGCCGCCACCCGCTGGCCATCGCCTCGGCGACCGCGGCGGCGGCCGGGCTCGTCCTGGCGCTGGCGGTCACCACCAGCCTCTACCTGCGCGCCGAGCAGCGGCTGGCCCAGGTGCGCGGCCTGTCGGTCTACCTGCTCGACGACGTCACCCGCGCCCTGCTCCGCGCCCCCGGCACCGCACAGTTGCGCCACGACGTCGCCGACCGCGGGCGCGCCTACCTCGAGGCGCTGGACCGGCCGGGCGCCCGCCCCGACATCCGCATGGAGGTGGCCCAGGGCTATTCGCGCATGGGCGAGGCGCTGACGCAGGTGGGCGGCCACGCGGTGGGCGACGTCAGGACCGGCAAGCAGGACCTCGCCCGCGCCGAGGCCGAGCTGCGCCGCCTCATGGCCGCCGGCCACGCGGGGCCCGACACCGAGCTGGAGCTGGTCCGCACGCTGAACGCCCGCGCCCACGTCCTGCAGAACATCGACAACGACGCCGGGGGCGCCAGCGCCGTCTACGCCGAAAGCTGCCGCCGCGCCGAGGACCTGCTGCGCCGCCGGCCGGACGACCCGCGCGTCCACTTCGCCCGTCTCGACTGCCTGGGCGGCCGCGCGAACCTCATGAACTACGAGGGCCAGTTCGACCGCATGCCGCCGCTGCTCGCGCAGATGATCGCCGGCTACCGCGCCCTGCCGCCCACGGCCGATCCGGAGGACGCCGCCCTCGGCCTCGCCAAGACCTACAACCTGCTGGGCGACGCGACGTACTTCGCCAGGCGCCCGCGCGACGCCCTGCCGATCTATCGCCAGGCCGCCGAGGTGCTGGAGCAGGCGCGGGCCAGGGGCCGCGACGTCCGCATCCTCGACCAGCTCGCCTTCACCCAGTTCAACCTCTCCAGCACCCTGCAGGAGATGGGCCGCCACGCCGACGAGCTGGCCGCCGCGCAACGGGGCGTCGAGGTCTCCGCCCTGCTCGGCGCCTTCGAGGACAGCCCGCGCGCGCGCCACGTCGACAACATCGTGCGCATGCAGCACGCCGTGGCGCTCAGCGACAACGGCCGCCACGCCGAGGCGATCGCCGAGGCCACAGCCGGCGTCGAGGCCCGCCGCCGCGCCGCCGCCGCCCGGCCCGACGACTACAACTCCGCCCGCGCGGTCCCCGTGGGGATGAAGCCGCTGGGCGAGATCTACCTCGCCGCCGGCAAGCGCCGCGAGGCCTGCGCCGCCTACCAGGCCGCCGTCGCCGCCTGGCGCGACCTCCGGAAACGCACCCCCCTCAACGACTTCGACGGCGGCCCCGAGCTGAAGGAAGTCGAAGCCAAGGCCCGCGCGACGTGCGGGACCATGGCCCGCCTGGGTGCAGGGTCCTGACTCCGCTCATCCGGCGAAGGTCGTGACCCCGGGTCATTGATCTGCGCGCAATTTGCCTTTGAGCAGTATGAGAACGCAAAGGGCGTGCTTGAAGTCGCGGTCCGCCCTGGACGTCGCACCTCGCCAGGCCGCGATGACGCGCCCCACCCGGGCGTGCAGCAGCCTCGCGTCGACTTCGCTCAGCGACTTGTTCAAGTCATAGTCCGCGTCGTGGCGCTTCGCCTGGGCGTCGGCGAACGCCTTGGCCATCTTCTGGACAAAGGCTGGAACTGCGACGTTCGCCGCCTGGCCTCCATCCTGCCTCAGGAAGTCGGCCACCGACACGTCGGCAGAGGCGCCTCGTACCTTGTCGAGGGCGGTCTTTACGCCGGCATGCGCCAAGGTTCTGGCTAAGATTCGTCGACGAACGCGCAGACCGTTGCCCGCGCCCACAACGCGCAGGGACACCTCATCCAGGATGAAGTGGAATAGGGCGTAGTAACTCGTCGAAATACTTCGCCGTATGCGGGCCGCCGCCAACTTCCCTCGCTGACCAGTCCTGCGGGCGAGTAGCCGCTGCGCCGCTTCGAGCAACTCCTCGTCGTATGCCGCCACTAAGCGGCGTCCGCGAAGCGCACGCTCGGGTACCGATCATCCAGCTCTGCCACGGCCCCTTCAATCCGCTCCAGCAGCGCTTCGAAAGCCTCATCCCCGGCCTTCTCGACATCCTTCACCTGCACGATCACGCGGAGGAAGTCGGCGCCCTCGTCATCCTGGGCCGGTTCCAGAATGACATCCGACACGCTGGCGCCGACGTCTGAGCCCTTGGCGGCGGCAAGCACCCGTTCTTTCAGTGTTGTCAGATCGGTCAGCATATCGGGTCACTTCTGTTCGGCGCCAACCTATCACGACTTTCGAACGACGGCGTCTATTCCGCCGTCCACGGCACGAGGTGGCCGTCCTTGAGGGCGAAGACGCGGTCCATGTGGCGCGCCAGCTCGAAGTTGTGGGTCGCGACCAGCGCCGCCACGCCGGCCCCGCGGGCGAGGTCGAAGAGGCTGTCGAACACCGCCGTCGAGGTCGCCGGGTCGAGGTTGCCCGTGGGCTCGTCGGCCAGCAGCAGGCGCGGCGCGTTGGCCAGGGCGCGCGCCACCGCCACCCGCTGCTGCTCGCCGCCCGAGAGCTGCGCCGGCTGGTGGTGGGTGCGGTCCCCGAGGCCGAGGTCGCCCAGCAGCCCCCGCGCCCTCTCGCGCGCCTTCGCCTGCGGCGTCCCAGCGATCATCATCGGGATCGCCACGTTGTCGAGGGCGGTGAACTCCGGGAGCAGGTGGTGGAACTGGTAGACGAAGCCGATGGTCGCCAGCCGCACCCGCGTGCGCTCGCGCTCGTTCAGGTTCGTGCAGTCCGTCCCCAGGATGGCGATCCGCCCGCCGTCGGGGCGCTCCAGCAGGCCCGCCGCGTGCAGCAGGCTCGACTTGCCCGACCCTGACGGCCCGACGAGGCCCACGATCTCGCCCGCCTGCACGTCGAGGTCCACGCCCTTGAGCACCGGCAGCGATCCCGCCGCGGTGACGTAGGTGCGCTCCAGGCCGCGGATGGAGAGGACCGGCTCACTCATACCGGAGCGCCTCCACGGGATCGAGCTTCGAGGCCCGCCACGCCGGCAGCAGGCTCCAGAAGCACGCCATGCCCAGCGAGAAGACCGAGATCCAGAACACTTCCAGCCAGTCCACCTTCGCCGGCAGCCGCGAGAGGTAATAGACGTCCGAGGCGAACACCTGCGCGCCGGTCGCCCACTCCACCGCCGACTGGATCGGCCCGATGTTCAGCGAGAACAGGACGCCCAGCGCCACGCCTGCCAGGGTCCCGGCCCCGCCGATCGCCGCGCCGGTCATGAAGAAGATGCGCAGGACCGACCCCTGCCCCGCGCCCATGGTCCGCAGGATCGCCACGTCGCGCGTCTTGTTCTTCACCAGCATGACAAGGCCCGAGATGATGTTCAGCGCCGCGATCACGATCAGCATGCCCAGGATGATCCGCATCGCCGTGCGCTCCACCGACAGCGCGCCCCAGAAGGCGACGTCCCGCTGCGTCCAGTCGTTGACCAGCGCCGCCGGCCCGGCCGCCTTGCCGATCGGCCCGCGCATGCGCGAGGCGTGGTCCGGGTCGGTCACCTTGACCTCGATGGCGTCGGCGGTGTCCTCGCGGCCGAAGAAGAGCTGGGCCTGCGCCAGCGGCATGTAGATGTAGGCCTGGTCGTACTGGCTCATGCCGACGCTGAAGGTGGCGGCCACCGTGTAGGCCTTCTGCAGCGGCGCGCCGCCGAACGCCGTGGCGCCGCCCGAGGGCGAGATCAGCGTGAGCATGTCGCCCGGCCGCACGCCCAGCGACTGCGCCAGCCGCTCGCCGACCACGATGGCGTCGCCGCCGTACTCGCCCACGCCGAAGTCCCGCAGCGCGCCGCCGGTGATGTGTCCGGAGACCAGCCGGGTCTCGGCCAGGTCCCTGGCGCTGATCCCGCGCACCAGCGCCCCGGTGATCTGGCCGGGGCCCAGCGCGATCGCCTGCGCCTCGATGATCGGCGCGGCCTGGGTCACGCCCGGCACCTTCAGGATGCGCGCCACGGCCCGGTCGCGCTCCGCCCCGTCCAGCACGCCGCCGGTGACGAACAGGTGGCCCTGGAAGCCCAGGATCCGGCCCAGCAGTTCCGACCGGAAGCCGTTCATCACCGACATCGTCCCGATCAGCACGGCCACGGCCAGCATGATCCCGAAGAACGAGATGACCGTGATCAGCCCCACGCCGCCCTGGCTGCGCCGGGCGCGCAGGTAGCGCGCCGCCAGCATCCGTTCCCAGAGCCCGAACGGCGCCGCGCGCCCGCCCATGACGGCGCGGGCGTCAGCCATCCTTCTTCGCTCCTGTCGGAGCTTCGAAGGACCAACCCTGCGAAGCCTTGGGCGAAGCAGGGTCAGCCATTCACGATAGCCTTCAGCGCCGCGTCGAGCGGCAGGCTCTGGCGCTCGCCGGTCGCGCGGCGCTTCAGCTCCACGACCCCGTCCGCCACGCCCTTCGGCCCGACGATCAGTTGCCACGGGATGCCCACCAGGTCGGTGGCGGCGAACTTCGCGCCCGGCCGGTCGTCGCGGTCGTCGTACAGCGGGTCGATCCCGGCGTCGGTCAGGGCCCTGTAGGCCTGCTCGCAGACCTCGTCGCAGCCGGCGTCGCCGACGCGCAGGTTCAGCACCGCCGCGCCGAACGGCGCCACGCTCGCGGGCCAGATGATGCCCGCGTCGTCGTGGCTGGCCTCGATGATCGCGCCGGCCAGGCGCGAGACGCCCACGCCGTACGAGCCCATCTGCACGTTCACGTCCTTGCCGTCCGGCCCCGTCACCTTCGCGCCCATGGGCGCGGAGTATTTCTCGCCGAAGTAGAAGATGTGGCCCACCTCGATCCCGCGCGCGGTCATCCGCTTGCCCTCGGGCATCGCCTCGAACCGCGCGGCGTCGTGCATCTCGTCCGAGGCGGCGTAGAGGCTCGTGCGCCGCGACACCTCGGCCTCCAGGTCGCCGAACCAGTCGATGTCCGGCCCCGGCGCGCCCATCTCCACCAGGTCGCGGTGCGCGAAGACCTCGCTCTCGCCGGTCTCGGCCAGGATCATGAACTCGTGGCTCATGTCGCCGCCGATCGGGCCGGGATCGGCCTTCACCGGGATCGCCTTCAGCCCCAGCCGCGCATAGACGTTGAGGTAGGCCAGGAACATCCGGTTGTAGCTCCTGCGCGCCGCCGCCTCGTCGATGTCGAACGAATAGGCGTCCTTCATCAGGAACTCGCGCCCGCGCATAACGCCGAACCGGGGCCGGCGCTCGTCGCGGAACTTCCACTGGATGTTGTAAAGATTCATCGGCAAGTCCTTGTAGGACTTGACGTAGCTGCGGAAGATGTCGGTCACGACCTCCTCCGCCGTGGGGCCGTACAACAGGTCCCGCTCGTGGCGGTCCTTGATGCGCAGCATCTCCTCGCCGTAGTCGTCGTAGCGGCCGCTCTCGCGCCACAGATCGGCGAGTTGCAGGGTCGGCATCAGGATCTCGACCGCGCCGGCGCGGTTCATCTCCTCGCGCACCACCTGCTCGATCTTCTTCAGCACCTTCAGGCCCAGCGGCAGCCACGCATAGATGCCCGCCGCCTCCTGGCGGATCAGGCCGGCGCGCAGCATCAGCCGGTGCGAGACGATCTGCGCGTCGGCCGGCGCCTCGCGAAGCGTGGGCATGAAGTACCGCGAAAGGCGCATGGGATTCCCGTCAGGTCAGGCGAAGGCGCCCTGATACCCCTGCCGAGAGAACCTTGGCAACGATGAGGCGAACGCCGGCCGCACGGGCGCCCCGTCCGGGAAGGCCGCGAAGCGGCGCCGTCCGATTCAAGGAACCGCGGAATACGCGGAAGGACGCGGAAAGCGCCGGGCCTTTCTTCTTCCGCGTCCTTCCGCGCATTCCGCGGTTCTCAAATGACTGAGCCTCCGCTTGCGCGGAGGCCCGAAGGATGGGCACGGCGCCCTTTCGTGGTTCCCCGTCAGTATCCGCTCGGCAGGCGGGGCAGTTGCACGAGGCCCAGCTTCACGACGCCGAACAGGACGAGCCAGACCACGGCCGCGACCCAGGTCGTCGTGAAGAACTTGCGCTTCAGCTTCGGGTCCACCGGCGCGCCGGGATCGCCGCCGTCGCCCTTGTCGATGCCGGCCTCGGCGTGGCTGACCACCCCGATCGGCAGCACGGCGAACAGCACCGTCCACCAGATGGTGAGATAGACCGCGCCCCAGGTGATCGGGCTCATCGGTGCGCGCCCTTCGGCGTTTCCATGAGCTCGACCAGCACGCCGCCCATGTTCTTCGGATGTACGAAGATCACCGGCGTGCCGTGCGCGCCGATCCGCGGCTTGCCTCCGTTCAGCACGGTCGCGCCCTTGGCCGCCATGTCGTCGCGCGCCGCCTCGATATCGGCGACCTCGAAGCAGATGTGATGCTGGCCGCCGGCCGGGTTCTTCTCCAGGAAGCCCTTCAGCGGCGAGGCCTCGCCGTGCGGCTCGATCAGCTCGATCTGGCTGTTCGGCAGGTCGACGAAGCAGACCCAGACGCCCTGCTCGGGCATGGCGAACTTCTCGCCGATCTTCGTGGCGCCCAGCACGTCGCGGTACAGCGCGACCGACTGCTCAATGGAGGGCGTGGCCACGCCCACATGGTTCAGTTTCCCGATCATGCGAGGCGTATAGCGCACGAACGCAGGCCGCGTCAGATCACGTTGGGTCAAACTCCGATTGTCATCCCGGTTTCGCCCCCGCTGTCATCCCGGTTTCGCAAAGCGAAGACCGGGACCCAACCGTCGGGCGTATCGATGGTTGGCGGGTGGCCCCGGCGGCCGGGGGCCAGATCACCGCCTCAGAGCACCGGTAGGTTGGGTCCCGGTCTTCGCCTGGCGGCGAAACCGGGATGACAACGCGTGAGCTACCGGGGCGCCGCGATCCCGCCCATGCCGTCCGAGACGAACACGGCGCCGGACGCGACCAGCGCCGCGATGCGGTCCGGCGCGACGCCCCAGTCGCGCAGCACCTCCAACGTGTGCTCGCCGATATCGGGCGTGGGCCGCGTCAGCTTCACCGGCGTGCGCGCGAAGCTCGCATAGCCCTTGCAGCTTATCACCGGCCCCACGCGCGGGTGCTCCCAGGTCTCCAGGTAGCCGTTCTCGCGCAGCCAGGGGTCCTCCAGCGTCTCGGCCGCCCGCGCCACCGGGGCCGCCGCCACGCCCGCCGCCAGCAGCGCCTCCAGCACCGGCCCCCGCGCGCGCCCCGCCAGCGCCGCCGCCAGCCGCTCGGCCAGCGCGCCGTCGCGGGTCTCCAGCAGCGGCCCGGGGCCGACGTCGACCGCCAGCGCCGCGCCCAGCGCCTGGGCCTCCGCGTCCGTCTCGCACACGATCCCGATCCAGCCGTCGGCGCATTCGTAGTAGCGGTGCAGCGCCCGCACGCCCGGGCAGTCCTCGCCGCCCAGGTCGTTCGGCGGCCGCCCGTCGTAGGTGACCATCTCGCCGAGCTGGAACAGCAGCGATTGCGCGAGCAGGCTGGTCTTGATCTCCTGCCCCTCGCCGGTCCGCTCGCGGGCGTGCAGCGCCGCCACGACCGAGCTCGTCACGACCGACGCCGTCGCCACGTCGTTCACGGCGATGGTGTAGAGGATCGGCGCACCCTCGCCGCCCTGCGCCGCCTGCATCCCGCCCTCGGCCTGCAGCAGCGGGTCGAACCCCGGCAGCGCCGCGCGCTGGCCGGTGTCGCCGTAGGCGTTGATCGAGCACGAGATGATCCGCGGGTTCACCGCCTTCAGCGCCGCATAGTCGATGCCCAGCTTGCCGCGCACCCCCAGCCGGTAGTTGTCGATCACCACGTCGGCGCTCCTGGCCATCTCCAGGAAGAGGTCCTTCGCCCCCGGCTGGCGCAGGTCGAGCCCCAGCCCGCGGCTGCCGCGGTTGTAGATCATGAAGCCCGGCCCGTCGGACCGGAACGGGTCCCCCGCCGGCGGCTCGATCTTCACCACGTCCGCGCCCAGGTCGCTCAGCAGCGTCCCGGCATAGGCCCCGGCGATCACGGTGCCCATGTTCAGCACCTTCACGCCGGCCAGCGGCGGCGTCGACCCGCCCGGCCCGGCCGCCGCCGTCTTCGCCGGCCAGGCCGGCGGCGCGTCGGCCGGCTGCGGCAGGCCCCGCACCGACGCCGGGGTCGCCGAGAGCCGCGCGGGCGGCGCCGGGATCGCCACCTCCCCGTGCCGCGGATGCGGGAAGCTCAGGCGCATGCCGGCCTCGGCCACCGTCGAGCTCGCGAACCACGCCTCGCGCCGGCCCACCGGCCCGCACGGCACGTCGTTGGCCTGCAAGGCCTCCAGCCACTCGGCCCGCGTCCGCGTCAGGAACATGCCTTCCAGCAGGTCGCGGGCGGCCAGCATGTCCATCTCGAGCGCCTCGAAGGCGTCCTCCAGGCCCAGCACCTCGAAGGCCTTGCGGTAGAAGTTGGTGAACAGCGTGCCCAGGAAGAACCACTCCCCGTCGGCGCACTGGTAGAGCCGGTAGCGCGGGTTGGCGCCCGGCGGGATGCCGCGCGGCAGCGGGTCCTGCAGCAGCGCCCGCGCCACGCCCGACGCCTCCGACGCCCCGTGCAGGCCGCTGATCGTCACCGCCTGCCCCTGCCCGCTCCGCGCCCGCTCGACCAGCGCCGCGCCGATGGCGGCCGAGCCCATCACCGCTTGCGCGTACCAGAGCACCGGCAGGATCAGGTGCGTCGGCTGGTCCGTGTACGACCCCTGCCGGAACGCCGTCCCGGCCAGGCCCGCCAGCAGGCTGTGGTGCGCCGGCAGCCGGCTCCACGGCCCCGACGTCCCGTAGGGCGGCATCCACGCATGCACGAGCCCCGGATGCGCCCGGGCCAGCGTCGCCGCGTCCAGCCCCAGCGCCTCCAGCCTGCCCGGCGCGTGGTCGAACAGCGCCACGTCGGCGCCCGCGATCAGCGCCTTCGCCGCGCCCAGCCCCTCCGCCGTCTCCAGGTCGAGCGTCACCACCTGCTTGTTGCGGTTGAAGGCCAGGTAGCCCGGGTGGTCCTTCCAGCGGTCGCCGCCCGGCGGCTCGACCTTCACCACCTCGGCCTCGTGGTCGCCGAGCAGCATCGCGGCCATCGGCCCGGCCACGCCCTGGCTGAAATCGGCGATCCGAATCCCCTGGTAGGCCGACATCCACCCTCCCCGGCGCGTGTGCCCCGCGCTCCAACGCGACCCCATCAAACCGGGTGTTCGAACCCGTCGCAAGGGCGTGCTGGCGCGACCGCAAGGCATGGAGGCCCGCGATGCGCGCGGCCCGTATTCAGCCGAAGAGATGGCTGAGATCGACGGAATGGGCCTTACCTCCCCCGTCAAGACGGGGGAGGGGGACCGTTCGCCGACCCCGGCGAAGGCCGGGGGAAGAGCGAATGGTGGAGGGGGCGAGCCCCATCTGCTGAGTCATGGGCGCCCGGGTCGATCAGCCGAGCTTGAAGTTCGCCCCCTCCACCATCCGCTCTTCGGCGGATGGTCCCCCTCCCCCGCTGCGCAGGGGAGGTGAGGCTAGAGCCGCAGCACCATGGTCTCCACCACCGGGCGGCGGCCCCAGATGCGCTGGCTGGCCTTCTTCACGGCGCGGTTGACGGCCGTCTCGACGCTGTCGTCGAACTCCAGGCCCTCGCCCTTCAGGCGCTTGATCGCCGCCTCGGCCTCGTCGGCGAGGTCGTCGAGGGCGTCTTCGAGGTCGTCGTCGCTCTCCGTCGGCAGGCCTAGGGCGCGCACCTGCGGCGTCGAGGCCAGCCTGTTGCGCCCGTCCAGCACGACGGCCACCGTCACCACGCCGTTGAACGACGCGTGTCGCCGCTCGCGCAGCGCTTCGCCGTTCTCGGGCGTCAGGACGCCGGCGTCCACGAACAGGCGGCCGGACGGGACCTCGTCGATGATCTCGGCGCGGCCGGGCGCCAGGCGCACCATGTCGCCGTTGCGGGGCGTCACCTGTTGCGCCACCTGCAGGTCGCGGGCGAAGGCGGCGTGCTCCATCAGGTGGCGACGCTCGCCGTGCGTCGGCACCGCGATCTGCGGCCGCGCCCAGGCGTACATCTCGGCCAGCTCGTCCCGGCATGGGTGACCGCTCACGTGGATGCCCGGATGGTCGCGCTCGGTGTAGAGCCGCACGCCGTTCTCGGTCAGCTTGTTCTGCAGGTTGCGGATCGGGATCTCGTTGCCTGGGATCACGCGGCTGGAGAACACCACGGCGTCGCCCGCCCCCAGCTTCACGTGCGGATGGGTCCCGTCCGCGATCCGCGCCAGCGCCGCCCGCGGTTCGCCCTGGCTGCCGGTGCAGAGGTAGAGCACCCCGTTCTCGGGCAGGTGCCTGGCCTCGGTGTCGTCGATGAAGGGCTTGATGTCCTCCATCAGGCCCACCGACTTCGCCGCCGCCGCCATGCGGTGCATCGAGCGGCCCGCCAGGCAGACCCGCCTTCCGTTCGCCTCGGCCGCGCGGATCACGCTGTCCATCCGCGCCACGTTCGAGGCGAAGCAGGCCACCGCCACCTTGCCCTTCAGCCCGCCGATCAGGTCGGTCAGCGCCACGCGCACGTCGGCTTCCGAACCGGCATGGCCGTCCACGAAGACGTTCGTGCTGTCGCACACCATCGCCAGCACGCCCTCGTCGCCCAGCTTGCGGATCGCCGCCGCATCGGTGACGTCGCCCAGCAGCGGGTCGGGGTCGATCTTCCAGTCGCCGGTGTGCAGGATCGTGCCCAGCGGCGTCTTGATCGCCAGCCCGTTCGGCTCGGGGATCGAGTGGGTGAGCGTGATCAACTCCAGCTTGAACGGCCCCAACTCGATCGTCCCGCCCAGCGGAACCTCGGTGATCTCGACCTCGTCCAGCAGGTCGGCCTCACGCAGCTTCTCGCGCAGGATGAAGGCGGTGAACGGCGTCGCGTAGACCGGCGCCTTCAGCCTGGGCCACAGCCACGCCACCGCCCCGATGTGGTCCTCGTGGGCGTGCGTCAGCACGATGCCCAGGATGCGGTCGGCGTACGCTTCGATGTACTCCGGGTCGGGCAGGATCACCTCCACGCCCGGCGTCGTCTGGTCGCCGAACGTGACCCCCAGGTCGACCACGATCCACTTGCGGTCGTGCGCCGGCCCGAAGCCGTAGAGGTTGAAGTTCATCCCGATCTCGTTCGAGCCGCCCAGCGGCAGGAAGACGAGTTCGTCGTTTGGGTTGGCCATCAGCCGGCTTTCTTGTTCCGCCGCCAGATCTCCAGCATCCCGCGGATGGTGAGGTCGGGGTCGAAGTGGTCGATGCTGGTCGTGGCGCCGTGGAACAGCGAGGCGACCCCGCCGGTCGCCACCACGGTCAGCGGCTTGTCGTGCTCGGCCTTGATCCGGGCGATCAGCCCCTCGATCAGGGCGATGTAGCCCCAGAACACGCCCGACTGCATGGCCCCCACGGTGTCGGTGCCCACCACGCGCTGCGGCTTCTGGATCGCCACGCGCGGCAGCTTGGCCGCCGCCTGGTGCAGCGCCTCCATGGAAAGGTTGATGCCGGGCGCGATCACGCCGCCCTCGAACCCGCCGTCCGCGGCGATGATGTCGAAGGTGGTGGCGGTGCCGCTGTCGATGACGATCAGGTCGCCCGGATAGACCACGTGCGCGCCGATGGCGTTCACCAGCCGGTCGGCGCCGGCCTCGGACGGCTTCTGGATGCGCACCGGGATGCCCAGGTCGACGTTGTCGCCCACCACCAGCGGCTCCACGTGCAGGTAGCGCCGCGCCAGGTTGCGCAGGTTGAAGATCGACTGCGGCACCACGGACGAGACGATGCAGCCGTCGAACTGGTTCAGGCTCAGCCCGGCCATCGCCAGCAGTTGCGACAGCCACACCGCGTACTCGTCGGCCGTGCGCGTGGAGTCGGTGCCGGCGCGCCATTGGGCCGTCCACCGCTCGCCGTCATGCACGGCGAAGAGGGTGTTGGTGTTGCCCTGTTCGATCGCGAGCAGCATTCACGCCTCTCCGAAAAACACGTCGCCGGCCGTTATGCGCTCCAGGCCGCCGCCGTCCAGCCGCAGTCTGAGCGCGCCGTCCGGGTCGAGGCCTTCCGCCACGCCGCTGAGCGTCCGGTTGGGCAGGCGCGCCTCGCAGCGCTGGCCGATGCCGGTGGCCCGCTCGGACCACCCCGCCGCGATGGCCGGGAAGCCCTGCGCGGTCCAGGCGGTGCGCCAGCGCTCGAACGCGGTGGCCAGCACCTCCAGCGCCGCCCTCGGCTGCGGCGCCGGCCCGGCCATGTGCTCGGCGAAGGCGGTGGCCGGGCGCTCCACGTCCTGCGGCGCATGCGCCAGGTTCACGCCGATCCCGACCGCCAGCCACAGCCGCCCGTCCGGCCGCGACCCGCTCTCGACCAGGATTCCCACGGCCTTGCGGCCATGCACCAGCACGTCGTTGGGCCACTTCAGCCGCGCCGCGCCCGCGCCCAGGCACGCATCCGCCAGGTCGCACGCCGCCAGCGCCGCCACGAACGAGAGCTGCGCCGCCTCCCCGGCCGGCCGATCGGTCAGCGTCAGCAGCGTCGCCGCCAGGTTGCCGCGGTTCGTGGACCATGCCCGCCCGCGCCGCCCCCGCCCCGCTGTCTGCACCGCCGCGGTGATCCACACCGGCCCCGCCTCCCCCGCCTCCGCGCGCCGCCGCGCCTCGGCGTTGGTGGAGTCGAGCTCGTCGTAGGCCTCGATGGGAGGATGAGCCATCAGGGGAACCACTGAAGACACGGAAAACACGGAACGCTCGCGCCGCGCCCCAGCACGCTGTGCGCCTCGGGCGCGCGACTCGCCACGGAAACGGCCGTTTCAGCCGCTTCCGTGTTTTCTGTGTTTTCCGTGGTTTGAATCTTAGACCAACCCCAGCGCCTGCGCGGCGGTGGCGGCCGCGTCGTTGAGCCAGTAGAGCGCCACGATCACGATCGGGAAGGCGAAGGCCGCCGAGGCGATGGCGATGGCGTTGGCCTCCATCGGGGGCTTGTCGGTCGCCCCGGCGCTGCCGTCGAACCACATCACCTTGATCACGCGCAGGTAGTAGAAGGCCGCCACCACCGAGCCGATCAGGCCCGCCACCGCCACGCCCCACAGGCCCGCGTCCAGCGCGGCCTTGAAGACCGCGATCTTGGCGAAGAAGCCCGAGAACGGCGGCAGGCCGAGCGCCGACAGCGAGAAGATGGTGATGGCGAAGCCCAGCGCCGGGCGCTCCTTGATCAGCCCCGCCATGTCGTCGATCGTCTCCATCGCCCGGCCCTGGCGCGACAGCGCCGCCAGGCAGGCGAAGAAGCCCGTCACGTCGATCATGTAGAGGATCATGAACACCAGCATGCCCTGCACGCCCTCGGACGTGCCGGAGGCGAGGCCCAGCAGCGCATAGCCGATGTTGGCGATCGAGGAGTAGGCCCAGAGGCGCTTCAGGTTCTTCTGCACCAGCCCCGCGAAGGCGCCGACCGCGATGGAGATCAGCGAGATCGCCACCAGCACCTGCTGCCACTGGTCGGTCGCGCCGGCGAAGCCGTCGGCCAGCACGCGGGCGAACAGCATCATGGCGGCGAGCTTCGGCGCCGCGGCGAAGAAGGCCACCACCGGCGTCGGCGCGCCCTCGTAGACGTCGGGCGTCCACATGTGGAACGGCGCCGCCGAGACCTTGAAGGCCAGGCCGCAGATCAGGAACACGAGGCCGAACAGCAGGCCGGTGTTGTCCGGCGCGCCCGCCGCCGCGGCGATGTCGGGGAACAGCGTCGAGCCCGCGAAGCCGTAGATCAGGCTGGAGCCGTAGAGCAGCAGGCCCGACGACAGCGCGCCCAGCACGAAGTATTTCAGGCCCGCCTCCGACGCCTTGGCGTTGTCGCGGTGCATGGCGGCCAGCACGTACAGCGCCAGCGAATGCAGCTCGACGCCGACGTAGAGCGAGATCAGGTCGCCGGCCGAGGCCATCATGCCCATGCCCAGCGCCGCCAGCAGGATCAGCACCGGGAACTCGAACGCCCGCACCCCGCGCCGCGCGAACCACGGCTGGCCCAGCGGGATCGCGATGGCCGAGGCCAGGTAGATCGCCACCTTCGAGAAGGTCGCCGCTGCGTCCGAGATCAGGCCGCCGCCGAACGCCACCCCGAACGGCTGCGTCGCCGAGGCGATGGCCGCGGCCACCAGCACCAGCACCGACCCGCCGCCGACGAGCGCCGTCTGCTTCGGGGCGAAGGCGCCGACCACCAGGAGCGCGAGCGCGCCCACGGCGAGGATCACTTCGGGATAGGCGTAGGCCAGGTCGGCGGACAGCATCGAGAAACCCCTACCCGCCGATGGCCGCCTGGTAGACCCGCACTAGCTGGTCCACCGACGCACTCGTCAGGTCGAATACGGAATTGGGCTGCACGCCCATGAACAGCGTGGCGATCATCAGCGGCGCGAAGATCGCGACCTCGCGCCATTCCAGGTCGGTGATCGTCTCCAGCTTCGGGTTGGTGATCGTGCCGAACACCACGCGCCGATAGAGCGTCAGCATGTAGACCGCCGACAGGATCACGCCGGTCGCCGCCAGAATCGCGGTCCAGGTCGACACCTGGTAGGTCCCGGTCATCGACAGGATCTCGCCGACGAAGCCCGACGTGCCCGGCAGGCCCACGTTGCCCATGCTGAACAGCAGGAACACCGCCGCGTACCACGGCATCCGGTTCACCAGCCCGCCGTAGAAGGCGATCTCGCGGGTGTGCATCCGGTCGTAGATCACGCCCACGCAGAGGAACAGCGCCCCCGAGATCACCCCGTGGCTCAGCATCTGGTAGATCGCGCCCTGCTCGCCCACGGCGTTGCCCGAGAAGATGCCCATGGTCACGAGGCCCATGTGGGCCACCGACGAATAGGCGATCAGCTTCTTCACGTCGTTCTGCCGGAAGGCCACGAGCGAGGTGTAGATCACCGCGATCACGCTCAGCGCGAACACCAGTGGCGTGAACAGATGCGAGGCGTCCGGGAACATCGGCAGCGAGAACCGCAGGAAGCCGTACCCGCCCAGCTTCAGCAGGATGCCGGCCAGGATCACCGAGCCCGCGGTCGGCGCCTCGACGTGGGCGTCGGGCAGCCAGGTGTGGACCGGCCACATCGGCATCTTCACCGCGAACGAGGCGAAGAAGGCCAGCCACAGCCAGGTCTGCGCCTGCGGCGTGAAGGCGTACTGCATCAGTTCGGGGATCGAGCTCGTATGCGCCTGGCCCATCATCCACAGGAGGGCGGCCAGCATCAGGATCGAGCCGAGCAGCGTGTAGAGGAAGAACTTGAACGCCGCGTACACCCGCCGCGCGCCGCCCCAGATGCCGATGATCAGGAACATCGGCACCAGGCTGAACTCGAAGAAGACGTAGAAGACCATGATGTCGAGGGCGCAGAACACGCCGGTGACCAGCACCTCCAGCAGGAGGAAGGCGGCCATGTACTCGTGGACCCGCTTGTCGATCGACTTCCAGGAGGCCGCGATGCAGAGCGGCATCAGGAAGGCGTTCAGCAGCACGAACAGCACCGAGATGCCGTCGACGCCCATCCGGTAGTGCATGCCGGCGAACCACGGCACGTCTTCCACGAACTGGAAGCCCGGGTCGTTCGGGTCGAACTGCACGACCAGCAGCACCGACACGGCGAAGGTCGCCAGCGTCGAGACGAGCGCGATCCACTTGGACGTCTCGACGCCCTTGGCGTCGTCCTTGGCCGCGAGGCGCAGCGCCAGGATGCCGAACACCCCGACCAGCGGCAGGAAGGTGACGAGGGAGAGAATGGGCATGTCCGTCGGCTCCCTCAGGCGGTCCAGGCCACCAGGGCGTAGGTCAGCAGACCCGCCACCCCGAGGAGCATGACGAAGGCGTAGTGGTACACGTAGCCGCTCTGGATCTTCCCGGCCCCCTTGCCGACCTGCACCGAGAGCGCCGAGACGCCGTCGGGCCCCAGCCCGTCGATGATCTTCTGGTCGCCGCCCTTCCAGAACAGGTCGCCCAGCAGCTTCGCGCCGCGCACGAAGGTCGCCTGGTAGATCTCGTCGAAGTACCACTTGTTGTAGAGGAACTGGTAGGTGATGCCGCCGTTCGCCGCGAGGCGCGCGCCCGACCCTTCCTTCCAGAGATACATGTAGGCCGCGACCAGCAGGCCCAGCACCGACGCCGCCAGCGGCGCCAGCACCACCCACGTCGGCGCATGATGCTCGGCCGCGTGCTTGGCCGGCAGGTGGAAGATCGCCCCCTTCCAGAACTCGCCCATCTCGCCGCCGATGAACTGGTGGTGGAACAGGAAGCCCGACGCGATCGCCCCGATCGACAGCACGATCAGCGGGATGCGCATCGTCCAGGGGCTCTCGTGCGGCAGGTGCGCCCCGTGTCCATGGGCGTCATGACCGTGGTCGCCATGCCCGTGGTCCGCATGCGCCGCTTCCGGCTCGCTGTGCGTCTCGATCTGCGCGTGGCTGGCGTGGTCGTCCGCGTGGCCGTGGTCGTGGTCGCGGTTGTGCCAGTGGTGCTCGAGGTCCTCGGGCGTCCAGCGGGCGTGGCCGTTGAACGTGAAGAAGGCGACCCGCCAGGAGTAGAAGGCGGTCAGGCCGGCCACGAAGATGCCGATGGTGAAGGCGAAATAGCCCATCGGCTGGCCCGCCCCGCCGGCCTCGTAGGCGGCGTGGATGATGGCGTCCTTCGAGTAGAAGCCGGCGAAGCCCAGGTCGACGAAGGGGATGCCCAGGCCGGTGATGGCGATGGTGCCGATGGTCATCACCGCGAAGGTGATCGGCAGGAACTTCGCGAGGTTCCCATAGCGCCGCATGTCCTGCTCGTGCGCCATCCCGTGGATCACCGAGCCGGCGCCCAGGAACAGCAGCGCCTTGAAGAAAGCGTGCGTGAACAGGTGGAACATCGCCGCCTGGTAGGCGCCCACGCCCGCGGCGAAGAACATGTAGCCGAGCTGCGAGCAGGTCGAGTAGGCGATCACCCGCTTGATGTCGTTCTGCGTCAGGCCGACCGTCGCGGCGAACAGCGCCGTGACCGCCCCGATCACCGTCACGATGGTCTTCGCCGCCGGCGCGTACTCGAACATCGGCGACAGGAGGCAGACCATGTAGACGCCGGCGGTCACCATGGTGGCCGCGTGGATCAGCGCCGACACCGGCGTCGGGCCTTCCATGGCGTCGGGCAGCCAGGTGTGCAGGAAGAACTGCGCCGACTTGCCCATGGCGCCCACGAACAGCAGCGCACACGCGAGGTCGACGAGGCTGAAGGTCCACGAGCCGAAGTCCCAGCCCTTGCCGACGCTGGCGGCGATCTGCGGGAACACCTCGTGGAACTGGACCGTCCCGTAGGCCCAGAACACCGTCATGATGCCCAGCGCGAAGCCGAAGTCGCCGACCCGGTTCACCACGAACGCCTTGATGGAGGCCGCGTTGGCGGTGTCCTTGTGGAACCAGAAGCCGATCAGCAGGTAGCTCGCCAGGCCCACGCCTTCCCAGCCGAAGAAGAGCTGCATGAAGTCGTTGGCGCTGATCAGCGCCAGCATCGCGAAGGTGAACAGCGACAGGTAGGCGAAGAACCGCGGCTTGCTCGGATCGTCCGCCATGTACCCCCACGAATAGAGGTGGACGAGCGACGACACGGTGGTCACCACCACCAGCATCACCGCCGACAGGCCGTCGAGGCGGAACGCCCAGTCGGAGACGAAATTCCCGACGTGGATGAACGGCGCGTACTTCACCGTGAACGGCTCCAGGCCGCCCCAGGTCCACTGGCTGAACACCACCCACGACAGGATGGCCGACAGGAACAGGAAGCCCGTGGTGACGCCGCGGCTGAGGTTGTCGCCGATCCGGCGGCCGAACAGCCCCGCGACGGCCGCGCCGATCAGCGGGCCGAACAGGATGACGGTGACGAGGGTTTCAGCGCTCACGGAAACTCAGCCCTTCATCATCGAGGCGTCGTCCACGGCGATGTCGCCGCGGTTGCGGAAGAAGGTGACGAGGATCGCCAGCCCCACGGCGGCCTCCGCGGCCGCCACGGTCAGCACGAACATCGCGAAGATCTGCCCGGTCAGGTTCCCGAGGTACACCGAGAACGCCACCAGGTTGATGTTCACGGCCAGCAGCATCAGCTCGACCGACATCAGGATGACGATGATGTTCTTGCGGTTCACGAAGATCCCGAACACGCCGATCGTGAACAGGATGGCGGCGACCGCCAGATAGTGCTCGAGGCCGATAATCATTCGCCGACCTGCCTTCCTGGTTCACGATTCCCCTCCCCCTTGCGGGGAGGGGTCGGGGGTGGGGGTGCGAACCTCAGGGCTCGGCGTCGACACCCCCACTCCCAACCCTCTCCCCGCAAGGGGGAGAGAGCTATGCTGTGCGCAGTCGGACGACGCTGTGGGTGACTGAGGATCATTCCCCGATCCCCTCGCCCGGCTTCAGGTCGCGGATGCGCATGCCGGTCTTCGGCGTGCGCAGCACCTGGTTCATGATCACCTGCCGCTTCACGCCCGGCTTGTGGCGCAGCGTCAGCACGATGGCGCCGATCATCGCGACCAGCAGCACCAGGCCCGCGGCCTGGAAGAAGTAGACGTAGTCCGTGTAGAGCACGCGGCCGATCGCCTCGGCGTTCGAGAGCGCGCTGTCGGCGCCCGACGCCGCCGGCGCCTTGGCGTCCGCCGCCGCGCCGCGGCCCGCCACCGTCGCCGACACCAGCACCATCTCGGCGGCCAGGAAGCCCGCGATCACGAGGCCCAGCGGCATGTACCGGGCGAAGCCCTGCCGGAGCGCCGTGAAGTCCACGTCCAGCATCATCACGACGAACAGGAACAGCACCGCGACGGCGCCCACGTAGACCACCACCAGCAGCATCGCCAGGAACTCCGCGCCCATCAGGACGAAGAGGCCGGCGGCCGAGAAGAAGGCCAGAATCAGCCAGAGCACCGAGTGGACCGGATTGCGGGCCGAGACCACGCAGAATCCGGCCGCCACGGTGACCAGCGCCATCAGGTAGAATGCGATCGCCTGCAGGGCCATCGGGTCCGTCTAACCCCTCAATTCATTTCCCAGGATCGTCATCCCCGGGCTTGTCCCGGGGATCCATGGACACGGGCCTCTCCCGGTGTTCATGGGTGGCCGGGACAAGCCCGGCCATGACGCGATTTAGCTCGGCGGAATCGCGCCGCCTCTCCTATCGGTACGGTGCGTCCAGTTCCAGATTCTTCGCGATCTCCCGCTCCCAGCGGTCGCCGTTGTCCAGGAGGCGCGCCTTGTCGTAGTAGAGCTCCTCGCGGGTCTCGACGGCGAACTCGGTGTTCGGGCCTTCCACGATGGCATCCACCGGGCAGGCCTCCTGGCACAGGCCGCAGTAGATGCACTTGACCATGTCGATGTCGTAGCGGGTCGTGCGGCGGCTGCCGTCGGCGCGCGGCTCGGCCTCGATGGTGATCGCCTGCGCCGGGCAGATCGCCTCGCACAGCTTGCAGGCGATGCAGCGCTCCTCGCCGTTGGGGTAGCGGCGCAGCGCGTGCTCGCCGCGGAAGCGCGGGCTCTGCGGCCCCCGTTCGTGCGGGTACTGCACGGTCTTCTTCGGCGCGACCATGTACTTCATGCCGAGCCCGAAGGCCCCCACGAAGTCCATCAGCGCCGCGCCCTTCAGCGCCTGTCCGATCCGGTTCAGCATCACTTCTTCTCGCAGGCGTAGTCGTCCAGGAACTGGGCGTCGCCGTTCTTCTGTAGCCGAAGGGTCCCGCCCTTCTCGGCGCAGGCCTTCTGGGCGGCCTTGATGTCGTCGTAGGTCGCGATGCCGCCGCTCGTGCCGAACCCGGCGCCCGTCGAGCAGGCGGCCAGGTCGAAGGCGATCAGCGCGAGCGCGGCGGCGGCGATGAAGCTCCTCATCCCGGCAACCCCGTGTAGACCAGCCAGCCCGCCACCGCGAACACGGCCACCAGCGAGGTCGGGAGGAACACCTTCCAGCCCAGCCGCATGAGCTGGTCGTAGCGGTAGCGCGGCACGATGGAGCGGACCATCGCGTTCATGAAGAACACGAAGAAGGTCTTGAGCGCATAGAAGACGAGGCCGTGCAGGCTGGCCAGCCACGCGGGCCACGCGGCCAGGTAGCCCTCCGGCCACGGCGCATGCCACCCGCCCAGGAACAGCACCGCCATCAGGCCGCTCATCAGGACGATGTTCGCCGTCTCGGCCAGGTAGAACAGCATGTAGGGCGTCGAGCCGTATTCCACGGCGTAGCCCGCCACCAGCTCCGACTCCGCCTCCGGCAGGTCGAAGGGCGGCCGGTTGGTCTCGGCCAGGCCCGAGATGAAGAAGATCACGCCCATCGGGAACATGATCAGGATCAGCGGCAGGTTGTTCAGCGTGCCCTCTTTCGAGCCGCCGAACATGTTCCAGTTGATGAGCCAGCCGGCCTGCGCCTCGGTGATGTCGGTCAGGTTCATCGAGCCCGCGATCAGGATCACGGTGATGATCACGAAGCCGATCGAGACCTCGTAGCTGACCATCTGCGCCGCCGATCGCAGCGACCCCAGGAACGGGTACTTCGAGTTCGAGGCCCAGCCGCCCATGATGATGCCGTAGACGCCCATCGAGCTGACGGCGAACAGGTAGAGGATGCCGACGTTGATGTCGGAGACCATCCAGCCCGGTGCGATCGGCATCACCGCCCAGGCGCCCAGCGCCAGGGTCACCGAGATGATCGGGGCCAGCAGGTAGACCGCCTTGTCGGCGCCGGCCGGGATCACCAGCTCCTTGATCAGGAACTTGCCCAGGTCGGCGAACGACTGCAGCAGCCCGAACGGGCCCACCACGTTCGGGCCCTTCCGCGCCTGCACGCCGGCGAAGATCTTGCGGTCGCCGTAGATGATGAAGGCGATCGTCAGCAACAGCACGACGGTGACGGCCAGGATGTGCGCCACCGTCAGGATCGTCCAGCCGACAGGTGTTTCCCAGAAATTCAAAGCCACACCCCCGACGCTGCTCTCGCCTCCCCCGCGCAGCGGCGGGAGGGGGACCGCCCGCCGAGCGTAGCGGAGAGCGGGTGGTGGAGGGGGCGAGCCCCATCCGCTGAATCGAAAACGCCGGACCGATCCGCCGAGCGTGCGGCTCGCCCCCTCCACCACGCCCTCTTCGGGGCGCGGTCCCCCTCCCGCCGCTGCGCGGGGGAGGTAAGGGTGGCGATGAGCGAAGTGTGCTGCATCCCCCTACTCCGCCGCGATCTTGGCCGCGCCCGAGGCGAGCTGGGCGCATTCGGCCATCGTCACGCTGGCGCGGGCGATGGGGTTGGAAAGGTGGAAGCTGGCCACCGCGCTCCGGAACGGCGCGTCCGAGACCTCGCCCTTCCGGCCGAGGGCCGCGAAGTCCACCGCCGGCGCCGTCTCCGGCACGTAGTCGATGCGCCCGAACGTCGGGTGGTCAGCGAACAGCTTCGCCCGGAGCTGGTCCAGCGTGTCGTAGGGCAGCTTGGCGCCGAGGCGTTCGGAAAGCGCCCGCAGGATCGCCCAGTCCTCGCGCGCCTCGCCCTTCGGGAAGACGGCGCGGAAGCCCATCTGCACCCGGCCCTCGGTGTTCACGTAGAGGCCGTTCTTCTCGGTGTAGGCCGCGCCCGGCAGGATCACGTCGGCCTTGTGCGCGCCCGCGTCGCCGTGCGTGCCCAGGTAGACGACGAACGCGCCCGACCTGGACACATCGACCTCGTCGGCGCCCAGCAGGACCAGCAGGTCCGCCCCGCCCTTCGCCGCCAGCTCGGCCGCCGTCCTGCCGCCTTCCGCCGGCACGAAGCCCAGGTCCAGGCCGCCCACCCGGCTCGCCGCCGTGTGCAGCACGTTCCAGGTCATGCCGTAGGCCTTGGCGACCGCCGCGGCCGCCGCCAGCACCGCGGCGCTGTCCGCCCGGTTCAACGCGCCCGCGCCCACGATGATCGCCGGGTTCTTCGCGTCCTTCAGGCCCTTCACGAAGTCGGACTTCGACCTGGCGAGCCCGCCCAGCGACGCGGCGCCCGCGCCCAGGTGTTCGTAGTCGTAGGTCAGGTCGACCGCCTCGCCGATCAGGCCGACCTTCGTCGCGCCCGCCAGCCAGCGCTTGCGGATGCGCGCGTTCAGCACCGGCGCCTCAAGCCGCGGATTGCTGCCGACGAGCAGGATATAGTCCGCGTCTTCAAGGCCTTGGATCGACGAATTGAAGAGCCAGCTCTCGCGCTGGCCGCCGCCCAGCACCATGCCGTCCTGCCGGCAATCCAGGCTCTTCACGCCCAGGCCGCCGAACAGGTCCAGCGCGGCCTTCATCGACTCCGCGTCCTGCAGGTCGCCGGCGATCACGCCGATGCGGTCCGGGCTGGTCGCCTGGATCTTCGCGGCCACCACGTCCAGCGCCTCGGCCCAGGTCGCGGCCCGCAGCTTGCCGTCCTCGCGCACGAACGGCCGGTCCAGCCGCTGCCGCGCCAGGCCATCGACGGCATAGCGGGTCTTGTCCGAGATCCACTCCTCGTTGACCGCCTCGTGGGTGCGCGGCAGCACGCGCAGCACCGCCGGCCCGCGCGCATCCACCCGGATCGCCGAGCCCAGGGCGTCCATCACGTCGACGCTCTCGGTCTTCTTCAGCTCCCACGGCCGCGCGTTGAACGCGTAGGGCTTGCTGGTCAGCGCGCCCACCGGGCACAGGTCGATGACGTTGGCGGAGAGCTCGCTCGTCACGGCCCGGTCGAGATAGGTGGTGATCTCCACGTCCTCGCCGCGCGAGATGAGGCCGATGTCCGGCACGCCCGCAACCTCGGTGATGAAGCGGACGCAGCGCGTGCATTGGATGCAGCGGGTCATGACCGTCTTGATCAACGGCCCCATGTACTTCTCTTCGACCGCCCGCTTGTTCAGCTCGTAGCGGCTCTCGTCGCGGCCATAGCCCATGGCCTGGTCCTGCAGGTCGCACTCGCCGCCCTGGTCGCAGATCGGGCAGTCCAGCGGGTGGTTGATGAGCAGGAACTCCATCACCCCGTGGCGCGCCTTCGTCACCATCGGCGTGTCGGTGAAGATCTCCTGCCCTTCCGCCGCCGGCAGCGCGCACGACGCCTGCGGCTTCGGCGGGCCGGGCTTCACCTCGACCAGGCACATGCGGCAGTTGCCGGCGATGCTCAGCCGTTCGTGGTAGCAGAACCGCGGAATCTCCTTGCCCGCGAGCTCGCACACCTGCAGGACGTTCATCCCCGCTTCGAACTCGACCTCGACCCCGTCGACCTTGGCTATGGGCATCAGGACATCGCTCCCATTCCCACAAGTCCGTCATGGCCGGGCCTGTCCCGGCCACCCATGCGCGCCGGCGCTGCGAGGATGGTCGGAACCGTCGCCGCCGCGAACTCGGGGACATCGGTGTTCATGGGTGGCCGGGACAGGCCCGGCCATGACGTTTGAGGGAGAAGGAACGACATCCGCCCTACTCCGCCGCGATCGAGGCGCCGGCGTACGAGCCCTTGCGCGCGCGGTAACTGTTGATGCGGTCCTCCACCTCCCCGCGGAAGTGGCGGAACAGGCCCTGGATCGGCCAGGCGGCCGCGTCGCCCAGGCCGCAGATGGTGTGACCCTCGACCTGGGACGCCACGTCGAGCAGCAGGTCGATCTCGGACATCTCGGCTTCGCCCGTGACCATCCGCTCCATCACCCGCCACATCCAGCCGGTGCCCTCGCGGCACGGCGTACACTGGCCGCAGCTCTCGTGCTTGTAGAAGTAGCTGGCCCGCGCGATGGCCTTCACCAGGTCGGCGTCCTTGTCGAACACGATCATGGTGCCGGTGCCCAGGCCCGAGCCCCGCGCCTGCAGGTCCTCGTAGGTCATCACCGCGACCTCGGCCTCCTCGGCCGGGATCATGCGCACCGAGATGCCGCCCGGGATCACCGCCTTCAGGTTGCCCCAGCCGCCCCGCACGCCGCCCATGTGCTCCTCGATGAGCGTCTTCAGCGGGATGCCGACCGCGTCCTCGACCACGCAGGGCCGGTTCAGGTGGCCCGAGCCCGCGAACAGCTTGGTGCCGGTCGACTTCTCGGTGCCGAACCCTGCGAACCAGTCCGCGCCACGCCGCAGGATCGTGCCCACGACCGCGATGGTCTCGACGTTGTTCACCGTCGTCGGGCAGCCGTAGATGCCGGCGCCGGCCGGGAACGGGGGCTTCAGGCGCGGCTGGCCCTTCTTGCCCTCGAAGCTCTCCATCAGCGCCGTCTCGTCGCCGCAGATGTAGGCCCCGCCCCCGTGCTGCACGCGCACGTCCACGTCCCAGCCGTGGATGTTGCCGGGCCCGATCAGCTTGGCGTCGTACGCCTGCTTGATCGCCGCCAGCAGCCGCTCGCGCTCATGCACGTACTCGCCGCGGATGTAGATGTAGGCCGTGTGCGCCCGCATGGCCTTGCAGGCGATCAGGCAACCCTCGATCAAGAGGTGCGGGTCGTTGCGCAGGATGTCGCGATCCTTGCACGCGCCCGGCTCCGACTCGTCGGCGTTGACCAGCAGGTAGTGCGGACGTTCGCTCTCCTGCTTCGGCATGAAGGTCCACTTCAGGCCGGTGGCGAAGCCCGCCCCGCCGCGCCCGCGCAGGCCCGAGGCCTTGATCTGGTCGCAGATCCACTCGGGCGTCTGGGCCACGATGTCCTTCGTGCCGTTCCACGCGCCGCGCGCCTTCGCCCCATCCAGGCCCCAGTCGCGCTGGCCGTAGATGTTCAGGAAGATGCGGTCCTTGTCGGCCAACAGCCCCGGCACGTCAGGAATCTCCCTTGCGGCCGCGCACGGCGGCCATGAACCACATCTGCACCGCGAACCCGCCGGCCACGGCGACGATCACCAGCGCGATCGCCCAGGTCCGGCCCTGGGCGTAGAGCATGATCCCGATCACGGCGACGAGCGCCGCCACCACGTTGGCGATCATCATCACCTTGCGCCGCCGCTGGATGGCCTCGATGTCGATGGTCATCGCAACCTCCTTACCTCCCCCGCGAAGCGGCGGGAGGGGGACCGCCCGCCGAAGCCGGCTTCAGCCGGCTGTAGAGCGGGGGGTGGAGGGGGCGAGCCCCATGCACGGAATTCGAAACGGCAGGGCTGACGCGCCGAGCTTGGCGTTCGCCCCCTCCACCACGCGCTCTCCGCTGCGCTCGGCGCGCGGTCCCCCTCCCGCCGCTTCGCGGGGGAGGTGAGAGGAAGTTCTGCCCCCCTCATGCCCCCACCTTCGTCTTCGCCGCCTTGGGCGGCTTCGGCGGCAGGTTCGGGATGGCGATCCTCTTGGCCAGCGACCCGTCGAACAGTTTCGCGTCGGTCAGCGTCAGCGGCTCGCCCGCGGGGGCCGAGCCCTGCCGCCCGATCTCCGACCCCGGCTCCGGCGTCTTCCCGGCCGCGAACGCGTCCAGCAGCTTCTCGAAGCCTTCCGGCGTCAGGTCCTCGTAGTAGCGGTCGTTGATCGCCGCCATCGGCGCGTTGGCGCACGCGCCCATGCACTCGACTTCCTGCCAGTAGAACTTGCCGTCGGCCGAGCGGTGGGCCTGCGGCCCGATCCGGCGCTTGCAGACCTCCATCAGCGCCTCGGACCCGCGCGTCTGGCACGGCGTCGTGCCGCACACCTGCACCAGCGCATGCGTGCCCACCGGCTCCAGCATGAACATGGTGTAGAAGGTCGCCACCTCCAGCACCCGGATCACCGGCACGCCCAGCAGCTCGGCCACCGCCCGGATCGCCGGCTCGGGCACCCAGCCCTCCTGCTTCTGCACCAGCCACAGGATCGGCACCATGGCCGACTGCTGCCGCCCCGCCGGGAAGTTGGCCATCCACTGCTTCGCCGCCTTCAGCGTGGCGGGCGCGAACGCGAAGCTCTCGGGCTGGATGGGAGAAAGACGGCGGACGCTCAACGGTCGATCTCCCCGAACACGATGTCCAGCGAGCCCAGGATGGCGGAGACGTCGGCCAGCATGTGCCCGCGGTTCAGCCAGTCCATCGCTTGCAGGTGCGGATAGCCCGGCGCGCGGATCTTGGCCCGGTACGGCTTGTTGGTCCCGTCGCTGACCAGGTAGACGCCGAACTCGCCCTTCGGCGCCTCGACGCAGGCGTAGACCTCGCCCGGCGGCGTCCGGTAGCCCTCGGTGAACAACTTGAAGTGGTGGATCAGCGATTCCATCGACCGCTTCATCTCGCCCCGGCGCGGCGCGGTGATCTTGTTGTCCTCGATCAGCACCGGGCCCGGCGTCTTCAGCAGGCGCTCGCAGCACTGCTTCATGATCCTGGTGCTCTCGCGCATCTCCTGCATGCGGCAGAGGTAGCGGTCGTAGCAGTCGCCGTTCACGCCCAGCGGAACGTCGAACTCCATGTCGTCGTAGGCGGCGTAGGGCTGGCTGCGCCGCAGGTCCCACGGGATGCCCGAGCCGCGCACCATCACGCCCGAGAACGACTTCTCGATCGCCTCCTCGCGGGTCACCACGCCGATGTCGACGTTGCGCTGCTTGAAGATGCGGTTGTGGGTGATCAGGCCCTCGATGTCGTCGCAGATGCGCGGGAAGCCGTCGCACCAGTCGAGGATGTCGCGCACCAGCGCTTCCGGCAGGTCCTGCCGCACGCCGCCCACGCGGTAGTAGTTGGCGTGCATCCGCGCGCCCGACGCGCGCTCGTAGAACACCATGAGTTGCTCGCGCGGCTCGAAGCCCCAGAGCGGCGGCGTCAGCGCGCCCACGTCCATGGCCTGGGTGGTCACGTTCAGCAGGTGGTTCAGGATGCGCCCGATCTCGTCGTAGAGCGTGCGGATCAGGAGCGCCCGGTACGGCGGCGTCACGCCCAGCAGCCTCTCGATCGCCAGGCAGTAGGCGTGCTCCTGGTTCATGGGCGCCACGTAGTCGAGGCGGTCCATGTACGGGATCGTCTGCTGGTAGGGCCGCGCCTCCATCAGCTTCTCGGTGCCGCGGTGCAGCAGGCCGATGTGCGGGTCGACCCGCTCCACCACCTCGCCGTCCAGCTCCAGCACCAGGCGCAGCACCCCGTGGGCCGCCGGGTGCTGCGGGCCGAAGTTGATGTTGAACTTGCGGACCGGGGTCTCGGCCGCCTCGGGCGCGAAGAAATCGGTGGCCGCCGCGGGCGTGTTGTCGCCGGTCATTTGGCCTTCTCCCCGGACTTCTCGTCGCCGGGCAGGATCGGGGCGAAGCCCTTCTCCACGCCCTCCCAGGGCGACAGGAAGTCCCAGTTGCGCCACTCGACCGACTTCACCGGCTCGTAGACCACCCGCTTCAGCTCGTCGTCGTAGCGGACCTCGACGTAGCCGGTCATCGGGAAGTCCTTGCGCAGCGGATGGCCGTGGAAGCCGTAGTCCGTGAGGATGCGCCGCAGGTCCGGATGGCCGTCGAAGAAGACGCCGTACATGTCGAACGTCTCGCGCTCGAACCAGTCGGCCGCCGGGAAGACCGACACGACCGACGGCACGGCGGTGTCCTCGTCGGTCTGCACCTTCAGCCGCACCCGCCGGTTCTTCGTCATCGACAGCAGGTGGTAGACCACGTCGAACCGCAGTGGCCGCTCGGGATAGTCCGCGCCGCACAGGTCGATGAGCTGATGGAAGCCCTGCGCGTCCTTCAGGTAGGTCAGCGCCTCGACCACGCGGGCCGCCGGGCCGGTCAGGGTCAGCTCGCCGAACGCCACCTCGGCGCCCGTGATCAGGCCCTTGGCCTCCTTCACGATGGCCTTGCCGAGCTTGGAAAGCTCGCTCTCGCTCGCCGGCCAGCTCATCGGATGATCGTCCCGGTGCGGCGGATCTTCTTCTGCAGTTGCAGCACGCCGTAGACCAGCGCCTCGGCGGTCGGCGGGCAGCCGGGCACGTAGACGTCCACCGGCACGATCCGGTCGCAGCCGCGCACGGTCGAATAGCTGAAGTAGTAGTAGCCGCCGCCGTTCGCGCAGCTTCCCATGCTGATCACGTACCGCGGCTCGGGCATCTGGTCGTAGACCTTGCGCAGCGCCGGAGCCATCTTGTTCACCAGCGTGCCGGCCACGATCATCACGTCGCTCTGCCTGGGGCTGGCGCGCGGCGCGAAGCCGTAGCGCTCCAGGTCGTAGCGCGGCATCGAGGCCTGCATCATCTCGACCGCGCAGCACGCCAGGCCGAACGTCATCCACATCAGCGAACCGGTGCGGGCCCAGGTGATCAGGTCGTCGACGCCGGCGGTCACGAAGCCCTTGTCGGCCAGCCGCTGCGACACGCCGTCGAAGAAGGGGTCGTGCGTCTTCGGGTCGTAGCCCTCGACCGCGCTCCGGCCGGCCGACCCCGCAGGAACGATCACTCCCATTCCAGGGCGCCCTTCTTCCACTCGTAGATGAAGCCCACCGTCAGCACGCCGAGGAAGGTCATCATCGACCAGAAGGCGTACTTCGCCGCATCCGGCGGCAACTTCATCAGCGCCACGGCCCACGGGAACAGGAATGCGACTTCCAAGTCGAAGATGATGAAGAGAATCGAGACGAGGTAGAATCGCACGTCGAACTTCATCCGCGCGTCGTCGAAGGCGTTGAAGCCGCACTCGTAGGACGACAGCTTCTCGGGATCGGGCGCCCTGGGCGCGAGCACGGTCGCGGCGAGAATGAAGACGATACCCAGCACCGCCGCGATCCCCAGGAAGATCACGATGGGCAGGTACTCGAGCAGGAAGTCGTTCACGTAAGTCTCCGGCGGGGAGTCGCGGCGCCCTTCTAGACCGATCATTCCGGCGTTTCAAACCGCCTTGTGCAGCGCGAAACGCAGGTTTTTTCGACAGTTGCGAACCATTCTCAATTCGCCGCCCAGCCAGGCCACGCCCGCCGTCGCCCGCGCCCCGCCACCTCTCACTCAATAGGATGTCATCCCGGTTTCGCCCCCCTGTCATCCCAGGGCTATCGCATATGGCTTGTGGGCGGCTTGTCCGCTCGATTCATGAACCGCAGAGATCGCGGAGATACGCAGAGAAGCTCGCGGATCCACGGGAATCCTCCGCGTATCTCCGCGATCTCTGCGGTTCGACTGACGGCCTTTCGGCCACCCGCATCCATATGCGATTGCCCTCCCTGTCATCCCGGTTTCGCGAAGCGAAGACCGGGACCCAACCATCGGGCGCGTCGATGTTTGGCGGGTGGCCTTGGCGGTCGGGGCCGGATCACCGCCTCAGGGCACCGGTAGGTTGGGTCCCGATCCCCCGCCTTCGCGAGAGCAGGCTTTGGCCTGCGGCGAAACCGGGATGACACTTTGGGGTAAGCGGCAATGCGCACCGCGCGGTCACGCCCCGCACTCTTCCGTTGACACGATTCCGGCCCGCCCATATGAGAGCCGCCTTCGCACGGCCGGACGGTCTTGCGCGGGTGTAGCTCAGTTGGTTAGAGCGCCGGCCTGTCACGCCGGAGGTCGCGGGTTCGAGTCCCGTCACTCGCGCCATGTCCGGTGGCGAACTCCCCAGATCCGAACAGACTCCTGACGCCAGGCGCTGTCCGCCGCGTTATGGAATCCCCGCCCATGGCCTTCCCCGCCACCCATCCCGCCCTCGCCCGCGCGCTCGACGCGCAAGGCTACGCCGAGCCGACGCCGGTCCAGGCCGCCGTGCTCGCCGCCGAGCCCGACCGCGACCTGCTGGTCTCGGCCCAGACCGGCTCGGGCAAGACCGTCGCCTTCGGCCTGGCCGCCGCGCCGGCCCTGCTGGGCGAGGCCGAGCGGTTCGACCGCGCCCAGGCGCCGCTCGCCCTGGTCATCGCCCCCACCCGCGAGCTGGCCCAGCAGGTCGCCCGCGAGCTCGGCTGGCTCTACGCCCCGGCCGGCGCGCGCCTCGCCACCTGCGTCGGCGGCATGGACGCCCGCGCCGAGCAGCGCGCGCTCGCCGCCGGCGCCCACATCGTCGTCGGCACCCCCGGCCGCCTGCGCGACCACCTGGAACGCGGCAACCTCGACCTCTCGGCCCTCAAGGTGGTCGTCCTCGACGAGGCCGACGAGATGCTGGACATGGGCTTCCGCGAGGACCTCGAGGAGATCCTCGACGCCGCCCCCGCCGAGCGCCGCACCTTCCTCTTTTCCGCCACCATCGCCCGCGAGATCGCCGCGCTGGCCCGGCGCTACCAGCGCGACGCCCACCGCATCGACACCATCCGCCGCGACGAGAGCCACGGCGACATCGCCTACCGCGCCGTCCGCGTCGCCCCGACCGAGATCGAGAACGCGGTCGTCAACGTGCTGCGCTACTTCGAAAGCCCCGGCGCGCTCATCTTCTGCGCCACCCGCGAGCGCGTCCGCTACCTGCATTCCGCCCTGCGCGAGCGCGGCTTCGCGGTCGTGCAACTCTCCGGAGAACTCTCGCAGAAGGAGCGCTCCGACGCGCTCCAGGCGCTCCGCGACGGCCACGCGCGGGCCTGCATCGCCACCGACGTCGCCGCCCGCGGCCTCGACCTGCCCGACCTGGGCCTCGTCATCCACGCCGACCTGCCGGCCGGCCCGCCCGCCCTGCTCCACCGCAGCGGCCGCACGGGCCGTGCGGGCCGGAAGGGCGTCTCGGTGGTCATGGTCCCGCATCCCAAGCGCCGCCAGGCCGAGCGCCTGCTGCAGATCGCCGGCGTCGACGCCGAATGGTCCGGCCCGCCGCTGCCGGAGGAGATCCGCGCGAAGGACCAGGCCCGGATGCTGGAGGACCCGATCCTCGCCGACCCGCCCACGCCCGAGGACCTCGAACTGGCGCAGCGCCTGCTGGCCGACCGCAGCCCGGAGGCCGTCGCCGCCGCCCTGGTGCGCCTCTACCGCTCGCGCCTGCCCGAGCCCGAGGAGATGCTGCCCGACCGCGGCCCGGACCGCGGCGAGCCCCGCCCGCTGCGCCCCGAGCGCCAGGCCCAGATCGAGTCCGCCGACGGGAGCTGGTTCCGCCTGCCCGTCGGCCGCTCGAAGAACGCCGACCCGAAGTGGCTGGTCCCGCTGATCTGCCGCCTCGGCCACGTCACCAAGAAGGACATCGGCCTCATCCGCATCTTCGACCACGAGACGAAGTTCCAGATCGCCGCCGACGCCGAGGGCCGCTTCGGCGAGGCCATCCGCGCCGCCGCCGACGCCGGCGAGATCCGCATCAACCCGTCCAGCGCCCCCGGGCCCCAGGCCCCGCGCGGCCCCCGCCCTCACGGCAAAGGCCCGCCCGGCAAGCACGCGCCGAAGCCCCGCGGCCCCAGGCCGCCGCGCGGACCCCGCCCCTGACCACGGCGTCGATCGCGCCAGCGTCCGCACTCAGGCGCACATCATACGCCGCCGTCATCCCGGCCGCAGCGCAGCGGAGAGCCGAACGGCCCTCCGGCCGGGATGACGGGATATTTTGCGGCGACTCCATTAAGTCCGGACCCCAAGCAATGTTGCGATGCCTGCCCAACAGGCAGCCTCCCTTCCTCCTCGATGGAGGAAGGGCCGGGGATGGTGGTGTGCGCAGGACCTCACCGGCCGGGCGCGGGAGGCGCCGTCTGCCGTAACGCCGTCGCCACACCACCCCTCCTCGATCCAGCAGGGCGATCGCATACGGATTCGAACGGCCGGAAGGCCCTTAATCAAACCGCAGAGATCGCGGAGATACGCAGAGGATTCCAGTGGATCCGCGCCCCTCTCTGCGTATCTCCGCGATCTCTGCGGTTCATGAATCGGGCGGACGAGCCGCCCACGATCCATGCGATCGCCCTGCTCCATCGAGCAGGGCTCTCGATTGTCCGGCCGCCTCGTCACGTCGCACCCCTGACGCGCCCGCGCGAAAAAGGACCCCCGGTCCTGAAGTCGGGACCGGGGGCTCAGAGGGGGCCTACGGGTCTAGGGTCCCGCAAGCTCTCGCCGGGTGTCGAATCGGGACGGCGGCCCCCCAGCCACCTTCCGGACCCCTCGCCGGGCGAGCTGGGCTCGCGCCGGCGAGCCCGGGGAGAGGTCTCGACGCTCGAGGCGTCCCCCCGGACGCAATCCCTCCGCAGCCGCCCGCGGGAGCTGAGGCGGCGGCGTCGGGACCGAGACCAGGGGCCGAGTGTCGGGTCCGCCCAAGGTCTCCGGATGCGGTCGAAACCCACGAGTGAGAACACCAGCAGTAGCGCCGACTCGACATGGCGCGGTTCCGATCTTTCCCCGAGCGATTCCCGATCTTTCCGCCTTGGTTGCGGCGCAACGCGCCACTAGGTTGTGAAACGGCGTCCGAGTCAGGGGGATGCAGGCGAACGGGGAGCACGGTCCCGATCGTCCGGTGGAACGGGACTGGAGTTTCATGCAGCTTGCCCATGAGGATGGGTTCACGATCGGCGCGCTCGAGGTGCGTCCGCCGACCCGCGAAGTCATGGCGCCGCACGGGCGCGAGGTGTTGCAGCCGCGCGTGATGCAGGTCCTGGTGACCCTCGCGCGGGCGAACGGCGCCGTCGTGAGCCGCGACGACCTCATCGCCGAGTGCTGGGACGGCCGCGTCGTCGGCGAGGACTCCATCACCCTGGTGATGAGCAAGCTGCGCAAGCTCGCGGCCAGTTGCGGCGGCGCCTTCGTCGTCGAGACCATCCCGCGGGTCGGCTACCGGCTCATCGCCTCCGACGACCGCGCCGCGCCCGCCTTCGAGCCTTCGACCGGCCCGGCCGGCAAGGCGCGGCCGCGCATCGTCGTGCTCGAATTCACCCACCAGCCGGGCGACGAGGATCAGGCCTGGTTCGCCGAGGCGCTGGCCGACGAACTGACCGCCGGGCTCTCGAAATCCCCCCTCCTCGCGGTCACGCCCCGCCAGTCGCTGCTGGTCTCCGACGTCGTGGGCGCCCCGCCCGGCGCGATCTGCGCGCGCCTCGGCGTCGACTACGTCATCGACGGCAAGGTCCGGGCGCTCGGCGGGACGGTCCGGGTGTCGGTCGACCTGATCCGGGGCACGGACGAGACCAGCGCATGGTCCGCCCGCTACGACCGCCGGATGTCCGATCTCTTCCCGATGCTGGACGAGATCACCGCCTCCATCATCGGCACGGTCGAGCCCGCGGTCCTCGAACAGGAGGAGCTTCGGGCCCTCAAGACCCCCGAGCACAGCCTCCTCTTCTGGCGGCTTTTCGTGCAGGGCCGCCGCCATTTCTGGCGCTCGACCGCAAAGGACGTGCGCGCCGCCGAGCAGTTCCTGGAGCAGGCCCTGGAGATCGAGCCCGACGACGTCTCGGCGCTCTCCATCCTGGCCCACTGCCGCCTGTTCGACGTCTGGAGCGGCGTGTCGCGCAATCCGGCGGCCGCCATCGCCGACGCGCACAGGATCGCGCTGAGGGCCGTCTCCGCCGGCCAGTCCGACGCCTTCGCCCACTTCACGCTGGGCGTGGTGCTCTCGCTCCTCGACCGCCTGCCCGAGGCCAAGGCCGAGCAGCGCCGCGCCCTGGAGCTCAACCCCTACCTCGCCGCCGCCTCGGGCGAGATAGGCCGCCTGATGGCCTTCGAGGGCGAGGCCGCCCAGGCCATCGCCCACAGCGAGCGCGCGATCTCCGCCAGCCCCAACGACCCGCAGGCCTGGCTCTGGTACCGCTCCAAGGCCCTGGCCCGCTTCACGACGGGCGACTATGCCGCCGCGGCCCTCGACGCCGCCGATGCGCGCGCCCGCAAGCCCGAACGCTTCTCGCTCTGCTATCTGGTGGCCGCCTGCTACGCCGCGGACGGCCAGATGGACCCGGCGCGCCGCGCGCTGGACGAAGGCGACCGCCTCGCCCGCGAACAGCTCGGCGGCCAGGGTCCCGGCTACACGCCGGACGCGCTGCGCACCGGCCACCCGTTCGTGCGCCAGGAAGATTCCGAACGGCTCGTCAACGCTCTCCGCGCCGCCGGCTGGGAAGGCGCCTAGGAAAGGGCGCGCAACCTGTCGGCGCGGCATGCGCCGCAGGCGCGCTATTTCAACCACCAAGGCCACCAAGACCACCAAGCGTCCGGGAAACGCGCGGCGCCCACCCCATCCGCGACGCCTTCGTGCTCTTGGTGATCTTGGTGGTTGAATCGAAACGGCGCCGCCGCGCGCTCGAAGCCGACAGATCGAAGGGCGTTCCCCGCCCCTGCTTAACCTAAATAAAACCGCCGATATGCAGGCTTCTCAACCTTGACGTCAGTTGGGGGATGCAGAAGTGACCAAGGCGACCAAGCCGCAGAAGGTGGCGATCCTGGGCGGCGGCATGGGAGGTCTCGCGACCGCCTACAACCTGTCGAACCGCCCCGCCTGGCAGGACGACTACGACATCACGGTCTATCAGCTCGGCTGGCGCCTCGGCGGCAAGTGCGCCTCCTCGCGCGGCGAGAACGCGCGGATCGAAGAGCACGGCATCCACGGCTTCGTGGGCAGCTACTTCAACGCCATCCCGATGATGCACGAGGTCTACGCCGAGCTGAACCGCCCCGCCGGCGCGCCGCTCGCGACCTTCGACGAGGCCTTCATCCCCTCGAACTTCGCCATGATGTGGGAGTACGAGAACGGCGGCCTGAAGCCCTGGCCCACCCGCTTCCCGGAAAACAAGCACTCGGCGATCGACCCGTCCGACTACAAGGGCCTCGAAAGCTCGATCACCTCGATCATCTTCGAGGTCCAGTCGATGCTCGACGCCGCCAAAGGCGTCCCGAAGATCGTCGAACTGGCCATCGGCGCCCTGCTCGGCAAGGCCGCCGACCAGTGCCGCGAGATCCCGCTCTCGGAGGGCCCGAACCACCCGCTGGTGGGCGAGATCAAGGCGGCCCGCAAGCTGATCACCGGCGTCGTCGACACGGTCGACAGGTTCGCGCCCGGCATCCTCGAGCACTGGGACGACCTGCGCCACGCGCTCATGACCCTCGACTTCTACTCGACGATGATCCTGGGCGCGCTCGAGGACAACGTCGTCGTCAACGGCTACGACGGCCTCGACGACGAGAACTGGTCCGACTGGCTGATCCGCCACGGCATCGACGCGGCCACGCTCAAGTCGCCCGTCGTGATGATCACCGTCAACATCTGCTACCAGAGCCCGAACGGCGACACCTCGCGCGCCGCCCGCATGGCCGCCGGCGCCTTCCTCGACTGGACCCTGCGCACCTGCGCCTACCGCGAGGCCTTCCTCTGGAGCTTCGCCGCCGGCTCGGGCGAGACGGTCGTGGCGCCCATGTACGAGGTGCTGAAGCGCCGCGGCGTGAAGTTCGAGTTCTTCCACAAGGTCGATGCGCTGCACATCGACCCGCGCGACCGCCGCTCCATCGAGTCGGTCGAATTCACCCTCCAGGCGACGCTCAAGGACCCGGCCAGGGGCTACGAGCCGCTGATCGAGGTGAAGGGCCTGCCCTCCTGGCCGCACCGCCCGCTCTACGAGCAACTGGTCGAGGGCGAGTACATGCGCGCCCTTTGCCAGGATCTCGAATCCTACTGGTGCCCCTGGCCCACGGCCGAGTTCCCCTACCTGAAGCAGCCCCGGACGCTGAGGCGCGGCAAGGACTTCGACCAGGTGGTGTTCGCCATCTCCCTCGGCGCCGTCCCGTTCCTCTGCAAGGAGCTGATGCAGGAAAGCCCGCGCTGGGCCGACATGGTCGCCAACATCCCCTCGGTGCAGACCCAGGCCATGCAGCTCTGGCTCTCCAAGGACCTCTACGAGCTGGGCTGGCAGGAGAAGCTGGACCCGGCCAAGCACGAGGTCCCGATCACCGGCACCTACTTCTGCCCGCCGAACGGCAACGCCGAGTTCCACGACCTGCTGAAGTGGGAGGACTGGCCGGCCGACAACAGCCCCAAGGCCCTCTGGTACTTCTGCGGCCTGATGCCCGACTACGAGCCGATGCCGCCCTTCTCGGACCACGAGTACCCGGCCCGCCAGGCCGAGCGCGTGAAGGCCCAGTGCATCCAGTACCTCCAGGCCTCCATCGGCACGATGCTGCCCAACGCCACCGTGCGGGCCAACAACCCGATCGGCGACCCGATGGGCCTCGACTTCGACCTCCTGGTCGACACGCGCGATGTGGACGTCCAGGGCGTCCACCGCTTCGACAGCCAGTTCTGGCGCGCCAACATCGACCCCACCGAGCGCTACGTCACCACGCCGCCCGGCAGCGTGAAGCACCGCATGGAGGCCTGGGGCTCCGGCTTCGACAACCTCACGCTGGCCGGCGACTGGATCTACACCGGTCTCAATGTCGGCAGCTTCGAAGGCGCCACCATGAGCGGCAAGCTCGCCAGCCACGCCATCGCCGGCTACCCCGCCCTCGCCACCGTCATCGGCTACCCCACCGTCCCGCGCCCCGACGCGACGGCCGTCCCCCCGCCCGCCTCCGCGCCCACTCCCCACCTCAGGCTCGTCGGCTAGGGAAGGACGGGAGCGGGGTCACGCCAACCTGCCGGCGCGGCATGCGCCGCAGGCGCCCCGATTCCCACCACCAAGACCACCAAGACCACCAAGGGTCCGAGAAGCTCGCCGCGCCCATCTGCGGGATCCGCCGCCTTCCGTGTTTTCCGTGTTTTCCGTGGTTGAATCCAAGCGGCGCTGACGCGAAGTCGACAGCTCCGCGCCCCCTCGTCCGCCCCGATTCATGAACCGCAGAGATCGCGGAGACACGCGGAGAGGTCGCGGGTCCACCGGAATCCTCTGCGTATCTCCGCGATCTCCGCGGTTCGACCAAGGGCCTGTCCTCGTCGCAGGCTGACGGATGGGGTCGCGCCAACCTGTCGGCGCGGCATGCGCCGCAGGCGCCCCGCTTCCCACCACCAAGACCACCAAGACCACCAAGGGTCCGAGAAGCTCGCCGCGCCCAGCCCATCCACGACGCCTTCGTGCCCTTGGTGCTCTTGGTGGTTGAATCGACACGGCGCTGCCGCGCCCAGGCTTCGGCGGGGCCGCTTTGCCGGGTGACATCGGGCGGCCCTGCGCTAGCTTGGCCGCGATGCCGCGCACCCTCCACCCGGCTCCGGACGGCCTCGCGGGCGTGATGTTCGCCCGCCTGTGTCCGCGGCCCGGCCGGATCACCCAGGCCGACGTCTGCTGCGACCTCGTCTGGCGTGGCGAGCGTCTGTATCTCAGCGGCCCGCAGAGCGAGGCGCGCCCCTCGCAGTCGGTGGGCCAGGACATCCAGGTCCTCAACCTCGATCCCGTGGTGGCCCAGGCGTGGCTGGGGATTCCGCTCAGCGAGCTGCGCGACCGGCAGGCCCCGCTCGCCGAGATCGCCCCGCACGCGGCCGGGCCGCTGGAGGAGCTGTTCCATGCCGGCGAGGCCGCAAGCCTGGTGCGGCCGGAGGGCGTCTCGGCCGCGTTCGTGCTGGATCGTCGGGCCTCGGTCGCCGCGCAGGTCCTGCGGCGGTCGGGCTCCGTGCGGCGCGCCGCCGAAAGCGTCGGGCTCTCGGAGCGCCAGCTCGAACGTCTCTTCGGCGAACGCTTCGGCCTGCCGCCCAAGCGCTACGCCACGATCCTGCGGATGCGCCGGGCCGTGGCGCTCGCCAAGGACGGCGCGAGCCTCGCCGGCGCCGCCGTCGAGGCGGGCTATGGCGACCAGGCGCACTTCAACCGCGACGTCCGGATCCTGAGCGGCCGCACCCCGCTCACGCTGCTACCGCATGTCGGAGACTTCCAATACGTCCGGGCGCGGACGCGCGACTACTAGGCCGGCCCCGCGCTGGTGCGGCGCCGTCCATGAGCTGAGCGCATGCCCGTCCTCACCCGATTGTCCCGCCGTCGTCTCCTGGGCGCGGCGGGCGCCCTGTCGCTGCCGCCAGCGTCGTCCCGAGCCGCGAGCCCCACACCGATGCAGACCGCCCCTGTCGAGATCGTCCGCGGCTACTACGACGCATTCAACGCCCACGCGCCGGACAGGGCCGTGCGGCGCCTGGCGCCGTCCATGACCGAATGGGGCAAGCCCTTCGGCCGCGCGCGAACGGCCGAAGCGCTCGCCGACATCTTCACCCTGTTCCCCGACGCCCGGCTCGATGTGCGCGAGGTCGTGCCCCATGGCGACGACGTCGTGGTCATGGCCGCCTGCTCCGGCACGCATCGCGGCGTGGGGCGGCTGCCGCTGTACGGCGGCCGGACGGCGGGCGTCCCGCCGACCGGCCGGCGCTTCTCCGTCCTGCGGATCGACTGGTGGAGCCTGAAGGACGGCCTCGTGGCGGATCGCGTGGGTCTCGGCGACGACGCCAGCCTCCTGATGCAGCTTGGCCTCATTCCGGCGCGGACGCCGTTCGACCTGCCGGTCGGCTTCGACGGCCCGCCGGTCGTCCACCGCGGGATCGCCACCGAACCCCGGCAGGCCCGGAACCTCGCCCTGATGCAGGGCAACCAGGACGCCCAGGCCCGCGGCGACTTCGACGAGGCGGTCAAGGTGTTCGCGCCGGACACCAGCAACCACGGGCGGGCGTCGTCGCTCGACCGCCTGAAGCTGATCTACGGCGCGATCCGGGACAGCTACACCCGCGTGGACGGCGGCACGGGGCTTCTGAAGATGGTGGCGGTCGACGACGGCGTGATCGCCAGCACCGAGCGCCTGGTCCGGCACACCGGGGTCATGCGCTTCCCGATCGATTCCGGATTCCTGTTCGAGCTTCCGCCCACCGGCAGGACCTTCGTCCAGCGCCAGATCCACTGGTGGACCCTGGAGGACGGCCTGGTGGTCTCGCACCGCGCCTGCCGCGACGACGTCGGCATGGCCATCCAGCTCGGCCTGCTTCCGCCGCCGCCCGCCTGACAGGGGCGCGCCTTCAGAACCTGTAGCGCAGCCCCACCCTCACCTGCCGCGGCTCCATCGGGTGGAAGTGATAGTCCTCGACGCCGTCGGCCGCCTCGCCCGGCAACCGTGAGGCGTAGAAGTAGGTGATGTCGTTGTCCCGGCTGTCCAGCAGGTTCAGCACGTCGACGGTCGCCGCCAGCGGCCCGAAGCTGTGGGTGTAGGCCAGGTTCACCACCGTCGCCGCCTTCGAGCGCGCCGAATTGTCCTCGATCAGCGGCGCGGGCCCCAGCCGGCGCAGCGTCACCTGGGCCACGTCGTCGTCGGTGAGGCGCACCGTGGCGCCGGCCGTCACCACGTACTCCAGCGCGTTCGGGATGCGGTCGCCGCCGGGCGGGTCGCCGCGATAGCGCGCCCGGGTCGCCGCGCCCGAGACGTCGAGGTTGATCCCCGGCCGCGGCGACCAGGTCATCAGCACCTCGGCGCCCAGGCGCCGGGTCCCGTCGGTGCTCTCGGTGTCGCCCGCGTCGCCCACGTAGACCAGCTCCGATTCGAGCCGCAGCGCCCACAGCGCCACGCTCGCCGAGAACCCGGGGACCTCGTAGCGCGCGCCGACCTCGGCGCCGTCGGCGGCGGCGAACAGCGGGACCTTGTCGACCGGATCGCCGGTCGTGGGCGAGACGCGCTGCACGGCGCCCCGCGCATCGTTCGAGTGGAAGCCGCGGCCCGCGTCGGCGTACAGCTCCACCTGCGGCGACACCCGCCACGCCAGGGTGAGCTTGGGGCTGACCTGGGCCGCGCTCTCGCGCCCCGAGTTCAGCGGCGTGTCGGAGTCCACGTCCACCGCGATCGCGTCGGCGCGCAGCCCCAGCGTGGCCCGTAGCGGCCCGTCGGCCCAGGTCGCCGCGCCCCAGAGGCCGCCGGACCATTCGCGCAGCCCGTCCTGCCGATCCGTCGAAAGGCGCTGCCTCGCCCGCGTGCGGTAGAGCCCGACGCTGCCGATGTCGTCCAGCCGTGCCTCGCCGCCCACCCGCACCGTCAGCGCCTCGGACGGCCGCCAGGTGCGCAAGCCCGACGCGCCCACGATCCAGCGGCGCTCGGCCTGCTCGAACTGGTCGCCGTTCACCGGGTCGTCCAGGAAGTAGGTGAAGTTCGACCACAGGTTCAGCCTGTAGCGCTGGACGTAGACCACCAGGTCGCTGTCGGCGTCCGGCCGCCGCCGCGCCGAGACGATGAAGCGGCTGGTCCTGCCCCCGTCGGTCCCGTCGATGAAGCCGAAGCGCGACAGCGTCCCGGCGTCCACCGCCCGCTGCGGGATCTGGTCGGTGGAATCCCACCGGGCGCCGTAGGCCAGCGCCGTGACCGACCAGCCGCCGGCCGCGAACCGGCCCAGCGCGCTCGCCTTGCGCAGGTTCTCGTCGCGCTTCCACGGCCCGTCCCCGGTGGTGAGGTCGACGCCGAGCATCCCCGCCTCGCCCAGGTTCGCCCCGACGACCGCGCGGCCGAAGCCGTACGCCCCGCCCTGCGCCTGCGCGAAGCTCGACGGCAGGGTCTCGAAGGTGCGGAACCCCGCCGTCCCCGCCGCCGAGAAGTCGCCGGCCTCGGCGAAGTACGGCCCCTTGCGGTAGTCGATGGCCTGCACGAACTCGGGCGTCACCCCGTTCACGTCCAGGTAGCCCTGGCCGTGCGCGTGCGTGCGCAGGTTCAGCGGCGCCCCGTCCAGCGAGATCGAGAAGTCGGTGCCGTGGTCCAGGTTGAACCCGCGCAGGAAGAACTGGTTGGCCTTGCCCGAGCCCGAGTGCTGGGTCGCCGCCAGCCCCGGGACCACCTCGGCCAGCTCGCCGGGCCGCAGGATCGGCCGGTTGGCGTAGGCCGCATACGAGACCTCGCCCTGGCTGGCGCTGGCGGCGACGCCCACCTGGCCCTCGCGCTTGCCCCAGACGTAGACCTCCTCGACCTCCGGCCCCGCGGTGGCCATGGCCTCGTCGGCGGCCCGGGCGACCGGCGCGGCGGCCGCGACGACGGCCAGGGTCAGCAGCGTGATACGCAAAGGCCCCACTCCCCGTAGGAACTTTCGGATGATAGTTCCTACGCTATCCCGGCGCCACGTCCATACGACAAACGGGACTGAGCCCATGCCCCGTGCCTATGATGCGGGCGCCAGGAGGACCCCGATGCAGCGCGTGACCGTCTCCCTCGAAGAGGACCTCGCCGAAGCGTTCGACGCGCTGGCCGCCGAGCGGGGCTACGGGAGCCGCTCGGAAGCGGTGCGCGACCTCGTGCGCAAGGCCATCGCCGAGCGGCGCGAGGAGGCGGCCGAGGGCGACTGCGTGGCCAACCTGTCCTACGTCTACAACCACCACGTCCGCGCGCTCGCCCAGCGGCTGACCGAGATCAGCCACCAGCACCACGACCGCGTCCTGGCGACGTTCCACATCCACCTCGACCACGACCACTGCCTGGAGAGCGTGATGCTGAAGGGCCGCACGGCCGACGTGCGCGCCCTGGCCGACACGATCCGCGCCGAGCGGGGCGTCCGCTTCGGCCAGCTCAACCTGATCGCGGTCGAGCCCAACGGCGAACACGGCCCCGCCGACCACGGCCACCGCCACGGCGCCCACGAACACCTCCGGCCGGTCGTCGGCTGAGCGCGCAGGACTTCACCGGCCGGGCGCAAGAGGCGTCGACGCCAAAGGCGCCGTCTGCCGCAACGCCGTAGCCACACCACCACCCAACCCTCCTCCATCGAGGCCGCAGGCTGCTGGATGGGCATGCTGCGGAAAGCACCCTGCGCGCCGCAGGCGCCGTCATCCGGAACCACGAACGAACACGAAAGACACGAACGCGTCCTGGACGAGCCCGGCCCTGAGACCGCCCCCGGCCTGTTCGTGTCTTTCGTGTTCGTTCGTGGTTGATTCCTTCCGGCGCCGACGCGCCAACGCAGGCTCGAAAGCTCCCGCGACCCACAGGGCCATCGCATAGGGTTTGCGGGCGGCCTGTCCGCCCGAGTCATGAACCGCAGAGATCGCGGAGATACGCAGAGAGCTCGCGGGTCCACGGGAATCCTCCGCGTGTCTCCGCGATCTCCGCGGTTTGACCGAGGGCCTTTCGGCCACCCGCATCCATATGGGGCAGACCCCGGCGCCGCTTCAGCCCTCCGCCGGCGTCAGCGAGGTGTCGACCATGATCTCGGCCGAGATGTCCTCCAGCGCCGCCTGCACCCGCGCCGCCGTCATCCCCGCCGGCAGCCGCAGCCGGGCGTCCATGTGGAAGAGCGCGGCCCCCGAATGCGGCTCGGGGCCGACGCGGGTCTCGAAGGTCTCGATGTTCACGTCGATGGCGGCCAGCACGGCCGTCACCTGGCGCACGATGCCGGGCCGGTCCTGGCCGACCAGGCTGAACCGCAGCGCCTCGCCGCCGGCGCCCGCGCCGTCCACGGCCGGCGCGATCCGCACCTCCAGGCCCCGGGCGTCCACCGCCCGTACGGCCTCGCGCAGGGCCTCCAGCCTGTCCGGGTCCAGCGCCACCAGCACCGAGCCCACATAGAGCCCGCCCAGTTGCGAGAGGTGGCTCTCCAGCCAGTTGCCGCCGGCCGCCAGCACCGCGCCCGCCAGCGCCTCCGTCAGCCCCGGCCGGTCGCTGCCGCTCACGCTCAGGATCACCGACGCCACGTGCCGCCCTCCAGCTTCCCGCCCTCGCGCGGGAGCCGCCATCAGACCGGCGCGCGGCCGCGGGTCAAGAGGCCGGCGGCTCCGGCGTCGGGTTCCGGAACTTCGGCGCTGAGGGGTCCGTCCCGCGTCGGGCATTGTGCTACGGCTGCGGCGACGAGCGCGCGCAGCGGGACGGAATCCATGTCTTTCATCTATTTCGCCCTGGCGGCAGTGGCCGAGATCGCCGGATGCTTCGCCTTCTGGGCCTGGCTGCGGCTGGACCGTTCGCCGCTGTGGCTCATTCCCGGGATGGGATCGCTGGCCCTGTTCGCGTTCCTGCTGACACGCGTGGACAGCGACGCCGCGGGGCGGGCCTATGCGAGTTACGGCGGCATCTACATCATCGCCTCGATCGCGTGGCTCTGGCTGGTCGAACAGAAGACGCCCGACAGGTGGGACGTGACCGGCGCGCTGCTCTGCCTGGTCGGCGCCGGCGTGATCCTCCTGGGCCCGCGCGCGGCGTAGCCCCCGGAGAGGCGGCGGCGCCCTCACAGGCTCAGGCGTCCCCGAGGTCCAGCGCCCACCGCTTCAGCCCGCGCACGTCCAGCACCTCCCAGACGCCGCCGCGCTTCTCCACGATCCCGGCCGCCTTCAGCGCGGCGATCTCGGGCTGCACGCTCTGCCGCGTGACCCCCAGGAAGTCGGCGATGTCGGTCTGGGTCAGCGGCGCCTCGATCACGCCGCGGTTGGCCGCGGGCTCCGGCGCGCCGTGCAGGAAGGCGTAGAAGCAGCCCGCCACGCGCCGCGCCATCCGCTCGCGCGACTGCGCCGCCTCGCGCCGGATGAGCTGCGACATCGAGCGGCTGAACTTCCGGCACAGCGCCAGGCTCACCGCCTGATGCGCCGCGTAGATGCGCAGGAAGTCCGCGCGCGGGTAGTGGCGCACCCGCACGTCGGTCATCGCGGTCGTCGTGTGGTGATGCGGCCGCTCCGCGATCAGCGGCGACTCGCCCCAGCAGTTGCCCGGCCCGTAGACGACGATGACCGCCGTCTCCCCCGCCCGCGTCAGGCCGGTCACCTTGATATAGCCCTCGACCACCTGGTGGACGCCGCGCGCCGGATCGCCCGCCTCGCAGATCGCCGCGCCGCGGGGGTAGTCGCGCACGACCGCGCACGCCTCCAGCTCGGCCCGGATCCCGGCGGGCAGCGCGGCGATCCAGTTCTCGCGGCGATTGATCATCGGCGGCGACCTTAGCCCGCCTTCTTCGGCCCGATGTAAAAAACCAGGCAAGGGAACCGCGGCCGGCCGCGCTAGTCCGTCGCCATGCCCGCGCTCCTCACCCACCCGGCCGTGCTCGGGGCGGCCATGGTGGCCACGTTCATGACGCTGATCATGACACGGCGGATGTCGGCCGTCGCCGCGCTGCTGGCCGTCCCCATCGCCTTCGGCCTGCTGGCCGGCGAAGGCGCCGGGCTCGGCCGCATGATCCTGGAGGGCGTGGGCCAGGTCGCGCCCACCGCCCTCTTCCTCGGCTTCGCGGTCCTCTACTTCGCGCTCATGATGGACGCCGGCCTCTTCGCGCCCCTCGTCCGCGGCGTCCTGCGCGTGGTCGGCCGCGACCCGCTGCGCATCAGCCTCGGCACGGCCGTGCTGGCGACGCTGGTCTCGCTCAACGGCGACGGGACGAGCACGGCGCTGATCGTCATCACCGCCTTCCTGCCGGTCTACCGCCGGGTCGGCATGAACCCGCTGATCCTCGCGACCCTGCTGGGCCTGTCCAGTTCGCTCGTCAACCTGCTGCCCTGGGGCGGCCCCGCCGCCCGCGCCGCCGCCGCGCTCCACCTGGACCTGGCGGACGTCGTCGGCCCGATCCTGCCCGCCATGCTGGCCGGCCTGGCCGTGGTGTTCCTGCTGGCCTGGCTGTTCGGCCGCGCCGAGCGCCGCCGCCTGGGCTGGGTCCCCGGCGCGCCCGATGCCGTCACGACGCCCCTTCAGCCCGAAGCCGAAGACGACGCGCGGCGGCCGAAGCTCCTCGGGTTCAACCTGGCGCTCACCCTCGCCCTGCTGGCCGGGATGATCTCCGGCCTCGCGCCGCTCCCGGTCCTGATGATGGGCGCCTTCGCCATCGCGCTCACGGTCAACTACCCGCGCCTGGCCGACCAGCGCGCCCGCTTCGCCGCCCACGCCGACAACGTGCTGCAGGTCTTCCTGCTGATCTTCGCCGCCGGCGTCTTCACGGGCATCCTGAACGGCGCCGGCATGGCCGACGCCATGGCCACGGCGGTCCTCTCGGTCGTCCCGCCCGAGGTCGGCCCCTCCATGGCGCCGATCGCGGGCCTCGCCGCCCTGCCGCTCAGCTTCGTGATGTCCAACGACGCCTACTACTTCGGCGTGGTCCCCGTCGTCGCCAAGGCCGCCGCGGCCTTCGGCGTCGAGCCCGTCGCCATCGCCCGCGCCGCGATGGTCGGCCTGCCGGTGCATACGCTGAGCCCCCTGCTCGCGCCCATCTACCTCGCCTGCAGCCTGCTGGAGGTCGACGTGGGCGAGGCCCAGCGCTTCGCGCTCAAGTGGGCCGTGCTGGTCAGCCTCGTGCTGCTGATCGTCATGGGGCTGACCGGCGCCATCCCCTGGCGCGCCTGAAAGAGGACGACCGATGACCGAAGGCCCCATCCGCATCCTCGTCCCGTCCGGCTCGCTGGGCAGCGGCGTGCGCGAGGCCGAGGTCCGCCGCGGCGTCGCGCTCGGCGCCCACGCCATCGCCACCGACGCCGGCTCCACCGACAGCGGCGCGGCCTACCTGGCGCTCGGCGTCTCCAAGAACGACCGCGGCGCGGTGAAGCGCGACCTCGCGATCCTGATGCAGGCCGGCGCCGCGGCGGGCATCCCGGTGATCGTCGGCACGGCCGGCCAGGCCGGCGGCGACCTCAACGTCGACTGGACGCGCGACATCGCCGTCGAGATCGCCCGCGAGCACGGCCTCACCCCCCGCGTCGCGCTCCTCTACTCCGAGCAGGACAAGGCGACGCTCAAGGCCCTCAACGCCGCGGGCCGCATCCGCCCGCTCCCGCCGCTGGGCCCGCTGGACGACGCCACCCTTGACGGCTGCGACCACATCGTGGCCGCCATGGGGCCCGAGCCCTACGTCGCCGCCCTCCAGGCCGGCGCGGACGTCATCATCGGCGGCCGCACCACCGACACGGCCGTCCTCGCCTGCTTCGCCCTCATGCGCGGCATGGACGCCGGCGCCGCCTGGCACGCCGCCAAGATCGCCGAGTGCGGCGCGCAATGCACCGTCCGGCCGGCCGACGGCGCGGGCGTCCTCATCGCCGTCGGGACCGACGGCTTCGAGGTCGAGCCGCTGAACCCCGCCAACCGCTGCGACCCGCACAGCGTCTCGGCCCACATGCTCTACGAGAACGCCAACCCGTTCCGCCTCACCGAGCCCGGCGGCGTGCTCGACGTGACCCGCGCCCGCTACGTCGCGCTGGACGACCGCCGCGTCCGCGTCACCGGCTCCGTCTGGGAGCCGCAGCCCTACACGATGAAGCTCGAGGGCGCCGCGCGGGGCCGCTACCAGACGGTCATGCTGATCGGGATCCAGGACCCCGACGTGCTCTGCCGCCTCGACGAGTTCCACGACCGCATGCTGGCCGCCCTCTACGAGCGCGCGCGCCGCAGCCTCGGCCCCGAGGCCGGCGACTTCCACATCTCGCTCAGGCTCTACGGCTGGAACGCCGTCTCCGGCGACCGGCCGCCGCCGGGCGCGCCGCCGCCGCGCGAGGTCGGCGTCCTCTTCGTCGCCACCGCCGAGACCCAGGCGCTGGCCACCCGCATCGCCAAGGCCTGCAACGCCTGGTTCTTCCACTTCCCGATCGTCCCCGACCAGGAGCTGCCCAGCTACGGCTTCGCCTTCACCCCGGCCGACATCGAGCGCGGCCCGGTCTTCGAGTTCCGGCTGAACCACGTGGTGGCGGTGGACGATCCCCTGCAGCTCGTCCGCACCGCCTGGATCGACGTGCGCGAAGGAGCCGACGCATGACCACCGTCAGGGACGCCTGCCGCCACGTGCGCTCCAAGAACGCCGGGCCCTACTGGGTCACCGTCGACCTCTTCTTCCGCGACGCCGAGCGCTTCGCCCGCTACGCCGGGAGCCCCGCCCTCGGCCCGGCCCTGTTCGAACGCCTCTTCGGCGCCGACCCGGCCCTCGTCCAGCACCACCGCATCGCCGACCTCGGCATCCTCAAGGTCTCCTACCCCCGCACCAGCCCCCAGGGCGGCGAGGTCGAGCGCGACATGCACTGCGGCCAGCAGTTCGTCCGCCTGCTCGACGTGCGGCTCGAATGACGCAGAGGGCCCGACCTAGGGTCTCCACTCAATTGCAGATGCGCGAAAGAAACATAGATTCAATAGCATAGATCGTCATCCCGGCCGCAGCGCAGCGGAGAGCCGGGACCCAGGAGGACCGGGCGCCGAGCTTGAACCCCCTGGGTCCCGGCTCTACGGGCCGAATACGGCCCTCCGGCCGGGATGACGGGTGGTTTGGGGCAAAACTCTATCGAGCCCAGCCTCTAGGCCGTCGCCACCCGGCGCCGGCGCATCATCGCGCCCACGCCGCCGAAGCCCAGGATCATCAGCGCCCAGCTCGCCGGCTCGGGCACGCCGGGCGCCCCGTCGGGTCCGGTCACGCTCAGCGCGAAGCCGGTCGAGTCGAAGCTGTAGTCCCCGGCCGAACCGAGCGCGAAGCTCACCTTCTGGCCCGCGGTCAGGTCGGCGTCGAAGCTGAACGCGCCCCGGCTGTTGGCGATCTGGCTCACGCCCGACACATACGCCGCCACGTCGACGCTGTTCGGCGAGCTGTCGTTGGCGGTGAACGCGCCCGAGAAGCTGTAGAGGCCCGAGATCGGCACGATGAACTGCACGACCGTCGTCTGGTTGCCCGCGCCCGGGTGCAGGTTGAGTTCGCCGGCGTCGAAGAACGGCGTGCCCGGCTGATCATAGGCGCCCGCCGCCTTCACCACGCTGGCGCCGTTCGCCGCGCGCGCGCACTGGAGGTTGGCGTCGCCGGCGCAGGCCGTCTCGAAGATGTCGAAGGCCGTGATCGCATCGGCCCCGGCGTAACCGCTCGTCGCGTAGCCGAACGCGAAGTTGGCGGCCGTGATCACGCCGCCCGCAACCGCGAACTGGTCATAGGCCGAATAGGTCGCCGACGCGGCCGGACCGGCCACGAGCATCGCCGCCGCGACGCCCGAAACGATGATTGTCTTCATGATGCTACACCCCCACTTTCCCCACCATGACGCCCCCAGGGACCCCATGGCTGCGCAAGACGTAACCCGGCGCCCGGAAACTGGATTGTAAGGAATCGCCATCCCGCGAACGCGGTCGGCGCCTCACTCTCCCGGCCGGTAGGTGCGCTCGGTGTGCCCCGCGAGCTGCTCGGGATGGAAGTAGACCTCGCGCAGGTTCCCGCTCGCGTAGCGCCCGGCCTGGTCGTTGAAGTGCGGGCTCGCGGGGTCGCCGCTCTCGCCGCCCGCCGTCACCGCCAGGGCGCGGACCCTCGGCCCGAACTCCACCACGGCGACGAAGCTGTTGCCGCTGGTCCCGTAGTACCGCTTCGTCCCCAGGTAGCGCCTGGCCCCGAACGAGGCCAGCGAGCCCCAGGCGGCCGAGGTGAACGGCACGGCGATCGACGGCCCGTCGTCGCGGAACGCCTGCACGATGTCGCCCGTCAGCCGCTGGAACCGGTTGATCTCGCCCCAGGGCGTCTTCCAGCTCCCGAAATCCGCCGTCAGCCGGTCCGAGGCCTCGGCGAGCGCCGCCAGCCGCTCGGCCGGCGTGCGCTCGGCCATCGCCTGGATCAGGCCCCAGTTCCCCGCCCGCCCCGGCGGCGTCTTGGCCAGCAGCGCCTCGGCCCAGAACACCGCCAGCGACGTCTCCGTCGACGCCGCCGACCAGCGCCGGTCCCACGCCTTCAGCGCCGCCACCTGCCCGGCCAGCCGCGCCTTCATCGGATCGTCCGCCGGGCGCTCGTCCCACGCCGCGGCCAGCGCCGGGATCAGCACGTCGAACGCCGGCAGGTCCGGGTCGAACGCCGCCTTCAGCAGCCCCTCGCGCGTGAACCCGCTCTGGCCGTCCAGCACCCGGATCGCGTGGAACGTCCGTGCGTTCCGCCCCGCCGTGTCCATGTACTTCGGGAACGCCGCCGCCTTCGGGCTCTCCGGCCCCGCGCCGTCGTACGGCCCGTCGTTGACGTTGAAGACCCAGCCGCCCTTCGGCCGCACCACGTTCGGCCGCTCGGCGAACGCGTGCAGCGGCCCCCAGTCCGTCGCCGGGTCCGCCCCGTCCACCGGCCGGGTGAAGTCGAACCGGTCGTCCCGCCGCGGGATGAACTGCGGGTGCAGGTAGGCCACCGCCCCCTTGTCGTCGGCGAACAGAGTGTTGTTCGACGAGTTCGCCTTCTCCGCCTCCGCCACCTCCAGGAACCCGTCCAGGTCGGTCGCCTTGGTCCGCAGGTACGACTGCGTCAGCGCCTCCACCGGCCTGTACATCATCGCGAACGCGATCCAGCGGTCGCCCTCGGTGCGCACGATCGGGCCGTGGTGCGTGCGGTAGGTGGTGAAGTCCCGGCTCCCCATCGCCCCGTCCGGCAGCCGGTAGCGGATCGTCACCTTCGCCGTCTGCACCGGCCGCGCGTCCCTGCCATAGCGGTACATCAGCGCGCCCGGCGTGCGCACGATGGTCTCGGCGAACTCGTCCACCACGTCGACGCCGCTGGACGTGTGCATCCACCCGGCGTGGGCGTTGAAGCCCTGGTAGATGAAGAACTGCCCCCAGGTGACCGCCCCGTAGGCGTTCAGCCCCTCCTCGCTCGTCATCTGCAGCTCCGAGCGGAAGAAGAAGCTGGTGTGCGGGTTGATCAGCAGCAGCGCATGCCCGTCCTGCGTGATGGACGGCCCGATCGCGATCCCGTTCGACCCCGACGGCTCCCTCACCTCCCCCGTCGCGGCAGCGACGGCGGGAGGGGGACCGCCCGCCGAAGCCGGCGTCCCGCCGTAGAAGGCCTCCAGGTCGCGCAGCGGGATCCGCTCGATGTCGCCGCCGATGCTGCCCTCGGTGAAGCTGAGCGCCATCCACGGTTCGAACCGCGTGATCACCCGCGGCCTCGTCTGCGGATGCGTCGCCAGGTAGTGGTTCAGCCCCGCCGCCCAGCCGTCCATCAGCGCCCTCAGCCACGCCGGCGCCGCGGCGTACCGCGCCTGCAGGTCGGCCGGGTCGACGAAGAGCCGCTGGCGCAGGTCCTGCCAGATCGCCCCCGGCCCCTCCGCCTCGGCCAGCCGGCCCAGGCTCACCAGATAGTTGGTCTCCACCCGGTTGAAGTCGTCCTCGGCCTGCGCATAGGCCATGCCGAACACCGCGTCGGCGTCGGTCTTCCCGCGCACGTGGGCGATCCCCCAGTCGTCGCGCACGATGGTCACCCGCGCCGCCTGCGCGCCCGTATCCGCCAGCCCGCCCGCCGACCCATCCGCCGCCGCCGGCGCCGCCAGCAGCGCCAGAACCAGGACCACACCCGCCACCCGCACGCCCGCACCTCCACCGCCCGAAACACCGCCACCTCGCCCGCGCCTCCACGGATTGTCCAGCCCGCGACGTGCGGCCGCGCTTGGCGTGCGGGCGGACTCACCTTCCCTTCGCCCCGGGGCGCAACGTCGAGTGGGAATGCAGCATGCCGGACGCCACCTATGTCGCCTTCGTGCCCAGCGGGATGAGCGCGAAGCTGCGGTCGGTCCTCCAGGCCGAGGACACCGGCCAGATCTCCTGGCGGGAGCGCCGCGTCATGTTCGGCAGCGAGTTCTACTTCTCCGGCCCGCCCAAGCTGGCCCGCGCCACCCACGCCTACGTCAGCGAATGGGTGGTCCGCCACTAGGCGCGCCGGATGATGGATGGCGCGAGCCTTTCAACTCCGAGGGCGCGTCAGCGCCGCTTCGATTCAACCACGGAAAACACAGAAAACACGGAAGACGGCGGGCCACGCGGAGCCTCTTCTGTGTCTTCCGTGTTTTCTGTGGTCCATCTTGAGGGCGCCTGCGGCGCGCAGGAAGCCCGCCCACTCGGCCCAACCCACCCCTCAGCCTGCGCTAGGGCGCCGCGCGCACCACGATCCGGTGGATGCGCCAGCGCCGTTCGCGCGCGCTCGCGCCGGCCCGGTCGGTCCGCCGCAGCGTGACGGCGCCCGAGGCGCGATAGTCGCCCCCCGTCACGAACCGCCCCGTCAGCGCCACGGGCACGCGCGCATAGCTCCACCCGGGCTCCTCGCCGGCCGCCGGCCGCGCCCGCGCGATGTCCGCCTTCAGCGACAGGAACGGCGCGACGTCCTCGACCCCGCCGTCCTCCCGCAGGTCGGCCGCCTCGGCCGTCCGCCCCGACTCCACCGCCAGGTAGTAGTCGCGCACCACCTGCGCCGCCGCTTCGGGCGAGGCGCGCCCATCGGCCGGCGCCCCCAATCCGCCCCCGCCCCCGCCCGCGCCTGCGCCCGCGCCGCCGCGCGAACACGCCGCCAGCGCCAGCCCGCCCCACACCACGCCGCGCCGCGCCGCGCCGCAACATCCATGGCTCCCGATGCAGCCGAACCCCGGCTCCATCCGTAGTTGCAGCAGACGACATCAACGATCGCTTAAGGATGGTCTCCCCGTGTCCCCCGCCCTCGGCCCCCTCCGGTTCAGCCTCCCTCCGTGGGCGCGCCGCACGCTGGTCGTCTGCGCGCCCGGCCGCCCGCTGGCGCCGCCGGCGCTCCGCGGCCCCGCGCCGCCCCGGCGCAAGGCCGCCTGACCGTCAGCGCGGCTGCAACCGCTCGCGATAGGGCAGCCAGTCCGCCGTCGGCGGCAGGGTCTCCGCCGTCTTCCGCCCGGCCCGGATGTCCGCCTTCAGCGCCTCGATCTCCGCCTGCGGCAGGCCCTCCACCAGGTCGGTGATCTCCAGCAGCCGCCCGTCCGGCGTCTGGCCGAACCGCCGCGCGACGAACCACGTCGTCTTGCGGCCCGCCCCCGCCCCGCTCCCCGTCCCGCCGTCCGCCGCCTGCGCCTTCTGCGTCCCGAACACCCGCGGGGCCAGCTTCGCGATCCGGTGCCGGATCGCCTGGATCTTCAGGCGCGCCGTCTTCACCTCGTGCTCCTCGGCCTCGCAGGCGATCCGCCACGCCAGGTCGAACAGCCGCTCGGCCTGCGCCTCCCGCGCCTGCAGGTACGCCGCGTCGAACGCCGGCCGCTCGGTCCGCCAGCGATGCACGGTCACCGGCGTCGGCATGTCCCGCTCCTCGCACACCTCGGCCAGCGACCGCCCGTGCGCCAGCCGCTCCAGCAGTTCCGCCGCCACCGCCTCGTCGAAGCCCACGTACGCGCGGCGCGGCCCGAACACCTCCGCCGCCCGCGCCGTCGCCGCCTCGAACATCGCCCGCAGCTCGGCCTCGTGCGCCAGCCAGTACATCAGCGTCGCCCGGGGCGGCATCGTCGGCTCCCGGCAGGCGTCGGCCACCGTCCCGCCCGCCTCCAGCCGCCGGCACAGCCGCTGCACCGCCGCCACCTTGCGCAGGTAGTCCCGCCGCTCGTAGGCCCGCCGCGCCCGCTGCGTCCGCTTCTTCAGCGCCTCGGCGGACGGCTCGGCCGGTCCCCCCTCCGCGCACCCCCCCTCCACGCACCCCAAATCCCCCGGCCCAAAGTCCGCTCCGTCCATCGCCCTGCCTCCGGAAATCCGCGGCGCCCGCCCGTCAGGCGCAGTCACCGACGCAAGCCGGACCCTAGCATTTGTTCATGTAATGTTCTAGTTTTCCGACACGTCCATTGCCGACGCGCCCCGCCCGACGTAGCCATGGCCGCATGCAAGTCCGTCCCCTCGCGATCGGCGCCATCCTGTTCGGCATCCTCGCCATCGGCGGAACCCTCGACGGCGCGCGCCGCAAGATCGCCGCCCAGCCCGACTGGGTCGCCTTCAACTGGAAGTCCTACCTCAGGGGCCTCGCCGCCTGGCTCGCCATCGGCGCCCTCGCCATCGCCGGCGGCATCGCCGCCATGCTGCTCTGACCCGCCGCATCCGCGTCAGCCCCAGACGGTTGCGCTGAGCCGGCGGGCTTCCTGCGCGCCGCAGGCGCCCTGATTCCAACCACCAAGGCCACCAAGGGTCGGAGAAGCGCGCTACGCCCAGCTCATCCACGGCGCCTTCGTGCCCTTGGTGATCTTCGTGGTTCAATCAAAACAGCGCTGACGCGCCCTCGAAGCCGAAAGGCTCGCGCCGTCCATCATCCGCCACGCTTCGTGCACCACGCCAACCCGTCAACGCAGCACGCGCCGCAGGCGCCCTCAAGATGGACCACAGAAAACACGGAAGGACACAGAAGAGGCTCCGCGTGATCCCCCGCCTTCCGTGTTTTCTGTGTTTTCCGTGGTTGAATCAAAACGGCGCTGACGCGCCCTCGAAGCTGAAAGGCTCGCGCAGCCGCCCCCGCCGCCCCTACTTCTGCACCGGCCGCATCATCGTCGTCCGCGGCGGCGCCCCGGATGGGTCGTGCGGCGGGGCCTCCCCCGACGCCTCCGCCAGCAGCCGCCCCACGAACTCCGGCAGCCAGGTGTTCCGCTGCGGCTTGATGCGCTCGGCGCGGTAGATGTGCCCCAGGTCCGCGTACGCCCGGTCGAAGTTCTGGTTGACGATGACGTAGTCGTAGGCCGCCCAGTGGCGGACCTCCTCCTGGCCGAGCCGCAGCCGCGCCTCCATGATCGCCTCGCTGTCCTGGGCCCGCGCCCGCAGGCGGCGCTCCAGGTCGCCCCAGGCGGGGGGCAGGATGAACACGCGCACCGCGTCGTCCGGGGCCTTCTCGGCGATCTGGGCCGCGCCCTGCCAGTCGATGTCGAAGATCACGTCGTGGCCGGCTTCCAGCGCCGCCTCCACCGGCGCGCGCGGCGTGCCGTAGTAGTTGCCGTTGACGGTGGCGTACTCCAGCAGCTCGCCGGCGGCGATCATCGCCTCGAACTCGCCGCGGCTCTTGAAGTAGTACTCCCGCGCCTCCTGCTCGCCGGGCCGCGGCTCGCGCGTCGTGGCCGAGATCGACAGGATCAGGCTGTCGTGGTCCGCCACCAGCGTGCGCGTCAGCGAGGTCTTCCCCGCCCCCGCCGGGCTCGACACCAGGAGCAGCATCCCCCGCCGCGTCGTCTCCCAAGGCTTCAGATCGTCCTGCGCCGTCACCAACCCCACCCCCGGCGCGCAGCGCCAACCAGATTCAAACCACGGATTTCACCGATTTCACGGATGTCCGGGCCGCCGCCGGGCGCATCCGTGAAATCCGTGAAATCCGTGGTTCCAATGTTCGCCTGCGGCGCGCAGGGCCTACTCCACATTCTGCACCTGCTCGCGGAACTGCTCGATCACGGCTTTGAGGTCCAGGCCGACCGCGGTCAAGGCGCCCGACGCCGACTTCGAGCACAGCGTGTTGGCCTCGCGCATGAACTCCTGCGTCAGGAAGTCCAGCCGCCGCCCCACGGCCCCCTTCCCATCAGGGGCGTCCGCGCCGATCAGGCCGCGGGCGGCGTCCACGTGCCCGCCCAGCCGGTCCAGCTCCTCGCGCACGTCGGCCTTCACGGCCAGCGCCGCGGCCTCCTGCACGATCCGCTCCTCGGTGGCCGCCTCGCCCGCCAGCTCCTTCAGCCGCGCCGCGAAGCGGGCCTTGATGGCGGCGGGCTGGCCGGCCGCCAGCTCGCGCGCCTGCGCCGTCAGCGCCGCGATCCGGTCCACCTGGCCGGCCAGCACGGGCAGCAGCGCCTCGCCCTCCTGCCTGCGCGCCGCCAGCAGGCCGTCCAGCGCCGCGGCCACCGAGGCGGCCATGGCGGCCTCCAGTTCGGCCTGCGCCTCGGGGTCCAGCCCCGCGTCGTCCGCCTCCACCACGCCGCGCAGCGCCAGCAGGCCGTCCAGCGTCGGCGGCGCGGCCCTGCCGTCCGCCACCAGCGGCGCGCCCAGCGCCAGGTAGCGCTCCAGTTGCCCGGTGTTGATCCGCACCGCGATCGCCCCCTCGGCCCGGCGCGCCTGGACGCCGACCGTCACCTGCCCCCGCTGGAACCTCGCCTGCGCCCCTTCGCGCGCCGTTCGCTCCAGGGCCTCGAACCCGGGCGGCCCCCGGAAGCGCACCTCCAGGTTCCGGCCGTTGACGCTGCGGGCCTCCGCCGCCCAGCTCCACGGGCCCCACGCGCCCTCGGCGCGGCCGAACCCCGTCATCCCCGAGATCGGCATCCGATCGCCTCCGTCAACGCAGGGTCGGGAGCCGCGACGCGCGATCCCGACGGACTTCCAGTCTTTCCAGGTGTTGTCGCGATCCCGCCCCGGCAGATCCAGGCATGGTTCGGATAACGTCGTAACTCGCCCGAGAGTAAACCGGCGCTCTGCTGTCGAGAGAACGCGGTTGCCGAAAAGCGGGATCCCTGTTCTCGTCGCGCCCGGCCGTTCGGGAACGGTCGCATGGGGGGATCCATATCGTGCTTCGTAAGCTTTCCGCCGCGGCGATCGCGGCCGCCTTCGCTTGTCCGGCCTCGGCCATGGCCACGACCTGGGACGCCTTCGACCTGTTCGACGGCTCCAACCCGACCGGCGTGTTCCGCTATGTCGGCTTCACCGGCCCGATCGGCCAGAACCCCTCGCTGATGGCGACGGACGACTGCCCGCTCGACACCACGTGCCTGCGCGCGAATCCCGGCGATTCCGGGTTCTTCAAGGCCGGCGCCGACACGCCCGCCACCATCGAGGTCGACGACGGCTCGATCCTGACGGTGCCGACCGGCGCCCTGATCGTGCAACCCGGCGATTTCGGCGCCGCGGTGTTCTTCAACGCGCCGCACGCCGGGACCTACCGCATCAAGGCGGTGTTCAACGGCGCCGAGACGCTGAACGACGGCGTCACCATCGCGAGCCTGCAAAGCCTCGCGCCGTCGGTGATCCTCGGAACGGCCAACACCACGCCCAACAACCTCGTCTACGACGGCCGGGTGACCCTCGGCGAGAACCAGTTCTTCGCCTTCTTCGTCGGCCCCGGCCTCGCGGCCGAGCACGACCTCACCTCGCTGTCGTTCCGCGTCATCGAGGGCGTGCCCGAGCCGGGCGCGTGGGCGCTGATGATCATGGGCTTCGGCGGCGTCGGCGCCGCCCTGCGCCGGCGCGCGGTCCCGGCCTGACATCCCGCGACGCGTCACCGGCTGCCTCCGGCGCCGGCGGCGCGCTCGCGCTCGATCCGGCGCCAGCGGGCGACGTTCTTCTCGTGCTCTTCGTACGTCCTGGCAAAGGCGTGCCCGCCCGTGCCGTCGGCGACGAAGTAGAGCTCGTCGGTCTTCGGCGGGTTCAGCACCGCCGCCAGCGCCTCGCGGCCCGGGTTGGCGATCGGCCCGGGCGGCAGGCCCGTCGCCTTGTAGCTGTTCCAGGGGCTGTCCGCGGCCAGCTCCGAGGCGCGGATGCCGCGCCCCAGCGGCCGGCCCTTGGTGATCCCGTAGATGATGGTCGGGTCGCTCTGCAGCGCCATCCCGGCCCGCAGCCGGTTGACGAAGATCGCCGCCACGCGCGGCCGCTCCGACGCCACGCCCGTCTCCTTCTCCACGATCGAGGCCAGCGTCACCGCCTCCTGCGGCGTGGCGATCGGCAGGCCCGGCTGGCGTGCGGCCCAGAGCTCGGCCAGCAGCTTGTCGCGGGCGGCCTGCATGCGCCGGATCACCGCCTCGCGGTCCTCCCCGCGCTGCACCTCGTAGCTGTCCGGCAGCAACGAGCCCTCGGGCGGCTCGACGGCGGTTCCCGTCAGCACGGGGTAGGCGTTGACCGCGTCCAGGGCCATGCCGCTGGTCCAGCCCTCGGGGATGGTCACCAGGCGGCGCACGACCCGGCCCGCGCGGATGTCGCCCAGCACCGAGGCCATCGAGGCGCCCGACTTCACCTCGTACTCGCCGGCCTTCAGCTCGGCCGCCGCGCCCGTCAGCCGCGCGGCGACGGCGAACAGCCCCGCCGAGGAGATGACGCCGGCCGTCTTGAGCGTGTCGGCGATCTGGCGCACGCCCGCGCCGCGCTCCAGCACGACCGCGGTCGCCTCGCCGCTCATCGCCCTGGGGCCGGGCCCCGCGTAGCTCCAGACCCCGGCCAGGGCGACGAGGATCGCCAGGCCCAGTGCGATCAGGCCGCCTCCGGCCGCGGCGCGACGGGAGAGGCGGCGTCTCGTCACGCGTACTTCTTGAAGATCACCGAGGCGTTGGTGCCGCCGAAGCCGAAGCTGTTCGACAGCGCCACGTTGATCTCCATCGGCTTGGCCTTGTGCGGGACCAGGTCGATGGCGGTCTCGACGGAGGGGTTGTCCAGGTTGATCGTGGGCGGCGCGATCTGGTCGCGGATCGCCAGCACCGTGAACGCCGCCTCGATGGCGCCGGCGGCGCCCAGCAGGTGGCCGGTGGCCGACTTGGTCGAGCTCATGGTGGCCTTGGCGGCCGCATTGCCCAGCAACCGCTCGACGGCGCCCAGCTCGATCTCGTCGCCCAGCGGCGTCGAGGTGCCGTGGGCGTTGATGTAGTCGATGTCGCTGGCCTGGATGCCGGCGTTCCGGATCGCGGCCTTCATGGCGCGGAAGCCGCCGTCGCCGTCCTCGGCCGGGGCGGTGATGTGGTAGGCGTCGCCCGCCAGGCCGTAGCCGATCACCTCGGCGTAGATCCTGGCCCCGCGCGCCTTGGCGTGCTCCAGTTCCTCCAGCACCAGGATGCCGGCGCCCTCGCCCATCACGAAGCCGTCGCGGTCCTTGTCGTAGGGGCGGCTGGCCTTGGTGGGGTCGTCGTTGAAGCCGGTCGACATGGCGCGGCAGGCGATGAAGCCGGCGATGCCCACGGGCACCACGCTGGCCTCGGCCCCGCCCGCGATCATCACGTCGGCGTCGCCGAACATGATCAGCCGCGCCGCGTCGCCGATGGCGTGGGCGCCGGTGGCGCAGGCGGTGACCACCGCGTGGTTCGGCCCCTTGAAGCCGTAGCGGATCGAGACCTGGCCGCTGACGAGGTTGATCAGCGACGAGGGGATGAAGAACGGGCTGACCCGGCGCGGGCCCTTCTCGTGCAGTTCGATGGCCGTCTCGGCGATGGTGCCCAGGCCGCCGATGCCCGAGCCGATCATGACCCCGGTGCGCTCCCGGTCCTCGTCCGTCTGCGGGACCCAGCCCGAATCCTTCACCGCCTCGTCCGCCGCGGCCACGCCGTAGAGGATGAAGTCGTCGACGCGCCGCCGGTCCTTGGCCGACATGGTCTGGTCCGGATCGAAGCTGCCGGCCACGTCGGGCCCGCCGCCGCCCCGCCCGTCGACCCGCGGCACCTCGCACGCCACCTGGCAGGCGTAGTCCGACACGTCGAAGGCGGTGATGCGCCCCGCGCCGGACTCGCCGGCCAGGATCCTCTTCCAGGTGTGCTCCGTCCCCTGGCCCAGGGGGGTCAGGAGACCGATGCCGGTGACGACGACTCGACGCATGGCGAACCCTCAAAAACGAAGCCGCCGCGCCATCGGGCGCTGGTGCCCAGGGACGCGGCGGCTCTTGATCCGATACGTGAAGTTGCGGCCTTAACCGCCCAGACGCTCCTGGATGAACTTCACGGCGTCGCCGACCGTCTGGATGTGCTCCGCGGCGTCATCGGGGATTTCAATGTCGAACTCCTCCTCGAAGGCCATCACGAGCTCGACGTTGTCCAGGCTGTCGGCGCCCAGGTCGTCGATGAAGCTGGCCTTCTCGGTCACCTTCTCCGGATCGGCATCCAGATGCTCGATCACAATCTTACGGACGCGTTCAAGAACGTCGGACATTCGCTTAAGTCCCTCAGGGGTTAGTCAGGTCTTGCATCGGCGACGTAGAGGTCGAAGTCAACCGCCGCCTTGGTGATCAAATCCGGGTGGCGCGTAGCATGTTCCACCGGGAACGCGATAGTCAGATCATGACCATGCCGCCGTTCACGTGCAGGGTCTGGCCGGTGACGTACCCGGCCTCGTCCGACGCCAGATAGGCGACCGCGGCCGCCACGTCACGCCCGGCGCCCAGCTTTCCGGAGGGGATCGTGCCGAGGATGCCGGCCTTCTGCTGTTCGTTCAGCGCGTCCGTCATCGGGCTCTCGATGAAGCCCGGCGCCACGCAGTTGACGGTGATGCCGCGCGTGGCGACTTCCTGCGCCAGGGCCTTCGAAAACCCGATCATCCCGGCCTTGGAGGCGGCGTAGTTGGCCTGGCCCGGATTCCCCATCACGCCCACGACCGAGGTGATGCCGATGATGCGGCCGTGGCGGCGCTTCATCATCCCGCGCATGGCCGAGCGGGCAAGGCGGAAGTAGCTCTCGAGGTTGACCTTCAGGACCGTCTCCCAGTCCTCGTCCTTCATGCGCATCAGCAGGCCGTCGCGGGTGATTCCCGCGTTGGCGACCACGATGTCGATCGGCGCGCCCGCCGCCGCCTCGGCGGTTTCCATCAGGCCGTCGACGGCCGCAGGATCGGAGAGATTCGCCGCGGCGACCGACACCCGTTCCTTCAGGCTGGCGGCCAGTTCCTGCAGCACCGCCTCGCGTGTGCCGCTCAGCACCACGTGGGCGCCCTGGGCATGCAGGGTCCTGGCGATCTCGGCGCCGATGCCGCCGGTCGCGCCGGTGACGAGGGCGGTCTTTCCGGTCAGGTCGAACATCAGAGGCTCCCCGCGAAGGCTTCGAGGTCGGCGGGCGTGTTCAGCGGCGTGGCTTCGGCGTCCGGCGCGATCCGCTTGGCCATGCCGGACAGCACCTTGCCGGCGCCGGCCTCGGCGAAGCGGGTGACGCCGTTCTCGGCCATCCAGGCGACGCTCTCGCGCCAGCGGACGCGGCCGGTCACCTGCTCGACCAGCATGCGCCGGATGGCTTCAGGGTCGTTGGTGGGCCGCGCGATGACGTTGGCGACCAGCGGCGCGCGCGGGGCCAGGATCGTGGCGGCGGCCAGCGCCTCGGCCATCTCGTCGGCGGCGGGCTGCATCAGCGGGCAGTGGAAGGGCGCCGAGACGTTCAGCGGGATCGCCCGCGCGCCCAGCTCCTTGGCCTTCTCGATGGCGCGGTCCACGGCGGCCTTGCCGCCCGAGATCACCACGTTGCCCTGGTTGTTGTCGTTGGCCACGACGCAGACGCCCACCTCGGAGCCCGCCTTGGCGGCCTCTTCGGCGAGCGCGATGTCGGTCTTTGGGCCGATCAGGGACGCCATCGCGCCCTGCCCCACCGGCACGGCGCGCTGCATGGCCTGGCCGCGGCGCTTCAGCAGGCGCGCGGTGTCCGAGAGGCTGATCGCGCCGGCGGCGGCCAGCGCCGAGTATTCGCCCAGGCTGTGACCGGCGACGAAGGCGGCCTTCCCGACGGAGACGCCGAATTCCTTCTCCAGCGCCCGCATCACGGCCACGGAGACGGCCATCAGCGCCGGCTGGGCGTTCTCGGTCAGGGTGAGCTGGTCCTCGGGCCCGTCCTTCATCAGCGCCGAGAGCTTCTGGCCCAGAGCCTCGTCCACCTCCTGGAAGACCTCGCGCGCGGCGGCGAACGCGCCGGCCAGTTCCTGGCCCATGCCGACGGCCTGGCTACCCTGGCCGGGGAAGAGGAATGCGAGGGTCATAGGCGATCCCGTTCCTGGTGATTCCGAGGCGCGAGGGTTAGGGGATAGAACTCGCAGGCACAAGAATGACGAGACCGAAGGGGTGAACGCATGAGGGCGGTGATCCGGCGCGATAAGCGCCTGGTGTGCGATGAGATCGCGGAGCTGACGCCGGGCGCGGGCCAGGTGCTGGTCAAGACGCTGGCCTGCGGGATCTGCGGGTCCGACCTGCACGCGCTCCACTCCATGGAGCACATGATCGACCTGTCGCGGCGCGCGGGCGGCGCCATGGACAGCGGCTTCGACCCCACTGCCGACACCGTGTTCGGCCACGAGTTCTGCGCCGAGATCCTCGACCACGGCCCAGGCTCGACCAAGGCGCTGAAGGCCGGAACGCGGGTCGTGAGCGTGCCGGTCACCATGCACAACGGCGGCGTCGAGGCCCTGGGCTTCTCGAACCTCCTGCCGGGGGGCTTTGCCGAGCAGATGCTGCTGACCGAGGCGATGGTGCTCGCCGTCCCCAACGGCCTGCCGACCGACAAGGCCGCGCTGACCGAGCCGTTCGCCGTGGGCGCGCACGCCGTCGCCAAGGCCCGGCTTGAGCCGAAGTCCGTGTCGCTGGTCGTGGGCTGCGGGCCGGTGGGCCTAGCGGTCATCGCGGCGCTCAAGGCCAAGGGCCATGGCCCGGTGATCGCCGCCGACTTCTCGCCCCGCCGGCGGGCGGCCGCCGAGAAGCTGGGCGCCGATATCGTCGTCGACCCGGCCGTCGAGAACCCGCATGACCGCTGGGAGGCCCTGGGCGTGCCGAGGGCGCGCGCCGCGCAGTCGATGATGCGGATGATGGGCAACGCCATCGCCCAGCCGGTGGTGTTCGAATGCGTCGGGTTTCCCGGTGTCGTCCAGGCGCTGATCGAGGCGGCCCCGGCCGGCGCGCAGATCGTCGTGGCCGGCGTCTGCATGGAGACCGACCAGATCGAGCCCTCGATCGCCATCACCAAGGAGATCGAGCTCACCTTCGTGTTCGGCTACACGCCCGAGGAGTTCGCGCTCACCCTCAACCAGCTCGCCGAGGGGGTCATCGACGTCGACGGCCTGGTGACGGGCAAGGTCGGGCTGGACGGCGTCGCCCAGGCGTTCAGCGACCTCGGCGATCCCGAGGCGCACGTGAAGATCCTGGTGCAGCCGAACGGCTAACGCTGCGGATGATCGCGCAGGTAGGCCGTCGACGCCTGCCGGAAGGCCGGCGAGGCGACGCCGTCGATCGGGCCCACGTAGTAGCCCTGGCGCGCGAGCAAGGCCTGGGTCTCAGCGATGGTGGTCGCCGGCGCGATGACGCCCGAGGTGTCCAGCACCGGCGCGCCGGGCTGGAAGGCGACGACGTCCCGGTCGAGGCCGGCGCGCTCGGCGCCGGTCAGGCGGCCCTCGATCTCCACCTGCTTTTCGCGCGCGGCCATGTCGCCGGCGTTGGCGGCGATGGCGTACCAGCGGTAGGCCTCGCGCAGGTTCTTCTCCACGCCGCGCCCGGCCTCGTAGAGGAGGCCGAGGTTGTACTGCGAATCCACGACGCCCTGTTCGGCGGCGCGGCGGAACCAGGCCACGGCGGCGGCATAGTCGCGTGAGCCCCCCTCGCCCTCCATCAGGAAGAGCCCGAGGTTGTGCATGGCCATGCGGTCGCCGCGCTCGGCGGCCTTGGCGGTCCAGCCGCGCGCCGCGGCGATGTCGCGGGGCAGGCCGGCGCCGCCGGTCTCGTAGAGGCTGGCGAGATGCAGCTGGGCCTGGGCGTCGCCGGCCTGGGCCAGGCCGGCCAGCCGCGGCAGCGCCATGGCGTCGCCCCGGGCCAGCGCTTCGGCGACAGCGGCATAAGTCTCGCTCGGCGCCGCGGGAACGACCACGGACGGCAGCGGAGGCGTTCGGGCGGCGGACGCCGCGACGTGCGCCGCGACGGGCTTCAGGCCGGGGCGGAGCGGCAGGCTGTCGGTGAGCACGGCCACGACCCGCGGCAGGAGCTGCGGCTGCGTCGCGATCAGCACCCCGGCGCCCACGACGCTCAGCGCCGCCAGTGCGCTCGCGGCCACCAGCACGGCGCGCAGGACGCCCGGCTCCGGCGGCGGCGCAGCCGCGCGGCCGAGCTCGTCCAGCATCAGGTCCAGCCGCGCCGACATCGCCTGCTCGCGCGCCGCCTGGGCGGCGGACTGCGCCTCAAGCCGGCGGGTGAGTTGGCCAACGACCATCGCGAGCTCGCCGGCCCGGGCCTTGGCGGCCGCCTCGTGATCGGCCATCCGACGGGCCAGGGCGTCCAGCGTGCGGATCAGTTCGGCGGCGGTCTCGACCGGCAGGGTCGTCGCGGCGGCGTCGAGGCGCGCTTCGAGGGCGGCCAGCACGGCGCGCAACTCGTCCAGCGCCGCGCGCGTCCGCGCCTCGCCCGTCCCGATCGGCCAGCCCCCGTCGTCGGCCAAATCACCCCCCTGAAGACCCGCCGCCGACCACGGTCCGGCCGTGGCGATCCTACATCAACCCGCCGCGTCGCCGCGAAAACGCCTGCGCCGATTGTCGCACACGGCCGACCGGCCCCGAGCGCCGGGCTCCCTGGCGGCCTGGTCGGCCAGGTCTCAGGCAATCGTGCCGTGCGACGCCTGAGGAGAGACTGAACGCCGCAGAGATCAGGACCGTCGCGTCGCTCGCCCACCAAGGACTCGCGCCGGCAGGTTCAGGATATCGCGCGCCGCAATGCCTGCGCTCAGCCTGCGATTCCGCCGCCGGGACACAGCACTCGACAGCAAATTCCCCAGCCCGCGCTTCCTTCGAAACATGAACAAGTATCAGGAGTTGTGAGGCATCACCAACGAAGAGCTCGAACTTGACAGTCGCGGAACGCAGTTTCACAAGCGACGATGGTTAGCAAAAGGTAAAAGTCGCGGCTGCAACCCTAGGCATCCCGGGATTTTTGCTTTCGCCTTTCAGGGGAATATTCGGCGGAAACGAGCCGACTAAGTCTCGCGGAAGCCGCAGTTCGGTCGGGAAAGTCACCGGGGGGATCACTCATGAAGCTTCGTCTTGCGTTCGCCGCGTTCGGCGCCGCCACGCTCACCGCCGTCGCGGCCCAGGCCGCCGACGCCACCGCCAACGCCAGCGCCACCATCGTGGCCCCGACGCAGCTCGCCGCGACGCGCGACCTGGCGTTCGGCACGATCGCCAAGCCGACCGCAGGTACGACCCTGGTCACCGTGGCGTCCGATCCCTCGAACAGCGCCACCCCGACGGTCAGCGGCGGCAACGGCTCGATCCCGACCTCGGGCCAGGCCCGCGCCGCGACCTTCCGCCTGATCGGCAACCCAGGCTCCACCTATACGATCGGCGGCAACGTCCTGAGCTTCCCGGGCGCGGGTTCGAACCTCATCAGCCCCGCGTCCGAGACGCCGGTGGCGTCGTTCGGCACGGTCGGCACGATCCCGAACAGCGGCGCGACGCCCGGCCAGCAGGACCTCTACGTCGGCGGGCGCTTCTCCATCGACACCAACACCGCGCCGAACACCTACAACGGCACGCTCGTGCTGACCGTGACGTTCAACTGATCGCCTGCGACGTCGCCGGGACTTCCTGTCCGGGCGTCTGCGCCTAGGTTTGGGCCATGACACGCGCCGTTCCCATCGCTGGCATCCTGGCCGCCCTCGGCGCCGCGGCCCCGGCGTCGGCGGCCGACCTGCAGGCCCAGGCCGCGGCGCGCGCGGTGATCGTCGAGCCGATGGCGATCCGGATGCAATGGGCGACCGCGATGCCCAGCGTCCGCGGCGCGGTCGACGGCGCGGTCTTCAGCGGCGTGATGCCCTCGATGGCCATGGGCATGATGATGCCTGCGAACGCCCGGCTGATGATCCAGCGCCGGGACGAGACGGGCGAGCCCGCCACGGCGCCCGGGGCCTTCGACGTCACCACCATCCGCAACCAGCCCGCCGTGCTGGTCCGCACCGGCCTGACCGCCGATGTCCAGGTCGGGGGCCGCCCCACCCTGGTGGGTGGCGAGGTGCGGTCCGGAACGGCGGCCAGCATCGGCGTCGCCCGCGGCCTCGTGCTTGCATCGACGGGCGGTCAGGCGCCCGGATCGGCCGGAACGCTGGTCGTGATGGTGCAGTACAACTGATGCGCTCGGCCCTGTTCCTCGCGTTCGCGCTCGCGGCCACGGGCGTCCCGGCGCTCGCCCAGGCGCCGGAGGCCGGCCCGACGCCCGTCGTCACGACCGGCGGCGCCTTCATCAACATCACGCCCAAGCGGATCACCTTCGACAGGGGCCGCCGCATCGGGACGGTCTTCCTGGTGAACCAGGGGCGAGAGCCCATCACCGTCGACATCGCCATGATCGACCGGGTGATGCTGCCGGACGGCCAGATCTTCGCGCTCGACGACGCCGTGCAGCGCGAAGACGCCAAGGCGGTCGCCGCCCAGGTGAAGTCGGCCAGGGACCTGCTGCAGCTTTCGCCCCGCCGCGTCACCCTGCAACCGAACCGGCCGCAGACGGTGCGCATCCGCTTGGCGACCCTGCCCGACGCGGCCGGCGGCGAGCGCCGCAGCCACCTGACGATCACGACGCTTCCGCCGCGCGACACCGGCGCCACGCCCGAACAGGCCGCCAACCCGGCGCGCAACGAGCTCAGCTTCCAGATCACCGCCGTCTACGGCATCTCGATCCCGGTGATCGTCCGCCCGGCCGATCCGGACGTCAGCGCCACCCTGCAGGGCGTCCGCCTTGAGTTCGCCGAGGCGTCGCCCGACGGCCGCGCCGAGCCGCGTCGCACCGCGGTGGTCGCCCTGGACCTCGTCCGCGGCGGCGCGAGCTCCGTCTACGGCAACTTCGAGGTGCGCGTCGCCGGCGCGAAGAAGGACGCCGAGCCGCTGGGGCTCGCGCGTGGGGTCGCCGTCTACCCCGAGGTCGCCCGCCGAGCGGTGCGGATCCCGCTCAGCCGCGCGCCTGCTCCTGGGGAAACGCTGGAGGTGACCTTCACGGACGACGACACGTCACCGGGGAAGGTCCTTGCGAAAGCCGCGCTCTAGATGGCCGGCCCTCACTGCGACCGCCGTCCTGATCCTGATGCGGGGCGCGCCGGCCGAGGCGGCTGAGCCCCCTGCCCCGCCCGCAACCGACGCGCCGGCGCTCGATCCGGCGACCCTGCTGCTGTTCGCCGTCTCGCTGGACAACCTGACGCTCTCGGAGGGCCTGGGCGCCTATGGCGACCCCGCCGATCCGCTCGTGCCCGTAGGCGAACTGGCGCGCCTGCTCGAAGCCGACATCGACGTCCTGCCGCCGGAGCGCCGCATCGTCGGGCGGCTCGGCCAGGCCCGCAGTTCGCTGCTGGTCGACCTCGCGGCCGGGGTCGCGCGCTCGGGCGGGCGGGAGACGCCGATCGCGGCCGACGACGCCGCCGTCACGCCGACCGAGATCTACCTGCGCGTCTCGCAGGTCCGAAAGCTGCTCGGCCTGGAGATCGAGGTGGCCGACGACGAGCTCGCCCTGCGCCTGCATGCGCGCGAGAAGTTCCCGGTCCAGGCCCGCCTCGAGCGCCTCGCCAACCGCCCGGACGGGTCGCAGACCGGCGTCGAGCAGGATTCGCTGCGGGTCAGCGAGCCCTACGCCTTCCTCAGCCCGCCGGGCGTGGATGCGATCCTCGACGCCGGGGTGAAGTCCGGTAATCCGGACCGCTCGTTCCGCTACGACCTGCGCTTCGCCGGCGACCTGCTCTGGAGCAACTTCCAGGGGTATCTCGGGTCGGACGAGGAAGGCCGCGTCACCAACGCGCGGTTCCTGCTGCAGCGCCGCTCGATCGAAGGCGCGATGCTGGGGCCCCTGCATGCCCGCGAGGTGAGCCTGGGCGACACCTACACGCCGGCGCTCCCGCTCGGCCCGCGCAGCGTGGCCGGCCGCGGCCTCTCGTTCTCGACGGCGCCGCTGGAGCAGACCAGCGTCTTCAACCGCATCGACCTGCGCGGCGACCTGCCCCCCGGCTTCGACGTCGAGCTCTACATCAACGACGTGCTCCGCAGCAGCACCAACCAGGCGATCAACGGCCGCTTCGAGTTCCTCGACGTCCCGCTGTCGCCGGGCCTCAACGTCCTGCGCGTGGTGACCTACGGGCCGCGTGGCGAGCGGCAGGAAGAGGTGCAGGTCGTCAATGTCGGCGCAGGCCTGCTCCGGCCCGGCGAGGCCCAGGTCCAGTTCGGCGTCGTCGAGCAGGAACATCCGGTCTTCCAGCCGCGCCGCGTCGGCCGGGCGCTGCTCGGCGACACCGCCATCTTCGCGGGCGGCGGCGTGCGCACGGTCGTCTCGGTGAACTATGGCGTCAGCAGCCTGGCCACGATGTCGGCGGGCCTCGCGCGCACGCCGCGGCCCGACGGCGACGCCGTCTCGATCTACACGCTCGGCCTGCGCGGCTCGGTCATGGGGCTGGCGACCCAGTTCGACCTGGGCACGGACGACAACGGCGGCCAGGCGATCTCGCTGGGCGCGGCGGGCATGTGGGGCCCGCTCTCGGGGGTGCTGCGCCACGCCGAGTACCGCGATGGCTTCATCGACGAGAACAACCTGGGCTTCAGCTCGCAGTTCGAGATGCGCCGGCGCACCGAGGTCACCGTCGACTCCAGCCTGAACCTGCGCGGCCGGATCGTGCCGGTGTCGATGCGGGCGCTCCGCAACGAATACGCCGGCGGCTCGTACGATTTCCTGGCCGCGACCCGCGCGTCCTCCAGCGTCGGCCAGGTGCTGCTGTCGGCCGGCCTGGAATATCAGCGCCAGCGCTATCGCCCGACGCCCGCCACGGAGGTCCTGCGCGGCTATGTCACCGCCACCACCTTCCGCGGCTACAGGTGGCAGATCCGGACCGCCCTGGACTACGACGTGCTGCCCGACTTCAAGGCCCGCTTCCTGGCGGTGACGGTCGACCGCAAGCTCTCCGACGCCTGGTCGGTCCGCTTCGGGCTGGGCCAGCCGCTGGACCACGACCTCGACCGCTGGAACGTGGTGCTCTCGTCGATCCTGGCCACCCGCTACGGGGACGTCGCGCTCACCGGCGAATACGACAGGGCCGACGACGACTGGCGGCTGGCCGCGCAGTGGAACTTCGGGCTGGGCTACGACCCCGCGCGCCGCCGCTACGACCTGATGCGCACGGGGCCCGGAACCGGCGGCTCGGTGCTGTTCAACGCCTTCATCGACGAGAACGGCGACGGCGTGCGCCAGGCGAACGAGGCGCCCGCGCCGAACGTGGCCCTCGACGCGGGCGGCCAGCGCGGCGTGCTGACCGGCCCCGACGGGCGCGTGTTCCTGACCGGCCTCGGCGGCGGGCCCAGCGGCAGCATGGACGTCAGCCTCGACCGCATCGACAACCCGTCCGTCGCCGCGCCGCCGTCGAAGGTGCGCCTGCGGCCGCGCCCGGGCGGCGTGACGCGGGTGGACTATCCGCTGCGGCCCACCGGCGGCGTGGCGGTGAAGGTCGAACTGCTGCGCGACGACGGCGCGCGCGTGGGCCTGGCGTCGGTGCGGCTGCAACTGGTCAAGGACGACGGCCAGGTGGTCGATGCGGTCAGCGAGTTCGACGGCTCGACGATCTTCGACGCCGTGCCGGTGGGCGCGTGGCGGCTGCGGCTCGATCCGCGCCAGGCCGAGAAGCTGCGCATGCGGCTCACCGCCGAGCCGATGGTGAAGATCGCCGGCGACGGCGACTTCGCGCCGGACGTCACCCTGCAGGTGCGCTTCGACCCCGCGCCGCCGGACACCACGGTCGCCAGGGCGGGAGGCGGCGGATGAGCCCGCAACCTGCGGTGCGCCGACATCGGCCGGGCCGTCTGCTATCGGAGGCCATGCGCGGCCTCGTCCTCATCGTGCTCCTGGCGCTGGTGGCGCCGACGCCCGGACACGCCGCCAGCTACACCCTGAACGTGACCGAAGCGATGGACCTGGGCTCCGTCGCTGCGGCCTCCAGCGGCGACACCGTGTTCCGCGTCGATCCCGTCAGCGGCTCGGTCAGCGTGGTCTCCGGCGGCGGACGGCGCCTCACGGCCGGTAACGCGCGGGTCCAGGTCAACATCACCTGCAAGCCTTCGCGGACCGGCGACACCGACTGCACGACCCGGAACGTGCGCATCCAGATGGGCCGGATCGGCCCGCTGGTCGGCCGCGCGCGGGCGTTCTCGGCCTTCTACGCGGCCAGCGGCACCGCCACGATCGTGACGCCGCCGACCGCCGCCGTGCCCACGATCTTCGAGCTCGCCCCGCTGGGCGACAACAGCATGAAGAACTTCTTCGTCGGCGCCGACTTCCCGGTGGCGGGCGACGACTCCGGCCTGGCGTCCGGCGCCGGCGAGAACGCCTTCTTCGTCTACGTCGTCGACGCCAACGGCCTGATGATCGTGGGCGACACCGACAAGGGGAAGATCAGGGCGCTGCGCGCGCTGGCCGTCGCCAAGACCGCCGACCTCTCGTTCGGCGCCATCCAGCGGCCCGGCAGCGGCGCCTCGACGGTCACGCTGAACGCGAACAACGGCAACCGCACCGTCAGCGGCAATGCGGTGGCCTTCGCCACCCCGGCGCCGACCCGCGCGGCCTTCACGATCACGGGCGAAGGCGGCCAGCAGGTCTCCCTGACCGTGCCGGCCACGATCAACCTGACCGGCCCGGCGAGCCTGCCGGTGACGATCACCCGGACCGGCGCCGCCTCGCCCAGCCTGAATTCGGGGCTCGGGAGAGCGGGCAGCTTCAGTTTCACGGTGGGCGGAAGCTTCACGCTCGGCCCGACCACACCCCCCGGCGCCTACTCAGGGACTTTGACGGTGAGCGTCGACTACAACTGACCCTTGCGCCAACGCGGACCCGGGTATTCAACTGTCGCGCCTCGAACCAGGCTGCCCGCCGGCCCCAAGGACCTCGAACCATGAAGCGCATCGCCCTCGCCGCCGCCGCCATCGCGGTGCTCGCCACGCCGGCCGCCGCCGCCCTGAAGCCGGGCGACAAGGCGCCGAACTTCACCGCGCCGGGCTACCTCGCGGGCGATCCCGTACAGCTCTCGCTGGCCGAGGCGCTGAAGAAGGGGCCCGTGGTGCTCTACTTCTTCCCGTCGGCCTACACGAAGGGCTGCAACCTCGAAGCGCACCTGTTCTCCGAGGCCGCCGACCAGTTCAAGGCGCAGAAGGCCACCGTGATCGGGGTCACCGCCGGGGCCGTAGACCGCCTGGCGCAGTTCTCCAAGGACACCGAGCACTGCGGCGGCAAGTTCGCCGTGGCCGCCGATCCTGGCGCCAAGATCGCCAGGTCCTACGACTCGGTGCTGACCGTGAAGCCGGACTGGTCCGACCGCACCTCGTACGTCATCGCGCCCAATGGCACGATCCTGCACGCCTACTCGAAGCTGGACCCCAGCCAGCACGTCGAAGAGACCCTGGGCGCGGTGAAGGCCTACAACATCAAGCGGAAGTAGCCCCTTCTTCACCGGACGGCGGTATCGAAAGCCCTTGCCCGCGCGGGGGTTTTCCCCTATCAGCGCGCCTCTTCACGGATGGCGGTCCTCGCGAAATCGTTCGCGACCCAGGATCCATCGTGGCCGGCGGGCTTCCGCTGCCGACCGCGCCGCCTTCCACAACGGAAGAAGGAAACCATGGCGCTCTACGAGCACGTCGTCATCTCGCGGCAAGATATCTCGCCGCAGCAGGCCGAAGCCCTCAACGATCAGCTGAAGCACCTCATCGAGGAAGGCGGCGGCGCCGTCGCCAAGATCGAGTACTGGGGCCTGCGCAACCTCACCTACCGGATCAAGAAGAACCGCAAGGGTCACTATTCCCTGCTGGCGATCGACGCCCCGGCCGACATCGTCAAGGAAATGGAACGCCAGTTGTCGATCAACGAAGACGTGCTGCGCTACATGACCGTGCGCGTCGAGGAGCTCGACCTGGAGCTCTCGCCGATCCTCGCCCGCCGCGATCGCGACCGCGAACGCCGCGACGACGCCCCGCAATTCTAGGAAAGGGAGGCCCATCGCATGACTGACGAAACCTCCACGGCCCCCGCGCCCGCCGCCGGCGCCTCGACGGGGGGCGGCCAGCGCCGCCCGTTCTTCCGCCGCCGCAAGGTCTGCCCGTTCTCAGGCGCCAACGCCCCGAAGATCGACTACAAGGACGTGAAGCTCCTCCAGCGCTACGTCTCCGAGCGCGGCAAGATCGTGCCGTCGCGCATCACCGCGGTGTCGGCCAAGAAGCAACGCGAACTGGCCAAGGCCATCAAGCGCGCCCGCTTCCTGGCGCTGCTCCCCTACGTCGTGAAGTAAGGGAGCCAGGCACATGAAAGTCATTCTGCTCGAACGGCTGGAAGGCTGGGGCACGCTCGGCGACGTGGTCGACGTCAAGGACGGCTACGCCCGGAACTTCCTGCTGCCCCGCCAGAAGGCGCTCCGCGCCAACGCCGGCAACCTCAAGATCTTCGAAGCCCAGCGCGCCGAGATCGAAGCCCGCAACGCCAAGGCCAAGGAAGCCGCCGGCAAGTCGGGTGAGAAGCTGGACGGCACGTCCTACATCATGATCCGCCAGGCCGGCGAGAGCGGCCAGCTCTACGGTTCGGTCGCGGGTCGCGACGTGGCCGATGCGGTCAACGCCGAAGGCGGCAAGATCGAACGTTCGATGGTCGTGCTGGACAAGCCGATCAAGACGCTCGGCCTGCACGAGGTGAAGGTGCGCCTGCACTCGGAAGTGACGGTCACCGTCACCCTGAACATCGCGCGCAGCCAGGATGAAGCCGAGCGCCAGGCGCGCGGCGAGAACGTGATCAACGCGCAGTTCGAGGAAGAGCGCGTGGCCGCCGAGCAAGCCGCAGCCGACCTGCTCGAAGGCGGGGCCGGTCAACTGGCTCAGGAGTTCGCGCCCGCGGACGCCTAGGACCGGGCGTCGGATCCCCGACGGAATTGCGGCCCGGAAGGCGACTTCCGGGCCGTTTTTCGTGGGCGATCGTCGACTGCCCGACACTCACGCTATGGCTCCGACGCTTCACCGCGCGCCGAATGCGACAACTGTGGCCGTTTCCCCACGGCTGTTGCAGAATTGTCATTTCAGACGAAGGCGATGCTTCCTAGCTTCCCCCAACGGGGCGAGACCGGATCACCCGGCCACCCGAGGGGAACTTCATGCACTATCGTCATATACTGTTCGCCGCGGCCTCCGTCGCGGGCCTGCTGGCGACCGCCGGCGCCGCCTATGCCCAGGCCGCCGCCGATGACACCAACGTCGAGGAGCTGGTCGTCACCGGCACCCGCACCGAAGGCCGCTCGCGCCTCGAGTCTCTCGCGCCCGTCGATGTGATCAGCGAGCAGGCCCTGCAGCGGCAGGGCACGACCGAGCTGGGGGCCGCCCTGGCCACCCTCGCACCGTCCCTCGACTTCCCGCGGCCCGCCATCACCGACGGCACCGACTCGGTTCGCCCGGCCACGCTGCGCGGCCTGGCGCCCGACCAGACCCTCGTGCTGCTGAACGGCATGCGCCGCCACGCCTCGGCGCTGGTGAACGTGAACGGCTCGATCGGCCGCGGTTCGGCCGCCGTCGACCTCAACTCGATCCCGACCGTCGCCATCGACCGCGTCGAGGTCCTGCGCGACGGCGCCTCGGCGCAATACGGCTCGGACGCCATCGCGGGCGTCATCAACATGCGCCTGCGCGAAGCCCGCGAAGGCGGCGGCGCCACCTACACCTACGGCTACTACAACACCGACGTCGAAACGGCCCGGGTCCCGAACGGCTACAAGAAGAAGGACGGCGTCTCGAACACCGTGTCCGGCTGGGTCGGCCTGCCCCTGGGCGCCGAGGGCTTCCTGACCCTGTCGGGCGAGTACCGCCACCAGAACCCGACCAGCCGCGGCGACCTTGACCCGCGCGTCCTGCCCACGCCCAAGATCACCTCGCGTTACGGCGACCCGCAGTCCGAGAACATCACGGTCTACGCCAACGCCGGCACGCCGCTGAACGACGCCTGGAGCCTCTACAGCTTCGGCGGCTATCAGAACCGCAAGACCGACAGCGCCGCCAATCCGCGCCTGGCCAACAACGCCAACAACGTGCCGTCGATCTATCCGGGCGGCTTCCTGCCGCGCATCACCACCGATATCGACGACTTCACCGCGGCCTTCGGGACCAAGGGCGAAGTCGCCGGCTTCAGCGTCGATGCGGGCGTGGTCTATGGCTACAACAAGGTGCATTACGGCGTGGTCGACTCGGTCAACGCCTCGCTGGGCGCCGCCTCCCCGACCAAGTTCGACGCCGGCACGATGCAATACGACCAGTGGGTCGCCGGCATCGACTTCACCCGGCCGCTCGAGTTCGGCATGGCCAAGCCGGCCACCCTGGCCTTCGGCGTCGAATACCGCCACGAGGGCTATGAGATCGGCGCGGGCGACCAGGCGTCGTACGTGTTCGGCGGCATCGCCGGCAAGGCGGCGGGCGCCCAGGGCTTCCCGGGCTTCCAGCCGGGCAACGAGGTCGACAAGAACCGGCACTCCTACGCCGCCTACGTCGACCTGGACGTGCCGCTCACCGACGCCTTCGGCGTCGATGTCGCCGGCCGGTTCGAGGACTATTCCGACTTCGGCTCCACCGTGAACGGCAAGATCTCGGCCCGCTACGAGCTGAGCGACGCCTTCGCCCTGCGCGGCACGATCGCCAGCGGCTTCCGGGCCCCGGCCCTGCAGCAGCAGTACTTCACCGCCACCTCGACGAACTTCATCGTCATCAACGGCGTGAACACCCCGGTCGAGGTGGGCACGTTCCCATCGGTCAGCCCGATCGCCGTGGCCCTGGGCGGCAAGCCGCTGGAGGCCGAGAAGTCGATCAACTACTCAATCGGCGCGGTCTTCCATCAGGGACCGTTCGAGCTGACGGTCGACGCCTACCGGATCGAGATCGACAACCGGATCGTCCTTTCGGAGAACATCCAGGGCTCGCCCACCGGTACGCCGACGGCCCAGGCGATCTTCCGCCTGATCAACCCGCCGGGCAGCTCGGGCCTGGGCGCCGCGCGCTTCTTCATCAACGGCGTCGACACCACCACCAAGGGCATCGACATCGTCGCGCGCTACCGCCTGAGCACTGAGGCGGCCGGCCGCTTCGACTTCACCGCCGCGGCGAACTTCAACTCGACCGACGTGACCAAGATCCCGACCACCGCGGTGCTCTCGTCGCTGCCGGTTCCGCCCATCCTCTTCGACCGCGGCAACCGCCTGACGTTCGAGGAAGGCACCCCGGACCAGAAGCACGTCTTCGCGGTCGACTGGTCCCTGGGCGCGTTCGGCGCGACGGCGAAGGCCACCTACTACGGCGACGTCCTGATCCCGAACAACACCGCGACGCTGGACTACCACTCGGGCAGCCACACGCTGGTCGACCTCGAAGCGCGGTATCAGGCGCCGATGGGCGTGAACCTGGCCTTGGGCGTGAACAACGTGTTCGACGAATACCCGAACCCGACCCCGGCCAACGTGAACACCAACGGCCCGATCGGCTTCCCCAGCTACTCGCCGTTCGGCTTCAACGGCCGGTTCCTCTACGCCCGCGTGGGCATCGCCTGGTAGCGATCTACGACCGTTTCTGACGTGGCGGCGCGGGAGTCTCTCCCGCGCCGCTTTCGTTTGGCGGGCCGTCCACACGAGCCCTGTGAATCACGGGGAAGGGCGGTTCGTCGCACGCGCGTCACAATGCCAATTCGCTAAGACTGACCGTCATGGCCCTCGTCCCGGCGCTCGATCTCCGCCCCACCATGACCGCGTCCAACGACGTCGCGATCGCGCACGCCCCTTCGAATCTGGAGGCTGAACAGGCCCTGCTGGGCGCCCTGCTGTTCGACAACGCCGCGTTCGAGCGCCTGGGCGACCATCTGCAGGACCGCCACTTCTACGAGCCGTTCCACCAGCGCCTGTTCGCCGCCGTGGAGGGCGCGATCCGCAAGGGCGCCCTCGCCGACCCGATCCTGCTGGCCGAGCAGTTCTCGTCCGACCCGGCGTTCCAGGAACTGGGCGGCGTCCGCTACCTGGCCGACCTCGTCGACCGCGCGCCGCCGGCGGCCAACGCGCCGGACTACGCCCGCACGGTCTATGACCTTGCCCTGCGCCGCGACCTGATCCGCATCGGCGGCGACATCTCCACCACCGCCCAGCGCGGCGACGCCGAACTGGACGCGCGCGACCAGATCGAGGCGGCGGAGCAGCAGCTCTATCAGCTCGCCGAGACCGGCGGCGTCTCGTCGGGCTTCGTGAACTTCTCCGACGCCCTGCAGGGCGCGCTCGCCATGGCGGCCGAGGCCCACAGCCGCGACGGCGGCCTCGCCGGCCTCTCGACCGGCCTGATCGACCTCGACCAGAAGATCGGCGGCATGCACCCATCGGACCTCATGATCCTCGCCGCCAGACCCTCGATGGGCAAGACGTCGCTGGCCTGCAACATCGCGTTCGACGTGGCCAAGAACTACGCCTGGGAGCCGCAGCCCGACGGGTCGAGGAAGACCGTGTCGGGCGGCGTGGTGGCGTTCTTCTCGCTGGAAATGTCGTCCGAGCAGCTCGCGATGCGCCTGCTCGCGGAAGTCTCGGGCGTGTCGGGCGACCGGCTGCGCAAGGGCGAGATCGATGCGATGGAGTTCGGCCGCATCCGCGACGCCGCGCTCGAGATCCAGGAAGCGCCGCTCTACATCGACGCCACCGGCGGCATCACGCTGGCCAAGCTGACCGCCCGGGCGCGGCGGCTCAAGCGCATGGTGGGCCTCGATCTCATCGTCGTGGACTACCTCCAGCTCGTCACCACCGGCGCGGGCGGCCCGGACAACCGGGTGCAGGAGGTCTCGATGATCACCCAGGGCCTCAAGGCCCTGGCCAAGGAACTCGCCGTCCCGGTGCTGGCGCTCTCGCAGCTCAGCCGCCAGGTCGAGAGCCGCGAGGACAAGAAGCCCCAGCTCTCCGACCTGCGCGAATCCGGCTCGATCGAACAGGACGCCGACATGGTGATGTTCGTCTACCGCGAGGAGTATTACCTCTCCCGCCTGGAGCCGCGCGAAGGCACCGAGGAGCACTTCCGCTGGCAGGAGCAGATGGACCAGGTGAAGGGCCTCGCCGAGGTCATCATCGGCAAGCAGCGCCACGGCCCCATCGGCAACGTGAAGCTCTCCTTCCACTCCGACACCACCAAGTTCGGCAATCTGGCCCGTGACTCAAGCCGCTATGACCCGCACTAAGCGGGCATGAGCCTGACGGACCGCGCGCGCCTCACGATCGACCTCGACGCCCTCGCGCACAATCGCGCCGTCCTGGCCGCAGAGGCCGCGGGCGCGGAGGTGGCGGCGGTGGTGAAGTCCGACGGCTACGGCCTCGGCGCCGGCGCGATCGCGAAGCGCCTGTACGCGGAGGGCACGCGCAGCTTCTTCGTCGCGCGGATCGCCGAGGGCGAGGCCCTGCGCGCCGACCTGGGCGACCGCGACGCGGCCGTCTACGTCCTCGACGGGCTGCTGGACGGCACGGCGGACCGGCTGGCGAGCGCGGGGCTCACGCCGGTGATCGCGACCGCGGCGCAGGCTGAGGCGGCGCGCAGCTTCGGTCGGCCCATCGCCTTGCAGGTCGACACGGGCATGAACCGCCAAGGCCTCACCCTCGATAAGGCGCGCGCCGTCGCCAGCGGGCTCGAGGTCAGCCTGGTCATGAGCCATCTCGGCTCGGCCACCGATCCGGCTGAGCCACGCAACCCGGAGCAGCTCGCGCGTTTCCGGGAAGTCCGCGGGCTCTTTCCCCACGCGCGGGCCAGTCTGGCGGCCTCCGCCGGCGCGTTCCTCGGCCCCGACTATCGCTACGACATGGTGCGCGCGGGCATCAGCCTCTTCGGCGGGGGCCCCGGGGAGCGGCCGGACCCGCGATTGAAGGCGGTGGCCACCCTCACCGCCCCGATCCTCGACATCCGGCGACTGGCGACCGGCGACCGCGTGGGCTACGGCTCCAGCTTCACCGCGCCCGGTCCCATGCGCGTCGCCGTGGTCGCGGCCGGCTATTCCGACGGCATGATCCGCGCGGCCATGGGCCGGGGCTGCGCCTGGGCGGCCGGCGCGCGGCGCGTGTTGCTGGCGGTCAACATGGACATCCTGGTGATCGCCCTGCCCGACGGCGGCGCGGTCGGCGATCCGGTCGAGCTGCTGGGTCCCAACGCGCTGCTGGACGACCTCGCCAACGCCGCCGGCACCGTGGCGCACGAGGTGCTCGTGCGCCTCTCGTCCCGCGCCGAGCGGGTCTATCTCGGCGCGTAGGAGGCCGAGAGCGGCCCGCCGAGCTCGGCGGCCATGCTGGCCAGCGTCGCCCGGCCCGCCGCCAGAAGCAGGATGGCGATCAGCACGGCGGCGAAGGCGGTGAGCCGCTGGTCGTCGGCGACCCGCATCAGCTTCGGCAGACCCAGCCAGATCGCATAGCCGCTGTAGAGGCCGGCCAGGATGCCCACCGGAATGCTCAGGCTGGGGTAGATCCCGGCGACGCCGGCGACCCAGCTCGCCGTGGCTCCGTAGGCGATCAGGTTCATCGCGGCGGCCCCGTCCCGCCGGCCGCCGAACGCCGGCGCGGCCAGATCGACGAACAGGGCCGCCAGCCAGACCGACGCGAGCGTCGCGACGTAACCCACCGCGGCGCCCAGCAGCAGGCCCGGCACGCTCATCCGCACGCCCACGTTGGCGATGTTGAAGCCGAAGGCGAGCGCGCCCGCGACGCCGCAGACGGCCGCGACCGCCGCCAGGGGCGCCACGTAGCCGCGCATCAGGGCGCCCGGCGCCGTCAGGTCCCCGGCGATTCGGTCCCACGTGCGGCCGGGCGCGAACAGCATGCCCAGGGCGCGCGAAAAGAACTCCGCCGCGCGTGGCGCCATCCCAGCCCTCCAACACCGGTCCGCATCCTGCGTAGCACAACGCGCGAGAGGCGCTATGCGGGCCGCTACCTGGCCTTGGCCTGGGCCTCCAGCCGCGGCAGGCCCACGGCGTCCACCGCGTCCTTCAGCTCGTCCATGCTCGCGCCGTCGCCCTTGGCCTCGACCATGAAGCGCTCGCCGACGAGGACCCCGTACTCGCCGTGCTTCGACGCCCGGTCATAGCTCTCGTGGGTCATGCGACCGCCGACGTTCCCGTACTTCTCGTAGCCGGTGGCGCTCTCCTTCGACGACTTCATCTTGAAGGCGCCCATCATGCCGGCGATGGCGCCCGCGCCGCCGATGTCGGTGATCTGCACGCGGATCGCCGAGTCGCCCTTCTCGTAGCGCGCCTCGACCTGCGAGCCTTGAATCCCGGCCGCCTCGCTCGACGAAGCGCTGACCTCGCCGCGCGTGTAGCCGCCGAGCGACGCCGGCAGGTAGCCCTTCAGCGCGTCGGTGTCGGTGGCCGTCACGGTCTTGCCGGCTTCGATCTGCCGCGCCGCCGCCTCGGCCTGCTTCTGCAACTCGCCGACGTCGAGCTCGCCCTGCCCCGGGATCGTCACCTTGCCGCTGACCTGCGGCGGCCCGGCCAGCCGCATGGTCGCCATGGAGACCGCCGAATAGGCCATCGAGACGATCAGGCCGAGAACGAAGGTCACGACCAGCACCGTGACGAAGTAGCCGACGGTGCGCTCAGGGGCGTTCTTCATCAGCTTCGGCAGGCCCTGGTAGAGCGTGTAGAGGCTGTAGACGAAGGCGGCGATCAGGATCAGGCCGACCAGGAAGCCCACGACGCCCCAGCCCGCCACGAGGCTCAGCACGCCCGCGACATACGACGCCGTCGGGAAGTAGGCGGCGAGCTTCATCGCCTGGATGCGGTTCTTCTCGGCCCCGAAGTTCGGCGCGAGGCCCTCGATCACCAGCGCCATGACGTAGACGAACAGCAGGCCGAGGCCAAAACTCACGGCCGCGCCGCCGACGGCCCAGACCGGGTTGGGCCTGGCGACGATGCCGAAGCCGCCGAAGCCGGCCCGCACCCCGAAGACCAGTTGGCCGATCAGGCCGGCGATAGCCGGGATCGCCGCCAGCGGCAGGATGTATCCGCGATAGAGACCGCCGATCGTCGCCGGCTCGCCGTCGATCACGTCCCACGTCGCGCCGGGCTGCGTGAGGATCGCCCGGACGCGGGCGACGAGCCCCGCACCGGCCGACCCGGGTTCCACCATGCTCATGAACCGACACTCCCTCGAACAATCCCGCGCAAAGACCCTAGACCTCTCGTCGCAGGCGGCAACCCGGGCGTGGGACCGGGAACGCCGGCTCGGCTAGACTCGACCGCATTCGAATCAGGAGGACCCATGGCCCGCGACGGCGCCGTCTACGCCTGCCAGTCCTGCGGCGCCGTGCAGACGCGCTGGACGGGCCAGTGCCCGGCCTGCGGCGCGTGGAACACCCTGGTCGAGGAGCTGACCAGCCGCCCGCCCGGCGCGCTGAAGCTGACCAAGCCGACGCGGAAGGCCGGGCTGGCGTTCGAGGGGCTCGACGCCGAGACGCCCGCGCCGCCCAGGATCATCACCGGCGTCGACGAATGGGACCGGGTGTGCGGCGGCGGCGTGGTGCCCGGCTCGGCGATCCTGGTCGGCGGCGACCCCGGCGTGGGCAAGTCGACGCTGCTGCTGCAAGTGGCGGCCAGCGCGGCGCGGCGCGGCGCGCGCTGCGCCTACATCTCGGGCGAGGAGGCGATCGAGCAGGTGCGCAGCCGCGCCCACCGCATGGGCCTCGCCGACGCGCCGGTGAAGCTGGCCGCCGAGACCGCCCTGCGCGCCATCGTCGACGGGCTGAAGGCCGAGCCGTTCGACCTGGTGGTGGTCGATTCCATCCAGACGATGTGGAGCGACGCGCACGAGGCCGGGCCGGGCTCGGTCACCCAGGTGCGCGCCGCCGCCGGCGAGCTGGTGCGGCTGGCCAAGAAGCGCGGGCTGGCGGTGATCCTCGTCGGCCACGTCACCAAGGAGGGCGCCATCGCCGGACCGCGGGTGGTCGAGCACATGGTCGACGCCGTCTTCGCCTTCGAGGGCGAGCGCGGCTATCCGTTCCGCATCCTGCGCGGCGCCAAGAACCGCTTCGGCGCCACCGACGAGATCGGCGTCTTCGAAATGGGCGACGCCGGCCTCGCCGAGGTGAAGAACCCCTCGGCGCTGTTCCTCGACACCTCGGGCGAACGGGCGGCGGGCGCGGCCGTGTTCGCCGGAATCGAGGGCTCGCGGCCGGTGCTGGTGGAGATCCAGGCGCTGGTGGCGCCGTCGGCCTACGGCACGCCACGCCGCGCCGTCGTCGGCTGGGACTCCGGGCGGCTGGCGATGATCCTGGCGGTGCTGGAGGCGCGTTGCGGTCTCTCCTTCGGCGATCGGGACGTCTACCTGAACGTGGCGGGGGGCCTGCGCATCTCAGAGCCCGCGGCCGACCTGGCCGCCGCCGCCGCGCTGGCCTCCTCGGCCTTCGACGTGGCCCTGCCGCAGGACTGCGTGGTGTTCGGCGAGATCAGCCTCTCGGGCGAGGTCAGGCCCGTCAGCCGCATGGACTCGCGGCTCAAGGAGGCCGCCAAGCTCGGCTTCCGCCGCGCGTTCGCCCCGGCGGACCCGGAGAGTTCGGCCCTTCAGGTGACGGGCGCGAGCCGCCTCGCCGACGCCATACAGCGCATCCACGATGGGGCATGGGACAAGCCGTGACCCAGTTCGACTTCCTTGTCCTGGTGCTACTCGGCGTCTCGGCCGCCGTCGGCTTCTCGCGCGGCGCGGTGCGCGAGGTGTTCGCCCTGACGGCGCTCGTCGTCGCGGCGGGACTCGCGGTCTTCGGCCTGCCGGTGTTCGGGCCGATGGTGCGCAAGGCCGTGCAGCCGGACTGGCTCGGAACGATCGCGACGCTGGTGGTGGTGTTCGGCGTGGCCTTCGTGGCCCTGCGGCTGATCGGCGCGGGGCTGGCGCGCAGCGTCCAGAAGACCCAGATGCTCGGCTTCCTCGACCGTTCGCTCGGGCTGCTGATCGGCCTCGGCCGCGGCCTCATCGTCCTGGGCGCGCTCTTCCTGATGTTCAACGCCGCCACGCCGGAGGATCTGCGGCCCAAGTGGATCACCGGCGCCCGCACCTGGCCGCTGGCGACCAGCATGGGCCGGCTGCTCGACGACCTGGCGCCCAAGGGCCTGGACGTGGCCGGAAGACTGAAACCGGCGTTCGATCGCGCGGTCTCTGGTGACAATCCGGCGACAGAGGGGTACGAGGCCCGCGAACCCGCCACCCCCGACCGCCCGGAGCGATCCCGATGAGCCATGCGCACGAGCATTGGTCCCCTCCGGCGCGCGATCCCGACGACGATTCCCTCCGGCTCGAATGCGGCGTGTTCGGCGTCTACGACACCGCCGAGGCGTCGGGGATCACCGCGCTCGGCCTGCACGCCCTCCAGCACCGCGGCCAGGAGGCCTGCGGCATCGCCAGCTTCGACGGCCAGCGGTTCCACACCGAGCGCCACATGGGCTACGTCGGCGACGCCTTCGGCGGCGGCGACCTCAGCAAGCGCCTGCCGGGCCGCCACGCGATCGGCCACACGCGCTACTCCACGGCCGGCGGCAGCTTCCTGCGCAATGTGCAGCCGATGTTCGCCGACCTGGAGGCCGGCGGCCTGGCCCTGGCCCACAACGGCAACCTGACCAACTTCCTGACGCTGCGCGAACAGCTCGTCTCGGAAGGCGCGATCTTCCAGTCGACCTCCGACTCCGAGGCGATCCTGCACCTCATCGCCCGCTCGCGGCGGCCCAAGTTCCTCGACCGCTTCACCGAGGCGCTGCAGCAGCTCGAAGGCGGCTACGCCCTGGTCGCCATGACCAACAAGAAGCTGATCGGCGTGCGCGACCCGCTGGGCATCCGCCCGCTGGTGCTGGGCGACCTGCACGGACGGGCCGTGTTCGCGTCCGAGACCTGCGCGCTCGACATGATCGGCGCGACCTTCGTGCGCGACATCGAGCACGGCGAGATGGTGGTGGCCGACGACAAGGGCCTGCGCAGTTTCCGCCCCTTCCCGGCCCAGCAGGCCCGCCCCTGCATCTTCGAATACGTCTACTTCGCCCGCCCAGACTCCGTGGTGAACGGCCGCTCGATCTACGAGGTCCGCAAGCGCATGGGCCGCCGGCTCGCGCAGGAGAGCCTCACCGGCATCGATATCGACGTCGTGGTGCCCGTGCCCGACTCCGGCGTCCCGGCCGCGCTCGGCTTCGCCCAGGAGGCGGACAAGCCCTTCGAGATGGGCATCATCCGCAACCACTACGTCGGCCGCACCTTCATCCAGCCCACCCAGGGCGAGCGGGAACTGGGCGTGCGCATGAAGCTCGCGCCGAACCGTTCGGTGCTGGCGGGCAAGAAGGTGCTGCTGGTCGACGACTCCATCGTCCGCGGCACCAATTCGGTCCGCGTGGTGCGCATGGTCCGCGAGGCGGGCGCGGCGGAGGTCCACCTGCGCTCGGCGTCGCCGCCGATCATGTGGCCCGACTACTACGGCATCGACATGCCCGACCGCGAGAAGCTGCTGGCGGCCAACCACACCGTCGAGGAGATCGCCAGGATCCTGGGCGTCGACTCCATGGGCTACCTCTCGGTGGAGGGCCTCTACTGGGCGATGGACGCGGTCCGCGACGACGCCCATCCGCAGTACACCGACCACTACTTCACCGGCGACTATCCGACCCGGCTCCTCGACAAGGAGATCGCCGAGGGCCGCAACGAACTCGTCGAGCGCCAGCTCTCGTTCCTGGTCGACGCGTGAGCGTTCCTCCCCCCTCGGGGGAGGGGAACCGCGACGCGGCGGAGGGGGCGAAGCGAGGCTCATGGCTCGCCCGTCTCAAGCCCGACTGGTACCTGATCTTCATCCTGGCGGCGGCCGGGCTGGCCTCGGTGCTGCCGGCGCGCGGCGAGGCCGCCTTCGCCTTTGGATGGGCCAGCAAGATCCTGATCGGGATCGTCTTCTTCCTGCACGGCGCGCGGCTCTCGCGCGAGGCGGTGATCCGGGGGCTGACGCACTGGCGGCTGCACCTGACGATCCTGGCCGCGACGTTCCTGCTGTTCCCGGCGATCACCGTCGGCATGGCCGCCCTGCCCGCCTGGATCACGCCGCCGGAGATCGCCGGCGGCCTGGTCCTGCTGGGCTGCCTGCCCTCCACCATCCAGAGCTCCATCGCCTTCGTCGGCATCGCCCGCGGCAACGTCGCGGCCGCGGTCGCCTCGGCCTCGGCGTCGAACATGATCGGCGTGTTCCTGACGCCGGCGCTGGCCAGCCTGCTGCTGCACGCCGAGGGCGCGATCAGCCCGGGCTCGTTCTGGGCGATCGTGCTGCAACTGTTCGCGCCCTTCGTGGCCGGCCAGATCGCGCGGCCCTGGATCGGCGCCTTCGTGCAGCGCCACAACAAGACGCTGGGCCTGCTCGACCGCGGCACCATCGTCCTGATCGTCTACGTCGCCTTCTCCGGCGCGGTCGTGGCGGGCGTCTGGAACAGGCTGAGCGCGCTCGACCTCGTGCGGCTCCTGGTCCTGTGCTGCGTGCTGCTGGCGGCGGTGCTGGCCATCACCGCCTTCGCCGCCCGCGCGCTCGGCTTCTCCAAGGAGGACGAGATCGCCATCGTCTTCTGCGGCTCGAAGAAGTCGCTGGCCAGCGGCGCGCCCATCGCCGCGGCCCTGCTGACGCCCGCGGCGGCCGGCATCGCGATGATCCCGCTGATGATCTTCCACCAGATCCAGTTGATGGCCTGCGCGGCGATCGCCCAGCGCTACGCCCGGCGCGCTGACACCGCAGCCGAAAGCGTCTAGAGACGCCGCCTCATGCCCGACCTGCCCACGTCTTCGCTCCCTCTGGCCGACCGCATCGCCCTCGTCGTCGGCGCCAGCCGCGGCATCGGCCGCGCCTCCGCCCTCGCCCTCGCCAGGGCCGGCGCGCACGTCGTGGCGGTCGCGCAGACGCAAGGCGCGCTGGAGTCCCTCGACGACGAGATCCGCGCCGCGACCGGGCAGTCCGCCACGCTCGTGCCGATGGACATCGGCCAGGTCGACGGGCTGGACCAGTTGGGCCTCGCCATCCACCAGCGGTTCGGGCGGCTGGACGTCCTCGTGCATGCGGCGGCGCTCCTCGGGTCGCTGACGCCGGTCTCGCACCTGGAGCCCAGGCACTGGGACCGCCTCGTCGCGGTGAACCTGACGGCGCCCGTACGACTGATTCGGTCGTGCGAGCCGCTGCTGCGCGCCGCCACGGCGCCGCGGGCGATCTTCCTGACCTCCAGCCGCGCCTCGCACCCCAAGGCCTTCTGGGGCGCCTACGGGGCCACCAAGGCGGGGCTGGAGAACATCGTCCGCACCTGGGCCGACGAGCTGGAGAACACCCACATCCGCGCCGTCCTGCTCGATCCGGGCGCCATGCGGACGCGGATGCGGGCCGACGCCTATCCGGGCGAGGACCCGGCCGCCCTGCCCGACCCCGCCGAGATCGGGCCGCTGGTCGTCGAGCTGGCGCAGGCCGACCTGGGCCTGCCGACGGCTAGCGTTTCTTTCGCGGACTGGAAGATGCGGTCCGGGACGCGCGCTTCGGCTTGACGCCCGGCCGCACGAGTTTGCCGGCGCGGCCGCCCGGCGCGCCGGCCTTGGCCTTCTTCGCCTTCGGCTTGGGCGGCTTGCCCGCCGCGCCCTCGCGCGCCTTCTCGGCGGCCTCCCTGCGGCGCTTGGCGACGAGGCCCGACCTGGCCGACGTCGGCGCGGTCTTCGACGGACCCGGCCCGCCCTTGGCCTCGCCCTCGGCGTAGGGGTTCTTGTTCGACCGCACGGTCAGGCGCAGCGGCACGCCCGGCAGGTCGAAGCTCTCGCGGATGCTGTTGATCAGATAGCGGCGGTAGTGGTCCGGAAGTTGGTCGGCGCGGCTCGCGAACATCACGAACGTGGGCGGCCGGGCCTTGGTCTGGGCCATGTACTTCGGCTTCACGCGGCGTCCGCCCACGGCCGGCGGCGGATGGCGCTCGACGGCCATCTTCAGCCAGTCGTTGAGGTCGCGGGTCTTCACCTTGGTGGACCAGTCGGCGTGGACCTTGAACACGGCCGGCATCAGGCGGTCGAGGCCGCGGCCGGTCTCGGCCGACAGCGCCACCATCGGCGAGCCGCGCACCTGCGGCAGCAGGCGGCCGACCTCTTCGTTCAGTTCGGCCAGGCGCGCCTGCGGCTCCTCGATCAGGTCCCACTTGGCCAGCACGAACACCAGGGCGCGGCCTTCGCGCTCGACCAGGTCGGCGATCTGCAGGTCCTGGATCTCGAACGGATGGGTCGCGTCCATCACCAGGATCACGACTTCGGCGAAGGTGATGGCGCGGATCGAGTCGCCGGTGGAGAGCTTCTCCAGCCGCTGCTGCACGCGGGCCTTCTTGCGCAGGCCCGCGGTGTCGACGAGGCGGATGGCGCGACCGTCCCAGTCCCAGTCGACGGGAATGGCGTCGCGGGTGATGCCGGCCTCCGGGCCGGTCAGCAGGCGGTCCTCGCCGATCAGGGCGTTGACCAGGGTCGACTTGCCGGCGTTCGGGCGGCCGACGATGGCGATGTTGATCGGCTTGCCGGCGCCGTCGTCCCCGTCGTCGTCCTCGTCGGGCGCCAGGGCGGCGACGGCGGCGAAGAGGTCGGCCATGCCCTCGCCGTGCTCGGCCGAGATCGGGACCGGCTCGCCGAAGCCCAGGCCGAAGGCCTCCAGCACGCCGGCCTCGGAGGCCTTGCTCTCCGACTTGTTGGCCGCCAGCACCACGGGCTTGCCCTTGCGGCGCAGCACCTCGGCGAAGATCTCGTCGCCCGGCGTCACGCCCTCGCGGGCGTCGACCACGAACAGCGCGACGTCGGCCTCGTCGACGGCCAGCTCGGTCTGGGCGCGCATGCGCGCTTCCAGGCTCTCGTCGGTGACGTCCTCGAAGCCGGCGGTGTCGATCAGTTCCAGGTCGAGGTCGCCGAGGCGGCCCGTGCCGAACCGGCGGTCGCGGGTCACCCCCGGCTGGTCGTCGACGATGGCGAGCTTCCTGCCCGCCAGCCGGTTGAACAGCGTGGATTTGCCGACATTCGGGCGGCCGACGATCGCGAGTTTGAGCGCCATGGCGGCTGTTGTACCCGAGCGATCAGCGGATCGCGATCAGGTCCGCCTCCTGCGTGACCACATAGACCGTGTCGCCCATGGCGATCGGCGTCGTGGTCGAGGCGCCCTTGAGCTCGATGCGCTTCACGATCTCGCCGGTCTTGGCGTTGAGGGCCACCAGTTCGCCGGTCTGGCCGACGACCAGCAGGCGCTCGCCCGCCAGCATCGGGCCCGACCAGATCGGGCGCGTGCTCTTCTGGCCGCCGATGCCGAAGACGCCGCCCTTGCGCTTGGACTTGAAGCCTTCGTTGAGGGCGCGGATCCAGTAGATCTGGCCCGTCTCGCGGCTGGCGCAGATGACCTCGCCGGTCTTGGCGGTGACGTAGACCACGTCGCCGGCCGGCCACGGGGCCGTGACGCCCACGACGGGGAGGCTCCAGCGGGCCTGGCCGGTGCGCAGGTCGGTGGCGGCGAAGACGCCCGAGTGGCTGACGGCGAACACGTCGCCCTGGTAGATCGCCGGGCGGCCCGGGATGTCGCGGATCTCGGACAGCGCGCTGGTGCGGCTGGCGCGGCTGAGCGCCTCGTTCCAGAGGTCGTTGCCGTTGGCGGCGCGCAGGGCCACCAGCTCGCCCGAGCCGAAGCCGGCGACCACCGTGTCGCCCGAGATCGCCGGGCTGGAGGCGGCCAGGATGCGAGCGCTCTCGGCCAGCGCCTGGTAGGTCCAGGCCGCCGCGCCGGTGGCGGCGTCGAAGGTCAGCAGGGTGTTGTCGAGCGCGATCACGAAGACGCGGCCGTTGGAGACGGTCGGCGCGCCGTGGATCGACTCCGAGGTCTTGGTCCGCCAGCCGATGGCGCCGGTCCGGGCGTCCATCTGCAGGACTTCGCGGTAGCCCGACGAGACGTAGAGCTTGCCGTCCGCGTAGGCGACGCCGCCGCCGAAGGCCAGCTTGTCGCGCTTGTTGTCGCCGGGGTTCGTGCCCGTGCGCCAGAGGGTCGAGCCGCTGGCGGCGTCGACGGCGACCACGCGGCCGTCGGCGTCCATCACGAACACCTTGCCGTCGGCGGCGACCGGCGGGGCGGTGACATAGCGGCCGCGCTTCTGGCCCTGGCCGAAGCTGCGCCGCCAGGAGACGGAGAGGTTCGGCGCGGCGTCGACGGCGCCCACGGCCTGCTCGGGGCTGCCGCCCGGCAGCGGCCAGGATTCCATCCGCACCGGCGACGGCAGCGAGAAGTCGACGCCCTTCAGGGCCTCGGCCGGCTCCAGTAGCTGGTCGGCCGGGATGATCGAGATGCGCTGGCCCTCGCCGGCCAGCTCGGACGGCGTCTTGTCCTTCTTGTCGAAGGGATTGAGCTTGCTGACCGTCGAGCAGCTCGACGCGCCGAGCGCCGCGACCAGGACGGCGGCGAGATAGGTCGAACGGCGGATCATTGCGGCGGCAGGCCTTCGGCTTGCGGGGCGGGCATCGGCTGGCCCTCGGCGCCCGGAGGCATCGCGCCGGGCGGCAATTGCATCGGCATGGGCGGCGGCAGCGCCTGGGCGGCCCGCACCACGGCGGGCACCGACTTGGCCGAGCCCGAATCGATCAGGCCGATGGCGGCCTGGGCGCGCGCCTGGGCGCCCTGCTGGGCGTCGATCGACTGGCTGATGAGCTGGAAGTCGCCGCGCGCGCCCTGCAGGTCGCCGGCCTTCAGCTTGGCGAACGCCAGCGCCTCGCGGGCCTGGATCCTGTACGGCCGGCCATCGTCCATCAGCGGCTTCAAGCGCCCCTCCAAGTCCTTCAGGGGAGCGGTGTCGAGGAGGGCGAAGGCGGATTTGAGGCGGGCCGCGTCGCCCAGGACCGCATCGGGCGCAGCCTTGGCCGCCTCGTCGTACAGGCGGGCGGCGGCGGCGCTGTCATTGGCGCGCTCGGCGTCGGCGGCCAGGTGCATCAGCGCCATGGCCTGGTAGGCGCCGGACCGGCTCCTGGAGACCTCGGTCCAGAGGGTCTTGGCGCCCTCGCGGTCGCCGGCGACGAAGGCGTCCATGGCCTGGGCGTACTGCTCGGAGGCCTTGTCGGTCTGCCGGGTGCGGAAGGTGTCCCAGCCCCAGTAGCCCAGGACGGCGATCAGGGCGGCGGCGGCGACGCCCAGCATCCAGGGCAGCGCGGTGCGGGCGAACTGCTTGTAGCGGTCGGAGCGAAGCTGCTCCTCGACCTCTTCGAATAGATCCGTCACTTCAGGGGGGCTCCGCCGCCAAACGAGGGGCGGAACCTATAGCGCCCCGCCATGCGTCTCAAGGGGCGCCTCAAGGGCGCGGGGCGCGGCCCGGGGGCGTCCGCCCTGCGGGTCACATCCGCAGCATCCAGACCGCCATCGCGATCATCATGAGGTTCTCGGTCAGCGAGACGAAGCCGAGCGGAACCTTCGACGCGCCGCCGACGCAGGCGCACTTCAGCTCGCGCCTGTCGATGTAGACCGCCTTGAACACCGAGACGGCGCCGACGCCGCCGATGAAGAGCGCGAGCGGGGCCGAGATCCAGGTCAGAACGCCGGCGATCATGAGCAGGCCCGCGACCCCCTCCGCGAAGGGGTAGACGTAGCCGTAGGGCGCCCAGCGTTTCGCCAGCAGGTCGTAGTTCAGGAACATGGTCGAGAAGGTCTCGACGTCCTGCAGCTTCAGCAGCGCCAGCACCACCATGCTGAAGCCGATGAACCATTCGGCGGCGCGGACCGTGAACGGCGTCCCGAGCGTGGCCTGGCTCACCGCCAGCGCCATCAGCGCCGTCATCGCGAACAGGACGACCACCGGCCGGTAGCTGGTCGCGCCCGGCTCGGCGACCGGGCGGCCGAAATGGCGGCGCAGGTCGTCGTAGCCGCCGATCTGGCGGCCGCCGATGAAGACCTGGGGCGTCGTCTTCACCTCGTGGGCCGCCTTGAACGCATCGACCTGCCCGCGCGTCTCCAGCCGGTGGTCTTCGACGCGGAAGCCCTGGCGCTTCAGCAGGTCCAGGGCCTTCAGGCCATAGGGGCAGGTGTGGTCGGGCAGCGTCATCCGGTAGAGCTCGGCGGTCTTCGGGATCGGGGCGTTCATCGCGGCGCTCGCTTGCTGGTCATCCTGCACGTTCTCATATGGCCCCGTACCAGGGTACGGAGACAAGGGATGGCCGAACTGACCATAGGCGCGCTGGCGCGCTCGGCGGGCGTCGGGGTCGAGACGGTCCGCTACTATCAACGCAGCGGCCTGATGCCGGAGCCGCCCCGGCCGCCCGGCCCGGGCTCGGCCGGCGGCGTGCGACGGTACGGCCCGGAGGCCGCGCGCCGGCTCCGGTTCATCCGCTCGGCCCAGGCGGCCGGGTTCCGGCTGGACGAGATCCGCGAGCTGCTGGCCCTGGACGCCACCCGTGAACGCCACCGGGCGCGCGACCTGGCGCAGCGCCGCATCGCCGCGCTCGACGCGAAGATCGCCGAGCTCACCGCGGCGCGCACCGCGCTGTCGCGTCTCGCCGCCGCCTGCGCGTCGGGCGGGGACGGCCCCTGCCCCATCCTCGCGGCGTTCGAGGACAGCCCAGGCGCTTGCGGACGCAACCCGATTTGACGGGTGGCCAAATTTTATCTGCCTCTGCGGGCAGGACGCCGGGGTGTATCCTTTCAGTCAACGATCGGAAGTCCGCTCTCCAGAGGAAGGAAATCCATGGCGAAGCTGCCCAACATCCCGTTCAAGAACGTCAGCCACTCGGCCCACGTCTGTTCCGACATGCACGCGTCCACGAAGTTCCTCGAGGAAGTCCTGGGGATGCCGCTGGTGATGCTCATCGACCTGCCCGGCGGCGGCCAGCACAGCTTCCACGAGATGGGGAACGGCGGGCTGATGTCGTACATGTGGTTCCCGCCGGTCGAGGGGAAGCCCAGCCGCGCCGGCCAGGCCAGCCACCTCGCCTTCAACGTCGACGACGAGGACTTCGACGCCGCGCTGGCCGCGCTGCGCGGCGCCGGCGTGGACGTGCGTACGATCTACCACGGCCTCAAGAAGCCCTCGTGCGAGGACCCGAACGATCCCGACGTGTGGATCCGTTCGCTCTATTTCTTCGATCCCGACGGCTTCCAGCTCGAGATCGCGGCGCTGCGCACGACTCTGGACCCGAAGAAGCACGTGCTCACCGAGCCGAAGAACGCCAAGGGCGACAAGGTCCGCTACGTCCCGCTCGCGCTGCGCGAGCCCGTCGCCGCCTGAGCGGCGGCGACGACCCGATCACGACGAGTCGGCGGCGGCCGGCGCTTCGGCGTCGGCCGTCTGCGCTTGAGGCGGCGGCGAACGCAGCTCGGGCGGCGGCAGGTGGTGGTCGCACACCACGGCCACCTGCGCCTCGAAATCGCCGTCGGCGAAGGCGTCGTCGGCCTGGGCCAGGCGTTCGATCGTGTCGAGCAGGCCCTCGAGATAGAACTCGGCCTCGTCCAGCCGCTCGGCCTCGACCTCGGCGTAGATGTGGTCTTCGACGGCCGTGTAGAGCTCGCGCACCCGCTTGTTGATGCGGGCCTGCTGCGGGGCGGTACGCGGCCGCGGCGTCTCGACCGCCGCGCACCGCGCGTTCTCCGCGTCGCGGAACAGCCGCGACTTCAGCAGCAGCGACTGCCGATACCCCCGCGCCGCCCGCTCACACGCTCGCGCCAGCTTGCACGCCTTGTCGACATCCTCCTCCGCCTCGGCCCGCTCACCGAACCGCTTGGCCAGCCGCAACTGCACCTGCGCGACATCGGCAAGGCCCAGAGCGTCTTCCGCGGTGATGGCGAGGTCGGCGGACATTGAGCCCGCAGGGGAACAGGCCCACACGTCAGAAGCGGACGTAGGTCAGGTGCGCCGGCGGCTCTCTGCGCGCCGCAGGCGCTGTCGTTTCGAACCACCAAGGGCGCCAAGGGCGACTCTTCGTGACCTTGGTGGGCTTGGTGTCGAATTCGCGGCGCTGACGCGCCAGCGGGGCAAGCCCTTCCTCCGCACGGGGCGAAGGGCCCGCTGGAGCGCGCGCTGAATGCGGATTGGCCCTAGAGACTGTTAGGAACTGAGGTCTTTCAGACGGCACTCACGAGCCGGAATAAGAGATTGAAACTCTGGATAAACATCTCCCACAGCTTCCCCTCCCCCTTGCGGGGAGGGGTCAGGGGTGGGGGTGCTCGCCTTGGAGCGCTGCGCCGACACCCCCACTCCCAAACCCTCTCCCCGCAAGGGGGAGAGGGCTTTGCTGCCTCTCGCCGACCAGCCTCAGTCCCTAACAGCTTCTAGCCGGCCTCCTGGTCCCGGGCGACAGGCGCCCGGTCGTAGGGCAGCCAGAGCGTGACGAGGGTCCCGCCTTCGGCGCTCGAACGGCAATCCAGGACGCCGTGGAGGGCCCTCGCACGCGCGGCGATGTTGCCGAGCCCCTTGCCCGGCCGGTCCGCCCGGGCGTCGTCGAACCCGCGGCCGTTGTCGGCGACATGCGCGGCGATGCCGGGGATCCCGTCACGCATCTCCTCCCCGCACCCGATGCGCATCTCGGTCGCGCCCGAATGGGAGAGGACGTTGCCGATCGCCTCCTGGAAGATGCGCAAGACGTGGAGCGCGTTGGTCGCATCGAGCCACGGCAGCGGGCCGCAGCGTCCGACCTCCCACCTGCAGGCGATGCCGGCGTCGCGCAGGTCCCCCGCCATCCGATGACGGAGGTTGCCGATCAACGCGACCAGATCGCCTTCGACCGGCTCCAGCGAATCGACCGTGATCTTCAGGTCCGCGAGAGCGCGGCTCAGGGTCTTGATCGTGCTGTCCGGCTGTTTCTGCTGCCGGGCGACGGCCAGCGCGGTGATCAGGTTCGAACCGATGCCGTCGTGCATCTCCCGCATCAGGCGCTCGCGCTCGCTGGCGATCGCGCCGGCGACCACGAGGTCGCGCCGCGACGCCTCGCTGGCCGCCAGTTCGGCGCGGGTCTCGGCGATGCGTTGCTCCAGCGTCGCGTTCGCCGCCTCGAGCCCGGCGAAGGCGTCCAGCGCCCGCTTCCCGAACACGATCAGGAACGCCACGCAGTAGATGCAGCCGCTGAAGACGGTCAGGTAGGCGTCGTTGGTGTTCCAGCCGTCGCCGCCCCCCGCCAGGAGGAAGTCGTAGACCCCGGCGAACGGCATCAGCAGCACGACGAGCGCCAGGAGCACATGACCGGTCGTGCGATCGCGCCTGAGGTCGAGGAGGCCGAGAAGCGCGCCGCCCAGCCCGATGAGCGTCGCGGGCACGTAGAGAATGAGGTTGGACAGCGAGAACGTGGCGTGGATCGCCATGATCGGGAGCCCAAGCGCGAACAGTGCGGCGATCACCGGCTCCCGATGCGGCATCTTGAGGAACGTCGCGTAGAAGGCGGTGGTCGCCACGGTCGCGAAGTAGGTCGCGTAGACGGTCAGGGCGTTGAACAACGCCAAGTCGAACGGCGTGACCTCGGCGAAATACTGGTAGTTCCTCAGGAACCAGAGCCCCGCGGCCAGGGCCAGCCAGAGCAGCTCGACCTCGCGCCGCCGCCCCATCCAGAGCAGGACCGCCAACCCGCCCAGGGCCAGCATCGCGGCGTTGGCGGCCATGGGCGCGGTGATCTGCCAGAAATACTGCGCCTGATAGAAGTCCTGCACGACCGCGTTCGGCCCGACGATCACGCGCCCGACGCCGACCGACTCCTGGGAGACGGCGCGGATGACGATCTCGTTCACGCCCGGTTTCAGGGCCCCCTCGGGCAGCGGGACCAGGAAGGGCCGGTACCAGGCGAGCTTCTGGTCGCTGACGCGGGCGAAGTTGCGGAACACCTCCGCGCCGTTGACGAACACGATGAACTGGTTGCGGGTGCTCGCGGTGTAGAGGGCGAGCGGATCGGCGCCGAGCGCCCCGCGATCGAACCGGAACCGGCCCTGGACCGTGTGGTAGTCGCCGGTGCGCCACCGGGTCTCGAACATCCGGTAGATGTGGGGCGACGGGGCGCGGACCCAGCCGCGGTCCGGAACGTCCAGCCCCGCGGCGAGGACGAAATCGCCATCCTTGAACTCGATGACCGGGCCGCCCTCGGCCGGCGACGACGTGAACGTGTTCAGCGCTTGCGCCCTCACGGCGCCTGGCGTGAGCAGCAGCAGGAGGATCAGCAGGACTAGCCGCATCGCCCCGGCGTCCTAGCCGCGCGAGAACCATCCTTGGGACGATGCTTCGAACAGGGCTTCGGCACGGCTGTTCACCTCAAGCTTCCGGTAGATGTTCTTGATGTGCGTGCCAATCGTATTGCCCGAGACGGTGAGGATCTCCGCGCACTCGGCGTTGGAGAAGCCGCGCGACAGGAGGTTGAGCACCTCGTACTCGCGTTCGGACAGAGGCGACGCCATCGGGCGGGGCACGTTTGGGTCGGGGCGGATCTCACCGAGAAGCTGGCGCGCGATGATCGGGCTGATCGGCGACCCGCCCCGGCGGATCTCGCGCACCGCCGCCATGCAGTCCTCGATCCGCTCGTCCTTGAGCAGGTAGCCGCGGGCGCCGGCGCGGATCGCATCCAGCACCTTGTTCTGGTTCGCGAAGACCGTGATCACGAGGATGTCGGTGTCGCGGCCCGTCAGCGCCTCCTTGCGGATCAGCGAGACGCCGCTGCCGTCCGGAAGCCCGAGGTCGCAGAGCAGCACGTCGTAGCCGCCCGCCTCGATCATCCCCTCCGCCTCGGCCACGTTGGCGGCCGTCGCGGTCAACAGCATGTCCTCGCATCCCTCGATCGCGCGGGAGAGGTGATCGCGCATCACCGGATCGTCTTCGACGACAGCGACTCGGATCATCGGCGGTCCCCCGGCTTGCACGCGCTTGGTCTCGAAAGGATGCGCCATCCCCCCGTCCGGACAATCACCTGATCCGGTGATCGACGGTCAAGCTTTGGACGACCTACCCCAAGAGGCAGGCCATGGAGGCCTCGGAGGGAGTTCGCATGCTCATGAAGGTCGTCACGTCGCTTTCGCTCATGCTGAGCGGCGTCAGCGCGGTCGCGCTCAATCCCGTCGCGGCGCAGGCCCAGCCGCCGACCCTGTACACGCAGTGCGTGAAGAACGTCTTCGGCACCGGCATCGTCGCCAAGGTGCGCTGGTACGATCCGAGGAAGGTCGACTACACGCCGGGCCTGAAGAACGACGACCCGCTGACCCCCAACGACGAAAGGGTCGGCACGATCAAGCCGATCGGCGGGGCCGGCCCGGTCTACGAGGACACCATCGCGGTCGGCCAGCAGTCCTGCTACGGCGGCGTCACCGGCATCCAGCCCCCCCGCCTGGCCCTCGTGTCGGTCGTCGGCGCGGAGTTCCTGAACGAGGCGATCACGCTGGCGGCGGGCACGGTCGTCGGCATCGGCGGCGCCGTGGCCTGCGCGGGCAGCGCCGGCGCCGCCTGCCCGGCGGCCGCCGCGGCGGTGGGGGCCGTCGTCTCGGCGGTGGGCATGGCGTTGCCGGACGGCAAGGCCATCTTCTACGCCGGCACGCCGGGCAGCCTCGAGGTGAAGGGCACCGCCTGGGCGCCCGTCGCGATCGACAAGACGCTGGGCGTCGCGCAACTGGTCTACCGGGCCAACATCGACTTCTGCCACTCGGACCTGCGCGACACGGCCACCGGCAACACCATCACGGTCGACTTCCTGTCGAACGGGGTCAGCGCCGGCCGCCAGATGGTCAAGGGCAACGTCTCGGACTGCGGGACCTTCTCCCGGGGCTATCTGGAAACCGCGCTGACCACGGACAAGGTCGTCGATGCGGTGCGGGTCAGCACCGACGGTGGGGACGCCATGTTCATCGACCAGGTGCGGGTCTATCGCGACGACGCCATGATCATCTGGGACGGGCGGGACAACGGCCGCGGCTGGTGCCTGTCGACCGATCCGAACGACCATGTGGGCGGCTGGGAAGCCGCCGCCTCGGGCTGCGCCCGGAGCTACACCTTCAACAGTCGGCCGAACTGACCGGCGTCATGCGACGGCAGGGCGGGATCGGGCTGCGACGGTCCGGTCCCGTTTCGCCTGCCCGCCGCACGGCGTCCGGCCTCGCCCCTACCCCGCCTTCGCGAAGTAGATCTCGGCGGGCCCCGGGAACTTCCGTTGCCTCACGTCGTCGGCGTAGGCGGCGACCGACTTGCCGATCTGGGTGCGGAGGTCGCCGTAGCGTCTCACGAACTTCGGGGTCCAGTCGAAGAGGCCCAGCATGTCGTCGGTGACGAGGATCTGGCCGTCGCAGCCGACGCTGGCGCCGATGCCGACGGTGGGGACGGCGACGGCCTCGGTGATCTCGCGGGCGAGGCCCTCGGCGACGCCCTCGACGACGATGGCGAAGGCGCCGGCCTCGGCGGTGGCGCGGGCTTCGTCGAGGATGCGGCGGCGCTCGTGGTCGAGCTTGCCCTTGGCCTTGAAGCCGCCGTCCACGAGCACGGCCTGGGGCCTGAGGCCCACGTGGCCCATGACGGGGACGCCGCGCTTCACCAGGTATTCGATGTTGGCGACGATGGTCTCGCCGGACTCGACCTTCACGGCCGAGGCGCCGGTCTCCTTCATGATCCGCGAGGCGTTGGCGAAGGCGTCCTGCGGGCTGCCCTCGTAGCTGCCGAAGGGCATGTCGACCACGACCATGGCGCGGCGCGATCCGCGCATCACCGCCTGGCCGTGCAGGATCATCATCTCCAGCGTGACGCCGACGGTGTTGGGCAGGCCGTGGACGACCATGCCGACGCTGTCGCCCACCAGCATCAGGTCGCAATGCTGGTCGAGGATCTCGGCCATCGGGGCGGTGTAGGCCGTGAGGCAGACGATGGGGACGCCGCCCTTGCGCGCGGCGATGTCCGGTGCGGCGAGGCGCCGGACCGTCTCCTGGCGATGCGAAGACACGACTAGAACTCCTGGACCAACCTCGCCGCGAACACGCCCATGGTCACGAAAGCCAGGCCGACGGCGATCCACAGCCCATAGCCGCCCGAGAGCGCGGACACCATGTCGGTTGTGGGCGTGACGCGCGCAAGTCCTTGTGAAAGCACCCGGGCGGACTGCTCGGCGCTCTCGACGCGCTGGAAGAGGTTGGACATCACGAGCTGGCTGGCGCCGACGACGCCGCCGGCGAGGCCCGCGGCCCCGATCAGCCAGCGCCGGAGGTTCCAGCCCCGGTCTAGGCGGCGTTCGACGCGCTCGGCGAAGGCCTGCGCGTCGGGCATGTCGGGGCTCTGGGCGAACAGGCGCTCGAGACGGCGTTCGAAATCGACCTCAGCCATTGCTCCGCCTCCCTTCCACCACAGCCCCCTCGTTCGGCTCCCCGTTGGGCGCGAGCCGCGCCCGGAGCTTATCCAGACCACGTTTGACATGGGATTTGACCGTTCCAAGCGGCAGGTTCAAGGCCTCGGCGGCTTCCCCGTGGGACAGGCCCGCGCCGTAGCACATGGACACGCACAGCCGCTCGGGCGCGGAGAGGGCCTTCATGGCCTCCTCCAGGTCCATGCGGCGGTCGGCGTCCCCGCCGTTCCCGAGACCGGCGGCGGCGTCCGCCTCCTCCCGGCCTTCCTCGGCCGCCAGGGCGGCGAGACGCTTCTCGCGCTGCAGCCGGCGCAGGTAGAGCCTGGCGGCGATGCGCTTCACCCAGCCCGTGAACGTGCCCTCGCCGCGGAACTCGGAAATCCTCTCGAACGCCGCCAGGAACGCATCCTGGGCGACATCGTCGGCCTCGGCCGCCTGCGCCCCCATCCGCCGCAGCAGATTACGGACGGCCGAGCCATGGCGACGCACCAGCTCCCCGAAGGCGCGCCGCTCGCCGGCCGCGGCGTAGGCGCAGAGCTCTACGTCGTGCTGGCTGGCGAAACTGAGACTTTTGCCCGGCATGGGCGTGATCCCCCGATCCGGCGGCTCAGGCCCTGGGCTTGTTCATCAGGCCGAGGGCGATGAACGCCAGGCCGATGAAGGTCGGGAAGGCCGCGAAGCCGAGGATCGGCAGCAGCGCGTCGGCTTCCTCGAAACTGAGGGCCCCGCCGAAGGCCGCCAGGCCGATGCCCACGCCCAGCCAGATGATGCCGATGCGCAGGTCGCGCTGGGGCGACGGCAGGCGCGGATCGGTGCGCACGTCGCTCGACATGGCGTCGATGACCTCGCCCGGCAGGGGCTGGCCCTTCTCGATGGCCACGCGGAGCGTCTCGGCCATCTTCTGGCGCTCGATGCTCTTGAAGTAGCGCGGCACGATGAACAGCGACGCGAAGCTCCCGAAGATGATCAGGACAATCAGCACGGACTCCATCTTCTCGTTCTCCTCTCCAAGTCTGGCCGGGCGGGGAGCGCCCGTCTCTGCTGGGAAAGAGACCTAGACCTGCCCGGTCGGATGCAGAAGGCCGGATGAAAGCTTGTCCATGTTTCAGCCGGCGGGGGCCGTTGCGCGCCCGTCCGCCAGGACGACGGCCACCGCCGCGAGCGTGACGGCGGCGGCGACGGGGCCGAGTTGGCCGCCGACCTGGGCCAGCAGCGGGTGCAGGACCGGCCAGAGCGCCCACAGGATCAGGCCGCCGATCAGGGTCGCGCCCGACAGCCAGGCGACGTCCAGCAGGAAGCGGCGGCGCGCCACGGCCTCCATCACCGCGGCTGAGAAGGCCGGATCGCGGGCGGGCGGCTCGTCCTGCGCGAACAGCGCCTTCAGGTGCGCGTCGGTCATCGGGACCCTCCTAGCACGTCGAGGAGCCGCGCGCGGCCCCGCGTCACATGGGACTTCACCGTGCCCAGCGGCAGGCCCAGCGCCTCGGCGGCCTCCGCGTGGCTGAAGTCGGCCGCCAGGCAGAGCGCCACGCAGGCGCGCTGGTCGGGCGGGAGCTGGGCCATGGCGGCCTCGAGCGTCATGCGCTCGTCGCTCATGGCCGAGGCTTGCGGCGGCTTTCCGGCTTCGTACGCGGCCTCGCGGGTGCGGTCGCGGGCGCGGCTGCGGACGGCGGCGAGGTGCTTGTTCCAGCCGATGCCGCAGAGCCAGGCGCGGACGGACGCCCCGGATTCGAGACGGCCGATGCGCGACCAGGCGGTCAGGAACGTCTCCTGCGCGAGATCGTCGGCCAGGGCCCAGTCGCCGCAGGCGCGGCGCAGGAAGGCGCGCACGGCCTGCTGGTGGCGCTCCACCAGCCGCGCGAACGCCGCCGTCGAGCCGGCCCGGGCCTGCTCGACCAGCGCGATATCGAGGCCTTCCGGGCTCACCTGGCCCGGAAGATGGTGGAGAAGATGGCCGCGATGGCGTGGCCGACCGCGACGCAGGTCATGATCACCGCCACCAGGCGGAACGGCCCGTCCACGCCGGGGAAGTCGGCGTACTCCGAGGCGAACCAGAAGCCCGCGGCGACCGAGCCGGTGATGATCGCCGTGCGCCAGGCCCAGTACGGCCCCATGCGCCAGTAGTGGCGGCGGTAGCGGCGGCCGTAGCGGTCATAGCGGCCGTAGGCGGAGTCCGGATCGTCGAGGGCTTCCTCGTCGTGGATGGCGCGCATCAGCTCGGGGGGCGGGTCCTTGCCCTGGCTGGTGAACTCGCGGACGAGGTTCAGCCGTTCCTGGCTGCGCTTGTAGGCGAGCCAGCGGTCGAAGGCGCCGAACGCGAAGAACATGATCGGGAAGATCAGCCACCAGTAGCCGTAGAAGAAGGACTCCATCGCGGGTCTCCAGGGTGCGGACCGCACGGAGCCGTCTCCGCCGTCCTCTTGCCCCGTAGTCGCCGCCGGTCGCGGAAACGGATGCGGCGGGAGCGGTAAAATGAAAACAACGGAGATCGCGGAGATGCGCGGAGGAGGGTCGCGCGCCGGACTCTCTGCGTATCTCCGCGATCTCCGCGGTTGAATCCTTGCGGCGCCTGCGGCGCTACAGGAGCGTTTCGTACACCTCGGGCTTGAAGCCGACGGTGAGGCGGCCGTCCTGGTCGAGGACCGGGCGCTTGATCATCGAGGGATTGGCCAGCATCAGGTCGACGGCTTTCGCCGCGTCGATCCCCTGCCTGTCGGCGTCGGGGAGGTTGCGGAAGGTCGTGCCGGCCTTGTTGAGCAGGACCTCCCAGCCGACGGCCTTCACCCAGCCTTCGAGGGTGGCGCGGTCGAGGCCGGCCTTCCTGTAGTCGTGGAAGTCGTAGGCCACGCCGTGGCCGTCGAGCCAGGTCCAGGCCTTCTTCATCGTGTCGCAGTTCTTGATGCCGTACAGCGTCGCGGCCATCGTGGCCCTCCCATGCCGAAGATCGAACTCACCAAGGAAGACCGCGACGCCGCCAGCCGGGCGCTGAGCCGCTACCTCAAGGCCGAGCTGGACCTGGAGGTGACGGGATTCGACGCGGTGTTCCTGCTGGACTTCGTCACCGAGACCCTCGGCCCCTACTTCTACAACCAGGCGCTGGCCGACGCCCAGGCGCTGCTGGGCAAGAAGCTGGAAGAACTGGGCGAAGCCATCTGGCAACTGGAGCAGACGCCGCCGAAGCGGCCCTAGCCCAGCGGGAAGCGGGCGACGACGTCGTAGCGCGGCCGCCCCGCGACGCCGTGGACGAGCAGGAACTCGCGGGCGGTCCAGGCGAGCGGCGCGATGACGACCTCGGGCGCGGCGTCGGCGTCGCGCACGAGCGTCAGGTGGGGCTCGAAGGCCCGACGACGCCGGGGCGTCACGCCGGCGTCGGCCAGGGCGGCGCCGAGCGCGGCCTGCAGGAGGTCGACGCCGATCACCCCTTCGTCGCCCCGCAGCACGAGCGCCCGCGCCGTCTCGAACACGGCGATGCGGTTGAAGGCGAGGACGAAGCGGTCCCGGCGCACCATCGCGGCCGCCCGCGCGGCGCGGCGCGCGCGGTCGGGGTTCGGCGCCCCCTCCCCGCCCACCGAGGCCAGCGACACGTGCAACCGCGCCGGCGGCGTGGGCCGCCCGCCACGGACCCGCAGGAGCCGTTCCGTCAGCCGCCCGATCCGCCCCGCCGCCTCGGCGTCAGGCTGGAGCACGAAGGCGTAGCGGTGCTGCGGCGGCATCGGATCGTTCCTATTATGTTCCATAGGAACGCCCGGGACGCCGCAGAGTCAATCCGCAGCGGCGCGGAGCCGCCCCCGTCCCGCATCGTCCCCAAGACAGATTGGCATATGCCTTGACATAGGCTATGTATCGGAGATGAGCCCTTACCGTCACATCAAGCTGTTCAAGAACGGCCGGAACCAGGCGGTGCGGATTCCGCGCGAGTTCGAGCTTCCGGGCGAGGACGCCATCATCCGGCGCGACGGCGACAAGCTGATCATCGAGGCGGCGCCGCCGCGCTCCCTGCTCGCGATCCTGGCGCAATTGGACCCGATCGAGGACAGCTTCGCGGAGGTCGACGACCCGCCGCCGGCGCCGGTCTCGCTTTGAGCCGCTATCTGCTCGACACCAACATCCTCTCGGACCTGGTGCGCAATCCACGGGGACAGGTCTCGGCCCGCATCGCCGCGGTCGGCGAACGGTCGATCTGCACCAGCATCGTCGTCGCGGCCGAACTCCGCTTCGGCGCCGCCAAGCGAGGCTCCGCGCGGCTGACGGCGCAACTGGAGCACATCCTGTCGGCGCTGGACGTGCTGCCGTTCGATGCGCCGGCCGACATCGCCTATGCGAAGCTGCGGGCGGGGCTCGAGGCGGCCGGCCTCCCCATCGGGGGCAACGACATGCTGATCGCCGCCCACGCCCTCTGCGCCGGATGCGTCGTCGTCACCGACAACGAGCGGGAATTCGTGCGCGTGGAGGGCCTGGAGGTGGCCAACTGGCTCCGCTGAAGCCGCCTACTCCCACTCGATCGTGCCCGGGGGCTTGCTCGTGACGTCGTAGACGACGCGGTTGACGCCGCGGACCTCGTTGATGATGCGCGTGGCGCAGCGGCCGAGGACGTCCCAGGGGAACTCGAAGAAGTCGGCGGTCATGCCGTCGGTGGAGGTGACGGCGCGCAGCGCCAGCACGCTCTCGTAGGTGCGCGCGTCGCCCATGACGCCGACGGTCTTCACCGGCAGCAGGACGGCGAAAGCCTGCCAGATCCTGTCGTAGAGGCCGGCCTTGCGGATCTCGTCGAGGTAGATGGCGTCGGCGGCCTGGAGCACGGCGACCTTCTCGCGGGTGATCTCGCCGGGGATGCGGATGGCCAGGCCCGGGCCCGGGAACGGGTGGCGGCCGACGAAGGCCGGCGGCAGGCCGAGCTCGACGCCGAGGGCGCGGACCTCGTCCTTGAAGAGTTCGCGCAGCGGCTCGACCAGCTTGAGCTTCATGTAGTCCGGCAGGCCGCCCACGTTGTGGTGGCTCTTGATGACCGCCGAGGGGCCGCCGGTGGTGGACGGGCTCTCGATGACGTCGGGATAGAGGGTGCCCTGGGCCAGGAAGGCGGCGCCCTCGATCCTGGCGGCCTCCTTGTCGAACACCTCGATGAAGAGGCGGCCGATGGTCTTGCGCTTGGTCTCGGGGTCGCTGACGCCGGTCAGCTCGCCGAGGAAGAGGTCGCCGGCGTCCACGTGGACCAGGGGGATGTTGTAGTGGTCGCGGAAGAGGGTCACGACCTGGGTCGCTTCGTCCTTCCGCAGCAGGCCGGTGTCGACGAAGACGCAGGTGAGCTGGTCGCCGATCGCCTCGTGGATCAGCACCGCGGCGACCGAGCTGTCCACGCCCCCCGACAGGCCGCAGATGACCTTCGCGTCGCCGACCTGGGCGCGGATCCTGGCGATCTGCTCCTGGCGGTAGCTGGCCATGGTCCAGTCGCCGCTGAGGCCGGCGATGCGGTGGGTGAAGTTCTTCAGGATCAGGGCGCCGCGCGGCGTGTGCGCCACCTCGGGGTGGAACTGGATGCCGTAGAAGCGGCGGGCTTCGTCGGCGATGACGGCGTAGGGACTGCCTTCGGACGTCGCCACCACGTCGAACCCCTGCGGGATCGCGGTGATCTTGTCGCCGTGGCTCATCCAGACGGTCTCGTTGTCGCCGGGCTCGCCCAGGCCTTCCAGCAGCGGCGAGGCCTTCCGGATCTGGATCTCGGCGCGGCCGAACTCGCGGTCGTGGCCGCCTTCCACCGCGCCGCCAAGCTGGGCGCACATGGTCATCTCGCCGTAGCAGATGCCCAGCACCGGCACGCCGAGCTCGAACACCGTCTGCGGCGCCCGCGGGCTCTCGGCCTCATGCACGCTGGCCGGGCCGCCGGACAGGATGATCGCCTTGGGACCGAACGCCGCGATCTTCGCGTCGTCGACCTTGTCGAACGGGTGGATCTCGCAATAGACGCCCGCCTCGCGCAGCCGGCGCGCGATGAGCTGGGTCACCTGGCTGCCGAAGTCGACGATGAGGACTTTCTCGTGGGCTTGGGCGGTCATGCGGGTCCGTTCGTCGAGGCTTCCGACGCGCGAGCGCCGATGAATTCAACCACCAAGGTCACCAAGCTCACCAAGGGAGCCCGGAGGTCTTGGTGTGCTTGGTGACCTTGGTGGTTCGGAATGAGAGCGCCTGCGGCGCGCAGGACGATCACCGCGCCTTCTCCAGCACGGCGACGTAGAAGCCGTCGGTGTTGGAGGTGCGGGGGGTGAGGCGCAGGTCGCCGGCGGGCGTGAGGAACCGGGCGAGTTCGGGCGCCTCGGACGCGGGCCGGCGGGCAAAGGCGGGGTTGCGGGCCAGGAAGGCCTCGACGCGGTCCTCGTCCTCGTCGGGCAGCACCGAGCAGGTGACGTAGACGATCCGGCCGCCGGGCCGGGCGAAGGCGGCGCCGTCGTCGAGGACGCCGTCCTGGTCCTTCCGGCGGCGCGCCAGGGCCTCGGGCGTCAGACGCCACTTGGTGTCGGGGTGGCGGCGCCACGAGCCCGTGCCGGTGCAGGGCGCGTCGATGAAGACGAGGTCCATGCGGCCTTCGAGGCCCTTCAGCGGGTCCTTGGCGAGGGGCGTGCGGACCTGGAGGTTGCGGATGCCCGCGCGTTCGCCGCGGCGGACGGTGTCGGTCAGCCGGCGCGCGTCGCTGTCGTAGGCGTAGATCTGGCCGGTGTTGGCCATCTCGGCGGCCAGCGCGAGGGTCTTGCCGCCGCCGCCCGCGCAGAGGTCGAGCACCTGCTGGCCCTTCACGTCGCCGGCCGCGAGGGCTGCGACCTGGCTGCCCAGGTCCTGGATCTCGAACCAGCCCTTGCCGAACTGCGGGATCGCCTCGACGGCGCCGGCGCGCTCGGCGGCCTCGGGGGCGGCGACGCGGAGAGCGTTGGGCGCGAGGCCGGGCGCCTGCGGCTCGAACGGGGCCAACGCCCTGGCGGCGCGGGCGGGGTCGGTCTTCAGCGTGTTGACCCGCAGGTCGACGGGCGCGCGCTCGGCCAGGGCGGCGGCCTCCTCGCCGCGGGCGTCGCCGAAGACGCGGGCCAGCGCGGCGTCGAGCCAATCGGGATAGTCGCCGCGGACAGGCGCAGGCGCGTCGGCGAGGTCGCGGGGCGCTTCGAGGCCGGCGCGCTCGGCGTCGGTGAGCGGGCCAGGGCCGTGCGGCTCATCCCCGGCGGCGTCGGCGACGCGCTGGACCGGCCAGCCCCACGAGAACCGCAGGGCGGCCAGCGCCAGGGCGCGCGGGCTGTCGTCGCCCATGCGCCAGCCCAGCGAGCGCCTGCGGCGCAGCACGTCGAGCACGAGGCCGGAGACGAAGGCGCGGTCCCTGGCGCCCGCGTAGCGCGCGCCGTCGCCCCAGGACTTCAGGGCCAGGCGGACGGGGCGATGGCGGGCCAGGGTCTCTTCGATGATCTTTATCGCCGCCGCCAGGCGTCCGCCGTCGCGCATCGGCTCACCGGAAGAGGGCCGCGAGCACGGCCAGCATGCCGGCCATGGCCACGAACCAGACGATCGTGCGCACCAGCGGCACGCCGGTCGCATAGAGCGGAACGTAGAGCGCGCGCCCGACCACATAGGCCCAGGCGCCCCAGACGGTGAGCGGCTGGCCCAGCTTGCCGGCGACGGCGGCCGCCAGGACCGCCACAGCGAAGAAGGGGAAGGTCTCGGCGAAGTTCCAGAACGCGCGCTCCAGGCGGGCGGCCACGCCGGTGATCGGCATGGGCGTGTCGCGGGGGCCGGCGGCCCACTTCATGTCCTGCTGCGCCCGCGCCGCGCCGGCGGCCCAGAGGAGCTGGACCAGCCCCACGACCACCGCGGCGGCCAGCAGCTTCAGTTCGATCGCGACGTCCATCGCCCTTCCCTTCCCGCCAAGCCCCCTAGGTGGGGTTCGAGTAGTTCGGCGCCTCGCGGGTCATCATCACGTCGTGGACGTGGCTCTCGCGCAGGCCCGCGTTGGTGATGCGGATGAACCGCGCCCGCCGGCGGAACTCGCCGAGGTCCGGCGCGCCGACGTAGCCCATGGCGGCGCGCAGGCCGCCCACCATCTGGTGCAGGATGGGCGCGATCGGGCCCTTGTAGGCGACCTGCCCCTCGATGCCCTCGGGCACGAGCTTCAGGCTGTCCTTCACGTCCTTCTGGAAGTAGCGGTCGGCCGACCCCTGCCCCATCGCCGCCAGCGAGCCCATGCCGCGGTAGGCCTTGTAGCTGCGGCCCTGGTAGAGGAAGACCTCGCCCGGCGCCTCGTCGACGCCCGCGAAGACCGAGCCCATCATCGCCACCGACGCGCCCATCGCGAGCGCCTTGGCGAGGTCGCCCGAGTACTTGATGCCGCCGTCGGCGACGATCGGGACGTCCGTGCCTTCCGCGGCGCGGACGGCGTCCATGATGGCGGTGAGCTGCGGCACGCCCACGCCGGCCACGATGCGGGTGGTGCAGATGGAGCCCGGGCCGATGCCGACCTTCACCGCATCGGCGCCGGCGTCGATCAGCGCGCGGGCGCCGTCGTAGGTGGCGACGTTGCCGGCGACGATCTGCACGCGGTTGGTCTCGCGCTTCACGCGGGCGACGGCGTCGGAGACCGAGGCGTTGTGGCCATGGGCGGTGTCGATGACGACGACGTCGACGCCGGCGTCCACCAGGGCCATGGAGCGTTCGTAGCCCGCATCGCCCACCGTCGAGGCGGCGGCGACGAGGAGGCGCCGCTGCGCATCCTTCGCGGCGAAGGGATGCTGCTGGGACTTCTCCATGTCCTTGACGGTGATCAGGCCGACGGCGCGGTTGTCGTCGTCGACCACGATCAGGCGCTCGATCTTGTGGCGGCTGAGCAGGTTGCGGGCCTCGTCCTGGCCGACGCCCTCCTTCACCGTGACCAGGCCCTGCGAGGTCATCAGCTCGCGGGCCGGGATGTCGTCGCGGCCCTCGAAGCGCATGTCGCGGTTGGTGAGGATGCCGACCAGCTTGCCGGCCTCGTCCACCACCGGGAAGCCCGAGATGTGGCGGCGCGCCTTGATCTGGCGGACCTCACCCAGGGTGGTGTCCGGCCCGATGGTCATCGGGTTGATGACCATGCCGCTCTCGTAGCGCTTCACCTCGCGGACGTGGTCGGCCTGCTCCTCGACGGTAAGATTGCGGTGCAGGACGCCGATGCCGCCGGCCTGGGCCATGGCGATGGCCAGCCGGCTTTCGGTGACGGTGTCCATGGCGGCGGACACCAGGGGGATGTTCAGACTGATCTCGCGCGTGAACCGGGTCGAGACGTCCACCTGCGTGGGCATGACGTCGGACGCGCCGGGTTCGAGCAAAACATCGTCGAAGGTGAGCCCTTCGCGAATCTCCATGAGACTCTCCGTTTTGCGGGACGCGTATAGGGGTTCGCCTGCGGACGGGGCAAGGGGCCTGAAGGGGGCGTTCATGCGATTGCGGGCTCCTGCGGGGTCTCGAAGACGATGAAGTCGCCGAAGGTGGGCTTTTCCACGATGGCGCCGGCGGCGAGGTCGGCGTCGATGCGGTCGAAGCCTTCGCGGAGCTCCTCCTCCGTCATGTGCTCGAAGGTCGAGACGGCGCGGTGCTTCAGCCGTTCCACCAGGTTGGCGATATCGCCTTCGAAGGGGACCTCCGTCCGCACGGACGCCACGGTCCCGAAGCCGGCGGCCTCGACGATCCCGCGGACCTCGGCCTCGGTCTGGAACATGGCCCGTTCGATGTCCCAGCTACGTGGGAAGTAGCCGCGCCACCAGTGGTCGGGGATGCGCTCCTGGAAGGTGCTGCGCAGGATCAGGCGGCCGCCGGGCCTGAGCACGCGGGCGATCTCGCGGGCGGCGGCCAGCTTGTCGGCCACGTGGTGCCACGAGAGGAACATCAGCACGAAGTCGGCCGAAGCGTCCGGCCGCGGGATCGCCTCGGCGCGGCCGGCCAGGTAGGTCACGTGCGGATGGGCGGCGTCCGCCACCGCCGCGGCGCGCATGCCGTCGGCGGGCTCGACGCCCCAGACCGGGCCGCCGAACGCGTCGGCGAGGGCGGGGCTGAAGCGGCCGGTCCCGGAGCCGAGGTCGATGCCGGCGAGCGGCCGGCGCTCGGGGAGATGCTCTGCGAACACCGCCATGTAGCGGGCGATCGCCTCGGCGGGGAGCACGCGGCCCCGGGCGTAGGTCTGGTGCTGGACCTTGTCGTAGTCGACCGGAGCCAGGGGCGGATCGGGGGAGGTGTGGGCTTCCATGGCCAGCTCGTGCCCGGATTGCCGATTTGAGGAAATCGACTTATTCGACCCATGATGTTCGAAAATCTCACATCAGGGCCGTTGCCGTCGCTGAACGCGCTCCGGGCGTTCGAGGCGATGGCGCGCACCGGGCGGGTCACGCTGGCGGCCGAGGAACTGTCCGTCACCCATTCGGCGGTGAGCCGGCAGGTGAAGGCGCTGGAGGCGGCGCTGGGCGTGCGGCTGTTCTCGGGGCCGAAGAACCGGCTGGAGCTGACGGCGGCGGGCCGCGAGCTGCTGCCCGCGCTGACCGAGGCCTTCGACCAGATCGCCACGGCGGTGCGGAAGGTGCGGACCGGGGCTGCGGACCTGCACGTCGCCGTCAATGCGTCGCTGTCGGTGAAGTGGCTGATCCCGCGGCTGGCGGCGTTCCAGGCGGCGCACCCGCAGGTGCGGCTGCAGCTCTCGGAACTCTCGCCGCACGCGACCTCGCATCGCGGCGCCCAGGCGGTGCTGCGGATCGTGCCGCTGTCGCGGCTGGAGGAGCCGGCCGTCACGCCGTTCATCCGCAACGCCCTCGGCGTGGTGATGACGCCCGGGCTGGCCGAGCGGTTCGGGGGCGATCTCCTGAAGGCCCCTCGCCTCGCCGCCCAGACCCATCCCGAGGCCTGGCACATCTGGGCCGAGCATGCCGGCGTCGAACTGCGCCCCGCCCCGGAGCGGCCGTTCGCCCACGTCCATTTCGCCCAGGACGCGGCGCTCGCGGGCCTGGGTGCGGCGGTGGTGAGCTGGCCCTTCGTGGCCGAGGACATCGCGGCGGGCCGGCTGGTCGCCCCGCTCGGCTTCCGCCGCTCGGGCAGCGCCTTCGCCATGATCGCCGCCCCGGGCGCACACAGCCGCGCCCTGGACCGCTTCCGCGACTGGCTGGTGGCCGAAGGCGCCCGGATGGCGGAGGCGCCGGAGGGGTGACCTTCCTTTCCCGCAAGCGGGAAAGGGGGACCGTCCGCCGACCCCGGCGAAGGCCGGGGGAAGAGCGGATGGTGGAAAGGGCAAGCTATCCCATCGCCTGTCATCCCGGTTTTGGCGCAGCCAAAGACCGGGACCCAACCTTCCGGTGCGTCGATGGCTGGGGGCGGCCCCGGCGGTCGGGGCCATACTGGCCCGCTCAGAGCACCGGACGGTTGGGTCCCGGTCTTTCGCGTGCCGCGAAAACCGGGATGACACGCGGTGGGGGAGCGTTGATCAGCGGCAGAGATCTCGTGGGTCAGCGCCCCTTGAACCCCGTCGCCACCAGGAAGACTTCGCTCGAATCCTGGCGGCTGGCCTTGGGCTTCACGTTCCTGACGTCGCGGAAGTGCTGCTTGAGGCCGGCGATGAGGCGGTCGGTGCCGCCGCCCTGGAAGGCCTTGGCGACGAAGGCGCCGCCCGGCTTCAGCACCTCGACGGCGAAGTCGATGGCGGCTTCGATCAGGCCCACGATGCGCAGGTGGTCGGTCTCGCGGTGGCCGATGGTGTTGGGGGCCATGTCGGACATCACCACGTCAGGCGCGCCGCCGAGGAGCTCGATCAGCTTCGGCCCGCACGCGGGATCGGTGAAGTCCATCTGCAGGATGTGGGCGGGCGGCAGCGGATCGACCGGCAGCAGGTCGACGCCGGCGATCTCGGTGACGCCGCGCTGGACGGCGACCTGCGTCCAGCCGCCGGGCGCCAGGCCCAGGTCCACGACCTTCGCGCCCTTGCGGAACAGGCGGAAGCGGTCGTCGATCTCGGTGATCTTGAAGGCCGCGCGGCTGCGGTAGCCGAGGGCGCGGGCCCTGGCGGCGAACGGGTCGTTGATCTGGCGCTCGAGCCAGGCCTGCTGGCTGGGGGTGCGCTCCTTGGCGGTCTTCAGGCGCGCGGGCTTGCCACGGCCGCCTTCCAGGCCGCCCGTGGGCGGCTTCACCATGCGCTTGCGGGGCGGCGGCTCGTCGGTCATGCGGCCTTCTTTACACCGCTGCGGCTGCGGCGGCGCTTGCGGCGGCGCGGACGGCCGCGTTCCGACATCAGCGACAGCAGGATGCCCTCGCGCAGGCCCCGGTCGGCGACGCGCACGCGGTTGCAGGGCCACTGTTCCTGCACGGCCTGGAGGATGGCGGCGCCGGCCAGGACGAGGTCGGCGCGGTCGGGGCCGATGCAGGGCTGGGCGGCGCGTTCGGCGGCGCTGAGCGCCAGGAGGCCGGCGGCGGCGTCATCGCACTGGCCGCGGGTCATCCAGATGCCGTCGACGCGGTTGCGGTCATAGCGCGGCAGCCTCAGGTGCATGCCGGCCAGGCTGGTGATGGCGCCCGAGGTGCCGATGAGATGCGCGCGGTCGGCGTCGAACACCGGCTTCAGCGGGTCGGCGCGGCGGAAGGCGGATATCTCGGCCTTCACGTGGTCGACCATGCGGCGGAACCAGCCCTCGGTGGCGACCTCGCCCTCCGGGAACCGCTCGGCCAGGGTGACGACGCCGATCGGCACCGAGAGCCAGGCGCGCACCGGCGGCATCTGGCCCGCGGTCACGCCCTTGAGCTCGACCCAGGAGAGCTCGGTGGAGCCGCCGCCGACGTCCACTACGAGCGCGGCGTCGTGGCGGACGTCCAGCAGGTTCAGGCATCCGGCGACCGAGAGCCTGGCCTCCTCCTGCGGGCTGATGACCTGGAGCTTCACGCCGGTCTCGTTGGCGACGCGGTTCACGAAGGCCTGGCCGTTCTCGGCCATGCGGCAGGCCTGGGTGGCGATGGCGCGGAACCTCACCACCTTGCGGCGGCGCACCTTCTCGCCCGAGACCTTCAGCGCCGCCAGCGCGCGCTCCATGGCCGCGTCGGAGAGCCGGCCGCTCTGCGACAGCCCCTCGCCCAGGCGCACGATGCGCGAATAGGCCTCCACCACGCGGAAGCCGTGCGCGCTGGGCGTGGCGATCAGCAGGCGGCAGTTGTTGGTGCCCAGGTCGAGCGCGGCGTAGCACGGTGGCTCGCCGACAGACCTGTCCCGGCCGCGTTGAAGCGGCCTGGGCGCGCGCGGCGCCTCATCCATGGACATCACCCGTCCCACGCAGGCGCGGCGGTCCCCCATTGAGCCCGGCGCCTCATTTCGCGGCGACCTTAGCCCGCGGCGCGGCTTTAAGGGAAGACGACGGTTGAATGACGCCAACTCATGGCTACGTTCACCTTCTGGTCAGCATGGAAGGCTTAGATTCGGCGGCATGAGCATGCGACTCGCCAAATTCACGATCGGCCAAGTCGTCCATCACCGCGTCTATCCGTTCCGTGGTGTGATCTTCGACGTCGATCCCGTCTTCTCGAACACCGAGGAGTACTGGCTGTCGATCCCGGAGCACATCCGGCCGCATAAGGACCAGCCCTTCTACCACCTGCTCGCCGAGAACGAGGAGAGCGCCTACGTGGCCTATGTCTCGGAGCAGAACCTGCTGCCGGACGACACCGGCGAGCCGGTGGGCCACCCGCAGGCCTCGCTGATCTTCGAGACCTTCAAGGAAGGCCACTACACGCTGCGCTCCGGCATCGGGCACTAGCGCCACCGCTCATCCCTGGGCATGCGTGGGACGAGCGCGTTATTGGTGCGATCGGAGGGGACACAAGCCTAGCGGTCGCCTGACGGCTTGATCTAGCTTCATCCCCGGTTCGCGTCGGGGGTTCGCATGAAGGTCGTGGTTTCGGTCGCTGCGGGGTTGGCGGCGCTTCTGGTGGCGTCCGTGGCGCCGGCGCAGCCCGCGCCCGGCGACATCCCGGCCCGGTTCGAGCAGCCGCTCGCGCGCGACTTCGAGCGCCGCGAGGCGATGATCCCGATGCGCGACGGCGTGAGGCTGAAGACGCTGATCGTGATCCCCAGGAGCGGGTCGCCGATGCCGATCATCCTCGGGCGCACGCCCTACGGCATCGCGGGCGTGCTGCGCGACACGAGCCCGAACGCGGCGATGAACGCCGGCCTCGCCGATGCCGACTACCTCACCGACGGCTACATCCGCGTCTACCAGGACATCCGCGGCCGGCACGGCTCCGAGGGCGGCTACATCCTGAACTCGCCGCTCCGCGGGCCGCACAACAGCGGCAGGACCGACCAGAGCACCGACACCTGGGACACCATCGACTGGCTGGTGAAGAACGTCCCCAACAACAACGGCCGCGTCGGGCTGACGGGCGGCTCGTACGGCGGGCTGCTGACGCTGATGGGGCTGATCGACCCGCATCCGGCGCTGAAGGCGGCCGTGCCGATGTATTCGATGGTCGACGGCTGGACGGGCGACGACTTCTACCACAACGGGGCGTTCCGGCAGGGCTACGTCGACTGGATGTACGGCCTGATCGCCGGCAAGGACGGCCCGGACCCGGTCTGGGGCGCGTACGATCTGTGGGACCCGATGCTGGAGGCCCGCAACGCCGAGGGCGTGGGCAGGCGGCTGGGGCTCGACGGGTTGCCGGCCTGGAACCGGTTGCTGGACAACGCCGCCTACACGCCGTTCTGGCGCGACCAGGCCTTGCAGGAGGTGCTGGCGAAACAGCCGCTGACGGTGCCGACGCTGCTGGTGCATGGCCTCTTCGACCAGGAGGACAGCTTCGGGACGCTGGCGGTCTACAGGACGCTGGAGGCCAAGGACGTCCGCAACGACATGAACTTCCTGCTGGTAGGCCCTTGGTTCCATGGGCAAAGCCAGACCGACGGCTCGTCGCTGGGCGCGATGAGGTGGGGCTCGGACACCAGCCTGTGGGCGCGGCGCAAGGTCATCAAGGCCTTCTTCGACCAGCATCTGAAGGGCAAGGCGCCCGCGACGCCGATCGCGCCGGTGACCGCCTTCGAGACGGGCGCGAATGAATGGCGGATGTCGGACGCGTGGCCGACGGCGCCGGCGACGCGCAAGCTCTACCTGCTGCCGGGCGGCCGGCTGGGCTTCGACGCGCCGGAGGCGAACGGCGGCTACGCCGAGTACGTGGCCGACCCGAACCGGCCCGTGCCCTACCGGCGGCGGCCGATCCGGCCGGTGTACGGGCCCGACTCCACCTGGAGCCAGTGGCTGACCGACGACCAGCGCGACTTCGCCACCCGGCCCGACGTGGCCACCTTCGTCAGCGCGCCGCTGACCGAGGCCCTGACGGTGCGCGGCGACGTGGCGGCGATGCTGTTCGCGTCCACCACCGGCAGCGACGCCGACTGGGTGGTGAAGCTGATCGACGTCTATCCGCCCGAGGTGCGCGAGCAGGCCAACATGGGCGGCTACGAGCTGATGATCTCGGCCGACATCATGCGCGGGCGCTACCGCGAGGACCCGAAGGCGGCCAAGGCGATCGCCCCCGGGCAGGTGCTGGCCTATCGCGTGCGCATGCCGGCGGCGAGCCACACCTTCCTGCCCGGCCACCGGATCATGGTGCAGGTGCAGTCGAGCTGGTTCCCGCTCTACGACCGCAATCCGCAGACCTTCACGCCCTCCGTCGCCCGCGCGCCGGCGGACGCCTACAAGGCGCAGACGCAGCGGATCCACGTGGGCGCCGACGCCGCGAGCTACGTGGAGCTGCCCGTGGCGCGCTGACGCAAGCTTTGGCCGCGGAGGCGCGCGCGCCTGCATTATCCTACCGCCAAAGCCGGGTTTTGCGGGGAAGTCCGAACGGAACTTCCGCGCAAACGCGGCCATCCTGCCCGGCATGAAGACGAAGGAACTCGACAGCCTCGTTCCCCCGCCGGGCGCGCAGGCCGACTGGACCATCGATCAGGGCTGGGACCGCTACACCCCGGCCGAGCACGACGTCTGGGTGAGGCTCTACGAGCGGCAGGCGGCGCTGTTGCCGCAGCGCGCGTGCGACCCGTTCCTCAAGGGCCTGGACGCGCTGGACCTGCACCGGGCGGGCATCCCCGACTTCAACCGCATCAACGAGGAGCTAACGCGGCTCACCGGCTGGAGCGTCGTGGCCGTGCCGGGCCTCGTACCGGACGAGGTGTTCTTCGACCACCTGGCCAACCGGCGCTTCCCGGCCGGGCAGTTCATCCGGCGGCCGGATCAGCTTGATTATCTGGAAGAACCCGACGTCTTCCACGACGTGTTCGGCCATGTGCCGATGCTGACCGACCCGACCTTCGCCGACTACATGCAGAAGTACGGCGAAGGCGGCCTGCGGGCGCTGGGCCTGGGCCAGTTGCACCATCTGGCGCGGCTCTACTGGTACACGGTGGAGTTCGGGCTGCTGGAGACGCCGAAGGGCCTGCGGATCTATGGCGCCGGCATCGTGTCCAGCCATGCGGAGTCGATCTTCGCGCTCGACGATCCCTCGCCCAACCGCCTGGGCTTCGACCTGGAGCGGACGATGCGCACGCCCTACCGGATCGACGACTTCCAGCAGGTCTATTTCGTGATCCCGTCGCTCAAGGCGCTGCTGGACGCGACGCTGGCCGATTTTGGCGCGCTGTACACGTCGCTGGCGAGCCAGCGGGACATCCCGATCGAGGCCGTCCTGTCCAGCGACAAGGTCTTCACGCGCGGAACCCAGGCTTACGCGCTGAGGACGGCCTGACCTGCCGGCCATTCCGCCGCCATCCCTGATCGTCATGGCCCGGCTTGTCCGGGCCACCCATTGGGCTGTGGGTTGGCGACCGTTCAAGGCGTGAGCGCTGCGCCCGTCCTGACCGCTCACAGCCCAGTGGGTCCCCCGGACAAGCCGGGGGATGACGCTCATGGGGGAGGCTCAGTAGTCCTTCCGCCACCGCACCGCGATGCGGTTGCCGGAGCCGACGCGGTCGGTCTGCTGCTGGAAGCGGGAGAGGAGCGAGAGGTTCTTGCGGACCCGCCATTCCACCTCCGCCGACGGCCCGTCGCGGCCACCGCCGGTGAGCTCCAGATAGACGTCGTCGGTCAGGTACTTGCCGCCCGAGACGGTGACCCCCGACTGCTCGTCGCCGCCGAAGGCCAGGCGGTCGAGGCGGGCGAAGCTGCGCAGGTTGCCGATCACGTCGAAGCCGCCGCCGCCCGACATGGCCGAGAGCGCCGAGGCGAGCTGGGCCGCCTCCACGCCGGAGAGCTGGCTGGCCGAGCGCTCGAACAGCACCTTCGCCAGGATCTCGTCGTTGGGCAGGCTGGGCGACGAGACGAGCGTGATCTCGGGCTTGGCGGCCGTGCCGCGGATGCGGACGGTCACGGTGAGCGAGGGGTCCTCGCGCACGGCGTCCAGTTGCAGGCGGATGCTCTGCGGCTTCGAGGAGAGGTAGACGATGCTGCGGTCGTCGAACTCGAAGCGCTTGCCGGCGAAGTCGTAGTCGCCGCGGACGACGCGGGCCGTGCCCGACAGGTCGGCGTTGGCGGTCGTTCCGCCGACATGGGCGTCCAGCGAGAGCTCGACGTCGAGCCCGCGGCCGCGCAGGAAGACGCGGCGCGGCGCATGCAGCTTCACGTCCAGCGCCCAGCCGTCGCCGCGCTTGAACCGGGGCGGCAGGCTGGCCGGGAGGTCTTCGGGCCGGTTGATCTCCTTCACCTCCATGGCGACCACGCCGGAGGGCGTGGGCGGGTCGGCGGCGAAGTCGGCGCGGTCGATGGCGAGGTCGCCGGTCAGCTTCACCTTGCCGTCGGCGGTGCGGTTGATGGTGGCCTGGCCGGTGGCGGTGGCGGCGCCGATGTCGTTGTCGATCAGGCGGAAGCTCTTCAGGTCCAGGCGGAAGCTGGAGACGCCTTCGCGGGCCAGGCTGACGCGGCCCTGGCCCGAGAGCTGGCCGCCGCGGCCGTCGACGCCGCGAGCCTCGGTGACGTTGACGGAATCCTCGGTGAACGCCGCCTTCAGGACCACGTCGCGCAGCGTGAGGCCCGTGCCGCCGTCGTCGAAACGGCCCCGCTCGACCGAGACCTGGCCCGAGGCGCGCGGGGCGGCCAGGGTGCCGCTGAGCGTGCCTTCGGTGTGGACCACGCCGGAGAGCGCGCGGTCGCCGCCGATCAGGATGTCGAACAGCGGCCGCACCTCGCCCTCGGCGAAGAAGCGGCCGCGCAGGGGGCGCTGGCGCGCGATGGCGACGCGGAACGGCGCGGCGCTGGCCTCTGCGGGGAGGACGAGGTTGGCGTTGGCCTTGAGGCCCTGGTCGTTGGTCGTGTCGACGTCGAGGGTGATCACGTCGTCGGCGAGGCGCGCCTTCAGCACGCCGTTCGCACCCTGGGCGGCCGGCGTGCCCTTGCCCCGGGCGGCGGTGAGGCGGGCCTCGACGGCGCCGTCGAGGCGGCTTCCCTGCCCTTGCAGCGCCAGGGTGGCGTCGATGCGGCCGTCGAAGTCGGCGTTGAAGACGTTCAGGCCCATCTCGGCCACGCGGGCGTTCACGGTGGCGGTCTCGCCGCGCATCAGGGCGTCGAGGTCGAGACGGCCGCCGTCCGAGCCCGCCAGGCGCACGCGCGCGCTGCGCTCGGGGCCGCCGAAGCGGAAGGCGGCGGTCTCGACGGTGTGGAGGTCGCGGCCGCCCAGCACGCCCCTGCCGTCGAAGTCGACCCGATAGCCGGGCTGGACGTCGTTCCAGACGCCCTTGCCGGAGATCGTCCACGCGCCCTGCCCCGAGGCGCCGCGGGCGTCGGTGGTGAACGGCAGCCGCGCCAGGGGGCCATCGGCGGCGAGGCGCGCGGCGCGGACGGTGACGTCGGAGCCGGCCCAGCGGACGGCCTCGCCGCGCAGGTCGAGCGTGGCGCGCGGACCTCCGGCGGCGTCGGTGATCCTGGCGGTCCCGGCGATGCGGCCGGCGTCGATCAGGGCGCCCCTGGTGATCGCCAGCGTCAGGTCGGCGGCCGAGGGGCTGGACCGGCGCAGGCTGAGCGACCCCGAGGCCTTGACGCCGCCGGCGTCCAGCGACAGGCCCGTCAGGTCGACGCCGCCCTGCGGGAAGCGGAAGTCGGCGCGGGCGGCGGCGGGGCCGTAGCCGCTGGCGGCGGTGAGCGCCACCGTCCCGGACGAGCCGTCGGCCTGGCGCTGGAAGGTGAGCGCGAGCTTCGCGTCCTTGAGCGGGAGGCGCGGCAGGTCCACCTGCTCCAGGTTCGCGACCAGGTCGAGGCGCGGCGCCACGAGCGTGCCGGTGACGCCGCCCGTGCCCCTGGCCCTGCCGGTGATCTCGACGGGACCGGCGCGGATCGGGCCGGCGGCGCTCCAGTCGGCCTTGAACGCCAGGCGGCTGTCCTTCTCCATGACGCCCGCGGCGCTGGCGTCGAGGGCGGCGCCGTTCAGCGTGGCCCTGGCGACGGCGAGGCGGCCGGCCTGCCAGTCGGCCTGGACCTGCAGGCGCGGCGTGCGGCCCATGAGGCGGTCGAGTTCGGCGAGGCCGACGGCGAAGCGGTCGCCGCGCGCGTCGAGCCTGAAGGTCCAGGGCGCGCCCGACTTCGCCTGCGAGGCGTCCCAGCCGATCCTCGCGCCGCCCGAGGCGCCGAAGCGGGCCTCCTCCAGCCGGGCCACCTGGACGTCGCCCTTCAGCGTCACGGCGCCCAGGAGCGTTCGGCCGCCGGACGCCTGGACCTTCAGGCCCCGACCGGCGAGGTCGAGGTCCTTCAGCAGGAGCTGGCCGTTGGCGAGGCGCTGGGCGTCGAGGGTCACGCCCGGCGCGGCGCCCAGGAAGGTGGCCACGAACCCCTGCCCGCGGCCGCCGGCCCCCGCCAGCTTCGCCTTGACCGCATAGGCGCCCTTCTCGCGGGCGAGCTCGATCGGCCCGGAGACGCTGGCGAGGCCGTAGCCGCCGAGGTCGATGTCGGAGACCGCGCCCGAGCCGGCGAACCTGAAATCCGCGCCATCGGCGGTGACCGCGCCCACGATCCGCGCCGCGCCCATCCGCGGCCCGCCGGTGATCCGCGAGAGCGAGGGGGCGCCGAGGTCGAGGCGCACCCGGCTCAGCCTGCGCTTGCCCAGGTCGCCGGGGCCCCAGGCGTGGGCGCGCATGGTCTCGGCGTTCAGCTTGAGGTCCAGCGCGTAGACGCCCGGCGCGGCCTTCACGCCGCCGAGGCCGAAGCGCAACTCCCTGCCGAACCGTGCGGCGAGGCCCTGGGTCAGCCGCGACGTGGTGAGCAGCAGGCGCCCGCCCGCCTGCCCGCCCTGCGGGTTCCACGCGCCGCGGGCGAGCAGCGGCGCCACGTCGCCGGTGGTCGCGCTCGCCGCGAACCGCCCCGCCGAGACCGTGCCATCGGCCTTCACGTCCAGGCGGAACGGCTGGTCGGGCGGGAGGCCCAGCGCCCCGGCGATGGCGCCGCCCCGCGCCTCCTCGGCGTCGGCGATCACCTTGAGCGGGCCTGCGCCGCCGAGCGCGACGTCGAGGTCGAGATGGTCGCCGGCGTGCAACGCGCTCCTCGCCGCCAGCCTGGCGCGACGGCCGCCCTTGCGCTCGACATCGAGGTCGAAGGTCACGTCGTAGACGCCGCGTTCGGTGCTGAAGCCCGGCTCGAGGATCAGCCGCGCCGCCGCCTTGTCGATGTGGAACGAGACCGGCAGGCCGCGGTCCTTGCCCTTGGGACCCAGCGTCGGGCGGCGGATGAGGCGGACATTCCGCGCCTCGACCAGATCGGCGTCGAAGACCCGGCTCAGGAGCTTGGCGTAACGCCATGTGAGATGGACGTCGTTCGCCTCCAGCCACACGCCCTTCTCGTCGCGGATGGTGAGCCGGCGGACGCGCGCGTCACGCCAGATGTCGCCCGACAGGCCCTCCAGTTTCAGGCGGCCGATGCGGCCGAGCTTCAGGCCGTCGGTGCGCGCCTCGATCAGCAGGCGCACCTGCGGGATCAGCACGCCGTAGCGCGTGACGGCGAGCACGGCGCCCAGCGTGACGAGGATCGTGAGCGCAACGGCGAAGATCGCCCTCGGAAGGCGCGACCTCGCGCGCCCGACGGCGGCGGGAATGTCGTCCGCCCCGCTCAAAAGCTCTGTCCGATCGAGAGATAGACCTGGAACGGCGCCTGGCCACGGCGGCGGGCGACCGGCGTCGCGACATCCACGCGGATCGGCGCGAAGCCCAGGTTGTAGCGGATCCCGACCCCGGCCCCCACGGCCGCGTCGCCGAAGTCGACGGCGGCGGACGAGCCGACCGCGCCCGCGTCGACGAAGAGGGCGACGCCCCACCGCTGGGTGAGGTCGCGGCGGACCTCCAGCGACGATTCGAACAGGAAGACGCCGCCGCGCGGGGTGTTGTCGGCGAGCCGCGGCCCGACGCCCTGATACGGGAAGCCGCGCACGGAGCCGCCGCCGCCGGCGTAGAAGCGCTGCGAGGCCGGGATCTCGTCGACCGTGCCGTTGACGATGCGGCCCAGGCGCAGGCGGCCGGCGACGACGGTGGCGGCCTGCTTGTCGAGCGCGAGATAGTAGGTCCCCTGGGTGACGGCGCGCAGGTAGGGCACGTTCGTGTCGCCGACGATCAGGGTCGGCTCCAGCCGGGCGGAAAGACGCCAGCCGGAGGTGGGGTTCAGAGGATCGTTGGAGCGGTCGAGCAGGACGTCGCCCAGGACGGCGGCGGTGACGAGGTCGCGGCCGATGGAACTGAGCGTGCCGGCCTTGATCTCGGTCGACCGGGTCGCATCCAGCGAGGCGCCGACGGTGACGTAGGAGGTGCGGCCATAGCGGCGGGTCACATCGGCGCTGACGCCCACGCCGTCCTCGTCGTAGGCGTCGGTCTCGACGCGGTAGACCGAGGCCGCGGTCTTCAGCGTCTGCTGCGGGCGCCGCCAGTGGGGCAGCGAGACCTGCACCTCGGCGCGCGTGTCGCGGTCGGAGACCTGGCCGAACACCGACAGCGTGTCGGCGCGGCGGAAGCGGTTGTAGAGGGTCCAGCGCGCGTTCACGCCCGGGCCCTCGCTGGTCGAATAGCTCGCGCCCGCCTCGATGGTGCGCGGCTTGCGCTCGGCCAGGGTGACGAGGACCGGGCGCAGACCTTCGGCCGTGCTCGTCTCGGCGGGCGCGAGCGCGACGGTCACGCTGTCGTAGACGCCGGTGTCGAGCAGGCGGCGCTCGAGTTCGCCGACGTCGTCGGGATCGTAGGTGTCGCCGGCGTCCCAGGGCGCGAGCTCGCGCAGCCACGCCGGATTGGTGCGGCCGATGGCGTTGGAGAGGTCGAGGCCGTCCAGGCGCACCAGCGGGCCGGCGGCGATGCGGAAGGTGGGCCGCACCGTCCTGTCGGCGTGGTCGACGATCACCTCGCGCGGCTCGGCCACGGCGTCGGCGTAGCCCCGCTTCTGCACCACGGACAGGATGCGGCCCTCGGCGGCGATGACATCCACCGCGCGGCCGGGCGCGCCGGCGCGGTCGAGGCCCATCGCCGCGCGGGCGTCGGTCTGCGCCCGCTCGCCGGGCGGCGTCCCCTGCCAGGCGATGGCCGCGCCGGCCAGGCTGAAGCGCGGGCCGGGGGTGACCTTCACCACCGGGTGGGGCGGCTCGCCCTCGGTGACGTCGGGCTCCACCACATTGGCGTAGTAGCCCTCGGAGCGGAGGACCGCGATGGCGTCCTCGGCGGCCGTCTGCGCCCGGCGGCGCGCTTCGAAACGGTTCTCGATCGGCTTTTCGGTCTCGCCGATGACGGCCTGGATCGTGGCGCGCAGATCGCCGTCGACCTCACCCTGGACCTGCGCCTTGGGCTCGGCCCGCGCCATCGCCGCCGGCGCGCAGATGGCCGCCGATGCGGCGACGGCCGTGAGCAGTCGACCCAAGCCCGATTCCTCAGTTCGTGCCCCTGCCGCTTGGTGTAGCGGGGGGATTCCGCGCTGTCATCCGCGGCCTGGACCCGGCGCCTAAATGATAGGCGCCTGCACATCTGCCCATCGATGCGGCACGATTTTTCCCCGGCGGCTTCCGGGGCGCGCCTAAGCGTCCTACAGATTGAACCTCGAGGCTGGTGCGGGTGGATTCCATCGTGAGCGTCAAACGGGACGAAGCGGGGCCGAAGGCCGATCTGCCCGCGATTCCCCCCGCGATTCCCTACGACGAGATGCTGACGCCGAAGGGCGCGGTCCGACCGCACTACGAGGCGCTGCAGGCGCGTCTCTCGACCCTCTCGCCGGATGAACTGGCCGAGCGGCAGAAGACGCAGGAGCGGTTCTTCCTGCTGCAGGGCATCACCTTCACCGTCTATGGCGCGGAGAGCTCGACCGAGCGGATCATCCCGACCGACATCCTGCCGCGCATCATCCCCGGCTCCGAATGGGCGACGATCGAGAAGGGGCTGACCCAGCGCCTCCAGGCGCTGAACATGTTCCTGGCCGACATCTACTCCGAGCAGCAGATCCTGATGGACGGGGTGGTGCCGCGCGAACTGGTGCTGCAGGCGCCCAGCTACCGGCGCGAGATGCAGAACCTCTACGTGCCGCACAAGGCCTACGCCAACGTCTGCGGCTCGGACCTGATCCGGCAGGAGAACGGCGCGTTCGCGGTGCTGGAGGACAACCTGCGCGTCCCCTCCGGCGTGTCGTACATGCTGGCCAACCGCGAGGCGTCCAAGCGGGTGTTCCCCGGCACGTTCCGGGGCGCCGGCGTCCGCTCGATCGACCGCTATCCCGACCTGCTGCTCGCGACGCTCAAGAGCATGGCTTCGGACTGGCGGGCCGATCCGCAGGTCGTGGTGCTGACGCCCGGGGTCTACAACTCGGCCTATTACGAGCACGCCTACCTGGCGCGGCTGATGGGCGTGCCGCTGGTGGAAGGGCGCGACATCGTCGTCCACGACAACATGGTCTACATGCGCACCACGACGGGCCTGCGCCGGATCGACGTGATCTACCGCCGCGTGGACGACGACTTCATCGACCCCCTCACCTTCCGGCGGGATTCGAGCCTGGGCGCGGCGGGCCTGTTCAACGCCTACCGGGCCGGCAACGTGGTGATCTGCAACGCGCCGGGCACGGGCGTGGCGGACGACAAGGCCGTCTACGCCTACGTCCCGGAGATCATCCGGTACTACCTGGGCGAGGACGCGATCCTGCCCAACATCGAGACGTACCTCTGCCGCGAGGCGGCGCAACTGAGCCACGTGCTGGCCAACCTCGACAAGCTGGTGGTGAAGGCGGTGGGCGCGTCCGGCGGCTACGGCATGCTGGTGGGGCCGCATTCGACCAAGGCGCAGCGGGCGGAGTTCGCCGAGGCGCTGAAGGCCGACCCCGCCAACTACATCGCCCAGCCGACGATCCAGCTCTCCACCGCGCCCTGCCTCGTGGACCATGCCGTCGAGCCGCGGCACGTGGACCTGCGCCCCTTCATCCTGTCGGGCGAGAAGATCGTGGTGACGCCCGGCGCGCTGACCCGGGTGGCGCTGAAGAAGGGCTCGCTGGTGGTGAACTCCAGCCAGGGCGGCGGGTCGAAGGACACCTGGGTGCTCTCTGAAAGCAAGGGAGAGCGAGGATGAGCCTTACCCTCCGCTCATCCCGGCGAATGCCGGGACCCAGATGGCAAGACGCCGATGCCGGCTCGATCAGCGCAGCATCGATCCAACCTACCTCCTCAGTCCTCGATCCGGGTCCCGGCATTCGCCGGGATGAGCGGTGATCCCATGATGCTCGCTCGGGTGGCGGACAGCCTCTACTGGATCGGGCGGTACGTGGAGCGGGCCGAGCACATGTGCCGGCTCTCCGACGTGATGCTGAACGCCACGCTGGACCGCTCGGAGGCGGCGACCACGGTGGCGCGGATCGCGCTCTCGGCCGTGGGCGACCCCGACGCGGCGAAGGCCGAGCGGCCCTATGACGCCGCACTCGCCCTGGCGCTCGATCGCGAGGACGGCGGGTCGATCTATTCGTCGGTGGCGCGGGCGCGGGAGAATGCGCGCCAGGTGCGCGACCAGATCACCACCGAGACGTGGGAGCGGCTGAACCTCATCTACCTGCGCATGAACGACCCGGACGTGGCGGCCTCGTTCGCCGAGGGGTCGCAACAGTTCCTGCACGACACCATCGCCGACCTGCACCTGTTCAAGGGCGCCGGCGACGCCACCATGAGCCACGGCGAGGGCTGGAGCTTCCTGCTGCTCGGCGTCTACCTGGAGCGGGCGCAACTGATCGGCGCGCTGCTGGAGGTGGTGTTCGGCGAGGGGCGGCGCCGGCGGCCGATCTCGGACCACTTCGCGCTCACGAACGTGCTGCGCATGGGCTGCGCGCTGGAGCCGTACCTGCGGGTCTACACCGCCGAGATGCAGCCGCGCTTCATCCTGCAGTTCCTGACGCTGGACGAGGACTTCCCGCGCTCGATCCGCTTCTGCACCGACCAGATCGAGCAGCACCTCTCGGCCATCATCCGCCACGCGGGCCTGGCCGGCCGCGTCGGGCCCGACCGGCTGGCGGGGCGGCTGCGCGCGCGCCTGCAATACGCCGACATGACCGACCTGGAGAACGAGGGCGCCAGCGCCTTCCTCAAGACCGTGCTGGACGAGTGCTCGGCGATCCACCGCAGCCTCTACGACGCCTTCGTGGCCTATCCGCTCGAAGACCGGCTTCCGGCCTAGGGAGAGACCGACCTGCTCCTCGAGATCCGCCACGTCACCCAGTACCGCTACGCCTCTCCCGTGCGCGAGAGCGTCATGGAGGTGTGGATGCAGCCGCAGCGGTCGGCGCGCCAGCGGCTGGTCAGCTTCGACCTGGAGATCGACCCGCCGACCCAGGTGTTCAGCTATGCCGACAGCTTCGGCAACGCCGTCTACCACTTCGACGTGCCGCAGCCGCACGACCGGCTGACGATCACGGCGCGCTCGGCGGTGGAGAGCCAGCCGCCCTCCCCGCTGCCCGACAGCCTGGACATGGGCGAATGGGACCGGCTGCGCTCGGAGTTCCTGCGCGGCGAGAACTTCGACTTCCTGCACCCGCACGGCTTCGCCCGCGAGACCGAGGCGCTGCGCGTCTACGAGCAGGACCACGACATCGCCGCGCTGCGGCGGCGCGACCCGCTGACGGCCGTGCGCGAGCTGAACAGGACCATCTACGGGAGCTTCGGCTACGAGGCCGGCGTCACCCGCGCCGACAGCCCCATCGACGACGTGCTGAAAGCCCGCAAGGGCGTCTGCCAGGACTTCGTGCATGTGATGGTGGCGATCCTGCGCTCGTGGGGCATCCCGGCGCGCTACGTCTCGGGCTACCTGTTCAACGACAAGAAGCACGGCGACCGCTCGGACCCCGACGCGACGCACGCGTGGGTGGAGGTGTTCCTGCCCAGCCTGCGCTGGATCGGCTTCGACCCGACCAACAACTCCGAGGCCACCGAGCGCCACATCGCCTGCGCCATCGGCCGCGACTATTCCGACGTGCCGCCGTCGCGGGGCGTCTACAAGGGCGACTCCGAGAGCGTGCTGGCCGTGGGCGTGCGGGTGAGCAAGGCGCGCGCGGCCCTCGCCGAGCCGGAGTTCCTGCGCGTGTCGCGGCCCGCGGCCCGCACCGGCGGCCCGCGCCGCGCGCAGGGCGGATCGACCGCCCACGAACAGCAGCGCCTGCACCAGATGCAGCAACAGCAGTGATTTCCCTCCCCTTCATGGGGAGGGAACTGCGGCGGGAGAGCGCTCTTGCGACGACGCTCTGGCCCGCCGTCCAGGACGGGGCCCGTGATGGGCGCGCCGGTGGGCCGTCGTAGCCCGCCGCAGCAATGCGGAAGATAGCCAGGCGCGGCGGCGTTCGCGAGGGGCGAACAGCGGCGAGGAAGGCGCGACGATCGGTTCGCTCGAGCCTGCCGCCCCCTCTCCTTGAACGTCATCCCCCGGCTTGTCCGGGGGATCCATTGATCGTCGGCGTGGCCGGTTGCGCGCGGCGCCGACGCGCCCGCTTCTGCGCGGCACAGCCCAGTGGATCCCCCGGACAAGCCGGGGGATGACGTTCACAAAGAGGGTGGGTCTACAGCTTCGGCCGGTCTTCCAGCTCGCGGCCGGTGATCTGGTAGTGGACCAGTTCGGCGATGTTGGTGGCGTGGTCGCCGATGCGCTCCAGGTTCTTGGCGATGAACAGGAGGTGCGCCCAGTCTCCCGCGGTCTGGGCGGCGGACTTCTTGCCGTCCAGGCTGGCGATGATCCCGGCCAGCACCTGCTCGTGGCGCTCGTCGATCTCGGTGTCCTTCAGCCAGACGGCGTAGGCGCCCTGCGCGTCGCCGTTGCGGAAGGCGCCCACCACGGCGGCCAGGCGGTCGGCGGAGAGCCGGCCCAGCTCGGCGATCGGCTCGGCCACATCGGGCGAGGTCGCCGCGTCCATGCGGATCACGCGCTTGGCGATGTTCTTGCCGAGGTCGCCGCAGCGTTCGAGCTGCATGGAGATCTTCATCGCCGCGATCGGGCGGCGCAGGTCGTCGGCCATCGGCTGGCGCAGCGCGATGAACCGCACGGCGGCCTTCTCGATCTCGCTGTCCTGGATGTCGAGGGCGTCGTCGCCACGCACCACCTTGGCCGCGAGGTCGAGGTCATGGCCAAGGAACGCATCGAGCGACGCGCGCACCTGGCTGACCGCCAGGTCGCCCATGGCGGCGATGCCGTGGGTCAAGCCGCCGAGATCGGCGTCGACCGCCTTCAAGGTATGGTCCATCGCGGCCTCCTAGCCGAAGCGGCCGGTGATGTAGTCGCGGCAGCGCGACGTGACCGGGTTGGTGAAGAGCTGCTCGGTCTCGCCGAACTCGACGAGCTGGCCCAGGTACATGAAGCCCGTGTGGTCCGAGAGGCGCGCGGCCTGGCCCATGTTGTGGGTCACGATGACGATCGTGTAGTCGCGCTTCAGCTCGGCGATGGTCTCTTCGAGGCGGGCCGTCGAGATCGGGTCCAGCGCCGAGGCCGGCTCGTCGAGCAGCAGGACCTCGGGCCTCACCGCGATGCCGCGGGCCACGCACAGGCGCTGCTGCTGGCCGCCGGAGAGGCCGAGGCCGCTTTCCTTCAGCTTGTCCTTCACCTCGTCCCAGAGGGCCGCGCGGCGCAGGCTCTCCTCGACGCGGTCGTTCATGTCGGCCTTCGACAGCTTTTCGTAGAGGCGCACGCCGTAGGCCACGTTGTCGTAGATCGACATCGGGAACGGGGTCGGCTTCTGGAACACCATGCCGACGCGGGCGCGCAGCGTCGCCACGTCGACGCGGGGCGACAGCATGTTGTCGCCGTCGAGAATGACCTCGCCCGTCGCCTTCTGGCCCGGATAGAGGCTGTACATCCGGTTCAGCGTGCGCAGCAGCGTGGACTTGCCGCAGCCCGAGGGGCCGATCAGCGCCGTCACGGCGTTCCCGGCGAACGAGACGGTCACGTCGAACAGCGACTGCTTCTGGCCGTAGAAGAAGTCGAGGTTCCTGATCTGCAGCTTCACCACCTCGGGCGCGAGTTGCAGGACCGCCGTCTCGGGCGGGGCTTCGAGCTGGGTGTTCATGCGGAGGCCTTTTCCCGGGCAAGGATGCGCGCCACGACCGTGACCGACAGCACGGTGACGGCGATCAGAAGGGCGCCCGCCCACGCCAGGCGGCGCCAGTCGTCGTAGGCGGAGAGCGCGAAGTTGAAGATCACCACCGGCAGGTTCGCCGTGGGCTTGGTCATGTCGAAGCTGAGGAACTGGTTGTTCAGCGACGTGAACAGCAGCGGCGCCGTCTCGCCCGAGATGCGGGCGAAGGCCAGCAGCGCGCCGGTCAGCATGCCGCCGCGGGCCGACTTCCAGATCACGTCGAAGATGGTCTTCCAGACCGGCGCGCCGAGGGCGACGGAGGCTTCGCGCAACGCCGTGGGCTGGAGCTTCAGCACGTCCTCGGTCGTCCGCGTGATGACCGGCGCGGCGATCAGCGCCAGGGCGACCGCGCCGGCGAAGCCCGAGAAGCCCTTCAGGGGGGCGACCAGGATCTCGTAGATGAACAGGCCGACCAGGATCGAAGGCGCCGAGAGCAGCACGTCGTTCAGGAAGCGGATCACCTTCCCGTAGTGGCTCTCGCGGGCGTACTCCGAGAGCCAGGTGCCGGCCAGGAAGCCGATGAGCACAGCGCCGATCATGGCTGCCACGCACATCATCAGCGAGCCCACGATGGCGTTCAGCAGGCCGCCTTCCGAGCCGGGCGCCGGCGTCGACCTGGTGAAGAGGTTCGGGTCCAGCCCGCCGCCGCCGGGCTTCAGGAAGCCGCCGATCCCCTGCTGCAGCAGCGACCAGAGGATGGCGGCGAGCGCCACGATGGCGACCAGGGTCGCGATCCAGCAGAAGGCGAGGAAGGCGCCTTCGCCGAGGCGGCGGGACAGGCGGGGCGCGGCGACTGCGGTCATAGGTTGGCCTGCCGTCCGATCAGCAGCCGGGCGAGCGCCAGGACCGTGAAGGTGATGATGAAGAGCACCAGGCCCAGCGCGATCAGCGAGGCCGAGTGCAGCCCCGGCGGGGCTTCGGCGAACTCGTTGGCGATGGTCGAGGCGATGGTCGAGCCGGACGCGAAGATCGAGGTCGGGAAGCCGTGGGCGTTGCCGATGATGAAGGTCACGGCCATCGTCTCGCCGAGCGCGCGGCCCAGGCCCAGCATGACCGCGCCGATCGCGCCGGTCCGGATGTAGGGCAGGCTCACCTTGCGGATCACCTCGAAGGTGGTGGAGCCCAGGCCGTAGGCGCTCTCGCGCACCTGCGGCGGAATGGTGAGCAGGAGCTCGCGCATGGTCGCCGCGATGAACGGCAGGATCATGATCGCCAGGATGATCGAGGCGGTGAGGATGCCCGCGCCGTTGGGCACGCCCGCCGTGATCGTCTCCCAGAGGCTGCCGGGCTCGGCCGACATCATGATCGGCATCTGCACGCGCCTGGCGAACCAGGGGGCGAAGACGAAGAGGCCCCACATGCCGTAGACGATCGAGGGGATGCCCGCGAGCAGCTCCACCGCCGTGCCGATCGGCCGGCGCAGGACCGGCGGGCAGAGCTCGACCAGGAAGATCGCGATCCCGAAGGACAGCGGGAGCGCGAAGAGCAGCGCCAGCGCCGACGAGATCAGCGTGCCGGCGATGGCGCCCGACGCGCCGAAGATCTCCTGGACCGGGTCCCACTCGGCGCTGGTGAAGAAGCCCGGGCCGAACCGGGCGAAGGCCGGCCAGCCGCCGATCACCAGCGAGACGACGATCCCGCCCAGCGCGAGCAGCAGGAAGGTCGCCGCCCCGAAGCAGAGGACCTCGAAGACGCGGTCGAAGCCCGCGCCCTCGGCCGACCGCGCGCGCGGCGCGGCGGGGACGGCCGGAGGCGTGTCGGCCGCTGCGGTCATCGGGCGGCCGGGGTGAAGACCGGCTTGCCGTCCGGCCCCACGACCGCCGACCAGCTCGCGCGGACCTGGGCCTTCAGCGCGGCCGGCAGCGGGACGTAGGCCAGCTCGTCCGCGGCGGCGTCGCCCTTGGCGTAGGCCCAGTCGTAGAAGCTCAGCACCGCCCTGCCCTTGGCCGCGTCGGCCTGGGACTTGTGCAGCAGGATGAAGGTGGCGCCGGTGATCGGCCAGGCGTTGGCGCCCGGCTGGTCGATCAACACGAGGTAGAAGCCGGGGGCCTTCGTCCAGTCGGCGCTGGCGGCGGCCGCAGCGAAGGTCTCGGCGTTCGGGGCCACGAAGGTCCCGGCCGCGTTCCGCAGGCTGGCCGTGGTCATGCCGTTCACATGGGCGAAGGCGTACTCGACGTAGCCGATGGCGCCCGGCGTCTGCTTGACGTAGCCGGCGACGCCGTCGTTGCCCTTGCCGCCCTGCCCGGCCGGCCAGGCGACCGCATCGCTGGCGCCGACCTTGGCCCACTGCGGGGCGACGGCGGTCAGGTAGCTGGTGAAGAGGAAGCTGGTGCCCGAGCCGTCCGAGCGGTGGACGACGGTGATGGGCAGGTTCGGCAGCGTCACGCCGGCATTGGCCGCGGCGAGCGCCGGGTCGTTCCACTTCCTGACCTTGCCCAGGTAGATGTCGGCCAGCAGCGGGCCGGTCAGCTTGAGCTGGCCGGCCTGGACGCCCGGCAGGTTCACCACCGGGACGACGCCGCCGATCACGGCGGGGAACTGGGCCAGGCCGTCGGCGTCGAGTTCCTCGGGCTTCAGGGGCTTGTCGCTGGCGCCGAAGTCGACGGTGCGGGCCTTGATCTGCTTGATGCCGCCGCCTGAGCCGATGGCCTGGTAGTTGAGCGTCAGGCCGGTGTCGGCCTTCTGCGCCTCGGCCCACTTGGCGTAGAGCGGCGCGGGGAAGGTGGCGCCGGCGCCGGTGAGCTGGACGCCCGAGGGCTTTGCGTCGCCCGCCTTCTCCGATTGGCCGCAGGCGCTCAGCGCGAGGCAGGCCGCGAGGCCGGTGACGATTCTGCGAAGCACGTTGGAACTCCCCACCGAGGGTGATTGTGGGTTCGCTCTACGCGGGCCGCGCGACGGTTCGCCGAAGGTTTTGCGACAGTTCGATGACGGCTGGTGCGGATCGCGCTAAGAGCGCCCGGCGGCCCCGCGTCGACGCCAGAAATAGAGGTTTCCCGTGAACTGGTTCCAGGCCCTCATGCCCAAGGAGGGTCGGTTCTTCGACCTGTTCGAGCAGCACGCCGCGACGCTGTGCGCGGGCGCGCAGTCGCTCCACAAGCTGCTGGAGGGCGGGCCCGAGACGCCGGCCCACTGCGCCGCGGTGGCGCAGCACGAGGACGCCGCCGACCAGGTCGCGCGAGAGGTGATGCTGATGGTCCGGCGCACCTTCATCACGCCGTTCGACCGGGCCGACATCATCGACCTGATCAGCTCGATGGACGACGCCATCGACCAGATGCACAAGACCGCCAAGGCGACGAACCTGTTCGAGCAGACCACCTTCCAGCCGCACATGCTGCAACTGGGCGAGCTGATCGAGCGGACGGCGAAGCTCACGGCCGAGGCCGTGCCGCTGCTGCGGTCCATGCGGGGCAACGCCGACCGGCTGAACGAGATCACCGAGGAGGTGAAGCGGCTCGAGGAGGAGAGCGACCACCTCTACGACGCCGGCATCGCCGCGCTCTACAAGGACATCGGCCGGAAGGACCCCATGGCCTACATCGTGGGGGCCGAGATCTACGATCACCTGGAGAAGGTGGTCGACCGCTTCGAGGACGTGGCCAACCGGATCAGCGGCGTGCTGATCGAGCATCTCTAGGCGCGTCGCATGGACCTCGGCGGAGCGGGCCTGCTCCTCATCTCGCTGGTCGGCGTGGCGCTGCTGTTCGACTTCCTGAACGGCCTGCACGACGCGGCGAACTCGATCGCGACGGTGGTTTCGACGCGGGTGCTGTCGCCGCGCGTGGCCGTGGCCTGGGCGGCGTTCTTCAACTTCATCGCCTTCCTGTTCTTCGGCCTGCACGTGGCCACGACGGTGGGCAAGGGGATCATCGCCGCCGACATCGTCTCGGACGCGGTGATCTTCGGCGCCCTGGGCGGCGCGATAAGCTGGAACATCATCACCTGGCTGGCCGGCATCCCGTCGTCGTCGTCCCACGCGCTGATCGGCGGGCTGCTGGGCGCGGGGATGACCAAGGCGGGCTTCGAGGGCGTCGTCTGGTCGGGCGTGCTGAAGACCATGGCCGGGATCGTGGTCTCGCCCTCGCTGGGCTTCGTCCTGGCCCTGGTGCTGGTCTTCATCGTGTCATGGGTGTTCGTGAAGGTGACGCCCGCGTTCGCCGACGCCACGTTCCGCAAGCTGCAACTCTTCTCGGCCGCCCTGTTCTCGCTGGGTCACGGCGGCAACGACGCGCAGAAGACGATGGGGATCATCGCCGTCCTGCTCTATTCGCACGGCCTGCTGGGCGGGGAGTTCCACGTGCCGTTCTGGGTGGTGATCACCTGCCAGGCGGCGCTGGGGCTGGGCACGCTCCTGGGCGGCTGGCGTATCGTCCACACGATGGGCTCGAAGATCACGCGGCTGTCGCCGCAGCAGGGCTTCTGCGCCGAGACCGGCGGGGCGATCACCATCTTCCTGGCCACCCACATCGGCGTGCCGATCTCGACGACGCACACCATCACCGGCGCCATCGTCGGCGTCGGCGCCTCGCGGCGGATGTCGGCGGTGCGCTGGGGCGTGGCGGGCCGCATCGTCTGGGCCTGGATCATCACCCTGCCCGCTTCGGGCGTGATCGCGGCGGGCTTCTACCTGCTGGCCCGGCTGCTGGACCGGACGTTCTGAACGCAGACGGCCGGCGCGCGGCCGGCCGTCACGTCGGTTTCCGGAAGGTCCGGGCTCAGCGATAGACCGGCTTGCCGTCCGGCCCCACGACCTTGGCCCACGACTTGCGGACCATGTCCTTCACCGCGGCCGGCATCGGCAGGTAGTCGAGCTGGCCGGCGGCGGCGTCGCCGTTCCTGTAGGCCCAGTCGAAGAAGGCCAGGACCTCGCGGCCCTTGGCGGCGTCTTCCTGCCTGTTGCGCACCAGGATGAAGGTGGCGCCCGTGATCGGCCAGGCCTCGGCGCCCGGCTGGTCCAGCAGCAGCAGGTAGAATCCCGGCGCCTTGCCCCAGTTGGCGTTGGCGGCGGCGGCCGAGAAGTTGGCGGCGGCCGGGGCCACGTACTTGCCGGCCTTGTTCTGCAGCAGGGTGTAGGTCAGGCCGTTCTGCTTGGCGTAGGCGTACTCGACATAGCCGATCGCGCCCGGCGTCTGCTTCACGTAGGCCGCGACGCCGTCGTTGCCCTTGCCGCCCAGGCCCGTCGGCCACTTCACCGCGTCGTTCGCGCCGACCTCGGAGGCCCAGCGCGGGGCCTTCATCGACAGGTACGAGGTGAAGAGGAAGGTGGTGCCCGACCCGTCCGAGCGGTGGACGACGGTGATCGGCAGGTTCGGCAGCGTGACGCCGGGGTTGTACCTGGCAATCAGCGGGTCGTTCCAATTCTTCAGCACGCCGCGGAAGATGTCGGCCGTGAGCGCGCCGGTCAGCTTGACCTCACCCGACTTGACGCCCGGCAGGTTCACCACGGGCACAACGCCGCCGATGACGGTCGGGAACATCGCGAAGCCGCCCGCGGCCAGGTCGTCCGGCTTCAGCGGCTTGTCGGTGGCGCCGAAGTCGACGGTGCCCGCGGTGATCTGGCGGATGCCGCCGCCCGACCCGATGGCCTGGTAGTTGAGGCGGTTCTGCGTCTGGGCGCGATAGGTCTCGGCCCACTTGGCGTAGACGGGCGCCGGAAAGGTCGCGCCGGCGCCCGAGATGTCGGCGGCCCGCGCGGCGCCCACGCCGGTGAGGGTGACCGCCGCCAGCATCGCGGTCAGGTAGCGTTTGAACATGGGACCATCCCCTGGAGTTGAGCGCGGAACGGCGCTCGGTCGGGGGTCGGTGTACGGAGCCCGCGCGAAGCTGATGCGACAGCACGACGTCAGATCCGTGACGGCCGCAGATGTCGCAAATCCGTCGTGTGCCTTTTGCCGACTCGTCGCAAACGGGGACTAGAGACCGCCGTCGCCGACGCCGCCACGGGCGCGGGCCTCAAGAAGGATCTCTCTCATGCGATCGTCCCTCTCGCGCGGCGGGGCCAAGTTCGCTTGCGCCACATTGGCCGGGTTTCTGCTCTGCGGCGCGTCCGGCGCCGCCCTCGCCGCCCCGGCGGCGGCGAACGACGCCAGGCTGCAGGCGATGCAGCGCCAGCTCGACGACATGCGCGCCCAGCTCGACCAGATTCGCGGCGCCGGGAACCAGAGCGCGCAACTTTCCGCCATACAGCAGCAACTGGACACGATGGCCGCGCAGCTCGCGGACATGAAGACGCAGCAGGAGGAAGCGGGCGCCGCGATCGCGACCCTGCAACTGCCGCCGCAAGGCGCCACGACGGTCCCGACGCTGCCGAACGGCAAGCCGCAGCTCGTCACCGCCGACGGCCGCTTCACCGCCAACATCAAGGCGATCCTGATGCTCGACGGCGGAAAATACTTCCAGAAGGACAACCTGCCCGCCGCGGTCACCGGTCGCGACCTGAACGACGGCTTCAACTTCCGCCGCGCGCGCATCGGCCTCGACGGCAAGCTGTTCCGCGACTTCGACTATTCGTTCATCTACGAGTTCGGCGGGTCGGGCCAGGAGGATCCGGGCCGGCTGTACGAGGCCTCGCTGACCTACACCTACCTGAAGCCGTTCCGGTTCAAGGTCGGCGCCTTCGAACCGAACATCGGCCTGGCCGCCGCGGTCTCGACCAGCCAGATGCCCCTGATGGAACGCCCGGCGCCGGCCGAGGTGGCGCGCGGCGTGGCCGCCGGCGACAGCCGCGTGGGCTTCCAGGCGCAGGCGAACGGCGCCCTCGGCGGCGGCGACGACGGCGTCGCGGCGCGCTGGATGATCTCGACCGCCTACACCGCCAACGTCATCGCCACGGGCAGCTCGGCCGCCGCCGCCACGGCGCAGCCGTTCGACGAGCAGAACGCCTGGATCGGCCGCGTGACCGTGGCGCCGTTCGACGGCCCGAACTGGCAGGCCCACCTCGGCGCCAACTACCAGTACGTGATCCACCCGAACGACGCGGGCGCCGCGGCCACGCCGCGCTACGCCTCGCAACTGCGCGACCGGCCCGAGCTGCGCCTCGACGGCGTGCGCCTCGTCGACACCGGCGCGATCGACAGCCGCCACACGACCGTCTTCGGCCTGGAAGGCTCGTTCGGGACCGGCCCGATCGTGCTCGAAGGCGAGTGGTTCCGCTACAGGATCGACCGCCGGATCACGACGGCGGTCGCCCCGCCGGATCCGCACTTCACCGGCTGGTACATCCAGGGCTCGTGGATCCTCACCGGCGAGCAGCGCCAGTACAATCCCGTGGAAGCCCGCTGGGACGGGCCGCGCCTGACCTACACCTTCAACCCGGAAGCCGGCACCTGGGGCGCGTTCGAGGTGGCGGCCCGCTACTCCGACCTCGACCTGAACTACCGCGAGGGCGCGCCCGGCACGACGCCAGCGGCCGCGGTCGGCGCGGTGCGCGGGGGCGAGCAGAAGATCTACACCCTCGGGCTCAACTGGTACCTGAACCCCGCGATGCGCCTGATGTTCGACTATCAGCACGTCGACATCGACCGCCTGGGCGCGACCGGCCTGCAGGTCGGCCAGGAGTACAACGCCGTCGCCGCGCGGGGCCAGGTCAACTTCTAGGCCCGCCGCCCGCGGGCTTTCGTTCGCGGGATCGTCACGGCGCCGACATGGGGCCGCGATAGGATGCCGCCGAGTAGCCCCTTCGCGTATCTCTCCAGGCGGCGCCCCCCGAAGCCGTCCGGCCGCGACCGCCCCCCGGTCGCGGCCCTTTTTTTCAGGCGGCCAGCGGTTCGCGGATCGGGACGGGGCCGGCGGCGAGGGCCTTGCGGGCGTCGAGCCAGTTCACGACCGAGAAGGCGCCGTCGAAGTCCTCCACCAGGGCCGTGCAGCTCTCCACCCAGTCGCCGTCGTTGAGGTAGGTCACCCCGTCCATGTCGCGGATCTCGGCCTTATGGATGTGGCCGCAGATGACCCCGGCCACGCCGCGGCGGCGCGCCTCGTCGGCCATGGCGGCCTCGAACCGGTCGATGAACGCCACGGCGTCCTTCACCTTGTGCTTCAGGAAGGCGGACAGGCTCCAGTAGTTGAGGCCCAGCAGACGGCGCACGCGGTTGAAGTGGGTGTTGAGCGCGATCAGCGCGCGGTAGCTCCAGTCGCCGAGGAAGGCGAGCCAGCGGGCGTTCTGCACGACCCCGTCGAACGCATCGCCGTGGGTGACCAGGTAGCGCCGGCCGTCGGCCGCCTCGTGGATCGCGTCGCGGACGACGATGACGCCGCCGAAATGGACGCCGCAGAAGTCGCGCACCACCTCGTCGTGGTTCCCGGGCACGTAGACGACCTTCACGCCCTTGCGGGCCAGGCGCAGGATCTTCTGGACCACGTCGTTGTGCGCCTGCGGCCAGAACCAGCCCGAGCGCAGTTTCCAGCCGTCGACGATGTCGCCGACGAGGTAGAGCGTCTCGCACTCGAGCTCGCGGATGAACTCCAGGAGCAGTTCCGCCTGGCAGCCCTTCGTGCCCAGGTGGATGTCGGAGATGAAGGCCGTCCGGCAACGGACGGCAGGTTCACGTTCCATCGCAGTCCCCCAACGACATGCGGACCAGCGCTACGCAGAGTCTGCGACAGTCGCGTGACATCGTTCCGCAAAACTCAGGCGGTCACGGGAAATCAACGGCTTGTCTGCTGTTCCTCAGCTTTCGGTGTCGAGCGCGTAGCCGGCCGAGCGGACGGTGCGGATCAGGTCCGGCTCGCCGTCCTGGCGCAGCGCCTTGCGCAGGCGCCCGACGTGGACGTCCACGGTGCGGACCTCGACGTAGGTGTTGGCGCCCCAGACCGCGTCCAGCAGGCGCTCGCGGCTGAACACCCGGCCCGGCCGCTGCATCAGGAAGTCCAGCAGCCTGTATTCCGTCGGCCCCAGATGCACGTCCTTGCCGCCGCGGGTGACGCGGTGGCGGGCGCGGTCGAGGACCAGGTCGGCGTACTCCAGCCGCTCGTCCACCAGCTCGGGCCGCGTGCGGCGCAGCAGCGCGCGGATGCGGGCGACCAGCTCGCTCATGGCGAAGGGCTTGACCACATAGTCGTCGGCGCCGGTGTCGAGGCCGCGGACCTTGTCGGCCTCCTCGCCGCGGGCGGTCAGCATCAGGACCGGCGTGCGGCGCGTCTCGGCGCCGGCGCGGAGCTGGCGGCAGACCTCGACGCCCGAGACCTTGGGCAGCATCCAGTCCAGCACCACGAGGTCCGGCGGCTCCTCGGCGACGCGCAGCAGCGCCTCCTCGCCATCGGCCGCGCGCTCGACGCGGAAGCCCTCCTTCATGAGGTTGTAGTCGAGCAGGGTCGCCAGCGCGTCCTCGTCCTCGACCACCAGCACATAGGGGGTCAAGCGCCGCCCTCCACGTCCACTTCGGGCAGGCTCACTTTCGGACGCTCCCCGACCAGCTCCTGACCGGTCATCTGGAAATGCAGGATCTCGGCGATGTTGGTGGCGTGGTCGCCGATCCGTTCGAGGTTCTTGGCGACGAACAGCAGGTGCGCGCCGGCCGCCACCGAGTTCGGATGGTTCGACATCATGGCGAGCAGCTCGCGGAACAGGCTCTCGTAGTGCTCGTCGACCTCGCCATCGCGGCGCCAGACGTCGAGGGCGGGTTCCACGTCGCCGGCGGCGTAGGCGTCGAGGACTTCGCGCAGGCGGGCCGAGACCAGCCGGCCCATGCGCTCGATCGCGCCGGTCAAGGGCAGCAGCGGCTCGCCCGCCGAAAGCACGAGGCTGCGCTTGGCGATGTTGCGCGCCAGGTCGCCGCAGCGCTCGAGGTTCATCGCCAGCTTCAGGGTCGAGATGGCGCGGCGCAGGTCGGTCTCGCCGGGATGGTGGCGCGCGATCAGGGCCAGCGCGCGGCGCTCCACCTCGCTCTGCAGCGTGTCGAGCCTCAGGTCGCGGACGATCAGCGCCTGGGCCAGCGGCACGTCGCGCCGCACCACCGCGTCGACCGCGTCGACCACCTGGGCCTCGGCGAGCCCGCCCATCCGGATGACTTCGGCCACGAGTTGTCGCAGCTCGGCCTGGTACGAACGTGTCACTGACGCCCTCTCTCGTGCGGGGGCAAAATAATGCGGTCCCACGACAGTTTTGCGACAGCGCCGCCGATCAGGCCGCCGCGACCGGCAGATAGACGCTGAACGTCGAGCCCTCGCCCTCCGCGCTCTCGACCATGAGGCCGCCGCGGTGGCGGTTCACGACGTGCTTGACGATGGCGAGGCCCAGGCCCGTGCCGCCGCTGCGCTGGCCCTCGACGCGGTAGAAGCGCTCGGAGAGGCGCGGCAGGTGCTGGCGGGCGATGCCGGGGCCCTCGTCGATGACGCGGAGCACCACGTAGCCGGGCGCCTCGTGGGCGCTGTCGGGCGACAGCAGCGAGAGGCCGACGCCGGTGCGGCTGGGCGCACGCGCCGCGTCGAGCGAAGCTGCGGCGTCGAGGCGGACCCTGATCCGGCCGCCCGCCGGGGTGTATTTCACCGCGTTGTCGACCAGGTTCTGGATCACCTGCACCAACTGGTCGCGGTCGCCGGTCACCGAGCGGACGCCGTCGTCGGCCTGGGTGACGACGCTGACCCGCCGCTCCTCGGTGAGCGGGCGGATGGCGTCGGTGACGTCCTGGATGGTGCGGGCGAGGTCGACCTTGCCCGAGGGCGCGATGTGCTCGTTGAGCTCGATGCGGCTGAGCGAGAGCAGGTCGTCCACCAGGCGGGCCATCCGCGTCGCCTGCTGGGCCATGATGCCGAGGAACTTCTCGCGCGCCTCGGGATCGTCCTTGGCGTGGGTGCGCAGCGTCTCGACGAAGCCGGCGAGCGAGGCCAGCGGCGTGCGCAGTTCGTGGCTGGCGTTGGCGAGGAAGTCGGCGCGCATGCGCTCGGTGCGCCGCGCGTCGGTCTCATCGCGCAGGACGACGACGAGCTGGTTCGCGCCGGTCGGCCCCGGCTCCAGGGGACGGGCGAAGGCGCGCCAGAACCGGGGCTGGACGCCGATCGTCTCGAAGGCGACCTCGGCGCTGGTCGCGGTCGCGAGCGCCTCCTCGATGGCCTCCAGCACCTCGGGACGGCGCAGTGCGGCGCCCAGGGGCGCGCCCGCCAGCTCGAGGCGGAAGACCTCGCGGGCGGCCTGGTTGCCGTAGGCGATCTCGGGCGCCTCGCCCTCCCCGCCCTGCACCAGGATCACCGGCTCGGGCAGGAGTTCCAGGATCATCTGCGCCGCCGCGCCGGCCCCGGCCCTGTCGGCGACCTCGGGCATGGCGTCAGGCTCCGGGGACGCCGAGCCGGGCGGCGGCCTCGCGCAGCGCCTTCTGGTCGGCGGGCGAGCCGGCGAAGGCGCGGGTGGCCTCGCGGTAGGCGCCGGTTGCCTCGCCCGTCTGGCCCAGCACCATGCGGGCGCGCATCAACTGCTCCCAGCCGGCGCGGTCGCGGGGGTTCTGCTTCAGCCGCTCGGCAAGGCCGTTGACCATGCCCTGGATCATCGCGGCGCGGTCGCCGTCGGTCATGGTCTGCGCGGCCGCCATCTGCTCGGCGGTCGGCCCGCGCGCCGGCGCGGCGCCCGGCGCCTGGCCCATCGGACCCTGGGCCATCTGCGACGCCGGCGCGGGCGGCAGGCGGCCCGAAATGTCGATCTTGCGGTCGGCGGCCACCTTCTCGACGAAGGCGCGCACTTCGCCCGCCCACGGCGCGTCCGGCGGCGCCGACTTGATCAGCGCGATCCAGTCGTCCATCGCGCCCTCCGTGTCGCCGCCCTGGTCCTTGGCGACGGCGAGGTAGTAGCGGGCGCGCGGGTCGCCCGGGTCGGCGGCCACGGCGCGCCGGAAGATGTCCTGCGCGGCCGGCGTCACCTGGTCGTTCGCCGCCAGCACCGTCGCCTCGCCCTGCGCCGACAGGTACTCGGCGTTGTTCGGATCGAGCGCCGCGGCGCGGCCGTAGGCCCTGGCCGCGTCGGCGTTGCGGCCCGTCTGCATGTAGGACCAGCCCAGCATGCGCCAGCCCTCGGCGTTGTCGGGCCGCTGCTGCATCTGGGCCTCGAGCTGCGCGACCATGGCGTTCACGTCGCCGTTCGGATGGCCGGGCGGCATGCCGTCCTGGGCGACGGCGCCGCCCTTCCCGATCGCCGGGCTTGCCGGCACATTGGGCTTGCCGATGGCGAGGTAGAGGCCGGTGCCGGCCAGGGTCACGACGGCGACCACGCCCAGGGCCACGATCAGCAGCGTGCGCTCGGCCAGCGGCCGGGCGGGCGCGTCCGCGCGGCGGCCCTCGGCCAGCACGCGGCGCTTCAGGTCGCTCTTCAACGCCTCGGCTTCCGGCTCGGCGATGGCGCCGGCGGCGGCCTGCTGCTCGATCTCGCCCAACTGGTCCTTGAGCACGGTGACGGCGTCGGCGCGCCCGGCCTTCATCGCGTCGCGCCGGCGCACGAGCGGGATCGCCAGCCCGACGGCCGCCAGAACGGTCATCAGCGTCAGGATCATCCAGAGCATTCAGCCGGCCTCATCCGTCTTCAGCAGCCGGGCGGCCTCGGCCTCTTCGTCCGCGGTGAGCGCCGCCGCCCGCTGAGGCGCCCGCGCCCGCATATAGGCGAACGCGCCCAGCGCGCCCAGCAGCAGCACGCCCAGGGGGCCGAACCACAGCGCGATCGTGTCGCCCCGGAGCGGCGGCTTCAGTTGCACGAAACTGCCGTAGCGCTGGACGATGAAGCCGACGGCCTGCTCGTCGGTGTCGCCCGCCGTGATCCGCTCGCGCAGGATGATGCGCAGGTCGCGCGCCAGGGCCGCGTCGGAATCGTCGATCGACTGGTTCTGGCAGACGACGCAGCGCAGGTCCTTGCTGATCCTGTGGGCGCGCGCCTCCAGCGCCGGGTCGGCGAGCTGCTCGTCCGGGTTCACGGCCGCGGCGGGCCCCGCCAGCACGGCCAGCGATGCGGCGATCAGCAGGATGCGCCTCACGATTCGGCCCTCAGCCTGGCCATCAGCGGCCCGATCTTCTGTTCCCAGACCTCGGGCGTCACGGCGCCCACGTGCCGATAGCGCACCCGGCCGTGCTTATCGATGACGAAGGTCTCGGGCACGCCCGCCACGCCCAGCTCGATGCCGGTGCGGCCGGTCGGGTCGGAGCCCAGGCGGACGTAGGGGTCGCCGCGCTCGGCCAGCCAGCGCTGGCCGTCCTCGGGCCGGTCCTTCCAGTTGAGGCCGTGGATCGCGACGCCCTCCCGCCGCAGCTTCAGGAACACCGGATGCTCGTAGCGGCACGGGCCGCACCAGGAGGCGAAGGCGTTCAGCAGCACCGGCTCGCCGCGGGCGAGATCCTCGTTGGTCAGGCCGATGTCGCCCGGCCGGAGCGGCGGCGCGGCGAAGGCCGGCAGCGGCTTGCCCAGGTAGACGGACGGCAGGGTCGACGGATCGCGGCCCAGGCCGGCGAAGAACACCGCCAGGACGGCGACGAAGGCCGCGACGGGGGCCAGGAACAGGAAGCGCTTCATTCGGCGGCCTGGACCTGGGGTTGCGGCGGCGGGGCCTTCACGAGCGAGCCGATGCGCAGCCGCCGGTCGCTGAGCGAGACCGCCCCGCCGAGGGCCATGACGAAGCCGCCGATCCAGATCCAGACGATGAGCGGGTGGTTCCAGAGGCGCACGACGATGCCTTGCGGCGATTCCTCGCCGACCGAGACGTAGAGATTGCCGAGCGGCCCCACGCGGATGCCGGCCTCGGTCGTCTGCGACTGGGCCGAGGGGAAGAACCGGCGCTCGCTGCGCAGGTCGTAGCCGCCGGTCGCGCCCTTCACGGCGAAGCGCGCCGTGCGGGCCTCCCAGTTGGGGCCGCGGGTGGTCTCGACGACGGTCAGGGTGAGCTCACGGCCCGCGAAGGCCACCGTCTCGCCCGGCCGCATGTTGAGCACCTTGTCGCTCTCCCAGGCCGTGACGCCGGTCACGCCGAGGCAGAGCAGGCCCAGGCCCAGGTGCGCCAGCGTCAGGCCGACGATGGCGCGCGGCGTCGTGCGGACCGAGCGGCCGAGATAGGCGCGCCCGGCCCACCAGCGGCGGGCGAGGATCGCGCCCGAGCCCAGGATCAGCCAGGCGGCGAGGCCCAGCCCGCCGGCGGTCGCCAGGCCCTTGAGTCCGCCGAGGACGGCCGCGACCAGCGCGACGGCCCCCGCCACGGCCGCCGGAATGCGCAGGCGCAGGAACGTCCTTCTCGCGTCGTCGCGCTTCCAGTTCATCATCGGGCCGAAGACCACGAGGATCAGCAGGACGGCGGCGAACGGGGCGAAGTTCAGCGCGTAGTACGGCGGGCCCACCGAGATCTTGTCGCCGTTGGCGAGTTCGATGAACACCGGCTGGAAGGTGCCCCAGAAGACCACCGCGCAGAGCACGCTGAGGAAGAGGTTGTTGAGGATGATGCCGCCTTCCCGCGACACCGGCGTGAAGACGGCGCCCGGCTTCAGCGCCTGGGCCCGCCAGCCGTAGAGGCCGAGCGCGGCGCCGGTGGTGGCGGCGATGATCCCCAGGATGAAGACGCCCCGCTTCGGGTCGACCGCGAAGGCATGCACGCTGGTCAGAATGCCCGAGCGGACCAGGAAGGTGCCGACGAGGCTGAGCGAGAAGGTCAGGATCGCCAGCAGGATCGTCCAGGACACGAGCGCGCCGCGCCGTTCGAGCACCAGCGCCGAGTGCAGCAGCGCCGTGCCCAGCAGCCACGGCATCAGCGAGGCGTTCTCGACGGGGTCCCAGAACCACCAGCCGCCCCAGCCCAGCTCGTAGTAGGCCCAGGCGCTGCCGAGCGTGATGCCGCAGGTGAGCGGAACCCAGGCCGCCAGCACCCAGGGGCGCACCCAGCGCGCCCAGGCCGCGTCGACGCGGCCCTCGATGAGCGCGGCGACCGCGAAGCAGAAGGCGATCGAGAAGCCGACGTAGCCGAGGTAGAGCAGCGGCGGATGCATCACGAGCCCCGGATCCTGCAAGAGCGGATTGAGCTCGGTCCCCTCGATCGGCGCCGGGTCCAGGCGCAGGAACGGGTTCGAGGTGAAGATCAGGAAGCCCAGGAAGGCGCTGGCGATCAGGCCCTGGACGCCCAGCACGCGCGCCTGCAACGTCTCGCGCAATGTGCCGCCGAAGACGGCGACCCCTGCGCCGTAGGCGGCCAGGATCAGCACCCAGAGCAGCATCGAGCCCTCATGGCTGCCCCAGGTGGCGGCGAAGCGGTAGGGCGCGGGCTGGCTGGTGTGGCTGTGCTGGGCGACCAGCGCGACCGAGAAGTCGCAGGTGAGATAGGCGTAGGCGAGGCATCCGAAGGCCAGCGCGACGAATCCCGCCTGGAGGAGGGACGCCTGCCGCCCGAGCGCCATCAATACGCGATCGCCCCTGGCCGCGCCCCAAAGTGGCGCCAGCGACTGGACGAGCGCCAGCAGCAGCGCGAGAATCAGCGCGAACTGACCGACTTCCGCCGACATGGACTTTGTGCTCCCCTCGACCTGCGCCGCGTGGTAGCGCGTTCGATCGAGATCGGAAATGTTACAGTGCCGGGGAGAGCCGTGAAGGCGTAGTCGGTGCGGTCGAAAGGCCGTGGGTGCTGGGGGCGTTCGGGTATGTCGGAAGTCTACAAGATCGCGATCGTCGGATCCGGTCCCGCCGGGATGAGCGCGGCGGCGCATGCCGCGAAGAAGGGCCTGAGCCACGTCCTTCTGGAGAAGACCGACCACCTCTCGGACACGATCTACCGCTACCAGAAGGGCAAGCACGTGATGGCGACGCCGTCGGTGCTGGTCCTGCGCTCGGACTGCGAGTTCGACGCCGGCAAGCGCGAGAAGATCCTCGACCAGTGGAATCAGGACACGGCCGCGGCCGGTGTGAACGTGAAGTTCAACGCCGAGGTGAAGGCGATCACCGGCGACAAGGGCGACTTCACGCTGGAGCTGAAGTCCGGCGGTTCGGTGAAGGCCGAGAACATCATCCTGGCGGTCGGCACCCAGGGGAACCCGAACCTGATGCGCTGCGAGGGCGGAAACCTGCCGCATGTGCAGTACAGCCTCGACGACCCGGGCGAATACACCGACGAGCACATCACGGTGATCGGCGGCGGCGACGCCGGCATCGAGAACGCGATGGGCCTCATCGCCGACGCGGCCCAGAACAACACGCTCACCCTGCTGAACCGCGGCGCCGACTTCCCGACGGCCAAGAAGCCGAACGTGGACGCGTTGCTGGGGGCGCGCGACGCGGGCCGCATGACGGTGATGACCGAAACGTCGGCCGCGCTGGTCGAGGTGGGCTGGCTCACCGTCGACACCCCGCAGGGCCAGACCCGCTACAGGTGCGACCGGATCATCGCGCGCATGGGCGCAGCTCCGCCGCGGGCGTTCGTCGAGTCGGCGGGCGTGCAGTTCGCCAGCCCCGACCGCAGCGCCTTCCCGACGCTCACGCCGACGTTCGAGAGCTCCAGCAAGCGCGGCATCTACGTGATCGGCGCCCTGGCCGGCTACCCGCTGATCAAGCACTGCATGAACCAGGGCTACGACGTGGTCGAGTTCATCGGCGGCAACACCTCGCTCGACCCCGCGGACGAACCGCTGCTGCAGGCGAAGCTGAAGGGCCTGCCCGGCAGCCGCTCGGTCGCCCAGTGGCTGGAGTTCCTGCGCAGCCACGTCGAGATCCTGAACGGCCTCTCGCCCCTGCAGATGCGGGAGTTCCTGCTCGACAGCCAGGTGAAGGCCTACAAGGCGGGCGAGGCCATCTTCGAGCGCAACGAGCCGGGGTCGTCCCTGTTCGGCATCGCCGAAGGCTCGGTGAAGGTGGAGGTCGATCCCTCCAATCCCAACATCACGGTGCCGATCGGCGAGAGCTCGATCTTCGGCGAGGTGGGCCTGATCTCGGGGCGCAAGCGCGGGGCCACGATCCGCGCGGCCGAGCCCACGATCTGCGTGGAGATCCCGCGCATGGCCGCCTTGAAGCTGATGAGCCAGGTGCCGCAGGCGCGCGACACGGTCCAGCGGATCACCACCGAGCGGCAGGTGCTGCAGATCTTCAAGTCGGGGCTGACTCCCGGCGACATCTCCGAGGTGCTGAAGGGCGCCGAGGTGACCGAGGTGAAGCCCGGCGAGGCGATCATCAACGAAGGCGACATCTCGGACGACCTCTACATCATCCGCTCGGGCTCGATGATCGTGGAGAAGAACCTGGGCGGGAAGCCCGTGTTCATGTCGTACGTGCCGGCGGGGTCCTATTCCGGCGAAATGGCGATGATCGAGCGCTCGCCGCGCGTCGCCACCGTGAAAGCCGCCATCCGCTCGCAGGTGGTGAAGCTGCCGGCCGAGCCGTTCCGGGCGCTGCTGGCCCGCAAGCCCGAACTCGCCAAGCGCATGACCGACGAGATGCGTGCGCGCCGCGAGATCAACGAGTTCATCGAGAGCCAGAAGGAGGAGTTCGGCGGCGCCGTCGACATGTACTCCTCGGTCGCCAACTTCCTGATCAAGCAGGGGATCGGCGAGGCCACCGACGTGCTGCTGATCGACGAGAGCCTCTGCGTCGGCTGCGACAACTGCGAGAAGGCCTGCGCCGACAGCCACGACGGCCTGTCGCGGCTCAACCGGGAGGCCGGCACCACCTTCGCCAACATCCACGTGCCCACCTCGTGCCGCCACTGCGAGCATCCGCACTGCATGAGCGACTGCCCGCCGAACGCGATCCGGCGCGGCCCCGACGGCGAGGTGTTCATCAACGAGACCTGCATCGGCTGCGGCAACTGCCAGCGGGCGTGCCCCTACGGCGTGATCCAGATGGACAAGCCCCCGCCGAAGAAGCCGGCGCTCTGGGAATGGATGCTGTTCGGCAGGGGCCCCGGCCCCGGACAACCGTCGTACGAGTGGCGGAAGAAGGCGGCGAAGGCCGAGGGCGGCGAATCGCCGAAGCTCGCCATCAAGTGCGACATGTGCTCGGGCAAGGCGGGCGGTCCGGCGTGCGTGCGCGCGTGCCCGACCGGGGCGGCGATCCGGGTCTCGCCGGACGCCTTCCTCTCCGTCGCCCGCATCGAGAAGGCCTGACGTGACGCAGGTCGGGGGGCAACATACGGAGCGCGTGAGGCAGCGGACCCACGAGGGGTTCCTGCGGCACAAGGGCTTCCTCTGGGCGCAGGTGGCCACGGGCCTGTGCGTCCTCGTCATCGCGCTCTACTGGTGGGTGGCGCTGCAGATCAAGGAGCCGCCCAGCGGCGGGAGCTGGCTGGGCTACCTGCTGGGCGTGATGGGCGCGGGCCTGATCGTCTGGCTGGCCTGCCTGGGGGTGCGCAAGCGGGTGATCACCGCGGGCCACTATTCGCTGAAGGCCTGGGTCTCGGCGCACGTCTACCTCGGCCTGTCGCTGATCGTGATCGCGACGCTGCACACCGGCTTCCAGTTCGGGTGGAACATCCACACCCTCGCCTACGGGCTGATGATGCTGGTGATCGCCTCGGGCGCGTTCGGCATCTGGGCCTATGCGACCCTGCCCGAACGCCTGCACGGCAACCGCGGCGAGACCACGCGCAAGCAGATGCTCGACTCCATCGAAAGCCAGGACCGGCAGTTGCACGACCTGGCCCAGCCGCTGGACCGCGCCGGCGCGGGCGTCGTCAGGCTCTCGATCGAGGAGACCGAGCTCGGCGGCGGCTTCTGGAAGCGGCTGACCGGCAGTTACGACGATTGCGCCAACAAGCGGGCGCTGCAACGGCTGCGCAACCTTCCCGCGCCCGGCAGCGCGAAGCAGGCCGAGGCGCTGACCAGGATCGAGCAGGTGATGCAGCAGAAGGCCGAGACCCTGACGCTCGCGCGCCGGCAGATGCAGATCACCGCGGTGCTGGAAGGCTGGCTGTTCGTCCACATCCCGGCGACCTTCGCCCTCCTGGCGGCGCTGACGGCGCATATCGTCAGCGTCTTCACGTACTGGTGAGCGCGTGGCCCAAGACTTCCACCTCAAGCTGATCACCCAGCGCGCCGGCGGCGGCGACCCGATCGTCCGCGAGCGCGTGGTCGCCGGCCCCGAGGCCGCGATCGGCCGCGCGGCCGAGAGCGACATCGTCCTCGCCGACCTGTCCGTCGATCCGCGGCACGCGAAGATGCGCTTCTCCGGCCCCGGCCGGGTGACGATCGAGTCGGTCAGCGGCCTGCCGTTCAAGGTGGGCGGCAAGAGCGTCCAGCGCGCCGACCTGGACGCCGCCAGCCGGCCGGTCGTCGAGATCGGCGGCTACAGCCTGATGCTGGAGCCCGAGGGCGAGGACGGTGGCGTCACGGTCACGGTGACGCGCGAAGAGGACGAGCATCACCTGACGCCGTCGGTCTTCTCGCTGCAGTCGAAGGTGTTCGGCCGGCGCAAGATGGCCTGGACGTTCGGCTCGGCCATCTTCGTCATCTGCCTGCTCATCCCGCTGTTCGCGGCGGTGTGGTTCAGCCAGAACGCGATGATCCATCCCGACCAGCAGTGGTCGAGCGGCCCGCTCTCGAAGGCGCACGCCTTCCTGGAAACCGACTGCAAGAGCTGCCACGCCAACGCGTTCGTCGCGGTGCGCGACAGCGCCTGCAAGAGCTGCCACCTCGCCGGCCATGAGGAAGGCCCGCTGTCGCTGGCCCGCGCGCGCGACAAGGGCAGCCCCTTCGAGCCGCGGCTCATGGTGGACCACGCGCCGAAGGCGCGGCTGAGCAAGGGCACGCCCCTGCCCGACGCCCTGCCGGCCAGGATCAGCACCGTGTTCCAGCGCGCCATCGGCCATCCGACCGACCGCTGCGCGAGCTGCCACATCGAGCACACCAAGCCGACCGGCAAGGCGATGGACGCCAATGCGCCGCTCAGCGACAAGCCGACCATGGTGGTCGTGAACGACTGCCAGAGCTGCCACACCTCGCTGAAGGCGCGCCTGGACGACACCGAGCTGGCCGACACGCCGGACTGGGGCCGCCATCCGACCTTCAGGCCGCTGATCATGACCGCGGCCGGGCCGACGCCGCAGTTCCAGCGCGTGGCGCTGAGCGCCGGGCCGCAGGAGCGCAACGGGCTGACCTTCCCGCACCGCCTGCACCTCGACCGGACCGGCGGCGTCGCCCGCCAGGCGATCGAACTGGGCGCCCGCGCGGGCTACGGCAAGCCGCTGGAGTGCGAGTCCTGCCACAAGGCCAAGGGAACCGGCTTCGAGCCGATCGAGATGGAGAAGGCCTGCGGCACGTGCCACAGCCTCGCCTACGCCCGGAACCCCGACGGCTCGTTGAAGCTGCTGCCGCACGGCGAACTGCAGAAGGTGGTCGACACGCTGAGCGGCCGCGCCCTCTCCGCGCCCGGCGGCTCGAACCGCATGCGGCCGGGCACGATCCGGCCGACGATGTTCGCCGCGTCCGGCGCCAGCGCCTACCGCGCGACCTTCTCGCCGGGCGGGACCTGCTACGACTGCCACACCATCACCTGGGCCGGCGACGTGGTGAGGATGGCGCCGGTGAAGCTCACCCAGCGCTACATGCCGCGCGGCGCCTTCGACCACTCGATCGCCGAGCACGGCGCGATCGGCAAGCCGGGCAAGGCCGGCGCCTTCAAGTGCGCCGACTGCCACAAGGCCGAGACCTCCGACCGGGCGTCCGACGTGCTGATCCCGGACCTGGCCAAGTGCGCCACCTGCCACGGCCAGCCGACGACGAAGATCGCCGCGGCCGACGATGCCGACTGCACCACCTGCCACGCCTTCCACAAGCCCGGCGAAGCCACGCCCAGGCCCGGCCACCCGCCGCTGCAGACGCTGCGGTGGACGCAAGGCTCAGCCAACGCAAACATCGGCAGTTAGCGTGAGGTTCTACCGACGACCTGTGGAACCCGCGCGTCAGACGGCGCGCGACGGCTGGCCGTACTGAAGGATGAGATGGTCGGCCGTCAGGAAGATCATGCCTTCCGCGACCGCCTGGGCAAGCATCAGCCGATCGAAAGGGTCGCGATGGAGGTAGGGCAGAAGCTGTACGCCCATCGCCTGCGCGCTCGTCACCGCAAGTTCCTGATAGCCGCTGTCCAAGGCCTCCCGATGGAGCACGTGGGGATCGACATTGAAGTCGGGTCGCCCCAGGGTCCGCTTGATCGTCAGTTCCCAGATCGCCACCGCGCTGAAGGCCGGTTCGTTCAACGGATCGTCGATGAGATTCCGCGTTGCCGGCGACAGGCGATGTGGCTGGACGAACGCCCAGACCAGCACATGCGTATCGAGGAGAAGCTTCATTCCTCGCCGTAGAACATGCGCTCGATCTCTTCTCGACCTATCGAGTCGAAATCGTCGGGGATCTTGTACATCCCCTCCAGTCCGCCGAGCCGCTTCACGGGCTTCTCCTGCGGCTCTTTGATCGGCACGACCTTGACCATCGGCTTGCCGGCCTTGGCGATGACGAACGGCTCGCCCTTCGCCGCGGCGTCGATCAGGCGCGACAGGTGGGTCTTGGCTTCGTGGACGTTGACGGTCTTCATGCGGCGAACCAAGTGGACTAAGTCCGGTTAGTCTAGTTCATCGGAGCCCGGAGCGCAACGAAAGCGCCGCCCCGGTCTCCCGAGGCGGCGCTGTTCGTTTCGGCGATGAGGCCTGAGCCTACACCACGCCGTAGGCCAGCATGGCGTCGGCGACCTTCTTGAAGCCGGCGATGTTGGCGCCCTTCACGTAGTCGACGACCTTCGAGCCGGGCTTCTTGCCGTACTCCTCGCAGCGCGCGTGGATGCCGGCCATGATGTCGACCAGCAGGCGCTGGAGCTCTTCTTCCTTCCACGAGATGCGGGCCGAGTTCTGGCTCATCTCGAGGCCGGAGACCGCCACGCCGCCGGCGTTGGCCGCCTTGCCGGGCGCGTAGAGGATCTCGGCCGCCTTGAACTTGTGTACGCCGTCCAGGTTGGTCGGCATGTTGGCGCCTTCCGAGACGGCGATGCAGCCGTTGCGGATCAGGGTGTCGGCGTCGGGGCCCAGCAGCTCGTTCTGGGTGGCGCAGGGCAGCGCCAGGTCGCACTTCACGCCCCACGGGGTCTTGCCGGCGTGGAACTCGGCGCCCTTGAATTCCTTGGCGTACTCGCTGATGCGGCCGCGGCGCTTGTTCTTGAGCTCCTTCACCCAGTCGATCTTCTCCTGGGTCATGCCGTCCGGATCGTAGACGAAGCCCTCGGAGTCGGAGAGCGTCAGCACCTTGCCGCCCAGCATGGTGACCTTCTCGGCCGCGTGGGTGGCCACGTTGCCCGAGCCCGAGATCACGGCCGTGTGGCCGGCGATGTCCTTGCCCTGGGTCTTCAGCATGTTCTGCAGGAAGTAGGTGGCGCCGTAGCCGGTGGCCTCGGTGCGGATCAGCGAGCCGCCGTACTCCAGGCCCTTGCCCGTCAGCACGCCGGTGAACTCGTTGGTGATGCGCTTGTACTGGCCGAACATGTAGCCGATCTCGCGGCCGCCCACGCCGATGTCGCCGGCCGGCACGTCGATGTCGGCGCCGATGTAGCGGTAGAGCTCGGTCATAAGGCTCTGGCAGAAGCGCATGACCTCGCCGTCGGACTTGCCCTTGGGGTTGAAGTTCGAGCCGCCCTTGCCCCCGCCCATGGGCAGGCCGGTCAGCGCGTTCTTGAAGGTCTGCTCGAAGGCCAGGAACTTCAGCACGCTCTCGGTGACCGAGGGGTGGAAGCGGATGCCGCCCTTGTAGGGCCCGATGGCGTTGTTGTTCTGGACGCGCCAGGCCCGCTGGACGCGGATATTGCCCTTGTCGTCCTGCCAGCAGACGCGGAAGCTGACCACGCGGTCCGGCTCGGCGATGCGGCGCAGGATCTGGGCCTGGTGATAGGCCTCCTTGTCCTGGATGAAGTCGAAGATGTCCTCGGCGACCTCCTGAACCGCCTGGACGAACTCCGGCTGCCCGGGGTTTCGGCGCTTCACGCCCTCGATGAAGGTGTTCAGATCGACGTGATCGCTGACTGCCATTTCAACCCCCTGTGCGCGGGGCGCCCTGCCCCACCCGCTCGTGTGCGGCCGGAACCTTAGCCGCGAATTTCGTACGGGCTAGGTCTATTCGCGGACGCAGCGCTTCGGCGCCTCCGCTTTCAGGCTTCACAAGCCGCTGGAATTTGCGACAACTCCTTACCGTTGGGACGGTGGGGGTTCGTGATGGCTACGAAGGCGTCTGATCTTTTCGTTCAATGCCTGGAAGAAGAGGGCTGCGAATACGTCTTCGGTGTGCCGGGCGAAGAGAACCTCGACTTCCTGGACAGCCTTTCCCGCTCGAAGAAGATCAAGCTGATCCTCACCCGCCACGAGCAGGGCGCGGGCTTCATGGCCGCGACCTACGGGCGCCATACCGGCAAGGCGGGGGTCTGCGTCGCCACCCTGGGCCCGGGCGCGACCAACTTCGTCACCGCGGCGGCCTACGCCACGCTGGGCGGCATGCCGATGATGATGCTGACCGGCCAGAAGCCGATCAAGAAGTCGAAGCAGGGCCGCTTCCAGATCCTCGACGTGGTCGACATGATGAAGCCGATCACCAAGTACACGCACCAGCTTGCGTCGGCCGACAACATCCCGTCGCGCATCCGCGAGGCCTTCCGCCTGGGCCAGGAGGAAAAGCCGGGCGCGGTGCATATCGAGTTCCCGGAGGACGTGGCCGACGAGCACACCGACTCCACGCCCCTGCCCAGGAGCAACGCGCGCCGTCCGGTCGCCGACGAGAAGTCGATCCGCGCCGCGGTGAAGCGCATCGAGCAGGCCAGGTCGCCCATCCTGGTCATCGGCGCCGGCGCGAACCGCACCATGACCAGCCGGATGCTGACCCAGTTCATCGAGAAGACGGGCATCCCGTTCGTCTCGACCCAGCTCGGCAAGGGCGTCGTGGACGAGCTGAACCCGAAGTTCATGGGCTGCGCGGCCCTGTCGGCCGGCGACTTCGTGCACCGGGCGATCGACGCCGCCGACCTGATCGTGAACATCGGCCACGACGTGATCGAGAAGCCGCCCTTCTTCATGCAGCGCGGCGGCACCGAGGTGATCCACATCAACTTCCGCTCGGCGGAGGTCGATCCGGTCTACTTCCCGCAGTACGAGGTGATCGGCGACATCGGCAACGCCATCTGGCAGATCAAGGAAGACATCCTGCCCCAGGGCTCCTGGGACTTCACCGCCATGCACAGGGCCCGCGCGGCCGAGGTGGAGCACGCGGCGAAGTACGACAACGACCAGCGCTTCCCGATCTACCCGCAGTACCTCGTCAAGCAGATCCGCGAGGCGATGCCGGACGACGGGATCATCTGCCTCGACAACGGCGTCTACAAGATCTGGTTCGCGCGCAACTATCCGGCGCGGCGGCCCAACACCGTGCTGCTGGACAATGCGCTCGCCACCATGGGCGCGGGCCTGCCGTCGGCGATGGCCAGCTCGATGGTCTATCCGGACCGCAAGGTCATGGCGATCTGCGGCGACGGCGGCTTCATGATGAACAGCCAGGAACTGGAGACCGCGGTCCGCCTGAAGCTGAACATCACGGTGCTGATCCTGAACGACAACAGCTACGGCATGATCCGCTGGAAGCAGGCGAACATGGGCTTCAAGGACTGGGGCCTGACGTACGGCAACCCCGACTTCGTGAAGTACGCCGAAAGCTATGGCGCCAAGGGCTTCCGGATCGACTCGGCCGCCTCGCTGCCGAAGGTGCTGCGCGGGTGCCTGGACACGCCCGGGGTCAACCTGATCGACTGCCCGGTCGACTACTCCGACAACGACCCGATCCTGAACAAGCAGATCAAGGAACTGAGCGCGGCCCTCTGAAGCGCCCCCAAAGGACTTGCACGGGACGGACACGGACAATGGTCGCGCTCAGAGACTCCTACCCCCTGTACCTCGCCAACGAGGCCCAGACGCCGAACCTCGATCTCGAGGTGACGGACAAGTACACGGGTAAGGTCGCCACGCGCGTCGCCCTGGCGAACGCCGCCATCATCGACGCCGGCATCGCCGCGACGGTGGAGGCCGCCGAGCCCATGGCCCGGATGCCCGCCTACGAGCGCCAGGCGGTGCTGCAGCACTGCGTCGACCGCTTCCAGGAGCGGTTCGACGAACTCAGCGACGCGCTCTGCATCGAGGCCGGCAAGCCGATCCGCGACGCCCGCGGCGAGGTCTCCCGCCTGATCGACACCTTCCGCATCGCCGCGGAGGAGTCGGTGCGCATGACCGGCGAGGTCCAGCCGCTGGACATCAGCCCCCGCGCCAAGGGCTACCAGGGCATGTGGAAGCGCGTGCCGATCGGCCCGTGCTCGTTCATCAGCCCCTTCAACTTCCCGCTGAACCTGGCGGCCCACAAGATCGCGCCCGCGATCGCGGTCGGCTGCCCGTTCGTGATGAAGCCCGCCTCGCGCACGCCGCTGGGCGCCATCATCATCGGCGAGGTGCTGGCCGAGACGAACCTGCCCAAGGGCGCGTTCTCGATCCTGCCGGCCCAGCGCGACGGCGCCGACCTCTTCACCACCGACGAGCGGCTGAAGCTGCTGTCGTTCACCGGCTCGCCCGGCGTCGGCTGGGACCTGAAGGCCAGGGCCGGCAAGAAGAAGGTGGTGCTGGAGCTGGGCGGCAACGCCGCGGTCATCGTCGACGCCGACACCGACCTCGACGACGCGGTCGAGCGGATCATCTTCGGCGCCTTCTACCAGTCGGGCCAGAGCTGCATCGGCGTGCAGCGGATCATCATCCACGCCGACATCTACGACACGCTGCGCGACCGGCTGGTGGCCAGGACCAGGACCCTGATCGCCGGCGACCCGCACAAGGAAGAGACCTTCGTCGGCCCGATGATCGACGTGAAGGAGGCTGCGCGCCTCGATAGCTGGATCCAGGCCGCCGTGGCCGACGGCGCCAGGCTGCTCTGCGGCGGCAGGCGCGACGGCGCCATGCTGGAGGCCACCCTGCTGGAGGGCGTCGGCCGCAAGGCTGCGCTGTACGCGGAAGAGGCGTTTGGGCCTGTGGCGATCCTTTCGAAGTTCACCGACTTCAAGGACGCCCTTGCCGAAGTGAACGACTCCAAGTTCGGCTTGCAGACGGGCGTGTTCACCCGCGACCTCTACAAGATGCTCGAGGCGTGGGACCATCTGGACGTGGGCGGCGTGGTCATCGGCGACGTCCCGAGCTATCGCGTGGACAACATGCCGTACGGCGGCGTGAAGGACTCGGGGCTCGGCCGCGAAGGCGTCAGGTTTGCGATGGAGGACATGACGGAAATTCGCAATTTGGTCATCCGTCGTCGGTGACCCTGCGTATCTGATTTCGGGACAGTGTATGCGCTGCTTGGGGAGGCGGCTTCGTGTTGACGGTAGCGCAGATCACCGATCTGCATGTCACCACCGAGAAGGATCCGCTTAACCAAAAGCGGAACGAGGATCGTCTGCGCCAGACGATGAAGACGATTCATGCCTTGCGCCCGCGCCCGGTGGCCATCATCGCCAGCGGCGACCTCGTCGATCGGGGCGAGATCGAAGAGTACTACGAGCTCAAGCGCCTGATGGATGAGAGCGAGATCCCCATCTACTACGCGCTCGGGAACCACGACGGCCGCGAGGCCTTCCTGCAGGTGTTCTCAGGCCCCGGCGCCCAGACCGACGAGAACGGCTTCGTGCAGTACGCCGTCGATTTCGGCGCGTTCCGCATGGTGGTCATGGACACGCTCGAAGGCCCGAACCACGGCGAATACGACGAGAAGCGCGCGGCCTGGCTCGCCAGGACCCTGGACGAGGCGCCCGACCAGCCCACGGCGATCATCCTGCACCACCCGCCCATCCCCAGCGGCATCCGCTGGATGGACCCCGATCCGAAGTCGCCGTGGATCGTGCGCCTGGAGGGCGTGCTGAGGGGCCGCGACCAGATCCAGGTCATGATGTGCGGCCACATCCACCGGGCGTTCAACGGCCTGTTCGCCGGCCACATGGTGGCCTCGGCGCCCGCCACCTCGATCCAGCTCACCCTCGACCTCACCGAGGTCGACATGCACGTGCCCGACGGCCGCGAGATCCTGGTGGAGGAGCCGCCGGGCTTCCAGCTCCTGATGGCGCACGACGGCCACCTCACGACCCATTGCTGCCTCGCCGGCGACTTCACGCCCGCGGTGACCTACAACTTCCCCTTCCGGAAGCTCGCCTAGCCTATGCGGAGCACGGTCAAGCGCGGCGGTCCGATGGGATGGTTGCTCGCGCGGCTCGATCAGGTGCGTGCGACGGGCGGCAAGGGCCTGGCCGACGCGCTGGTGCTGGTGGGCGTCACCATCGTCGCCGCGGTCGCCGCGTTGCTGCTCAACAACACCACGCCGATCCGGTTCGTCGAGAACCTCACCTACGATATCCGCATGGCCACCGGCGTGCCGCCGGCCCAGCCCAGGACGTTCGCGATCATCAAGGTCGACGACATGGCGCTGGAGGCGATGCGCAACTCCACGCCGTGCCGCTGCCTCGCCCCCATCGACAAGCTGTGGCTGGCCGACGTGCTGGTCGCGCTCGACAAGAAGGGCGTGAAGGCGATCGGCGTCGACTACCTGCTCGACACCTGGGCCTCGGACGAGGAGTTCAAGGCCTTCCAGGACCGCATCAAGGACGTGAAGGCGCCGATCGTGGCGGTGGTCGACCCGGCGATGACGCCGGGCGTCGACTTCCCGGTCGACCCGAAGATCCACTACTCCGACGCCCGCGCCCTGATCGTCTCGGACTACGACGGCGTGGTCCGGCGCTACGATCCGAGGCCCGGGAAGACCCTGGCGCTGGCCACCGAGGTCGGCGTGCAGGCCGTGGGCCTGAAGCCGCCGACCAAGCCCTTCGACATCCGCTATCGCGCGCCCGATCCCGACGTGGAGGGCGAGAACGCCGGGGCGATCGCCCCCTCCTACTCCGCCGGCCTCGTGGACTTCGTCCCGGCCGAGCAACTGAAGGACAAGATCGTCTTCATCGGTCGCACGACGCGGTCGGCCAGCGCCGACGCCGACACGCCGGTCGAGGACATGCATACCACGCCGCTCCGGTTCCTGAACGGCCACTACCGCGGCACGCCGGGCGTCGAAGTCCACGTACATGCGCTGTCGCAGATGATGGCGCGCGACATGGTGACGATCCCGGCCGCGTTCTGGACGGCGATCATCGCGCTGATCTCGGCCTTCTTCGGCGCGCTCATCGGCCGCTCGACCCAGAGCTGGTGGATATCGGTCGGCATTGTCCTGGTGGGCGTGGCCGCGGGTGCGGCGGGCGCCTGGGCGCTCTACAAGTTCAACGCCGTCATGGTGCCGATCACGGCGCCGGCCATCTCCTTCGCGTTCGGCTTCTTCATCCTGTCGCGGCTCTCGGCGGCCGAGTTGCAGAACCAGCGGGCGTTCTATTCCTCGACGCTCGAGCGCTACCTCGCCCCGCAGGTCATCGACCGCATGGTCGGCGGCCAGGAGCAGGTGAAGATCGGCGCCGAGGAGCGCGAGATCACCGTGATGATCTCGGACCTGGAGAACTTCTCGAACCTGGTGGCCAGCCTGCCGCTGGAGACGTTCGAGGGCGTGATCAACGAGTACTTCGACGGGGTGATCGACATCCTGTGGAAGCACGAGGCGATGATCGACAAGATGACCGGCGACGGCATCATCGCGATCTTCGGCGCCCCCGTCCCCTCCGACGACCACGCCGACCGGGCCATCGCCTGCTGCCGCGAGATCGACACCTACGCGCTCGCGATCCGCGAGAAGATGATCGAGCGCGGGATCAAGTTCGGCTACACGCGCATGGGCGTCTCCAGCGGCATCGGCCTGGTGGGCAACTTCGGCGGCGAGCGCCGGTTCAACTACACGGCCTATGGCGAGGTGGTGGTGATCGCCGCGCGCCTGGAGGCGGCCAACAAGACCTTCGGCACGCGCATCCTCTTCTCGGGCGACACCCTGAAGCTCGCCCGGATCGACGTCCCCATCGAGGCCGTGGGCGAGATCGACCTCAAGGGCGTCCCGGTGCCGATCCCGGCCTACACGACGCCCACGACCTAGCTGCGCCCCCCTGTTTCCGAGCCTTGCCGGCGCATAACCGATCGGCATGTGACTCGCGCTCGGAGGCATTTGTAGCCGGTCGCGCGGCGGGACAAACTGACTGGCATGCGTCGTGGGTCCTGGGGAGACCGGTCACCGTCCCCGGGGCGCGACGCGTCGCCATCTGGGCTGCTTCCTCCCCGCCCAGGGTCCTCGCTGGAGCGGGTGGAGCCCGCTCCAGCTTCTTTCGGGCGCTTTCGCTCGCCACCTGAGCGCCGACTTGGCGCGTCGCTTCGCCAGGAGTTCCAGATGCGATCCTGTTCCCGCCCGACCTCCCGGGCCTCGATGGCCGCCGCCGCCACACTCGGCGCGCTGAGCGTCATGTCCGCGCCGGCGCAGGCCGCCGCGCCGTCGGCGCGGCCCAACGTCGTCGTCATCGTGGCTGACGACCTCGGCTACAACGACCTGTCGTCGTACGGCTCCAAGTACCCGACACCCAACATCGACCGCCTCGCGAAGGACGGGGTCCGCTTCACCCAGGGCTACGTGACAGCCGCGCTGTGCAGCCCGTCCCGGGCGGGGATGCTGACCGGGCGATACCAGCAGCGCTTCGGGCACGAGTACCAGTTGTATACGCCGCTCAACAACAGGAGGGACGGCATCGACCCGGGCCAGCCGACCCTGGCGCGGAGCCTGCACGACGCCGGCTACCGGACCGCCCTCTACGGCAAGTGGCACCTGGGCATGGCGCCCGAGCGTCACCCGCTGAAGATGGGCTTCGACGAGTTCTTCGGTGTCTCAGGCGGCCAGACGCCGTACATCGCCGCCGACCGCCCGGATGTGGTCTCGAGCCCGCCCGCCGATCAGGCCCCCGGGCAGTATCAGCGCAACGAGTCGTCGAGCTTCCAGGAGGCCGGTCAGCCGGTCGACCTGCAGGACTATGCGACGACAGCCTTCACCGACCACGCGCTCAGCTTCATCGACAAGAACAAGGACCGGCCCTTCTTCCTGATGATGACCTACACGGCGCCGCACGTCCCGCTGCAGGCGACGAAGGCGCAGCTCGCCAAGCTGGCCGCGATCGAGGATCCGGAAATGCGGCTCTACCGGACCGTGATCAACGAACTCGACATCGGCGTCGGCCAGATCCGCGAGCGCCTGGCGAAGAACGGCCTGACCGACAACACCATCGTCGTCTTCATCAGCGACAACGGCTGCCCCGACTACGTGAAGCAGGTCTGCTCGAACGACCCGCTGAACGCCTGGAAGCGCTACCTGACCGAGGGCGGCGTGCGCGTGCCGTACATGATGTCGTGGCCCGCCAAGGTGAAAGGCGGCCGCACATACGACGGCGTCGTCAGCAGCCTGGACATCTTCCCCACCGTGGCCGCCGCCGCGGGCGCGAAGGGCGACGACAGGCAACCGACCGACGGCCGCGATCTGCTGCCCTACCTCCAGGGCAAGGCGAAGGGCGCGCCGCACGACCGTCTGTACTGGCGCTCGCTGCCCTCGTACGCGATCCGCGACGGCGACTGGAAGCTGATCGTCAACGCCAGTCCCAAGGGCGAGACGGTGACGATGCTGTTCGACCTCGCGAAGGATCGCGCCGAGAAGCATGACCTCGCGCCGCAGAACCCCGAGATCGTCGCCCGTCTGAACCGCGAGTGGAAGGCCTGGAGCGACACGCTCGCGGCGCCCCGCTGGCCCACCGCGCGCGAGTTCGACGTCGAGATCAACGGCGTACCCGTGCGAACCACCAACTGAGGCGATCGGACCCAGCAAGGCGCGACGAGCGCCCGACCCAAGGGTCCGCGCTCAATTGAAGATGCGATAAAGCAGCATTAATTCAATGATATAGACCGTCATCCCGGCCGCAGCGCAGCGGAGAGCCGAATACGGCCCTCCGGCCGGGATGACGATGGTGTTTCGGGCCAACTCCATTGAGTCAGACCCTGGAGCGGGTTGCGATCCCACTTCCCGGAACGCGCTCCAACTAGCGGTCGGCGTTGGCTCGGTTCACGGGCACGCCGAGCCAGGCGGTCATGTCGGGCTCGTCGGTGACGCGGTAGGGCCGGCCCCAGCGGTCGGTGAAGAAGCGCTCCATCTCGGCCCGGTTGAACGGCCGCGAGCCGAGGCGCCCGAAGATCGCCATCTGCCCGCCCGTCTCGTCCACCGCGCGGTCGCGGTCCAGGCCCTTGGAGAGCGCCAGCGCCGCGCCGTCCGTCTTCGCCCAGGCGATGAGCTCGGGCATCGGCTTCGGCGAGAAGCCGTAGAAGTTGGGCTGGCTGGACGGGCTGGTGAGCTGAAGCACCTTCAGGCCGTTGCGCCCGTCGGCGACGTAGGCGAAGAGCGAGGCGTTGGTGGAGCCCACGATCACGTCCTCGGCGTCGTTGAGCTGACCGCCGGCGTCGAACTTCCGATAGGTGCGCGGCCGCTCGGGGTTGGTCACATCGACGATGACCAGGCCGTCCTTCTTGGCCGCCACGTAGGCGTAGGTGCGGGCCACGTAGACGCGCCGCGCATCCACCAGCGGGATGGTCGCGCCCTCCACCAGCCGGGGCTGGTCGAGCCGGGTGACGTCCAGCACTTCCAGGCCCCGCTGGGTGGTGACCCAGAGGTAGCGGAACTGCAGCGCCGAGGCGCGGACGTCGGGCAGCGCCACGGTCGCCACGTGGCGCGGCTTCAGCGGGTCGGTCAGGTCGACCACCACGAGGCCGGCGTCGGCGGCGATGTAGGCGATGCTGCCGCCCAGCGTGACGTGGCGCGCGCCCTTGAGCACGCCACCCTCGTTCCAGGTGACCGCGCGCTTCAGCTTGTTGTTGCGCGGATCGCCGTCGGCCAGCGTGTTCACGTTGACCAGGATCAGGCCTTCCTCGGAGTCGGTGATCACCGCGTACGAGTAGATCGGGTGGAACTTCTGCTCCTGGTTCGCGTCCAGCAGCGTCGTGTCCTGGCCGGTGACGGCGTCCTTCACCTTCACCTGCTGCATGTGCTCGTTGCGGAGCGGCGCGATGTTCTGGTTCGTCGGCAGCGCCATGCAGGTGGCGTTCTTCGAGGCGACCCGCGTGTCGTGACCCACGGCCGAGAACGGCGCGGTGATGATCGGCTGCGAGACGCTCTTGTTGGCGATGGAGGCCACGTCGTAGGCGCGGAAGCCGCCCTTCCCTTCGGCCACGAACATGTACTCGCCGCGGAGCTGCAGGCAGCGGGCCGCGCCGCCGGACTTGTGGCTGACCTTGCGGATCCACTCGGCCGACTCTTCCTCCTGGTGGCCGGTCACGCCGTTCGGGAACGGGCCGCCGCGGACGCGGTCCTTGATCTCGCGGCCGTTCGTTTCGACGTGGTCCTTGTAGTAGTCGGGATAGGCGTACCGCTGCAGGTACGAGCCGAAGACGGCCTGCGGTTCGCTCCACTCGGTGACGCGGACCGCCTCGATGGCGCCGTCCAGGCCCACCCAGGCGTTCTGGCCCACGAAGTTCACGTAGTTGGTCCCCAGCAGCAGCAACTGGGCCATGATGGCGTTGTTGTCGTTCGCCGCGCTGACGTGGCAGTCCGAGCAGGTCTTCGTCTCGGTCTTGCGCACCGTGTGCGGGAAGTGCGGCGCGAAGGCCTGGCTGGAGTAGCCCGAGGCGGCGATCGGCGGCTGCTGGTTGTAGATCCGCTCCCGGTTCACGTTGGTCGACGACAGGACGAGCGCCGAGGACGAGCGGACCGGGGCGATGGTGTTGCCCTTCACCGTCGAGTGGACGCCGAGCTGGTACATGTCGTCCCGCGCCACCTGCGGGTTGTAGGTCGCGTAGTTCCGCGTCTCCTCGCCTTCGTACTTGTGGCTCTTCGCCTTCCAGTTGGCCTCGATCGGCAGGTGGCAGCCCGCGCACGCCGTCGTCCACGACGAGTGGCAGGTGAAGCACTCCATCTCCTCGTCCTTGTGGGCGCGCTCGCCGGCGGCGACGCCGGGGCCCCAGGCGAAGGGCCGGCCGTCCTGGCTGATCCGGCTCATCAGCTTGGCGCGCGCCGACCTGGCGTTGAAGTCGGGGCTGGAGCGGTCGACCGAGTCCTTGGTCAGGTGAATCCGCCACTCCAGCTTGGGATCCAGCAGCGAGCGCTGGACCAGCACGCGGCGGCCGTCCTGCTCGACCCACTCGAAGCGGCGCTGGCCGTCGGGGTTGCGCAGCAGGGTCAGGTCATTGCCCTTCACGTCGGCCGCAGGGCCGGAGGTGCGCAGCGTCGGATAGGCGTCGGCGGTGCCGTGGCAGTCCTTGCAGCGGATCTCGACGGAGTTGGCGACCTCGCCCATGATCAGGCCCGAGCCATGGCTGTCCTGGGCGAAGTGGCAGTCGGCGCACTGCATGCCCTTCTCTGCGTGGATGTCCATCATGTGGACGGCCTTTCCGGCCTGCTTGCCCACCTCGGGGAACTCGGGCTCGCCCTTCCTGCGCCACTTCTCGGGATCGTCGTTGGCGACGATCCTGCCTTCGGCGTCCAGCAGGTTGCCCTCGCGGTCGCGCTTGAAGATGCCGCGGAAGTTCCAGCCGTGGCCGTGGTAGTCGGCGAACTGGGTGTCCTTCAGCTTCGCGTTCAGGTCGAAGACGTTGCGCAGGAAGTCGAGGTCGGCCCACAGGCCGCGGGGCGCGGCGCCCTCGGGGTTGCGGTCCAGGACGCGCCGGATCTCCTCGGTCGTCGGGTACTTCTGCCGCTCGGGCCACATGAAGGGCGCGTCGGCCTCGTAGTCCCACATCGTGTAGCCGAGGTAGGTGTTCATGAACATGTTCGGCTGGTGCATGTGGCAGTTCATGCACTGGGCCGTCGGGATCGCCCGGGTGAAATAGTGCTTGATCGGGTGGCCCGGCTGGTCCTTCGGGATCGTGGGGTCGACCTGGGCCGACATGCCGTCGCGGCCGTACTTCGCCCACGTCAGGCTGGCCTGGTGCTGGCGGTTGTTCGCATAGACCACGTGGCAGGACGCGCAGCCCGAGGAGCGGTAGTCGCCCGGCTGGTCGTTGGTGCCCAGGAACCAGGTGAAGGGGTCGTTCAGGCGCGTCTTGTGGATGTTCAGCAGCGGGATCGCCACGCGCAGGCCCGTGCCCGGGCCGCGGTTCGACTGCTTCAGGTCGGGCCGGCCCGGCTCCTCCAGGCGCTGCAGCGCGCCGTTGGCGTTGGGCAGGCCCACTTCGGCGAACTGGGTGTTGATGTTGCGGCCGCCGCGCTCGAACACGCGGAAGATGTCGCCGGGCGGCGTCACGTGCCAGGTCGGGGCCGGATAGAGCGCGGCGATCGCGCCGCGCCGGGCCTGCTCGGGCGTCACCGTGCCGGGCGGATTGCCGGGCGACAGCACCTTCGCGGGCTCGCCATGGGCCGTGTAGGCCTCGCCGAGGACGTAGTTCTTATAGGGCAGGATGCCGTTGTTGTAGGACGCGCCGCCGAAGAACATCGCGCCCGTCGCCATCAGCGAGCGCTCGGCCTTCTCGATCAGCTCCATGTGGCAGGCGCCGCAGGCCAGCCGGGCCACGCGGTAGTCCGATGGGTTCACGAAGCGGATGTACTCGGGGCTCTCCTTGTTCAGGAGCGTGTAGCTCTGCTTCGGGTTGGCCGAGCTCGGCCAATGCCAGGTCTTCGGGTACTTCGGCAGCACGTGGCCCTTGTCGCGCAGGCGCACGTACTCGGGCGAGGTCATCGCCAGGCCGGCGGGCGCGATGACGTTCGGGTCGCCGCCGTGGCAGGACGTGCAGCCCAGCTTCACGGCTTCCGAGACGTGCATCGACTTGGCGTCGCTGTCGGTGTGGCACGAGACGCAGCCCTTGCTGGCGGCGTCGACCTCTTCGTCCGACATGCCGAGCTTGGCGGGGGCGGCCATCACGTAGCTGCGCTTGACCGGCTTTTCCGCCTCGCTGGCCTTGAGCGAGATGGGCGCGAGCACGGTCAGCGCCGCCAGCGCCCCCAGTCTCAGCCATTTCCGCCCGAATTTCAGCATCTTGCCCCTAGAAGGTGAGAATCGCGTTCAGTAGCACCGAATAGTATTGGTCGTGTCGGCCCCGGTTGGCGAACAGGTCCTTGAAGCCGGCGCCGGCGTCGAAGACCGCGCCCGAGGCGCGGAAGATGATGTTCTGCGTCACCATCGGCCGGTAGATCGCCGACACCGATGCGTCCCACCCCAGCGACTTCGGGATCGAGCCTTCCTGGCGCAGGTTCCGGACGACCGCGGTGTCGACGAAGCCCAGGTGGTTCACGTTCACCGACAGCCGCAGTTGCGGCATGACGTCGAAGTCGGCGCCGCCGCCGACGAGCGTGGTGCCGGGGTTGTTGAAGTTGGACTGGCCCTCTTCCTTCGACGGCCGCAGCGAGTTCAGCACGCCGTTGCGCGCGTTGACGCCGATGAGCCGGCCGCCCCCGGCGAACGGGATGGTCTGGCGGATCCAGTAGCTGGTGTCGGAGCCGGCGAACTGCGGGTTCTCGAAGATCGAGTCGAAGCCGCGCTCGGTGTTGTCGTAGGGGTTCTTGTCGCCCGAGGCGTAGAGCAGCGAGCCGCGCACCCGGATCCAGTCGAAGTCGATCGAGGGCTCCGCGGCCAGGAAGTAGCTGCGGATCTTGGCCTTGCGGTCGGTGAAGATCGAGTTCCGGTCCTCGCCGAAGGCGTAATAGGCCGAGGCGGTGATGTTGTAGCGGCCCCAGTGGCCGTCGGCGTTGTAGCCCAGGTAGGTCACGTCGTAGTCGCGGCCGCGCAGCGTGCCCAGGAGCGCGGGGCGCTGCGGGAAGCCGTTCTTGTCGACGTAGATCTCGTCGCCCTCGCGATTGCGGTTGTGGATCACCGTCACCTGCGAGGTGAGGCCCGGCACGGGCAGGTCCTGGCGGTAGAGGTTGCCCACGAACACCCAGTCGTCGCGGAGGCGCTGGGTGACGTCGTTCAGGCCCGAGTTGGTGTCCTTCTCGATGCGCCAGAAGGCGGCGAGGTTGTACTGGAAGCGGTTGTTGTCGCGGTTGCCGAACAGGCGGACGCCGAGCTGGTTGTCCTGGAACAGGAAGCCGCGGAAGTCGCTGGAGAACGGCTGGATGCCGACGCGCACGCTGTCGAAGTCGTAGCGGTCGGAGACGTTGCGCAGGTGGTAGTCCAGGAACAGCTCCTGGACCCCGATGAAGGCGTCGTTCCGGTGCGACTTCCGGCTGGGCTCGACGTAGAGGACGCGCTTCTCGGGCACGTTGACGTAGTTGTCCTGGAAGGCCAGGGCGACGCGCAGCTCGTATTCGGGCGGCTTGTAGGCGGTGGAGCCCTTGATCAGCGAGGCGCCCACGATGAACGTCTGCGCCAGCACCAGGCTGGTCGACCGCCCGAAGACGTCCAGGCTGCCGGGCCGCTCGGTGGTCTGCACGCCCACGGGGATCGGGAAGGTCCGCGGCTCGACGACGGTGTCCGAGATGCCGGTCAGGGCGAGGAACAGGTCCTCCGTGCCCTTGATCGGGATGTCGCCCTTCCAGAAGTTCTGGTTGTAGGGGTCGTACCAGCGCGGCTTGGACACGCCGAGACCGCCGGCCAGGCGCCAGCGATCCGGGACCGGCACTTCGTCGTGCGGGAAGGCTTCCGGCGGCGGCGCCCGCACCGCGCCCGGGTTGGTCTGCTGGATCTCCGGCTCGTAGGTCTGGATCCGGCCCGGCGGGCGGCGGCCTTCCAGCGGCGCGGCGTCGGCCGGGGCCGGCTCGGAGTCCGGCGGCGGGGCGGCCTCGGCCGGAGGCTGAGGCGCCGGCTCCTGAGCCGAGGAGTCGACGGCGGCCAGCACGGCCGCGGCCGGCGCGCCGGCCAGGCCACAGGCGGCCAGGATGTCGTCGATCGTCAGGCCATCGCCCGTCGCGGCCTCGGCCCGCCCGGCGAGGGCGGCGAAGGCGACGAACGCGAGGAGCGAGGCTTTCCGCATGCCTTTACTTCCCCTGGCACACGTTCTGTTCGTTCGTGTCGAGGAAAGGCGCGAACGGACAGCCGACGTAGCGCAGGCGTGTCTGGGTAGGTCCGACGAGCAGGGTGTCGGACCGAATCGCTACCGGAGCGTTACCGATGGCGCCGCCGAGGCGGGCTCCGCCGTTGTGCGCGCCCAGGAACGAGATCATGTCGTCCTGGTCGATGCCGTCGCCCGAGACGCCGATCGCGCCCACCAGTTGGCTGCCCCGATAGATCGGCACCGCGCCGGAAAAGATCTGCAGGCCGTTCTGCAACGGGTTCTGCCCGGGCGCCACGTCGGGCAGCGACGTGCAGCGCGCGGGCGTGTCCGTCGCCAGGCCGCCGCTGACGAAGCCCAGGTGCTGGCCGAGGTTTCCGAACACCAGCGCCGACTGCAGGCCGGTGGACAACGGGCTCCAGAGCGCGATCGGGCGCGACAGCGGGCCGTTCGGCCGGCCGACCTCGCCGTCCGGGAAATAGGGCCGCGCCAGGTTGCCGATCGACTTGGCGGCCAGGGCGTTCCTGCCCGTCAGGGCGGTGGCGTCGCCGAAGAAATCCCGCGTTTTCTGGACGAAGCCCCGCACGTCGGCGCTGGGGTCGCCCAGCAGCTCGGCCGCCGCGCGCTGGCCCGACAGCAGGGCCACGGTGCGGGCCTTCTGCGCCGACACGTCGATGCCGAACACCGGCGCGTCGGGCGCGCGGACGATGCCGAGGATCTGGCCACGGCTGTCCACGACCGTCATCGAGACCTCTGCGCGGCTGTCGAGCGGGCGGCGGATCTGGCCGCGGGCGCGGCTCATGATCGTGAAGGCTTCTTCCAGGACCGCGCGGACCTCGGCGGCGCTGAGCGGCGTCAGGCCGTCGGCGGCGTCGGTGCCGCCACGGATCGGGAAGCGGTTGGCGCCGGCCCCGTCCGACAGCACCATGGCGCCGGCGATGGAGAACTCGGCGGCGGTCGCGAGGCGCAGTCCCGACGCCTCGGCGCCGTAGACCTGACCCGCGAGCGCGCCGGCTCCGGAGTAGTAGCCGGTCACCGGGGTGAACGCGCCGGCCGCGGCGCCGAGCGTCGAAAACGCCGGCGCGCTGGAGGGCGTGGTGCGCAGCGTGCCCGTCGAGGCGTCGGAGTAGCGGAGCGCCGTTCCGTCGACCGTGATCCGGTCGGCGCGCTGGTCGATGGGCGCGTCGAAGCCCACCGTCGCGGCGTAGGCGATGTTCTCCTCGTCGTCGGCGTCGACGTCGAGGATGTTCCTGTCGAAGCCGTAGTCGTTGTCGCCGACGACCCCGACGCCGCCGACCAGCGTGCCGTTCTTGTAGAGGGGGAAGCCGCCCGGATCGGCCGAGAGGCCCAGCGGCGTACGGCGCGGCCCGACCGTGGTGCTCGCGGTGCGGGTCGTGACGTCGGAACACGGCAGCGACGAGAACTGCACGCCGAACAGCGGGCCGCCTTCGAGCCCGGCGGTGGACGGCGCGGGCGGGAAGTGCTCCTGCACGATCTGGCTGGCCGTGCGGGTCGAGAACGAGTTGCCGCCCGACGACGACAGGTAGGCGCCGGTGATGGCCTTGGCGATGGCGGCGCCCGCCGCCGGCACCGTCAGCCCCTGGGCGTCGGTGTTGACGCCGGTCGGACCCGCGCGGGTCACCGTCGTCGCCCGGGCGCCGGCCATGGAATAGACGGCCAGCACGTTGCCGACCCGGTCGGTGACCGCGATCACCACCGGCAGGTTGCGCGCACGCGCCTCGGCCACCGCCTGGGCGATGACCTGCTGGACGTCGGCTGTCGTGAGCGCCACGGCAGCAGGAAGCGTGTAGACGCCCGCGGGCGTCGGGCTCGGCGTGCCGGGCGTCGGCGGCGTGGTGGTCGTTCCGCCGCTTCCGCCGCCTCCCCCTCCTCCGCCGCCGCCGCAGGACGCGAGCGCCAAAGCGGCCAATGACACGGCCCAGCGCGTTACCGATCTCATCTGAGGGACCTCGCCGCCTGGGCGACCTGGGTCAGGGCGTTCCGGAACGTGTCCGGGCTGTAGCTGTTGGGATCGCGCACCTGGGCGTAGGCGCGGTCGAGCTGCGGCCGCACGCGGGCCGCCGCGCCGCGATCCACCTGACCCGACGCCACCAGCGCGTTCAGCAGGGTGTCGGCCGCCATCACCGCCTGGGCGCTGCCCGAGTAGTCGGTGTAGCGCCGCGACAGCTCGGTCGAGAGCACCGAGTCCAGGATCGCCAGCGTATCCGAGCGGGTGAAGCCGCGGGCGGCGAACGCGTCGGCGAGCGTGCGGGCGGTGCCGGCCAGCTTCACGGCGGCGCGCTGGGACTCGGCGCGGTCGCGGGCCAGGGCGGCGTGGAAGGCGCGCGAGTCGGCCTCGAGCCGCTGGGCCAGCGCCGGCGAGGTCACCCGCGCGGCGGCCTGCAGCATGATCATGTTCTCGTCGTTGAACGGCGGCTGGCCCGACGGGATCGGGCGGCCGGGGTTCGCCTCCCACTTCGGCCGCGCCTTGGGATCGTCCGAGATCTCGCGGTGGCAGCTATGGCAGTCGAAGAAGTAGAGCTCGGGGAAGGCCCCGCCGCTGCGGCCGCCCTCGCCGTACAGCGACAGCGCGCGGTCCAGCGCCATGGCCTGGCCCACGGCCCAGGTCTTCACGCCGCCCGCATAGCCCTTCCGCTGCACGTAGTCGGCGTCGACGTCCCAGTGGTTGATCATGCTCGAGAAGAGGTCGAGCTCGAAGGCGACGCGCGGGTGGCCCGCGGCCATGATCTGGTGGGTGACGAACTGGCCCGGCCGCGAGCTGCCGAAGTGGCAGTCCAGGCAGACGCCGGCGCGGACCTTCGGGTTCTCCAGCGCGCGCATGCCGTTGGCGACGTTGGCCGCATGCGTGCCGCCGACCGCGCGGTGGCTGGCGAGCCAGCCGGAGGCGCCGCCGTGGCAGGATTCACAGCCGACGCCGTCGCTGATCTGGAACTTGCCGCCGCGCATGACGCCCGGGTCGGCGTGGCAGCCCAGGCATTCCTTGGCGTTCTGCGCCGGGCCGATGCCCATCTTGCGCGCGATCGCCTGGGCGCGGGGCTCGGTCAGCACGCGCCAGGCGCGGCTGTGGGCGCCCGCGGCGCTGGAGGGGCTCTGCCAGGTGATGATCTCGTTCTGGCGGACGTTGACGCCCGAATCGACCTGGCGGCTGTGGCAACTGGAGCCGGCGCATGAGGCGACGCCCTCATGTACGCCCTTCATCGGCGCAGATTCCGTGGCGGCCGTGGCGGCGGGACCGCTCACGACCAAGAACGCCCCGACGACGGCGGCTGCGGCGACGCAAAGCGCGCCTACGACTCGCGACGCTCGTGCTCCCCCCATCGTCCCTCCCCCGGGCGCCACTGACGGCCGAGTCTTAGCGGGCTCGGCTCAGCTTCGGTAGCCCGAATACGCCACAATGGGACCAAATCCATATGGCGGCGCCTAGTCTCTGAGCGCGCCCTGCCCCCCCTTTTCGAGGGTTCGCCTGCCGAGAGTCTCCGCTTAACAACGTGTTTCGCGAACTGTAAGACGGACGGGTGTCGGGTGGTTGGGGGTAAGGCATGGAGCGGCTTCGCCATCGGGCGCAGCGTATGGGCCGCAAGGCGCGCTGGTGCCTGCTCGCCATGGCGACCACGGCGCTTTCGCCGACCGGTCTGACCTGGGCGCAGCCGGCGCCTGCGTCTCAGGCGGGCGTTCCGGGCACCAGCGCTGCGGAAGTGAACCCGTCCAGCCGGATCACGCGCCCGCCGCCGCGCCGTTCGAGCGGCGCATTCACGCCTGAACCGCCCGGCCCCTGCCCGCTCGAAGGCTCCGACGTCCAGGTGACGCTGAATTCGGTGACGTTCCAGGGCGCGACCGCCGTCGGCCCCGACCGGCTGCGTTCGGCCTACGCCGATGTCCTGGGCAAGCCGCAGTCCGTCGCCGTGATCTGCCAGATCCGCGACCGCGCCGCCCGCATCGTCTTCGACTCGGGCGTGCTCGCGCGGGTGGAGATTCCGGAGCAGCGGATCGCCGGCGGCGCGCTGGTGCTGGAGGTGATCGAGGCGCACGTGGTCAACGTCCGCGTCCGCGGCGACGTGGGTCCGGCGCAGGCCGCCGTAGAGCGCTACGCCGAGAAGCTGCGCGGCATGAAGCCGTTCGACATGGCCAAGGCCCAGCGCTACCTGCTGCTGGCCTCGGACGTTCCGGGCATCCGGGCCCGGGCGGCGGTGCGGCCCTCGACCAGCGCCGAGCGCGGCGCGGTCGACATCGACATCACGGTCTCCAAGGAAGGCCCCGACGTCTTCGCCAATGTGCAGAACACCGGCTCCAGGCAGGTGGGCCGCTGGGGCGGCCTCGTGCGCGGCGAGTTCGCCGGCTACACGGAATACGGCGAGTCCACCGCGCTCACGGCCTTCCACACGCTCGATTCGAACGAGCAGTGGCTGGTGCAGATCGCCGAGACGGCCCGCTTCGGCGGCGAGGGCCTGGTGGGGCGCGGTTCGTTCACCTACGGCGAGAGCCGGCCGGGCGATTTCCTCAAGCCGCTGGACCTCAAGAGCAAGTCGGTGGTCGGCAACCTCGAGGCGGCCTACCCGATCATCCGCTCGCGCAGCCAGAACCTGAACGTCGCCGGCGGCTTCGACATCATCGACCAGAAGACCCGCCCGTCCGGCGCGACCCTGCTCAGCCACGACAAGCTGCGCGTCCTCTACGCCCGCCTGGACGGCGACTACCGCACCGAGATCGGCGGCCGCCCGGTGCTGACCAGCGGCGCGGTCAGCCTGCGCAAGGGCCTCGACGTGTTCGGCGCCAGCGACGCCGGCGATCCGCTGCTGACCCGCGCGTTCGGCAAGCCCGAGGCCTGGGTGGTGCGCGCCCAGGGCGGCGGCGACATCGCGCTGACCGACCGGCTGACCGGCCAGGTCCGCATGCAGGCGCAGTACGCCGACAGCCAGTTGATGCCCTACGAGCAGATCTCGCTGGGCGGCCTCACGGTCGGGCGCGGCTACGATCCGGCGGCGCTGCTGGGCGACAAGGGGATCTCCGCGGCGGCCGAATTGCGCTACGGGCCGCTGCAACTGCATCCCAAGGTGGCGGCCGCTCCGTATGCCTTCTTCGACGCCGGCTGGGTCGCCAACAACAACGCCGCGGCGTCGGGCGTGCAGAAGGACAGGAGCCTGAAGTCGATCGGCGCGGGGGTCGTCTTCCGGCTGTTCAGCCGCGCCAACCTCGAAGTAACCTACGCCCATCCACTCGACGCCACCCGGACGGGGGGTACGCGTCCTAGCGACCGTGTGCTGATCCAGCTCACGGCGAGCCTGCTATGATGCGGAAAGAGTAAGCATGCCGACGCTCATCATGTCGCCTCGGACCCGTCGCCGCCTCCTGTTCGCGCGGACGGCGCTCTGCGGCGCGCTCGTCGGCGTCCATGCGCTCACCCCCACCACGTCCTTCGCCCTCCCGGTCGGCGGCATCCCCCAGGTCAACTCCGGCGGCGGCGATCCGACGCTGACGACCGGCGCCGACCGCCTCGACGTCAAGCTGAACGCCTCCAGGACGGTGCTCTCCTGGACCACCTTCAACGTCAGCCCGCAGGAGACCGTCAGCTTCCAGTTCGACGACAGGAGCTGGATCGTCCTGAACAAGGTCACAGGCCTCACCCCCGCCAAGATCGAAGGCGTGGTCGAGGGCAAGGTGGGCTCGGCCTACGGCGGCAACATCTGGTTCTCCTCCCAGAACAGCATCATCTTCGGCAGGGGCGCGCAGGTCGACGCCGGCAGCCTGTTCGCCGTCATCGGCACGCCGAACACCGCCGAGTTCCTGAACCCCGCCAACACCCTCTTCTCGTTCTCCGGCGGCGACGTGCTGCCGAACTCGCGGATCATGGTTCTGTCGAACGCCCGGCTGACGGCGAACGGCGGCATGGTCGCCATGATGGGTCCGACGATCCAGACCCGGGCCAACGCGCTGGTCAGCGCCACCGACGGCAGCGTGCTCTACGGGTCGGCGAAGAACTTCCAGATCCGGCTCGCGCCCGGCGCGGGCGGCGACTTCGACCTGGTGGACTTCATCGTCCCCAACGCCAGCGACGGCGCCGAGAGCCAGGTGGCCATCGACCTGGGCGGCGACACGCGGGGCAACTCGGTGTTCCTGGCGGCGGTCTCCAAATCGGCGATCGGCAGCGCGGTCATCAACCTGGAAGGCATGGTCACGGCCCAGGCGGCCAAGGCCGACGGCGGCGACATCGTCCTCTCGGGCGGGGCGGGCATCACCAACCGCGCCGCCGGGACCACGCTGGACGGCGCGGCGAGCACCGACATCTACCTGAACAAGGCCATCGCCTCGCGCGACCTGCAGATCCGCAACGTGGGCCGCATCTTCGGCCGCCCCTGGGTCCGCCCGCCCGAGGAGACCAGGGATCCGCCGACCATCGCGGACGACAACACCCCGCCGGAATGCGACGACTACTGCGACAACAACAACGGCGGTGGGAACGGAAACGGCAACGGGAACGGGAACGGAAACGGCAATGGGAACGGCAACGGGTTCGGCGGCTTCATCGACGCCGTCGAGTCGGTCGTCCTGGATCGGGCGCTGGTCTCGGCGCTGTTCGACCCGACCGCCATCTCCGCGATCAACGTGGGCCGCGACGCCAGGATCCAGGCCACGGCCTCGATCGAGCTGGGCCGCATCGTCGCCAGCCGCGACGTCACGGTCACGGGTCCCGACGTCAAGGCCAACAGCCTGATCGCCACCGGCGCGCTGACCGCCACCTCCACCCACGGCGACGTCCTGCTCGCGAGCGTCGGCGTGATGCGCGAGGGCGTGATCACCGGCAAGCAGGACGTGAGGATCGACGCCATCTCGGCGCCGACCCGGCTCACGGTCACCTCGGGCCGCGACATCACGATCGGGGACGGAACCTCGTCCGTCGCGGGGGTGATCAACCTGTCGGCGCAGCAGAACGTCACGCTCGACCTGGCCGACGCCAAGGTCGACACCGTCACCGCCGGCGGCAGCGTGAACCTCCGCGGCGGCGCGATCGAGGCCAACACCGTCACCGCCCCGCGCGTCTTCGGCATGGCGCAGAGCCTGAAGCTGGGCACGGTCACCTCCTCGGGCGACGTCTACGTCGTGGCCACCAGCGGCGACGCGATCGTGGGCGCGGCCACCGCCGGCGACGACATCTACGTCATCGCAAACCACGGGACCGCCTCGCTCGGCGACGCGACCCTGACGGGCGCCGCGCCCGACGCGGTGCAGATCGAATTCGTCGGCAACCCCGACACGGCCGGCAACGGCCGCGTGGTGCGGGTCGAGTCCATCGACCTCGACGCCAGGCTGGGCCTGGGTACGGGCGGCGTCACCGGCGCGACACGGGTCGACGTGCGGGCCGGGCGCGACGCCGTGGTCGACGTCCTGCGCGAGACCCCCGGAGCGGTCTCGGTGATCGCCTCGCGCGACGCGACGCTGCGGGCGCCGAGCGTTCGCCTCGACAACGTCTCGGCCGGCCGCGACCTGACGGTGGGCTCCACCACCGGCGACTTCACCCTGGCCAATGCGCTGACGGCGACGCGCAACGTGACGATCACGGCGGCGGGCGCGTTGCGCGTGGCCGACGTGCGCGCCGACTCCGGGTCGGTGTCGTTGGTCGGCGCCACGGTGACCGCCGGCGCGGTCAGCGCCAGCGAGGATCTGACGCTCAGGGCCACCAACGTCGACGGCGCGGTGACCACCACCAGCTACCGCACGGGCCGCGACCTGATCCTGCAGGGTGCGACGCTCAGTCTGGGTTCGGCGATCGCGCCGGTTGCGCGCGATCTTTCCATCACTTCGCTCGGAAACTTCACGTCCTCGACGCCGCTCAGCGCCGGCCGGGACCTCACCCTCGACGTGGCCGGCACGGCCAATGTCGCGGCGCTGACGGCCACCGGAACGCTGCGCATCGTGGCGGGCGACCTGGACCTCACCGGCCTCGTCACCGCCGCCAACGCCCAGATCGAGTCGAAGACCGGCGCGCTCAGGGTCGGCGGCGCGGCGGGCGGCGCGGGCGCGCTGATCCTCGACAACAGCGAGTTCGGCCAGCTCCGGATCGCGGGCGCCCTGCGTTTCCTCGCCGGGTCCACGGCCGGCGGCGCGCGCGGCGATCTGACCCTGCAGACGCTGTCGATCAACCCGGCCAACACGCCGAACGTCGCGTTCCTCGTCGGCTCGAACAACAACGCCCAGGTGACCGGCGCGGTCACGCCGACGGCCAGCGGCGGCATCCTGCGCATCGGCGATGCGACCGACCTCGCCTGGCGTCCGAACTCGATCCTGATCTCGGGCGCGCTGGGCGCCGCCACGTTCAACGGCGGCCAGTACAGCGACATCCGCGCTTTCACCGAGGTGCGGCTGGCGGCCCGCAACGACATCCTGATGGGCTCGCAGCGGTTCATCACCCTGATCCAGGGCACGGCCGTCGGCGACATCGACACCGCGGCCGGCCGGCCCGCGGGGGTCGCGGCCACGGGCGGCGAGGTCAACAAGGTGTTCGTCTCCGCCGGCAAGCTCGAGGTGTCGGCCGAAAACAAGGTGGTGCAGCAGAACACCGCGTCGCTGGGCCTGGGCCAGGCGGTCGGCGTCTTCTTCACCGGCCAGTCGAACCCGGCGCTCATCATCGACCCGCCGAAGGTGGTCGAGCTGTGGGGCGCCTTCTCCGGCGCCAACGGCCAGGTCGTGGGCGGCACGAACGCCGGTACGGGCGTCAGCTTCATCATCGTCGACAACAACGGCGCGCCGGTCAGCAAGCCCGCCGACGCCAACTACCGGTTCAACAGCTGCGACGTCGGCACCCAGAACTGCTCGCCGGCCTTCGTGTCGGGCAATGGCGGCGGCGGCGGCAGTTCGAGCAGCGACAACGTCGTGACCTCGCAGCTCAGCGCCGGCATCCTGGCGGCCCGCGACCAGCTCGGCAGCACGGGTTCGATCTTCGGCGCCGATTCGTCGAACTCGAACGACAAGAAGACTTCGGAAGAGGCCGGCGAGGCGCAGGTCTCGTCCGAGAGCCTGACCGCTCCCAATGTCGTCCTGGGCGTGGCGCCCCCGGCGACCGACGAAATCGTCACCGATCCGGTCACCACCGGCGCCGGCAGCGAAGAGATCTGGCGCCAGCGCAGGCAGCAGAAATGATCGTGAAGCGTCTTCTCCTCGCGCTCTCGGGCGCGCTGATCCTGGCCGCCCCGGCGGGGGCGCAGACCCGGGCCGACCTGATCCCGCTGGGCCAGAGCGCCGCCTCCGGGGCCGTCTGCACCGCCGTGCGCGACTATGACGACCCGGTCGTGCAGGGTCCGGGCCGCCGCGGCTGGAACATCCGCTGCCGCGGCTGGGAGGGCAGCCTCGGGCGGCTCTACACCTTCGAGAAGGGTGACGTCGCGCCGTGGGAAACCGCGCTGACCGGCCGCGCCCAGTGCTCCGACCAGAAGACCGAGACCATCGCCGGCCTCGGCGCCGCGAACCGTCGCGCCTGCCGCAGCGCCCGGGGCAATGCGCCCTACCTCGCCTACACCACCCGGCGCGGCGGCGGCACGTTCACCGCCGAAGGCCCGGCCCAGATCGCCGACGTCCTCGAGACCGGCCTGAAGGTCGTCTCCGGCGCGGCGAAGGCCCCGGCCGTGAACGACGTGCAGACCTCGGCCGCCAGCGCCGAGATCGCGGCCGACTTCGGCGGGGCCACCGGCGGCCTCGCCCGCTCCCAGGCCGCCGCCGCGGCCGACCCGGCGCGCCTGCGCGCCCGCGCCTACGTCCAGAACAACGAGTGGCGCTTCGAACAGGCCGAGACCGACTTCCAGGCCCTCGTCGCCGACGCCGAGGCGCGCCGCGCGCCGCCGGCCGAGATGGGCGAGGCGCTGCTGAACCTGGCGCTGAACGTCTCCAACAACGGCCGCTTCGCCGAAGCCGACCGCCTGTTCCGCGACGCCGACGTGCAGGTGGCCGCCGCCAACGATCCCTTCCTGTCGTCGCAGGCCCGCGTCTACCGCGCGCTGCACCTGCGCAACGCCGGCCGCTTCGCCGAGGCGGCGCAGGCCGCGCAGGCCGCGCTCCGCGCCAGCGAGCAGGTCCGCGCCTCGCAGGGCCTGGGCGCCACCGGCCCGCAGGCCACCGCGGCGGCCGACGGGACCGTCGCCATCGGCGGCGATCTCTCCACGGCGCTCAACAGCCGGCCGGCCGGCCGCGACGTGCTGGGCGGCTCCAAGGTGTCGCTCTCGGACCGCCTCGTGGTGCAGGACGCCCAGGCGCTCGAGGTGGCGGGCTCGTCGCTCGCCGCCCAGGGCGACGCCGCGGGCGGCCGCGAGGCGCTGCTGCGCGCCCAGCGCCTGCTGACTAACGCCGAGGTCAACGGCGCGTTGAACGTCTGGCTCCACGCCCGCATCGAGGCCGACCTGGCCGAGATCGACATGGACCAGGGCCAGCCGGCCGCGGCCATCGCCAAGTACCAGGCCGCCGTCCGCACCATCCGCCTGCGCCATGCCGGCACGGCCGCGGAGGGCGGCCTGTTGCTGGACCTCGGCCGCGCTCAGATCGCCGCCGACCAGGACGGCGCCGCGCTGGACACCTACGCCCGCGCCTTCGAGCTGTTCCAGGCCCAGCGCGGCGCGCTCGGCGCCTCGGCCGACGACGCGGCCCCCTACTTCGATCTCCTGATCAAGCGGATCGGCAGCGATCCCGGCAACGCGGGCGACTACAAGGCCCGCTTCTTCTCGGCGGCGGCGAGCGTGGTCTCGAACGCCACGGCCCAGACGGTCTCGAAGCTCGCCGCCCGCGTCGCCTCGGGGGACAGCGCCACCACCGGCCTCGTCCGCGCGCTCGATGACACCCGCCGCGAGCTGCGCGCCGCAGAAGCCCAGGCCGCCCAGCTCCAGGCCGCCAACGCGTATGCCGGCGCCGAGCGGACCGACATCGAGACCCGGCTGAAGACCCTGCAGGCCCAGGCCGACGGCCTCGAAGCCCAGTTGCTCTCGGCCAACCCCCGCTACTCGCAGCTCGTCTCCTCGACCGCCACCCTCGCCGACCTGCAGAAGGCGCTGGGCCCCGACGAGGTCTACGTGAAGGTGCTGACGCTCAACACCAGGAGCTACGGCATGTTCGTGTCGAAGACCGACGCCAAGGCCTACGCCATCGACGCCAGCCGCGGCGCGATCGCCGCCGACGTGCGCCGCCTGCGTTCGGTGTTCGAGGACGACGAGAGCCTGCCGCCCTTCGACGTGGCCCGCTCGTACGGCCTCTACAAGCAGTTGTTCGGCCCGGTCGCGACCGAGGTCGCCGCCGCCAGGCACCTGATCTACGAACCCGACGGCGCGCTGATCTCGCTGCCGGTGGCCACCATGGTCACCGCCGACCCCGCCGCCCTGGTGGCCCAGGCCGGCGCCGGCAAGGACGTCGACTACCGCAAGGTCGCCTGGCTCGGCGCCAAGACCGACTCGGCCCTGGTGCTCTCGGCCGCCAGCTTCCTGCAATCGCGGGCGTTCGCGCCGTCGCGGGCCAAGCAGAGCTTCCTGGCCTTCGCCGACCCCACGACGCCGATGAAGAGCGACCCGAACGCCTATTCCTCGGTGGTCCGCCGCTCGGTCAGCCTGCGCAGCACCTCCAGCCGCGACAACGCCTCGAACGTCTGCGAGAGCACGCGACTGGCGCTGCTGCAGATGCCGCCCCTGCCCGACACGGCCGACGAGGTCCGTGCGGTGGCCGCCAGCGTCGGCGGCGCCTCGCCCAACGACATCATCATCGGCGCGCCGTTCACCGACAACGCCGTGAAGGCCCGCACCGACCTGGCGGACTACAAGGTCCTCTACTTCGCCACGCACGGCCTCCTGCCGCAGCCGTCGGCCTGCCTGCCCGAGCCGGCGCTGATGACCTCGGTCGGCATGGACGGCTCGGACGGCCTGCTCGACACCAGCGAGATCCTCGACCTGAAGCTCGACGCCGATCTGGTCGTGCTTTCGGCCTGCGACACCGGCGGCGCCGGCGGCGACTCCTCGACCACCGGCCTGCAGGGCGGCGGCGAGGCGCTTGGCGGCCTGACGCGCGCGGTCATCTACGCCGGCGGGCGCAGCCTGATCGTGTCGCACTGGTCGGTGGACTCGGTGGCGACGGTGCGGCTGATGACCGGCATGTTCTCGGCCGGCTCCCCCAGCAAGGCCGAGGCGCTGATGGTCTCCCAGCGGGCGCTGCAGCAGAACGATCAGTTCTCGCACCCCTACTTCTGGGCGCCCTTCACGATCGTCGGCGACGGCTCCAAGCCGCTGCCGGCGGCCGCGTCGTCGACCCGCACGGCCTCCGCGAACTAGCAGGCGGCGGTCGCGCCGGCCGCCCCGAAGGCTCGCATGGCCAACGCCGCGATCCAGCTCAACACCGAGCCCTACGACGCCTCGATCGCGCGGCCGATGGGGCGCAACTCGGCCGGCGAAGGATTCCTGCGCGGATTCCTCGCCCACGCCCAGGTCGACCGCTTCCACTTCTGGAACGTCCACGACCAGTCGCGCGACGAGCTCGACGCCCTGCTGGAGCGGCTGGGGCCGGTCGACAAGCCGGTCACCTGGATCCCGAAGGCCGAGCGCGGGCTGCTGGCCGACGCCGGCGCGCTCTACATCCCCAGCCCCGAGATGAAGGACGAGGCCTGGGCGCGGCGCGCCCTGGGGGGCCACGCCTATTCGATCACCGGCGTCACCCACACGATCGCCGAGACCTACATCATGGACGAGATCGCGGGCCTGCTGTCGGCCCCGCTGGAGCCCTGGGACGCGCTGGTCTGTACGTCCGACCCCGGCCGCAAGGCGGTCGAGTCGCTGCTGGAGGGCGTCGCGGCCTACTACCAGGAGCGGTTCGGCGCGACGCGCATCCCGCCGGCGCAACTGGTGACCATCCCGCTCGGCGTCCATGCCGACGACTTCCGGCTCGACCCCGATGCACGCCGCCGCTGGCGGGCCGCCCTCGACATCCCCGAGGACGCGCCGGCGGCCCTGCACCTCGGCCGCTTCAGCCTGACCACCAAGATGCATCCCGGCCCGATGGGCGTGGCCCTGGCCGAGACGGCGCGGCGCCTGGGGCGGCCCGTCTACTTCATCCTCTTCGGCGGCGCCCGGCGCGAGGAGGACCAGGAGGCGTTCCTGGCCGCAGCGGCCGCGCTCGCCGACGACGGCGTGATCCTGAAGTCCGTGGGCGACACCTCGGCCACCACGCGCGACGAGATCGTCTCGGCCGCCGACGTCTTCCTGTCCCTCAGCGACAACATCCAGGAGACCTTCGGCCTGACGCCGCTGGAGGCGATGGCGGCGGGCCTGCCCTGCGTGGTCAGCGACTGGGACGGCTACAAGGACACCGTGCGCCACGGAGTGGACGGCTTCCGGGTGCGTACGCTGGCGCCGCGGCCGGGCCTGGGTTCGGACCTCGTCTACGCCTACGCCCAGCGGATGATGAACTACGACAGCTATGCGGGCTCGACCGCCCTCTTCACCGCGCCCGACGTCGGCGAGGCGGCCGACGCGCTGAGCGCGCTGTTCGCCGACCCGGACCTGCGCGCCCGCATGGGCGCGGCGGGCCGGCGGCGGGCGCGCGAGGTGTTCGACTGGCGCGTCGTGATCCGCCAGTACCAGGCGCTGTGGGCCGAACTCGCGCGCCGCCGCGCGGCCGCGCCGGAGCAGGCCCCCGCCGACAATCCCTTCCGCCCCGATCCCTTCAAGATGTTCGCCGCCTATCCCAGCGGGGCGCTGTCGCCCCGCACGGAAGTCTCGCTCGCCCGCCCGTTCTCCGAAGACGAAGCCGCCGACCGTCTGCTGCGCCCGCACGTGCGCAACCCGGCCGCGCGCCTGCCCACCGTGGATGAATCCGTGACCCTGCTCGCCGTTCTGGCCGAGCGGCCGCTGACCGTTGGCGCGATCCTTGCTGAGACTCCGCCCGAACGCCGTCCCTTCATCGAAAGGGGAATCCTGTGGCTCGCGAAGTTCGGCTTCTTGCGTCTACGCGACTAAACGCCGCGTACAAAGTCACGCAAGGAGCCGGTTCATGTACCGTTCAGGGCCTCGATGTGGTACTCGAATGGTCTGCGCACCATCGATCCAGACTGTCGTACGGGGGTGAATACCATGCGTAAACTCGTGATTGCAGTGGCCTTCTCGCTCGCCTTCGGCGGCGTTGCCGTGGCCAGCGACTACATCGTCGTGAATTCGAGCGACCCGGCCATCAAGCGTGGCCAGGCCTTCGACGCGGGCGCCAAGGTGGCCCTCGGCGCCGGCAAGTCGATCACGCTCATGCGCGCTTCGGGCGAGCTGGTCACGGTCCGCGGCGCCGCCGCGGGCGCCACCATTCCCGGCGCGAAGCTCGCCGCCGCCGACGCGGCCCGCTTCGAAGCCATCCGCTCGCTGGTCCAACCGCCGCCGGAAGGCCGCACCTTCGGGGCGCGTCGCGGCGGCATCTGCCCGGCGGTGGAAAGCCTCGTCAGCCTGGACGACATCGTCCGCACCGCCGAGACCAGCGGCTGCAAGACCGTCGCCCGCCAGGCGCTCGACGCCTACCTGACCAAGAACGGCGCGGCGCCCGAGACGCAACAGAACTAGGGGCGCAAGCCCGTCAGAGGACCGACACACCCTCCGATACGACGTGAAGGGCCGGCCGGGGCGACCCCGCCGGCCCTTTTTCGCGCCCGGCGCTTTTTCGCGAGCGGGCACTTTCACTTTGGCGCGGAGACCACTAGGTTCCGCGCCGCTTCGCCCGGGCGTCCCACTTCGGACCCTCGCGTCGAGGGCCGGTAGCTCAGTGGTAGAGCATTCGACTTTTAATCGAATGGTCCTGGGTTCGACCCCCAGCCGGCCTACCATTTCCGCGGGCGCACGGTGCTGCGGCCTTAACAGCGGCCCGGCGCGGCGCCATGTTGGCCCCATGCGCAGGACCGTTCTCACGCTGATCGTCGCCGCCGCGCTCGGCGGGGCGCTCGCCGCCCCGGTCGCGGACGCGCAGACGAAGAAGACCGCCGCGGCGAAGGCGCCGGCGAAGGCCAAGCCCAAGCCGAAGCCCAAGATCGTCGAGCCGCCGCCGCCCGAGTATGTCCCGCAGGAGCGGATGAAGACGTCGGACGACGTGAAGCGCAGCGGCGTCGAAGGCGCGGCCACCACGCCGCTCCGCGACCTGGGCGTCCAGAAGACCGAGATTCCGGAGGTGTTGCTGGCGGCGATGACCGACCCCTACGCCCGCCCGCCCAGGAACTACGGCTGCAACTACCTCATCGCCCTGGTGAAGCCGCTGGACGACGTCCTGGGCCCCGACGTCGACCTGACGCCCGTGGGCGACGAGAACATCGTCAACCGGGGCAAGGCGCTGGGCGTCGCCGCCGACGTGGCCTCCAGCGCGCTCATCCCGTTCCGCGGCGTGGTGCGCAAGGTCTCGGGCGCCGAGGCGCACGACCGGCTGGTGCAGTCGGCCTACGTCGCCGGGAGCGTGCGGCGCGCCTACCTGAAGGGCCTGGGCGAGGCCAAGGGCTGCAATCCGCCCGCGACCCCCAGCCATGAGCGCGCCGGCTCCGAGCCCGCCGAGGACAAGCGCCGGATCCCTATGCCGAAATATCCGACCCGGACGTCTGACGAGCCGCAAACGACCGGCGAAACGCCTCCATCCGCCCGTCAGAAATAGCGGCCCGCAGCTCGGCCATCAGGGCCTGGAAGAAGGCCAGGTTGTGCCAGGACAGCAGCACCTGCCCCAGGATCTCGTTCGCCTTCACCAAGTGGTGCAGGTAGGCCTTCGAGTAGTCCCGGCTGGCCGAGACCTCGCTCGCGGCGTCCAGCGGCGCCTCGTCCTCGGCGAAGCGGGCGTTCTTCAGGTTGATGGGGCCGTCCCAGGTCCAGGCCTGGCCGTGGCGGCCTGAGCGGGTGGGCAGCACGCAGTCGAACATGTCCACGCCCCGGGCCACCGCCTCGACGATGTCGATGGGCTTGCCGACGCCCATCAGGTAGCGCGGCCGGTCGGCCGGCAGCATCGCGGGCGCGAAGTCGAGCACTTCGACCATGGCCTGGTGCCCCTCCCCCACCGCCAGGCCGCCGATGGCGTAGCCGTCGAAGCCCGTCTCCAGCATCCGCTCCGCGCTTTCGCGGCGCAGCGCCTCGTCGACGCCGCCCTGCTGGATGCCGAACAGCGCCTGCGTATCGCGCGTCCCGAACGCCGCCTTCGAACGCTCGCCCCAGCGGGCCGAGCGGCGCATGGCCTCGGCGGCCTTCCCGGGCGTGGCCGGCAGCGCCACCAGCTCGTCCAGTTGCATGACGATGTCCGCCCCCAGCAGGTCGGCCTGGATCTCCATCGATCGCTCGGGCGAAAGCGTGTGGCGGCTGCCGTCCAGGTGGCTCTGGAAGGTCACGGCATCCTCGGTGACCTTGGATATCTTCGAGAGCGACATGACCTGGAAGCCGCCCGAGTCCGTCAGGATGGGCTTCTCCCAGCGCATGAACCGGTGCAGCCCGCCCAGGCGGCGCACGCGCTCGGCCGTCGGCCGCAGCATCAGGTGGTAGGTGTTGCCGAGCAGGATGTCGGCGCCGGTCGCGGCCACCTGCTCGACGGTCAGCGCCTTCACCGTGCCCGCGGTGCCCACCGGCATGAAGGCGGGCGTGCGGATCTCGCCGCGGGGCGTCGCGAGCACGCCGGCCCGGGCCTTGCCGTCCGTCGCGCCGATCGTGAAGGGGAACGCGGCCATCAGGCGGCCCTCCAGAGCAGGCTGGCGTCGCCGTAGGAGTAGAACCGATAGCCGGTCTCGACCGCGTGGGCGTAGGCCGCCCGCATCGTCTCCAGGCCCGCGAAGGCCGAGACCAGCATGAACAGCGTCGACTTCGGCAGGTGGAAGTTGGTCATCAGCCCGTCCGCGGCGCGGAACCGGTAGCCGGGCGTGATGAAGATCGCCGTCTCCGCCTGGAACGGCCGCACCACGCCGTCCTCGCCGGTCGCGCTCTCCAGCAGCCGAAGCGAGGTCGTGCCGACGCAAACGATCCGGCCGCCGGCGGCGCGGGCGGCGTTCAGGCGCTCGGCGGTCGCGGCGTCCACCTCGCCCCACTCGGCATGCATGCGGTGCTCGGCCAGGTTCTCGGTCTTCACCGGCAGGAAGGTGCCGGCGCCCACGTGCAGCGTCACCTGTTCGACGGTGACGCCAGTCGCCTTGAGGCGCTCCAGCAGTTCCGGCGTGAAGTGGAGGCCGGCAGTGGGCGCGGCGACCGAGCCCTCCTCGTCGGCGTAGACGGTCTGGTAGTCGGCGCGGTCCTGCGCGTCCTCGCCTCGCTTGGCGGCGATGTAGGGCGGCAGCGGCATCATCCCGCGCTCGGCGATGGCGGCCATCAGGTCGGGGCCCGCCAGGTCGAAGGCGAGCGTGACCTCGCCGCCCTCGCCCTTCTCGCGCACCGTCGCGTCGAGGGCGCCCAGAAGGCACGCCCGATCGCCGGCCTCGCCGAAGACGATGCGGTCGCCCGCGGCGAGCTTCTTCCCGGGCCGCATGAAGGCGGTCCAGACGTGGCCGGACGTCTGCCGGTGCAGCGTGGCCTCGACCGCGATCCGGCTCTCGCCACGCACGCGATGGCCCTTGAGCCGGGCCGGGATCACGCGGGTGTCGTTGACCACCAGGACGTCGCCGGCGCGCAGCAGGCCCGGCAGGTCGCGGACGTGGAGGTCGCGCAGCGGCCGGGCCGGTTCGACCAGCAGCAGGCGCGCGGAATCCCGCGGGTTCGCGGGGCGAAGCGCGATCCGGTCCTCCGGCAGGTGGAAATCGAAGTCGGCAAGCTGCATGAAGGGCGAGGTGAAGGCCACGCGGGGCGCCTCACGTCAAGCTTGGGGGCGAGATGCGCGGGTTCGTCGGCGGGGTGAACGTCGTCATCGCCGGGCTCGTCGTCGCCGCGGCGCTCGCGGCGGGCGGCGGGCTCCTGGCCGGCATGGTCCCGTCGTTCGACGTCCTGACCCACCTCGCGCCGGTCTACGGCGTGGTGGGCCTCCTGGGGCTCGTCTGGGCGGTCCTGGCGGGGCGCGGACCCGTGGCCGCCGCGGCGCTCCTGGCGGCCGTCGCCAGCGCGGCGCTGATCCTGCCCGAGGTGCGGCGCGACACCGGACCCGCCGCGCCGCCGGATGCGGCGGGGCAGGTCAAGGTGATCCAGATCAACGCGCTGCGGACCAACGCCGACGTGCGCCGGGTCGCCGACTGGCTGATCGCCCAGCGCCCGGACTTCGTCATGATCGCCGAGGCCCGCCCCGACCTGCGTGACGCGCTGCGCGCGGCCGGGTGGAAGACCGCCGGCGCCGGCGGCGCGCAGATGATCTTCACGCGGGAGCGCTACCTGGTGATGCACCGCCCGGCGCGGCGGGCCGGCGCGCTCACCTTCGTCAACGCCACCTACGCCACCGCCTCGGGGCCCGTCGAGGCGCTGACCACGCACGTGGGCTGGCCGACACACCGCACGGTCGGCGCCGAACTGGCGCGGCTGGAGGAGGTGGTGGGCCAGCTCCCGCGCGAGCGGATGATCCTGGCCGGCGACTTCAACGCCGCGGGCTGGTCGCGCGAGATGCGACGGCTCGACCGCAGCCTCGGCCTCATCCGCCGCGACCGCGCGGCGGCGACCTGGCCCGCGGAGGTGCTGGGCATGCCCTGGCCCCTGCCCTTCGCGCCGATCGACCACATCTACGCCGGACCCGGCTGGGCGACGGTGAAGGTCGAGCGGGGGCCGTGGGTGGGCTCGGACCACTATCCGCTGGTCGTCACCCTGGCGCCCGTCGCGCCGCCCTGACCGCCTCAGCCGGCGTCGGCGGCCACCTTCATCGAGACGATCTTGCCGGGGCTGCGCGGCGGCTCGCCGACCGGCAGCGCGTCGACGTGCTCCATGCCGTCGGTCACCTCGCCCCAGACGGTGTACTGGCCGTCGAGGAACTTGGCGTCGGCGTTGCAGATGAAGAACTGGCTGTTGGCCGAGTTCGGGTTGGCGGTGCGCGCCATCGAGCAGGCGCCCTTCACGTGCGGCTGCCTGGAGAACTCGGCCGGCAGGTCCGGCTTGTCCGAGCCGCCCATGCCCGAGCCGGTCGGGTCGCCGCCCTGGGCCATGAAGCCCGGGATGACGCGGTGGAAGACCACGCCGTCGTAGAAGCCCTCGCGCGCCAGCTCCTTGATGCGCTCGACGTGCTTCGGCGCCAGGTCCGGGCGGAGCTTGATCGTCACGGGGCCGCCTTCCAGCTCCATGATCAGGGTGTTCTCGGCGTCCATCATTTCACCTCGACTGGGATGTTCACGTCACAGGCCGTGAAGTTCGCGCCGCCGGCCGCGATGGCCCGCGCGATCTCGGCCTTGAACCAGGCGCCGGCCGGATCGATCACGCGGATCTTCGGCCGTTCGTTCTCGGGGATATCGCTCAGGATGCGCACACGTTCCATGCGGTCCTGCGGATCGGGCACCGGCTCGCCGACCTTGATCGCCGTCACCACGTCCTGGCCCGAGATCACGCGGCCGAAGGCGGTGTAGCGGCGCTCCAGCTTCGGGAAGGCGGCGCGCATCAGGAAGAACTGGCTGTTGGCGCTGTTCTCGTCCTCGCCGCGGGCGGCGCCGGCCACGCCGGGGCAATAGAGGACGTAGCCGTTGACCTTCCCGTCGCGGGTCATGGGGGCCAGCATCATCGACTGGGTCGAGACCGGCACGGACTTGATGAAGCCCACCTCGGCGACGCTCTGGTCCTGCGCCATCGTGAAGGGCAGGTCCGCGCCGCGGCGGAACAGGAACTCGGCCTTCAGCTCGGGCTTGGTCGAGCCGCCGGTGCCGCGGTTCTCCGGGTCGCCGGTCTGGTCCATGAAGTCCTCGATCACCCGGAAGAAGGTGTGACCGTCGTAGAAGTGCTCCCTGGCCAGCTCGCGGACGCGGGCGGTGAACAGCGGCGCGACCTCCGGCACGAGCTCGACGATGATCCGGCCCTTGTTGGTGTCGATGACGACGACGTCGTCGGGGTTCGGCGTGCGCCAGTCGGCGGCCGTGGGGCCGGCCGCCTTCGCCGGCGCAGGCGGCGCGGCGGGCTTCTTCTGGGCCGTGGCGGGCAGGGCCAGGGCCAGCGCCAGCGCGGCGGCCGAAGCGAGGGTCGCGAACTTCATGGCGTTCTCGTAGCGGCCGATTGGGGCGACGGCTAGGCCCGGCCCACCTTCTCCAGCAACCGATCCTTCACGGCCGGGCTGACGAACTTGTCGATCTCACCGCCGAGCTGGGCGATTTCCTTGACCAGCTTCGAGGCGATCGCCAGGTGGCGCGGATCGGCCATGAAGAAGACCGTCTCGATCTCGCGGTCGAGCTGCTGGTTCATGGCGGTCATCTGGAACTCGAACTCGAAGTCGGCGACGGCGCGCAGGCCCCGGACGATGACGCTGGCGCCCAGCTCGCGGGCGAAGTGCATCGTCAGGCCCTCGTAGGGCTGCACCACGATCTCGGTCTTCGCACGCAGCGGCGCGACCGCCTGTTCGACGATGGCGACGCGTTCCTCGAGCGAGAACAGCGGGCCCTTGCCGGCATTGATCGCCACGCCGATCACGAGCCGGTCCACCAGCTTCGCGGCCCGCCCCATGATGTCGAGGTGGCCGTTATGGATGGGATCGAACGTGCCCGGATAGAAACCGACGCGGGTCATGCGCTTTCAGGTCCCCCAACTCGACCTTCGCCCTTTCGCCGCAGTGCAGCGATCTGGCAAGGGGGAATCTGCGTTCCGCGGGGTGACCCTCATTCGGCCGCAGGCCCGTCGCCGCCGGCTTCCGGCGCGCCGCCGCCCGCCTCGTCCGCGCCGCCTTCGGGCCCGGCCTCGGCGCCCGCCTCGTCGTCCTCGCCGGTGTCGGCGAGGCGTTCGACCGAGACCACGTGCTCGTCGGCGCTGGTGCGGAAGATGATCACGCCCGAGGTGTTGCGGCCCACCATGCGGACCTGGCGGACCGGGGTGCGGATGAGCTGGCCCTGGTCGGTGACCAGCAGGATCTGGTCGCCTTCGTCCACCGGGAACGAGGCGGCCAGCCTGCCGCCCCGCTTGCTGAGGTCCTGGGCCTGCAGGCCCTGGCCGCCGCGGCCCGTGCGGCGGAACTCGTAGGCCGAGCTGCGCTTGCCGTAGCCCTCGGTGGAGACGGTGAGGATGATCTCCTCGGCCGCGCCCAGCTCGGCGATCCGCTCGGGCGAGAGCGCCGCGTCGGCGACGGCTTCGTCCTCGTCGTCCGGGGCGGCGGCCTCCTCGACGTCGTCGCCCTCGCCCAGCGCGGCCTTGGCCATGGCGCGGGCGTGCCGGACGTAGGCGGCCCGTTCCTCGGGCGTGGCGGCCACGGCGCGCAGGATGGCCATGGAGATGACGCTGTCGCCCTCGGCGAGGCGGATGCCGCGCACGCCGGTGGAGTCGCGGCCGGCGAACACCCGGACGTCCTCGACCTTGAAGCGGATGCAGCGGCCGAGCGCGGTGGTCAGCAGCACGTCGTTGACCTCGGCGTTACAGACCGCGACGCCGATGATGGCGTCGCCGTCATCCAGCTTCATGGCGATCTTGCCGTTGCGCTTGATGCCGATGAAGTCGCTGAGCTTGTTGCGCCGCACCCCGCCCGAGCGGGTGGCGAACATCACGTCGAACTGGCCCCAGGTCGCCTCGTCCTCGGGCAGCGGCAGGATCGAGGTGATGCTCTCGCCGGGCTCGATCGGCAGCAGGTTGACCCAGGCCTTGCCGCGCGAGGTGGGCGTGCCGACGGGCAGGCGCCACACCTTGAGCTGGAACGCCTTGCCGCCCGAGGAGAAGAACAGCATCGGCGTGTGGGTGTTGGCCGAGAACACGCGGGTGACGGCGTCCTCGTCCTTGGTCGCCATGCCCGAGCGGCCCTTCCCGCCCCGGTGCTGGGTCCGGTAGATCGCCAGCGGCGTGCGCTTGACGTAGCCGCCGTGGGTCACGGTGATGACCATGTCCTCGCGGACGATCAGGTCCTCGTCCTCGACGTCGGCGTCGCCCTCGACGATCTCGGTGCGGCGCGGCACGGCGAACTGCTCGCGCACCTCGACCAGCTCCTCGCGGACGATGGCCATGACGCGTTCGCGCGACGCCAGGATCTCCAGGTGGCCGCGGATGACGCCGGACAGGTCCCCCGCCTCGGCGAAGATCTCCTCGCGGCCGAGGCCGGTGAGGCGCGACAGCGTCAGGGCCAGGATGGCGCGGGCCTGCTCGTCGGTCAGGCGGATGTGGTCGTCCTCGACGATGACGGTGCGCGGGTCGGCGATCAGCTCGACCAGGGGCATCATGTCGCCGGTCGGCCAGGCCTTGGCGACCAGCCGCTCGCGGGCCTCGGTCGGGTCCTTGGACGAGCGGATGATGTGGATGAACTCGTCGATGTTGGCGACCGCGATGGCGAGGCCGACCAGCACGTGGCCGCGGTCGCGGGCCTTGTTCAGCTCGAACTTGATGCGGCGGACGACGACCTCTTCGCGGAAGTCCACGAAGGCGGTGATCATCTCGCGCAGGCCCATCTGCTCGGGCCGGCCGCGGTTCAGCGCCAGCATGTTGACCCCGAACGAGGTCTGCAGCGGCGTGAAGCGGTAGAGCTGGTTCAGGATCACGTCGGGCGAGGCGTCGCGCTTCACCTCGATGACGATGCGGATGCCGTGGCGGTCGCTCTCGTCGCGCAGGTCGGTGACGCCCTCGACCCGCTTCTCGCGCACCAGCTCGGCGATGCGCTCGACCAGCGCCGACTTGTTGAGCTGGTAGGGGATGGAGGTGATGATGATCGCCTCGCGGTCCTTGCGCAGCTCCTCGATCCGGTGCTCGCCGCGCATGATCACCGAGCCGCGGCCGGTCATCAGGGCCTGGCGCGCGCCGGTGCGGCCGATGATCTGGCCGCCGGTCGGGAAGTCGGGGCCGGGCACGATGTCGAGCAGCTCGTCCAGCCCGATCTCCGGGTTGTCGACATAGGCGAGGCAGGCGTCGACCACTTCGCCCAGGTTGTGCGGCGGAATGTTGGTGGCCATGCCGACGGCGATGCCGCCCGCGCCGTTCACCAGCAGGTTGGGGATGCGCGAGGGGAGCACGATCGGCTCCTGCTCGGAGCCGTCGTAGTTGTCCTTGAAGTCGACGGTGTCCTTGTCGAGGTCGGCCAGGATCGCCATGGCCGCCCGCGTCATGCGGCTCTCGGTGTAGCGCATGGCCGCCGGGGGGTCGTTGTCGACCGAGCCGAAGTTCCCCTGCCCGTCGATCAGCAGCAGGCTCATCGAGAACGGCTGCGCCAGGCGCACCAGGGTGTCGTAGATCGCGACGTCGCCGTGCGGGTGGTACTTGCCCATCACGTCGCCGACGATGCGGGCCGACTTCACATAGCTGCGGTCGGGCGTGTGGTTGTTCTCGCTCATCGAGAACAGGATGCGGCGGTGGACCGGCTTCAGCCCGTCGCGCACGTCGGGCAGCGCGCGGCTGACGATCACGCTCATGGCGTAGTCGAGGTACGAGCGCTTCAGCTCGTCCTCGATGGCGATAGGGGCGATGCCCCCGGGCGTGTGCTCGGGAGGCGGAGGGAGGCTGTCGTCGGTCAAGGGGGAGAAACGCCGTTCGAATCGTGGGGCTTATGTAGGTGTTCCTGTTAGCACCCTGAAGGGCCAGGGGCCACCTCGCGCAGGCGCACGCACGCGCACACGCGTACGCGCGCGAAGCTTCGACAGCGTGGGG
>NZ_JAHBYD010000020.1:0-95000 GCF_019636135.1 Phenylobacterium sp.
CCCACCTGCTCACGGAGACGATCCGATACCCTCCCCGCTCGCGCTGCCCACAATCCGCTCATCCCCGCATCCGCGGGGATGAGCGGGGTGTGAGGATGAGCGGGTGTGGCTTGACACCCCGTCTTACACCTGTAGCCTCCGCGAGAGATTACGGGGGTAAGATGTCCAGGATCTCCGGCGCCGAAAGCCAGATCATGGAGGCCCTCTGGAACGAGGAGCCTCTCACCGCGGAAGAGATCATCGCGAAGGTGGGGCCGGCCAACGCGTGGGGCGAGGCCACCGTCAAGACGCTGATCAACCGGCTCCTGAAGAAGAAGGCGCTGATCTCGGCGCGGTCGGGCGGCCGGGCGCTCTACCGCACCCTGGTGACCCGCGAGGACTACGTCACCGGCGAGAGCCAGGGCCTGCTGGACCGGCTGTTCGGCGGCCAGATCGCGCCGCTGGTGGCCCACTACGCCCAGCACCGGGCGCTGTCGGCCGAGGAGGTCGCCCGCCTGAAGCGCCTGATCGCCGACCTCGAGGCGGACGATGAGTGACGTGGCCGCCGCGGTGGTGCTGGCCTCGATCAAGCCGATCCGGCCCTGAAGTTGACGCGGCGGGCGGTTGACCGCGCCCGACTCCGGCCCTGAGCAGTCGGCGGGCCGACTGCTCAAGACTCTTGCTTGAAGATAGACCATTCGTCGCGCTGAGCCCGGTCCAACTTTGGCGGCGAATGGTCTAGCGTGCCGCCCGACGGAAAAACGGGAGGACGTCATGCCGGAAGCCATTCTCGACCCTGAGCTGCCGATCGTCGACCCGCACCACCACCTGTGGGACCGGCGCAACTACGCGGCGCCCCAGGCGCCGGAGCACCCCTTCATGACGGCGATCGAGCCGGCGAAGCGATACCTGCTGGACGAGCTGATGGCCGACACCGGCAGCGGCCACAACGTCGTGGCCACCGTGTTCGTGGAGTGCGGCGCCTTCTACAAGGCCGACGGGCCGGTCGACTTCCGCGTGGTGGGCGAGACCGAGTTCGTGAACGGCGTGGCGGCCATGAGCGCCAGCGGCCTCTACGGCGACGTCCGCGCCTGCGCCGGGATCGTGAGCCGCGCCGACCTGCTGCTGGGCGACGGCGTGACGGCGGTGCTGGAGGCGCACATCGAGGCCGGCGGCGGGCGCTTCCGCGGCATCCGCAACTCGGCCTCGTTCGACGCGGACACCGATGTGCTGGGCCCGCTGAACCGGGTGGAGGCCGGGCTCTACCTGCGCGACGACTTCCGGGCCGGGTTCAGGCGCCTCGCGCCGCTGGGCCTGACCTTCGACGCCTGGCTGCTGGAGCCGCAGCTTCCCGACCTGATCGACCTCGCCCGCGCCTTCCCGGACACCACGATCGTCCTCGACCACGTCGGCACGCCGATCGGGCGCGGCAGCTACGCCGGCAGGCTGGAGGAGCGCTTCCCGATCTGGAAAGCCAACATCCTGGAGCTGGCCAAGTCGCCGAAGGTGAACGTGAAGCTGGGCGGCCTCGCCATGGCCTTCTGCAACTTCCCGTCCTTCCTGCAGGAGCCGCGGGCGCCGTCGAGCGAGCTGGCCGACCAGTGGCGGCCCTACATCGAGACCTGCATCGAGGCGTTCGGGGCGGAACGCTGCATGTTCGAGAGCAACTTCCCGGTCGACATGGGAAGCTGCAGCTACGCCACCCTCTGGAACGCCTTCAAGCACCTGGCCAAGGGCGCCTCGGCCGAGGAGAAGACGGCGCTGTTCTCGGGGACCGCGACGCGGGTGTACGGGCTTTCCCTCCCTTAATGGGGAGGGACAGGCGCCGCAGGCGCCAGGGTGGGGAAGCCTGACCCCGAGCGTCGGCGCTTCGGGATTGGCTGACCTCCACCCGCCCAGTTCCGGACCACACTGCCCCACCCTGGCCGCTTCGCGGCCTGTCCCTCCCCATTAAGGGAGGGAAGCTACGGCTTTGCGCCGCTCCATTTGGGCGGCGGGGCGACGTAGGCGCTGAAGGCGTCCAGCACCGCCTCGGTGCTGTCGGCGTAGACCAGCATGTCGACGTAGGCCTGGCCGATGAAGCCGTTGTCGGCCGTATGCTGGATGAGGTCGCGCAGGCGGTCGTAGTAGCCGGCGACGTTCACGAAGCCGCACGGCTTGGCGTGGATGCCGAGCAGGGCCCAGGTCCACTGCTCGAAGATCTCCTCGTAGGTGCCGGGGCCGCCCGGCAGGCAGAGGAAGCCGTCCGCCAGGTCGGCCATCTTCAGCTTGCGTTCGTGCATCGAGGCCACGACGTGCAGCTCGGACAACCCGCGGTGGGCGATCTCCTGGTCGACCAGGCCCTTCGGCATGACGCCCACGGCGCGGCCGCCGGCGGCCAGGACCGCGTCGGCCACCGCGCCCATCAGGCCCACCCTGCCGCCGCCGTACACGAGGGTGACGCCCGCCTTCGCCAGCGCCGCGCCGCAGGCCGTCGCCGCGGCGAGGAACTTCGGGTCCGTCCCTGGGGACGAGCCGCAATAGACGCAGATGCTCTTCACGGATGACCTGGCGGCGGGGCTGTGGCGGAAGGGCCGCTCCCTTATTCCGTTTGCGCCCGCGTGTCACGGGCGCTGGCGTTGCGCAAATTCCCTCGCTACAAAGTCTGCCACGGCTCGTCAGGGCGACTAGCCGGGCGTCGACACATGCGCGGCGCGGCACTTCTATTCTCGGTTAGGTTGCGACGACATGGCGAGCGGCACGGTTAAGTGGTTCAATACGGCTAAGGGCTTCGGCTTCATTCAGCCGGACGACGGCGGTTCGGACGTCTTCGTTCACATCTCGGCCCTGAACTCGGCGGGGCTGGACGCCCTCGGCGAAGGCGACAAGGTCGACTACGAACTCGAGCAGGACCGTCGGTCCGGCAAGCTGGCGGCGACGCAGATCGTCGTCACCGAACAGGGCGTGCCCCAACCCCGGCGCGCCGGCGGCGGCGGCGGCTTCGGCGGTGGTGATCGCGGCGGCTACGGCGGTGGCGGCGGCTATGGCGGCGGCGGTCGTGACCGCGGCGGCTACGGCGGCGGTGGCGGATTCGGCGGCGGTGGCGGCGGCGGCCGTTCGCGCGGCGTCGTCTCGGGCTCCGGCTCGGGCGAGGTGAAGTGGTTCAACCCCACCAAGGGCTTCGGCTTCATCAAGCCGGAGGGCGGCGGCCAGGACATCTTCGTCCACATCTCGGCGGTCGAGCAGGCCGGTCTCTCGGGCCTGAACGAAGGCCAGCGGGTCAATTTCGACCTCGAGCAGGACGGCCGGAGCGGCAAGACGTCCGCGACCAACCTCAAGATCACCGGCTAATGACCTGAAAACGGGCCCGTCCCGGCGGGCCCGTCCACGGCCGCGGTGAAACCGCGGCCCAGGGCGCGCGTTCTGACGCTCGATCGAGGAGCCGACCTCGTGTGGAGCGTGGATGATGCGTCCCCTGTTGAACCTTGCCCTGTGCAGCCTGATCGCGACGCCCGCCGCCGCGATGGCGCAGGATCTTCCCGACATCGCCAGCCCGCCCGCCGCGGAGGCGGCCCCGCCCGCGCCGGCGCTCACGCCCCTGCCCGCGGTGGAGCCGACCGCGCCGGCGCCCGAGGCCGTGACCAGCGCCCCGCCGCCCGCGCCGGTGGACGGCGCGCCCACGCCCAGGCTCGCCACGCCGACGGTCGTCGCGCCGGTGCTCGTGGAGAAGGAGCCCAGCAAGACGGCCCAGGTGGTGGGCGGCCTGGCCGTCAGCGTGGCCGGCGGCGCGGCCGGCTCGGCGGTGGCGGGCCCCATCGGCGGCTTCGTCGGCAAGCGGATCGCCACCAGCCTCTTCGGCCCCGACAAGGACAAGACGCCCGAAGTCCGCGCCATGTCGGCCGAGGACGCGGCCGCCCAGGCCGCGGCCCAGCTCAAGCATGACGAAGCCGCCGCCCAGGCCCGCGAGAAGAAACTCGCCGACGCCCGCTAAGGCGCGGCGGGGCTGACCCGCGCGGTTCCGCCGCCGGGCAGTTTCGCCGCATAGGGCCCGAACCGTGGGTCCGGCTGCATGTAGTCGGTCGAGACGTACTGCGCGCCCGAGGCGAAGGCGGCCGTCTGGCGCGTGGTGTCGTTGGCGCGGGCCTCGTAGGTGTCGGCGTCGGCGCGGGTGCGCACGATGATCCCGGCCTTCACCGCCGCGGCGATGCGGGCGGAAAGCTCCTTGGGCTCGTTCAGGGTGATGTAGCCGGCGGCGGGCGAGGCCTCGTCGATGTTCACGAAGGCGGCGCGGCCCTCCAGCACCTTGCGGCCCTCGCGATAGCGGGCGACCTGGTCGGGCGGGCAATCCAGGGCGAACATGACCCGGCCGCGGGCGGCCTTCAGCTTCGGCCAGCCGCCGGCGGCGACCGCGTCGCGCAGCGTGGCGTGGCGACCCTGCACCTGGTCGGGCGTGATCAGCGCGCGCTCCGGGAAGACCGAGCGGATCTCCCGGTCGATGCCGTCCATGGCCGCGGCGTCGAACAGCGGCGGCCTGACCGCGCCCGGCAGCGAGACGCCGTCCTCCTTGAGGTTGAGGATGATCAGGATCGGGACGTGGCCCGGGTGCGCCTTCGACCAGGCGCGAACGTCGCCCAGGCAGGCCGCGAAGGTGGCGCAGACCGAGCGGTAGTCGACGTCGGGCACGTGGAGGACCTTGAGGCCCGGTCCCTTCAGCGGCCCGAAGTCGTACGGGACGGCCCTGGCGCCGGCGGCCTTGTGGCCCAGCGGCGTGGCGTAGAGCCCGCCCGCGCCCGGATCGCTGACGACGTCGATCTCCAGTTGCCGCGCCCCGGCGTCGAGCTGTTCCTTCAGCGGCCGGTGGCTGTAGTCGAGGGTCGCGGCCGCCTTGGGGTTCGCCGCCGCGATCCTGGCGAACTCATCCGGCGCGATGGCCATCTTGTAGCTGTTGTGGGTCCCGATCACCTGGACGGCGTTCATGGGGAGGGCGTCGACGGCGGCGCGGGTGCAGCCCGGCTGGCCGGAGGGCTTCTCGAGGTCGCAGGCCGCCGAGATGGCGGCGGCGGCGAGCAGGGAGACGATCATGCGGGTCATCCTCGTCCGGCAGGGCCGCGCGGGCGGCGGGCGGTTCGCGCGGCGAACCCGACTTTCCCGACATTCCGTCCGCGCCGTTATCGAAGGCTCAAGCCTGATGAAGCACAATCGGCGCGCCCAGTAACCCCCCGCGTACTCGGACTGCGCATGCCGGACGAAATCCACACCAGCAAACGCGACCTGATCGCGCGCGTCGCGACCCTCGAACTGCTGGTCGCCGACCTCGTCCACATCCTGTGGCAGGTCTCGCCGCCGAGCATGCAGAAGCTGGCGGCCGACGCGCAGCACGACCTGGAGATCGGCCACACGAAGATCGCCCTGCCCGTGGGCGAGCACCAGCGCGACCGGCTCTACACCGTCCTGCAGACCCGGCAGCGCATCCTCAAGCGCAAGAAGGCCGACGCGCCGGACTGACGGCGCGGTCGGGCGAGGCCCGAGGGCGCCGCATACGCGATCTTAAGGGCGGCCGCGCGATTGTCCCGGCGCAGGGAGAGCCTCTTGTCCGCGCCGCACCGTTTCCTGGGCTTCGGCTTTGCCGCAGCCGACCTGTTGCTCGAGATCCGGCCCGACGGGAAGGTCGGCTTTGCGCTGGGCGCGGGCGAGGCGGTGCTGGGGGTGAGCGACACCAGGCTGGCCGGGCGGTCCTGGCGCAGCCTCTTCGACACCGAGGACCACCCGATGATCGAGGCGCTGTTCACCGGCCTGGACGACGGCATGCGCGCCGGTCCGGTCGTGGTGGGCGTCGCCCTGAGCCGCGGCGCGGCCGAACGGTTCGCCAGCGTGACCGCCATCCGCCTGGAGCAGAACCAGGGCGCGATCTCGTGCGCCCTCAGCCGCGCCACGTCGCGCGGGACGGTGGGCCTGCAGACCCGAGACGCCTTCGAGGCGCGCGCCAGCGAGCTCGCCGCCGGGGCGGCGCAGGAGCTGGAACTGGCCTTCGTCGAACTGGCCGGCCTGTCCGCCACGAGCGTGGCGGCCAAGGACCCGCGGCATGTCGAGGCGATGCTGACCGGCGCCCTGCGGGCCCAGGCCTACCGCGGCGAGGCGCCGACGCCGGTCGGCCCCGACCGCTACGCCCTCGTCCGCACGCGCGACGAGCCGACCGACGCCATCCTGTCGCGGATGGCCCGCATCCTGGACGCCAACGGCATCGCAGGCGTCGCGCCGTCCGCCAGGGCCGTGCCGATGACCGGGGTCACGCGGCCCAAGCAGATGGCCCAGGCGCTGCGGTTCGCGCTCAACCAGGTCCTGGAGCACGGGCTGAAGCGTCCGCTGCCCGGCGACCTCGCCGAGGCGCTCGAGCGGGCGATGCACGCCGCGCTCAGCAAGGCCGGCCAGTTGGGCGCCGCCATCCGCTATCGCCGCTTCACCCTGGCCTTCCAGCCGGTCGTGGCGCTCGCCGACCGCGCGCTCCACCACCACGAGGTGCTCGTCCGCTTCGGCAGCGACGGCAGCCCCTTCCCGACCATCCGCATGGCCGAGGAGATGGACCTCATCGAGCCGCTCGACCTGGCGGTGCTGGAGGAGACGCTGGCGGTGCTGCAGCGCGAGCCCGCGCTGATGCTGGCGGTGAACGTCTCGGGCCGCAGCCTGATGAGCGAGGCCTATGTGGCCCGCGCCGTGACCATGCTGAACGAGCGTCCCTGGGCGAGCGGGCGGCTGATGTTCGAACTCACCGAGAGCGCCGCGGTCGAGGACCTGCCGACCGCCGACCGCCACCTCCAGGCGCTGCGCGCCGCCGGCTGCGAGGTCTGCCTCGACGATTTCGGGGCGGGCGCCGCCTCGCTGGCCTACCTGCAGCAGCTCACGCTGGACCTGCTCAAGATCGACGGCCGCTACATCCGCGACCTGCAGCACGGCGGCCGCGAGGCCACCTTCGTGCGCCACCTGGTCAACATGTGCGGCGAGCTGAACGTGAAGACCCTGGCCGAGATGGTCGAGACGCCCGAAGCCGAGGACGCCGTCCGCCGCGCCGGCGTGGACTACGCCCAGGGCTGGCTCTATGGCCGCGCCGCCGACGAGCCGCTCTCCGAGGCGCAGTTGCGGGCCCGCATGCAGGGGCCGGAAGGGGCCCTGGCCGTCCGCTCCGCCCTGGAGCGCCAGGCGGGGTAGCGCTCCCTTCCCACACATCCAACGACTGTCATCCCGGTTTTCGCGGCACGCGAAAGACCGGGATGACAAGCGTGGGGGAGGAGAGCCGGGTGGGCAGAACCGCCTCACGGTTTCGTGACGTTTCGCCGGCAAAAGTCCGGGCGTAGGGTTTCCCCATAGGGCGGCGTCGGTCGGCCCGGCTGGTCAGCGACCGCCCATAACCTGCGCTTCAGGCGCCCTCACCCCTCCCGGTTGCCGGGCGCCTTGAGCGCCAGAGGTGATGGGAGAATGACCATGGCAATCCGAGAAACGGGGTCGGTTCGGGCGCTCGCGCTCGTCGGCCCCACGAGCGCCGGCAAGACCGCCCTCATGGAAGCCCTGCTGGAAGCCGCCACCGGGCAGGCGGTGCGCAAGGGCGAGGTCGGGGACTCCAGCCCCGAGGCCAAGGCCCGCGGTCATTCCGTCGAACTGAACCTCGCCGGCTTCGACTTCATGGGCGACCGCTACGTGGTCGTCGACTGCCCCGGATCCCTCGAATTCTGCGCCGAGATCGACCCGGCCCTGCCGGCGGTGGACCTCGCCCTCGTGGTGGCCGACCCGGATCCCGCGAAGGCCGTGCTGCTGCAGCCGACGCTCAGGGAGCTGGAAGGGCTGGGCGTGCCGCACGCGCTCTTCATCAACAAGATGGACCAGGCCCGCGGCAGCCTGCAGGAGCTGCTGGACGCGCTCGCGCCGGTCTCGTCCGCGCCGCTGGTGGCGCGCCAGATCCCGACGTGGACGGGCGACCACGTCACCGGCTTCATCGACCTGGCGCTGGAGCGCTGCTTCGTCTACCGGCAGGGCAAGCCGTCCGAGCAGATCGAGATCCCGTCCGACCTGCGGCAGGAGGAGGCCGACGCGCGCTTCCACATGCTGGAGCAGATGGCCGACTTCGACGACGCGCTGATGGAACAGCTCCTCTCCGACGTGACGCCCACCCGCGACACGGTCTTCGCCGACCTGGTGAAGGAGATGAACGACGGCCAGATCGTGCCGGTGTTCTTCGGCTCGGCCGCCAACGGCTTCGGCGTGCGCCGCCTGCTGAAGGCCCTGCGCCACGAGACGCCGCCGGCGGAGATGGCGGCGAACCGGCTGGGCGTCACCACCGGCGCCTATGTGCTGAAGGCGGCCTACGCCGGCCAGTCGGGCAAGCTGGCCTACGCCCGGGTGTTCGGGGCGAAGCTCGCCGACGGCGCCGACCTCGTCATGGCCGACGGGACCCGGAGCCGCGCGGGCGGGCTGTCGCTCGTGCAGGGCTCGTCGCTGAAGAAGGTGGCCGAGGCGCCCGTCGGCGAGATCGTCGCCATCGGCAAGGTCGAGCCGGCGGCGGCGGGGCAGATCCTGTCGACCAGCGGCGCGGCGCAGGCCGTGCGCGCGGCGGTGCGGCCCCGGCGACCGCTGTTCGCCGTGGCGCTCTCGGCCAAGAACCGCAACGACGACGTCCGCCTGTCGGGCGCCCTCGCCAAGCTGATCGAGGAGGACCCAGGCCTCTCGCTCACCCACGACGCCGAGCAGCGGCAGGTGCTGCTGTCCGGCCAGGGCGAGGGGCACGTGCGGCTGGCGCTGGAGCGGCTGAAGCGGCGGTTCGGGGTCGACATCGACACCGTCCAGCCCCGGACGCCCTACCGCGAGACCCTGGCCCGCGGCGCCCAGCAGCGCTCGCGCCACAAGAAGCAGTCGGGCGGCCACGGCCAGTTCGCCGACATCACCGTGGAGGTGAAGCCGCTGCCCCGCGGCTCCGGCTTCGTCTTCACCTCGAAGGTCGTCGGCGGCGCGGTGCCGAAGCAGTGGATCCCGGCGGTCGAGATCGGGCTGCGCGACGGGCTGGCGAAGGGACCGAAGGGCTTCCCGGTCACCGACGTGGAGGTCGTCCTGCTCGACGGCCAGACGCACGCGGTCGACTCTTCCGAAATGGCGTTCCGCACCGTGGGCCGCCTGGCGATCGAGGAGGCCATGGCGCAGACCGGCACCATCCTGCTGGAGCCGATCGAGAAGCTGACGGTCTACTCGCCCTCGCCCAGCGCCAGCCACGTCACCTCGGCGCTGACCGCCCGGCGCGGCCAGATCCTGGGGCTCGCGCCCAGGGAGGACTGGCGCGGCTGGGAGCGGATCGAGGCCTACCTGCCGCAGAGCGAACGGCAGGGCCTGATCGCGGAACTGCGGGGCCTGACCCAGGGCCTCGGCGCCTTCGAGGCCGACTTCGACCACATGAGCGAGCTCCACGGCAAACTCGCCGACGAGGCCTCGCAAGGCTCGCGGCCGAGCGCGTAGAGGTCAGGGCCGCGGCGCCCCCTGCGCGGGACGCCGCGGCCCCGCCTCCCTAGGCCGGCGCGCGGCGGCGGCGGAGCGCCGTCCCGGCCAGGCCGAAGCCGCCGATCATCAGGGCCCAGGTCGCGGGCTCGGGCACGCCGCCCGGCGTGCTGACGTTGATGACGAAGTAGCCGTAGGTGTCGCTGACGCCGTTCCCGTGCGCCGGGAACGCGAAGCCACCCACGTTGTCGTGGTAGACGCGGTCCTCGGTGTTGCCGTTCGCGCCGCCGACGCCGCGGATGACGAGGGCGGTGAGCGTGACCGTCGAGGTTCCCACGAGGCCGCTCAGCGCGCCCGCGCCGGTCGCGCAGGCGAAGCTGTAGCCCACCGAGCAGCCGGCCGTGCCGTTGGCCGAGAGGACGCCGGCGTTCGTCAGGAACGCCCCGATCAGCGGCGAGGTCGCGCCCGCGTCGTTGAAGAAGAAGTTGAAGCCGAAGCCATCCGCGCCGCCCGCCTGGTCGTCGCCGTCGCCCCAGAAGTAGATGATGTTGTCGCCCTCGTGCAGCGTGATCGACAGGTCGCCGGACGGCGCGAGGAAATCGCCGGACGCCGGCGTGTCGGTCAGGGCGTAGAAGATCTGGGCGCCGTAGTTGCCGGGAATGTTCTGCTGGCCCAGCACCGTGGTCCAGGCGCCGCGGGCGGCCGTGCCGCCGCCGTTCGTGGTGTTCTGGTTGGCCCCGGTCGTGTCGGCGCGGAACATCGTGCCGTTGGTCAGGCTCACCGCCGCCTGGGCCGACCCGGCCGCCGTGGCCAGGGCCAGGGCGGAAACCGCGGCCAAGGCCGCCTTCGACATACGCATCATCTCAAAGCACCCCTGTTGACTGTACTGTCAGAGGGGAAGGCGTAGACGCCTCGGAAAAGGTGTCACGTCAGGGCGCAAAATCTTGCGGCGGACGCGGCGCCTCCTCGCGCGATGACGGCGAGGGACGCCGAGGGGCCTCGTCCAGGCCATAGGCCACGAAAAAGCCGGCCGCGTGAACGGCCGGCTCTTCGTCGGGCGGGACCGGGCGGTCAGGCCGCGGCGGCGATCTTGCGCTGGCGGCGCAGCATCGCGCCGGCGGCGCCGAAGCCCAGGATCATCAGCGCCCAGGTGCCCGGCTCGGGCACGCCGTCGATCGGCCAGCCGATGGCGAAGGTCTGGTGCGCCGGGTTGCCCTGGTCGGTGATCGTGTAGACGCGGTCGTTGGCGTCGGCGAGCACGGTGTAGTTCCCGGCGACGTAGTCGTTGAAGTACGACTGATACTGGGCGTACTGCCCCGCATCGAGGTTGTTGTTCCGCACCGTGACGGTGCGGGTGGGGTTCGCGACCTGCCAGATGGCCGCCTGGATGGCCGCCGTGCGCATCAGGGTGTCGGCGCCGCTCGGGTCGGCCTGGTGCAGCAGCCAGCCGGTGTCCACCAGGTTGGTGATGGCGAGGATCTGCGCATCGCTCAACTCGTTGTCCGGCGCCGTGGGGCCGTAGTTCGTGTAGAGCGGCTGATCGCTATCCCCATAGGTCGACGTGTACGTGTAGTTCAGCGTCGTGTTGATGGTGATCTGATGGAAGATGTCGATGCAGAAGCCGTAGATGTAGTAGTCGGCGTAGTTGTAGGTGGCCGCCGTGCCCAGGTCGTTGACCCGGAAGGTCACGCCGTTCGAATAGACCGCGCCCACGCCCGAGATGTTCGCCTGGAACGTGGTGTTCATCGTGGCTTGTTCGACGTAGATCGTCTGAGTCGCCGACGCCGGCGTGGCCGCGACCAGCGACACCGCTGCGGCGGTCGCCGCAGCCGCCAGAACCTTCGGCATGGCCTTCAACGTTCGAGTCTTGAACATCGCATCCCCCATCACATAACCCCGCGCGCGATCCGGCACGGACGGCGCTTTCAGCCTCTTTTCGGCCAAGGTTGTTCGCCGTGCAAGGCCGCGCACGCCTCAGGGGAATCCGCAAACGTGCAAGCTGAGCCGCAGCCTGGCCCGTCAGGCCGCGGGCGGCGCAGGCGGGGGCGGGCGCCGCAGGAGGAAGGGAACCACGGAAGACACGGAAGACACGGAAGGGCGCCCTGCCCTCTTCCCCCCAGGAACGTCATGGCCGGGCGTCAGAAGCGGTCGTAGGTTGGAATGTCGTCAACCGACCCGCTTGCGGGTCCGGACACCCCCTGTTGTCATCCCGGTTTCGCCGCAGGCGAAGACCGGGACCCAACGGGCCACGAGGCGTCGATCTGCCGGAAGACCGCGCGGCGTCGATGTCGTGCGCAGGCTTGAAGCATCGACGCACGACCCTGGGTTGGGTCCCGGTCTTTGGCCTGCGGCCAAAACCGGGATGACACCTGTTGGGGGAGGTGAGGTCCGCAAACCACCCGCGTCAGACGTTCGAACGGTCTGCGAACCGCGCGTGCGCGTCGGGTCTCCCGCTGCCGCGCCTGGGAGAGGAGCTACAGGCGCGAGGTCTCGATCTTCGTATCCGCGCGTTTCCAGGCTTCGGCGAGGTCGGCTTTGACCTGGGCGGCTTCGGCGGTCTTGCCTTGGGCGTCGAGGGCTTTGGCGAGGCCGGCCAGGGCCCAGCCGTCTCTCCGGTAGTGGTGGAGGCTGGCTTTGTAGACGGCTTCGGCTTCGGCGGGCTGGCCCGCTTCCAGCAGCGCGGCGCCGAGGAGGTGGGAGACGGGGCGGTGCCAGTAGGCGGGCTCGGTGTAGGGGAGCGCGAGTTCCAGGTCCTGGGCCTTCCTGAAGTGGGCGACCGCGCCCGGCAGGTCGCCGGACTTCCGTGCGATCTCGCCGTCGACGCTCTCCAGGGCCACCGGGATCATCGCCTCGGCGGGGACATTGAAGGCGACGTACTTGTCGAACCTGATCTTCTGCAAGGCGGCGAGGCGCGTGCGGCTGGCCCTGGCGCCCTTGAGGTCGCCGGTGTTCGCCTGGGCGAAGGCCCGCGCGTAGAGCCACATGGCGGTGTCGAGCTGGAGCGCCTTGTCGGGGGCGGGCTCGGCCAGGACCGCCTGCCACTTGCCGAAGCGCAGCAGGGTGACCACCGGGGTGAAGTTGTAGAGCTCGGCGACCGACATCTGCCTTGCGAGGTTGGGCGCGTCGACGGCCTTCACGAGGCGGCGCGAGGCGTCGAGGGCGGCCTGGTAGCGGCCCTCCATCTCGGCCGAGGTCCAGAGGAAGTGGATGTTGTGGCCGTAGTAGGCGGCCGGGTAGAAGCCCTGCGCCCGGCAGGCGGCGATGTAGCGCTCGTCGGCGGTGGCGGCGACCTCGTTGGCCGCGGCGGCGTCGGCGTAGCGGCCCACGCGGTAGTAGATGTGGCTGGGCATGTGGACGATGTGGCCCGCGCCCGGCATCAGCTTCAGCAGGCGGTCGGCGGCGGGCTCGGCGCGCTCGGGCGTGGTCGAGGCCTCGACGGCGTGGATGTAGAGGTGGAGCGCGCCGGGGTGGTTGGGCGCGGCGGCGATCACACCCTCCAGCGCAGCGACGATCCGGGCGCCGTGGCCCTTGGGGGTCACGCCATCGGCCTCCCAGTAGTCCCAGGGCTGGGTGTCCATCATGGCCTCGGCCCAGAGCGTCTGGGCGTTGAGGTCGTCGGGGTATCGGGCGGCCAGGTCGCCCATGGCCTGGGCGAAGGCTTCGTTCAGGGCGGCGCGGTCGGCGGCCTTGCTCTCGGCGTAGCGCCTGGAGAGGGCGGCGATCCAGGCCTGCTCGCGCGGCGTGGCCTTCGGGGCCAGCGCCTGGGCGTTCTGGAGCGCCATCCAGGCGGGGCCGACGGCGTCGTCCTGCATGGGCAGGTTGATGTTGGAGCCCAGCGCGAAGGCCACGCCCCACCAGCACATGGCGCAGTCCGGGTCGAGCCGGGCGCCCTCGCGGAACGAGCGGATGGCCTCGGCGTGGTTGAAGCCGAAGACGAGGTTGACGCCCTGGTCGAAGAACTTCTGCGCCGCGGCATTGGCGGTGACGGGCATGTGGAAGACGCCCAGGCCCTCGAACACCGGCGCGCCCGGCTTGTCGGCCTGGCCGCCGTAGATCGACGGCATCGGCGGCAGGCCCATGCTCATCGGGCCCATCTTCGACATGTCGTGCTGTTGGGCGGACGCGGCCGTGGCCCAGAGAAGCGCGGCGGCGGCGAAGAGGGCGGCCTTCATCGGGGGAACCTCGCGAGCGGTGGTGGGCGGGAGCCTACGCCAAGCGCCGCCGTGCGCCACGGATAGTTGCGGTCTGCGCCAGGTGGATGCGTGACGAGCGCCCTGCCCGGCCCTCCCCCCGAGTGTCATCCCGGTTTTGGCCGCAGGCCAAAGACCGGGACCCAACCTACCGGTGCGTCGATGGCTGGGGGCGGCCTCGACAGTCGAAGCCAGAACACCACCTCAGAGCACCGGAGGGTTGGGTCCCGGTCTTCGCCTGCGGCGAAACCGGGATGACAGGCGTTGGGGGGTGAGCGCCGCTACCTCAGCCCGTCGATGAAGGTGCGGATGGCGGCGTTGAAGGCTTCGGGCCGGTCGATGTTGGCGGCGTGGCCGGCGCCGTCGATGACGGCCTTCTTCGCACCGGGGATCTTCGAGGCCATGTAGTCGGAGGCGGCCAGGAAGGGCTTGTCCTCCGAGCCGACGACGACGATCGACGGGACCTTGATGTCGGGCAGCGAGGTGATGACGCCCGCATCCCGCTGGGTGAGCATGCCGCGGGCGGCGAGCGCCAGGCCCCTGGCGCTGGTGTGCCGGGCGGTGCGGCGTTCGGCGCTGCCGCCTTCCAGGACGGCGAGGCCGTCGCGCTCGTAGCGCTCGGCGGTCCTGATCGAGGTGGCGTTCCAGCCGTCGCGGGCCTGGTCGTTCTTGTAGCCGGGGCCGGTGTCGATGATCAGCAGCGCGCGCACACGGTCGGCGTGGACGCGGTTGAAGGCGAGCGACATGTAGCCGCCGAGCGAGAGGCCGCCGACGACGGCGGCCGTGGCGCCCACCGCATCCAGCAGGGCCGCCATGTCGGCGACGGTCGCCGGCTCGGAGTAAAGCGCCGGGTCGTCCGGGCTGTCGGAGCGGCCGTGGCCGCGCATGTCCCAGAGGACGAGCTGGTGGTCGCGGCTGAGCTCGGCGACCTGGCCGCGCCACATCTGCGAGGTGGCCGAGTAGCCGTGGGTGAGCAGGATCGTGGGGCCGGAGCCGTGGACCTCGTAGTAGAGGCTGACGCCGTCGTCGCGCTTGAGCATGGTCATCGGGCCGTCTCCCACCTTGTTCGCTTCGGCCATCGAAGGCGGTTTGAGCGCGGTTGTCGAGCGCCGTGCGGCGGCAGCGCCCCCTCCACCACTTCGTGGTCCCCCCGCTTCGCAGGGGAGGTTCGCGAGGTCGATCGTTCCAAGTACCTCCCCCATTCATGGGGGAGGGGGACCACGAAGTGGTGGAGGGGGCGCTGGGGACGCCCTCGGCCTCAGGCCTCCTGCTTCGCGAGCCAGCGGTTCACGCGGGCTTCGAGGATGGGCATGGGCTGGGAGCCGCCGCCGAGGACGGTGTCGTGGAAGGTGCGGTAGTCGAACCTGGCGCCCAGGGCGGAGCGGGCCTTGTCGCGCAGCTTCTGGATGCGGATCATGCCGATCTTGTAGCAATTGGCCTGGCCGGGGTTGAGGAAGTAGCGCTGGATCTCGGCGCGGACGGCGGCTTCGGGCTGGGCGGAGTTGGAGAGGAAGTAGGCGACCGCCTGCTCCTCGCTCCAGCCCTTGGCGTGGATGCCGGTGTCGACCACGAGGCGGATGGCGCGCCAGATCTCGCCCGAAAGGCGGCCGAAGTCGTTGTAGGGGTCGACGTCGAAGCCCATCTCCTTCGCCAGGGCTTCCGAGTAGAGGCCCCAGCCTTCCGAATAGGCCGTGTAGCCGTACTGGGTGCGGAACTTCGGGACGCCCGTCAGCTCCTGGGCGATCGAGATCTGCATGTGATGGCCCGGCAGGCCCTCGTGGTAGGCGATGTTCTCGAGCTGGTAGGTCGGCATCGCGCTCATGTCGCTGAGGTGCGAGTAGAAGATGCCGGGGCGCGAGCCGTCGGGCGTGCCCGGGAAGTAGTGCTGGGCGGCGCCGGGGATCTCGCGGAACGCCTCGACGCGCTTCACCACGAGGTCGGCCTTGGGGAGGATGCCGAAGTAGGCGGGCAGCTTCTTCTTCATGCCCGCGAGGTAGCCGTCGGCGAGCCTGAGATACTCCGCGCGGCCCTCGTCGGTGTTGGGCAGGTAGAAGCGCTTGTCGGTGCGCATGAAGACGAAGAACTCGGGCAGCGCGCCCGTGAAGCCGGTCTTCGCCTTCACCGCCTCCATCTCGCCGCGGATGCGGGCGACCTCGGAGAGGCCGAGCTGGTGGATCTCCTCGGCGGTCATGTCGGTGGTGGTCTGCAGCTTCAGCGCCGCGTCGTAGTAGGCGCGGCCGTCGGGCAGCGCGCCGGCGCCCCTGGCCTCGGGCGTGGTGTTGGCGACGTCGGCCGCGAGCCAGGCGCCGACGCGGTCGTAGGCGGGCTTCATCCGGCCGGTCATCGCGGCCGCAGCGGCCTTCACGAGGGCGTCGGCCCTGGCGTCGTCGAGCTTGCCCGCGTCCTTCAGCGCCGCGACCTTCTTCCTGAAGTCGGCGTACATCGGCGAGTCCGGGCCGTCGGAGAACGGCGCGCCGGCGGTGACGCGGGCGAGGTCCTTCTGGCCCTGGACGTAGTCGAAGCGGGGCATGCGCACGCCCTCGGCCGCGGCGGCCCTGGCGCGCACCAGCATCTGGTCCAGCGCCGCGTCGATCCGGCCGATGCGGGCGATGTAGGCCTCGGCGTCGGCGGGCGTGTCGACGCGGTGGAAGTTGATCAGGAAGTTCGGCAGGCCCACGTGGGCCGCGCCGCGGGAGAAGACGTAGCGGTGGCGGCGCCACCTGTTGCGCAGTTCCGCCTGGTCGAGCGCCAGGATCCACATGTCGTAGGAGGTGCGCGCCTCCTCGCCCAGCCTGGCCGGGTCGAACTTCGCCTTCATGCGGGCCACGCTGCCGCGGCGCCAGGCCAGCACCTTCTCGCCGTGGGCCTCGCTGCGGTCGGTGAGGTGGTCGTACTGCTCCTTGCGGCCCTGGGAGGTCAGCTCCTCGGGGTCCATCTGCACTTCGGTCTCGTACTCGGCGTCGAGGAAGGCGGTGAGCTGCCGGTCGAGATCGCCGGCCTGCGCCGCGGCGGGCAGCGCGCCGGCGAGGGCGGCGCCCGCCGTCGTGGCGAGGAACGTGCGGCGGTCGAAGTGCGAGGTCATGGGTACTCAGGCTTTCTGTGAGGCGGTCCAGCGGCGGGCGACGCCCTCCAGCACGGTCAGGGGCATGGCGCCGCCCGCGAGGACGGCGTCGTGGTACCGGCGGATGTCGAATTTCGGGCCGAGCGCCTTCTGGGCCTCGGCGCGCAGGCGCAGCCAGGTGAGCTTGCCCACCATGTAGGCGCAGGCCTGGCCGGGGCGGACGCAGTAGCGCTCGATCTCGGTGGCCGCCGACGAGGTCGGGCTGCCGTCGATGGCGGTCATGGCGGCGATGGCCTTCTCGCGGCTCCAGCGCATCGCGTGCAGGCCGGTGTCGACGACGAGGCGCGCGGCGCGGAACAGCGAGGCCTGGATCTGGCCCAGCTCGCCCAGCGGATCGTCCCGGTACTCGCCCATCTCCAGCGCGAGCTGCTCGGCGTACATCGCCCAGCCCTCGGCGAAGGCCGGGAAGCCGGCCAGCTTGCGCAGCATCGGCAGGTCGGCCTCCATCTGCAGCGAGCGCTGCAGGTGATGGCCCGGGATCGCCTCGTGGTAGGTGAGCGTCTTCAGCGTCCAGGACGGGTTCTCGGCGCTGTCCCTGAGGTTGATCCAGTAGACGCCGGGCCGCGAGCCGTCGACCGGCGGGCGGTTGTAGTAGCCGCCCGGCGCGCCGGCCTCGATGAACTTCGGCACGCGGCGGATCTCGACGTCGGCCTTGGGGAGCCTGCCGAACATGGCGGGCAGGCGCGGGCGAATCTCGGCCACGACGGCGTTCAGGTCGGCGATCAGCTTCTCCTTGCCGGCGTCGGTGTTCGGATAGTGGTGTTTCGGGTCGGCGAAGAGGGCGGCGATGCGCTCGCCGACGGTTCCCTGGGTCATCCCCTGCCTGGCCAGGATCACCTCGGCGCGGGCGGCGAGTTCGCGGGCCTGGTCCAGGCCCATCCGGTGGATGTCCCTGGGCGTGAGCTCGGTCGTCGTGAAGTTGCGGAGCGCGTCGCGGTAGTAGCCCGCGCCGCCGGGTAGCTTCCAGACGCCGGCGTCGGGCCGGGCGACGGCCCTCAGGCCCTGCATCGCGGCGATCTGACGGTCGAGGGCGGGGTAGACGTAGGCCGTCAGCGCGCGCTCGGCGGCGGCGGCGTAGTTCCCCTCGATCCCCTTCTCCTTCACCCGCGCGGTGAGCTGGGTGACCAGCGGCGATTGGGCGGGCTCGGAGGCCCGGAGCGCCGTCATCTGGGCGAGGGTGCGCTCGCAGATGAAGTCGGGTGGGACGACGCCGAGGTTGCGGTCGCGCTGCGTCCGCTGGACCTCCTGGTCCATCACGACGGCGAAGGCGACCAGGCGTTCGAGGTAGGCGTCGGCGTCGGCCCTGGTCTCGATCGTGTGCTGCGTGCCGAGGAAGTCCGGGATGTCCTGGTAGGCGCCGGTGAGCTGGCTGAGCACGTAGGGTTCGCCCGCGCCCTCGTAGCCGTAGGCGTACCGGCGGCCCGCCGCCTCGTCGCCGGCCAGGGTGAAGAGGACGGCGTCGTAGTTGACCTGCTCGGGCGGGCTGAGCCGGGCGCGGTCCACCGTCTTCAGCAGCTTCAGGTGCGCCGCCGTACGGTCCTTGTCCGCGTCCAAGCCCTGGACCGAAGCGTCGGAGAGCTTCGACTTCGCCGCCGCGCGGGCGTCCTTGTCGAGGCCGAGCGCGGTGACGGTCTCGGGGTCGTCGTCCAGCACCGCCTCGAAGATGCGGTCGAAGACGGCGCGGAGCTTCGTATCCTCGGGTGTGACCGCCGCGGCGGCGGGGGCGAGGGCCACCCCGGCCGCAGCCGCCAGGAACGCGCGTCGGTCGAACCTCGTCACGGCCGTCTCCCCTCCCCCTTGCGGGGAGGGGTTGGGGGTGGGGGCGCCGAACGTGGAACGCTGCGCGGACACCCCCACCCCCAACCCCTCTCCGCAAGGGGGAGGGGCGATGAGGGTGGCGGCGTCGTGCATGGTCAGGCCCTGTTCGCGGCGATGTAGTTGTCGATCACGCTTTCCAGCGCGGTCAGCGGCATCGAGCCCGAGAGCAGGATCGCGTCGTGGAACCTGCGCGGATCGTAGCGGTCGCCGAGCGCCGCCCTCGCCTTCTCGCGCAGGCGCAGGATGGTGAGCTTGCCCACCATGTAGCTGCACGCCTGGCCCGGCCAGACCGAATAGCGCTCGATCTCCTGGGCGGCCAGCGGCTCGGGGTCGCCCTCGATGTCGCGCATCGTCGCGATGGCCTTCTCGCGGCTCCATTTCAGGGCGTGCAGGCCGGTGTCGGTGACCAGGCGGGCCGAGCGCAGCAGGGCGTCGTGGATATAGCCCAGCTCGTTCAGCGGCTCGCCCTTGTAGAGCCCCATCTCCTGCACGACCTGCTCGGAATAGAGCGCCCAGCCCTCGGCGTAGGCCCCGAAGCCCTGCACGCGGCGCAGCATCGGCAGGTCGGCCTCGCGTTGCAGGGCGATCTGCATGTGGTGGCCGGGGATGGCCTCGTGGAAGGTGGTGGTCGGCAGGAACCAGTACGGGCTCTCGGCCGTGTCGCGCAGGTTCAGCCAGTAGATGCCGGGACGCGACCCATCCAGGCTCGGGGCCTCGTAGTGGGTCGAGGCGCCCTGCTCGGTGGTGGCCGGGATGCGGCGGATCTCCACATCGGCCTTGGGCAGCGTGCCGAACTGTTCGGGCAGGCGGGCGCGGATGCGGGCGACCTCCTTGTTGAGGTCGGCGATGATCCTGGCCTTGCCGGCGTCGGTGTTCGGATAGACGCCCTTCTTCGAGGCGTAGAGCGCCTGGTAGCGCTGGCCGATGCCGCCCCGGGTGAAGCCCAGTTGCCTGAACAGCACCTCGGCGCGGGCGTGCAGCTCCTTCGTCACGTCGAGGCCCATCTGGTGGACCTCGGCCGGCGTCAGCTTCGTGGTCGTCGCGTTGGCCAGGGACTGGGCGTAGTAGGCCTCGCCGTCCGGCAGGCGCCAGACGCCGGCGTCGTGGACGGCCTTGCCGCGCAGCTCCTCCATCAGCGCGATCTGGCGGTCGAGGGCGGGCAGCACCTTGGCCTCGTAGGCGGCGGCGGCCCTGGCGGCCCAGTCGCCGGGGATGCCCTTGGCCCTGGCGCGGGCGGCGAGCGCGCTGACCAGCGTCGACCTGTCGGCCGGGACGCGCAGGCCCTTCATGCCGGCGATGCAGCCCCGGACCGCGAAGTCGGGCGGGACGACGCCCAGGCCCGCGTCGCGGCGGACCCGCTCGATCTCCTGGTCCATGACCCGGCCGATGGCCTCCAGGCGCGAGAGGTAGGCGTCGCAATCCTCCCGGCTCTCGATCCGGTGCTGGGTGGCCATGAAGTCGGGCGCGTCCTGCCAGACGCCGGTGATCTGGGAGAGGACATAGGGCGCGCCGGCGCCCTGGCGGCCGTAGACGAAGCGGGCGTCCGCGTCGGCCGTCGACTGCAGCTCGAACAGGATGGAATCGTAGTTCACCGCCGCCATGCCGGTCAGCGCCTTGCGGTTGACGGCCTTCAGGCGGCGGAGCTGGTCGGCGTTCAGCTTGCGGCGGCGGTCGACGCCGGCGATCGAGGCGTCGGAGAGCTTGCCGGCCTCGTCGGCCAGCTTGCCCTTGTCGAGGCCCAGCGAAGTGGCGAGCTCGGGGCTCTCGCGCAGGTTCTCGTCGAAGAAGTCGGCCATCAGCCTGTTGAGGTGCGACTCGGCCGACGGCGGCCTGGGCGGCGGCGGCGCCTGGGGCGGCGGCGGCGGGATCGGCGGCAGGTTCTCGTCGGCGGTGGCGCATCCGGAGAGCGCGAGCGCGCCCGCCAGGGTCAAGAGCTGCCGACGGCTGTGCATTGGTTACGCCTCCCCACGTAGGACCCGCCCAGGCTTAGGACCGCGGCGAAGGTCGCGGCAAGCCGAGCGGACGGGATGGAAACATTAATTCCCGGTAATGCGAAATGGCTTGCCGCCCGGGCCGACGGGAGGCAGGTCGGATTTCGTCGTCCGTCCCGGCCCGATCACAAGGATTCCATCACGATGTTCGGTGTCTCGCGGCATGTCCTCGCCGCCGTCCTCTCGCTCACCGTGGCCCTGCCCCTGACCGCAGGCGCCGCCACGCCCGGCGCGGCCGACCGGACCATCGCCGCCATCCGCAAGAGCCCCGGCTTCAAGGCCGCGCAGGCCGCGCTGGACGCCGACCACGACCGCATCGTCGCCGAGACCATCCAGCTCACCGAGATCCCCGCGCCGCCGTTCAAGGAGACGGCGCGCGGGCAGGCCTACATGGCGATGCTGAAGGCCGCGGGACTGACCGACGTCGAGATGGACGCCGAGGGCAACGTCATGGGCCTGCGCCGCGGGACGGGCGCCGCGGGCGGGCCCGTGGTGGTGCTGGCCGCGCACCTCGACACCGTGTTTCCCGAGGGCACGGACGTGAAGGTGCGCCGCGAGGGGACCAGGCTGCATGCGCCGGGCGTCGGGGACGACACCCATTCGCTGGCGGTGGTGCTGGGCTACGTCCGCGCGCTCGACGCCGCGAAGATCAGGACGAGGAAGGACATCCTGTTCGTCGGCAACGTGGGCGAGGAAGGCCCGGGCGACCTGCGCGGCACGCGCTTCCTGTTCGGCAAGGGCAAGTACAAGGACCGGATCGCCGCCTTCTTCTCGATGGACGGGACGTCGGCCGACCGCGTGACCTATGGCGCGGTGGGCTCGCGGCGCTATCGCGTGACGTTCAAGGGGCCGGGCGGGCACAGCTATGGCGCGTTCGGCCTGGTGAACCCGATGGCGGCCATGGGGACCACGGTGGTCGAGATGAACAAGATCAGGACGCCGGCCCAGCCGAAGACCACCTACATGACCAGCGTGGTCGGGGGCGGCACATCCGTGAACTCGATCCCGGACGCCATCTGGCTCGAGGTCGACATGCGCTCCGAGAGCAAGGAGGAGCTCGCGAAGATCGACGGGCAGTTCCTGGCCATCGTGAAGCAGGCGGTGGAACAGGAGAACGCGGCGCGCTCGACCCGCGCGGGCGCGATCAGCGCCGAGGTGAAGCAGATCGGCGACCGGCCGACGGGGGCCACCAAGGAAGACGCCGAGATCGTGCAGCTCACCTCGGCGGCGGTGAAGGCGGCGGGCTACACCCCGATCCTGGGGGCCAGCTCGACGGACTCCAACGTGCCGATCAGCCTGGGCATCCCGGCCGTCACCATCGGCTCGGGCGGCGAAGGCGGCCGGGCGCACGCGCCGGACGAGTGGATCGACGTCTCCAAGCCCGAGAGCCTGAACGGCATGAGCGTGGGCCTGGCGGCCCTGCTGGCGGTGGCGGGGACGTAGGGATCAGCCCTACCCTCGACCCAAACTCCCAGCTCGTCATGGCCGGGCCTGTCCCGGCCACCCATGAACACCGACGTCGCAGGAAACCCTGCAGCGGCGACGCAGCGGCTATTCATCAGGCACGGAGTTCATGGGTGGCCGGCACAAGGCCGGCCATGACGTACTAGAGGGAGATGATGGCCCACAGCGTCCGCTCCGCACAGAAGACCGTCGCCGTCGTCGGCGGGGGGCCGGCGGGGTTGTTCGCGGCCGAGCGGCTGGCGGTGGCGGGCTGTGCGGTCACCGTCTGGGAGCGGATGCCGTCGGTGGGGCGGAAGTTCCTGATGGCCGGGCGCGGCGGGCTGAACCTGACGCACTCCGAAGGGTTCGAGGCGTTCGCCGGGCGGTACGGCGCGGCGGCGGACTGGGCGCGGCCGATGCTGGCGGCGTTTCCGCCGGGCGAGCTGGCCGCGTGGGCGGAGGGGCTCGGTCAGCCGACCTTCGTGGGCTCGTCGGGGCGGGTGTTCCCGAAGGCGATGAAGGCCTCGCCCCTGCTGCGCGCGTGGCTGGCGCGGCTGGCGGGCTTGGGCGTCGCGGTGCGCACGCGCAGCGCGTGGCTCGGCTGGGCGGACGACGGGGCGCTGCGGTTCGCGACGCCGGACGGCGAGGCCGTGGCGCGGCCGGACGCGACCGTGCTGGCGCTGGGCGGGGCGAGCTGGCCGAAGCTGGGGTCGGACGGGGCCTGGGCCGGGTGGATCGGCGACGTCGCGCCGTTCCGGCCGGCCAACATGGGCTTCGACGTGGCCTGGAGCCCGGTGATGCAGGGGTTCGCCGGCCAGCCGCTGAAGGGGATCGCGCTGACGTTCGGCGAGCGCAGCGTTCGCGGCGAGGCGATGGTGGCCCGCTACGGCCTGGAGGGCGGCGCGGTCTACGCGCTGTCCGCGCCGCTCCGGGACGCCATCGACGCGGACGGCTCGGCGACGGTGAGCTTCGACCTGCGGCCGGACATGAGCGCAGGCGCCCTGACCGCCCGGCTGGGCCAGGGGCGCGGCGCACAGTCGCTGTCGAACCATCTGCGCAAGGCGCTGAAGCTGTCGCCCGTCGAGACCAACCTGCTGCGCGAGGCGCACGGCAAGGACCTTCCCGCGCAGCCCGCCGCCCTGGCCCAGGCGATCAAGGCCGCACCGGTCCGGCTGACCGGCATGCAGGGCCTCGCCCGCGCCATTTCCTCGGCCGGCGGGGTGCGGCTGGGCGCCGTGGACGAGCGGCTGATGCTGAGGGCGCGGCCGGGCGTGTTCGTGGCGGGCGAGATGCTGGACTGGGAGGCGCCGACCGGCGGCTACCTGCTGCAGGCGACCTTTGCGACCGCCGCGCGGGCGGCCGAGGGCGTGCTGGCGTGGACGGCGCGCGGCCGGGCTTGACCGTTCAGGAGGCGTTCAGGCTGGCGGGCCGAGCGTGGAGGTCATGCTCGACCGCCGCCTCCTGCTCGCCGGCCTGGCCGCCCTCGCGGCGTCCCCGGCCGTCGCGGCCGACAAGGCGCTCGCCGAGCAGCCGGAGATGCCGGGCCCCCTCCCCCGCTACCGCGACCTGCCTGTGAGGCGCGTGGACGGCGAGGCCTCGACCCTGGGCCGCCTGCTCGGGCCGCCGCGGCCGGCGGTGGTGAGCTTCTGGGCGACCTGGTGCGCGCCATGCGCTCTGGAGGGCCGCCGGCTCGCGCGCCTGCGCCGCGCCTATCCGGACGAGCGGTTGGCCATCGTCGGGATCAACCTCGACAACCGCCCCGACGACGCCCGCCTCGACCAGTTCCGCCGCAAGGCCGAGATGAACTACACGCAAGGGCTCGACGGGAAGGCGCTCTACCTCGCCCTCAGCGACCGGCCCACGGTCGCCCTGCCGCGGACCTACGTCTTCGACGCGAGCGGCCAGCCCGTCGCCGCGTTCGGACGGTTCTTCGGCGAACGCACGCTGGCCGCCATCGACGTGGCGGTGCGCGCCGTGGTGGCGACCGGGCCTGCGCCGCCTCCGCCAGGACGACGGCTTGCCTGGGCCACGGGTCGACGGTGACGCGGCGCATGTGGCGGCGCTGGCCGGGGTAGTCGTTGAGGGCGAAGTGCCAGACCGAGCGGTTGTCCCAGAAGGCCACCGAGCCGGGACGCCACGAGAAGCGGCAGGTGAACGCCTCGTAGCGGCAGTGCTGGAAAAGATAATCCAGCAGGGCCTTGGATTCGCTGGTCTTCCAGCCCTCGATCTTCAGCGTGAAGGCGGGGTTCACATAGAGCGCCTTGCGGCCGGTCTCGGGGTGGGTGAGCACGATAGGGTGGACGTATTCGCCCACGTAGCCGTCGGCCTCGGCCACCTGCATGGAGCCGCGCTTCTGCGCCGAGTGGCCGGTGGGCGCGTATTCCTTCGAGGCCGAGTGGACCGCGTTCAGGCCCTCCAGCGTGGCCTTCAGGCCGTCCGAGAGCGCGTCGTAGGCGGCGGCCTGGCTGGCGAACAGGGTGTCGCCGCCCCACTCGGGCAGCTCGACGGCGTAGAGGATCGAGCCGATCGCCGGGGTCTCCAGGAAGCTCATGTCGGAGTGCCAGCCGCCGCCGAAGTTGATGCGGTCGGACGGCTCCTTGATGATCTCCATCACCTCGGGCTGGCTGGCCATGCCGCTGACGTAGGGGTGGATGTTGAGCGGGCCGAAGCGGCGGCCGAACGCCACCTGCTGGGCCGGGGTCAGCGCCTGGTCGCGGAAGAAGATGACCTGGTGTTCGACCAGGGCGGCGCGGATCTGCGCGATGGTGTCGTCGGAGAGGTCCTGGGACAGGTCGACGCCGCCGATCTCGGCCCCGAGCGCGCCGGCGGTCCGGCGGATTTGCAGCGACTGGCTCATGACGGCTCCGCGGGCGTGGCTGCCCTGGGCCGTGAGAATAGGGAGAGAACGCCCGATGGACAAACCCGCGCCCGCCGCGGACGTCCCCTCCCGACCGGTCAGGCCATCGCGATCCGGCGGCGGCGGAGCGCGGCGCCTGCGGCGCCGAAACCCAGGATCATCAGCGCCCAGGCGCCCGGCTCGGGCACGGCGCCGCCGACCGGCGTGTCGTAGAGCGCGACCGCGACGCCGTGGACGAGGTTCTCCGTATAGCTGGGCGTCCAGTTGGCGCCGCCGTCGTTGGACCTGAACGCGCCAGCGTTGTCCTCGCCCATGGCGAGATAGCTGGTGTACACGGGCGTGTCGTATCGCAGGCCGAAGTAGTACGAGCCCGCGCCCAGCGAGACGGACGGCAGGTTGAAGGCGTTCAGGACCAGATCGAAACCGCCCAGCCAGCCGCTGCTGTCGGTGGTCAGATCGACGGGGCCGCTCGTGCCGGAGGCGATCAGCGTGCCAGGCTGGCCGCCGTCGCCGTCGGCCTGATAGAAGGCCCAGTTCGCCTGGCCGCCGTTGTTCTCGAGCGGGTCGTTGAAGGTCCAGAAGCTGGCCGACTTCAGCGTCGCCGCAGACGCCAGGGTGAACTTCTGCGCCACCTGGACGTCGCCGCAGGTCGTGTTGAAGTTGCAGGCGCCGATCGGATCGACCCGCTGGACGTCGTTGTCGTAGACGGCCGCCGCCTGGGCGGTGAGCGGCAGCATGAGGGCGACCGCCGCGGCGGCGGCGAAGGTGGTGCGGAGCGTCATCTCGAGGTCCTCCCGGACAGAAGCCGTGGGTGATGTTGGGCCAAGGCTAGGTGCGGGGCGGTCCCTCGGTCGATCACCTGATCAGGTGATTGTTCGCCCGACAGGCGAGCGGCGGATCGCCCAGGGCGGTACGGCGGGTTTGCGCAGATTGGCCCATGACGGCGGCGGGCCGGGTCGCTTACGCTCGCACGAGGCGCGAAAGGCCCCGCGACATGGACAAACCGACCGCCCGGTTCGACGCCGACGCCCACGCCGCCGAGATCCACGCGCGCGGCTTCACGGTCATCCGCGACTTCATGGACGCGGCCACCCTCGCCAGGGTCCGCGAGACGCTGGCGCCGTTTCAGGACCGGCGCCATGGGCGCAACAGCTTCGAGGGCTACAGGACCGAGCGGGTCTACACGCTGGTGGCGCGGGGCGCGGTGTTCGAGGAGCTGACGGCCGAGCCACGGCTCATGGCCATCCTCGACCGGTTCCTGCAGCCCGGCTACCTGCTGACCGCCAGCCAGTCGATCCAGATCAATCCGGGCGAGACGGCGCAGGACATCCACACCGACGACGGCTTCTACCGCCAGCCGCGGCCGCGCCCGGCGATCAGCATGACGGTGATCGCGGCGGTGGACGACTTCACCCAGGCCAACGGCTGCACCGAGGTGATCCCCGGCAGCCACCTGTGGGGCGACCCCGGCGCGCCTGAGCGGCCCGAGACGCAGGAGGCGCTGGAGGCCATGCTGGTCCCGATGGAGATGCCGGCGGGCGCGTGCTTCGTCATGGCCGGGACCTGCCTGCACCGTGGGGGCGCGAACCGGACCGGGCGGCCGCGCCTGGGCTTCACCAACCAGTACTGCGAGCCCTGGGGGCGGACGCAGGAGAACTTCTTCCTCGGCATCCCGCCGGAGCAGGCGCGGGCGATGTCGCCGCGGCTCCAGGCGCTGCTGGGCTACGACATCCACCCGCCGTTCATGGGCATGGTGAGCTCGCTCCATCCGCGCCGGGCGCTGGAGCCGGACTGGGTGGCGCCGGTGGTGGCGCAGCGGGCGACCAAACCTTAGCTGTCATCCGCCCTACCCCAAATTCCGGCGGAACAGGGCGAACAGGCGTTCCCAGTGGCGTTCGGCGGCGGGCTTGTCGTAGACGGGGCGGCCCGGGAAGGCGAAGCCGTGGTGGACGCCGGGGTAGAGTTCGACCTCGGCGTTGGCGTCCTTCAGCGAGGCGTCGAGGGCCTCGACCATCTCCCGCGGCGCGTAGCTGTCGTGCTCGGCGCAGGCGAAGTAGAGCTCGGCCCTGGTCTTCTGCGCCGCCAGGTGCGGGCTGTCGGGGCGGTCGGTGACCAGTTGCACGCCGTAGAGCGAGGCCGCGCAGGCGATCCGCTCGGGATGGCGGGCGGCGGCGTTGATCGCGTACTGGCCGCTCATGCAGTAGCCGATGGCGCCGGCCTTGCCGCGGCTGGCAGCCGGGTCGCGGTCGGCGAAGTCCAGCAGCGCGTCGGTGTCGTCCATCACGAGCGGAATGCTGAGCGAGCCCATCAGGTCGAACATCCGCGCCCGCGCCTCGGCCTCGGGCAGCGGCGGCAGGTCGCCCAGTTCCAGCACGCCCTTCCGGTAGTAGAGGTTGGGCAGCATCACATAGTAGCCGGCCGTGGCGATGCGGCGGGCCATGTCGCGCAGCTCCTCGCGGATCGCCGGGGCGTCCATGTAGAACATCACCAGGGGGTGCGGGCCGCCGCGCTCCGGGTGGACGATGAAGGTGGTGGTCTTCCCGTCCCGGGTGGGGATGTCGACGGTCTGCTCGATCATGGGGCCTCAGACGAGTTCGGAGGGCGCGATCCCCAACTCTTGCAGCATCGGGGCGGCATGGTCGATGCAGCCGGTCATGGTCTTCGGGTCGCCGATGGAAAGCCGGTAGACCGCCTCGGCGATGTATTCGATGGGCGTGACGCGGTCCTTGGTCGCCTCGGTGATCAGGCCGTGGACGGCGACGCCGGGGGTGTCGACCAGGCCGGGCGAGATGACGTTGACGGCGACGTTGTCCTCGTAGACCTCGGAGGCGAGGCCGGTGGAGAAGCGCTCCAGGGCAGCCTTGCACATGCCGTAGATCGTGCCGCCGCCGCGGCGGTTGTAGGGCTGCTGCGGGTGGATGGCCGCGCCGGACGAGATGTTGACGATCCAGCCCTGCCGGCGCTCGCGCATCGACGGCAGGACGAGCTGGGCCAGGTGCAGCGGCGCCCAGACCTGGACCTCGAACATCAGGTCGAAGCGCCTCTTGGGGAAGGTCTCGACCGGGATGAAGAAGGTGACGGCCGCGTCGTTCACCAGGATGTCCACGGGGCCGTAGGCGGCGACGGTCTCATCGACCAGGCGGACGCGGTCGGCCTCGACCGAGAGGTCGGCCCTGACCGCCGTGGCCTCGCCGCCGGCGGCGCGGATGCGCTCGACGGTGGCGTGGAGCGTGCCGGGCAGCTTGCTCTCGCCCTCCTCGGCCGTGCGGGCGGAGGCGACGACCTTGGCGCCCTCCATGGCCAGGCGCACGGCGATGGCCTCGCCGATGCCGCGGCTGGCGCCGGTGACCAGCGCCACCTTGCCCTTCAGCGTCCCGTCCGGATTCACGCCCGCCATCGCGCACTCCTCCCATACCGTTCTTTCTGATCGACGGCAGCGTCGCGCGGGACGCGGGGCGGCGCAAGGGCCAGGACCAATCCACTTCAGCGAACGCTTCCGCGAAGTGGGGCGGAAGGGGGTCGTGCGAATTCTTCGGCTTCGATGGCGCGTCAGCGCCGCTTTGATTCGACCACGAACGAACGCGAAGGCGCACGAACGCGTCGGGGATGATCCGGGCGCTGCGATCCCCTGCGGCCTGTTCGTGTGCCTTCGTGCTCGTTCGTGGTTCCAAATGACGGCGCCTGCGGCGCGCAGGAAGCCTGCGGCTGACACCCCGGATCAGGGCCGGTTCCCGTTGGCCAAGCCTGGTGAACGCAATGCCGATTGGCCCTAGCCACGGTCGCCTTGCCGGATGTCGAGCCGGCCCACCGTGAGTTCGTCGACCTCCAGGCGGCGGATGCGCACGCTGCGGACGGTGAGCCGGCCGATGACGAGGCGGCCGATGGCCAGCGCCCCGAGCGCGACCGCGCCGACGGCCAGGGCGCCCAGCATCGCCGAGCCCAGGGCCGCGGTCCCCACGGCGCCCGCGCCGACCGCCGCGGCGCCGGCGCGGGTGGCGGGCGGTCGGGAGGGCGTCATGGCGATCCTCGGGTCAGGCGCGGGCGGCGAGCGCCGCCTTCACCTCGGCGACGACGCTGGCCCAGTCGCCGGGCTTGGGTTGCCGGAACAGGCGCAGCGACGGGTACCAGGGCGTATCGGTGCGGTCGGCCATCCAGCGCCAGTCGGGGTTGAACGGCAGCATCACGAAGGTCGGCTTGCCCATGGCGCCGGCCAGGTGGGCCATGGCGGTGTCCACGGTGACCACGGCGCCGAGGCCTTCGAGGATCCTGCGGGTGTCCTCCAGGTCGCCGGCGCCGGTGTCCTCGGGCGCGAGGCCGGTCACGCCGGGCCAGGCCCGGATCCCGGCGGCGATGTCGTCTGGCAGCGAGCGGTTGCGGTCGTTGACGTGCTCGGCGCTGCCGCGGGCGACGAAGCCCACCCCCGTTCCGCCGGGGCCGCCCGGCAGGTAGGGCGGCTGCGGCACCGTCGCGAGCGTCGTCCCCATGCGCCACGGCATCGAGCCGATCAGGGTCCAGGCGTCGTGACGCGGGATCGGCACCTGCCCCTCGCCGCTGATGACCGCCGCGCCGAGATGCTCGAACAGGCGCTTCAGCGGCGGCCGGCACGCGATCGTCACCGCGACGCCCTGGGCCTGCAGCGGCTTCACGAAGCGGGCGAACATGATCTGGTCGCCCAGGCCCTGCTCCATCACCGCCAGCAGGCTGTTCACCGGCTGACCCGTCCACTCGGGGAAGCTGAACTGCGGCTTCTTCATGCCGGGCCGGATGCGGCGCTCGTAGAGCGGCCAGCCGGCCGCGAAGTCGCCCGCCCGCAGCCGGACGTAGCCGAGGCGGCGTTCGAACTCGGGATCGCCCGGATGCCTGGCCAGTTGCGCGCGGTAGAGGGCCTCGGCGTCGGCGTGACGGCCCTGGTCTTCGAGCGTGAGGCCGAGGTTCAGCGGCACCGCCGACGGCGGATCGCCCTTCATCAGCGCGCGATAGAGGCCCTCGGCGTCCGCGAGACGGCCCTCGCGGGTGGCCGCCGTCGCCATCTCGAACAGTTGCGTGAGGGTGAAACGTTGGGGGACGGGCTGGGACATCGCGGTCAGACCCATGGCCTGCGTGCGCCGCGTTGGCAAGCCGGGCCTGCGGGCGGACGCCGCACACGCCCGAGGCGCCGCGTCACGCCGCCTTCTGGAGCTCCTGCTTCACCCGCTCGGCCAGGGTCTTGATGTCGATGGGCTTGGGCAGGAACGAGACGTTGCGCTCGCCCTCCAGCAGGTCGGAGAACTCGCTCTCGGCGTAGCCCGAGATGAACATCACCGGGGCGGCGCCCAGGTACTGGCGGGCCTGCTTCAGCAGGTCGGGGCCCTGCATGCCGGGCATGACCACGTCGGAGATCATCAGGTCGATCTCGCCGGCGTGGGTCTCGGCGTACTCCAGGGCCTCTTCGCCGCTGGCGGCCTCGATGACGTCGTAGCCGCGGGCGCGGAGCAGCTTGGCGGCGACGCCGCGCACCGCGTCCTCGTCCTCGACGAAGAGGATGCGCCCGGCGCCGGAGAGGTCGCGGGCGGCGGGGCGCTTCGGGGCCACGGGCTCGGGCGCCGGCGCCGCCGACACCGGGGCGAGGTGGACCGGCAGGAAGATGCGGAAGGCCGCCCCCTCGCCCGGCTTCGACGCCACGGCGATCCAGCCGTCAGACTGCTTGACGATGCCGTAGACGGTCGCGAGGCCCAGCCCCGTCCCCTCGCCCACGGGCTTGGTGGTGAAGAAGGGGTCGAAGATCTTGTCCATGACCTCGGGCGGGATGCCGGGGCCGTCGTCGGAGACCTCGACCATCGCCTGGTCGCCGACCGCGGTGGGATAGCCGAGCCCCCGCGCCCCGTCCTGGGTCACGCGGGCCGTGCGGATGCGGATGGTCCCGCCGCCGTGGCTGCGGATCGCGTCGCGGGCGTTGACGACCAGGTTCATGATCGCGGTGTCGAGCTGGCCACGGTCGGCGCGCACGTGCGGCAGGTTGCGGCCGTAGTCGGTGACCAGCTTGATGTCCTCGTAGAGCAGCCGGCGCAGCAGCACCTCGGACTCCGAGATCATCTCGCCCACGTCGAGGATCTCGCGCTGGACGGTCTGCTTGCGCGAGAAGGCCAGCAGCTTGCGGACCAGGTCGGCGGCCCGCATGGACGTCTGCTTGATCTCGTTGAGGCCTTCGTAGCTGGGGTCGCCCACCGGGTGGCGGGTGGCCAGCACGTCGAGCTGCATCAGGATGGCGGTGAGCAGGTTGTTGAAGTCGTGCGCCACGCCCCCGGCGAGCTGGCCGATGGCCTGCATCTTCTGGCTCTGGGCGAGCTGCAGCTCGACCTGCTTCTGGTCGGAGACGTCGACGAGGTAGGCCACCCAGCGGCCGCCGCCCTGCGACAGATAGAGGTGGGCGATGCGGGCCGGGTCGTGCGCCAGGCGCACCTCGAGCGGGGTGTGGCCGTCGCGCGCCTGGTCGATGCGCAGACCCGCGTCCAGGCGGCTGGCGGCCTCGATCAGGCGGCCGAACACCTGGCCGGCCTCACCGCCCGGGGCGAGCTGGGCCAGGGCCGGGTTGGCCTCGACGATCTTCGCCTCGAACGGGTCCTCGCCCTCCAGCAGGGCCGCGCCGAACGGCGAGGCGGCGGCGAAGGCGTCCAGCACCTTGGGCGGCGGCGCCTTGGCGCCGGCGACGGCGTTCAGCACCTCCATCGCCGACGACGGGAGCGCCAGCGGGCCATTGCCCCGGCCGGTGAGGCGCACGAGGAAGCGCCGCGGCCCGATCGGGGAGACCAGGGCGTCGTGCTCCTGCCCGCCGGTCTTCAGCGTCGCGCGGCCGAGTTCGCCCCGGCGGGCGGCGGCGAGCGCGCCGAACAGGCTGGAGGCGGCCGCCCCGCTCTTGGGCAGGCGCGGGGCCGCGCCCATGGCCTCGCGCCAGGCCGGGTTGGTGGTGAGCAGGCGGCCGTCGGGCGCGGCCACGGCCGCGGGCTCGTCCAGCGCCGACAGGAAGGTCTCGGCGCCGACCTCGGTCTCGACCGGCTCCTCGACCGTGCCGCGCAGCACGAAGAGGCCCAGGCAGCAGACGCCGGCCAGGCCGAACAGCAGCAGCGATCCCGCCAGCGTCTCGGGCCCGCGGTTCACCAGCGGCGCGGCGGCGAACGCCACGGCCAGCAGGAAGAACAGCACGGCCAGCGCGATCAGCGGGTCGGTCTTGCGGGTCCTGGTCGGCGGCTCGGCCATGGCGAGCGTCGGCGCCTCCGGCGAATCGATGATCTGCATTCTGTCACAGGGCCTTGGGAACCACGAAAGACACGAAAATCACGAAGGCGCCCGGAGACCCCGCGCCAGCGGAGGCTCAGTCGTCTGGAACCACAGAAGACACGGAAAACACAGAAATCCGGCGGCTCCTTCTGTGTTTTCCGTGTCCTTCTGTGGTTCCTTGAATAGGACGGTGCCGCTTCGCGGCCTTTTCGACGGGGCGCATCCTTCGCGGTCAATGGTGGGCGGGGCGGTTGCGGGCCGAGCCCATGATGAAGCCGATGATCCTGGCCACGGCCTCGAAGTGGGCGGGCGGGATCATCTCCTCGATCTCGACGGCGGCGTAGAGCGCGCGCGCGAGCGGCGGGTCCTCGATGACCGGCACGCCGGCCTCCTCGGCCACCGAGCGGATCTTGAGCGCCAGCGAGTCGAGGCCCTTGGCCACGCACACGGGCGCGGCGTGCTCGCCCTGTTCGTACTTCAGCGCCACGGCGTAGTGGGTCGGGTTCATGACCACCACCGTCGCCTCGGGCACCGCCTGCATCATGCGCCGCCGCGCGCGCTCGTGGCGGAGCTGCCGCTGGCGCGCCTTCACATGGGGGTCGCCCTCGGTCTGCTTGTAGTCCTCCTTCACCTCCTCCTTGGTCATGCGCATGCGGACCAGGAAGCGCCGGCGCTGCCAGAGGAAATCGGCGCCGGCGATGACCAGGGTGAAGGCCGCCACCGAGAACACCAGCCGCTTCAGGATGTCGAGGCAGTATGGCAGCATCGCCGCCGGATCGAGGGCCGAGAGCGAGGCGAACGTCTCGACCGCCGGCTTCAGCACCACCCAGCCGATGACCGCGATGGCGATCACCTTCACGATCGACTTCACGAACTGCATCAGCGCGTCGGGGCCGAACATGCGCTGCAGGCCCTTGCGCGGGTCGATCTTGGAGAAGTCGGGCTTCAGCTTGTCGGGCGTGATGCGCAGGCCGCTCTGGACGAGGTTGGCGGCCACGCCCGAGAGCGCGGTGGCCGCCATCACGAACAGGAGCGCAGGCGCGCCGGCCATCAGGGCGTACTTCAGCACCCGGACCCCGCCGCCGCCTTCCAGGATCATCTGGTCGGGCCGGGCGATGAACGGCAGCAGTTGCGAGGCCATGTTGCGCGACAGCCAGCCGCCGCCGACCAGCACCACGGCGGACGCCGCCGACAGCGTCGCGAACGACGCCAGGTCCATGGTCTTGGCGCCGTCGCCCTTCTCCCGCGCCTGCTCGAGCTTTCGCGGGGTGGCTTCTTCTGTCTTGGACTCGCGATCGGGACCTTCACTCATCCTGCTTCGCTCCTGGCGGAGCTTCGCAGGACAGGTCCTGCTTCAGAGCGGGGGCGAAGCCCTGCGAAGCCTTGGCGAAGCAGGGTCATCGCGGCGCGAACGTCCCGATGAGGTCACGATAGCGGTCCACCCAGATCATCCCGATCGTCCCCAGGCTGAGGGCGAAGATCGACAGGCCCAGCATCACGCTGAGCGGGGCGGCGACGAAGAACACCTGGAACTGCGGCATCACCCGCCCGACGAGGCCCGTGGCGATGTTGAAGACCAGCGAGAAGACCACCACCGGAGCCGCCAGTTGCAGGCCCAGCGCAAACGACCTGCCCATGGTCTGGATGGCGAGCTGGCCCGCGTCCGCCACGGGCACGGCGCGCGAGAACGGGAAGAGCTCGAAGCTGCTCACCAGCGCGTTCAGGAAGAGCTGGTGCAGGTCGGTCGCGAAGATGAGGGTCATGCCGATCAGCCCCAGGAAGGTGCCGAGCGTGGCGGAGGGCTGGGCCTGCGTCGGGTTGGCGGTCTGGGCGAACGACAGCGTGGTCTGCAGCGAGACGATTTCGCCGGCCGTCGCCAGCGAGCTCATGAAGAGGCGCAGGACCGCGCCGATCAGGAGGCCGATGAAGAGCTCCTTGATCACCGCGCCGGCGAGGCCGGCGGCGTCGGCCGGGATCGCCGGGACGCCGCGGACGACCACGGGGAACAGCATCAGCGTCAGCGCCAGCGCGAACGACAGCCGGATGCGCGGCGGGATGAACGCCTCGCCGAAGCCCGGCAGCAGCATGACGATGGCGCCCAGCCGCGCGAAGACGAGGCCGGCGGCGAAGACCTGCTGGGCGGTGGCGTAGCTCTCCATCGCCCCGGCGCCCTACATGCCTGCGATGCGGGCCGCGATGTTGCGCATGAAGCCGCTCATCAGCGCGCCCATCAGCGGCAGGAAGAGCAGCAGCGAGACGAAGATCGCCACGATCTTCGGGGCGTAGACCAGCGTCTGCTCCTGAATCTGGGTCAGCGCCTGCAGGAGGCCGATGCCCACGCCCACGATCAGCCCGACGATCAGGACCGGCGCGCTGAGCTGGATCGTCAGCCAGATGGCGTCGCGCCCGACGTCCAGAACCTCGGCGCCATTCATGCGGAAACCCTCATACGGAAAGAGGCGGCCACCCGCGCCGCCCGTCCCGCCGAATATCGCCCGTCATGGTTAACGAAAGGCCAAGGACCGTTAACGAACGCGGAGTCGTCCCCGGCGGTCGGCGTCCCGGCGATCGGCGCCTTGGGTCGCACGGGCCGCGAGCCTACTTCGCCCGCGGCTCCTTCGCGAGACGGCTCATGAGCAGGGCCGCGCGCTTGGCCTGGATGTCGAGGCTCCTGAGGTCGGCGGTCTCGCCCGGCGCGTGGCTGCCCTCGCCGGCCATGCCCAGGCCGACCAGGCCGTCGATGAAGGCGACGAAGGAGATGTCGCCCGCGCCGCGGTTGGCGGGGTCGCCGGCGGGCATCTCGGGCAGGCCCAGGCTGGCGTTCACCGCGTTCAGCCTGGCGAGCAGCGCCCTGTTGCCATCGGTCGGCGCCATGGGCGGATAGCCGTCGTCGGAGAAGGCGAGCCTGGCCTCGGTCCTGTCGAGATGGCGCGCCACGATGGCCTGCATGCGCTCGCGCACACGGGCCTCCTGCTCGGGCGAGAGCGTGCGGATGTCGCCGCGGGCGATGGCGGTCGAGGCGATGACGTTGGGCTTGCCGGCGGCGGTCCCGCCGGTGTCGTCGCCGTTCAGCTCGGCCTGCGAGCCGCCCAGGATCAGGCCCACGTTGTAGGTGAGGTTCGGCTCGGGCAGCTCGCGGCGGAACTCGTCGAGGATGCGGGCGAGCTCGTAGATGGCGCCACAGCCCGCGTCGCCGCGGCAGACGCCCGACGAGTGGCCGGACCGGGCGCCGGCGTGGAGGGTCCAGGACGTGGAGGAGCGGCGCGCGATGGAGCCGATATCCTTGCCGCCGCTGCGCGAAAGGCCTTCGAAATCAAGCGCGACGTCGCTCTTCCTCGCGGCCTCGACAAGGTCCGCGCGCACCACCGACAGCGGCGCGCCGGGCTTCTCCTCGTCGCCGGTCAGGACCACGGTGATGTCGGCGTCCTTCAGCGTGCCGGCCGCCTGCATGGCGCGCAGCGCGGCCACGATGATCACGTCGCCGCCCTTCATGTCGCCGACGCCGGGGCCTTCGGCGATGTCGCCCTCGACCTTCCAGCCCAGGAAGCCGCTGTCGGGCTCGAAGACGGTGTCGAGGTGGCCGATCAGCAGCATCCGCTTGCCGCGACCGTCGCCCTTGTGGGTGGCCACGAGGTGGCCGGCGCGGCCGGCATGGGCCATCGGGATCCAGCGGACCGTGAAGCCCAGTTGCTCGAACTCGGGGCGCAGCATGGCGCCCACGCGCTCCACGCCCGCGAGGTTCATGGTGCCGGAATTCACGCGCACCAGCTCTTCGAGGAGCTTGAGATTGCGGCCGCGGTCGGCGTCGATGGCGGCGACCATCTTCGCTTCGGCGGGCGTGAGCCTGGGCGCGCCCCAGGCCTGCGAGGTCAGGGCGGGTTGAGCGGCGAGGCACGCCGCCACAAGGGCGGCGGCGGGGAATGCGCGATCGGGCATTCCTTCCTTTTAGCCCGGCTGGCTCCGCAGGCTACGGACGAATTCCACCAGGGCGGACCGCGAGACGCCCTTAGGGAGTCCCGCGTACGCCTTGAGCAGCTCCAGCGCACCGGGCTCCGCAAGCAGGGCCGCGACCTCGTCGACGGCGCCGCTGTTGACCGAGGCTTCCCCGAACATCTCGGCCACCGGCACGCCCAGGGTCTTGGCGATCCGCGTGAGCATGGAGGCGCTGACGCGGTTGGCCCCGCGTTCGTACTTCTGGATCTGCTGGAAGGTCACGCCGGCCGCTTCGGCCAGCGCCTGTTGCGAAAGCCCACGCACCTTGCGGAGGAGCCGAATCCGCGCGCCGACGGCGACGTCGACAGGGTCAGCGGCCGCTTCGGATTTGTTGGCCATGGATTCTTCGGGTCTCCTGTGGGGGGCTTGAGCTCTACCGCGCCCGGCTGGCCGCATCGTTGGCGGGCGGCGCCAGGTCTTCTTGCGGAGCGGGGTTGTCGGAAATGAAGTAGCAGGCTTCGGCGACCGCGATGCCCACGGCCCGCCGAAGCGGGCCGAACGCCGGCGCATCGCGCTCGAGTTGGATCAGCTCTTCTTCGTAGGGCATCAGCATCTCCATGAGATTTTGAGCGAGACGCTTGCCGTGCTCCGAATCCATGGGGCCCCCTTTTGTCGGAACCTCGACCATCGAATAGGCGAATGCAAGCAACCCCAACGAGCGGTTCGATGAGAAGCGCCCGTGCGTCGCAAGGGTCGGGGAACTCCCGGTCCCAGAATGGGTTAGCCGCCTCCGACGGGGCAGGCACGCCGACATCAAGGGCCGCGGTCAGCCTGCGACATCGCCGATTTCGACGATGCGCTGCGGCAGATCGCGTAGCGAGTTCCGCGGACGCCGCCCGACGGCACCGCTCCGCCCGAGGGGCCCCGCCCGCAATGTCGGCGAAAAAAACGCCGCGCCCGGGGGCGCGGCGAGTTCATAGGGAGGAAACGCCCAAAAGGGCGTTACCTTTGTGCGCCTTTGCTGCACTGCACGCAAGCCCTGATTTCGTATGGGAGTGAATTTCTTCGGGACCGGCGCATGCCCTGTGGTTACGAGGGGTTAGCGTCATCGAACGGTCATGTTGCACTGCCGTTATGGCGCGCGCCGGCGGACGATCTCGAAGAGGCCCGCCGCGCACCACGCGTAGAGGCGGTCGCGAACGGCCTGCAGGTCGGTGGACCGGCAGAGGCCGTCCGAGAGCTGGTCGATGCGGCCGGTCTCGGAAAGGGTGAGCATCATCGCGCCCGTCAGGAACTGGTAGCCCCAGTAGAGGTCGCGCTCCTCCGCATCCGGGCAGGCGGCCTTCAGCGTGCCGATCAACTGGTGGACCACGGGATCGAAGAACCGATGCATGGTCTCGCCGCCCCAGGCCGGGGTGTTGTTCACGAGGGCCACGAGCCGGAAGTAGTTCTTCCAGCCCGCGTCGTTGGTGAGCGACAGTTCGACCAGCGGGTCGATGAAGGCCTCGATCACGCCCTCCGGCGTCATGGCGCCGGCATGGCCCGTCTCGTAGGCGCGCAGGGCGCGGACGCGGATGTCGTTCAGGACGTCGGCGCGCCGGGCGAAGACGCTGTCGAACAACTCGCGCTTGGCGCCGAAGTAGTAGTGGATCAGCGCCGTGTCGACGCCGGCCTCCGAGGCGACCTGGCGCACGGTGACGCCATAGAAGCCGTGGCGCGAGAAGAGGCCCTCGGCGGCGTCGAGGATGGCCTCGCGAAGATCGGGCCCCTGCCCCTTCGGGCGGCGGCCGCGCAACGCTCCACCCTTCCGTCCGTCCGTCCGCGCCATGGCCCTGGCTAGCACGCCAGGGCCGCGGCGGCGACGGCGGCCCGTGGCGTCAGGCCGGCGCGCCGAGGCGCTGGGCGTTCTTCGCCAGGACGTCCTCGGCCTGGCGCATGATGGCGGCCACCATGTCCTTGCAGGTCGGGATGTCGTGGATCAGGCCCTGGGCCTGCCCGACGGTCCAGATGCCGCCGTCGGTGTCGCCCTCGCCCAGCACGTTCTTGCGGCCGCGGACGCCGGCCACCAGGTGGCGCACGTCGTCGATCGTCTTGGTCGGGTCCTGCTGGATCTTCACGACCTCTTCCGAGATCGCGTTGCGGGCCACGCGGCTGGTGTTGCGGAGTGTGCGGTTGGTGAGCAGCGTGTCGCGCTCGGTGTTCTCGACGATCTTCCGCTTCACGTTGTCGTGGATGGCGCACTCCTGGGTGGCCATGAAGCGCGTGCCCATGTTGACGCCGTCGGCGCCCAGCGCGAGCGCCGCAGCGAGGCTGCGGCCGTCGGCCATGCCGCCCGAGGCGATCACCGGCACCGGGGCCACCGCGTCCACCGTCGCCGGCAGCAGCACGATCAGGCCGATGTCGTCCTCGCCGGGGTGGCCGGCGCACTCGAAGCCGTCGATCGAGATCACGTCGCAGCCGTACTTCACCGCCGAGACGGAGTGGCGGACGGATGTGCATTTGTGGATCACCTTCACGCCCGCCTCCTTGAAGGCCGGCAGGTGGTCGACCGGCGCGCGGCCGGCGGTCTCGACGATCTTGATGCCGCTCTCGATGATCGCCTGGCGGTACTCGTCGTAGGGGATCGGGTTCAGGGACGGCAGCAGGGTGAGGTTCACGCCGAACGGCTTGTCGGTGAGGTCCTTGCAGCGCTTGATCTCGGCGTGCAGTTCCTCGGCCGACTGGCTGTGGTGGGCGGTGATGAAGCCCAGGGCCCCGGCGTTGGCCACCGCGGCCACCAGCGGCGCGTAGCCCACCCCGGTCATGCCGCCCATGACGAGCGGGGTTTCGATGCCGAACATCTCGGTCAGGCGCGTCTTGATCATGCGTTTTCTCCCGTTCGCCGCCTCTTTGGCGCGCTCAGTCAAACGCACGTTAGACTCCGCGGCGCAGGCTGCAAAGGTGACGCAGGGGGACCGGCCGGACGCAGGCGTCCGGCGACGCCCGGGCCTCAGCCCATCGGGTAGAGGATCGCCCTGGTCACGGCGTCGATGGCCTGCATCACCTCGTCGCTCAACACCAGGTCGCGGGCGGCGAAGATATCGGCCAACTGGTGTTCGGCCGAGACCCCGACGATGGTCGAGGCGACGAAGTCGTGCTGCTTGCTCCAGGCGGTGGCGAGGGTCGCCGGCGCCATGCCGGCCTCCTTCGCGATGGCCGCGAAGCGGGCGGTCGAGGCCAGGGACTTCTCGTTGACGAAGCGGTTGGCCATGGCCGCCTGGCGACCGCCCAGTTCGAGATAGCGGGAGAAGCGCGCGCCTTCGGGGCGGGCGCCGTCGTTGTACTTGCCGGAAAGCACGCCGCCGGCCAGCGGCGAGTACGGGATGAGGCTGACGCCTTCGTGGCGGCAGGCGGCGGCCAGCTCGTCCTCGAAGCGGCGGTTGTTGAGGCTGAAGTTGTTCTGGATCGTCTGGTAACGGGCCGCGCCCAGGCGCTCGGAGGCCGCCAAGCTCTTCATCAGGCCCCAGGTGGTCTCGTTGCTGCAGCCGACGATGCGCACCTTCCCCGCCCGGATCAGTTCGTCCAGCGTCTCCATGGTCTCGTCGTAGGACGCCCCGTGGTCGGGCCAGTGGGTCTGGTAGAGGTCGACGTAGTCGACGCCCAGGCGCTTCAGGCTGGCTTCCAGGGCGCGGGTGATGTTGTGCCGGTCCAGCGCCGTCATGCCGGCCCGCTGCGAGCCTTTGATCCAGCCGTGGCTGGGCCCGCAGACCTTGGTGGCCAGGATGATCGCGTCGCGGTCCTTGGTCTTCAGCCAGCGCCCGACGATCTCCTCGCACACCCCAGCCCACTTGGTGTCCGGCGGCACCGGGTAGTTCTCGGCGGTGTCGTAGAAGTTGATCCCGGCGTCGAAGGACTGGTCGAGGATGCGGTGCGCCGTGGCCTCGTCCACCTGCGACCCGAAGGTCATGGTGCCCATGCAGATGTCGGAGACCACGATGGCGCTGCGGCCCAGACGACGGTTGCCCATGAACGACTCTCGGATGACGGGAAGGCGCGCAGCGGCGCGTGTCCCGCGGTTCTGGCACAGTCACGCCTGGAGGGGAACGGCCCCGCGCCGAACGAAAGAGGCCGGGGGAGAACCCCGGCCCTTCGACACCTGGCGATGGTACCGCCCTCCCGGATCGAACGGGAGACCTCCAGAGCCACAATCTGGCGCTCTAACCAACTGAGCTAGGGCGGCGCGTCATCGCGAGCGGGCTGTAATAGTCGCGGCGGGCGGTCCGATCAAGCCGGGTCCAGCAGCGGCTTCCGGTAGCGGCGCGAGCCCATGAGCTCGCGGCCGTCGGCGAGGCGGACGACGAAATCGCCGGAGGGCTTGGATTCCACCTCGCTGATCGCGGCGCGGCGAACCAGGCGCGAGCGGTGGATACGCACGAAGCCCGCGCCCGCGAGCTGGCGCTCCATCGACGACAGCGGCGCGCGGTGGAGGATGGGCGTGGGGCCGCGGTGGAGCTCCACGTAGTTGCCGGCGGCCTCGATGAAGGCGACCTCGGTCAGCGGCACGAAGTGGCGGCGCGCGCCGTCGCGGACCTCGATGGCGGCGGGATCGCCGCCGGCCGCCTCGGCGGGCGGCGGGCCGGGCCAGGCCCGCAGCCACGTCGCGTAGATCGCGACCACGCCCAGGTAGATCAGCAGGTCCTTGCGGAACTCGTACGGGAAGTCGCGCAGCGGCCCGAGCGCCGAATAGAAGCCGCCGAGCGCGGCGTAGACCGCCCAGCGCACCGCGCCCATGACCGTCACGTGGACGAGGGAGAACGCCACCGCGGCGCCCAGGTGGACCGCCAGCACCCGCGGCCACGGCGCGACGAGGGGCTGCATCCGGCGGGTCAGCGCCATCACCAGCGGCGCCAGCGCCAGCAGGGCCAGGACGCTGGAGGTCTCCCAGACCAGCGGCTCCCAGAGGCCGATGGGGCGGCCCGCCTTGGCGCGATCGTCGGTGACGCTGAAGGCGTCGACCACCGCGATCGCGGCCGCCACCAGCATGAACACGCCCAGGAACAGACGGTCGCGCCGGCGCGCGCCGCCGGCCGACGCGTCGCTGCTCATCGGGGCCGCGCGATCCGTCACGGCCCCTTCTTACGTGGCCCCTTCGGGCGTGACCATCTGGGCAAAGAAAAAGCCCCGGCCGCGTGAGCGACCGGGGCCTTGTCCTGGATAGCGGACCCTTTTCGGATCAGCCCTTCGGCAGGGTGAAGCGGATCGGGATCCGCACCGAGCCCCCGTCGACGGGCTGGCCGTCCTTGGTCTGCGGCCGCATCTTGAAGAGTTTGGACATCTTCATCGCGGCGTCGCCGAAGCCCATGTTGTCCGGCTCCTCCGAGGTGACGGAGCAACCTTCCAGCGTGCCACGGGCGTTCACCGAGCAACTGAGCGTCGCGCGGCCTTCCACCTCCATCCGCTGGGCGCGGTCCGGATAGTAGCGCGCCATGTCCTCGGCCGAGGGACGACGCAGCCAGTCCGGGTTGGTGATGACCGACGGGCGCGGCGGCTCCGGCGGCGGCGCGGCCGGCGGACGCGGCTCCTCGATCCGACGCTCGACCGGCGGAACCGGCAGCGGCGGGATCGACGGCAGGTCCGGGACAGCGACCGGCGGACGCGGCTGCAGCTTCGGCGGCGGCGGCGGCGGTGTGTTCGGCGGCGGCGGCGGAGGCGGCGGCGGAGGCGGCGGCGGAACGGGCTTGATGAGGGCCACGTCCGTCACCTCGTCCGAGTACTCCTTGTACTTCGGGTCGAACCGCGACTTCCACAGGTAGACGCCGAGGGCGCCGTGGACGATGACCGCGAGGACCAGCGCAATGACGGTCCCCGGGCGACGCTTCGGCTTGGGATCGTCGAACGGGTTATGCCGGGCGAGAGCTTCGTGGTGAGTGTCAGACATGCTTCACCCCACTCACTTGTCTTCGCCGACGAGGGCCACGCTGTAGAAATTATTGTCCTGCAGCATGTTCATGACGCCCATGAAGTCCCCATACATCACGTCCTTGTCCGCCCGGATGAAGATGCGTTCCTTCTCAGGGTTACGCGTGTTCCCCAGGTTCTTGCGCAGGTCGTCGCCGAGCGTCGCAAGATCGGTCCGGAAGTCCTGAATGAAGATGCTCCCATTCGGTTGGATCGAGATGTAGACCGGCTTGGGAGGGTTCGTGCCGGGCGGCGCGACCGCAGGCGGAAGCTGGACCTTGACGGTCACGCTCGCCAGCGGCGCAGCCACCATGAAGATGATCAGGAGCACGAGCATCACATCCACGAAGGGCGTGACGTTGATCTCGGCGTTCTGACTCTCCTCGTAGCGTCCGCCCCCTCCGCTCGAGAGTTTGGCGGCCATCTACCTTACGCCCCCTTGTCGAGCTGCCGGGAGATCGCGTTCATCAGCTCGGCCACGAACCCTTCCGACCGCGCGCCGTAAGCGGAGATGCGGGTCTGGAAGTAGTTGTAGAAGATAACCGAGGGGATGGCGGCGAACAGGCCGAGACCGGTGGCGAGAAGCGCTTCGGCGATGCCGGGGGCGACGACGGCCAGGTTGGTCGTGTTGGTGTTCGCGATCCCGATGAACGAGTTCATGATCCCGTAGACGGTGCCGAACAGGCCGATGAACGGACCGTTCGAACCCACCGACGCCAGGTACTGCATGCCGCCCGAAAGGCGACGGGCCAGGGCCGCTTGCACGGCGCTCACCGCATGCTGGGCGCGGTCGATGGTGGTGTCGCGGTGTTCGCCGGTGATCGCGAGGCCCGCTTGACGCGAGAGCTCGATCTCCTGGGCGGCCGCGGCGGCCATGTCGGCCAGCGGGTTGCCGTCATACTCTTCCGAGAGCGCGATCCGGCTCATGTCGTTGATCGACTTGGCGCCGCGGAAGCTCTCCACGAAGCCGTCCGACACCTTGTTGAGGGCGTTGAACTCGAGGATCTTGGTGACGAGGATGGTCCAGCTCAGCACCGAAGCGAGAGCCAGGCCGATCATGATCACCTTCACGACCGGGTCGGCGTCCATGAACATGGTGCCGACGTTGAGTTTGCCCGCGTTCTTCATGGTCGGCGGGTCGGCGGCTTCGGCGGCGGCGGGATCCGCGGCCGGGGCGGCAGCCGGAGCGGCGGCGTCGGCGGCCGGAGCGGCGGCGGCGTCGGCGGCAGGGGCGGCGGCGGTCTGAGCGAACGCCGGCGCGCTCATGCTCAGCGCCACGGCGCCGAGGAGAGCGGAAAAGGTCATCTTCAGTTTGTTGTCGAGCATCTGTCGCCAGTTCCTGGTTGGTCTAGCACGATTGGCCGGAGGGTCGTCGCGCGAGAGCGTCTCCACCCTAGTTAAAGTTAAGCCCGGCGACCAAACCACTTCCGCGGCCCAGAACGCCAGAGGCGCTATCGCTGCGCCCGACCCCTGCGGAACGCGGGCCCCCGACTGTCGCAGGGATTGGCGTTTCTTAGGGCGGACGGCCTTGAACTCCCGGGGAGGGAACCCAAAGTCTTACCGCTTTGTAAGACAAGCGGTCCGACCCTTTGGCAACCCCATGTCGAAGCGTCAAGGGGCAGAAGCTTTCCCTTCAGCGTCATTTTTCCGACGCACAGGGACGGATTGTGCGCTGCACACGCAACGCACAGAGCCGCGCTGCGGAAACCAGACCGTTTGTCGCATCGTCATGCTGCAGCGCAACAAATCCGCCGCCGCGAACGCCGGTCGACTTCGAAGCTCCGGCATACCGGCGGGCGACGAAGAGGTGGGATCAGGCCGGCGGGCGTGGCGCCGCGTAGGGGCGCAGGCTCCGCAGGAACAGCTTCGCCTCGGCGTCCAGGGACGCCAGCGCCGCGGCGTCGGCCATCGCCGCCTCGACGGCCGCCTCCAGCCGGCCGAGGCGCCGCCGCTCGCCCGGCGGCAGGTCGAGCTTCCCGGCCTCGCGCAGCATCAGGAGCAGGCGCCGTCCGCGCTCGGCGGCCAGGAACGCCTCGACCATCCCCTTCAGGAGCGCGCCATCCTGAAGCCAGCTTCGCCCCCCGAACAGGACCTGGGTGACCCACGGCCCGGCGCCGAGGCAGTCGTATCCCACGCACCCGCGGAAGCCGCGGTCGATCCGCCGCCCGTGGATGGCGCAGCCGCCCGCGTCGTCGAGGTGCGGGCAGGGTTCGCCCGCGGCCTTGTCGACGCCGAACTGATCCGAGCGCTCGAAGTGGAAGGCGACGCAGCAGAGCGCGGCGCAGCGGCCGCAGTCGGCGCGGAAGTCCGGAGGTGACATGTGGAGGGTCCTCGACGCGCAGCACCGGGCGCCACGACGGCGCGCCTTGGGCTTGCGATGAGGAAGAATCCCGCCGGCCCGCTCGGGGCCGACGAAGCGGGTTCAGGTCTAACGCCCGCCCCGGCGCGTGTCCAGCATGCCGGCGCGTCCTACACGCCGGCTTCTGGAATGGCCTCCGGGTCGGCAGGCGAACGCGGATGGAGGGCCAAATCGCGCTCGCCAAGAAAGTTCCATATCATGGAACACTTTCCTTGTTCCACCACCGGGAACGCGCTATGGTCGCGCAGTGAGGTTGATCGCTCGCAGCACCGTCCTCGCCTACGCCGCCAAGCATCCGGCCGCCAAGGCGCAACTGGTCCATTGGCTAAACATCGTGCGGGTCGCATCGTGGCAGAACATGTCGGAAGCGGCCAACGCCTTCGCCAAGGCCAAGAGCGTGGGCGGCGACCGCCTCCGTTACGATCTGGTCGGCGGCGACTATCGCCTGATTGTCGCTTTCGACTTCGCCCGACAGATCGCCTTCGTGAAGTTCCTCGGAACTCACGCCGAATACGACAGGATCGACGCGGCGACCGTCGCGCTGTTCTGAGAACTACGGAGTTGAAGCCCGCCCCGCCAGCGGCAGAACCGGAGATGACGATGGACATCCGACCGATCCGTACAGCCTCGGACCATGAAGCCGCCCTGCGTGAAATCGACCGCCTTTGGGGCGCCGAAGTCGGCAGCGACGATGGTGACCGCCTGGACGTGCTCGCGACGCTGGTCGAGCGCTACGAAGAAGGCCACTTTCCCATTCCGACCTCCACGCCCCTGGAGGTGCTGAAATTCATGATGGAACAGACCGGCCGCCGCCAAACCGACTTGGCGAACCTGCTCGGCTCCCGCTCACGCGCTTCGGAAATCCTGAGCGGCCGGCGAAACCTCACCCTCGATCAGATCCGGCTGTTGGCTCGGGAATGGCGCATCCCGGCCGGCGCACTGGTCGGAGAACTGGAGCCGGCATGAGCCGGGAGGGGAACTCGTTTGGATAGATCCGGCGTCGTGTCAAACGCAAAGCCGATAGCCCGTGAGGTTGCAGAATTCGGCCGCAAACCACATAAATAATTGAGACTATTAAGGAAAGTGGTGCCTGGGGGCGGATTCGAACCACCGACACGCGGATTTTCAATCCGCTGCTCTACCAACTGAGCTACCCAGGCCCTGACCCGCCCGCGCGGGAGGTGGCGTCTATAGAAGAGGCGATCCGCGAAGTCCAGCGACCCGGGCGGGCGAATTTTCGCGCGGCCTATTCCTCGCCGGAATCCTCGTCGGGCAGGCTCTCGTCCTCGGCGGCCGGGATGGCGTAGCCGCCGGAGAGCCAGCGCTGCAGGTCGACGTCGGCGCAGCGGCGGGAGCAGAAGGGCCGATAGGCCGGATCGACCGGCTTGCCGCAGATGGCGCACCTGGCTGGGGCCCGGGTCATGCGGCGGCGACGTCCGGCCGCTCGCGCGGGCGCGCGGGGTCGGCGGCGAGGGTGAAGCGGGCGCCGAAACGCTCGGCGAGCGCGCGGACGAGTGGCTCGGCGGCGGCGGCGACAGCCGGCGCGCAGGCGGCCGTGAGGCGCGCGCCGGGCTGGGCGGCGGCCTCGGCCTCCAGGCGGCGGACCAGGCGCTGGGCCAGGGTGCGGTCGCTGAGGGCGCCGGAGGCGTCCATCAGGCGCTCGGCCAGCGGGCGCGTGCGGCGCGGGATCGAGAGCTCCATGGTCCCGAAACGCCCGACGGGGCCGATCGCGACGCCGGGGTTCTCGGGCGAGAAGGCGAGGCGCGCGGCGGCCAGCAGGGCGGCGCCGTCGTGGCCGCGGCCGACCAGGTCCAGGACGACGAGGCCGCCCAGGCTCTTCAGGCGCAGGAGGCGCGCGGCCTGCGCGAGGGCGGCGAGATTGGCCTGGCGCGCGGCGCGCTTGGCGTCGGCGCCCTTGCGCTCGCCCAGGTCGACGTCGACGGCGGTGAGCGCGCGGGTGGGCTCGACGGCGAGCGTGCCGCCGCCCGGCAGCGGGTGGATCGTCTCCAGCGCCTCGGCCTCGGCCGCGTCGGCGACGGCGCGCGCCTCGCGGCCCTCCACGAGCTCGGCGTCGCGGACGACGGCGCGCAGGATGTCGGCGACATCGGGGGGCGCGGCCAGCAGGCGCGGGCCGCCCTGCCCCGCCCCGAGCTCGCGGGCGACGGCGAGCTTGCCGGCGCGCGGCTCGGCGCGGATCTCGACCTCGACGGCGGCGCCGCGGACCGGGCGCGCGTCGGGTTTGAAGGGGAGAATGGCCTCGAGGCCGCCGCCGAGGTCCAGGAAGGCCGTGGCGATGGCGGGCTCCACGCTGGCCACGCGGGCCACGTGCTTCGCGCCGAGGCTCAGGCGCAGGTCGTCGTCGTCGCGGCGCAGGACCAGCCGCTCGGGGCGGCCATCGAGGGTGACGACGCCGCGGGTCTCGCCGACGCCGCGGTCGAGGAAGAGGGCGCGCGCGCTCACGGCGGCGCCTGGGGCCGGCGGAAGCCCAGGCCTTCGAGCAGGTTCGTGGTCTCGTACAGCGGCAGGCCCACGACGCCCGAATAGGAACCCTGGAGCGCGATGACCAGGGCGCCGGCGCGGCCCTGGATGGCGTAGCCGCCGGCCTTGCCGATCCCCTCCCCGCACGCCAGGTAGGCCTCGGCGTCGGCGGCGCTCAGCCGCTTGAAGCGGACGCGGCTCTCGACGAGGCGCGCCGACGTCCGGCCGTCCGGCGAGACCACCGCGATTCCCGTCAGGACGCGGTGCGCCCGGCCCGACAGGAGCTCGAGGCAGGCGCGGACCTCGGCCGCGTCCTCGGCCTTCGGCAGCACGCGGCGCCCGACGGCGACCACCGTGTCGGCGGCGAGCACATAGGCGCCCGCGTGGCGGGTCGCGACGCACGCCGCCTTGGCCTGCGCGAGGCGCAGCGCCAACTGGCGCGGGGTCTCTTGGGAAAGCGGGGTCTCGTCCAGTTCGGCGGCGTCGACCGCGTCGGGGACGACGCCGATCTGGCTCAGGAGGTCGAGCCGGCGCGGGCTCGCGGAAGCCAGGACGAGGCGCTGCTCAGAGGACAAGTCGAGCGCCCCGGTCAGGTCAGCGGACGCGGAAGGTGATGCGGCCCTTGGTCAGGTCGTAGGGCGTCATCTCCACCAGCACCTTGTCGCCGGCCGACACCCGGATGCGGTTCTTGCGCATCTTGCCCGCGGTATGGGCGATGATCTCGTGGTCGTTCTCGAGCTTCACGCGGAACGTGGCGTTCGGCAGCACTTCGCTGACCGTGCCTGGAAACTCCAGCAGTTCTTCCTTCGCCATGCGGCTCCCTTGGTCCTTCTCACATACGACGACGGCTCGCGCCGTCTGGCTGCGAGCCGCACATCTGCGGCGCAGAATATAGCGCATGGGGATGGGAAAGGTCGATACGGCCGCGCGTCAGCGGTTGAAACGGGCCCGGATCCGCTGGGCGAGGCCGTCGCGGACCTGCCGGTAGGACTCGAGCCGATGCTCGCGGGAGCCCTCCACGAGCGTCGGATCCATCGTCGGCCAGTATTCGATCTCGGCGTCGCGGCCGCGCGCGATCTCGATGGCCCGGTGCTGCGCCTCGGGGGTCAGCGAGATGACGAGGTCGAAGGAGTCGTCCTCCAGGTCGTCGAAGATCTTGCACCGGTGGCGGGTGAGGTCCACGCCGAGTTCCTGCATGACCGCGGCGGCCAGCGGATCGACCTCCATGTCGTCCTCGTCGGGATCGAACTTCGCGCGGCGCAGGCCGCAACTGTCGACGAAGATCCGCGTGCCGACGATGTGCTTCAGCAGCGACTCCGCCATCGGCGAGCGCACCTGATTGTAGTTGCAGCAGAAGAGGACCGCGTCGGGCAGGCGGGCGCCGGGGTCGTCCGACATGCGCCGTCAGCCCCGCCAGTGCAGGGCGCAGATGAGCGTGAAGAGCCGGCGCGCCGTGTCGATGTCGGTCTCGATCTTGCCCGACAGGCGGGTCTGCAGCAGTTCGGACGCCTCGTTGTGCAGGCCGCGGCGGCCCATGTCCAAGGCCTCGATCTGCTGCGGCGTCGAGTTGCGGATCGCCTGGTAGTAGCTGTCGCAGATCATGAAGTAGTCCCGGATCAGCGTCCGGAACGGCGACAGCGACAGGATGTGGCGGCGTTCGTAGGCCGGGCCGCGGATGTCGAGGACCAGGCGGTTCTCCAAGAGGCCCATCTGCAGGTCGTAGGGTCCGCCCTCGGCCCCCTCCGGATGGAAGAAGTTCTCCTCCAGCAGGTCGAAGATGGCGATCTGCCGCTCCTGCTCCTGGTCGCGCGACACCGCGGCGAGCGACTGCTCGTCGAGGTTGACCGACTGGAGCCGGTGGGTCTTGCGCGCGTCTTCGGCCATGATCTGAGCGGAGCTTTATTGCAAACCGGGGGCGGTCGTCATCCCGCCGCGTGGAAGCTGGGCCCTGGATACGAAAAAACGCCCGGCCGCTCAGGGAGCGCCGGGCGTCGTTTTCAGGTCAGGCGTAGCCGCTCAGTCGGCGGCCAGGACGCCGGCGGGCATGGCCGCAGCCAGGCCGCCGCCAGTCGTCCTGGTCTTCGCGTCACGCGCGGTCCTTCTCCGTCCTCTGCGTTGATCGATGACAAAGGTTTGGCGGCCCAGCCTGAACGGGCTTCGCGCCGGGCTGGCAGGAACTGTTCAGCCTGGCGCCGGGCTTTCCGGAGCCCCCGATGACCGCGGTTCGTCGAGGCGGGCCCGCTGCTCCTCCATCGACTCGGGCGTGACGGGCGTCGTCTTCACCGGCGTGAAGATGCCCTCTTCGTCGAGGGCGTTCTTGAGACGCCGGTTGAACTCCCGTCCGACCTTCCATTGCCACTTCGGCTGCGTGGTCACGCGCGCCTTCAACCAGACCGCATTGTCGGTGAGCCGGTCGACGCCCATCACCTCGCAGGGCTTGGTGATCAGCTTGCCGAGTTCAGGGTCCTCCGCGAGATCGTCGCCGATGCGCTGCAGAATGGCGAGCGCGGCGTCGACGTCGCTGTCGTAGCTGATCGGGATCTCGATCACATACGACGAGAACAGCTTGGTCCGGTTATGGATCACCTGGGCCTCGCTGTAGGGGAAGATGTGGAGCGTGCCGTCGGCGTCGCGGAGCCGGATGGTGCGCAAGGTCATGGCCTCGACCGTGCCGGCGCCCTGGCCGATCCGCACGTTGTCGCCGACGGAGACCACGTCCTCGGCGATCAGGAAGAGCCCGGTCAGGAAGTCCTTCACCAGCGTCTGGGCGCCGAAGCCCACCGCGATGCCGACCACCCCGGCGCTGGCCAGGATGGGGCCGACCTTCAGGCCGACTTCGGAGAGGAAGGTGATCAGCCCGATGACGATGATCACGGTCTGGGCCGAACCGCGGAGCAGCGGCGCCAGCGTGTGTAGCTGGGCCGAACGGCGAAGGTCGGCGCTTCGGCCGGCGAAGCCTTCGACCAGCCGGGTGATGACGAAGCCGCTCGCTTCGACCAGCGCGCTGACCAGGACGACGATGAGCGCCAGGCGCACGAGGCGCGCGCCGGCGTCACCGGACAGGAATGTCCAGGGGTCGATGCCCCAGACGCCCATCACCATCAGGGCCGCGGCCAGCAGGACCGCCAGGCGGACGAGCGTCCAGGTCAGGCCGGCGGCCTTGTGGGCGCGGCTGTCCTCGGGGAGGTCGCCGGGCGCCTTGGCGACGAAGTGCGCCAGCAGGCGATCGATACCGCGCTTCAGGAGCCAGATGACGCCGAAGGCGAGGAGCACCACCGCGGCCGACACCAGCGCATTGATGCCCGTCTCGCGGGCGTCGAGATGCACGAGCTGAGTCCAGGCGCGGTCGCCGAACCCGAGGATCTGTTCGGCAAGGCTGGGCTTCACGGCTTCGGCCGCGGCCGGCGCGGTCGCCGGCGGTGGTGTTGCAACAGGCACAGGAGCTCCCTCGACGGCCCCGAGCGCCAACGCCTCGCCGATGGCGAAGGTTCCGGAGGTTAGCGCCCCTGCCCCAGCCGGATGGCGGCGGAACGGGCGTGCGCGGGCAGGCCCTCGGCCTCGGCCAGCGCGATCGTCGCGGGCGCCAGGGCCGCGAACGAATCGGCGTCGCACTTCACGATCGAGGTGCGCTTCAGGAAGTCGTAGAGGGAGAGGCCCGAGGAGAACCGCGCCGCGCGGCTGGTGGGCAGCACGTGGTTCGAGCCGGCCACGTAGTCGCCGACCGCCTCGGGCGCGTGGCGGCCCAGGAAGATGGCGCCGGCGTGCCTTACGCGGTCGGCGAGGCGCTCGGGCTCGTCCAGTGCGAACTCCACGTGTTCCGGCGCGATCTGGTCCACGAGCGCGGGGCTTTCGTCGAGCGGCGCGATGACCACCGCCCCGTGGGCCTCCCACGAGGCGCGCGCGTCGGCGCCGGTGGCGAGCGCCGAGAGCTGCGCCTCGACGGCCGCCTCGACCTTGGCGGCGAAGGCCGCGTCGTCGGTGATGAGGATGGATTGGGCGGCCGGGTCGTGCTCGGCCTGCGACAGCAGATCGGCCGCGATCCAGTCGGGATCGTTCGCGCGGTCCGCGACCACCACGATCTCGGAGGGGCCGGCCAGCGCGTCGATTCCCACGGTCCCGTAGACGCGGCGCTTGGCGGCCGTGACGAAGGCGTTGCCGGGGCCCACGATCTTGTCCACGGGGTGGATCGGACCTGCGCCATAGGCCAGCGCGGCCACCGCCTGCGCGCCGCCGACGCGCCAGATCTCGGTGACGCCGGCTTCCCTGGCGGCCGCCAGCACGGCGGGTTGCAGACGGCCCGGCGGCGTCACCATGGCGATGCGCCCGACCCCGGCAGCGGCGGCCGGAACGGCGTTCATGAGGACGGTGGAGGGATAGGCTGCACGGCCGCCAGGCACGTAGATCCCCACGGCCTCCAGCGGGCCCCAGCGCCAGCCCAGCTCGACGCCCGCGGCGTCGACGAAGCGCTGGTCGGCGGGTCGCTGCCGCTCGTGATAGGCGCGGATGCGGGCGGCGGCGAAGGCGATGGCCTCGCGCACCTCGGCCGGACACGCCGCAGCGCCCTCGGCGATTTCCTCTGCGGTGACCCGCAGCGTGGCCTCCGTCAGCTCGACCTTGTCGAATTCGCGCGCGTAGCGGAGCAGCGCGCCGACACCCTCGGAGCGGACCGCGGCCAGCACGTCGCGGACGATCGCGTCCACCTCGTCTGGCGTCTCGCGGCGCTCGGCCACGAACGCGGCGAAGGTGTCGGAAAAGCCTGGTTGGTCGAAGCGGAAGCGGCGCATGGCGCGGCTCTCTTAGCGGCGAGCGGCCGCCAAGGCCATGCGCCTCACGATTCGTGCGTCGGCGCGCGCGGCGTGGGCCAGGGCTGCGAGACGTCGGCCAGCACCGCGTCGATGCACTCGATCTGGGCCCGCAGGTCGCCGCCGCCGGCGAAACTCAGTGTCAGCGCCCCGCCCGGCGCCTCGCCGGCGTCGAAGGCGATGGTGAGCAGCTCGACCACCGCATCCTTGCGCTCGCGGCGGATCTTGCGCGCCTTCAGGTCCAGCACGCCGCCGACCTGCAGCGCGGAACGCACCCGCTGGCGCTCCCCGGCCTCCCAGCGATAGCGGTTGAACGCGATGGTCAGCCGCCGCGCCCTCGCCTCGAAGACGATGTCGCCCACCTTGGCCACGGCGTCCTGCAAGGCGGCCGAAATCACCGCCAGGTCTTCCGGATCCTGGGCGAGCAGTTGGAGCGGCGCAGCCTCGGCCATCGCTTACTCGACCTCCTCGCCGCCGTCGCCCTTCAGGCGGCGCACCTGAGCGCCGCACGCGCCCAGCTTCTCCTCCAGGCGCTCGAATCCCCGGTCGAGATGATAGACACGGTTGACGATCGTCTCGCCCCGCGCCGCCAGTCCGGCGATCACCAGGCTGACCGAGGCGCGCAGGTCGGTCGCCATGACCTGCGCGCCCTCGAGCGAGCCCACGCCCCGCACCCGCGCCTCGCCGCCATGCACCGAGATGTCGGCGCCCAGCCGGCCCAGCTCCGGCACGTGCATGAACCGGTTCTCGAAGATCGTCTCGCGGATCACGCTCTCGCCGTCGGCCAGCGACATCAGCGCCATGAACTGGGCCTGCAGGTCGGTCGCGAAGCCCGGATAGGGGTCGGTCGTGATCTCGACCGCCTTCAGCCGCCCGCCGTTGCGCTTGACCGTCAGGCCGTCGTTGTGCGGCGTGACCTCCACGCCCGCCTCGACCATCTTGTCGATGAGCGCCTGGATGAAGTCGCTGCGGGTCCGGGTCAGCCGCACCTCGCCGCCGGCCATGGCGGCCGCCAGCGCATAGGTGCCGGTCTCGATCCGGTCGGGCAGCACGGCGTGCGTGGCGCCCGCGAGCCGGCTCACGCCCTGGACGGTGATGGTGGGCGTGCCCGCGCCGATCACCTTCGCGCCCATCTCGTTCAGGCAATCGGCGAGATCGGTGATCTCGGGCTCGCAGGCCGAATTGGTCATCACCGTCTCGCCGTGGGCGAGGACGGCGGCCAGCAGGGTGTGCTCCGTGGCGCCCACCGACACGAACGGGAAGTCCACCTGCCCGCCGCGCAGGCCCCGTGGGGCCTGGGCGTAGACATAGCCCTCGTGCAGATCGATCTTGGCGCCCAGCGCCTCCAGCGCCTTCAGATGCAGGTCGACGGGCCGCGCGCCGATCGTGCAGCCGCCCGGCAGCGACACCTTCGCCTGCCCGCTGCGCGCCAGCAGCGGGCCCAGCACATTGAACGACGCCCGCATCTGGCGGACGAGGTCGTAGGGCGCAAAGCCGCTGACGATCTCTCTCGTGGTCAGCACCGTTTCCGGCCCGTCGGCGCCATCCGACTCCACGACCTCGGTCCCGAGCCGCTGCAACAGCCGCCCTAGGAACCGCGTGTCGGCCAGGCGCGGCATGTTCGTCAGCCGCAATGGCTCTTCGGTGAGCAGGCTCGCGGCCATGAGCTTGATGGCCGAGTTCTTGGCGCCGCTGATGGGGATCTCCCCATTCAGACGGACGCCGCCCGTGATGGCGATGCGATCCAATCGGTATCCTAACGAAGCACGCGCGGGCCCGCGTCCCACGGCGCCCATCTGCGCCGATATCTAGCGTGCCCCGCGCGGGCCCGCAAAGCGCTCAATCCGTGTCGCTTTCGTGCGCTTTCGGCCGAGGCGGCGCGACCGCCGGGGCCTTGCGGCGGCGCAGGTTGGCCCGCAGCGCCTGGGCGAGCTTCGCCTCCCGCGATTCGCGCGCGCCGGGCTTGTCCTCGGGACGGTTGGCCATCGCGCTGAGGTGCGGCGAGGCGTCCTGGCCGTCAAGCCTCCGGGCATCGATTTGGGGCTTCACGCCGCGCCCGGCTACCGCTATAGCGCGCGCCTTCGCCGCCGTAGCTCAGTGGTAGAGCGCATCCTTGGTAAGGCTGAGGTCGGCAGTTCAATCCTGCCCGGCGGCACCATGTTTCCCCAGCCCAATCAAGGGCTGGGGAAGCAACCTCAACTCACTCCCCCAGCTTGAAGCCGCCTCAGTCGGCTCTGTCCCCCAGCAAATGTGGGGACTTTTCGGGGAGTAGGTTCGCCTCTCGTTCCCAAGCGCAGCAACGGATTTCGATCTCCACGCGGCCAGACCGCGAGAGGCGATTCGGCGACCGCCTAAATACCCGATGCGTCCAGCCCATCCGACCGAACGCCTCATGGAGGAACTCGCCTATTCCGGCAGTGCCGACGCCGCCGCGCTCCGCAGCCGCATGACGCGATGCGGCGGCGAGGAATGGAACTATCAGTTTAGCTGCCGCACCCCAGCCTGCGCGACTTGCCGTGGCCGCTACATCGGTCGCCAGCGGCGGGCCGCGATCAAGCGGTTCGCCAAGCATGAGAACCACGATCTCGCGTTCGCGAGCATCGTCATCGGCGCCACGGACTATGTGGATGAGATCGGCGAGACATTCATGAAGTTCAGGAAAGACCTTCGCAATGTCGTGGATGCCAATCGGCGTCAACGGCGCCGGTGGAGCAACTTCGAGGCCCTGCTCTGGCTGGAAACGGATGCGCTTAGCGGCGACGACTTCGTTCACCTCGGCAGCGACAAGAAGGCCCAGCTTGGCGAGATGGCCCCTCTCTTCGTCCGTGACAGCGGCCCCGTTTGGGTGGTCACGGCGCACGGTGTGATCGCGTGTCCCGGGATCGACTATCAGGAGGTGGCCGAGGATTTCCGTCAGCGTTGGCCGGGCACGAAGCGCGTCGATGTGCGCCCGTTCTACGATCACCAGACCAAGGATCAGAACCTTGGCTATACGATCAACTACGCCCTGAAGCACGAGTGCCGAACCCACCTCGGCCAATTCGCCGAACCGTGGCCGGTCGGATGGATGGCCGAATATTATTCATATTTGCACCGCTGGTCTCGCGGCTTTCAAAGCACGCGCATAAGCATCTCTCCAGTAGCAATTAAATCGACAAACGTCATTCTTTCGCAATACAATAAAGACGAGTTAGAAGAGCGTGAACCATTGCCCTTCATATACTCAGATAGTGTTTTTCATACATACTATAACTGGAAGGATCGAACTTGAATACGGAACTCATCGACCGCATTATGAACTCTGCGGTGCTCGCCAAAATCTTGGAACAGTATGACTTTGAGCCTGCCGTCACGATCTCGATCCAATCACATCGCGACGATGCGAATTGGGCTGAACGAGCCAGCGTCATGCGGGACTGGTGTCAGGTGAACACCAAGGCGCGCTGGCGGTTCGCCGCTCCCATGGAGGGTACGGCCATGGATTTTCACTTCGAGTCGGAGGCGGATGCCGCCCTCTTCAAGCTCTACTTTTATTGATCGCCCGACGCGAGGGCGCGGCGCACAGCGTCGTCGGCTGAGGCAAGCCTATCCTGATATTCCGCCCGGGCACTTTGCTCCCGGTCGGCAACGAGGCCGGGCGGCGCCGTCTGGTGGATCGAACGGAGCTTGTCTTGGTATTTCCTCGCCGCTTCGCTCTTCTTGCGGTTCGCGTTCATCACGCGCTCCAAGCTGGCGGCCTCACTGACGATCTCATGGTAGCGCATGAGCATATTTAGCGCGCGCCTGGGCGGCGCGCGGTCAATGATCCAGCAGCATCCTCGGGCGGATCGGGGGCACGGGCGCCGTGCGAAGATACGCGGCGATTTCGGACGCGATGGTCTCCGCTGTTTCCGGGCGGGGTTTTAGCTTGTCGAACGCCTTCCGGCCCGGGTGGATCACATCCCATCGCGGGCGCATCCCCTCGTGCCGCCCTTTGCCCGGAGCGTGATTTCCGAAGCCGTCCATCAACTGGTTCCAGATCGGGCTGAACTTGGCGATGAGCAAGCTCTCACCGAGCGGAATCCAGATGTCCTCGACGACCAAATATCGGCAGTAAAAGTCGTCGATGTTGAGGTTTTCGACCGCCCGGATGCTCCCGGCATGTTCCCTCAGTCGCGACACCAGAGGCCGTGTCTCCTTGTCCGTGGGTTTTCCACCCTTGCGCCCGCCAGCCGGGATCGCCTTGCCGACGTAGATTGGCCATCGCCACTGATCGTCCCGATTGGCCGCCGCGATAGGCTCGTAGAGCGGAAAATCGCCGGTGTAGTAGATCGCGTAAACGCCCGCGCCATCGGCCCGAGGAACCGAGCCCAAAGGCAGCGGAATCCGTTCCAACATCGCCTCGGCGACGCTTGCGCCGAGATTGCGCCGATCCAAAGGATTGTAGGGCGCCTCGTTCATCAGTGCCGCCCGGGCGCCGGCGCCATCTGGCTCATCGCCAGACTTTGGGCGACCGACGACGCCACGACCTGCCCCAAGAGAACCGGCACGGCGTTCCCAAGCTGGCGCATGACCTCGCTCCACGCCCCGTGGAAGATGTAGCCGTCAGGGAACGTCTGAAGGCGCGCGCTTTCCCGGGCTGTGAAGTAGCGAACCGATCCATCCCCCTTCACCATCATGTTCTCCCCGCCGGGAACGCCATGATCCCCGGCCTTCAAGGTCTTGGCCGGGAGATCGAGCGGACTCCCCGTGTGGCCGTGATACGACCGGGCGCCCGGCTGGAAACGATGATTGAGATGCGGGCCAGCGGTCTGCTCAGGATCGGACAGCCCGACGAGGGCGTCACGAACTGTGCGCCACGGTGCCTCGTTCATCGGCTCATTTCGCCCGCGCAGCCGTGCCGAAGCCGCCCCTGGCGGCGTCGGCCTATTCCTTTTCGCAATGCGGTGTCGCTCGAAATAGTCGCCCGTCACAAACTGGTCGGCGAGCAGCGCGTCGCGGGAATGGGTTTCCTCGGGGAACGACCATCTGGCGTCGATGTCGTGCCTGAAGCCGACGATGAAAACGCGCTCACGCTTTTGGGGCACCCCGTAGTCGGCAGCGTTCACGAGCCGGGTCACCACGTCGTAGGTCAGCCCCGAAAGCACGCCGCTGGTCTTTTCCCGCTCAAGGCGGACGAGGTGGTCGATCCACTGCTCGTCCGCCCTGCGAGCGATCTCGGGGAACGCAAGCTGAAGCTGGATGTAGGAAAAATAGTTGGCGAACGCCGCTCGCGTGAGCCCCTTCACGTTCTCGACGATGAACGCCTTCGGTCGCGTCCGCCGGATGATTTCGACGGTGGCCGGGAACATGTCCCGGTGATCGTCATAGGCCCGGTGTTTGCCGCCCATCGAGAACGGCTGGCAAGGCGGGCCTCCCGCCACAAGATCGAGATCGTCGGGAACGCCGCCGAGGTCGAACTTCCGCACGTCGCCCTCGAAGAGGGGCCAATCCTTCACGAGCGGGTGGCCGCGACGTTGATTTTCGCGAACCGTGTCGCAGGCCCAGCGATCCCATTCGACCACGCCGACGTGCTCGAAGCCCGCGAGAGTCGCGCCCATGGCGAGACCGCCAGCCCCGGCGAATAGCTCAAGACACTTCATTCAGATCGTCCCAGAATCACGACGCATTGGATCAAATCGGTGGCCCGTGGTCACGGCGGGAAACCGGGCCGAGGAATTGGCCGATCCGCTCGCGCAGATCATCGCCATTCTTAAGCTCGCATTCCCAGATCACCAGCACGTCCCATCCCTGTTCGGTCAATTTCGCCTGCGCCTGGGCGTCACGCTCCGCGTTCCGCCCGAGCTTCGGCCCCCAGAAGTCTTGGCGGGTTTTCGGCATCCGCGCGCCCAAGGCGCAGGAATGCCCGTGCCAAAAGCACCCGTGGACGAAAATGACTTTCCGGCGGGATGCGAAAACGAGATCGGGCGATCCCGGCAGATCGGCGCGGTGTAGTCGGAAGCGATAGCCCATGCCGTGCGCCGCGCGGCGCACGAGCATTTCGGGGCGACTTCCCTTCGACCTGACGCGGGCCATCACTTCGGAGCGCGTAAGCGGCGCGCGCTTTGGGCGTCGGCTCATACCGCGCCGCTACGAAATATTCCAAGAGCATCGAGCATTTTAATTTAGGAGTTCGGCGCCTGACCGTCGTAAGTTCGTCTGATAGAGTTGAGTAAGACGATGAACATTAGCACGGAATGGCCTCAAATCAAAACTGTTCGTCAACTTATATCGGAGAAAATTGTCCCATTCTCAGAGGACACCCTTCGCAATTACGCGAGACGATACGAAGTTGGACGAAAAGTAGGTCGGCAATACATTTTCACGCCAACAGATATTCGATCACTACTGGATAAACTACCTTGCCCCTCAAACTCACCCGTCGCCATCATTCGCCCTACTGGTATCTGCGCGGCTCCATCCGGGGCCTCCGCATTGACGAAAGCACGGGCCTTAGCGACCGAAAAGCGGCGCAAGAATGTCTCGCGCTCCGCGAAGCGGAACTGGTAACGCAATCCATCCATGGAGCGCGCGCCATCAAGACCTTCGCGGACGCCGCCGTCAGCTATTTGGAGGGCGACGGTGAGGCCGAGCACCTCACGCCCCTGATCGACTTCTTCGGCGTCACCAAGCTGGCGCAGATCGACGCCGACCTGATCGACCGGGCCGTGAAAAAGTTCGGTCGCACGGCGACCGGCAAGGCAAAGGCTCCCGCCACTCTCAATCGCCAAATCTACACGCCCATCGCGGCGGTGCTTCACCACGCCGCCCAGAAGGGTTGGTGCGCCAAGCCGGTGATCGCGCGGCCCAAGCAACCGAACGGGCGCGTGCGATCCGTCACTCGGCAGGAGGCCGAACGGTTGATCGAAGTGGCCGCGCCCCATCTGCGCCCGTTGGTGATCTTCCTTCTTTCGACCGGCGCCCGCCTCAGCGAGGCCCTCTACCTCGATTGGCGGGACGTTGACCTGAAGGCGGGGCGCGTCGCCTTCCATGAGACCAAGAACGGCGAGAGCCGGGGCGTGCCCCTCCATAGCCGCGTGGTCGCCGAACTTAAGAAGCTCGGCCCGGCGCCCCAGGGCGCCGTATTCCGGCGCCCTGACGGCAAGCCCTACGCGGATCGCAACGGCCTCGGCGGCGGCCAAGTGAAGACCGCATGGGCCACCATGCTGAAGCGCGCCGGGATCAAGGACTTCACGCCTCACGACTGCCGTCACACATGGGCGACGTGGCACTACGCAGCCAACCGGGATATGCTTGGCCTAATGCGGCTCGGCGGGTGGAAGTCGCACGAGATGGTCGCGCGCTACGCCCATGTGAATCCAGACGATCTGGCCCCCTCAATTCAGGGTTTTTGGGGGAAATCTGGGGAAGTCGCGAACAAGAATGCGAAAAAACCCACTATATTCAAGGAGGTGGCATAGCTCGCCAGCATCCTTGGTAAGGCTGAGGTCGGCAGTTCAATCCTGCCCGGCGGCACCAGCGGAAGGGCCCGGACACCGGTTCGGGCCCTTCCGACCTCCTCATGAAACCGATTCATTTGACCCGGGCGCAGGCGGACGTTCCCGTTCGGGGATGACCCTGCTCGCCCGCACCGGCCTCGCCGCCGCGCTCGTCCTCGGCTCCGCGGCCACGGCCCGGCCGGCTCCGGAGCTTCCGCGCCCGGACGACGGCTACTTCCAGGAGACCGTGAAGGTCGCGCCGGGGGTCTGGCTCCTCATGGAGCCGAAGTTCGTGCCGCAGCCGATCGGCAACGTGACCGTCATCGAGCAGGCCGACGGCCTCGTGCTCATCGACGCCGGCGGCTCGCCAGGCTCGGCGCGCCGCATCGTCCACGCCATCAAGGGCCTGAGCCCGAAGCCGGTGAAGGCCGTGGTCATCACCCACTGGCACGGCGACCACCCGCAGGGCCTCTCCGAAGTCCTGAAGGTCTGGCCCAGGGCGCGCACGATCGCGACCCGCGCCACCCAGGCCCACCTGCGCACCGACAGCACGATGAACACGCCCGCCGCGCCCGACATGGCCGCCAACGCCGCCTTCCAGAAGCGGATCCAGGATTTCCTGCCCTACGTCCGCCGCATGGGCGCCGAGGCGAAGACGCCGGGGGAGAAGGCGGGCTGGGCCGCCACCGAACGCCTCCTCCACCAGTACGCCCGCGACATGGACGGCGCGGTCACTCTGCCGGTCTCGGAGGGCTTCGAAGACCGCCTCGATCTCCCCGACGCCAAGGCGCCCGTGGAGATCCACTTCCTCGGCCGCGCCAACACCGACGGCGACGCCGTGGCCTGGTTGCCGAAGCAGAAGATCCTGATCACGGGCGACATCGTGGTCGCCCCGATCCCCTTCGGATTCGGCGGCTATCCGGCCGACTGGATCGAGACCCTCGGCAAGGTGGAAGCCTACGACTTCAAGGTCTTGATCCCCGGCCACGGCGCGCCGCAACGCGACCGCGCCTACGTCGGCAAGGTGCGGGCCGCATTGACGGATGTCCGCGCCCAGGTCGCCCCGCTGGCGGCCTCCGGCCTGGCGTTGAAGGACGTCCAGGCCAAGGTCGACGTCGAGCGCCAGGCGCGGCCGTTCGTCGGCGACGATCCCTGGCTGCGCCGGTGGTTCGTCGATGACTGGCTCTCGCCGATCGTCGCCTCCGCCTACAAGGAGGCCAAGGGCCAGCCCATCGTGCAGAGCCTGCGAGGGGAATAATTACACCCGGATATAATTGACACCTCGGCGCCGCCGCGCCATAGCTCCCACGGAGCCTGCATGAGCGAGACCGCCACCTTCACCGCCTTCGTCGGCCACCGGATGCTGGCGACGGGCGACCTGACGACCGTCGCGGCCGCCACAGCCGCCGTGGCCGACCCCGTGCTCGTGTTCGACGACCTCACGGGCCGGATCGCGGAGCTCGATTTGCGCAAGGGTCCGGAGCACGCCGCGTCCGAATACCTCGCCCGAAACGTCCCCACGGCGGAGGCGGCGCCGGTCCGGGCAGGCCGCGGGCGGCCGCGGCTCGGCGTCGTCGCCCGCGAGGTGACCCTGCTGCCGCGCCATTGGGACTGGCTGGCGGGCCAGCCCGGCGGCGCGTCGGCCACGCTGCGGCGGCTGGTCGAGGACGCGCGCCGCGACCCGGCGGCCGCCGACCACAAGGTCCAGGAGACCGCCTATCGCGTCATGACCACCCTGGCCGGCGACCTTCCCGGCTATGAGGAGGCCGTCCGCGCCCTGTTCGCGGGCGATGCGAGCCGCCTGGACCACCTCGTGGCCGGCTGGCCTGCGGACGTGGCCGCCTACGTCCGCCGCTTCTACTCCGCCTCCTGAGGCCGCGGCGGAACAGCCGGCTGCGCCCGGCAGTCGATACTGAAGGTGAAGCTCGCGCCCAGGCCCAGGCCGCCCTGGTACTGCCGGTCGCATTGCGAGGCGTGATCGCTCAGCAGCTTCAGCACCTCGGCGTCGTTGGGCCGCCCGGACAGGGACGCGCAACCGCAAAGGCCGAGCGCGAGCCCGGCCGCCATCATCGTTCTCATATCGTCACTCCTCAGGTGTTCGGCGCCGTCGGCGGACTGGCCGCCGCCGGCCTTGCGGCCTCGAGCCGCTCCAGCCGCCCCGCGTTCGCGGTCCACACCTGCGCCAGCGCCCAGGCGAGCAGCGCCGCCACGACGCCCCAGGTGCGGTTCTTCAGCCCTTCGACGGCGGCCAGCGTGGAGGCCGCCGTGGACTTGATCTCCGACAGCCGCTCCTCGCAGCGCGCCTCATGGTCGGTGATGCGCTGCTCCAGCGCGGCCAGACGTTCGGATTGAGTGGTCATGAGAACTGGATGGGGACTTTGATCCCGGCCTCCACGCCTTTGCTGGTGGTGGTGCTCTTGCTCGATTGAGCTGCGTCCTCCTGCTGACCGACAAAGAGGTTGAGGGGCAGTCCGGACAGCGCTGCGACGATCTGCTGCGTGTTGGTGAACGGCCCCTCTCGTGCAGGAACACCGCGCCGTCGTACGTCGCGCCGATGGGATAGGCGGACGGCCCGGCGTCCACGAACGCCGTGCGCGCCATCACCCCGCGATGCCAGGCCCCCACGTCGGGCCCGTCCACGGCCAGCGCCAGATAGCGGCTGTTCTCGTAGCCGTCGCGCCGGTCAGGGTAGTCGAAGCGGATCTCCGAGAACTCGGCGTTCGACGACGCCACCACCTTGTCGCCCTGGCTGGCCGCCAGCTCCTCGGCGAAGTCGCGCCGGATCGGGCACGGGATCGGTTGCGGCTGGCCGCCGGGCGAGTAGCTGTAGAACTGCCGGTCGGGGCTCGCCCAGAACGCCGTCTGCCCCACGACCACGGCCGCGTTCGGCCCGATCAGGCCGCAGTTGCGCCCCACCCGCTCGAACCGCCATGGCTGGTTCAGCGCCCCCACGAACGTGCCGAGGAAGAGCGCGTCGCCCGTCCAGACCAGCATGCAGGGGCCGCACATCCGCCCGGCCACGATCCGGCCCCCGCCGGTCAGGATGTACTCCCGCGCCGTCGAGCCGCTGGCGCTCGTGCTCCATTGCGTATTGTTCCGGATCGAGGAGTGCCGGATGCACAGCGGGTTGAAGACCCCCGAGACCTCCTCGTTGCAGCCCAGCGCGAAGACCTGATAGCCGCCGTTCAGCGGCGCCACGAGCATGTGGGTCACCCGGGCCGGCGCATCCGCCAGCGCCTGCGCCGGCTGCGCCGTGTCGTTGGTCCAGGCGAAGATCGTCTGGTTGCGGGGGCTCGCCAGCAGTTGCTGCCCCCACGCCCCGAACGACCAGGTCAGCGGGAAGTAGTCGGTGGTCGAGGGCAGGCCATAGCCGCCGATGTTGTACGCGCCGGTTCCATAGCCCGCCGAGCCGGCGCCATCGATCGCGCCGGCCGTGAACCCGGACGTCGGCGTGATGTCGAAGAGCTCGCCGCCGCGCCACAACGCCAGGTTCGAATGCGTGCCGAACGCGATGTCGAGCACGCCCTCGTTGTCGGTCCACGGGAAGATCCCGCGGCAGACGCCGGTCAGCGGCTCGCTCATCAGCCGCTCCCAGCCGCCGATCGTTTCGGGGCGGCCCAGCCGGAAGCGCACGTTCGACCCGTCCGCCCAGCGGCCGCCGGCCGCAAACGTCGTGTCGTCGCCGTTCAGCCCCGGCGGCAGCTCGAGGGGAATCTTCATCTCGGTCTCGCTGTTGGAAGGCCTTGGGCGCCGCACTCCGGCGCCGCCGCTTGTCTCGGGCGTGCGGACGCTCCATTGATCCGCGTCCGCTTCAGTCCACGCCCAGGGTCTCAGTGTCCGACGTTCTTCCCCCCACGGCCGTCATCCGCGCCGAACCCGACGCCTACGACATGGCCAAGGTGGAATTGATGGGCCGCCAGTCCGCCGGGAACGGCTTTCTGCGCGCCGCGGTGGAGGGTCGCGGCGCGCACCCGATCTACGGCTTCGCACCCGTCAGTGCGTCCGCCGACGGCTTCCGCGCCATGGTGCGCGGGATCGATTCCACGGCGGCGTTCGAGTTCATTCCCGCGCTGCAACTGGAGCGCGTCGCCGCCGTCGGCGTGCTCTACCTGGCCGACATCACCGTCGCCACGCACGCCCGCCTGCGTCAGCGCGTCGGCCTGTCGTCATTCTCGCTCTGCGGGGTCACGCACACCACCGCCAGCACCACGGCGATGGACGAGATCGTGGGCCTCCTGCGCGAGCCCGTCGCCCCCTGGGACGCCCTCATCTGCACCTCGACGTCCGTGATCGAGACCGTCCGGCGCCTCCACGAGCTCGAGCGCGACTATCAGCGCTGGCGCTACGGGCGCGATGTGCGCGGCGAGCCTCCGCAGTTGCCCCTGATCCCGCTCGGCGTCCATTGCGACGACTACGCCTTCGACGAGGCCGCGCGCGAAGCCGGCCGCCGGGCCCTGGGGCTCCAGCCCGACGAAGTCGCGGCCCTCTTCATCGGCCGGCTGGTCTTCCACGCCAAGGCCCATCCCTACCCGATGTTCAGGGGACTCCAGGCCGCCGCCGAACGCACCGGCCGCAAGGTCGTCCTGGTCATGGCCGGCTGGTTCCCCAACGATTCCGTGGCGGCCGCCTTCAAGGACGGCGCCCGCCAGTTCGCGCCGGACGTCCGCTGCCTCTGGATCGACGGCCGCCAGCCCGATCTGCGCGACCATTGCTGGGCGGGCTCCGACATCTTCGTCTCGCTCGCCGACAACATCCAGGAGACCTTCGGCCTGACGCCGATCGAGGCCATGGCCGCCGGCCTGCCCGCCGTCGTCAGCGACTGGGACGGCTACAAGGACACCGTCCGCCACGGCGTCGACGGCTTCCGCGTCCGCACGCTGATGCCCGAGGCCGGCATGGGCCAGGCCGTCGCCCGCGCGCTGGAGGCCGGCGCGCTGAACTACGACCACTACTGCTGGACGGGCGCCCAGGCGACGGCCGTCGACATCGCCGATTTCACCGAGGTCGTCTCGGCGCTCGTCGCCGACCCGGGGATGCGCCGCCGCATGGGCGCCGCCGGCCGCGCCCGGGCGCGCGAGATCTATGACTGGCCCGTCGTCTATCGCCAGTACCAGGCCCTGTGGGCCGACCTGAACGCGCGGCGCAGGTCCGCGGCGGCCGACCCCGCGATGCGGGCCTGGATCGACGCCCTCCCGCGCGCCGCGCCCTCCCGGCCCGACCCGTTCGTCGCCTTCGGGCGCTATCCGACGGCGACGCTCGGCCGCCACACGCTTGTCGGACTCGTCCCCGGCGCCACCCGCGCCGACCTGGACGCGCGTCTCGCCCACCCCCTCTTCACCGGGCTCACCAGTTCGCCGGACACGACCCGCCGGATATTCGACGCCCTCGCCGGCGGCGAACTCACCCTCGCCGACCTCTCCGCCGCAACCCTCCGGAACGACCCCGCGGTCGCGCGAAACGTCGGCCTGCTCGCGAAGCTGGGACTGGCCACCGCCCGCAACGCCTGACGGGGTCGGCGAGCCCGGCCGGCGCGGGGCGGACTGGCATGAAAGGTCCGAGGGTCAGTCGAAGAGACGTGCGATATCCGCCGTCGGCCGGAACAGCTTCATGGGCTGGCCGGGCAGGGGCAGGAAGCTCTCCCGCTCATAGAAGCGCCGTGCGTTTTCGTCCTTCGCGTCCACGATCACGGCGAACGAGGCGATCTCGCTGCGGATCGCGCGGTGCAGCGCATCGGCGAGGAGAAATCGGCCGTACCCGCGGCCCCTATGCCGCCGATCGACCGCCAGGCGGCCCAGCAGGATCGCGGGAACGAGCGGATAGCGCGGAAGCCTGCGGACCACCGGCTCAGGAAGTTCGGCAAGGCGCAGGGACGCCGCGGAAAGCGTGTAGTAGCCCGCTACCTCGCCCCCTGAAAGCACGAGCACGAAGGGGGCTGCGAGGTTCCTGCGGGCGTCCTGGCTCGCCTGACTGCGAATGTAGCGATCCAGCGCTTCGGCGCCGCTCTCGAAGGCCGAGCGATCATGTCCGGCGCCGAGCGCTTCGATGCGCCAGCCGTCGCCACGCGGCCGGATCAACGGTTCAGACGCCCGTCGCCCGGCGATAGCGGTTCACCGTCTCGCGCAACCGGTCGTTGACCGGCCGGGGATCGAGCAGCGCCTCGACGAACGCCTCGCTGTCGCGCACCGAAAGGTCGAACCGTTGATGATCCTCGATGGCGCGCCGCGCAGCCTCCTGCACGCTGGTCAGCACGAAGTCGGTCACGGACCGCCCCTGCAAGGCCGCGGCGCGCTCGATCAGGCTCTTCTGCGCGGCGGTGACGCGCGCCTCCAGACGCTCGCTCCGCGTTCGCCCGGGCCGAATTGCCGACTCTGCCATGCTGCGCCTCCGAGAAAGAATGTACGGCCGATGGCCGACCATTGCAACCTTGGCGCTTATCGGAGAACCCGCGAACTGCTTCGGATCATTCGCGACGAAAAGCCCCCAATCCGTGGCCGCCCGGGCCTTCGCCTTCAGTCCTTCAACTCAGCGCAAAGACAGATGTATGGCCAACCGCATCGCGTCGGGGGCGGATGACGATCTCCACGTCGCAGTCGAGCAGGTTGAGGAAACTCATCAGCTTCTCGACGGAGAACTGATCGAGGCGGTAGTTCGCGAGCGCAGAGACTTTCGATTGTGGGACATGAAGGATGGCCGCCGCGTCCGTCTGCTTGATGCGACGTTCCTTGAGCAGCGCATTCACCTGCATGGCGAGGCGCGCCTTGGTCTGACGGTCGGCCGCCTCGGGCAGGCCCAGATCGGCGAATACGTTGCCGGTCCCCTGGATGACGTCATTTGCCATGCTTGCCTGCCTTGCCCTTCTGATGGTGCTCTTCGTAGTGATCCCGAGCCGCCTTGAGGCGCGAGGTCACCATGTCCTGGTCGGTCCGGGCGGTCTTCTTCCCGGAAGGCGACTTCTTCTGGAAAGCGTGCAGGACATAGATCACGCCTTCGAAGCGCACGGTGTAGAGCGCCCGATAGGCATCGCCATCGAAGCGCTCCACGATCTCGAACACTCCGGCGCCGTCGCCTTTCCAGGGCTTGGCCGACGGGTGCTTGCCACCGAGTTGCGCGACACCCAGCGCATATCCCATCTCGCTGACGATCTCCTGGGGGAACGTCAGGAGATCGGTCTTCGAGGAGCCCACCCAGTGGACAGGCTTCTCCAATGCACGGAAGGCGGCTTCGCCATACCAACATATATCAATATTGGTATAGAAAATCAAGTTCGATGGCGAAGACGAGAGGTCAGAGCGGTCAGTCGCAGCGCCGTCCGATTGAAAGGTGAATTCCGTCTGTTTGAAATTCAATCTCCGTCCTGTCGAAGGGAGGAAACCATCCCATTCGAATGCGCGGCCCCCCGCTGATCGTAGCTTGACGCGCCACATCGTGGCGCGATACGCTACGCACATGATCCAGTCCTGGGGCAACGACGATGCGAAGGAGGTCTTCGAAGGCCGCGCCCCTCGCGGCGTCCCGAACACGATTCTCGCCCGCGCCCGTCGTCTGCTCTCGCAGCTCAACGCGTCCCATCAGATCGGCGACATGGCCGTTCCGCCGGGCAATAACCTTGAGAAGCTCCAGGGAACGGAAACGTGGTCCGTGCGGGTGAACCGCCAGTACCGCGTCACCTTCACGTGGGGCCCGAACGGCCCCGAGGATGTCTGGCTGGGAGACTATCACTAGCCGGTTGATTTCGCCGCTACACACCACGGAGGGTAAAGTGGCCGCCTTTGACTTCAGCGAGTTCGCCTCGCCCCTGCCCCACCCCGGGGAGATCCTTCGGGAGGACTTCATGATCCCCATGAAGCTCACGCCCGGCGCCCTGGCCCGCGCCATGGGCCTGCGTGACCGCACCCGGATCGAGCGCCTATCCCGGGGGGCTCAACCCGTAACCGCCGACACCGCCTTGCGTCTTGCGCGGGTCTTCGGGTCTTCGCCGCAGTTCTGGATCAATCTCCAGACTCAGCACGATCTCTCGAAGGCTGCGATTGAGGGGCGTGACGAGTTGGCCGCGATCGATCGGTTGCCGGCGTTCACTTGAGAGGGCGCCGCGCCGGCCCACGGCGATAGCGGTTCACCGTCTCGCGCAACCGGTCGTTGATCGGCCGGAGGCTGGGCCCGCCCCTACTCCCCGTCGGGAAACAGAACGTCGCGCAGCTTGTCGATCTCCGCTTGCCGGCGGCTGGGCGTGAGGGCGGCGAGCTTGTGAACCCGGTACTTGACGGCGGGCAGTTCGGCGGCATGCGCCAGACCGAGCAGGCTCCAGTCCGGCTCGCCGCGTTTGAAGGACATGAGGAAGCGACGATGCGTCTGCGGCATGTCGCCGATCATGATGCGGATCATGTCCTCCCAGGCCGCATGGAGGTCATCGAGTGTGACGGGCTCCTCCGTCATGCCCTCGAACTCCCGGGCGAACTTCTGCGTGAGGTCGCGACGAGGCGGGTTGAGGATGACGTTCAACGGACGTGCGCTGCTGAGGACGTAGGCGATGAAGGCGCGGCGGAGTTCGTTGCTGACCCCATCCTCCGCCAGCAGCAGCCTGACGTCATGGAGATCGCGCGGGTGCTGCCGATCCAATGCGGCCACCAGCTTGCCTGCGTAGAGGTCCGGCTTTGACACCACGAGGGTTTCAGCAAAGCCGAAGCGCGCCTCCACGGCGTCGGTCACCGGCATCATCGCCGGCTCGTAGACGACGCCACGCAGCACCGGCGTCACCTCGATCTTGATGGCGACGCCGGCCTGGACATGCAGCCGTTCGACGTGGCCCTCGGCCGATTGCTGCGCGTGGATTTGTGCGCCGGGGATTCCGCCCTTGATGCCCGCGGCAAGGCGCCCCAGCGCCGCGTCGATGCCCTCGAGAGAAGCGTCATAGGACTCGACAGGCAGGTAGGTGAGATCGAGGTCGACGGAAAGACGCGGGAGATCGCGGAAAAAGAGGTTGATCGCCGTGCCGCCCTTCAACGCCAGCACGGTCTCCTGCGCCAGGTGGGGCAGGATGCGCACCAGCAACGCGACCTGCTGGTCATAGATGTCACGGTTGGCCATCGAGATCCCCCGGCGCCGTGATGTTGAAGCGTTTATCGAGCTTGCCGCCGGGCGCCAGCATGCGTTTGCCGGAGCCCAGGTCGAAGTCCTCCGGATCGAGTTGAAGAAGCCAGCGGTGCCGGTGGCGGAATGCGAAGAAGAAGAAGAGGCGCTTGACCTTCACGCTCTTGCAGTCGTGCAGCAGCTTGGCGAGCCGACGCGGGCTGAGCGTGGCCAGCCCCTCCATCAGCTTGTCGACCTGATGGAAGCTTTCATGCTTCGGCAGTTCGTCGAGCATTTCGAGGAAAGCACGCTCCGGCGTCGAGACGGTGAGCGGCCACTCCCAATGCCCCCAGGGCAGGCGCTTCACGCTGCCGTGGATCGGGTCATTGCTGGCGGCCTGAAGCGCGCGCGTGTCGGATGTCAGGTTGGTCGGCGCCAGCGTGATCGGCTGGTTGGCGAACAGGCGATGGCTGTTGTGCTTGCGGAAATCCACGCCCAGGCGAAGGTGATCGATCCAGCCTGGCAGCGGTTTGTCGGCGTAGAGATGAACCTCACGGATGTGGGCGGGCAGATAGTGCGCGAACCCTTGCAGTTCGAGCGCCGTTCGCCCACCGACGAGGACGGGAAAATCGAGCACGGTCTGGAGCGAGATGACGACCTGCTCCCAGCTCAGCGTGCCCCGCGGACGCCGATAGAGACGGCGTGCAGGCTGCTCCAACCAACCGGCCGAGACGTATTGGCTGCGAAGCGAGGTGGAATAGCCACGCTCGCTCAGCCATGCCGCATCGACAACCGCCCCTTCGGGAAGCTGAGCGAGCAGCTTGTTTAGCTTTCCGTCTTCATGCTTAGCCACACTTAGCATTCTGGAACATTTTCAAACCAAGGTCCAGTTTGATAAATTTCCAGATCGCTAAGTCTTCCTTAGCGTCCCGACGAACTGGCGCTTATCGGCTTGAAACGCCGGAGCCAACCGACCATTATCCTCACAGGATAGGATAAGATGGAGACATCGTCGGAGCACGAGCTCGCATATCTGTTGGATTTCGATGGCGCCCGTTTCCTCTTCGAGGAAGGGTACTGGGTGAAGATCGAAGTAAGCCGTACAGAAGCCACGCCGCAACGGCCGCACGGCCTATCGTATAGTTTCTCCCTCCATGATCCGGAGGGGCGGCGGCTGTTGGGCTTCGACAACGCCCATGGCGTTCCGCCACACGGCGGCCGCTACAAGACCAGGCCCGTTGCGCACGACCACTGGCATCGAACCGATAGGGACCGGGGTCGGCCCTACGAATTCAGATCGGCTCTCGACCTCGTCCAGGACTTCCTGAACGAGGTCGAGAAGGTCCTCAAGGAACGCGGTGTCTCGGCGGTGATGATTGGCAAGAAGGATCAGACCGATGCCGGAACCGAAGCCGAAGGTTCAGAGCTGGACAGCGTTCAAGAATGACCTCCTGACGGCCGCAAAGGGCGCTCCGGCGCCCGCCGACGCGGGAAGTCTTGTCGTGGAGAGCGTAGACGCCCTGATGCGCCTGCTCACCCCGGAGAACCGCGAACTGCTCCGGATCATTCGCGACGAAAAGCCCCAATCCGTGGCCGCCCTGGCCCGACGGACCCATCGCGCCGAACCCAATCTCGCCCGCACCCTGGGCAAGCTCGAAGCCGCCGGCCTCGTGGCGTTCCGACAGGACGGGAGGCGCAGGGCGCCGATCACACTGGCCCGGCGCTTCTCGGTTCACGTGGATCCGTTCAGCACAAACGATCGGATTGAGGTCGCCTGAGGCAGATACAAACGCGCTGGTTACGACGACCTGTGGAATGACCGATCTTGCCGAGAAGACCGGCCTGTCGCGCCAGGCGCTCTACAAGGCGCTGAGCGATGACGGAAATCCTCGCCTCAACACGTTCCTCAAGGTGATGAACGCGCTGGGGCTGACCCTCAAGGTGAAGACGTCCGAACCGGCTTGAGTTGGAGATGGTAGGCGCCCCCTCCTGGAGCACGGGATAAGCGATCCATCACCAGCCCCACGAGGACTCTACCGTGCGCGCCTCGCTTCGTTTACGGGCGTCAAGGGGGCGGGTATGACACCACGTCCAACCGTTCGAAGGCCCCAGCGTTGGCGCGCTCCACTTCCTCGGGCGGCCCCTCACCTATCATCATCCGCGCAAGCGTCGTGTGAAGCAGCGAGTTGACACGGTTGACCAAGGGCGTTCCTGAAACGCCGGGCACCGCTTGAACCTCGATCAGCCAAGGGTTGGCGTCCGCATCAAACACCACATCCAGTCCGAACAGCTTGGGTCCAAACGAGCCGGGTAGCCCGAGTGCGGCTTGACGCTCAAAGAACCCGTCCGCCTTCAGGGCGCGGACAAACCAGCCCATCAGATCGCCCAGCCGGCGGCGAGCCTCCTTCGCGTCGCGGCTATGAAGATGACGCATGTACGCCTCAAGGCTCCAGACATGGCCCTTGTCGCCCGCTTCGGCGTCATCACTCAGGACTAGGCGCGGATCGCCCGCGTGTAACGCCGTATTGGTGACGTGCATTGCCAACTCAAGCCGGTTCAGGCCGCGAAGGTTAAAGGCCTCGGGCGCTAGCCGCACCAGGCCGTCCCCGTAGACGTAGGCCCGCAGCGGATCAGTCGATGTGATCAGGCCATAGGCGCGGACGTGCGCCTTGTGCCCGGCCGCCAACAGCGGACGCTCTAGGTAGCGCTGCACGACATACCCTGCGCGATCCGCGAAGGCTTCTGCGCCCTCCGCCAGTTCGATTCCTTGGCCGCCGGACCCGTGCGTCGGCTTGGCGATGTAGAGCGCGCGCGACGGGGCGCCGGACGCATAGGCCAGCAGTTCGGCCCGCTCCGCAGGCAGGACAAACGTAGCCGGCGCTCGACCACCAGGAACCGCAGCAAGCCCGCGCCGCACCACGCCCGCAAGGTGGCCCTTATCGACCAGCTTAAACCACTCGGGCGGCCCGTACGCCTGTAGGCGCGAAGTGAGGTAAGACGACACGCCAACCGGCTTGCTGTGGAACAGCTCGGCCAGATCCTTTCGCGCCCGCTCGGCGCTCGCGCGGTCGCCCGCGTCACTCTCTAGCCGCATCAGCCCGAACAGCGCGGGGGAGCGCCCAGGACCGCGAGAGCGCGTCAGGTGCGCCGCGAAGGCCGTTCGGGCGGCATCGATCCGCCCCAGGCGGTAGGACAGCGCCGCAACGCCCTCCAGCGCCCCCGGCGTGGCCTCGGCCGCCGCCAACCCCTCATAGGTCGCTAACGCACCTTCCTGATCGCCGAGCGCGTAGAGGCTTTGCGCTAGGTAGTGGCCGCCGCCCCGGTGATCGGGGGAGATCGCCAGGAGCACCCGCGCCGACTCCGCGCACGCTTCAAAGTTCATGCTCCGATGATAGGCTCGCGTCAGCAAATCCCGCGCCTCGACCAACTGGGGCGCTGCCATGACCAGCTCGCGCAAGAGGCATATGGCCCGCGCGCGGTCAGTCTCGATTAGGGGGCCATAGTGTTCCGCCAGGGTCGGCATTTGCGCCGCGTAGCCCGACAACCGCGAGACGTCTAGACCGCCTAGACCGCAATCATGACGATTAGGATAGCGCCGCTGGCGCCCAGCTTGCCCGCACCAATCCCATCAGTCGAGCTTCCGCCACCGCCGCCGTACACGTTCCCCGGACCTCCCCCCCCGCTTCCCGTTCCGGATGTGCCCGCACCCGAGGGCATGACTGTTGTCAGGCGCCCCGCTGGCGTTCCCGGGTTGGCCGCGCCGCCACCGGCGCCGCCGGCTATGCTTGTGTTCCCCGGACTCCCGTTTGCACCATTGCCGCCGCCTTGGGCGCCCCCTGCCCCACCGGGAGGCGTACCGCCTCCTCCCGTCCCCGCGCCTCCGGTGCCGCCCCGGTATGCGCGACCGCCGCCTCCGAACCCATTTCCGCCCGCGCCACCGGCCGCCCCGCCCGGAGGCGGTTGCCCGCCAGTCGCTCCAACCGTCGCGCCAGAACAGGAAACGGTAGAAGTTCCGCCGGCCGTGTTAGCGGCCGCGCCAGCGCCAACCGAATAGTCAAGCGTCTGGCCGGGAGCCAAGACGCGCTCCCAATAGTACGCCCCGCCGCCGCCGCCGCCGCCGATGGTTGCACCGCTGGCGCCACCGGCACCGCCGCCAATGATATAGCAACACGCCTTGACGCGCCTCGTTTGGGCGGGAGTCGTGCCAGAACCCGAGGTGAACACTTCGGCATAAATCACCATCGCGTCGGCTGGCGGCCTCGACCCGCTCATACTCTGCCCGACGAACCCCCGCAGACCCTGGCCGATCATCAGTAGTCCGCCCATTCTGCGACGGCGTTGATGCTCACCGACTGGCCTTGGGCCATGTAGATGCACTCGTTCGGCTGGAGGATCAGAGGGTTGTCGTCGGAATACCCAAAGTCGGTCGTGGGAGCCTCGCTGTTCTGGGCCATGGTGTAGGTGGCCACCAAACGCCGTAGACGAACCGCATGTCCTGAAAGAACAGCCAGACCTCGGCGGCGAGGAGCGCGGCGAGGGCGCTCCAGCAGATGCCGGTCCTGAGCCTGTCCATGGTCCCCTCACGCGGTCTTCGAGGCCGTCGCGACATTGCAGGAGCGCCTCGCGCACCTGCAAATATATACTTTACAAAGCAACCTAGCTGAGCCATAAGTGGCTCATGGACCTGACGAATCCGATCTTTCAGCACGAGGACAAGGCCCGCGAGCACCTTGAGGCGACGCGTTGGCCGCACGGCCCGATCTGCCCGCACTGCGGCGTGGTCGACGAGGCGACCTACGTCGGCGGCAAGGCGGCCCGGAAAGGCGTCTACCAGTGCAACGCCTGCCGTGATCAGTTCTCGGTGACGGTCGGCACCGTGTTCGAAAGCTCCAAGGTTCCGCTGAACAAGTGGCTGCTGGCGACCTACCTCATGTCGTCCAGCAAGAAGGGCATTTCGGCTCACCAGTTGCACCGCACGCTGGGGGTGACCTACAAGACCGCTTGGTTCATGGCGCACCGCATCCGCGAAGCGATGAACCCGACCGACCCGGCGCCGCTCGGCTGCAAGGGCAAGGTCGTGGAAGCCGACGAGACCTATGTCGGCGCCAAGGAGCACAACAAGCATGCGTCCAAGCGCAAGGAGGGCGGCGGCCCATGGAACAAGGCGGCGGTCGTCACCCTCGTTGAGCGCCAAGGCCGCGCCCGCTCGGTTCACGTCGCCAACGTCACCTCAAAAACGTTGGGCCGCGTCGTCCGCACGACCGCCAGCCGCGCCAGCCACCTCATGACAGACGGCGCGAAGCAGTACCGCGACGTCGGTCGCGAGTTCGCCTCGCACGCGTCGGTCGATCACACAGCGGGCGAGTACGTTCGCCTCGGCTTCCACCATTCCAACACGGTCGAGAACTACTTTTCGATCCTCAAGCGCGGCGTGATCGGCACGTTCCATCACGTCAGCGAACAGTACCTCGCCCGTTACCTCGCCGAGTTCGATTTCCGCTATTCACTCCGCTCGGGGCTGGGCGTGGATGACGAACAGCGGACCGACGAACTGCTGCGCAACGTGGCTGGCAAGCGCCTGACCTATCGGCGGGCTGACAAAGCCGCGTAGCCGGAAGCAGACGGCGAGGAAGCTACTGGCGAAGAGGCGACGTCAGTTGGCTTCTTCCAAAGCTTAGCTTTCGTTGTGGATACAGCGTGGACGGCGGAACATCTCCCGAACACTCGGGTTGCGACTCGCCGCGACTTGTGAGGGATTCGGGGCGCGGGTGGTTCAGACCCGCGCCCCTGAAACCGCTGGTTGGAGCGGCCTCGTGTTGAGCCTCGATTTGAAATCGGAATCGGGAACGCGGTCAACGCTCCTGCTGGCACATCGCCTAGAAAGGCAAAGCGATGGCCAACTTCATTGTCAGCTACGACCTTAACGGCCCGAGCCCGTCTCACCACGAGATGGACGAGCACCTTCAGAAGCTGGGAGGCACCCGTGGACGTCTCCTTGAGACGGTGTGGTACGTGAAGACGGAGGGGATGACCCACGTAACTCTGCGGAACTACGTTGCGGCGATCCTGCAACCCGAGGACCAGCTTCTGGTAGTCGATTGCTACGCGGCTGCATGGCAGAACCTTCTCGTTACCGACGCGTCCTTCAAGGGCGCATGGGAGTCTTAAGACTTTCGCGGCGCGGGCTTCGGCCCGCGCTCTTTCAGCGTCTCGTGCTTCTTGTGCGGTGTGTTCACCAGTCGCCCGAGCGTCTCTTGGAAGCGCCGTTCGGCTTCCTGTTCGTCAGTCTCAGGGGGAGACTTGTCGGTCATGCCTCAACCTATCAAACGCGAATGCGAGGTCATGCTGCATGGCCTCAGCCAGCGACCCGAACACGCCGCCCGTCTTGGAATGATCGTAGCGTGTTCGGGTCAGCTTGAAACCTTGCTCGGCTACCTACTCGCGCATCTGACGCAGGCCAGCGCCTCCGTCACCATTGCGATGTTCGATTCCGTCACCAGCACCGACGCGCAGCGCGCGATGCTCACGGCAGCGGCAGAGCAAGCGTTAGCTGGCGCCGAGCTTCTTGAATTCCGCGACCTCATGGCGGAATTCCGAACGCGATACGGCGAGCGCAGTCGCCTTGTTCACAACGTCTGGGGCTACTCTCCGCAACACCCCGACAAGGCGATCTGGTGTCAGTCCAAGGACGCCACCAGTTTCAGCGCCCGGTTCATGGCCGCTGCGGTAGGGGACGACACTCTCGACCTTTTCGTTCGGGACATCCCGAACCCGATCTGGCGCAGCTGCTCCACCTACACCGTGAAGGACTTGACCGACGTCTACGAGCGCCTCGACCAGTACGCCGACCGAATCCGCGCCTTCATCGTGAAGCTGCAACTAGAGCATCCGGTGCTTGGCCCTCGCCTTGCGCCAGCCGATGAAGCCAGCGATGGGCAAGCCAGCGCGCCTCCTCTGGAGTCACCCCCGGATCAGAACCAGGAATAGGGCCGAAGCGCTCTTGGATTAGATCCGCGAGCGCCTCGGCAGATGCCTGGAACGCGGGCGAAGCTTCGGTCATTTCGGTCTGCTTTGCTAGGTATATAATTGCCGCGCGCCTTCAAGAACAAAGAATGAACTATCTTTTCGGCCGTCGTGGATCCGCCTCGCCGATCACGGACTTGCCACGACCCGCGATCGGGAATGGCCCGATTTTCACGTCGCCAGGCAGATCGACGATCCGTTCGCCGGTCGGCGACGTGAACACCCGGATGCGCCGAGGCAGCCCGATCCCCTTCCCCTCGACCCCCGAGACCGCGATGACCGCTTGGCGGCGCCAACGTCCCCTCGGCCCCGACGGCGCCAAACGGTGTGCGCGCCCGCGGACGAGGATCGCCGCTCAGCCCGCCGCGGCGGGCGCACTCATCGACGCTGACTGAAACCTACCGAATTCGCGTTCGGCCGTCAAGAACAAAATACGAACAAATCAGGCCGCCGTCCGCCGCGCCGCAGCCTTGCGGGCCGGGGCCTTCGCCCGCGACGCCTTGCGCTCGGCTGCGCCCTCGCCCTTCCGGCGCCCGATCTCCGCCGTCACCCGGGCATGCGCGTCCGCGTGCGCCTTCGCCCGCGCCATGCAGCGCTGGTGCAGGGCGCGCAGTTCCTTGTCCGACAGCGTCTCGATGCCGACGAACGCGTTCTCGGCCTCGGAGCTCACGATCAGCTCATCCAGCTTGGCCTGGATCGCCTCGCCGTCGCGGTTCTGGGTGTTCTGGATCAGGAACACCATCAGGAAGGTGACGATCGTGGTGCCGGTGTTGATCACGAGCTGCCAGGTCTCGGAGAACCTGAACACCGGGCCCGAGGCCGCCCAGGCCAGCACCAGCCCCAGGCAGACGCCGAAGGTCCAGGGGCTGCCGGTGACCTTGGCGGTCCTGGTGGCGAACGCGGCAAAGGCCTTGTCGAGGCTCATGCCGCCTCAAACGCCCGACGTCGCGATTCGTGGCGCCGCTTGCCGCCCATGAGGAAACCCCCGGCCGTCTCCGGCCGGGGGCTGAAATGTGCGCCGGGCCCCGCGAGGGAACGCCGGCGCGGTAGCTCCGATTCGACCCTAGAAGCGGTACTGCAGCTCGATGCCGTAGGTCCGCGGCGGCGTGAGCTCGAGGTTCTGCGCGCCGGTCAGGTACTGATCGGACGGCACCGCCGGGTTGTTGTTGCGGTTCGAGCCGGCGAGCGCGGCGTCGTAGCCTTCCGTGTCGAACACGTTCTTCACGTAGCCGATGACCGTGAACTTGTCGTTCTTCGGCTGGAAGTACGCCCGCAGGTCGACCTGGTCCCAGGACGGGGCCTTGTTGTACTCGCGGGTGAACACGTTGGCGTAGGCCGCCGTCCGGTAGAGGTACGTCGCGCTGAGCGTCAGGGCGCCCGGGTCCATATCGAAGGTGTAGGCCCCGTTGATCGCGATCTTGTGCTTCGGCGCCTGCGGCAGGCGGTTGCCCACGATGCTGACCGCGCCGGTGTTGACGTTGTCGTTCACGTCGACCAGCGCGCTGCTCTTCGTGATCTTGGTCGGGTTGTAGCCGTAGTCCAGCGTCAGGCGGACGGCGCGGACCGGCTGCCAGATGGTGCTGAGCTCCAGGCCGCTCGACCGCGACTTGTCGATGTTGATGAACTGGCCGACGTTCGTGGGGCCCACGCGGACCGTCACCGGCGCCTGCAGGTCACGATAGTCGATGTAGAACACCGCCGCGTTCACCTGGAGCGTGGAGAAGTTCTTCTTGATGCCCAGTTCGTACGAGTTGGCGTACTCGGCGTCCGCCTTCGGCACGGCCAGGAAGCCGCCGGCCGAGAAGCCGAACGCCTTGTAGCCGCGGCTGTAGCGGGCGTAGGCCATGGTGTCCGGATCCGGCTCCCACTGGAAGCCGACGGTGCCGGTCCAGGCGTCCGAGGTGTCCTTCAGGTCGCGGGCGGCGATGCCGTTCGGCCCGATCGTGTACTGGCGGCAGACCTGGGCCGCGCCCGTGCCGGTGCAGACCGACGGCGTGACCACGCCCTCGATCGCCCCGGCCGTGCTCTTCGGCGCCAGGGTGTCGGTCAGGTCGAAGGCGCCGTTGCCGAGGCCCGCGAGACCCGCCAGCGCGTTGCCCAGCCCCAGGGCCTGGCCGACCGCCGGGAGCGCGTTCAGGTTGCCCAGCAGGCTGCCGTAGTTGGCCGCCGTGCCGGGGCCGAACGCCCCGAGGCCGAGCGCGGCGTAGAGGCCCGGATAGCAGGCGTCCGAGTTGCAGACGATGCGCCGGTACTCGGTGCCGAACTTCTTGTCCTTGGTGTAGCGCAGGCCGGCCGTGAACTTGACCGTCTCCGTCGCCTGCCAGTCGATCTGGCCGAACGCCGCCTGGCTCTCGGTCGTCAGCGCATAGTTGCCGGTCGACCAGGTGCCCGAGGGGTTCGGCGCGGCGCCCAGCACCGGCGTCTGCAGGCTGTTCGGGCCCTTCACGAAGAAGTCCGCGGTGCTGCCCGTGCCGGTGTACTGCTCGTGGTAGTAGAACGCCCCCACGATCCACTGCAGCGGACCGTCGCCGTTCGACGAGAAGTTGATCTCGTGGCTGTACCACTTCGGATACTCGAAGTAGTGGTAGGTGTTTTCCGCGTTGACCGTCAGCGGCGAACAGTTGACGGACGACAGCCCGGCCGCGAACAGCGCGCCGACGTTGGCGCAGAGCGAGCCCGGGGCCACGGGGATCTGGAACGACTTGACGTTCGTCGCGTCGGTGTCCCCGTACAGGTCGTACTTGTACTCTTGGAAGCCGCCCACGTACTTAATGTCGAACGACGGCATGTGGTAGACGAAGTTCGTCGTCAGCGAGTTCACGTCGCGCAGGCGCACGCGCTGCGGCGTGTTGGTGTTGAAGTCCCGCGAGTCCGCCAGCGCCGGGTTCACCCGCACGTCGGTCGAGCCGAACTGCTGCAGGCTGCCGGCCACCGGGCCGTTCAGGCCGCCCGCGGTCGAGTAGCCGAAGGCCGGGTTGTAGACGATCGAGAAGTTGGGGTCGGTCAGGCCGGTCTCGTACGGGCCGTTCAGGTAGCCGGCGCGCGCGCCCGGGCCGCCCCGGTTGTGCCAGACGAGCGTCTTGTACGACACCCACCATTCGGCGTTCTCGCCCAGGTCGGCTTCCAGTTGGAACTGCGCCTGGTACTCGTCGCGCTTGCTGCCTTCCGAGGGCCCGCCCGCGACGTTGGTGTAGTAGCCCTTGCGCTGGTCGCGCTTGTAGCCGGAGACGCGGAACCGCAGGTTGTCGGCGATCGGCCCCGACACCGCCATCTGCAGGTCGGTGTAGTCGTAGTTCTCCACCACGCCGCGGACTTCGCCGTAGAAGTCCTTGGTCGGCCGCTTGGAGATCACGTTGACGGTGCCGCCGATGGCGTTGCGCCCGTACAGCGTGCCCTGCGGGCCGCGCAGGATCTCCACCCGGTCCACGTCGAGCGGCGGGCTGCCGGCCAGCACGGTCGAGGTCGTGAACAGGCCGTCGATGTAGATCGACACCGCGCCGTCCACCGAGTGGACGTTCGTCAGGCGACCGATCCCGCGCATGGACGCGCGGTCGTTGGCCGACTGGTAGGTGAAGCCCGGCGTGAAGTTCGTGAGGTCCTGGACGGTGTTGATGCCCACCAGGTCGCGCTGCTTGCTGGTGAAGGCCGAGATCGCGACCGGGACGTCCTGCAGGCTCTGCTCCCGCTTTTCAGCGGTGACGACCAGTTCCTCGATCATGTTGTCGCCCGACGCCTGCGCAAGGGCCGGCTCGGCGATCATCGCCGCGCCCAGCAGGAAGCTGGACGCCAAAAGACATTTCCTGAGATTCATTTCTGACTGCCTCCCCAGCAGTGCTCATCCCGAGCGCTATTCGCTGCGCTTCGAAGGGAGGCTGACCGACGTTATGGTCGAGGTCAACGCCTTTGACAGTAAGGCGCAGACAAAGGCCGGAGACTGTTACCCATTTCACCCACGTCGCCAGAGTAACGCCGATATATTCCGACGTTACGTCGGTTTCGGCCCCGGGCGCGCCGGCGGCTCAGCGGATCCGCGGGCCCGAGGTCATCAGGTTCAGGTAGAGCAGCGCCACGATCAGGCCGGCCGTGCAGGTCAGGGGCCGCGCCGCGAACAGGTCGATCCCGTGCCGCGCCAGGTCCAGGGCTCGCGAAAACATGTCCGGCATCCGCCGGCCTCCACCGTCGCACGCCCCCGACAAAGTCGTTCTATTTCAGCGCCCTTGACGGTTTCTGAAACGGCAAGCTTAACGTCCCGCCTCCCCGCTCACCCCGCGCACGAACCCCGCTCATCCCCGCGCACGCGGGGACCCAGGCTTCCTTCCGCCGCGATGAGCGGCATCGAGGACAACGGCCGACCGCCCAGCGCGCCGCAGGCGCCCTGTTTTCGAACCACGAACCACACGAAAAACACGAACGCCTCCGGGATGATCCCGCGCTCAGCTCATCCGCAGCGCCTTCGTGCCCTTCGTGTTCTTGGTGGTTGAATCCATATCCCATTCCGCTCATCCCTGAGTTCTCAAACGCGTGCGCGAGGATGAGCGGGCTATGGCCCTCCCCCCCGACCCCGCCGAGCCGGGACCCTCACCCCATCCACGACAGCGCCCCGCCGACCGGCCGCCGCCACGCCCGCCCCTCGCCGCCGTCCGCGCCCGCCGCCGCGCCCGAGGCCCCGCGCCGGTTCAGCGCGAACTCCCCGAACGCGTCGGCCCCGTGGCTCGCCCGGTCGTGCAGCGGCCCGGCATAGCTCAGCGTCGCGCGGTTCCACCGCTTGCGGTAGGCCCGCAGCCGCTCCAGCCCCAGCGCGCACCGCTCGGCGTCGAACCAGCACATGGGGATCATCAGCCGCGCCGCGCTCACCCGCTCCTCCGGGTCGGCCGCCGCGCCCACTTGGATGCGGTGTACGCCCAGCCCGCCCAGCACCTCGTAGCGCGACCGCCCCGTCGCCAGCTCCCGCACCATCACGTCGTGCGGCAGGTGATGCGCGCCCCAGACGTAGGGCTTGGCCGCGATCGCCTCGCGCACGATCGCGTCCAGCCCCTGCCCGGCCGTCTCGAAGTAGTCGATCACGCGCACCTCGCGCCCCGCCTGCTGGAAGAACCAGATGGCCGTGTAGTCGTCGATGCCCAGGTCCCAGGCCGTGTCCACCCGCAGCGCCGGATCGTACGGAACCCGCCCGACCCGCCCGGCCCGCTCGGCCGCCGCCAGCGCCGCGGCGTAGTAGGCCCCCGGCGCCGCCGCATCGAAGTCCACGAGGTACTCCGAGGCGTACCGCGCCGCCCCCTCCTCCTCCGACCCCAGCTCCGCGACCAGCTCCGCCCTCTCCCGCGCGAGCTGCGCGTCCGTGAACACGTCCGTGTCGGTCGCCGGCGACCGCAGGGTGAACCACTCCGGGTCCCGCTGCCGCGCCTCGAACGACCGCGTCGCGTGGTTCCGCCCCCTGGGCGTCCACAGGAACAGCGCCCACCCGCCGTTCTCCAGCAGCATCGGCCGCAGGTGCGCCCAGGCGTCCGGCTTGGTCAGCGACCACTCCGAGAACACCACGCCCGCCACCGAAGACCCGACCAGGCTGTTGTAGTTGTCGGCCCCGGCCACCTGCCACGTCGAGCCGTTCCGCAGCCGCACCTTCATCTCGCCGTCCAGGAACTCCGGCGCCATCTGCTCCGGAAACGCCTCCTCGATCCGCCGCCTGCCCGTATGCGGGTTCACCGCGTCCCAGATCGCCTTGCGCCCCTGCGACGCCTCCGGCAGCAGGTGCCAGTAGCCGCCCTTGCGGGCCTGCGCCGCATAGGCCGCCCAATGCATCGCCACGTCGTCCTTCCCCCACCGCCGGTGCGCCACCACGTCCACGCGCCGGGCGCCCTTCAGCAGCGCCTCCCACAGGTCGTTCTGGTGGGTCCGCGGCGCCCACGGCAGGGTGTGGGAAACCGACGTCACAGGCTCGCCGCTCATTCCTCGCCCTCCGGGAAGATCTCGCGCAGCACCGTGCGCCCCTCGTCGTTCACCACCTTCTCGAACCGGCGCACGCGGAAGACGATCTCCATGCGCGGCGACTTCGCGGCGGCCGCCACGGCCGCCGCCGCCGACGCACCCGACGCCTTGCCCCCGGCCCAGCGTTCCGGCGCGTCCAGCGCTGCGCGCTGCATGAAGGCGGTATGGCGCAGCCTGTCGCCCATGGCGCCCTGCGCCGCGCTCCGCGCGAACTCCAGCGCCTCGTCGGCCCGCAGGTCGGCGGCGCCCGCGTCCGCTGCCCGCAGCGCCGCCGCGAATTCGGGCTTCGTCCGCCGCCAGAGGCAGATCGTGGTGTAGGCGGGGGTATCCTCCAGCCCGCAGATGACCGCCCACGTCTGGCCTTCGTTGCGCAACGCGCAGAGCCGCTCGATCATCGCCCGCGAGTATCTCACATTGCGGCGTCGCGGTTGAACGGCCGGCGGCGCATCCGCGCCCCCGCCCCCAGGCGTCTTCGCCATGGCGTCGTCTCCTTCTTTCTTTCGATGAATGAATGTCGCGGCCGCCGCCCCCCGGCCCCGCCGCCCGGGATCTATCCCCGAGGCCTCAGGCCCCCGCGAGGTCCCAGACCCCGCTCATCCCCGCGCACGCGGGGACACGCCCCGAGACGCCCAAAGGTTCGCGCTGACGCTGGCCCTTCCCCCAAACCGCTCATCCCCGCGCACGCGGGGACCCAGGCTTCCTTCAGCCGCGATGAGCGGCATCGAGAACAACGGCCAACCGCCCGGCACGCCGCAGGCGTCCTGTTTCTCGAACCACGAACCACACGAAAAACACGAACGGGCCGCGGGCGCGTCCGGCGGCGAGTTCATCCCGGAGCCGTTCGTGTGGTTCGTGTGGTTCGTGGTTGAATCCATGCAGCGCTGACGCGCCCGCGCGCCCGAAGGTTCGCCCTGACGCTGGCCCTTCCTCGGGGCTCTCGGACACGAAACCCGAAACCCCGCCCCTTGCTCCAGGTCCTGAAATCGCGTCCCGCGAAGGGGCGCCGCTCGAGGCGCCCGCTCAGGAACAAATTGCGAACTTTCTTCTCGCCATCAGGACGGACCGGGCGTACCCTCGGCGCGTGAAGCCCTCGACGTTCCGCGCCCTCCCCGTGGCTCTGCTCGCCGTAACCGTCTCCGCTGCGGCTCACGCGGCGCCGTCGGGACCGCGTCTGCAACCGGGGACGCCCTATCCGGCCGCAAGACGACAACTCGTGGAGCAGGGCTTCGATCCGGTCCGGATCATCGACCACGGGGACAACCTCATTTGCGCCCGTAGCCCCGGATTCTGCCGCACCTTCCCCGAGGTCGAGGAATGCGCAGGCGCAGGCGCCCCCTTCTGCGGGTGGCTGTTCCGGTCGCGCGCCGATGGGCGCTACTGGCGCGTCGTCACGCTCGGCGAGACGGGAACACCGCCTCGGTTCACCCGATTGCGCTACCATGGCGCGTTCGTCCTGGGCGCGTCGGACTTGGGCGGCCTGGTCGTGTCCGGCCGTGACGGTCGGCCCGTCCGCTTCGCCCGCCCGCCCCAGCCGGAGGCGAAAGCCCCCCGATCCCCTCCGGGCGAAGCGCCGCTGCCGCCTTGCAGTCGGAACGGCGGCCACATCCCCTGCTGGGTCAAACCCCCACCGCCGGCACACACCGATCGGCGCCCCCAGGGTCGGAAGTGAGCCCTCCGGACCGTACAGGGACTCCACACCCTTTTCTCGGGGACGCCGCGGCCGAGCCTTATGCGGCGGACGAGAAAAGGGTGTGTGTCCCTGGTCCCTAAACGTCATCCCGCGGCTTGTCCGCGGGACCCATGAACGCCGTGGCGGAAAATCTCACGCCGCCGCTACCGCGCACCATCACCTCTCCCGTGTTCGATGGATCCCGCGGACGAGCCGCGGGACGACGAACGGCGCCGGTCAGGTCCCCGCGCCGTCCACCAGGACCACCTCGGTCCGCAAATCCCCTCCGGCCGACCGCGCAGCCCACGCCTCCAGGGCCTCGCGCCACGCCAGGTCCCGGCCGAGGAAGAGGGTCAGCATCGGCCGGCTGTCGCAGTCGATCCCGGACTTCGGCCGCCGCCGCGGCTCGGCCGCCGGAACGGCATGGTGGCAGCGGAAGTGGATGAGGCCCGCCGCCACGATCCTGTTGTCGCGCGAGATGACGACGGCGGCCTTCTCGTCACAGCTATGCCGGCGGCACGCGTGCAGCAGCCGCGCCCCGTCGCCCAGCCTGACCTTGTCGCCCGGCGGCCCGCTCAGCCCCGCCGCGACCTGTTCCGCGACGGACCGCCGAGGCTCGATATACGCTCCACGTCGACGCGGCCCGATGAACCGCTCCAGGCTCCGGAAAAATCCGGGATCGCTCCAGGCCGCATCGCTGGCGCTGTCGTCCGCGCGGTATGGCGGTATGGAATGGGGCGTTCCGGGAGGTCCGAACGGCGAGCGTCGGCATAGGCGTGGCCCGCCACCACCATCGACGCTCCAAGGCCGAACGCCCGACAAGCCCCTAAAAAGGTCCGCACGAACAAAGGCCTCGCCCTGCTGGCCACTCCGGAACAAAGATGGTGCGCGGAACCGTCATCGTCGTCCACTGGCGGCATCCCCGCTCTGCCGAGGCGGCCCGGCAGGAAGCCGTCCAGACCGTACAGGGACACACACCCTTTTCTCGGGGACGCCGCGGCCTAGCCGTATGCAGCGAGAAAAGGGTGTGTGTCCCTGGCCCCGGAACAAATTGCGAACTATCTGTTGGCCATCAGGGCGGACCGGGCGTACCCTCGGCGCGTGAAGCCCTCGATGTTCCGCGCCCTCCCCGTGGCTCTGCTCGCCGCAACTGTTTCCGCGGCCGCTCATGCGGCGGCGCGACCGCATCTCCTCCCCGGAGCCTCCTATCCGACCGCCAGGCGACAGCTCATGGCGCAGAACTTCGTGCCGGTCCGGATCATCGACCACGGCGACCGGCTTGTCTGTTCCCGCTACGCCGACGTCTGCCGCGCCTTCCCGGAAGTCGTGGAATGCACCGGCGCAGGCGCGTCCTTCTGCATGTGGCTCTACCGCAATCGGACGAACGGCCGGTACTGGATCATCGTGACGAGAGGCGACCCGGACACGCCATCCGATGTCAGCCGGTTGCGCTATGACAACGCCGGTCCGGCCGACCGTCCGGCGCTGGACGGCCTGACCGTGGCCGGGCCGAACGGCCGACCATTCCGCTTCGCCTATCCGCCGAAGCCTGTTCCGCTGTGCCGCGAGGGCCAACCGAATCCCGAGACTTGCTGGATCAAGCCGCCGCCGGACTACCGCCCGGCGCCCCCGCCGAGACGAACCCCTTAGCGCCAGGGTGTCGCATTCGCCGGATAACGACCGCTGTCGTTCAACTGTTCGTTCTGCGACCTTGCCTTCGCGATCGCGCCCGGACCGTACAGGGACACACACCCTTTTCTCGGGGACGCCGCGGCCGGGCCGTATGCGGCGGACGAGAAAAGGGTGTGTGTCCCTGCCCCCCGTCCCAGTTTCCACTTTCCCTCGCCACGTCATCCCGCGGCTTGTCCGCGGGACCCATGAACACGGGAGAAGGTCGTGGCCCGCGGCGTCGCCGTCCGCGCCCTGTCCGGCGTCACGGCGTTCATGGGTCCCGCGGACAAGCCGCGGGATGACGATGGGATGACGATGGGATGACGCGCGCGCGGGTCGGATCGTGCGGGCGCTCCGACGACGAGGCGATCAGCATCGGGCAGGCCGCCATCGGCCGCACTCCTCGACCCTGACCTGAACCTAGCAAATTCGCGTTCCGATGTCAAGAACAAAATAAGAACATGTCGGGCTGGCGCTTCAGCCGCGCCGGCGCGCCGCGCCGACTACCAGCGCTTCGGGGCCGGCTCTGGCCGCTGAGTGCTCCAGTCGGCGTAAACCCCGGTCAGTTCGGCGGGCAGCTCCGCCTCGAAGTCGGGGTCCAGCCGGTACTGGGGCATCGCGGAGGCGACGGCGTTGAGGATCGCGACGCCTTGCCGTTCATCCTTCCGCCGCTTGAGGGGGTTCCGCTTCGGCTGGCGCGACATCCAGAGCTTCTGGAGCGCGAACCACCGCGGGTCCGGAGCCACGATCCTGGCGGGAGACCCATCGCGACATATCGTGACGTGGTCGACCGGCTTGCCGTTCAGGAGCCATTCCTGCTCGGGGAGCGGGATCGGACGCGGCTTGTCGCGGCGGGGCAGGGTCGCCGCGCGCGACGGCGCCACCAGCAGCCCCACCTCGTAGGCCTTGGCGTTCCGGGCCTGGAACGTCCGTTCCAGATTCACCGTGTACGTGGGATCGACGGCCTTCAGCATGTCCCAGACGAGCTGTTGGTCCGCCGGCGCCTCGCGGGATGACCAGGCGAGGTCGAAATCCTGCGTCTCCAGCGGCGCGTCCTGCAGGAAGCCGCCGGCTTCGATGGCGTAGGCCGCCAGCGCATTGGTCCCGACCACCAGCAGGTGATCGCCGAGAAGCCGCCGCCGGTCGGCCTCGCGGACGATTTCACCCGCTTCGTTGGCGAGCATGGGGACGCGGAGCGCCCGGCAGATGCGCGCGGTTTCCGCCAGCGCGTCGCGCGCGGCGGCGCGGCGCGCCTTGGCCGCATCCTTGGCCGCCCTGTAGGAGGCGAGCCTTGACGCCTGCGCATCGCTCCATGGGCCGAGGCTGCGGCCGTTGCCGCCGCGATCACGGATTTCGTAGAGGTAGCTCTTGGCGCCGACTTTCTTGCGGCGAAGGTCGTACGGCATGGCGGCCAGCGCTCTCTCGGCCTCCATCCACACCTGGTACTGCTGCTCGAGATTGATCAGCGTCCGGTTCTGCTCGTCCGTGAAGGCCAGGATCATGGGACATGGATTATCCCACAATTCCTGCATTTTTCAAAACGCAGGATAATCCTTATGATTGCGCATCGTACATGCCACTTATCCCACAATTCCTTGAAATGAGATTCTGCGGGATAAGGCGAGCAACAGGCGCTTGGGCGCACTCAACGCAAGATGCGAACATCCTACGCCAGGAAATCCAGCGCCACCTTCAGCAGGCCTTCCAGCCGCGCCGCCTCGCGGTCCACGCCGCCGGCCGCCTCGCGCGGGGTCTTCTCCTCGCCGCAGATCAGGTCGCAGGCGGCCACCAGGTCGGGCTGGCGCTTCAGCCGCGCGCGCAGTTCGGCGAGCTTCCGGCGCGCGATCTCGGTTCCCTCCCCGCGCGCGATCACCTCGGCCAGCGAGGGCGCCACGAACGCGCCCCGCACCTCCTGCCCCAGCGTCGAGGGGATCGCCTTCTCCAGCTTCACCCGCCGGTAGGCCCAGCCGTAGCGCTCGCCGGCCGCCCGCGCCGGGGCGTCGATCCGGCCCTTGGCCTCCAGCCACTCCAGCCCGGTCTGGCGCCGGTAGGGCTGCAGGCGCACCCGCCGCTTCGTCACGTGGGGCTCGGCGATCGCCGCCCCCCGCGCCCGCGACAGCGCCACCGTCTCGGCCACGCCCGCCGCCACCGCCTGCGCATGCTCGCGCGCCTTCTTCTGCCGCTCCGCCCGGATCAGCCGCTCGCGCGCCACCGCCTCGGGGCTCAGGTTCTTGCGACGGGTCATACGCGCAGCCCCCGCGCCACCACCGCGTCGGCCAGGCGGTAGACCGCCTCCGACGCCTCGGCCTCGCCCTCGATCACCACGATCCCCGCGGCCGTGTGGGCCAGCAGCTCGCGCAGGAACCGCGCCCGCTCGCCGGGCCTGCGCCGGCTGAGCGCGCCCGCGACCAGCGCCGCGGCCCCGTCCGGGCCACTCCTGTCCGCGCCGCTCATCGCAGCGTCATCGCCGGATAGCCGCCCGCGGCGCGCACGGCGTCCACGTGTACGCGGTGCAGCGCAAACCGCGGCCGCCCCTCGGCGCCGCCCTTGCCCGGACGGGAGGTGCGGAACACCGCCTCCAGGATCAACCCACGTCCGGAACTGACGCCAATCTCGGCGCAGGCTCGGGCCTGCGAAGCTCCGCCGTGGCGGAGGACGGAATAGCTCTCTCGGTCTGTATGTGCCATACGGAGGAACGTATGAAACCTACTGCGATTGCGCAAGCTTGGTCTGTATGTTACCCACAGTCATGGACGACGGACGCGCCCAGCGCCTCAGGCAGGCCCGGCAGGACCGCGGCTACGACACGGCCGCCGCCGCGGCCGACGCCTTCGGCTGGAGCCGCAACACCTACGCCTCCAACGAGAACGGCAACGCGCCCTTCTCCTATCGCCGCGCCAAGGAGTACGCCGCCGCCTTCGGGGTCAGCCCCGAATGGCTCTACGACGCGGCCGGCCCGATGCAGGCGGGCGGCGCGGGCGACGGGATGGTCCCGGTGATCGGCAGCGTCGGCGCCAATCCCGACGGCACGGTGCTGTTCGCCCTCGGGCAGGACCCGGCCGAGCTCACGCCCGTCCCGCCCGGCGGCACGGACCGGGCCCGCGCGCTGCGGGTCGCCGGCCACTCCATGCGCGGCCTCGCCGACGACGGCGCGCTGATCTACTTCGAGGACCAGCGCACGGCGCCCACGCCCGACATGCTGGGCCAGGTGGTCGTGATCGAGACCGATACCGACGAGGTGCTGGTCAAGCGCCTGTTGCGCGGCTCGCGCGGCGGCCTCTACGACCTGGAGAGCATCGCCGGCCCCATGCGGCGCGACGCGCGCCTGCGCTGGGCGGCCCACATCACCGCCATCATCCCGCCCTTCCAGGCCCGCCGGATCATCCGCGGCTCGGCCTGATCGGCATATAATATACAGACCACCGAGCCTGCCGGATCGTATCTTATGTGCAACGAATTCGCCTTCGGACGGTCCCTGGAGGAGCTCCTCTCCGAGTTCGCCGAGACCCGCCTTCCGCTGACCTGGGACGGCGGCGCGCCCAACATGGAGCCGCGCCCCTCGATCCGCCCGACCGACCCGTCCTACCTCGTCGTGGGCGACGGACGCGGCGGGGCGCGCCTCACCCAACTGCGCTGGGGCTTCCCGGGCCCGCGCGGCCCGATCATCAACTTCCGCTCCGAGGGCCGCAGCTTCCCGAAGGGCCGTTGCCTCGTGCCCGCCGACGCCTTCTTCGAGTTCACGGGGACGAAGGCGCCCAAGTCCAAATGGCGCTTCGAGCCGGCCGACCGCCCGTTCCTCGCCATCGCGGGCCTGATCCGCGACGACCGCTTCACCCTGCTCACCACCGGGCCCGGCCCCGACATCGCGCCGTACCACGACCGCCAGATCGTGATCTTCCCGCGCGAGCGCTGGGCCGACTGGCTCGACACGTCGCGCCCACAGCCGGCCATCGGGCCCCTGCCCGCCGGCAGCCTCAGGGTCACCCAGATCCGCTAGGACGCTTAGGGCAGGTCCTCGGCGAGGATGGCCATCTCGAACATGTACGAGCCGTCGCCGTCCTCGTCCTCGAACACGACGCCCACGAATTCCTCGCCGATGTAGACCTCGGCGGAATCCTTCTGCTTGGGCCGCGGCGTGAGCGTGATCCGCGCGTTGGCGAAGGTCCCGCGCAGATGGCCTTCGATCCTGCGGATGGCTTTTTCGTCCACGCAAACGCTCCTGGGTGGTTTCGGCGCGACTTCTAGCGAAACCCGCGTCCCAACGGAACCCGTGGAAACCTCAGATCGTGTAGTCGGTGATCGCCGGCAGGGTGTGGTCCATCGTCCGCGCCGGCGCCTCGGCCTCTTCGCAGGTGGGGCAGTTGACCAGCCGCGCCGGCACGCCGGCGGCCGTGCAGCCCGCCGGCACCTCCTTCAGCACCACCGAGCCCGACGCCACCTTGGCGTAGTCGCCGATCCTGATGTTGCCCAGCACCTTGGCGCCTGCGCCCAGCAGCACGCCCTTGCCGATCTTCGGGTGCCGGTCGCCGCGCTCGGCGCCCGTGCCGCCCAGCGTCACGCCCTGGAGCATCGAGACGTCGTCGCCGATCACCGCGGTCTCGCCGATGACGATGCCGGTGCCGTGGTCGACGAACACGCCCTTGCCGATGCGCGTCGCCGGGTTGATGTCGACCTGGAACAGCTCGCTGGAGCGGCTCTGCAGGTAGAACGCCATCGTCTCGCGCCCCTCGCCGTACAGCCAGTGCGCCACGCGGTGCGTCTGCAACGCCAGGAAGCCCTTGAAGAACAGGAACGGCTGCACGTAGCCCTTGCAGGCGGGGTCGCGCTCGAACACCGCCTTCAGGTCGGCCTCAGCAATGGTCACCAGCGACGGGTCGCCGTCGTAGGCCTCCTCGATGGTGTCGCGCAGGCTCATGGCCCTGAGCTCCTGGTCGCCCAGCTTGCGCGCGAGCTGGTAGCTCAGCGCGTCGCCCAGGGTGTCGTGGTTCAGGATCACCGCCGCCAGCAGGCTCGCGAGCGCGGCCTCCGACTGGGCCGCCGCATGGGCTTCGTTGCGCAGGGCGGCCCACACGGGCGGCGGCTGGGCGGTGTCGACCACCTCGAGGCGCTGGCTCATGAATTCCTCCCGGCCCATCTGGGTCTCTTCACTCAGCCTAGCATGGCGTCGGCCAGGGCCGGCGCCAGAAGCCCTTCACGGGCCATGTAGGAAGCCTTCAAGAGCATCGCCACCGTCAGGATGTCCTGCAGGTCGCCGGCCACCGCGGCGTCGAACGCCTCGCGGAACGGCACGCGCACCATCTCCAGCGCCTCGGTGTCGTCGGCGTGCTGCGTCCCGTCGGCCGGATGGAGCCCGGTGGCCAGATAGCCGATGGCGCGTTCGTCGCTCACGGAGTTGGACAGTTGCGCGGTCAGGATCTCCCGCCATTCCGACGCCGCCAGGCCCGTCTCCTCGGCCAGCTCGCGCCGGGCGCTCTCCAGCGGATCGTCCCCCAGCGGCCCGCCGCCCTCGGGGATCTCCCAGCTATAGTCCATCAGCGGGAACCGGCTCTGGCCCACCAGCACGGTCGTCCCGTCGTCGAACAGCGGCAGCACCGCCACCGCCAGGTTCTTGTAGCCCACCAGCCCGTAGGTCGCCGCCGCGCCCGTCGGCGCCGTCGCGGCGAACTCCGTCACCCGGATCCACGGATTGTCGTAGACCACCTTCGAGGCCCCGCGCACCCAGGGCTTCCCATGCGGCCGCAGCCAGGCGGGCTTGGCGGTCACCAGGCCTCCAGCTTCAGACCCGGGATGTCGCTGAAATCGCGCCCGTTCAGGGTTACGACCGTGGCGTCCAGCGCCAGCGCGTGGGCCGCAATCATCCAGTCGATCACGCGCGGGCGCGAGAAACCGACCGCTTCGACGATGCCCCGATACCGATCGGCCGCGAGATCGTCGAATGCGACGCTCGGGACCGTCGCCAGCATTTCATCAAGCCGCCGGCGCCTGATCTCCGCCTCATGCGCGATCCGACCGACGCCACCTTCGAGTTCCACCCGCGTGATGACCGACATGCAGGCATCGCCTTCCAGCGCTTCGACCCGCGTCAGGACGGCTTCGTCGCCGTCGCGAACCGGGACCGCGACGCTGGTGTCCAGCAGGAAAAGCAACTCAGAGGCCGGGTCGCTTGGGGAAAACGATCCTGTCCCGCTTCTGAACCTCGGCGGGCTTCGGCAGCTCGCGAAGCCGGCGCACCATCTCTTTGAGCGAGGGACGCAACGGCGAGATCGTCACGACGTCACCTTGACGGGTGATGGTGACTTCGATGTCAGCGCCGAATGCGACTTCCTTCGGCATACGGATGGCCTCGCTGTTGCCGCTCCGGAAGACCTTGCTGGTCACTGTCGTCATGCGATCACTCCGTTATGACGCGTATATACGCCTCTGGCGTTTGGCTTCCAACCCCCGAGCCGCTACATCCCAGGTGTGACCGAACTCCCGCCCCCGCCCCAGCTCGGCGATCCGCTGCCGCCCGCCGCCTCGCCGGAGGTGTTGCGGTTCCTGGCGCTGCGCCGCTCCACGCCCGCGCTGACCCTGGCCGAGCCCGCGCCGAGCGACGCCGAGGTCACGGAGCTGATCCGCCTCGCCGCCCGCGTCCCGGACCACGGCAAGCTCGCCCCGTGGCGTTTCATCGTCCTGGGCGCCGCCGCCAAGGCCGACGTGGTCGCCCGGCTGGAGGCCCTGGCGCAGGCCAAGGGGGACCCGGTCCTCACCGCCAAGCTCGGCAAGCTCCGCGTCCCGCCGCTGGCCGTCGTCGTGGTGTCCACGCCGAACCCGGCCGCCTCGATCCCGGAGTGGGAGCAACTGCTCTCGGCCGGCGCCGTCTGCACCAACCTGCTCTACGGCGCGCTCGCCATGGGCTATGGCGCGAACTGGATCACCGACTGGTACAGCTACGACGCCGAAGCGACCGCCCTCCTCGGCCTCCAGGCCGGCGAGCGCGTCGCCGGCGTCATGCTGATGGGCACGCCGCGCGAGCCCCCGCTGGAACGCGACCGGCCCGCCCTGGAGCCCCTGACGACGCGCTGGGCGCCGTAGGCGTCGCGAGGCGTAGCGGGTTTCGGGATCGATCGAACACCGCCCATCCCCGCGCATGACCATCGCTCATCCCCACGCAAAAACCCCGCTCATCCCCGCGCATGCGGGGACCCAGGCTTCCTTCCTCTCACGACACCCCGCATCCGAGGACAACGGCCGACCGCCCGGCACGCCGCAGGCGTCCTCATTTTCGAACCACGAACCAACACGAAAAACACGAACGCCTCCGGGATGAACCCGGCGCTCAGCTCATCCGCAGCGCCTTCGTGCCCTTCGTGTTCTTGGTGGTTGAATCGACACGACGCCACACGCCCCGACGCGGCGCGCCCGCATGTCCTTTCGTGTATTTCCTGGTTCCCTTCCTCGCGGAGACGGATCGCCCGTCCGACGGTTGCCTGCGCGCGGGGGGAAGGCCAATTTGGGCGCCGTTGGATTCGTGCGCCGAGACCCTGAGGAGACCGCCCGCGTGGCTGAAGGCATCCGGCGCCGCCGGCGGGTGAAGATCGTGGCCACCATCGGCCCGGCCTCGTCGAGCCTGGAGCGGCTCGAGGAGCTGTTCCGCACCGGCGCCGACGTCTTCCGCCTGAACTTCAGCCACGGGACCCAGGACGACCACGCCGCCGTGGTCGAGCGCATCCGCCGCGTGGAGAAGAAGACCGGCCGCCCGATCGGGATCCTGGCCGACCTGCAGGGCCCGAAGCTCCGCGTCGGCCGCTTCGCCGGCGGCGCCGTCGCCCTCCAGTGGGGCCGCAGCTTCCGGCTCGACCTGCAGGAGCGGCCGGGCGACGGCGCACGCGCCCAGCTCCCGCACCCGGAGATCATGGCCGCCGCCGGCCCGGGCTCGCTGCTGCTGCTGGACGACGGCCGCATCCGCCTGGAGGTCACCCGCCAGACGCCGGAGTTCCTCGACACGCGCGTGGTCGTCGGCGGCCGCCTCTCCGACCACAAGGGCGTCAACCTGCCCGGCCTGACGCTCCCTATCCCGGCGCTGACGGCGAAGGACCGCTCGGACCTCGCCTTCGCCCTCGACCACGGCTGCGACATCATAGGCCTATCGTTCGTGCAGCGGCCCGAGGACGTGGCCGAGGCGCGCGAGATCGTGGCCGGCCGCGCGCTGATCCTCTCCAAGATCGAGAAGCCCGGCGCGCTCGCCTCCATCGACGAGGTGATGAAGCTGTCGGACGCCATCATGGTCGCCCGCGGCGACCTGGGCGTGGAGCTGCCGGCCGAGGACGTGCCGCTGATCCAGAAGCGCCTGATCCGCGCCGCGCACCGCTACGGCCGCCCCGTCGTCGTCGCGACGCAGATGATGGAGAGCATGATCGAGAACCCGACGCCGACGCGCGCCGAGGCCTCGGACGTCGCCACGGCCGTCTTCGACGGGGCCGACTGCGTGATGCTCTCGGCCGAGAGCGCAACCGGCAAGTACCCCGTCGAGACCGTGCGGATGATGGACCGCATCATCGCCCGCACCGAGGACGACGACGACCTGAGGGCCGCGCGCGCCGCCATGCGGCCCAAGCCCGAGAAGGAGGCCGGCGACGCGATCTGCGCCGCGGCCCGCCAGGTCGCCGAGACCATCGAGGCCAAGGCGATCGCCGCCTTCTCGCTCTCCGGCCGCACTGCCATGCGGATCGCCCGCGAGCGGCCGGACGCGCCGATCCTGGGCCTGACGCCAAGCCTGGAGACCGCGCGGCGCCTCGCGCTGGTCTGGGGCGTGCATGCGCTGACGTCCGAGACCACGCACACCATGACCGAGACGGTGGCCCAGGCCGCGACGCTGGCCCGGCACTCCGGCTTCGCCAAGCGGCGCGACGAGATCGTGGTGATCGCCGGCGTCCCCTTCGGCCGTTCTGGCGGGACGAACTCGCTGCGGGTGGCGCAGGTCACCTGAGCCGTGCCAAGTTCGCCCCCCGAGGGGGATTTGCGCGTGCGACGGCAGAAGGTTCTGGTGCTCTACCTGGCGAATTCGGCGCTCGATGCGCCGACGGTGGCCTGGTCGGTCTACGACGGGACCGGTGAGACCTTCCGCATGGCCGGCGACCAGGATCAGCCGCCCTATCCCACCGGCCTCGCGGCGCTGAAGGACGGCTGGCGGCTCTTCCAGGCCTCCCAGCTCAATCCGCATGCGCGCGGCGAGGAGTTCGATCTCGCCTACCTGAAATACGAATTCTGGTTCGAACAGCTTGTGGAGGTCGAGGCATGACCCTGCTGACGTCCCTCGAGATGGCGCGGTTCGTGGCGCAGGGCTTCCTGCGGTTCGACGCCGCTGTGCCCGACGACATCAACGCCCAGTTCATGGTCGAGGCGGGCGCGGCGCCCGAGGCCGCCGACGGCAAGCGCGTGATGGCGGTCTACGCCCAGACCCTCGCCGGCAGCGCCATCGCCGAGGCGCCGCCGGGCCGCCCGCTCGCCGAGACCTATCCGCCGGACAGCGCGCTCGGCCGCCTGCTCGCCCTGCCCCGCGTGGCGGGCGCGTTCAGGAGCCTGCTCGGCGAGGCCCCGGTCTTCGACCACCACTTCCTGCACATCACCTTCCCGCCGAGCTACTACGCCGCGGGCGGCGGGGAGAACGTGTCGCAGCACACGCACCAGGACTCCACCGTCGATCCGCGCCTGCGCTTCGACGTGCAGCTCATGTACTACCCGCACGCGGTGACGCCCGAGATGGGCGGCACGCGCTTCATCCCGGGCACGCACCTGCGCAAGGTGTCCGAGGTGGCGGTCGGCCGCTACCAGAACGTCCGCGGCCAGCAGCACATGGTCTGCCCGGCCGGCACGCTGCTCTTCCTGCACCACGGCCTGTGGCACGGCGGCGGCGTCAATCGCTCGGACCGCACGCGCTACATGTTCAAGATCCGCGCGCACGCCTCCGGCTCGCAGGTGCGCCAGTGGGACGCGCGCGACCTCAACGGCGGGCCGGCGCACCGGCCGATCTTCTTCCGCAAGCGCCTGCCGGAGGGCGAGACCGTCGAGAGCATCCTGATGGCCTCCGAGCCGTGGTTCGAGCAGGACACGGGGCGGCTCGAGTACGTGAACCGGGTGAAGCTCTGGCGCTATCTGACGGGCGATCCGGACTATGACGCCGACTACTGGATGACGCGGCTCGAGAACGTCGGCGCTTGACGCGAGCCGTTGGCGCCTACAGCCTCGCTCCAGGTTCTGGAGTTACGACATGACGATGCGTCTCTTCGCCCTCGCCGCCGGCCTTTCGCTGGCCGCCGCGACTCCGGGCTTCGCGCTCACGGTGCAGTCGGCGCCGCCGCGCCCCGATGTGAGCCAGCGGCTGACGCCCACCGACAGCCGCGCCGCGGCGAGCGTGCGGTTGCAGGACACCTTCGCCGGCGCGGGCCGCCCGACGATGGGCTCGACCTTCACGGGCGCGCCGCCGACGTCCTACGGCACGACCACCTTCGGCTTCGGCAACGTGCGCACGACGGTGA
>NZ_JAHBYD010000021.1 GCF_019636135.1 Phenylobacterium sp.
GCGAGAGGTCGCCCTGTGGCGCGGGCGGCGGCGCGGGCTGCGCGTGCAGCGCGGCCGGGGCGGCGCCGGCGAGGAGGACGGCCAGGGCGGCCGCGATGCGGCTCAAGGACAGCTCCCCGGGCCGATGCCGCCCAGCGGGCGCTCCAGCACGTCGACCCCCTCGCGGGCGTAGGGACCGACGGGCCGCGTGATGAGCTGGCTGACCGCGCCGGTCGACCGCGCGGCCGGACACTGGCCGCGCAGCACCTTGGAGGCGTCCAGCACCGAGAGCTCGCGGGCGACGGTGCCGGACGAGACATCGTAGAGGCCGGTCTGGAGCTGGAAGTCGCCGTCGACGTCGATGACGTTCGAGCGGTCGGTCGACTGGATGAAGTAGCGGCTCTGGATGACCACGTTGGCGCCACGCTGCTGGCCCAGCGCCAGGATGCGGCCGCCGTTGGAGATGACCGCCAGCGGATCGGCCAGGGTGATCTTCCCGCCCGTGCCGGGGCCGGACGAGGTGAGGATCAGGCCCGGGAACTCGCCGCCTTCGAGGATCACGAGGCCGGGGCGCTTCACCAGGATATCGATGCTGCCTGCGGCGCCCGTCTCGGAATTCGTGGTGATCGCGGCGCCGTTGGCGATCCGCAGCCCGTCGGCGGTGATGGAGATCGTACCGGCATCACCGCCCACCTCCGAAGTGTTGGCGCTGGAGATGAGGGACGTGAAGCCGTCGACCGTGACCTGCCGCGCCACGATGTTCACCTCGCCGGCCCGGATGGCGTTGTCGGACAGGGTGGTGATGAGGCCGGCGTTCGTGACGGTCAGGTCCCCGGTCGCGATGGTCACGCTGCGCGCCGCGCCTGCGGCGCCGATCCCGGACGAGGACGAGATCTCGCCGCCGTCGACGCTCAGGGCCTTGGTCGCCGTGATGTCCACCGCGCCGGCGTTGCCGGAGGCGAAGGTGGCGGTGGTGATGCTGGAGTCCTTGCCGACCGTGACGGTGTCGGCGTCGATCGTCACAGCTCCGGCGTTGCCGTTGGACCTCGACGTGGCGACGGAAAGGATGATGCCGCCGCTGTCCAGGGTCAGCGTCCGCGCCTGGATCCCGACCGTCCCCGCATTCCCGAAATCGTTGGTGCTGGAGCTGATCCCGCTGAAGTCGTGCACGGCGATCGAGTCGGCTTTGATACGCACGGCGCCGGCATTGCCGCTGCCCGAGAGGTTGTCGGACGAAATGGAGCTGCCGCCGTCCAACTCCAGCGCGCCCCGGACGTCCAGGGTGAGGTTCCCCGCATCGCCGGCCCCGAAGACGGAGGACACGATGTACGAGAACAGGCCGGGTTCCGAACGCAGGGTCACCTTGCCCGCGGTGATGGAGACGTCGCCGCCTTCCGCAACCTGCCCGGCGGACGATATGGCGCCGCCACCCGTCAACGTGAGATCGTCGGCCGATATGGAGATGCTGCCGGCCGCACCTTCGTCGTAGCCGTTGGATGCGATCTGGCCGCCGTTCCTGAGCGCGATCGACTTCGCCTGGACCGTCACGTTTCCGCCGTCACCCGCGCCGAAGGTTTCCGACGAAATGTAGGTGGTGAACTCGCCGGCTGAGCCGTCCAGGTCGATCTGGTCCGCCTTGATCGCGACCGAGCCGCCGCGGCCGGGCGTACTCGTCGAGGACGAGATGAAGCCGTTCGCCATGCTGAGCTTGCCGACATTGACGGTGACGGTGCCCGCCTCGCCGGTCCCGGTGCGCGCTTCGGACGTGATCGACGCGCCGTCGGTGATGTCGAGCGTCTGGGCGTCGACCGTGACGCGGCCCGCGTTGCCGGCGAATAGCGTGTCGGAATGGACCCCGGAACTGAAGTCCATGGTGATCGCACGCGCCTTCAGCGCGATGTCGCCGGCGTCGCCCTCGCTGCCGCTGCTGGAGCTGATGAAGGCCGCCGTCGTGATGTCGAGCCGGTTGTCGGCCGTGATGGCGATCTGACCGGCGTCGCCCGTCCCGAAGCCGGCGGTGTCGGTCTGGATGATGGCGCCGTCGATCAGCACGTCGCGGCCCGAGACCTCGATGCGGCCCCCGTTCGCCGTGCCGAGGACGCTGGCGGAATACTGGCCCTGGTTCATCACGAGGTCGCCGCTCGCCTTCAACCGCACCAGGCCTGTGGCGGAGGCCCCGTTGGCCGCGTCGGAGGTGAGGAAGATGCGATCGAGCAGCAGGGTGTCGGCCTGGAGCAGGATCTGGCCGGCCAGGCCCTCGCCGAACGCCTCGGTGCCGATGCGGCTCTGCGAGAGGAGCATCTGCGGCGCCGTCAGGGTGACGCTGCCGAACGAGGCCGGGCTGGAGCTGGATGAGGTGAAGCCGCCGCCCTCGGCCGTGAGGCGCTCGGTGGCGGCGATGACGAGCGAGCCGGACTGCTGGCGCGTGCCCGGCGTGGCGCCGAACGCGCCGCCCGAGATGGCGATGGTCGCGCCGTCGATGCGCACGTCGCCCGGGCGGCCGTCGCCCAGGGCGCCGGTGAGCACGGTCGCATTGCCCAGGTCCTGCACCGGCGCGCTGATGCGGATGTCGCCGCTCCGGCCCGTCCCGACCCCCGAAGAGCTGATCAGGCCGGTGTCGATGACGAGACGGCCGGCCGTCAGCTCCACGTCGCCGCCGTCGCCCGCGCCGATGATGGTGGAGCCGACGAAGGCGTAGCCGCTGCCGGTCGGATTGTCCGTCTCGCCCAGGAGGCTGATCGTGTCCGTGGCCGTCAGCGAGACGCCGCCCGCCGCCCCGCCCGCCGATCCGACGGCGCCGAAGCCGGTGGTGGTCGTGGCGCCGCGGGCGTCGACCTCCAGGGTCGTCGCCCTGACCACGAGCTGGCCGCCGTCGCCCGCGCCACGCGTCGAGCTGATCACGAAGGCGTCGGGGGCGAGCGTCATGCGGTCGCCCTGCAGCACGACGTCGCCGCCGCGGCCCGCGCCGCCAGTGTCGGAGACGAGGCTCGCGGACCTCATCCGAATCTCGCCTGCCGCCACGCGCGCGGGCGCGCCCGGCGCGTCCGTGGTGATCACGGCCAGTTGGCTGCGCTCCAGGCTCACCACGCCGCCGCGCGCCGCCGACAGAGGGTCGGAGGGCCGCACCGCCGTCGCCTTGTCGCCCACCGCGACGAGGTCGAGGCCGCGGGGCGCGAACTGGCTGCCCGTCACCGACACATTCGCGGCGCTGAACGACAGGGTGGCGTTCCCCGGCGCGAAGCCCAGGCCGGCGCCGGTGATGTCGATGTCGCCCTGGGCGCCCAGGAAGCCGAAGGCCTCGGGCGCGGCGATGGAGAGGGTGGAGCCACTAGGCGTGGCGGCGCTGAAGCGGGCGCCGTCGGCGAAGCGGAGCTCGGCGGCGGTGGAGAAGTGCGCCGCGCCCGGCACGTTCACGGCCGCGCCGGCGCCGAACACGATGCCTGCCGGATTGACGAACCAGAAGGCGGCGTTGGGCAGCGCGGTGGAGTCCAGGGCGCCCGAGATGGTCGAGGGCGCGCCGCCCGTGACGCGGTTCACGACATTGGCGATGCTCGCCCCATCGCCCGCGGCGCGCGCCCAGCGGGCGGTGTCGCCGGCGCCGAGGTCGAACTGCGAGAAGCTGTGGAAGAGGTTGTTCCCGGCCCGCGTCCCGCCGTCGACGGTGTAGACGGTCCCGGCCTGCCCCACCGTGGTGCCGAGCCCGCGGCCGGCCGCGATGTCGGGGGTGATGACCGTCTGGCCGAGGGCGGCCATCGGCCAGCCCGCGAGCGCCAGCCCCAGCGCCGCGACGGCTCCCCTCGACGCCCCCCTCAACGCCACGCTCCCAGCAGGGTGAAGGCGGCCCAGATGTTGGGGTTGGCGAGGTCGCCGCCCTGGTCGATCAGCGAGAGCTGGGCCTCGCGCAGCGCCTCCGACTTGGTGCGGCCTTCGCGATAGAGCTTGTAGAAGGTCTTCATCAGCTCGGCGGTGCCGGTGTCGCTGACCGGCCAGAGCGAGGCGATGGCGCTCTTGGCGCCCGCCTGCACGGCCGCGCCGGCCAGGCCCATGCTGGCCTCGTCGTCGCCCACGGCGGTCTCGCAGGCCGAGAGGACCAGCAGGTCCAGCTCGCCGCCGCGGGTGCGGTTCTGGCTGAGGATCTGGCGCAGCTCGGAGAGCAGGATCACCTCGCCGTTGGCGACGATGAAGGCGCGGTCCGAGCGGCCGTTGAACGAGGCGTGGGTGGCGAGGTGCAGCACATCGACCTGCTCGCGGGTGAGCGCGTTCACGAGGTCGGCCTTGTTGAAGTTCTCGATCACCCATGAGCGCTCGATGCGCCGGCCGTCGGTGACGGCGGCCAGCTTGGCCTCGGCCCCGGTGCCCTCCAGCTTCTCGAAGCGGCCGGCGGGCAGGCGGACTTCCTTCTCGAGCGAGGCGGCGAGCAGTTGCAGGCGTTGGGCGTCGTCGGCGCCGGCCTGCGAGTAGGCCAGCGCCGGGGCGACCGCGACGCGGGTCTTCTGCACGAGGTAGCGGTTCCGGCTGTCCAGCAGCACGGCGAACGGCAGGCTGCGCAGCGCCCCGTCGGGCACCACGGCCAGCAGCGAGCCCTCGGTGAGCTGGCTTTCGACCGGCTTGATCAGGATGTCGTAGAGCTGGCGCGAGGCGGCGCGCCAGGCATCGTCCTCGCCGCCGGAGAGCGAGACCACGGCGGTCTCGACCAGGCGCGACAGCGTCTGGCGGCCCATGCTGTAGTTGGGCGGGAGACGGCGGAATTCGGCGCCGCCAGCCCCGCCGGCGACGTAGAGCAGCTCCAGCCGGTCGGGCAGCAGGATCGGGTAGAGCAGCACCTCGCCGGCCCTGAGCGTCTCGGGCTTCAGCGGATCGCGGGCCGGGATGCACTCGCTGCCGAACACGCTCTGCAGCTCGGCCTGGCGGTAGGCCTCCAGGATCTGCTGGGCGCCCTTCACCCGGACGACGGCGGCCCCGCCGTCGGCGCCGGCCAGTTGCACGTCCACCGCACTCTGGAAGACGCGGCGCATGTAGAGCGAAAACGCCGTCTCCTCGGTCAGCGGGTCGAAGCGCGGCAGCAGCGGACGGATCGCCTCCAGCGCATCGTAGGCGGCGAGCACATGGGCCTCGCGGTTGGCCGGGTCCAGGTCGGCCAGCAGCAGGCGGTACTCCGGCAGGCGCGCGGGCAGGGTGCGCTGGCTCTCCAGCAGCAGTGCGTCGTCCATCAGCCGGCGCGCGGCCGCCAGGTCGCCGGCGGCCGCGGCGAGGCGGGCGTCGAGGGCGGCGGCATAGGCCTGGGCGGCGGGGATCCTCACCTCGCGCATGGCGGCGGTGACGGCGGCGAGGTCGTCGGTGCGGCCCGCGCGGGCGTCGAGGATCGCGGAGGCCAGGCGGCCCATCGCCTCGGCGCGCAGGGCCATATCGTCGATGCGCCGGGCGTCGGCGAGGCCGTTCCGGGCGGCCTCCGCGGCTTCGCGGCGGAAGTCGGCGCCGGCCTCGGCGTTCTGCTCGGCGACCGACAGGCGCAGGCGCGCGAGGCGCAGTTCGGCCAGGGCGGCGGTCTTGTGGTCGCCCGCCAGCCGCGCCTGCTCGGCGGCGCAACCCAGCGACGCCACGGAGAGCGGCAGGCCGGCGTTCACCACGAAGGCGGTGCGCACCAGGATGTCGCACGGCCCGCCGCGCATCTGCTCGACCTCGCGCACGGCGGCGGTGGGCCCGCGGGAGCGGCCGCGCGCGCCGCGCGTGCCGCTGGCCGGCGTGCCCGACAGCGACACCAGCCCCAGGCGATAGGCGGCGACCGAGGCCTGGGCCTGCAGGCCGGCGCGGCTCGCGGTCTGGAAGGCGCCCAGGAGGTAGGTCTGCGCCTGCAACTGGCTGCCCTGCGCGCTCACCCGCATCAGCTCGCCGGCGGCGGCGCAGTATTCGGCCACCGCGAGCGCCGAGGGCCGATCGGCGCCGGCCGTGGCCAGCTCCAGGCCGGGGGCGACGTCGGAGAACGGGTCGGCGGCGCCGCGGCGCGACAGCCGCTGCTCGGCGGCGGCGGCGGCGCGCTGCAGGTCGGCGGCGGCGGGATAGGCGGTGAGGTCCCCGGCGCCGGTCGGGACGCAGAGCTGGTCGGACAGCGCGGCGGCGGCCGGCGCCGCCCAGCCGCTCAGGCCGGCGAACGCCGCCATGGCCGACGCCACAGCCCATCCTCGGACGCCCCCGCGCCGCATGTCGCCCCCATATGTTCGTGCGCGGTGACTCTGGCGGCGCACCGGGGTCGCTTGTCAATCGCGAACCCCAGGTGGGCGAACGGCGGGGACGCCGGCCAGCCGCCGCTACTGCGCCGTCCAGCCGCCGTCGACCGGGATCGCTATGCCAGTGATCTGGCCGGCCGCCTCGCTGGAGAGGAACGCGGCGAGTTCGCCCACCTGCTCGGGCGTGGCGAACTGCTTCGACGGCTGCTTCTCGATCAGCAGCTTCTCGGTCGCGGCCTCGATGCTGATCTTCTCGTTCGCCGCGATGGTTTCGATCTGCTTCTGCACCAGCGGGGTATGCACCCAGCCCGGGCAGATGGTGTTGCAGGTGACGCCGGAGCCGGCCGTCTCCAGCGCGATGACCTTGCTCATGCCGACGACGCCGTGCTTGGCGGCGATATAGGCCACCTTGCGGGTGCTGCCGACCAGGCCGTGGACCGAGCCGATGTTGATGATCCGGCCGAAGCCCTTCTTCTTCATGTGCGGCAGGGCGGCCTGGGCGCCGAAGAAGACGCCCGAGAGGTTGATCGCGATGATCGCGTTCCACCGCTCCAGCGGGAAGTCCTCGACGCTCTCGGTGTACTGGATGCCCGCGTTGTTCACGAGGATGTCGACCGCGCCGAAGCTGCTGACGCAGAGGTCGATCATGCCCTTCACCTCGTCGGGCCTGGAGATGTCGGCGCCGCTGTAGACGGCCTTGACGCCGTACCTGGCTTCCAGGTCCGCCCGTTGGGCCTCGATCGCGGCGGCGTCGCCGAAGCCGTTGATGACCAGGTTTGCGCCCTTCGAGGCCAGGACGTCGGCGATCCCCTGCCCGATGCCGCTGGTCGAGCCGGTGACGACGGCGCTTAGTCCTTTGAGCGACATTGGAACTTCCCCGTTTGCGACGATTGCGGTGCGGCGTGGCCTGTTCGCAGGCGCACCCAAACGACCTTGCCCGTCGTTTAGCCCGCCGTACTCCTTTTGCTCCACCGCAAAAGTCAATGCCGTGCGGTGGTGTCCCGGAGGGGGCTTGGCTACGGAGTCGAGCGCTGTTCGGCCGCCGCCTTGCCGACGAACTTCATGACCTGGCCGCCGCCGGTCTCGTAGAGGTGCTGGCCGCTCGTGTCCGAGATCCGGTCGAACAGGGCGGCGATGGTCTCCGGCGTGTTCTCGGCGGGCGGCAGGTAGACGCCCTCGGTCTCGTGCAGGTAGGTGCGCGAGACGCCGCCCGCGGTGGCGTTGAGGATCGTGCGGCGCGGCGCGTCCTCCGAGACCAGGAAGAGGGCGGTGGGCGTCACCGACTCCGGCGTCATCAGCTTGAGGATGTCGGGCGTGATCAGGGCCTCGGTCATGCGCGTCGCCGCGCCGGGCCCCAGCGTGTTCACGCGGATGCCGTTCTTCTCGCCCTCGATCTGCAGCACGTTCATCAGGCCGACCAGGGCGGTCTTGGCGGCGCCGTAGTTCGACTGCCCGAAATTGCCGTAGAGCCCGCTGGACGACGTGGTCATCAGGATGCGGCCGTAGTTCGCCGCGCGCATGTGCGGCCACACCGCGTGGGTGCAGGTGACCGAGCCCATCAGATGCACCTCCACCACCTTGCGGAAGTCGGCGAGGCTCATCTTGGCGAAGCTGGCGTCGCGCAGGATGCCCGCGTTGTTGATCAGGACGTCGACCTGGCCCCAGGTCGATATCGCCGAGGCGACCATGTCGGCGACCTGGTCGGGGCTGGTGACGTCGGCGCCGTGGGCGATGGCCTCGCCGCCGGCCGCGCGGATCTCGGCGGCGACGCGCTCGGCGGGTTCGGAGGAAGCGCCGGCGCCATGGACGTCGCCCCCGAAGTCGTTGACGACCACGCGCGCGCCGCGGGCGGCGAGGCCGAGCGCGTGGCTGCGGCCGAGGCCGGCGCCGGCGCCGGTGACGATGGCCACGCGGCCGTCGAAGCGGATGCTCATCTGAGAGGTCCTTGGCTGGGAGTTTCAGGTATCGGGGTGGGCGAGGGCGGCGAGGTCCTGCAGGCCGCGGACGTGTCCGATCCGGGCATCGCCGGCGGCGTCGATGCGCAGCGCCGTCGCTTCGCCAACCCGGTAGCGCGGCCACTGTGCGGCGGAAGCCGGGTCGGCGCTTGTCAGCAGACCGAGGATGCGGCGCCTGAGGCCGCCCAGGAAGGCCTCGTCCCCAGCAGCGCGCACGAGGCCCAGTTCGTCGTGCAGCGGGTCGGTCGTGCCCAGGATGTCGTAGAGCGCCGCGCCGTGCGCCGCGCCCCGCAGTCTCGCCCGGCCGGCCGTCGGCACGAAGCCGTAGTCCAGCACCCGCACGTCCAGCCCCGCTGCGCTCGCGGCGTCGGCGAGGTCGAGCGCGGGCCGGCGGAAGCCGCAGTGGCTGTAGAGGGCGTAGCCGTCGGGCTCGACGGGCCGGCGCTCGGCCTCCGGCGCGAGGTCCCGCATCGCCGCCGCCATCGCTTCGGGGGGCGTCCCCATCTGGTCGAGCATCGACGCCTCGAAGTCCGAGAAGGCGAAGATCAGGCGCCCGGCGTTCGACCGGCCCGCGCGCAGCGCCTCGGAGGGGAAGGCCGGGATGAGCGCGCCGTCGACCGCGGCGTACTCCCCGGCGCCCGAGGCGAAGGCCGTGTCGTAGACCGGCGGCTCGCCGTAAGCGGATCGGTCGGGGATCGGCGGGTGCGGGGGCCGGGCGAAGAGATTGTCGCCGCCGCCCGAGATGCTGATCGCCTGGCGGAAGAGCCCCCGCGCCGAGGGCGCGATGTTGAGGGCGTTGACGCTGACGCCGCCGGCCGACGCGCCCGCGATCGTCACGTTCCCGGGATCGCCCCCGAAGCGGGCGATGTGGCTGCGGACCCAGCGCAACGCGGCGATCTGGTCGGTCAGCCAGTGCGAGCCCCCGGCGAAGCCCAGCAGGCCGAGGCGGTAGTTGAACGTGACGACGACCACCCCGCTCGCCGCCAGCACGGCGCCGTCGAACGCCGGGTGCGCGCCGGAGACGAGCTGGAAGCCGCCGCCGTGGATCACGATCAGGACCGGCGCGGCCGTCGCCCCCGGGGGCGACCAGACATTCAGGTAGAGGCAGTCCTCGTCCGCGCGCGTCGCCCGCGAGCGGCCCCAGCCCTCGAAGGGCGGTTGCAGGGAGTCCGGCCCGAACACGGCCGCATCGCGGCGCCCGGCCCAGGCCACGGGCGGCGCGGCCGGCCGCCAGCGGAGCGGCCCTACGGGCGGCGCGGCGTAGGGGATGCCGAGGAAGCGGTCGATCCCGGCCTCCCGCCGCCCGACGAGCACGCCGTCGGCGATCTCGACCTCGACGTCAGTCACCGCCGAACTCCGGCGTGCGCCGCTGCAGGAAGGCCTCGCGGCCCTCGGCGAAGTCGCGCGAGCGGCTGGTCACCAGGTACTGGTCGCGGTCCATGTAGCTGGCGGCGTGCGAGAGGGCGTGGGCGGTGGCGTTGACCTGCTCCTTGGTCATGCGGACCGGCAGCGGCGGCAGGGCGGCCACGCGCGCCGCCCAGGCCCGCGCCGCCCCCACTGCGCCGCCGTCGGCGACGACCTCATCGGCCAGGCCCCAGTCCAGGCAGGTCGCCGCATCCGTGCGTTCGCCGAAGATCACGAAGCGCTTGGCGCGCGAGGGACCGGCCAGCGCGGTGACCCGCGGCACCGTGCGCCAGCTCATGTTCACGCCGAGCGCGACCTCGGGCAGTCGCAGGAAGCCTGACGCGCCCAGGATCCGGAAATCGCACGCCAGCGCCAGCGCGCAGGCGCCGCCGACGCAGTAGCCCTCGATCGCGGCGATGGTGACCGCTTCGATCTGCTCCCAGGCCTCACACATGTCGGGGCCGGCCATGATGACGTCGCGCGTCTCCAGCAGCGTCGGGGCCCGGATGCGGTTCTCGAAGTCGGCGACGTCGGCGCCGGCGGAGAAGAAGGCCGGCGCCCCGGAGAGGATCACGGCGGCGATGTCGCTGCGGCGGCGCAGGAGATGCGCCACTTCGGTCAGCTCGTGCAGCGTCACGGCCTGCAGGGCGTTGCGGGCCTCTGGCCGGGCGAGGGAGACTTCGGCCACGGCGCCGTCGCGGCGCACGCGGATGTGCTCGAACGTCCGATCCAGCGGGTCGGCCGTCACGGGAAGATCTCGATCAGACCCGCCGCGCCCATGCCCGACCCGACGCACATGGTGACGACGCCGTAGCGGGCCTTGCGCCGACGACCTTCCAGCAGCACGTGGCCGACGCAGCGGGCGCCGGTCATGCCGTAGGGGTGGCCGACGGCGATGGCGCCGCCGTTGACGTTGTACTTCTCGGGGTCGATGCCCAGCTTGTCGCGGCTGTAGAGGCACTGGCTGGCGAAGGCCTCGTTCAGTTCCCACAGGTCGATGTCGCCGACCTTCAGGCCGTGGCGCTCCAGCAGGCGCGGGATCGCGAAGACCGGGCCGATGCCCATCTCGTCCGGCTCGCAGCCGGCGACGGCGAACCCGCGGAAGGCGCCCAGCGGCGAGAGCCCGCGCCGCGCGGCTTCCTTGGCCTCCATCATCACCAGCGCCGCGGCGCCGTCGGCCTGCTGGGAGGCGTTGCCGGCGGTGACCGTGCGGCCCTCGGCGAAGCGCTGGCCGTTCCTGAGCACCGGCTTCAGCGCCGCCAGCCCTTCGGCGGTCGTGTCGGGGCGGTTGCACTCGTCGCGGTCCAGCACGCCGTCGACGAGGCTCACGGCGCCGGTCGCCTTGTCCGCCACCGCGCGGCGGACGGGCAGCGGCACGATCTCGCCGGCGAAGAGGCCCGCGGCCTGCGCGGCGGCGGTGCGGCGCTGGGACTCCAGCGCGTAGGCGTCCTGCGCCTCGCGGGTGACGCCGTAGCGGTCGGCGACGACCTCGGCCGTCTCGATCATCGACATCCACAGTTCGGGCTTCGCCGCGGCGAGGTCCGGCTCCTGCAGGTGGAAGGTGTTCATGTGGCCGCCCAACTGGACCAGCGAGATGCTTTCGACCCCGCCCGCGGCGACCACCGGCACGTCCTCGGTGCGGATGCGGCCCGCCGCGGCGGCCACCGCCTGCAGGCCCGAGGAGCAGAAGCGGTTCAGGGTCACGCCCGACGTCGTGACCGGGCAGCCGGCCTTCAGCGCGGCGGTGCGGGCGATGTCGTAGCCGGTGGCGCCTTCCGGATGGCCCGAGCCCAGCACGACGTCCTCGATTTCGGCCGGGTCGACGCCGGCGCGCGCGATCGCGTGGCTCAGCGCGTGCCCGGCATAGGTGATCGGGTGCGTCGCGTTCAGGCTGCCGCGCAGCGATTTCGCGAGGCCCGTGCGGGCGACGGAGACGATGACGGCTTCACGCAAGGGAGCTCTCCGGATCGGGACTGAACAATTGTGCAGTATTTCAGCTCAAGCCGGGATGCAAGCATTCCGCTGCGCCATCTGCGTGGGCGATCGCTGAACGTCGCGGTGCGCGGGGCGCGAATAATCTGGATTTCCGCTGAACGCTTCGCCAGACTCGCGCGGGATCGTGGAGGGGCGGGCTTTGGTTCAAGGACGGCGGGATAACCCCGATGGGCGCGAGCGCCTGGTGCGCACCGCCTTCGCGCTGTTCGCCGAGAAGGGCTTCGACAGTGTCACCGTCCGCGACATCGCTGCGGCGTCCAGCGTCAGCGTCGGGCTGATCAACCACCACTTCGGGTCGAAGGACGGCCTCCGCGAGGCGGTGGACGAGTTCTTCATCGCGCAGTTCGAAGACGCCATCACGGACGCGGCGCCGCAGGGACTGAGTGCGACCCAGGATCCGGCGGAGCTGATCGACGCCTGGATCGAGCGCCACGCCGAGGACTGGCCGACCATCGTCGCCTACTTCCGCCGCGCGCTGCTGGAGGAGAGCGACTGGGGCTTCTCGCTCTTCCAGCGGTTCTACGGCTTCGTGCAGTCGACGGTGATGCGGATGGACGCCGCCGGCCAGTTGGCGCCCGACGTCGACAGGCTCTGGCTGCCCTTCCTGATGATGTACCTCGAACTCGGCACCATGGTGTTCGACCCCTACATCAAGCGCGTGCTGGGCCGTTCGGGCTACGACCGCGAGCTGTGGCAGCGGCGGCATCGGGCCTACATGACCCTGATCCGGCGCGGCGCCTCGAGCCGGCGTGCGGGCGGCTAGCTTTTTGTTTTGTCGCGCGGTTCCCACTTTTCGGAACGCATCTAGGCGCCGACCGCCTCCGCCTTCAGCGCCATCTTGTCGACCTTGCCGTTCGGCAGGCGGGGCAACTCCGCGGCCAGGGTGAAGGTCTTCGGGATCTTGTAGTTGGCGATGCGGGTCCGCAGGAACGCGCGCAGGTCGTCGGCCGTGACCTCGGCGCCGGGGGCCAGCTCGACGAAGGCGTGGCCCACTTCCTGGAAGGTCGGGTGCGGGGCGGCGACGACGGCCGCGATCGCCGCGGCGGGGTGCTCGCAGATCGCCTGCTCCACCTCGACCGGATAGACGTTGTAGCCGCCCGACTTGAACATCTCCTTCAGGCGGCCGCCGAAGACGACGTTGCCGTCCTCGCGCAGCACGCCCAGGTCGCCGGTCCGCAGGAAGCCGTCCGCCGTGAACGCCGCGGCCGTCGCCTCGGGGTTCCGGAAATAGCCGCTCATCAGATAGGGGCCGCGGACCTGGATCTCGCCAAGCGCGCCGACGGGCGCAGGTGCGTCGGTGGCGGGATCGGCGACGCGCAGTTCAGCGCCGGGCAGGACCTCGCCGATCGTCTCGGACATCACCCTGAGGGTCGCGTCGGCGGCGGTGCGGGTGATGATCCCGCAGGTCTCGGTCTGGCCGTAGACGTTGGCGAGCCGCAGGCCCGGCCGGGCGAACTGCTCGAGCACCGCCTCGGGCGTCACCGCGCCGCCGAACACGATGAGCCGCGTGGCGCCCAGGCGCTCGGCCATGCCCTGCGGTTGCTGCAGCATCATCGCGAAGCCGGTGGGTGAGGAGACGAGGTAGGTCGGTTGCTCCCGCCGGCTGATCTCGCCGATCGCCGCCACGTCCACGCGCGGATGGAAGATGATGTGCCCGTTGGCCGCCAGCACGGGCATGCAGAGGTTGTTGATCGCGCCCACGTGGTTCACCGGCGCGGCGCAGATCGAGCTGGCCAGCCCGGCGGCGCCCATCCAGGCCAGGTTGGCCCGCGCCGAGGCGGTGATGGTCGCCTGGGACAGCATCGCGCCCTTCGGCTTGCCGGTGGTGCCCGAGGTGTAGACGATCAGGCCGATGTCCTCGGGCGCGACCGCGGCGCGGGCGCGGGACAGCGCCGCGTCGTCGACGGCCTCGCCGGACGCCAGGAAGGCCTCCAGCGGCATGGCGCCGGCCGAGGGCGCGCCGTGGCACACCATCCTGAGGCCGGGCGAGATCGCCGCGAGTTCGGCGCAGTAGTCGCGGCCGTCGAACGGCGACATCACCGCGACCAGGGTCGGCTCGGCGTCGGCCAGGACGTGCTCGAAGTCGCGGGCCTGGTAGCGCGGGTTGATCCCCAGCCAAGTGACCCCGATCGACGTGGCCGCGTGGAAGGCGATCCAGAAGTCCACCGAGGGCGCCGTCAGCATGGCGAGGCGGTCGCCGCGCCGCAGCCCTTGCGCCAGGAGAGCCCTCGCGTAGCGGTCGACCTCGCGGTCCAGTTCGCCGTACGTGAGCCGCCGGCCCGCCTCGGACGTCGCGGGCGCCTGTGGGTCAGCCGTGACCGCGGCGCGAAACAGCTGCGCCACCAGGCCCGGCCCGTGTCCGTGTTCAACCATACGCTTGTTCATCCCCGAGCGCCCAGTGTGCAAATTCGACCGCCCCTTAGCAAGGCGATGTCGTCTCAACGATGAAGCTTGCCATGAGACTGTACAAGTGTTTAGTTTGAGACAACAAGGCGAGGCGACGCCGGATTCGGTGATCTTTCCTCGTGGAAGGAAGCGCAATCGGCCGGGATGCAGGCCCGAGGGGGAGTCAAAAAACATGAACATACGTGCAATGCTTCTTGCGACGTGTGCGGTCAGCCTGGTCGCGCCGGGTGTCGCGTCCGCCGCCGATGACGACGGCACGGTGGCCGAGCTGGTCGTAACCGCGCAGAAGCGCGCGGAGAAGCTCATCGAGGTGCCGCTGTCGGTGCAGTCGCTGAGCGGCGAGGCGGTCGAGCGCAGCGGCGCGGCGAAGGTCTCGGACCTCACCAAGCTGATCCCCGGCGCCAGCGTGGTCTCCAGCACCACCCCCGGCTTCGAGACCATCCAGATCCGCGGCGTCAGCAGCGGCACCACCGGCGACGGCCTGGTCGGCTACTACATCGACGACACCCCGTTCGGCGTGCCCAACCTCCAGCTCACGCCGCCGGCGCGGCTGCTGGACCTGGAGCGGGTGGAGGTGATCCGCGGGCCGTCCGGGACGCTCTACGGCCAGGGGTCGATGGGCGGCACGATCAAGCTGATCACCGCCAAGCCCGATCCGGACAACTTCTCCGGCAAGGCGCAGGCCGAGATCTCGACGACCGAGGGCGGCGGGACGAACTACAACGCCGACGCCGTGGTCAACATGCCGCTGGTCAAGGGCCAGCTCGCCGCGCGCCTGTCGGCCGGCTACGAGCGCCTCAGCGGCTATGCCGAAGCGCCCGAGCTGCAGCGGCGCAACGTCAACGACTTCACCGGCAAGAACGCGCGCCTGACCCTGGGCTGGGAGCCGACCGACGACGTCCAGCTCACCGGCTTCGTCTGGATCATCCGCAACGATCAGGACTTCTCGAACAGCCTGACGCCGAAGAACGCGACCACGTCGGCGCTGGCGCCCACGCCGTTCAACCTGCCCGGCATCGTCGGCACCGGCGGGCGGCTGGGCTACACCGACGTCGACGCCGACATCTATTCGGCGACCCTGAACTGGTCGACGGGCATCGGCGACCTGACGGTCAACACGTCGTACGTCGACCACGAGCTCGACTTCATCACCCCGCTGCTGACGATCCTCGTCAACGAGTCGAACTTCCATACGAAGTCGTACACGAACGAGGTGCGGCTCTCCTCGAAGGCCGACAGCCCGGTGCGCTGGATCGTGGGCGGCTACACCCGCAACGCCAAGATCCGCTCCGACATCTTCTACTACTCGCAGGCCACGCCGACGGCGGCGAAGGCCGGCATCATCAACACGCTGGGCACCATCGACACCGACTCCTACTCGGTCTTCGGGGAGGTCTCGGCGAAGTTCTTCGGCGGGCTGGTGGAGCCGCTGTTCGGCCTGTCCTATTTCAAGGACGATCGCAGCGTGGACGGCGTCGACCGCGCGACCGGCGCGCCGCGCGTGGGCCAGCTCAAGTTCGACAGCGTCAACCCGCGCTTCAACCTGAAGATCAAGCCGGCCGGGAACGGCACCGTCTACCTCAACGTCGCCAAGGGCTTCCGCTCGGGCGCGCTGCAGACGCCGGCCCAGGCCGCCGCCGCCAACGTGACCCTGGGCCTGCCGGCCGGCACGATCCAGACCAGCGTGCAGCCCGACAAGCTCTGGACCTACGAGCTGGGCACGCGCTGGGAGCTCGCCGACGGCCAGTTGCTGGTCGAGGGCTCGGTCTACCGCACCGACTGGGACAACGTGCTGGTCCAGTTCGCGACCGCGGCGGTCATCTCGCTCGCCAACGGCGGCGACGCCAAGATCGAGGGCGCCGACTTCGGCCTGGCCTATCGGCCCGCGGGCGTCAGCGGCCTCACCCTCGCGGCGACCGGCAACATCCAGAACGCGCGCTTCAAGAGCGTGGTCGGCAACCTCTCGGTGGGCACCGCCATCCGCAAGGGCGGCCGCGTCCCGAACGTGCCGGAGATGAGCTTCACGGTCTCGGCCGACTACAAGCGCGAGCTGTCGGCGTTCGGCGGCCTCACCGGGACGGCCTACCTGGGCTACTCGTTCCGTGACGACGTCATCGACGCGACGGTGAAGAACCTGAAGGCGGGCGAGCTCAACGACCTCACCGTCCGCCTGGGCGTCCAGAAGGACAACTGGCGCCTCGAGGGCTTCATGCTGAACGGCCTGGACGACAAGGACCCGGTCGCGCTCGGCTCGACCGCCGTGCAGATCCTCTACCCGCGCCGCTACGGCGTGCAACTGGGCGTGAGCTTCTAGGGCGATTTCCTCCCCGTCCTAGCGTCCTGGCGGTCGCGGCGACCCCCGTCGTCGCGGCCGTCGTCTTCCCGCGCGTCGGAGTGACGACATGGCCGCCTCGGCCCTGATGAGCATCGCCGAGCAGTCGGCGCACTTCCTGGACCGCCCGCACGAGCGCGCGCCCGGGAGGGCGGTGGACGGCGAGGCCGCCTGGCTGGGCGCCGACCTGCGCCGCCGTGACGACTGGATCGAACGCGTGTCGCCGGACTTCGTCGAGGCGCTGGAGGGCGCGGTCGCCCGCCTGCTGGCGTCTGGAAGACCCTGGTCCGCCGTCTCCGAAACCGACGTCGAGCTGCCGGGGCAGGGCGAGACCCTTCAGCGCTGGCGCCGCGCCCTGACCCATGGCCGCGGCTTCCTGGTCCTGCGCGGCCTCCCGGTGGAGCGCTGGGACCTGGCCACGCAGCACGCGGTCACGGGGGTCCTGGGCCGCCAGTTCGGGCGGCTGGGCCTGCAGAACCCCAGGGGCGACGTCATCGGCGAGGTGCGCGCGACCGGCGTGGAGAAGGTCGACCCCTTCGCCCGCCTCTACGCCACCGCCGGCGAGTTCCGCTTCCACTGCGACGCGTCGGATCTCGTGGGCCTGCTCTGCATCCGCCCGGCGGCCGAGGGCGGCGAGAGCCGGCTGGCCAGTTCGGTCAGCGTCTACAACACGCTCCTCGCCACCCGCCCCGACCTGGCCACGCGCCTGTTCGAGCCGCAGCCCTACGACCTGCGCAACGAGCAGGCCGCGGGCGGCGCGCCCTACGGCGCCTTCGCCCCGTGCGCCTTCGGCGGCGGCGTGCTGCGGACGTTCTACATCTCCGACTACTTCCGCACCGTGGCCCGCCACGGCGTCGAGCCCGACCTCGACCTGCTCGACGCCTACGACGCCATCGCCGCGGCGCCGGAGGTCGGGCTGTCGTTCTACCTCCAGCCCGGCGACCTGCAGGTCCTCAACAACCACACCACTCTGCACGCCCGCAGCGCCTTCCGCGACGCGCCCGGCCGCGAGCGCCTGCTGCTCCGGTTCCTCGTCTCGATGGACCGTACCGCGACGTGACCGCCCAGCCCCTCGACGGACTGCGGGTGCTGGAACTCGCCGACGGTCCATCGGGCGGCTTCTGCGGCCGCCAGTTCGCCGCGTGGGGCGCCGACGTCGTGATGCTGGAGCCGCCCGGCGGCGGTCCGCTGCGCCAGGCCGCGCCGCGTTGGACGAAGGGCGGCGCTCGCGGATCGGCGGCGTTCGACATGCTGGCCTGCGGCAAGCGCAGCGTCCCGCTGTCCGATGCCGCGGCCCTTCTGGCGGCGGCCGACGTCCTGGTGTGCGACGCGCCGGCCGGGGCGCTCGCGGGCCGCCTGGGCCGCGACGCGGCGGACCTGCGCCGCGCCAATCCCAGCCTCGTCGTCGTGACGCTCAGCGCGTTCGGCGATCCCGACGGCCCGACGGCCGGCATCGCCGAACTCGAGGCCATCAGCGGCTACCTCAGCCTGAACGGACCTGCGGCGGGCGTCCCCCTCGCCTCGCCCGCGAACATCATGGCCCACGCCATCGGGGCCAGCGCCTTCGCCGGCGCCGTGGCGGCGCTGATCGGGCGGGAGCGGACGGGCGCCGGAGACCACGTCGCCGTCTCCGGCCTGGAGACGATCGCGAGCTTCGTCATGTGGTTGCGTGAGCAGCACCAGGATGCGCCGACCGCGCGCGACGGCGGCACGCCGGAAGGCGCGCGGCTGATCCGCTGCGCCGACGGCCACGTCTCGGTCGCGCCGGCCGTGGCGCCGCACCTGCCGGTCTACCGCGAGGTGCTGGAGGTCCCGGACTCCGTCGACCTCGAGCGCCTGGCCGAGGGCGGCCGGCTCGAGGCGGCCGACCGCGTCGCCGCGGCGCTCGCGCCGTACGCCGCGCGGCTCGGCGTCGAGGAGGTGTTCCTGAGCCTGCAGGTGCGCGGCGTCGCCTGCGGCAAGGTGCAGTCGCTGGCCGAGGTGCTGGACGACCGCCAGCTCGAAGACCGCGCCTTCTTCCGGCCGTTGGCGCATCCCGCGGCCGGGCCGCTGCCGCTCGCCGGCCGGCCCTCGCTGATGACCGACTCCGCGCCGATCCCACCGACGCCGGCGCCGGCCTCGACAGACGCCGCGAGCCTCGGCTGGACCCCCGTCGCGAGGGCCAGCGCGCCGGACGGGCGGCCGCCGTTGGCCGGGATGCGGGTCCTGGACCTGACGCAGGCGTGGATCGGCCCGATGGCGGCGGTCGCGCTGGCCGATCTGGGCGCGGAGGTGATCAAGGTGGAGGGCGTGACGCGCCCGGACATCTGGCGCTTCCTGGGCCAGGCGCCCGGCGAGTCCACGGCGGCTGAGAACCGGAGCTGGTATTTCAACGGCGCGAACCGGAGCAAGCTGGGGCTGGGGCTCGACCTCAGCCAGCCGGCCGGGGCGGACGTGTTCCGGCGCATGGTGGCTGACGCCGACATCGTGCTGGAGAACTTCACGCCCAAGGTGATGGCGCGGTTCGGGCTCGACTACGCCCAGCTCGGCGCGGTGCGGCCCGGCCTGATCATGACGTCGTTCAGCGGCTTCGGCGCCTTCGGGCCGCACGCCGGCTTCAAGGCGAACGGCGCGTCGATCGAGGCGCTGGCCGGATGGGACGCGCTGCACCGCGACGAGGCGGGGCGGCCGGTGCTGATGGGCGGCTATCCGGCCGACCCGATCTGCGGCCTGCAGATGATCGCCTGCACCCTGGTCGCGCTCTACCGCCGCCTCCGCACGGGCAGGGGCGCGCACGTCGAGGGCTCGATGCTGGAGGCCGCCGGCGGCTACATCGGCGACGCCCTGCTGGCCGAGGCCCTCGCGCAGGCCGGCGCCACGATCGAGAACGATCCGCCGCCCACCGTCCGGTCGACGGGCGCCGGGACGTGGGCGGTCGGCGGCGAGCCCGTCGCCAGCACCTGGGAGGCGCTGTCCGATCCGCGCCTCGCGAGCTGGTTCGTTCCGCTGACGTCGGCCGGCCTTGGACCGGGACGCCATGCCGGCCGCCTGTGGCGCTTCGCCGACGCCGCCGCGCCGACCGCCACGCCGCCGCCGCGCCTGGGCGAGCACACGCGCGCCGTGCTGGCCCAATGGCTCACGCCGGACGAGATCGAGCGGCTGATCGCCGACGGCGTGGCCGGGTCGCTGGACTGACGGGCTCTCCCCTGAACGTCATCCCGCGACTTGTTCGCGGGACCCATGGACACGGGAGAGGGTGACGATCTGCGGCGGCGACGCCCGTGATCCTCTACGGACCGCGGAGTTCATGGGTCCCGCGAACAAGTCGCGGGATGACGATTTAAGGGGAGGGGGCTCTCCGGGCGTCAGTTGCCGGTGAAGCTGGGCGGGCGCTTCTCGAAGAAGGCCGAGACGGCTTCCTTGTAGTCGTCGGTCAGGCTGGAGAGCAGCCACTGGTCGGCGTCCATGTGCATCACCGCGCGGTCCAGCGCGCCGGCCACGTGGTTGATGCTCTTCTTGATCATCTGCACCGAGTTCGGGGGCAGGGCGGCGTAGACCTCCGCCATCTCGCGCGCGGCCGCGTCGAGGTCGGCCAGCGGCACGACCTGGTCGAGGAAGCCCCAGCGCTCCAGCGTGGCCGCATCGAACAGCCTGCCGGTCATGATCATCTGCTTGGCGCGGGCCGGGCCCACGAGATGCACGCAGATCGGCACGGCGTGCCACATGAGGTTGATGCCCAGCTTCACCTCGCCGTAGCCGACACGGGCGTTGTCGGCGCCGACGCGGAAGTCGCAGGCCGAGGTGATGCAGCCGCCGGCGCCCGTGGCGATGCCCTGGACGGCGCAGATCGTGGGCTGCGGGATCTCCTGCATCGAGCGCATGAGCTGGGCGCCGAACTCGGCGCCGCGGCGGCGCATGATCATCGACGCGCCGGCGCGTTGCGACGGTGAGGCCTGGAGATCGGCCCCGACCGAGAAGTCCTTGCCCTCGGCGCGGAAGATCACGACGCGCGTCTGTTCGTCGTGCAGGAACTCGCGGCTGATCCGCTCCAGGTCCTGCATCATCTCCAGGGTCACGGCGTTGCGGCGCTCGGCCCGCCTGATGGTCACGGTGGCCACGTGGCCGTCGCGCGTCAGCTCGATGAAAGACACTCGTCCCCTCCGTCTCGTTGTCTGCGAAGAGTAGACGCCGGGCGCGGACTGAGCAATTGTTTAGTCGACCTTGCGGAGGTATTTCGGCGATGCGAAGGCTCACGGCGGACGATCGGGCGCGGTACGAACGTGAAGGCTACCTCTGTCTTCCGGCCTGGCTGGACGATGGGTGGCTCGACCGTCTGACCGCGGTCATGGACCGCTTCGTCGAGCGCAGCCGCGGCCTCGCCGCGAACACGCTGGACATCTTGCTGGGGCCCGGCCACAGCGCCCAGCAGCCGATGCTGCGGCGCATCCCGCAGACGGTCGCGTTCGATCCGGTGTTCGAGGACTTCGGCCTGCGTGGCCCGGTCGTCGACCTGGCCGAGGACCTGCTGGGCGCCGACGTCCGCTTCCATCACTCGAAGCTGAACTTCAAGTCGGGCGGCGGCGGCGAGGAGATCCGCTGGCACCAGGACATCCCGTTCTGGCCGCACTCGAACTACGGGCCGCTGACGATCGGCGTCTACCTCTGCGACGTGGACGAGGCGATGGCGCCGATGGGCGTCTACGCGGGCAGCCATCGCGGCCCGATCCACACCCTGCGCGACGAGGCCGGCGCGTGGACGGGGGCGCTCAGCGACATCGAGGCCGAGCGGCTCGACCCCGCCGACCTGCGCTGGCTGTCCGGCCCTCGGGGCACGGTGACGATCCACAACTGCCGGATCGTGCATGGCTCGCGGGCGAACACCTCGCCACGCATGCGGCCGCTGCTGCTGCACACCTACGCGCCGTGCGACGCGCTGCCGCTGACGCGGATCATGGACCCGGTGAAGCTGGCCAACGTGATCGTCCGCGGCGGGCCGCCGGCCTGCGCGCGGTTCGATGCCGAACCGTGCCCGATGCCGCCCGACTGGGGCGCGGGCGAGTACAGCTCCATCTTCTCGGTGCAGCAGGAGAAGTTGGGATAACGCGCTGCTCCGAAGGACGTCATGGCCGGGCCTGTCCCGGCCATCCAGACACGCAGACGTGCGGAAGCGGCCCGCGGCGGGCGCCGCTGCGAGCTTGGTCGGATCGGTGTTCATGGGTGGCCGGCACAAGGCCGGCCATGACGTTCTTTGGAGGGAGGTGCGCGTGAGAGGCCGGCCGTCAGGAGGTGTCGGCGATACGCAGGGGCGCTGAGCCGGCGAGGAGGGCGGCGCGGGCGGTGGGCTTGCGCTCGGGGTCGAGGACCGCGAGGCCCTTGGCGTAGCTCTTGCGGATCTTGCGGACGGCGGTTTCGACCGCGGTCTGGATGATGGCGTCGTCGTGGGCCGGGTCGCCGGTGAGGCGGAGCGGGGTTTCCCAGTCGGGGCGCTCGTATTCGTTCCAGTCGCAGCGTTCGACGGGGTCGCCGCGCTCTTCGCATTCTTCGGGCTCGGCGTCCGGGTCGGCTTCGGCCTTGGGCGGGCGTTGAACCTCGAAGCTGCCGCTGGCGATGCGCAGGCGCAGCGCGATCGACTGGCGCACGCTGCGCGCCACGTCGCAGTGGGCGTCGGCGAGGGCGATCAGGGTCGCGGTGTCCGGGTCGGCTTCGACGGCGGCGGCGATCCGGCGCACGAGGTCCATGCCGAGCTCGGCGAGCTCGTGCAATTGGGTCGATGCGGCGTCGCGCGTGGACATGAACAAAGGGAGAACATGGAAATTGGTGCGCGTCAAGCTTCCGTGCGCCGGGGCCGCTCATCCCACGGCTGTCATCCCGGTTTTGGCGAAGCCAAAGACCGGGACCCAACGTGCCGCAAGCTGGGTCTAGAGCGTGACGCGATTTGGCGGAATCGAGATTCTCAAATCAGCGATGATCTGATTCACCGTTGGGACTGGAAGGAGGCCAGCCCGGATGACGGCTCCCTATTCGATGGATCTTCGCGAGCGCGCGTTGGCGCGGAAGGCGGCGGGCGAGACGCACCGGCAGATCGCCGAGGCGCTGCGGATCGCGCCGTCGTGCCTGTCGAAGTGGAGCCGGCGGGCGCGTGAGACCGGGTCGGCAGGGCCGGCGCAGGTCGGCGGCTACAAGCCCCGGACGCTGTCGGGCGAGATCGCCGAGTGGCTACGTCAGCGGATCAAGGCCGGCCCGTTCACGCTGCGGGGGCTGACAGCGGAGTTGGCTGAGCAGGGGGTCAAGACGCAGCCGCGGGCGGTCTGGGTCTTCGTCCACGACGAGGGGCTGAGCTTCAAAAAAGGCCCTGCTGGCCGAGGAGCAGACGCGGCCTGACGTGGCTCGCCGCAGGGTGCGCTGGAAGGCCCACCAGATGAAGGTCGCCGCCCAGCGGCTGGTCTTCATCGACGAGACCCCCGCCTTCGCGGGGGCAGGCTCTGGATCAAGACCAACATGGCGCCCCTGCGCGGCTGGGGACCGCGCGGCTGGGGACCGCGCGGCTGGGGACCGCGCGGCCGGCGCCTTCGGGCCTATGCGCCCCACGGCCACTGGAAGACGCTGACCTTCATCGCCGCCCTCCGGTGCGACCGGATCGACGCGCCCTTCGTCTTCGACGGACCCATCAACGGCGAGGCCTTCCTGCTCTACGTCGAGAGGATGCTCGCCCCCACGCTGAAGCCCGGCGACGTGGTGATCATGGACAACATGGGCAGCCACAAGGGAAAGGCTGCCCGCGCCGCCATCCGCGCCCAGGGCGCGCACCTCATCTTCCTGCCGCCCTACTCACCCGACCTGAACCCATCGAACAGGTCTTCGCCAAGCTGAAGCCCTTCATGCGACAGGCCCAACCGCGCGACGTCGAGGCCACCTGGCGAAAGGCCGGACAACTCCTCGACCGCTTTAGCCCCAGCCAATGCGCCAACTATCTCCTCAACGCCGGATACGCTTCCGTGTGATCGAGTCCCGCTCCAGAGGTAGCCGAGACTGAATGGCGGTGGGGGCAGTCAGGAGCCTACGCTGCTCCCGGGGCGCCGTTGGATTCAGGCCAGCGGAATCAACTTCTTCCGGATGAAATCGACGCGACCCAGCAGAAGCTCGGCGTGTTCCCGCGTTGGCGCTACCTCGACCGGAAATGCCTCGCTGAGATCTTCCTCGGCCATCACGCGATCGGCCCAATCCTCCATAAGTTCGCAGTAGACGCCCAGCGCCTCGCCAGGAGTCGGAGCCGCGTCTGTCACGAAGTAGGCGGGCGGAAGATCACCTACGGCTACCCAAAGCCACTCGTCTCGGCCGCCAGGTAGCGGGCGGGAAAAGTGGGCGAGGAAGAGCGCCAGCACTCCACCGAGGCCATAGCCCAGAAAAAGCTGGGCGATTGGCGGAGCCCAGTGATGAGACGCGATGTACGCTTCTGCATCCCGGGCCATCTCTGCGAGAAGCGCGCTGTCTTCCGCATCGTCGCCGGTCAGGTCGGGTGCGAGTTGGAACCCCGATACATCAGGAGCTGCTTGTAACGGCATCTCGCTACCGTATCGGGGCCAAGCCGACGTGTCTTTGCTGCTTACAGATATAGATCGGGCGTCGGGTCATCCGGGGCTGGAAAGCCCCCCATGTCGTACCAGAAGTGTTCCGGCGTATCGATCCGTATGCGACCCGAGGCGAGCCCGCTGAGATTCATCGGAAGGCCCGCCAGCCCAAGCGCCCCGTCATCGGCGCTCTCGCCGTCATCATCCTAGTCGTGGCGGCCGACCTCTGCGGCGGTGAAGGTCATGGCCTCGCCCCAGTCCTCGTGGAGGAGGTGGGCCGTCCGGAGCAGCGGCGCCTTGCCGAGGCGCCGCGCGAGTTCCTCGCCCATGAGCAGCATCGCCTCCTGGGCGTCCCGCCGCATCCGTTCGCCCAGGGGCGTCACGACCACCTCCTTGACCCGGCCGTTGGAGGGGTCGTCGGCCAGCGCGACGATGCCCAGCTCGACCATCTGGTTCAGCGTGGCGTGGATGGCCTGGCGGCTGACGCCGAGGCGCCGTGCGATGTCGGACGGGCGGCGCACGCCGAGCGCGATGTTGGCCATGACCATCGACTGCGGCCGCGTGATCGCCGGCCAGCCGCGCGCCTGGAAGAAGTTCTGGAGGCCTTCGTCGAACCAGTAGAAGCCCTGCAGCAGCGAGAGCAGCAGGTGCCTGATATCCGCCTCCGCCGTCACCGGGTCCGTCGCCTCCCTGGCCTGGGGCCTGAGTGGGGCGCGCGCCGGGCGATGTCAAAGCGTTTGACGGTTCGCGGGCTACTCCGCAGCGGCGGCGGGCGGCGCGTTGCGGGTCGTGAAGGCGCGCCAGTCGGCGTCCCTGGGAACCAGGCCCTCGAACGAGGCCAGGTGGGCGTGCGGCGTCCCGCCCGCGGCGGCGCCGATCGCCGGCTCGCCCGCCAGCACCGCCTTGGCGGCGGCCACCATCTGGCGGCGGAACTGGATGATCGCCCCGTCGCTCGATCCCAGGTGGTCGGCGCTGCGGTCGGCAATGGGGCCCATGCTCTCCCACATGGCCATGTCCTGCGCGGGGATGCCGACGATGCCGGTGAAGTCGCCGGCCTTCATCGCCTCGCGGTCCTGCAGAAAGTTGTTCGAGAGGTTGCGCGCCTTGCGCCAGTCGGCGTCGAGGTCCACGCCCGGCTCGGCGGCGCAGAAGCGGCGCCAGGCGTCCTGCGAGATGCCCTTCGTCGGGTGCCAGGCCATCCAGTAGAACATGCAGTTCACGTCGTCGATCGGCACCAGCATCTGGGCCAGGTTGTACTGGTCGTTCGGCGGGATGAGCACCGTGAAGGGCGCCACGAACACCGTCGTGCGGATGTAGGCGTGGGTCTCGGGATCGCGGATCGGCCGGCGGATGGCGGCGTAGTGGAAGCCGTAGTCGGTGGCCTGGACCTCCAGGCGCGGGGCCTTGTCGTTGGAGGGCCGCAGCCAGGCCGTGTCGGTGGCGGTCGAGCCCTCGACCTCGGCGGTCGGCATGTTGGTCGAATGCAGGCTGGACGAGTGGGCGCTGTCGATCGCGCCCTCCAGCACCTGCGCCCAGTTGCACGCGGCGTGCATCTTCACGATCGACACCCGGGTGGTGGGCAGCGGCGCCCAGGCCGGCGGCTCGAACGGCCGCATCGCGTCGGGCTCGCCCAGCCAGGCCCAGACGAAGCCGCCCGCCTCGTGCGTCGGGTAGGCCTTGTGGCGCAGGTTCTTCATGCGGCTGTCCGGCGGCTCGGACGCCATGTCGAGAATCTCGCCGTCCACCCCGAACTTCCAGCCGTGGTACAGGCAGCGCAGGCCGCAGTCCTCGTTGCGGCCGAACGCCAGCGAGGCGCCGCGGTGCGGACAATGCTCGTCCATCACGCCCACGCGGCCCTTCGAGTCGCGGAACACGACCAGGTCCACGCCCAGCAGGCGCGCGCGCTGCGGCGCGCCGTCGGGGTCGGAAACCTCCTCGCTCATGCACACCGGCAGCCAGTGCTGGCGCATGATCTGCCCCATCGCGGCGTCGCCTTCCACGCGGCAGAGCAGTTCATTGTCGGCAGGTCTCATGGGCGGTTGTCCGATCAGACTTAGATAGCTAAGTATTTTATGGGCCAGCACGGCGGCTGTCCAGAAGTGGCGCAGGGAGGCGCGCGACATGGCCGACCGGGTGCTCCGCTTCGGCGTCGTCGGGCTCAGCCGCGGGTTCGACCTGACGCGGCCGACGCTGGTCGCCGACCCGCGCGTTTCGCTCGTGGCCGCCGCCGACCTGCGGCCCGAAGCGCGCGCCGCCTTCGCCGCCGAGTTCGCTGCGCCCGCGTACGACGACGCCGCGGCGCTGTGCGCCGATCCGCAGGTCGAGGTGGTCTACATCGCCACGCCCCACCAGACCCACGCCGACCTCACGGCGCTCGCCGCCCGCCACGGCAAGCACGTGCTGGTGGAGAAGCCGATGGCGCTGGACCTCGCCGCCTGCCGCGCGATGATCGCGGCGACCGAGGCGGCCGGCGTCCGGCTGGTGGTGGGCCCCAGCCACGGCTTCGATCCGCCCGTCGCGGCGGCCGCGGCCCTCGTGGGAAGCGAGGCGTTCGGCCCGGCGCGGATGGTGACCGCGGTCACCTTCACCGATTTCCTGTACCGCCCGCGGCGTCCCGAGGAGCTGGACAGCGCGCGGGGCGGCGGCGTGGTGTTCAGCCAGGCCGTCCACCAGATCGACGTGGTCCGCCGCCTCGTCGGCCGCCCGGTGCGCAGTGTCCGCGCGGCGACCGGCGCCTGGGACGCGGGCCGGCCGACCGAGGGCGCCTACCAGGCCTTCCTGACCTTCGAGGGCGGCGCCTCGGCGGCGCTGACCTATTCGGGATACGGCCGCTACGACACCGACGCGCTGATGGGCTGGGTGGGCGAGACGGGCGGCGCGCGCGATCCCGCCGCCTACGCCACGGCGCGCCGCCGTCTGGACGGCGCCGACGAGCCGGCGCTGAAGGCCGCGCGCGCCTACGGCGTCGCGGGCGCCGCGACTCCGGCGCCGGTCGGCCACGAACACTTCGGCTTCGTCCTGGTGGCTTGCGAGCGTGGCGACCTGCGCCTCACCCCCACCGCCGTCGAGGCTTTCGGGCCGGCGGCGCGCTGGACCGTCGACCTGCCGGCCCCGGACGCCACCCGCCACGCCGTCGTCGACGAGGTGTGGGACGCGGTCGTCGACGGCAAGGCTCCCCTGCACGATGGGGCCTGGGGCGCGGAGAACCTGGCCGTCTGCCTCGCCATCCTGCGCTCGGCCGCCGAGGGCCGTGAAATCGCCATCGCTGACCTGGAGATTCGCCCATGAGCAAGCTGCGCCTGACGCTGGCATGCTGGGACTACGACCGCACCCGCGCCCTGGCCGACGGCCGCGTGCAGCCTGAGGGGATCGACCTCAACTTCCTGCCGCTGCACGTCGAGGAGACCTTCTTCCGCATGCTGCGCAACCGCGAGTTCGACGTCGCCGAGATGTCGCTCTCGTCGTACTGCGTGTCGCTGACCCGGGACGACCCGGCGTTCATCGCTATCCCGGTCTTCCCGTCCCGGTTCTTCCGCCACTCGTGCATCTTCGTGTCGGCCCGGAGCGGCATCCGCGAGCCGAAGGACCTGGTCGGCAAGCGCTTCGGCGTGCCGGAATACCAGATGACCGCGCCGGTCTGGATCCGCGGCATCCTCTCCGACGAGTACGGCGTCGCGCCGACCTCGGTGAAGTATTTCACGGGCGGCGAGGAGGAGCCCGGGCGCGACGAGAAGCTGAAGCTCAACCTGCCGCCGCAGTTCAGCGTCACGCCGATCGGGCCGACCCAGACGCTGGCGCAGATGCTGGCGGACGGCGAGATCGACGCCCTGCACACCGCCCGCACGCCCTCGACGTTCTACTCCCGCCCCGACGACGTGAAGCGGCTGTTCCCCGACTTCGTGCCGGTGGAGAAGGACTACTTCCGGCGCACCGGCATCTTCCCGATCATGCACGTCGTGGCCATCCGCCGGAGCGTCTACGAGGCCAACCGATGGATCGCCCAGTCGCTGTTCAAGGCGTTCTGCGAGGCGCAGGCGGTCACCTACGACAACCTGGCGGTCACCTCGGCCATGACGTCGATGCTGCCCTGGCAGGTGGCGGCCGTCGAAGAGGCCCGCGCGGAACTCGGCGACGACTGGTGGCCCTACGGCTTCGCCCGGAACCGCAAGGTGCTCGACACCTTCCTGCGCTACCACCACGAGCAGGGCCTGTCGCCGCGCCGCCTGGAGCCGGAGGCCCTGTTCGCGCCCGAGACCTTCGAAGCGTTCAAGATCTGATGACGGACCTTCCGGACATCGCCGACGAACTGCCGCCCGACCGCAGCCTGGGCTTCCAGGTCCGCCGCTGCCACCGCGCCTTCGACCGCGTGCTCAACGCGCAACTGGCGCGCGAGGGCCTGGCCAGCGGGTTCTGGTACTTCCTGCGCGCGCTCTGGCAGGAGAACGGGGCCACGCAGAAGCGCCTGGCCCAGCTCAACAACGTCACAGAGCCCACCGCCGTGGCGATGCTGCGGGCGATGGACGGCCTGGGCCTGATCGAGCGCGTCCGCAACGCCGAGGACCGGCGCAAGGTCAACGTCTTCCTCACGCCGCGCGGCGAGGCCCTGCGCGGCGCGCTGACGCCGCATGCGCGCCGCATCAACGCGGTCGCCGGCGAAGGCGTCTCGGCCCGCGACCTCGAGACGTGCCTGCGCGTGCTGAAGAAGATGTCCGACAACCTGGCCGCCGAGGCCGCCCGCCTGGCGGACGCGCCGCTCAGGTGATCGCGTAGATGTAGTGGCGCACGCCGCCGGCGACCCGCTCGCCGCAGCCCACGGCCAGTACGGCGTTCAGCCACGCGTAGCGGGGGTCGGCGGTCTCGAAGACGGGCGCGATGTGCAGCTTGTAGCGCGAGGGGTCGACGTGCGGCTGGGCCGGGTCGCGGAACGCGGCGCCCACGTCGGCGGGGACCAGGCTGCGCCCGGTGTAGGTGAGGTAGATCAGCGCCCCGTCGTCGGTGCGCCAGACGCTGCGGGCGTCGAACGTGCCGACCGCCTCGCCGCCGGGGCCGACGCCGGCCTCGGGCCAGTTGCCGCCGCCCGGCAGGATGTCGCCCTTCAGCCGCGGGCCCTCGAACCGGCCGCCGGTGATGTAGCCGACACGGCGGTTGCTCCACGGCGAGGCGCCCAGCGAGACGATCTCGCCCACCTCGAACGCCGCGCAGCACAGCGGCTCGCTCTTCAGCCGGCGATCGCCGAAATCGAAATCCGACATCCGTTCTTCCCTCGTTAGACCTTGAGCACCAGCTTGCCGACCTGGGCGCCGCCGAACAGCAGGCGCAGCACCTCGGGAAAGCGCTCCAGGCCCTCCTCCACGTGCTCGCTCGCCGTGATCGCGCCGCTCGCCAGCCAGGCCGCGAGCGCGGTCCGCGCCTCCGGAAACCGGGCGGCGAAGTCGTAGACGGAGAACCCCTCCATCCGCGACCGCGTCTCCAGCAGCTTCAGGTAGTTGCGGGCGCCGCTCAGGCCCTGGATGTCGTTGTAGTCGGCGACGAAGCCGCAGATGGCGATGCGGCCGCGGTGGCGCAGGCCGAGCAGCGCCGCCTCCAGGGTCGGGCCGCCCACGTTGTCGAAGTAGACGTCGATCCCGTCCGGCGCCAGTTCGGCGAGGCGGCCCGCGATGTCGTCGCGCCGGTGGTCGATGCAGGCGTCGAAACCGAGGTCGCGCACCGCATGGGCGCACTTGTCCGGTCCGCCGGCCACGCCGATGACGCGGCATCCCTGCAGCCTGGCGATCTGGCCGGCGACGCCGCCCACCGCGCCCGCCGCGGCCGACACCAGCACCGTCTCGCCCGGCTTCGGCCGCGCCACGTCCAGCATGCCGAAGTAGGCCGTGAAGCCGGTCATGCCGAGCACGCCGAGATAGCGGGTCAGCGGGACCGCCGGGTCCACCCGGGTCAGGCCCTCGGTCGGCCCCGCGTAGTGGCTCTGGGAGCCCAGGGGCCCTTCGACCGTGTCGCCCGGCGCGAACCCCGGCGCGCGGCTTTCGACGACCACGCCCACGCCCCGGGCGCGCACGACGTCGCCGATCGCCACCGGCGGCAGATAGGCTCCGCCGGCGTCCATCTGCGCGCGCAGGGACGGCGAGACCGAGATGTAGCGCACGGCCACCAGCGCCTCGCCGGAGGCCAGCGGGGCGACCGGCTCCTGGCGGATGTCCCAGTGCTCCGGTCCCGGGAGGCCCGACGGGCGCGCCTTGAGGCGGACGGTGGTCCTGACGAAGGTCATGCCGCCGTGGGCCTGGGCGCGGGTTCGGTCATGCGTCTCGCTCGGGTCCTCGGCGCTTGAGTCGTCCTGGGCGACAAGATACTTAGATATCGAATGACTTTCACCGAGGAATATCGCCGGGAGGACGAGGCGGCCCACCCGCCGCACTTCTCCGAGGCCTATGCGTCGACCGCGCTCCGGTCGCCGAGGCAGCCGCTGGTGCGCCTGCCCCACACCCTGACCGAGGCGAGCGGCCCCGCGCAGGGCGGCGGCCGGCTGCTGGGGCCGGCGATGGCGGACCTGACGCGCCAGCACCGCGGCGAGCCGGTGGGCCAGCGGATCGTGGTGGCCGGCCGCGTTCTGGACGAAGACGGCCGCCCGGTCCCCGACACCCTGATCGAAATCTGGCAGGCCAACGCCGCCGGCCGCTACATCCACGCCCGCGACCAGTGGAACGCGCCGATCGACCCGAACTTCACCGGCATGGGGCGCGTGGTCACCGACGAGGCCGGCCGCTACGGCTTCACCTCGGTGCGCCCCGGGGCCTATCCCTGGGGCAACCATCACAACGCCTGGCGGCCCGCGCACATCCACCTGTCGCTGCTGGGCCCGGCGTTCGCGACGCGGCTGGTGACGCAGATGTACTTCGACGGCGATCCGCTGATCGCGCTGGACCCGATCGCCCAGGCCGTGCCGGCGGGTGCGCGCGACCGGCTCGTCGCCCGCTTTGACCTGTCGCTGACCGAGCCCAGCCATGCGCTCGGCTATGCGTTCGACATCGTGCTGCGCGGCCGCGCCGCCACGCCGATGGAGCCGTGAGCATGGCCGGCGGGCGCCTGGGGCAGACCCCGTGGCAGACGGTAGGGCCGTTCTTCCACTACGCCCTGCCGGCCCCGGGCGGCGCCGACCTGGTGGGCCAGGCCGACATCGGCGCGCGGGCCGACCTGACCCCCGCCGGGCACTTCCTGCTGACGCCCCTGTCCCGCGAGACGCCCGTGGGCGACGTGATCGAGGTCGAGGGCCGCATCGTCGACGGGGCCGGCGCGCCGCTGCCCGACGCCCTGGTCGAGATCTGGCAGGCGGACGGGGAGGGTGCGTTCGGCGACCTGTTCGGCCGCTGCGCGACGGCGGACGACGGCGGCTACGCGTTCCGCACCGTGCTGCCCGGCCGCGTCGCCGGGCCCGGCAATGCGCTCCAGGCCGCCCACATCGACGTCGGCGTGCTGGGCCGCGGCCTGCTGCGCCGGCTGGTGACGCGCATCTACTTCGAGGGCGAGCCCGGCCTCGACGAGGACCCGGTGCTGGCGCTCGTGCCCGATGAGCGGCGCGACACGCTCGTGGCGCGGCGCACGGCGCCCGGCCGCTACCGTTTCGACATCGTCCTGCAGGGGGCGGGCGAGACGGTGTTCTTCGACTGCTGATGGGCTCGGCGATCCGCGATCGGGCGGCCTCGACCGCCGGGATGCTGGCGGCGTTCGGCGACGAGGCGCTGGTGGCTGCGGCCCTGGCGTTCGAGGCCGCGCTGGCCCGCGCCGAGGCGGCGGAGGGGCTGATCGCGCCGGCGCACGCGACGCGGATCGCCGAGGCCTGCGCCGGCGCCTTCGACGTGCGCGAACTGGCCGGGCAGGCGGCCCACGCCGGCACGCTGGCCATCCCGCTGGTCGCGGCCCTCCGCGCCCGCGTATCCGCGCACGACGCCCCGGCCGCCGCGAGCGTGCATCTGGGCGCCACGAGCCAGGACGTGGCCGACACGGCCATGATGCTCCAGGCCAGGGCCGGCCTGGGCCTGCTGCGGGCGGACGTCGATCGCCTGGACGCGGCCCTGGCGGGCCTGGCGGCGGCGCACGCGGCGACGCCGATGTTGGCCCGCACCCTGCTGCAGCCCGCCGCGCCGACCACCTTCGGCCTGAAGGCCGCGCAGCGGCGCGCGCGTCCGCGACGCGGCGGCGCGGCTGGAGCGGGCGAGGAGGCGCTGCGGCTGCAGCTCGGCGGGCGCCTCGCCGGCACGATGGCGGGCCTCGAAGCGCTGGGGCGCGGCGGTGGTGGCGCGGCGGGTCGCCGGGATGAGCTCGGGGCTGGCGGTCGCCGACGCGCCCTGGCACGCGCGCCGCGATGCGGTGGCCGGCCTGGGCGCCGCGCTGGCGGTGCTGACCGGGACGGTGGCCAAGATGGCGCGCGACGTGGCGCTGCTGGCCCAGGGCGAGGTCGCCGAGGCGTTCGAGCCGCGCGCGGAGGGCCGCGGCGGCTCGTCGGCCATGGCGCACAAGCGCAATCCCACCGGCTGCCAGGTGGCGCTCTCGGCCGCCGTGCGCGCGCCGCACCTGGCGGCCACGCTGATCTCGGCCCTGCCCGGCGAGCACGAGCGGGGGCTGGGCGGCTGGCAGGCCGAGGCGGCGGTCCTGGCCGACCTCTTCGCCCTGGCCGGCGGCGCGGCGGCGGCGATGGCCGACGTCGCCGAGGGGCTGGAGATCGACGCCGCGGCCATGGCCCGCAACCTGGCCGCCGCCGGCGTCGGGGCGGACACGGGCGAGGCCGAGGCCCTGGCGCGGCGGCTGCTGGCGGACGGGGAGGACTGATGCGGATCGCGGCCGGCGACGGCGCCCAGCTTTTCGTGGCCGACGAAGGGCCCCGGGACGCGCCCGCGGTCGTCCTGCTGCATTCGATCGGCTGTGGCCACGGCATGTGGGCGCCGCAGCTTCCGTCCCTCGCCTCGTGGCGGGTGATCCGGCCGGACATCCGGGGGCATGGCCACTCGGACGCGCCCGACAGCGACTATCCCCTGGACCGCCTGGCCGCCGACGTGGAGGACGTCCTGGCGGCGCTGGGCGTCGAGCGGGCCGTGGTCTGCGGCCTCTCGCTGGGCGGGGCCGTGGCCCAGGCGCTGGCGCTGCGGGCGCCGGCGCGGGTGGCGGGGCTGGTGCTGGCCAACACCGCCGCGCGGATCGGCTCGGCCGAGGCCTGGGAACAGCGGGCCGCCGCCGTGCGCGCCGAAGGCCTGGCGGCCATCGCCGGCATGGCCATGGGGCGGTTCTTCTCCGACGCGTTCCGCGCAGCGCGCCCCGACGTGGTCGACGGCTTCCGCGATGCGCTCCTGGCCACGTCGGCGGTGGGATACGCCGGCTGCTGCGCCGCCCTGCGCGACGCCGACCTCACCGGCGACGTCGGCCGGATCGCCGCCCCGACCCTGGTGATCGGCGGGGCGCTCGACGTCTCCACCCCGCCCGCGCAGACCCGCGCCCTGGCCGGCGCGATCCCCGGCGCCGTCCACCTCGAGCTGGACGCGGCCCACCTCTCCAACATCGAGCAGCCGCAGGCCTTCGCCGCGGCGCTCGTGCAGCATCTGGAGTCCTGCTGATGGACGAGCGCGAACGCCACGCGCTGGGCATGGCCAACCGCCGGGCCGTGCTGGGCGAGGCCTATGTCGACGCCGCGGCCGCCGCCGCCACGCCGCTGACGGCCGAGTTCCAGGACCTGATCACCCGCTACGCCTGGGGCGAGGTCTGGAGCCGGCCGGGCCTGCCGCACGACACGCGGCGGCTGCTGACCGTCGCCATGCTGATCGCGCTGAACCGCGAGGGCGAACTGCGGCTGCACCTGAAGGCGGCGCTGGAACACGGGGTCCCGGCGGAGGCGCTGAAGGAGGTGATCCTCCAGAGCGCCATCTACTGCGGCGTGCCGGCGGCCAACGCCGCCTTCCATCTGGCCTCGGCCCTCCTCGCCGATCGCGAGGCCTGAGCGTCAGGCGAACTTGCGGAACTCGGCCACCGCGGCGGAGTCGAAGTACTCGTCCAGGCGGGTGATCTTGCCGTCCTTCACCTGGCAGACGATGCAGGCCGGCAGCGCCAGCCGCACGCCGTCGTGTACGCGGGTGCCGCGCAGCACGTGCTGGTGCGTGAAGCCCTCGGCGTAGACGTACAGCCGGCGCTCGTCGTAGACGCGGTCGACGAGGCGCTGGGTCATGCCCTTCAGGGTCTTGCGGTTGTCCTCGGGCGACTGCTCCAGCCCGTCGGTGTTGTGCCAGATCCTGGCGTCCGGCGCGTAGCAGGCGACCAGCCCGTCCACGTCGCCCTTCTCCACGCAGTCGAAGAAGTGCTTGGCCAGCGCCCGCATGGCGGCGTCGTCGGACATCGGTCTCTCTCCCTCTGCTTCGCTCTAGCTAGCGGCCCACGGCCACGTTCATGCGCCGCGCGCCGTTGGCGGCGACCAGGCCCGCGATGTCGTCGCCGGCGTAGTCGGGATCGGCCGAGGCGCCGAACGCGCCCACGATCTCGGCGAACTGCGCCTGCGCCATCTCCTTCCACTCGGGGTGGGTGAAGATGAAGAAGTCGCCGGCCTGGATGGCCCGCGCCACGAACTCGCCGATCTTGTCCGGCGACATGCCTGCGGCCAGCACGCCGGTCATGTTGCGCGCCGTCTGCGCGGCCTGGCCCTGTTCGGCGTCCACCGGCCGCAGGCGTGCGGTGGTGGCCACGATGTTGGTGGCCGACATGCCCGGGCAGAGCACCGAGATCCCGACGTTGGTGTCGGCCAGCTCGTTGCGCAGCGCCATGGCGATGCCCAGGGTGGCGAACTTCGAGGAGATGTAGGCCACCGAGATCGGCGGCGGCACGATGGCCACCAGCGACGAGGTGAGGGCCAGGTGGCACGGCTCGCCGCTGGCCTTCATCGCGCCCAGGAAGGTGCGGCAGGCGTAGAGGTGGGCATGCGCGTTGACGGCGTAGGTCCAGCGCCAGACCTCGGGGTCGTAGGTCTCGAAGGCGCCCGAGCCGCCGCCGACCCCGGCGTTGGAGAACACCAGGCGCACCTCGCCGAAGGCCGCCGCCGCCTCGCCCGCGCGCGCCCAGTCGGCCTCGTCGGCGACGTTGAGCGGCAGGCCCATCGCGTCGGCGCCCTCGCCGCGCAGCCCCGCGGCCGCCTCGGCGGCGGCCGTCGCGTCGATGTCGGCCAGGATCAGGCGCGCGCCGCGGCGCGCCAGCGCCCGGGCGGTGGCCAGGCCGATGCCCGATGCGCCGCCGGTGACGAAGGCCGCCTTGTCCTTGAAATCCTGCACCGACGCCTCCCTGCGGCGCTGTTCCACGCCTTGCCGGGAGCCTAGGACGGGGTCGGTCTATGTCAACAAAGTTTACGGTTCCGCGCGTCGCGCGAGGTTGCAATCGCGCCGGACCTGACCTTTAGTTAGATGACTAAGTGATGATCCGCGGCCCGCGCGGACGATCCGGTTCCGGGAGGACTCATGGCGACCCATTCCGCCGACTACGGCCTTGCGGCGCTGGCCGCGCGCGCCGAGATCGCCGACGTGATCCACCGCTATTGCCACGCCACCGACCGGCGGCGGTGGTGGCTGATGGACAGCGTCTTCCACGAGGACGCCACCTGCCACCTGTCGGTGGTCGGCGGCTCGTGGCGCGAGTTCGTGAAGCTGGGCGCGGCGCTGCTGGAGCCCGTGGGCGTCACCCACCACCAGGTGGGCAACATCCAGATCGCGCTGGAGGGCGACGTCGCCCACGCCGAGACCTACGTCACCGCCTTTCACCGCGTGCCGGCCGACGCGCCGCCCGGCGGCCCCTTCGGCGGGACGGGCGAGGCCTACGACGCCATCTTCGGCGCGCGCTACATCGACCGCTTCGAGCGCCGGGGCGGCGTCTGGCGGATCGCCGAGCGGCGCTCGGCCGCCGAATACCGCCACTACCAACCGGTGAACGAGGGCGGGCTGGCCGACGTGCCGATGCGGCATCGCGGGCAGTGGGGCGACGCCGACGTCTCTGCGCCCGTCGTCGCGGCCTGGCGCGGCGCCGCGCCGCCGCCCCGCCCGGGCGCGCTTGAGGAACTCGCCGCCCGCGCCGAGATCGCCGACGTCGTGAACCGCTTCTGCCACATGGTCGACCGCCACCGCTGGGAGCTGGTCGACGACGTCTTCCATCGCGACGGGACCAGCCGGTTCCTCGACGCCGTGCGGACGATCCCGCAGGTGCTGGAGAGCGCCCACAACATGCTGGGGCCGCTCACCGGCACGCACCACCAGACCGGCAACATGCTGATCGCGCTCGACGGCGACCAGGCCTGGGCCGAGACCTATGTGATCGCCTTCCACGCCGTGCCGACCACCGCGCCGCCCGGCACGTTCTGGGGCGGCCGCGACGAGCCCTACGAGGGGGTGGCGGGCGGCCGCTACATCGACCGGCTCGAGCGGCGCGACGGCCGCTGGAAGATCGCCGAACGGCAGACGCTGGTGGAGTGGCGCCACGACCGGCCGGTGCGCGACGGGACGCTCGGCCAGACGCCGCCGCAGTTCCGCGGCCAGCGCGGCGACGCCGACGTCTCGCGCCCCGTGGTCGCCGCGCTTCTCGATCGCAGCTAGGCGGCGCGCCGCACCCATCGACAGGAGAGCACAGTGGCAGGGCGTCTGGCAGGCAAGGTGGCGATCATCACCGGCACGGGCAGCGGCATGGGCCGCTCGGCCGCGCTGATGTTCGCGCGCGAGGGCGCGAAGGTGGTCGGCTGCGACATCAACCCGGCTGCGGGCGGGACGGCCGACGACGTCCGCGCGACGGGCGGCGAGATGGTCTCGCTGCAGCCGGTGGACCTCTCGGGCGCCGAGGGCGCCGAGCGGCTGGTGGCCTTCGCGCTGGAGCACTACGGCCGCATCGACGTGGTCTACAACAACGCCGCCATGGCCTATTTCGCGTTCGTCGCCGAGATGGACTACGCGACCTTCAACAGGACCCAGATCGAGGAGGTGGACATCATCTTCCACCTCTGCCGGGCGGCCTGGCCGCACCTCGTCGCGGCGGGCGGCGGCTCGATCATCAACACCGCCTCGACGGCCGCCAAGAAGGGCTCGCGCGGGCAGGGGATGCTGGCCCACTCGGCCGCCAAGGGCGCCGTCACCGCCATGACGCGGCAGTACGCCTGCGAAGGCGGCCAGTACGGCATCCGCGCCAACACCATCTCGCCGGGCATGATCCGCTCGGCGCAGACCGAGCCCCTGATGAAGCAGCAGGGCTGGACCGAGCGGGCGGTGTCGCGCCAGTTGCTGCAGCGCATCGGCGAGCCGGAGGAGGTGGCCGCCACGGCCCTGTTCCTGGCCTCGGACGAGAGCAGCTTCATCACCGGAACCGACATCGCCGTCGACGGCGGGACCATGGCCAACTGAGGCGAGCGATGGACACCCTGGACCTGCTGAAGCGCATCTACGCCAAGGACCGCGAGGCCCTGTGGGGCGCCATGCGCGAGGACTTCACCGTCCACTCGCCGGGGCAGAACATCCTGGCCGGGACCTATGTGGGCCCCGACGCCTTCAAGGCGCACATCGCGCGCATCCACGCCGAGACGAACAACACCTTCCACGAAGAGCTGCAGAACACCTTCTTCGCCAACGACACCTGGGGCCTCGTCGTCCACCGGATGACCGCCCGGCGGAACGGCAAGACGCTCGACACCTGGGGCTTCGGTCTCTGGCGCTTCGAGGACGGCAAGCTCACCGACCACTGGGAGAGCGTCGGCGACCAGGCCCACTGGGACGACTTCTGGTCGTAGGAGGCCAGTTCCTGACAGCCTTTGGGGTTCCTGGGCCTGCGGCCGAGGTCGCTGACAGGCCCTCCTTCCTCTCCCTGAGGAACAGCACCTCTCACTCCCCCAAACATCGTCATCCCGCGGCTTGTCCGCGGGACCCATGAACACTGTGCCCGGGGATAGGGCGAGGCGGCGACGCTGCGGGTCACCACCGTTTCCCGTGTTCATAGGTCCCGCGGACAAGCCGCGGGATGACGAGAAGGAGGGCATTGTGAGCGACGCGACCGTGGTCCTCTAGCCTCCGTCGCGGGCCACGGCTTCCGCGTCCTTCAGCACCACCCGCGAGAGCGCCAGGTAGGCCAGGGCCGACAGCACTGCCACGGGCGCCAGCGCGATCATGGCGATGCGCAGCGGGTCGGGGGCCTGCCGGGCGGCCAGGCCGTCGCTCAGCACGCCGATGGCGAGCGGGCCGAAGCCCTGGCCCACGATGTTGAAGGCCAGCAGCACCAGGGCGGTGACGGTGGCGCGCGCCGCGACCGGCGACAGGTTCTGGACCAGCGCCAGGGCCGGCGCCACGTAGATGGTCGAGCAGATCATCGGGACGGTCATCAGCGCCAGCGACGTCCGCCAGTCGGGCGCCAGCAGGGCCAGCGCCAGGGTCGGGCCGGTCAGCAGCATGGCCAGCGCCGGCACCCATCCGTAGGCCTGCAGGCTGTGGCGCGAGGCCCAGTTCACCAATGCGCCGCCGCCCGCGATGCCGATCCCGAAGCAGAGGCCGGCCGCCGGCCCGAACCAGCGCGCGACCTCGGCCAGCGGCATGGCCTGCACGCGCATCAGGAAGGCCGGGATCCAGGCCAGCATGCCGGTGCTGACGAAGGCGGCGACGCCGCTGGCGAACAGCAGCCAGCGCAGCGCCGGCCGCGACATGAACACGCGCAGCGTGGGGCCGAGCGGCATCGGCTTCGACGGGCCGGCGGCGTTCGCGGGATCCAGCCCGCCCCGCGGCGGCTCGCGCACGAAGAGCATGAGGAGCAGGGCGGCGAGGGCGCCGATCGCCGCCACCGCCAGGAAGGCGGCGCGCCAGCCGTACTGGCCCGCCACCCATCCGCCGAAGCTCGCGCCCACGAACACGCCGAGCGGCCCGTTGGCGGTGAAGAGGCCGATCACGGCGGGGCGGTATCGCGGCGGATAGTAGTCGGCGATGATCGACAGCGACGGCGCGGTGCCGCCGGCCTCGCCGACGCCGACGCCGAAGCGGGCCAGGGCGAGATGCACGAACGAGCCGGCGAAGGCGCACGCGCCGGTGAAGGCGCTCCACAGCAGGCAGGCCGCGCCGACCAGGCGCACGCGGTGATAGCGGTCGGCGAGCATCGCCGCCGGCACGCCCATGACCCCGTAGAAGAGCGCGAAGCTGAGGCCCGTGAGCAGGCCGAGCTGGGTGTCGCTGAGCCCGAGCTCCTGGCGGATCGGCTCGGCGAGCACCGACAGGATCTGGCGGTCCACGAAGTTCATCGTGCCGACCGCCGTCAGCAGCAGCAGGGCCACGATCCGCCCGGGCCGTGCGGGCGTCGCCGCCGTCGCCGCAGGCGCTACGGCCGCCGAATCCATCTCATTCCCTCGCGGCGAGCGGACCGGCCCCGGCGCCGAAGCTCCGCAGCATGTTCTCGCCGAACAGGTTGGACCATTGCGCGGGCGTCAGCGTCGGCCGGCGGCTCTGCAGGTTGGCGGCGTTCCTGGTCTCGGTGCCGCGTTGCACGGCTGGCCGCGCGGCGACGGCGTCCAGCCAGCGCCGGATGGCCGGATAGGGCTCCAGGCCCATGCCGATCGCGTAGGTGGCGCGCACCCACGGCCAGGCGGCGATGTCCGCCACCGAGTACTCGCCGGCGAGGTAGTCGACGTCGGCCAGCCGGGTTTCGAGCACGGCCAGCAGCCGGCGCGCCTCGGCGCCGTAGCGGGCGACGCCGTAGTCCTGGCCCTCGGGGGCGTAGCGGATGAAGTGGTGCGCCTGGCCGTGCATCGGCCCCAGGCCCGCCATCTGCCACATCAGCCACTGCTGGGCGAGCGAGCGGCCGCGGGGGTCGGCGGGCATCAGCGCGCCGCCGGCCTTCTCGGAGAGGTAGAGCAGGATCGCGCCCGACTCGAACACCGCGAACGGCGCCCCGCCGTCCGGCGGCTCATGGTCGACGATCGCCGGCAGGCGGCCGTTCGGGTTGATGCGGCGGAACTCGGGCGTGAGGTGCTCGCCCTCGAGCATGTTGTAGGGGATGAGCCGGTAGGGCAACCCGACCTCCTCCAGCATGATCGTCACCTTGTTCCCGTTGGGCGTAGGGACGAAGTGGACGTCGATCATGCGGCGGCCCTTCTGGATATCGGGTGGGAAGGCGGCGCACGGCCGGCCGCCCCGGGGCGGCCGGCCGCACCGGCGCGATCAGAACTTCACGCCCGCTTCGATCGCGATGTTCCGCGGCGGCTCGACCCAGTACAGGGCCCGCGCGACGGTCGTGATCGGCGCCGGCAGCCGGAACGAGCCGCTGGTGGTCAGCTCGTTCGTCAGGTTGGTGCCCACCAGGGCGACGTGCCAGGCCTTCTCGGGCGGCGAGACCTCGATCCGCGCGTCGACCTTGGCGTAGCCCTTCTGGCGGCCGTAGAGCGGGCTCTGGTCGTCCGAGTTGAAGTACTTGGAGCGGCCGGCCACGGCGACCGTGGTGGTGAGCTGCAGGTCCTCGCCGATGTCGGCGACGTAACGGCCGCGGACCTGGCCGCTCCACTTCGAGATGTTCGGCAGCGGCGAGCCCTTCAGGTTGTTCGCCAGCACGCTGGCCGGGACCGCCGGATTGCACGCGGTGATCGGCTGGCTCGCCAGGCACTGGGCGCCCGGATAGTCGTCGTACTTCACGTCCTGGTAGGCGCCGGTGGCGTTGACGTCGAACCTGTCGGTCAGGAACCACGTCGCCGACAGCTCGACGCCCTTGCCGCTGGCCTTGGCCGCGTTGCCGACGATGTAGCTCTGGATGTTCGAGTTGTAGGTCGAGACTTGCAGGTCGTCGAACTTGGTCTCGTAGATCGCCCCGTTCAGCACCAGCCGGCCGTCGAGCAGGGTGCTCTTGACGCCCGCCTCGAAGTTCTCGGACTTCTCGGGCGCGAACACGAAGGTCGCGTTCGTCGTGGCGTAGGTGTTGGAGACGAAGCCGCCCGACTTCGAACCCTGGCCGTAGGTCGCATAGACCATGACGCTGGGCGTCACGTCGTACTGGACCGTGATCGAGGGGTCGACGTCGCCTTCCGAGATGTCGGCCCGCGCCGAGGTGATCGGGCGGAAGGGGAACGGCCCCAGCAGCGAGGCCACGTCGAACGCGCCGCGCTTCTTGGTGTGCGAGTAGCGCAGGCTGCCCAGCACGCGCAGCGAGTCGCTGGCGTGGAAGGTGCCCTGGCCGAAGACCGACCAGGATTCCGACTGCTGCTTGAAGTGGCTGTACATGATGAACTGGCCGAGGCCCGCGATGCCGTAGTAGTTGTACTGGTCCACCACGTACTGGCCGTTGTCGTAGTACGCGCCGATGATGTACTCGAACTTCTGGCCGGTCGGCGACTGCAGCCGCACTTCCTGCGACCACTGCTGGAAGTATTCCGGATAGTTGTTCGACACCGTGTTCGGCGTCACGCCGCCGCCCGGGATCGACTGGTCGAAGTCGTTGGTGTGCTTGGCCTTGAACGACGAGAAGCCCGAGACCGAGACCAGGCTCACCGGGCCCAGGTCCAGCGTGCCGGTGCCGGCCACGTTCCACGCGATGGTGTCGAAGCCGGCCTCGCCCAGCGGGCCGTCGGTGGTGAAGCGCGTCTTCTTCGGCGTCTGCTCGGTGGTCAGCAGGCCGGCCGAGGTGACGTTGCCGCGCTGCCGCGACTGGCTGTACTCGACCTTGCCGACGTAGTCGAAGGCCTCGTTGGCCACGTAGCGCATGGTCAGGCGCGCCAGCACCTGCTTGTTGGTCAGTTCCTCGCGGCCGCCCTGGCCGGCGTTCTTCATGAAGCCGTCCTGGTCGCGGAGCTTCAGGGCGACGCGCGCGCTGAGCTGCTCGCTCAGCGGCCCCGAGACGTAGCCGAACAGTTCGGGGCCGTCCTGGTTGAAGTGGTAGATGCCGGTGCCCGAAGCCTGGAAGGTGTCGGTCGGCAGGGCCGAGACCACGCTGATGGCGCCGGCGGCGGTGTTCTTGCCGAACAGGGCGCCCTGCGGGCCGCGCAGCACTTCCACGCGTTGCAGGTCGAAGAACGGGGCCATGAATTGCCGGCCGCGGCCGGCGTAGATGCCGTCGACGTAGAGGCTGACCGCCTGGTCGAACGAGTAGTTCTGCGAGGGCGAGCCGAAGCCGCGGATGTAGATGACGTCGTTGCCGCCGATGTTCTGGACGTTCATGTTCGGCACGTTGACCTGCCGGAAGCCCTCGGCGTGGAACGCCTCGAGCGCGCTGGCCGACACCACCTCCATCGAGATCGGCACGTCCTGCAGGTTCTGGGCGCGCTTCTGGGCGGTGACGACCACCTCGCCCACGTTGGTGGCGGCCGCCTCATCGGCGGCGTAGGCGCTCGTGGCCAGCAGGCCGCTCGCCAGAATAGTCGTGGCAAATAGAATCCGGGCGTTCATCGCCGCCTCCCCCTTTGATCAACGTCGACGTTCTTCGGTCGAGCTTGTTCACGACCGCCGCCGTCCACGCCGGGCGTCAGTGTCCTTGACGCCGAGGCGAGGCCCGGGGCTGCCGCGTTTCGAAAGTCCTTAGATGTATAATTAGATTCCTAAGTGTTTCTGTCAACGGGACCCTCGCCGGCGCCTTGCGAGGCGGCCGGGTTCTGGAGAGGTGTGGCTATTTTGCCGTTTCGAGCGGCCGGCTCTCGGCCTTGAAGACCACCGGGCGCGACTTGCGGCCCTCGGCGTCGACCGCCTCGTGCGCCACGTCCTGGGCGGTGAAGCCCGAGTGGGTCCACGAGGCGAATTCCAGCATCACGCCGTCGGGATCCCAGAAGTAGATCGAGCGGACGAACACGTCGTCGGTCATCTCGGGGCTGACCTGGTTGGGCGAGTTGTCGTGGTTCAGCACCGGGCCGGTCTTGATGCCCTTGGCCTTCAGCTTCTCGACGTACTCGTCGAACCGCTCGGCCGGGACGTTGAAGGCGATGTGGTTCATCGAGCCGTGGGCCGAGCGGATGTCGCCGCCGCCGGGCAGTTGCGCCGGCGCCGCGACGCCCGGGGCGGCCGCGGGCGAGTTCGGGAACCAGAAGAAGGCCAGCGAGTCGCCGTTGCCGATGTCGAAGAAGAAGTGCTGGCCCATGCCGTTGGGCAGGTCGAGGGTCTTCACCAGCGGCATGCCCAGCACGTCGCGATAGAACTCGACCGTCTTGGCCATGTCCTTGCAGACCAGCGCCAGGTGGTTCACGCCTCGGATATCGAATTCGTGGTTGATCGGCTGAGCCATGTCGTTCTCCTCCTTCGAGCCGGCGCTCGATCATTGTCGTGCGAATTAGAAGCCGTGCGCCGGCCTTCGTCAATTTGATTGACGGTCGGCGCGGCCGGTGCGCGGGTCGCTGGACCGTCTTCGCTTAGGATACTAAGTATTGCGTGTGGAGGCCACCCAAGAGATCGTCGAGGCGCTGCGGGCGGGCGGATTCCTGCCGCCCGGAGCCGAGCCCCGGCTGCGCCCGCTGGCCGGAGGCGTGTCCAGCGACGTGTTCCGCCTCGACCTGCCGGACGGCCCGGTGTGCGTGAAGCGGGCCCTGGCCAAGCTGCGGGTGGCCGCCGACTGGCGCGCGCCCGTGGAGCGGTCGCACTACGAGGTCGAGTGGCTGAAGGCGGCCCGGGCGTTCGCGGGCGAGGCGGTGCCGCAGGTGCTCTACGAGGACGAGGCGGCGAACCTTTTCGTGATGAGCTTCTACGACCCCGCCACGCACAGCGTCTGGAAGTCGGACCTGGCGGCGGGCCGGGTCGACGCGGGCCTCGCGGGCGCGGTGGGGTGGATGGTGGCGGCGATCCACGCGGGCGCGGCCGGCGACCCCGCCGTCGCGGCGCGGTTCCGGACGACCGGGATGTTCGAGGATCTGCGCCTGGCCCCGTTCCTGCGCCGCTGCGCCGAGGTCCATCCCGATCTCTCCGGCCGCCTGGTCGCCCTGGCCGACCGCACCGCCGCGGCGCGCATCACCCTGGTGCATGGCGACGTCAGCCCGAAGAACATCCTGCATGGCCCGCACGGCCCGGTGCTGCTGGACGCCGAGTGCGCCTGGTACGGCGACCCGGCCTTCGACCTCGCCTTCTGCTCGGCGCACCTGCTGCTGAAGGCCGTCTGGAAGCCTGCGCACCGGGCGGCCTACCTCGGCGCCTACGACGCGTTGCAGCGCGGCTATCTCGCGGGCGTCGACTGGGAGAGCCCGGGCGCGCTCGACGCCCGCGCCGCGCCGCTGACCGCCGCGATCCTGCTGGCGCGCGTGGACGGCAAGTCGCCCGCCGACTACCTGCAGACCCCGGAGGACAAGGGATTCGTCCGGGGCGTCGCCCGCCGCCTGGTGGCGCAGGAAACGCCGTCGATGGCGGCGCTGGCGGGCGCCTGGAAGGAAGCCCTGGAGGCAAGATGAAGACGACGATCGCCGCCGTGCGCGGACGCCAGGTCTGGGACAGCCGCGGCCGCCCGACGGTGGAGGCCGAGGTGACGCTGGCCGGCGGCGCCGTGGGCCGCGCGATCGCGCCGGCCGGCGCCTCGCGCGGCGCGCACGAGGCGATCGACCTGCGCGACGGCGGCGAGCGCTTCGGCGGCATGGGCGTGGGCCGCGCGACGGCGGCGGTGAACGGCGAGATCGCCCGCCTGCTGGCCGGCCGCGACGCCGCCGACCAGGCGGGGCTGGACGCGGCGATGGCCGAGGCCGACGGCACGCCGAACCTGGCCCGGCTGGGCGGCAACGCGACCGTGGCCGTCTCGCTGGCGGCGCTGCATGCCGCGGCCGCCGCCGACGGCCTGCCGCTGTGGGCGCACCTGGCCCAGGGCCGGAAGGTCCGCATCCCGCTGCCCGAGATCCAGATCTTCGGCGGCGGCGCGCATGCCGGGCGGCGCACCGACGTGCAGGACTTCATGGTCATGTGCCCCCGGGCGGCCACCATCCGCGAGGCGTTCGAGGTCACCGCCGACGTGTTCCGCGCCGCCGGCCGGCTGATGGAGGAGACCGGCCGTCTCGCCGGCGCCGCCGACGAGGGCGGCTGGTGGCCCGTGTTCGATTCCAACGAGGACGCCCTGGCCGCGCTGCTCAGGTCCATCGAGATGTCGGGCCACCGGCCGGGCGAGGACGTGTTCATCTCGCTGGACGTGGCGGCCAACGAACTGGACGGCGGCGACGGACGATACCGCCTGGGCCTGGACGGCGCCGAATACGGCAGCGAGGCGATGGTCGAGCGCGTGGCCGGATGGGTGCGCCGCTATCCGATCCTCTCCATCGAGGACCCGGTCAGCCAGGACGACCTCGCGGGCTTCGCCGCCGCCACGCGGCAGTACGGCGAGCGGGTGCAGCTCATCGGCGACGACATCCTGGTCACCAACGCCGAGCGCGTGCGCCGCGCCGCGGACGCCGGCGCCGGCAACGCGGTGCTGGTCAAGGTCAACCAGGCCGGCACGGTCAGCCGCGCCAAGGCGGCGCTGGACGCCTCCAGGGAACTCGGCTGGGCGGCCATCGTCTCCGCCCGTTCCGGCGAGACCGAGGACGTGTCCATCGCCCACCTGGCCACCGGCTGGGACGCGGGCCAGATCAAGGTCGGCAGCTTCTCGCGCTCGGAGCGGATGGCGAAGTGGAACGAGCTGCTCCGGATCGAGGAGGCCATGGGCGCCGACGCGGCCTTCGCCGGCCCGTCGGCCTTCGCCGCGTCGGTGGCGGCGGGGTTGGCGTGAAGGCGGTCCTGCACTACCGCGCCAGCGACGGCTTCCGCGCCATGCTGGCCCGCCACGCCCGGGCGGCCGGGGTCGAGGCCGTCGTGGTCGACGAGTTCGACGACGCGGCGTTCGCCCGCGAGATCGCCGGCGCCGAGGTCCTGCTGCACGTGCTGAAGCCGGTGACCGCCGCGATGATCGGCGGCGCCCCCGGCCTGCGGCTGATCCAGAAGCTGGGCGTGGGCGTCAACACCATCGACCTCGACGCCGCCAGGGCCGCCGGCGTGGCGGTCTCCAACATGCCGGGTACGAACAGCCAGGCGGTGGCCGAGATGGCGCTGGCCCTGATGCTGTCGGTGCTGCGCCGGCTCTCCTACCTCGACCCGCTCACCCGCCGGGGCCGGGGCTGGGCGCCCGATCCCGACCTGATCGACGGCGTCGGCGAACTCGCGGGCCGCACCGTGGGGTTCGTGGGCTACGGCGGCTCGGCCTCGCGGCTGGGCGCGGCGCTGGAGGCTCTGGGCGCGACGGTCATCTACACCGCGCGCAGCGAGAAGCCGGAGCTGATCGGCCGCTTCGCGCCGCTGGCCCGGGTGCTGGCCGAGGCCGACATCGTCTCGCTCCATCTGCCGCTGACGCCGCAGACCCAGCGGATGATCGACGCCCGCGCCCTGGCGGCCATGAAGCCGGGCGCCATCCTCATCAACACCGCCCGCGGCGGCCTGGTGGACGAGCCCGCCCTGGTCTCGGCCCTCCGCTCGGGCCGGTTGCGCGGCGCGGGCCTCGACGTCTTCGATCGGGAGCCGGTCGATCCCGACAATCCGCTGCTGGGCCTGCCCAACGTCGTCGTGGCGCCGCACCAGGCCTGGCTGACGCCCGAGACGCTGGACCGCAGCCTGGCCGCGGCCTTCGAGAACATCCGCCGCCTGCAGGCCGGCGAGCCGCTGCTGAACCAGGTGGTGTGATGCGCCCGAGCGTCGTCTTCGCCACCGGCCAGCTCCTGACCGAGGACTGCTGGGCGCCGCAGGTGGCCGCCCTCGATCCGGACTACGACGTCATCGTCGCCGACCACGGCCGCGACGACACTATCGCGGGCATGGCGCAGCGGTTGCTCGACGCCGCGCCGCCGCGCTTCCACCTGATCGGCCACGCCATGGGCGGCTTCACGGCCTTCGAGGTGATGCGCCAGGCGCCGGAGCGGGTGATCAGCCTCGTGCTCATCGCCACGCTGGCGCCCAACGACGGCCCAGCGCAGACCGAGCGGCGGCAGGGCTACATCCGGCTGGTCGAGGCCGGGCAGTTCGACCAGGTGGTGGAGGAGCGCGTGCCGATCCTGCTGCCGCCGCGCCGGCGCGAGGACGCGCGGTTGCTGGGGCTGGTGCGGGGCATGGCCGAGGACACCGGCGCCGAGCGGTTCCTGGGCCAGCAGCGGGCGATCATGAGCCGAATCGACAGCCGCCCGTCGCTGGGCGGCGTCGAGGTCCCGACCCTGGTGATCCGCGGCGCCGAGGACGGGATCACGACCCAGGCCCACCAGGACGAGATCCTGGCCGGCATCCCGCACGCCCGCTTCGTCGAGATGCCCGGCGTCGGCCACCTGCCGACCCTGGAAGCGCCGGACGAGACCAACCGCCTGCTGCGGGACTGGCTGGCCGAAGTTCCAGGCTAGCCCCACCCCAAAACAAATCGTCATCCCCCGGCTTGTCCGGGGGACCCACTGAGCTGTGAGGCTGGTAGGAGTTCGCAGCGCCGCCGCACCTGCCTTGCTGCAACTCACAGCCCAATGGGTGGCCCGGACAAGCCGGGCCATGACGTTCATCAAGGGTGGGGGCACCCTTGCTGCGGGGCCGCGAACTAGCCCTGAAGCTCGCGCCGCACGATGGCGGCGCCGTCGGCCATGGCCTTCAGCTTGCCGAACGCGACCTCGCGGCTCTGGTACTTCATCCCGCAGTCGGGCGCGACGATCAGGCGCTCGGCGTCGATGTGGGGCAGGGCCTCGCGGATGCGCGCGGCCACGGTCTCGGCGGTCTCGACGTTGGGGTCGTTGAGGTCGATCACCCCGTACATGATGTGCTTGCTGGGCAGCTCGCGCAGGATCGAAGGGTCCAGCCTGGGCTGCGCCGCCTCGATCGAGATGATGTCGACGTCCGAGGCTTCCAGCTCCTCCAGGAACGCGTAGCCGCCGGGCTTGGAGGCGCCCTGATGCACATGGGCGTAGCCGAAGCAGATGTGCAGCGCCGTGATCCCGTCCACGCCCTTGCAGGCGCGGTTGATGGCCTCAATGGCGAAGCTGCGCGCCTCCTCGGCCTTGGCCTGCAGGTAGGGCTCGTCGAGCTGGACGATGTCGCAGCCCGCGGCGAACAGGTCGCGCATCTCGGCGTTGACGGCGTCGGCGTAGTCCAGGGCCAGCGCCCGCGCGTCGGGATAGTGGTCGTTCTGGGCCTGCTGGGTCATCGTGAACGGGCCCGGGATGGTGATCTTCACCGGCCCGCCTGCGCGCTGCTTGAGGAAGCCCGCGTCCTGCGCCTCGATGGGGCCGGTGCGGCGGATCCTGCCGGCGACGCGCGGCACGGGGTTCATCGCGCCGGTGCGGTCCATGGCCATGCCCGGCGGGTCGGTCTCGATCCCGGCCAATGCGGTGGCCAGCCGGTTCGAATAGCTCTCGCGCCGCATCTCGCCGTCGCCCACGATGTCGATGCCGGCCAGTTTCTGGTCGCTGATCGCCACCAGCGTGGCCGCCTCCTGGGCGTCGGCCAGGTCCTTCGGGTCCTTGATGCGCCACAGTTCCTGCGCGCGCACGCGCGGCGGCAGGCGCGACTTCAGGCCCTCCCGGTCGATCAGCCAGTCAGGCTGGGGATAGCTGCCGACGATCGTGGTCGGAAGCAGGGGCAGGCCCGGAATCGGCATTGTGCGCAACCTGAATAATTAGCATTCTATGTATTTGGCGGGTGCGGGACCCTGCGTGTCAACAGCCTCCGATTGCGGCGCTTGTCCAGGGGTGGAATGGTCTGCCGATGAGTGACATCCAGATCTATGCCGACCCCGCGCGCAGCATCGGCTACCTGACCCGGATCGCGTTCCGGGCGTTCTCCCGGGCCCTGGAGATGCGGACGGCGCCGCACGGCGTCTCCAGCGGCCAGTGGCGGTTCCTGCGGGTGCTGTGGCGCGAGGACGGCCTGACCCAGCGCGAGCTCAGCCGCCGGGTCGGCATGCGCGAGCCCACCACGGTGATCGCGCTCAAGAGCCTGGAGCGCAGCGGCTTCGTCACCCGCAGCAAGAGCGTCGAGGACCGGCGCAAGGTCCATGTCTACCTCACCCCTCAGGCCAAGGCGCTGGAGGCCGAGCTGCTGCCGGCCGTGGCCGAGGTGAACCGCGTCGCGCTGGAGGGCCTCACCCCCGCCGAGGTGGACGTGCTGCGCAAGGCGCTGGTGCAGGTGGGCCGCAACCTGGCCGCCGACGTCCGCGAGGACGTCCCGATCGACTCCGCCGTCTGACCCCAACGCCGCCGCCCGGAAGGATCGCGATGCCCGTCAAACTCCTGGCCCTCTCGGGCAGCACACGCACCGGCTCCCTGAACCAGGCCCTGGTCGACCTGGCCGCCGCCGAGGCGCGGGCGCGCGGCGCCGAGGTGACGGCGGTGAACCTGAAGGCGTTCGCCCTGCCGCTCTACGACGGGGATGTCGAGGCCGGCGCCTTCCCCGAGGCGGCGCGCGAGCTGAAGGCCCTGTTCCGCGCCCACCACGGCTTCCTGATCGCCTCGCCCGAGTACAACGGCGGCGTCAGCGGCGTGCTGAAGAACGCCATCGACTGGGTCTCGCGGCCGACCGACGGCGAGAACATCGTCGCGCTCAGCGCCTACCGCGGCAAGGTGGCCGGGCTGATGGGCGCTTCGATCAGCCCCTTCGGCGGCCTGCGCGGCATCACCCAACTGCGCCAGGTCCTGTCGACGATCCAGGTCGTGGTGGCCACCGAGCAGGTGCTGGTGCCGTTCGCGCAGAACGCCTTCGACGACCGGGGCGCGCTGAAGGAGGCGCTGCCGGCCCAGCTTCTGGGCGGCCTGGTGGCGCGGGTGATCGACCTGGCCGAGCGGCTGGAGCCGCCTATCGCCTGAGGTTGGGATCGAAGGGCAGCTCGTAGCCGGTCAGGCCCTCGCGCAGCCGCTTCTTGTCGATCTTGCCCGTCGCGCCCAGCGGGATCTCGTCCACGAACAGCACGTCGTCGGGCATCCACCAGCGCGCGATCTTGCCGTCCAGGAAGTCCAGGAACTCCTGCTTGCCCGCCTGCTCGCCCGGCTTGAGCTGCACCAGCAGGACCGGCCGCTCGTCCCACTTCGGATGCACCACGCCGATCACCGCGCAGAGCGCCGCCTTCGGGTGGGCGACGGCGATGTTCTCCACGTCGATCGAGCTGATCCACTCGCCGCCCGACTTGATGACGTCCTTCGCCCGGTCGGTGATCTGCATGTAGCCCTCGGCGTCGATGGTCGAGACGTCGCCGGTGTCGAAGAAGCCCTCGTCGTCCAGCACCTCGCCGCCCTCGGCGCGGAAGTAGCCGCTGGCGATGGTGGGGCCCTTGATCATCAGCCGGCCGAAGGTCCTGCCGTCGTGCGGCAGCCGCCGGCCCGCGTCGTCCACCAGCTTGAGGTCCAGGTTGCAGAGCAGGCGGCCCTGCTTGAGCTTGTAGGGGAGCTGGTCCTCGAAGCTGCGGCCGGCGATGGCCGGCGAGGGGACCGAGACGGTGGCCAGCGGCGAGGTCTCGGTCATGCCCCAGCCGTGGATGACGTCGACGCCATAGTCGTCGCGCAGGGTGCGGAAGATCGATTCCGGGCAGGCCGAGCCGCCGACGGTGACGCGCTGGAGCGTGGTCAGCTTGCCCTTCGTCGCCTTCAGGTGGGCGAGCAGCATCTGCCAGATGGTGGGCACGCCCGCCGAATAGGTGACCCCCTCCGCCTCGATCAGCTCGTGCAGCGAGGCGCCGTCCAGCTTCTGGCCCGGCAGCACCAGCTTCGCCCCCACCATCGGGGCCGAGTACATCACGCCCCAGGCGTTGGCGTGGTACATCGGCACGATCAGCAGCACCGTGTCGCGCGCCGACAGGTTCAGGGCGTCGGGCTGCAGCGTCATCATCGCGTGCAGGTAGTTCGAGCGGTGGCCGTACAGCACGCCCTTCGGATTGCCCGTCGTGCCGGACGTGTAGCAGAGGCCGGCCGCGGCGTTCTCGTCGAACCCGCCCCACGGCGTGTCGGCCGGCCGCCCCGCGATCCACGCCTCGTAGGCCAGGGCGGGGAAGGGCGTGGGCGGCGCGGCCTCGCTCAGGAACACCACCTGCCGGATCGTCGGGCACTGGGGCAGGATCTCGGCCAGCAGCGGCGCGCACGCCGGGTCGGCCAGCAGCACCTCGTCGCCGGCATGGTTGGCGATGTAGACGATCTGCTCGGGGAACAGGCGCGGGTTCAGGGTGTGCAGCACCGCCCCGATGCCGATCGCGCCGTACCAGGCCTCCAGGTGGCGGTCGCTGTTCCAGCCCATGGTCGCCACCCGGTCGCCGGGCTTCACGCCGGCTTCGAGCAGGGCGTGCGACACCTGCTTCGCGCGGCGATGGATGTCGGCGTAGGTGCTGCGCACGACCGGCCCCTCCACCGAGCGGGTGACGATCTCGCGCCCGCCATGCCAGCGCGCCGCGTGGTCCAGCAGCTTGTCCAGTGTCAGCGACCAGTCCTGCATCAGGGCCTGCATTGCCGTCGTGTTCCTCGGCTTCAAGTTCGGGGTGGATCGCCCATAATGATTAGATTACGAAGTATCTGTCGAGGGCGCGGCGACGGCGCCCCGGCGGCCATTCGAGGGAGGGACACCAGGTGGTGATCGACGACAGCGACCTGCTGCAGGGCCTGGACCGGCAGTTCCTGGGATTCATTTCGCCCACGTCTCCCCGCATCCAGGCCGGCGGCCATCCCTGCCAGGGGATCTACACCACGCCCAGGGGCCAGCGGCCGAAGACCGCCTTCATCGCCACCCACTACAACGTCGACTTCTCCGAGCACTACATCGCGCCCTACATGGCCGCCCGCGGCTACGGCTTCCTGGGCTGGAACACCCGCTATCGCGGCGCCGAGGACCAGTTCCTGCTGGAGCACGCGGTGATCGACATCGGCGTCGGCGTCCGCTGGCTGAAGGAGCAGGCCGGCGTCGAGACGGTGGTGATCCTGGGCAACTCCGGCGGCGGCTCGCTGATGGGCGCCTACCAGGCCGAGGCCATCGCGCCCACCCTGGGCGACCTCCTGAGCGGGCCGGGGCTCGAGGCGCTGAACACGCTTCCCAGGGCCGACCTCTACGTCTCGTTCAACGCCCACCAGGGGCGGCCCGAGGTGCTGACCGACTGGATGGACGCCTCGGTGGTCGACGAGTTCGATCCCGTCGCCACCGACGAGAGCCTGAACCCGTTCAATCCCGACAACGGCCCGCCGTATTCGCCGGAGTTCATCGCCCGCTACCGCGCCGCCCAGCGGGCGCGGAACCAGCGCATCACCGACTGGGCCAAGGCCGAGCTCGCCCGCCTCAACGCCGCCGGCATCCCCGACCGGCTGTTCCCGCTGTTCCGCTGCTGGGGCGACCTGCGGATGATGGACGGCGCGATCGACCCCTCCGAGCGCCGGACGCCGATGTGCTACCGCGGCCATCCGGCCGTGGCGAACCGCTCCCCGTCGATCGGCCGCGCCAACAACCTGAAGACCTGGCTGTCGATGTGGAGCCTGGAGACGTCGAAGTGCCAGGGCGCCGAGCAACTGGCCAAGTTCGACATGCCGTGCCTGGTGGTCCAGGGCCTGGCCGACACCGGCGTCTTCCCCAGCGACGCGCAGAAGATCTTCGACAACGTCGGCTCGGCCGACAAGGAACTCCACCTCATCAAGGGCGCCCACTACTTCGAGGACAGCCGCGAGGAACGCGAAGCCGCCGCAAGCCTCCTCTGCGACTGGGTGGCGAAGAAACGCTGAGGCCCGTCATTCCGAGCGCCGCGCAGCCTCGACGGTTCGGGCGCGGGCGCGCTGTCGCGTGGCGTAGTAGACGAGGCCGAGCACGAGCCAGCCGGCCAGCAGGGCGTAGGGCCGCCAGTCGGCGCCGAAGCCGAGACTGGCGATCGCGACGGCCGCGATCATGCCGAGGACGGACAGCACGCGCACCGTCGGGCGGCTGAAGCGCAGGCGGGCCTCGGCGTGCACCTCAGGATGTTTGGTGGCGACGTTGTAGGCCGCCAGACAAGAGCCCAGGTACTTCATCATCGTCGGGATGTTCACCGCGAGCAGCAGGAAGAGCAGGCTGGACGGCAGGAAGAGGCCCAGGCAGCAGGCGCCGAACGCGGCGACCGTCGCGACGTGCGGCGTCCCGAACCGCGGATGGATCGCCGCCAGCGGCGCCGGCAGCACGCCCGCCTTGCCCATCGCGTAGAGGAACCGCGCGAAGACCAGGAAGACCGCGTTCATCGACTTCGACAGCGCCAGCACCGCGGCCGTCACGATCAGCGGCGTGGCCCAGCCGCCCAGCGCGGCCTCGGCCGCCGTCAGCAGCGGCGCGTCGCTGGCCGCCAGCCCGTCGGCGCCCACGAGGCTCATCGCCGTGAACGCGATGGAGACATAGACCACCACGGTCAGCAGCACCGCCAGCGCCAGGCCCAGCGGCACGACGCGCTTGGGATCGGCCACCTCCTCGCCCACCTCGGTCGTCGTCTCGATGCCGAGGAAGAGCTGGATCATCAGCGGCAGCGCCGCCAGCGCCGGCGTCCAGCCCAGCGACAGCGACTGCGGGATCAACTGTGGATTCCAGGAGGGTGCGCCCGCCGCGACGAACACGGCGAACACGGCCAGCAGCATCAGCATCAGGATCGTCTGCGCCCGCGCCGCGATGGCGACGCCCAGGAAGTTCAGCGCGAACACCGCGCAGAACATCCCGAACATCACCGGCTTGCCGGGGATGGCGATCACCTTGCCCAGGTACATCACCAGCACCTGCCCCAGCACGATCATCACCACCGCGTTCGACAGGATGCGCAGCCAGACGATGGCGAAGGCGATCAGCGGGTGGGTGAACATCCGCTGCCACTCGAAGCTGGCCGCCGTCTTCGGCATGGCCGAGGCCATGTAGGCGTAGACCATCCCGAACAGGATCATCGGCAGCGCCGCCAGCACGACGGCCACCAGGATCGCCTCATGGCCGATCTGCGCGGCCGGCCCAAGCACCGAGAAGATCGACGCGCCGATGGCCGTCCCGGCCCCCAGCATCACCAGGTCGATGAGGCGGACGCCGCGGCGGAGCTGCTCGGTCATCGGGTTTCCTCGTGCGGCCGACAGTCTGGCGCTGCCGCATCCCAGGCGTCAGAACTTGCACGCCGAGTCGGGGACGCCTGCCGTGCGCTCCCAGCCCCAGCCCTCCACGGGCGCGCCGCGGGGCAGGTAGGTCACCGTCGTCTGCGCCTCGCCGCGCTTCAGGGTGAGCGTGATCGACTTCGTGTCGTCCTTGCGCACCTCGTTGACGTCGCTCGTCTGCACGATCACGTCGCCGTTCCGCACGCCCGCCTGGTCGGCGGCCGAGCCCGCCACGAGATCCTTCACCACCCGGTCGTCGTTCAGCGAACTGCGCGCGAAGCCGAGCTGGAAGGGCCGCACATCCCGTCGCACGACGCTCAGGCACGGCGCGTAGAGGTCCTTCGGCGGCAGCAGCACCTTGCCGGCGGCCATGTCGTCGTACATCGCCTGGGCCTTCGCCTTCCCTATGTCGGCGCCCACCAGCTCCACCCAGACCGGAATGCCGTACGGCTGGTTCGCCACCTGCCGCTTGCGGATCGCCGTGACGATGTCGTCCAGGCTGCGCTTGCCCCCCGTCGCCGCCCGGATCGCCGCGTCGGTCTGCTGGAGGTACATCCAGCCCCGGCCATAGGGCACCGTCTGTGCGACCGGATCGGTCCAGAAGACCTTGGCCGCCTCCGGGTTCGTGTAGGCGATGTAGGGGTTCGAGTAGTAGGCGGCGGCGCGCTCGTTGAAGGTCTTCACGACGCGGTCGACCGAGATCGCGCCGGCCCGGTGGCTCAGCACCGTCGAATAGTACTCGGCCATGCCCTCGGAGTACCAGGCCGTGTCGCCGTGCTCGCCCTGCATCGCGGGCCAGGTGTGCGCCATCTCGTGGGCCAGCAGGCCCTGCAGGCTGTCCACCGTGGGCTTGGCGTCGAAATTGTAGCCGAACATGAACGAGCGGGCCAAGCCGGTGCCGCCCGTCCCCAGGAACGGGTTCTGCCGCACGAAGACCCGGTAGCTCCCGCCCTCGTCGTCGAAGAACCTGGCCATGCTGCCGTAGAGCGCGCGCATCTTGTCGCCCAGCTCGTTCGGGTCGAACGGCGGGTCCGACAGCCAGTAGAAACTGAAGTGCGGATCGCTCGCCTTCGGGTACGACTTCACCGGGCCGGCGTAGTAGTAGCTGAACTGCAGCAGCTCGGACGGACCCACGGTGTCCACGGCGCCCTCGCCCAGCGACCAGACGCCCCGCGAGCCCGGCGCCGAGGCCGAAAGGTCCCAGGTCAGGTGGATGCTCCAGGGGCCCGACCTCACGGGCGCGGCCAGGAAACCGTTGCCCGCCCCGGCGAACCCGCCGGCTTCTTCGCGCAGGTCGAACAGCGGGCCGTTGTTGGTGGCCGCCGTGACCTTCCGCGCCGGCGCGACGTAGGCCACGACCACGTCGCCGACGGTCGCCCGGCCCACGCTCCAGCGGCGATAGACGCCCTGCGGCGTCGGCGGCTCGTCGGACTGGGTCAGCGGGATCGCGCCCCGGTCGTCCTTCGCGGTCAGCCGGTCGTCGGCCCACGTCGGCCGCGGGATGCCCACGAGGCGTAGCGGCATGCGCACCAACCCTTCGCCGGCCTTCAGCGCAGGACTGGCCATCGTCATCGTCACGCCCATGCCCTCGCCGGGCTTCGGCGCCAGCACGACGCCCAGCCTGGCCGGCGCCTGGGCCGCGGCCGGGCCGGCGAACGCGAGGGCCGCCAGCGCCGCGATCAGCAGGCGCCTCATCTATCGGCCGCCGGGCTGGCCGGGACCGCGGCGGTCACCGGCGGCGGCGGCGAGAACGGCTTGACGGCCAGGAACGAGTAGATCTCCGCGGGGTAGTAGGCGACGCCGCCCACCATGGTCATGCGCGTGTTGCGCAGCGCGCTGATGTTCGCCGTCGGATCGCCGTCCACCAGGATGAAGTCGGCCAGCTTGCCGCGCTCGATCGTGCCCAGCTCATGATCGCGCTTGAAGTAGCGCTCGGCCCCCAGCGTCGAGAGATACAGCGCCCGGCCCGGCGGGATGCCGGCCGCCACGTACACCTCCATCTCGCGCAGGTTCGAGAAGCCCGTGCCGTCGTCGGTGCCGGGCAGGAGCTGAACGCCGTTGTCGTCCAGCATCTTCAGCACCTCGAGCACCTTCGCGAAGCCCTTCTGATAGTCGGCGTCGTCCTGCGGCGTCTTGATCGTGACGAAGCTGCGCTTGCGGTAGCGCTGGTAGGCGATCGGCGCGTGATCCAGATACGGCGCATCGCCCGCCTGCACCTGGCCCGAGCGCGACAGCATCAGGCGCTCCAGGATCATGGCCGTGGTGTCCAGCGCCGTCCCCCGTTCCTTCATCAGCCGCACCGTCGCCTGCACGCGCTCGGACGTCAGATCCAGGTCCTTGCCCCGCGCCATGCCGGTGAGCCGCAGCGGCGTGCGGGTGTCTTCCTTGGGGTCGAGGATCCAGCCCAGCATAAGCTGGTTGATGTGGGCGATGTCGTTGTAGCCGTCCCGGATCACCCGGTCGGGCGACGAGAAGGCCGGCACGTGGCCCGTCACGCCCATGCCCAGCCGCCTGGCTTCGGCGGCCACCGGGGCCACCCAGTCGGGGTTGAAGCTGTTGTAGATCTTGACCTGCCAGTAGCCGTGGTCGGCGTACCAGCGCACGTCCCTCAGCGCGTCCTCCAGGCTGTCGGCGATGAAGCCGTTCCGGGCCGAGTACGGGCTGCGGCCTTCCAGGAAGCCGTTGCGCACGATCCGCGGCCCCGCCAGCCGGCCGGCGTTCAGCCCCTCGATGATGCCGAGCAGTTGGGTGTTGTCGTTGCCCTGGTCGCGCGTGGCCGTGACCCCGGCCGCCAGGTTGAACAGGTTCGAGCCCAGCGACGTGTGCGAGTGCATGTCGTGCAGCCCGGGCAGCAGCGTGCCGCCCTGCCCATCGATCGTGGTCTCGTCCTTCGGCGTCGGCTGGCCGTCCTCGGGCTGCACGCCCGCGATCCGGTCGCCGAACACGATCACCTGCGACGGCCCCGACAGCTTCATCGTCACGGGGTCGAACACCCGCACGTTACGGATGCGGACCGGCCCCTTGAAGCTGTGCGCGAGCTGGCGGCGCGCGTCCTCCGCCCGGCTCTGCGCGATCTCGCGGCTCACCCGCTGCAGCATCGGCAGTTGGCTCTCGTAGCCCTCGCGGATCACGCCGCCGGCCTGGAAGAGGTCGCCCCTGGCGTCCAGCAGCACGTAGTCCGGATTGAGGTCGATGCCCGAGAGCTCGTAGACCGTGACCGGGATCGCGGCCTTGCCCTCGCCGACGGTGAGCTTGCGCACCTCCTTCAGCTTGAGCTGGCCCGACGGCAGCACCGGCAGCGTCTGGCCGGGCGCCTTCAGCAGCGCCTTCACATAGACGCCCAGCATCCACGGGCTGACGTCGTTGCCGATGTAGAGCACGGGCTTCGCGGCGGAGACCTCGCCCTTGTCGGCCTGGCTGGCCCACTCGGCCTTGCCGGCGCCCCAGGTGAAGTGCTCGTTCACGGGACTTCCGAACAGGCTTTCGCCCTCGATGGTCCACTTCACCGGCATGCCGGCGGCGTCGAGGTCGATCTGCTCGCGCGCCTTGGGGCCGCGGCCGTTGTTCACCACCGCGTAGTCGACCGCGACGTGGCGGCCCGTCACCTCGGCGGTCAGGTGGCCCACCTTCTCGCCGCCCGCCATGGCCACGAACTTCTGCGTCGCGGCCAGCGCGCCACTGCTCACGCTCACGGCCAGGACAGCGCCCAATACGGCGGCGAACTTCAGCGGCATGCAGGCCTCCCCACGACGGCTTAATCGTACCTTCGAGGCCGGGATTTTCTATTCGATCTGCGGCCCGCGCCCCCACCGTGCGACAAGTTCAATGCGCAGCCGCCAGCGGCGCCACATAGCCTATGCCGCCGCATTTCGCCCGCCGCGGCACAACGCAAGGAAATTCCGCCCGCCCCACGCTAGCCTTCCTCCGACATCGGGGAGGCCTCATGCCGGAGATCACCAAGCGGGCGCTTCTGGGCGCTTCAGGGCTGCTGGCCGCCGCGCCTGCCGCCGCCCAGGCCGTCGCGCCCGTCGCCGACGACACGGGGTTCGTCACGAAGCACTCCGGCGTCTTCAACGGCCAGAAGGTCGACTACGTGGCCACCGTCGGCCCGACGACGATCCGGAACGCCGCCGGCGAACCCACCTGCCGTTTCGTGACCACCGCCTACGTGAAGCCCGGCGCCGATCCGGCCACGCGCCCCGTGCTCTTCGCGTTCAACGGCGGCCCGTCGTCCTCGTCGGCGACGCTGCACATGCTGGCGCTGGGCCCCAGGCGCATCGTCGTGGCCCAGGACCCCAAGGCGCCCGCGCCGAACCCGCCGCAGCTCGTCGACAACACGCTGACCGTCCTCGACGTCGCCGACATCGTCCTGATCGACCCGGCCGAGACCGGCTTCTCGCGGATCACGGGCGCCGGGAAGCAACCCTACTTCTACTCGGTCAACGGCGACGCCCAGTCGGTCAGCGATTTCGTCGCCGCCTGGATCAAGGCCAACGGCCGCGAGGCCTCGCCCAAGTACGTGCTGGGCGAGAGCTACGGCACCATGCGCGCCGCGGTGATGGCTGGGCAGCTCTCGGCGACCATGCCGCTCGACGGGGTCTTCCTGTTCGGCCAGGCCGTGAACATGATCGAGACCAGCCAGCGCGCGAAGAACGCGCTGGCCTACGCCACCAACATCACCGCGCTCGCCGCCATCGCCGCCTACCACGGCAAAGCGAAGGGGCTGCCTGACGATCCGCGCGAGGTGGTCGAGATCGCCTACGCGTGGGGTATGCGCGACTACCTGCAGGCGCTGCTGCGCGGCAACGACCTGCCCGCCGCCGAACGCCGCCTCGTCGCCGAGCGGCTGGAGGCGCTGACCGGCATCTCCCAGGCCTACTACCTCGAGCACGACCTCACGATCACCAAGATCGCCTACCTGCGCGAGCTGATGAAGCCCGAGGGCCTGATGCTGGGCATGTACGACGCCCGCTACGTCGGCCCCGCGCCCGCGGCCGGCGAGCGCGCGCAGGATCCCGCCGGCAAGCTGCAGGCGCCCATCCAGCCGATGATGGTGGAGCACTACGCCAAGACGCTCGGCGTCACCCTGCCCGCCGCCGACTACCGCGGCATCGCCCCCGGCGCGAACGCCTGGGAGTGGAACGGCACGCTGGGCCCCGGCGGCCCCTTCTTCGACTACGACTACCAGGCGCAGATCTCGAAGGCCTTCAAGGCCAACCCGAAGTTCTGCCTGATGATCGGCACGGGCTACTACGACCTGACCACCACCATCGGCCCGGCCCGCTACCTGGTCACCCAGAGCGACTACCCGCGCGACCGCGTGATCCAGCGCCAGTACGTCGGCGGCCACATGGCCTACACGCACCAGCCCAGCCTCAAGGCCTTCACCGACGATATCCGCGCGTGGGTGAAGGGCGGGAAGCCGGCCTGATGCCGGCCGCCGTCCTCTTCGCCGCCGCCCTGGCCCTCGCCACGCCCGACGGCCCGGTCACCACCGACCATCGCATCACGGTCGCGGGCAAGCCGCTGGCCTACAAGGCCGAGGTCGGCCGCATCGCCATCCGCGACGCCGAGACCGGCGAGCCGCGGGGCTTCATGGGCTACACGGCCTACCGCGTGCCCTCCGCCAAGCCGCGCCCCATCGCCTTCGTCTGGAACGGCGGCCCGGGCGCCGCCTCGACCCTGCTCCACTTCGAGGCCGCCGGCCCGCGGCGGGTCGACGGCGGCAAGCTGGTCGACAACGCCGACACCTGGCTCACCGATGCCGACCTCGTCTTCGTCGACCCCATCGGCACGGGCTGGAGCCGCCCGGCGAAGGCCGAGTATGCCGACGCCTTCTACGGCACCGTGGGCGACGTCGCCTCGGTCACCGAGTTCGTCCGCTCCTGGCGGCTGCTGCACGGCGCCGAGGACGCGCCGCTCTACCTCATCGGCGAGAGCTGGGGCGCGGGGAGGGCGGCCAACGTCGGCGCGGCGCTCCTGAAGCGGGGCGTCCAGGTCGACGGCCTGGTCCTGATCTCCGGCGGCGCGGGCATGAAGGACGACTGGACCACCGCCGGCGACGTCGGCGCCCTGCGCCTCGTCAACCTGCCCGCCACCGCGGTCTTCCACGGCAAGCTCGCCACCAAGGCCGAGGCCGACGCCCTGAAGGCCGCCGACGCCTGGGTCCGCGAGACCTACATCCCGGCGCTCCGCCGCAGGGACGCGCTCACCGACGCCGAGCGCGAGCAGATCGCGCAGGGCCTGGCGACCCACATCGGCCTCCCCGCCGACGCCATCGACCGCAAGACGCTGGCCGTCACACCGCGCCAGTTCCGCACCACGCTGGTCCCCGGCAAGACGCTCGACACCTTCGACATGCGCATCTCAGGGCGCCCTCAAGGTGAGGGGGGTGAAGGCGAACCCCGCGCGCCGCTCCTGCTGCGCTACTTCGCCCAGGACCTCGGCTACCGCACCGACCTGCCCTACGTCGGCCTGGAGCGCCTGGAGGACGGCTACCTCCCCACCGGCAAGGCCCCGCAACCCGTCGGCGCCCGCTGGAACTATGCGACCGGCCCCGTCACCAAGGCCGAGTACGACGCCGCCTACGCCGAGGCCGTGCGCACCGGCGCCGGGCCGCCGCAGCTCGGCCCGCCGCTGCCGGGGACGGTCGAGGCCGTGGCCCTGAACCCGAAGCTGAAGGTGCTGGTCGCCCAGGGCATCTACGACTCGCTGGGCAACTGCGCGGGCGCGATGGAGACCGCCAGGAACCTGCCGCCGCCGCTCAAGGCCGCCGTCAGCTTCCGCTGCTACGCCGGCGGCCACATGATGTACCGCGACGCCGCCGCCCGCACCTCGCTGGCCGGCCACATCCGCACGCTGATCTCGGGTCAGTAGGCGTGAAGCTCGCCGGTCTGGCCGCCAGCGTCGCGCTCGCCCTCGCCGCGCCGGCGGCGGCGCAGGATCGCCCGGCGATCCGCGTCACCCTCAAGCCGATCGGAACGACCCCCGACCGGCTGGAGGTCACCAGCGTCATCTCCGGGCTGACCGCGGCGGCCGACCGCCCGTTCCTCCAGGTCGCAGCCCAGATCGCCAGCATCCCGGGCCAGCCCTACGCCTCCGCCGACATCGCCGCCGAGGACGATCTCGGGCCGCTGCCCGTGACGGTGACGCTCGGCGCGAACGACGGCTCCGGGTTCGGCGGCCAGCGGCTCGTCGTCGCCGCGCGCGCCTCCAAGGGCGACATCCGCCTGCGCTACACGGCCGGGATCGTGCAGGCGATGACGCCCCGCCCGGTCGGCCCGTCGTTCGACCTGCGCGGGCTCGACGGCGGCTTCGCGGGCGGGGGCGCGACGTTCCTGCTGTTGCCGACCGACGCCCGCACCTACCGCCTGGAAGTGCGCTGGGACCTGCCGCCCGGCGCCATCGGCGTCTCCAACCTGGGCCTCGGCGACGTCTCGACCGAAGGCCCGGTGAGCCGCCTGATGTCGGCCCAGTTCATCGCCGGCAATCTTGGCTTCTACCGCGCCGACGGCGCGGCCCCGTTCGCCGCCTTCTGGATCGGCCGCCCGAATTTCGACGCCCCGGCGACGATGGCGTGGAGCAGCCGGTCTTACGCCGAGCTCAGGACCTTCTTCGGCGACGCCGACGCGCGACCCTATTTCATCTTCGGCCGCCCGTTCCCGAACGCCCGCGACGCCGGCGTCGCCACCGACCACGCCTTCGTCATCGAGTACGGCACGGCAGGGCGGACCGAGGCGGCCATGCGCTTCATGTTCACCCACGAGATGTTCCACCACTTCGTGGGCAGCCTGCAGGGCCCGCCGGGCGTCAGCTCATGGTTCGGCGAGGGGCTGGCCGAGATCTACAAGATCCGGCTGCCGCTGCGCGCCGGCCTGGTGAGCCCGGCCGACTACGCCGAGGAAGTCCGCACCATGACGGACGCCTACTACGGCAACCCGCGCAACCGGCTCCCGAATGCGGCCATCCCGGCCGAGTACTGGCGCGACTCCCTCGTGCAGCTCCTGCCCTACAACCGCGGCATGATCTACTTCGCCGACGTCGACGCGAAGGTGCGCGCGGCATCCGGCGGCCGGCGCTCGCTGGACGATCTGGTCCTCGCCATGGTGCAGAGCCGCCGCGACGGCCGCGGCTACGACGAGGCGCGCTGGCGTGACCTCATCCGCGCCGAACTCGGCGAGGCCGGCGTCGCCGACTTCCAACGCATGCTGGCCGGCGAGCTGATCGTGCCGGCGTCGGACGCGTTCGGGCCGTGCCTCCAACGCCGGACGCTGAGCCGCGCGCAGGCCGGCCTCGGCTTCGCCGACCGGTCGCTGATCATCGAGCCCTACACCGTAATGGGCCTGGCCGCCGGCAGTCCCGCCGCACAGGCCGGTCTGCGCGAAGGCGACCGCATCCTGCGCTGGCGCGGCGCCGAACGCTCGAACCTGCACAGCACGCCGTCTTTCGTCCTGGCGCCCACCGTGACCGTCGAAGTGGAGCGCGAAGGTCGCGTCACGCCCATCAGCTTCACGACGCGCGGGGCGCCGGTCACGCAGTACAAGTGGCGCCTGAAGCGGGGCGCCAAGGCCTGCGCCATCCCGCCGTCCCGTCAGTAGGCGCAGCGGCCGTCGGGGACGCCTGCGACCCGCTTCCACTGCCAGGCGTCGACCGTCTCGCCGCGGGGCAGGTAGGTGATCGGGAACGTCTTGCCGTCGCGGGTCACGTTCAGGGTGAGCCGGCGTGCGGGGTCGCCCTGCACGCTGTCCATCGCCACGGAGTAGGTGACGACGTCGCCGTTGCGGAGGCCCGCCTTGTCGGCCTCGGACCCTGCGATCAGGCCCCGGATCCTCTTCACGTCGCCCACCAGCGACTTGGGCTCGAAGCCCAGGTCGAAGCGGCGGAACCTGCCCGTCGTGCGCGCGAAGCACGGCCCGAAGTCGCCGCTCTCCGGCAGCATCAGCTTGCCGGCCAGCATGTCCGCGTGCAGCGCCGGCCCGGCCGGACCGAGTTCCTTCGTCATCAGCGCCAGCCAGGCCGCCTCGTCGATCGGCTCGCCCACGCGCTTCCTGCGCACCATCTCGACGATCAGGTCGTCCACGCTGCGCTTGCCGCCCGAGGCGCGGCGGATCTTGCCGTCCAGCACCGCGAAGTACATCGCGCCCCGATCGTACGGCAGCGTCCGGATCCGGGTGTCCTCCCAGAACCGCGGGCCCACCTCCTTGTCCGGCGTGTCGTTCAGCGCGTTGGTGTAATAGCGCCGCGCGGTGTCGTTCAGATCCTCGAGGAAGTCGTCCGGCCCGATCATCCCGGCCCGCAGCGGCAGGAGCGCCTGGTAGTGCACCGCGATCCCCTCGCCGTACCACTGGCCGCCCAGGCCCGTGGCGGTCCAGGTATGGATCATCTCATGCGCCAGCGTGCCCTTGAGCTTCTCCGGGTCCTTCGCCGTCGCGCCCCAGGTCAGCAGGAACGAGTTGGTGAGCGCCGCGCCGCCGCCGGCGTTGATCGGATTGAAGCGCAGGATCACGCGATAGGGCGGCTCAGACGGGTCCTTGAAGAAGCCGCTCATCCAGTGGTGCAGCTCGCCCGCCCAGGTCATGAGCGGGTTCGGATCGAACGGCAGGTCGCCCAGCCAGGCGGCCGAGAAGCCGGTCGGCTTCACCACCGCGGGCGAGCGGTGCATCGGCCCGGCCATGTAGAGCGCCGAGAGCAGCCGCAGCGGCGCGCCGGGCGCCAGCTCCACGTCGCCCTCGCCGAAGCTCGACATCGCCGTCGAACCCTTCGGCAGCGCCGAGAGGTCCCAGCGCAGCACCGTGCGGTACGGCCGCGCGCCCTCCGGCGTCAGGATGAAGGTGTTGCCGACGCCCGAGACGCCGCCACCTTCGGTGCGCAGGCTGTAGGGCGGGCCCGAGCCGCGGGCCGGCGGCGTGTTGTCCACGGGCGCGCGGTAGCGGACCACCAGGTCGCCCTTCACCGCCCGGCCGGCCGACCAGTGCCGCGAATAGGCGATGGCTGCCGGATCGTCCCGCACCACCAGCGGCACCGCCCCCTCGGCGTCGGTCGCGACGAGGCCCGTCATGGTGTTTGTGACCGTGTCGGTGTTGGCGATGACGATGGGCAGGGTCAGCAGCGGCGCGCCGGCGCCCGCGTCGAAGCTCGGGAGCTTCAGCGTCACGTCCACGAAGCCCGTGCCCGCGGCCTGGTCCATCGCTGACGGCTTCAGCGTCACCTCGAACGACGGCGGTGGAGGCGCGGGCGTCGGCGCCTGCGCGGCCGGGGACGTCGCGAACAGGGCGGCGAGGGCCGCGAGGGCGAGGCGCATCTCAGAGGGTCCCATGGAGCCAGGCGGTCGCCGCCAGATCCTGCACGGCGTGGCCCAGCGACTTGTAGACGGTGATCTCGGCGTCCGACGTCCGGCCCGCCGCCGCGCCCGCCAGCACCTCGCCGATCTCGCAGACGATGCAGTCGTCGCCCACGATCCCCGCCGCCTTCGCCCGCAGGAACTCGCCGCCGTGGGCCAGCACGTGCTCGCGGTGGTCGACGATGAACCGCGACTTCGCCATCAGCTCGGCGTCCACCTCGGCCTGCCCCGGCCCGCTGGAGCCCACGACGTTGACGTGCGTCCCGGGCCCGATCCAGGCGCCCAGCAGGATCGGATCGGCCGCCGCCGTCACCGTGCAGACGATGTCGGCCTCCGCCACAGCGGTCTCGGCTTCAGGGAACCCCCGCGCCGCGATCCCCGTCGCGTCAGTCACCCGCCGCGCGAAGTCGACGCTCATGCCCGGGTCGCGGCTCCAGACATGGACGGCTTTCAGCCGGCGCACCTGGGCGATCGCCAGCACGTGGCCCCACGCCTGCCGCCCGGTCCCGCAGACCGCGAGCACCGAGGCGTCCTTGCGCGCCATCGCATCCGTCGCCACCGCGCTCGACGCGGCGGTTCGGATCGCCGTCACCTCGCCCGCGTCGGCGATGCAGACCGGCCGCCCTGCCTGCCCGTCGAACAGCACCACGACACCCTCGTGCGCCTTCTTGCCGTCCTCGGTGAACACGCTGACCAGCTTGGCGCCGAACGCCGCCCGCTCCCCCAGCGACGCCGGCATGATCGCAAATGTCCGTCCCTCGCCCACGCCGATGAAGCTGCGCAGCAACTGGCGCACGCGCCCGTCCGAGAGCGCGATCATCGCCTCGCGGACCACCGGGATCGCGGCCTCGTACGTCAGCCGCGCGCGCACGTCCTCGGCGCTGAAGACGGTCAGACCTCCTGCGCGTTCCGGCATGGACACTCCAAAGAAATCGGGCGGCGGCCGTGGGGTGGCCGCCGCCCAAAGCGGCGCGATCCTGGAGAGAGTAGGGTCGGACCGCGTTGTGAGGCTAGAACTTCGCCTTGAGGCCCACGAACCACTGCCGGCCCAGGATGTCGCCGTAGCTGCGGGTCGGGTACGACGGCTCCTCGTCGGTCAGGTTCACCACGCCGCCGCGCAGCGTGTAGTTCTCCCAGGTGTACTGGGCCGACAGGTTGTGCCGGATGTTCTCCTTGATCACCGGCACCGGCGTCGACTCGATCGAGGCGTTCTGCGCGAAGAAGACCTTGTCGAGATAGATCATCTGGTAGCTCAGCCGGAACGGCCCGTAGCGGTAGCGGGCGTCGAAGTTGGCCACCCAGTCGGGCTGGGCCACGGTGTTGTCGGTCCGCGAGCGGTCGAAGCCCGTGACCGATGTGACCAGCTTGGCCGTGTGGGTCGCCGACAGGTTCAGCTCCACCTCGCCATAGTCGGCGTCGTCGAAGAACCGGCCGACCGGGAAGACGTAGTTGATGTTGTAGGTCTCGCCCCGGTAGGTGATCTTGCCGGCGTTGAAGGTGGTCTGGCGCGCCGTGATCACATTGCCGGTCGCGTCGCGCGTGAAGGTCGCGCACACGTCGCTCGGCTGCGGCGCGGCGTCGTAGCAGGTCTCCAGGAAGTTCACCGGCGTGAAGGCCGACAGGCCGTCGCGCAGATCCACCTCGATCCGGTCGGCCACGATCGTCAGCCCCGGGATGAACTGCGGCTGCAGCACCACGCCGAACGTGAGGGTGTTGGAGATCTCGTTCTTCAGGTTGGGGTTGCCGCCCGACGTCACCAGCGCCGTCGAGAAGTTCGACGAGCTGTTCTGGAAGGTCGCCAGATTGCCGTAGCCGGGGTTGGCCGCGAACAGCGCCACGCAGTTGGCCCGCCGCGTCGCCGGCGCAGGGCCGTTGGCGATGTAGCGGAAGTCGCAGGGGTCCTGGCCCACGTTGCCCAGCGCTGTGCGCACCGGCGCGAACTGCTGATCCAGCGTCGGGGCGCGGAAGTTGCGGCTGCGCGAGATGCGGGCCGTCACGCCGGTCACGATCTCCCAGCGGCCGCCGACGCCCCAGACGTCCTCCTTGCCGGCCAGCGAGTTGTCGACATAGCGGTACGAGCCGTCCAGCTCGATCGCCTTGGCGAACGGCAGGGTGAAGTCGCCGCCGACCATCGGGACCAGCAGTTCGCCCGACAATTCGTCGGTGTGGAACCGGCCGCCCGTCGCCTGCTGCGGCACCTGCGAGCCGATCAGGCCGCGCTGGTTGGCCGTCAGCGGCACGAACTTCGCCTTTTCGCGGCGATGCTCATAGGTCGCGCTGAACTTCACCTTGCCGGCCGGCAGGGTGAGGACGTCGCCACCCAGGCTCGCCAGATAGTCGTCCTGGGTGTTGAGGTAGTCCTGGCCCTGGAGGACGTTGACGTAGTTGCGGGCTTCCTGGGTCACATTGCCCTGGCCGAACGGGTTGATCGGCACGCAGGCCGGGTCGTCGTTGGCGGTCGAGGCGTCGGCGTTGATGCCGCAGACGATCTGGCCGGCCGCGTTGCGCACCGCCTGCAGGGCGTTATTGAAGCGCGTCTGCCAGACGGCGTAGCCACGCTGGGCGCCATCGGTTTCGCCGTGGCTGGCCGACAGGCTCCAGTAGAAGTTGCGCTCGCCGACGTCGAAGTCGCCGTCCAGGGCCAGCACGGCGCGGGCGGTGTCGGTCTCGAAGACGCCCTCGCGGGTGTAGAGGATGTCGCTCCACGCCTTCGACAGGAACAGCGGCGTCCCGCCGACCGGAACCTGTGCGCGCACGGCGTCCAGATACGGGTTGGTCCGCGCGATCGGGATCGCGCCGGCGCCGCTCTCGGCGTTGTTCAGCACCGTATTGGACTGGAGGTTGGCGTAGGGGTCGCGGCTCTTCACGTGCGCCCACGACACCTCTGCCGACAGCTTGATGCGGTCGGTGATGTCGTAGTGGCCGACGAAGTTGGCGTTGAAGCGCTGTATGCCGACGTAGAGCGTCGCCAGTTCCTGATAGGGCAGGCCGTCGCCGCCCGACGAGAACGGGATGCCGCCGGGCACGCCGATGCTGTACGGGATCAGCGCATTGCCCGTCGCGTTGAACTGCTGCGGAACGCCGCCGATCGCGTAGATGAAGTTGGTCAACGGCGCCGCAGCCGGCGTGAACAGCAGGCCATTGTAGTTGAAGCTGGTGAAGCGCGTGTTGAAGTTCTCGCGCGTGGCCGGGATGCCGTCGCTGTTCGAGGTGTTGGCGGCGTTCGCCACCGTCACGCGGCCCAGGTTCGAGCGCGGGCGGTCGTAGTCCAGCAGCGGCCGGGTCCTCGACCACTCCAGGTCCAGCGCCGCGTTGCCGCGGCCCTCCAGGAAGTTCTTGCCGAAGGTGCCGCGCAGGCTGCTCACCGGATAGTCGCCGCGCGTGCTTTCGCCGTACTGGGCGTCCAGCTCCACGCCCTCGAAATCGTCCTTGAGGACGTAGTTCACCACCCCGGCGATGGCGTCCGAGCCGTAGACGGCGGCGCCGCCCGCCTGCACGACGTCGATCCTTTTGATCAGGCCGCCCGGGATGATGTTGGTGTCGACCACGCGGTCGCCCTGACCCGGTGCGTTGATGTTGAACTGTCCCGACGACGAAGTGACCATCCGCCGGCCGTTCACCAGCGTCAGCGTGCGACCCGGCCCCAGGCCGAACAGGTTCGGATACTGCTGGCCGTTGCCGGCCGCCGAGCCGCTGCCCGCGGCGATCGGGATCGACGGGATGTTCGCGGTGATCTGGTTCAGCGCCTGGCCGGGCTGCACGAAGCCGCGGTCGGTCAGCGTCTGCGCATCGACCACCGCGACGGGCGCCGCCGTCGTCGTCTCGGCCCGCTTGATGCGGGAGCCGGTGACGATGACCTCCCCCACCTCCGAGCCTTGCGCCTCCGTCGAGGCCTGCGCCTGCGCCGCCCCTGCCACGATCAGCGCCAGGCCACCCAGAACCGTCGAGGCGAGCATCCGCCCACGAACCGAAATCGAGCTCATTCTATCCCCCGCAAGTCCGCCCCGACGCCGGTGTCTTACGCCCCGACACGCCCAGGCTCCGCCTTGCCGGAACGGTAGGCGGGAGGGTCCGGTTTTTCTTTTCGTTCTTCGAACCTTTGCCGGTTCGACACACATTGACTATGCGGCGGCCCGGCAGGCCGCGCATGGGCAATGCATCTCGCCGGAGTTCGTCAAAGCCCGGTTCGGCGACGCGGCCGTTCCTTGACAGCGGCCGCCTGCGCATCCGCTATGCGCGCATGGCCCGAATGAAAGACACGTCTATGCCGGCGGCGCTGGACGCCATCGACATCAGGATCCTCGAACTGATGCAGAAGGACGCCTCGCTCTCGACGGGAGAGCTGGCCGAGCGTGTCGGCCTGTCGCAATCGCCCTGCTGGCGGCGCATCCAGCGGCTGCGCGAGGAAGGCTACATCAAGGCCGTCGTCGCCGTCGTCGACCCCGAGCGCGTCGGCTTCAAGATGCAGATCTTCGCCCAGGTGAAGATGACCACGCTCAGCGAGGAAGACCGCGCCAGCTTCTACCGCCAGATCAACGCCATCCCCGAGATCCTCGAGTGCTGGACGGTCTTCGGCGAGATGGACGCCATGATGAAGATCCTGGCCCCCGACGTGACCTGGTATCAGGACTTCATCTTCTCGGTGCTGCTGAAGCTGCCGGGCGTCACCGACGTCCGCTCCATCGTCACCCTCTCCGCCCAGAAGAGCACCCTCGCCGTCCCGCTTACAGCGCGGCAGTTCCGCTGAGAAGGCCTCACCTCCCCCGCGCAGCGGCGGGAGGGGGACCGTCCGCCGAGCCCGGCGTAGTCGGGCGCAGAGCGGATGGTGGAGGGGGCGAGCCCCATCCTCCGCGCCGAACACAGCCGATCAATCCGCCGAGCCTGAGGCTTGCCCCCTCCACCACTCGCTCTTCGCTACGCTCGGCGAGCGGTCCCCCTCCCGCCGCTTCGCGGGGGAGGTGAGACGCGTCTTGGATAAATTTTCCAACGCTGCGGAAGCACCTCGCCAACTTCGAATGAACAAACCGGCCGTGCGCCGCTAGCATCACGTTCAGGGGAGGCGAGGATGAAGTTCACCCGCAGAGCGCTCGTGACCGCCGCGGCGGCTGCGCCGGCGGCGGCCGCGGCGCAGACGATCGCCGCGCCCGCGCTCCCGGCCAAGGCGTCCTTCGCCAGGATGCCCTACGTCTACCTGGACTCGGGCTCGACCCATCCGATGCCGCTCGGCGCCCGTGCGGCGCTGGAGGAGTACCTCCGCTACAAGACCCGCGACGGCCGCTGGACTGGCTACTCCATGGACGCCAAGGAGAAGGCCGTCCTCGAAGGCTTCGGCGCGCTCGTCGGCGCCGCGCCCGACGAACTCACCTTCATCCAGTCCACCACCATGGGCGAGAACCTGGTGCTGAAGGCGCTGGGCTTCCCGAAGGCCGGAGGCCGCATCGTCACCGACGCGCTCCACTTCTTCGGCTCGTTCTACACCTACGGCGAACTCGCCAAGGCCGGCATGGACGTCGTCATGCTGCCGATGACCGCCGAGGGCCGCATCGACATGAAGGCCCTCGAGGCCGCCGTGAACGACAAGACGGTGCTGGTCGCCGTCAGCCACATCTCCACCACCAACGGCTTCGAGCACGACCTCAAGACCGTCTGCGACATCGCCCACGCGCACGGCGCGCCGGTCTACGCCGACATCGTCCACGGCGCCGGCTCCACGCCGCTCGACCTGCGCGCCGCCGGCGTCGATTTCGCCGCCTCGTCTTCCTACAAATGGCTGATGGGCGACTTCGGCCTGGCCTTCCTCTACGTGCGCAAGGAGAGCCAGGAGAAGGTCGCTCGCCCGTGGTGGGGTTACCACCAGGTGGGCGGCCGGTTCGTCACCCACGTCTTTCCGTACGACCCGCAGGGGCTCACGCCCGCCGACTACGGCTACGCCGCCGGGACCGACGGCAAGTTCGCCATGGGCACCACCTCATGGACCGGCGTCGTCCAGCTCGAGCACTCCATCGGCTGGATCCGCCAGGTCGGCGTCCCGGCCCTGGTCGAGCACCGAAAACCCATGCTGGCCGCCGTCCAGACGGAACTGCGCCGCCGCGGCTACCAGCCGATGACGCCGCACGACAGCCGCAGCCCCCTGGTCGCCTTCGCGCTGAAGGACGCCCGCGCCAAGCTGGGCGACCTCCTCGACAAGGGCGACGTGCGCATCACCGTCAGCGCCAACCGCTTCCGTGTCTCGGTCGCCGCCTTCAACGACATGAACGACATCGACCGCCTGCTCGAAGTCCTGCCCAAGGCCCCGCCCGCGTGAAATCCCTCTCTCTGATCGCCGCCCTGCTGGCGAGCGCCGCGCCGGCGTTCGCCCAGGCTCCGCCCGCCCCGGTCAGCCCCCCGGCCCCGGCGGCGGGCGGCCCGCCCAATTCCGGACCACCGGGCATTCCGATGTCGCGGGCCTATCCTGCGGGACCGGTCGAGCCGCTGCCCGCGCCGAAACGGTTCGTCACGAAGCATGTGCTGACGGTCGGCAAGCAGCGCATCGCCTACACCGCCATCGCCGGCGAGACCTGGCTCTACAGCCGCGCCGCCGACCCCATCGGCTCGATCTTCTCCTACACCTACCTGAAGGACGGCCCGGGCGATCCGAACCGCCCGGTGCTGTTCGTGTTCAACGGCGGGCCGGGCTCCTCGTCGCTCTGGCTGCACATGGGCGCCGTCGGGCCGCGCCGCGTGGTGCTGGACCGTGAGGTGAACCCGTCCAACACCCCGCCCTTCGGCGTCGCCGACAACCCGCACAGCGTGCTCGACGTCGCCGACCTCGTCTTCATCGATCCGGTCGGCACGGGCTACTCCAGGCCCATCGGCAAGGGCTCCACCGCCGACTTCTGGGGCGTCGACGAGGACGCCGACGCCACCGCCCAGTTCATCGAGCTCTGGCTCACCGAGCACAAGCGCTGGAACGCCCCCAAGTTCGTCATGGGCGAGAGCTACGGCTCTGTCCGCGCCGCCATCCTGCCCCGCGCGCTGATGGGCGGGCCGATGTACGTCGGCTACATGCGCGGGATCACCCTCAACGGCGTGATCCTGCTCGGCACCACGCTCGGCGCCCGCAACGCCGGCGGCGAGGCCGGCGCGGCGGAACTGCGCCAGGCGTTGGCGCTCCCGGCCATGGCCGACACCGCCTGGTACTTCCAGAAGATCGACCGCAAGGGCCGCAGCCTGGAAGCCTTCCACCAGGAGGTGCTGGCGTTCGCCCGCGGCGACTACGTCGAGGCCCTGAAGAAGGCCACGGCCGGCACGCTGACCCCGGCCGACCGCGCCGCCCTGGTCGCCCGCCTCACGGGCTACACCGGTCTCCCGGCCTCCGCCTACGATCGCGCGCTGACCGTCAACGAAGGCGCCTTCTCCCGCATGTTGCTGGCCGACAAGGGCCTGCAGGTGGGCGCCTACGACAGCCGCTACACCCTGCCCACCGCCGGCAGCGGGAACGATCCCGTCGCCGACGACCCGGCCATGGGCCGCTACGTCCCGGGCTTCCTCGCCGCCTTCCACCAGATGGAGGCCGAGAGCCTGAAGGTCGACATGGCCCGGCCCTACGGCGCCATCGTCTGGCGCGACCTGCTGCCCTCGTGGAACTGGAACCGTGCCGGCGTGCCCGAGGGCCAGTCGTTCGCCACCGACCTCGCGGTCGCCATGCGCCGCACCGAGAAGATGCGTGTGCTGGTCGCCAGCGGCTACTACGACCTCGTCACCCATTCCGCGACCGCCGAACAGAGCGTCGAGGACGCGAAGCTGCCGAAGGACCGCCTCACGCTCCGCCGCTACGAAAGCGGCCACATGCTCTACCTCGGCGACACCGCCGCCGCCTTCTCCAACGACGTCCGCGAGTTGATCCGGGACGCGACGAAGTAGAGCCGGCTCTGCGCGCCGCAGGCGCCCTCAAGACAACCACAGAAAACACAGAAGGACACAGAAGAGGAACCGCGCGGTCCGCCGCCTTCCGTGTTTTCTGTGTTTTCTGTGGTTGAATCAAAGCGGCGCTGACGCGCCAACGCACCTTGAGAGCTAAGGCTTCTTCGTCACGAACGCCTTCACCGACTCCGCGAACCGCGCCCTGTTCTCGTCGTGGTCGTAGACGCCGTGGGGGCCGGCGAAATAGGCCGCCGTGAGCTGGCCCGCCGGCACGCCCGCCTGGTCGAGGGTGTAGCGGCCCGAATAGGCCGGGGTCGTCAGGTCGTAGTAGCCCGCCGCCCAGAAGAGCCGCAGCTTCGGGTTCGCCCGCATCGCCTGCCCCAGCGCCTCGAACGCACTCGGTCCCGTCGCCCCGCCGGGCGTGCGCGGCCGCTCGTAGTCCCAGGCCGCGTTCACCGCGAAGTTCACGCCGTAATACGGCTCGTCGCCCGCCGGGTACTTCAGCGCCTCGATCATGTAGCGACCGACCGCCGGACTCGGGATCGCCCCCAGCGCCGCGGGGCTGGGCGGGGGCGCGGCCGGCGCGCCCGGCGCCCGCTTCGGCACGACGCCCAGCGCCGGGTCGTCGATCGCCCCGTCCTGCCCCGGCTCCAGCGGCGCGGTCACCGTCACGTCCAGCAGGCCCGTGCGCAGGGTCCTGTCCTTCAGGATGTTGAACATCCAGTCGTTCTTGGAGAGCCGCAGGTCCTTCTCGACGATCAGGTCGGCCGGCAGCCCGATCAGCCCCGACATCCGCTCGGCGATCCTGCGCTTCTTCTCCGCCGGCAGGCTGCCGCCCTCGACCAGCGCCTCCAGGTAATCGGTGCGCGCGAAGTCCAGCGCCTCGGCGAACACCTGGTCCACGCTGCGTCCCGCCCGGTCGATCTTCTGGTGATACCAGGCCCCCGCCGCCATGGTCGGCAGCGCCACGACGTAGGGCATCTCGCGCCCGCTCACCTCGCCCGACAGCGCCACCAGCATCACCCCGTCGAAGGGCAGGTCCTGGCTGATCCGCGCGATGTTGGCCGCCCGCGTGGTGCCGTAGCTCTCGCCCATCAGGAACCGCGGCGAGGTCTCGCGCCTGTTGGCCTTCAGCCACGTCGCGATCACCGTCTTCACCGCCTGCGCGTCGCCCGAGACCGAGTAGAACCGCTGGGGGTTCGTCCCCGGGAACGGCCGCGAGAAGCCGGTGCCGACCGGGTCGATGAACACCAGATCCGCCGCGTCGAGAGGGCTCACAGTGTTGGGGATCCACCCGCCGCCCGAGCGGTCGCCGGGGGGCGCCGGCCCGCGCCGGTAGGGGCCCAGCGCGCTCATGTGCAGCGGCGACGACGACGCGCCCGGTCCGCCGTTGAAGAGGAAGATCACCGGCCGGGCGCCCGGATCCTTCACCCCGTTGCGCACGTAGGCGATGGTCGTCGCGGCCGCCGCCGGCCGGCCCGCCGCGTCGTTCAGGAACACCTCGGCGACGGTCGCGGTGAACTTCACCTTCTCGCCGTTGAACACGCCCTCATGCTTCGTCACCGCCACCCGCGGCGCGCGCACGGCGGCGGCTTCCGCGGGCGCCTGCGCGGCGGCCCACCCCGGCGACGCCAGCGCCAGGCAGGCGGCGATGGCGGGTGCGATCCAGCGTTCGGTCATCAGGTCCCCTCCCGACGTTGGCGCAAAGCCTAGCCGCGCGCCTGCGGATTTTCTTTGCAATGTCAGCGCGACAGGCGCCGCGGGCGACCGCGTCGCAGCCGGCGCCCGACACCCGGCGCATGAGTTATGCGCCGCGCCACCGCCCGGCGAATAGCCGCCCCGCGATCTCCGCAACCCGCAGGTGAATTCGCAAAGAAAGTCCGCCGTCCTTGCCTAAGCTAGATGGAGCCTGCCGAAGCGCGGGCGGGGGACGCTTAGGGAACTGCCTTGAATCCGGTGCAATCGAAAGGCGCGGCGTCCGCGCAGCCCGGCGCTGCGTCTCCCGACCTGTTCGATGCGCCGTCCTATGCCGACTTCGTCCGCGCCGCGATGCGCATCAAGGCCGCCCGGCCCGAAGTCGCCATCCTGTTCGAGAGCACCACGCCCGAGCCCACCGGCCAGTTGATCGAGGTGGTGCGCACGGCCTTCTCCGACGAGCTGACGTCGCGCTACGTCAGCGTCTTCGCGGACGGCAACCGCTACGCCATCGAGGCGGTGGCCCGCCGTTACGGCCTGGCTCCCGAGCAGATCGTCGCCACCACCGGCGCGACGGGCGCGATCACCCTCGCCCTGAAAGCGTTCGTGACCCCTGGCGACGAGGTGCTGGTCGAGCGGCCCGGCTTCGATATCCTCGGCAAGCTCGCCGTCGACGCCGGGGCGCGCGTCGCCGCCTTCACCCGCATCGCACCCGACTACCGCGTCGACCTGGATGCGTTCCGCGCCAGGCTCACGCCGCGCACCCGCGCCGTCCTCATCACCAATCTGCACAACCCGAGCGGCGCGCGCCTGCCGCCCGAGGACCTCGCCGCCCTGGCCGCCGCCATCGGCCGCGTCGGGGCGGTCCTGATCGTCGACGAGGTCTACGCCGACTTCGTCACGCCGACGCCGGCGCCCGCCGCCACCCTGGCCGCCAACATCCTGACGGTCTCCAGCCTGACCAAGGTCTTCGGCCTGTTCGCGCTGAAGTTCGGCTGGATGGCCGGCGACGCGGCCCTGATCGACCGCATCCGCCGCTCGGCCCCCGACGGCGACATGGGCGTCTCCAAGCTCTCGCACGCGGTCGCCGCCCACGTCCTCGAAGCTCCCGAGGCCTTCGAGGCGCACTGGCAGGACGTATTGGGCCGGAGCCGGCCGGTGATGGAGCGCGAGGCGGCCGCCCTCGTCGGCGCGGGCCTTCTGGAGGGCGATGCGCCGTCTTTCGGCTGCATGTACTTCCCGCGGGTCCCCGGGTGGCCCGACACCCGCGCCCTGGCCCGCCGCCTGCTCGCCGACTTCGACGTCCTGGTGGCGCCCGGCGAATTCTTCGGCGCCCCGGGCCGCATCCGCCTCGGCTTCGGCATCGACCCCGACGCCCTGGCCTCGGGCCTGACCCGCCTGCGCGCCGGCCTCTCCCGCTGACCGCCGGCTAATCGCGCTCAGGCCTGGCCCGGCGGCTCGATCAAGCAGGCGGCGCGCTTCAGGGAATAGCAGACGAAGAAGAGGCGGATTGCCAGACCAGGTGGCGGTGGGGGCAGGTAAACGCTAACCCGTCTCCGAATTCGGACCACGGAGAGAACCTGGGGCGGGGAGTGGCTATCCACCGGGCGGAGAACTCCCACCCGGCGATTCGAAGATGGGAACGGAAGCCGCAGAAGTTCAAGTCCCAGGGCTCAGCCTAGAGGTTCCTGGTCACTCGCGGCCCGATCTACAACACCTTCAACCCGCAGCCCCACCGCGCCCGTCGCCCGACCTTTCGCCACCTCAGGACGAAGGCGCATCGGGGGCGGGCGGTCGCCACCGCTGCGGCCTGATCGTCGTGTAAAGATGCGGCTTTTCCAGCCTGACCCCAGTTGACCTGAGAACACCGTCAAAACCACCGGAAGCGCCGGACGAGGCGCGATCCTCCCGTTAAGGACGATCCCGCGCTGATACGTCGCCAGGTTGAGAAGCTTGCGCTAAGATCCCTACCGGCGCGAGCATTCTGGGGTCGCATGCGGGGCTATCCTTACGCCTTCTTCGTGGCGCTCGACGGCAACGGCGCGAACGGGCTGGAGGGCATGGCCGGGATGTGCCTCTTCCTCTACGACCCGCAGAGCGAACGCTTCGCCTGGAAGGTGAAGTATTACGACGGCGTCGCCGCCGGCCACGCCTGTTCCGTCGACCCCTCGGGCCGCGTCGGCTTCCTCGGCAACGCGGGCCAGCACCTGCTCTTCTTCGACGCGGAGACCCTGGAGGAGCGGGCGCGGATCTCGACCCTGCGCTTCGAGACGCCCCACACTTCGCTGCAGGGCTCGACCCACCTCGCCTGGCTGGACGACCGGACGTTCGTCACGGCGATCGGGCGCCACTTCTGGCGCTTCTCGCTGGACGACCTCGAAAATCCCGAGCGGCTGGAGCCGCACGGGGTGTTCCTGCCCCACGCCATGAAGCTCACCGCCTCGGGCCGCCACCTCTGCTACGGGGCGATGGACGACCCCAGCCGCGGCCGGCGCGGCGAGGCCCGCCACGTCGGCGTGCGCGACATGCGCACCGGCGAGGTCAGCGTGATCAGGCTGCCGGCCACCTGCTGGCACGTCCTCACCCATCCCCGCGATGAGGTCTTCTACGCCGTCTCGTTCCGCACCGCGCCGCTCGACCGGGTCGACTACCACGAGTGGGGCATGGCGTTCCTGAAGGAGTATGTGTTCGAGATCGACGCCGAGACCAAGCAGGTGCGTCGCCACTGGGCCACCGGCCGCGAGACGCCGGCGCACATCAACTCGGACATCGCCATCTCGGACCGCGAACTGATCTTCTGCAACGGGGCCAGCCAGTCGATCCTGTTCCTCGAGCTGGAGACCTTCGCCCGCCACCGGCTGATCGACGAGAAGCCCGACGCCGAGGCCCTGGCCCGACGCCCCCGCGAGATCGCGACCCAGACCTATGACGTGCTGGCCCGCGGGAACGTGTTCGGCAATTTCCAGCACATCCTGGGCGCGCTGCGGATCAGCCGCTTCTCGCTGCTGGATTCGGTCTACGCGTGCCAGCTCTCCAGGGATCAGCGTCTGCTGTTCACGGCCAACCGGGGCCTGAACCACATCACCGTCTACGACTATCCCTCGAACCGCATCCGGCTGCGGGCGCCCATGCCCGACATCCAGGAGTTCGTGCCCGGGATGCCGCCGCTCGCGGACCCGCGGCTGGGCTTCCATCACGGGGCGCTCGTGGGCTGACCCCCGGTTTCCAGCAGGCCGGCCACGGCCTCCACCGTCTTGCGGAAGTTGCGCGGGATCAGCGTGCCGATCAGGAACTCCACGGCCAGGGAGGCCGGCGCGCGCCAGCTCATCGGCACGGTGGAGAGGGCGGAGGGGTCGATGTCGAGCCGGCCCTCGAACGCGGCGCGGGCGCCGCGGCCGCCCATGGCCGGCTCGAACCGGGTGACGCCGTCGCACCGGATCGCCTCGCGCATGAAGAAGGGCTCGATGCGCCAGCGGCACGCGCCCAGGCCGGGTTCCCATTCGGAATGGTCGAGCCATCCCAGCATGTCGGGCGTGACCAGGTGCTGCAGCGCGGGGGGCACGTCGGGGTTCACCCGCCATTCGTTGACGAGCGCCACGCCCCCGTCGGGCCGGTCGAGGCGGGAGACGGTGACGATGTGCTCCACCTGCTCCAACTGGCCGGCGACCTGGCCGATCCGGTCGCGGACGGCGGCGGCCAGCGGCCGGGCCGGCTGCCGCACGCCGACGAGGCAGCGGAAGTCCTTCACGCCGGGGCTCCCTGGAGGAGCGCGCGCTCCTCCGTCTGCCGCGCCAGGCGGGCGGCGTGGACCTCGCGGGACAGGCGCATCCCCGCGCGCGTCTCCCGGCTGACGTGGGACGACGCGGACAACCACGCCACGGCGTCGGCCAGGGCCGCGCGGGCCGGGCGGGGCGCATAGCCGAGCGCGGCGGCGCGGGCGTGGCTGTACCAGTAGTAGCGGCCCACCATCCGCGCCTGGGCGCGGGTGGCCAGCGGCGGGCGGCCGGTCAGCCGCGCGCGCGCCTCCTCGGCCACGGCGAGGGCGTAGCAGCCGACGGCGCTCGCCTGCGCTGCCGGCGGCGGCGCGCCGGCGAGCCGGGCGACGGTCGAATGGATGTCGCGCCACGTCAGGTTCTCGCCGCCCAGCACGTAGCAGGCCCCGGGCTCGCCCCGCCGGGCCAGCAGGACATGGCCCGCCGCGACGTCGCGAACCGAGGCGATGTTGCAGCCGCCGGCCCAGGTGAGCCGGAACGGATCGGCCAGATAGCTCGTCACCACGCCGTTCGACGGCCCCAGCCGATTGGCGAAGGCGCCGACGCTCATGGTGGGGCAGGCGAAGACGACCTCGATCCCCAGCCGCTCCGCGGCCTCCCGGGCGGCGCGCTCCTGGGCGATCTTGGCGAGCACATATGCCGACTCTCCGGGATCGTCCTCCGCACGGGCGTCCTCGTCGCGCACCTCGGGGCGGTAGGACGCGCCCAGGGTGACGGAGGAGGAGGTCATCACCACCCGGCGCACGCCGGCCGCGGCGGCCGCGGCCAGCACGTTGAGGCTGCCGTCGGTGGCGGTCGTCGCCAGGTCGTCCGGCGCGTGCCCCCAGTAGCTGAAGGCCACGGCGGTGTGGAACACCACCTCCTGCCCCGCGACGGCGCCGGCGAGCGAGTCCGGCGCCAGCACGTCGCCGACCGCAAGCCGCAGCGGGAGCCCCTCCAGCACCGAGAGCGCCGCGCCCGGCCGCACCAGTCCGGTGACCTCGTGCCCGCCGCGGACCAGCTCGCGCACGAGGTTCGCCCCGATCAGCCCGTTCGCGCCTGTGACGAGGGCTTTCATGGGACGAGGGCCTTCATGACTGGGCGCCCGCATCCACCCAGGCGGCGTGGCGCAGGTCCTCCAGGGCGCCCGACATCGCCGTCCCGAGGGGCGAGGGGACGGCCGCCGGCGCGGCTTCGAAATGGCGGAAGCCGTCGGCGTCGATCCGCACCGGCTGCGGCGCCGATCCCGGCTGGGGCCTGAGCAGGGCCTTCACCGCGCCCGCCAGGTCGAAGCGCCCGTCGGACGGCAGCCGCTTCAGGAGCTCGGCCGCCTGCTCCACCGGCAGGGGCTCGCCCTCGGACGCGTCGCTCCAGGACCGGCCGAGCCGAACGTCCCGGCCCTCCGCCGCCGCCTCCAGGTTGGCGAAGGTGCGGTCGAGGAATCGGTGGTAGGCGTCGGCGACCAGCGCCCGCTTCACGTCCGGCGCCAGCTCGCGGTCCAGGGCGGCCCACAGCGGCGGGAGGCGGAACTGCTGGCGCCCCCAGATCGTGACCAGGGTGTCCTCGCCCAGGGCCTCGAAGGTGACGATCCCGTCGTCTACGACGGCCGAGCCGTTCTCGCTCTTCACGGTCTTCCAGAACATGCGCTGGCGGCGCGGCGCGTACTCGACGGTCTCGATCTTGGTCACGTCGATGACCATCCCGCCGCCGACGGCCGTGTAGTTGGGCTGCGGAAGGTAGAGGTTGCGCTCCAGTTGTCGGACCACGCGGCCCTCGGCATCGAGCCCGGTCGCCAGCGCGCGGCCGCCGGCGTAGTCGTTCATGAACTGGATGGCGCGGTGGATCGGGACCGCGCCCGCGAAGGCGTCGAACGGGACGGGGAACCGCCGCGCGCCGTCGAACAGCACCGCCCCGTCGTCGAACCGCCAGCGCAGCCCCCGCGCGTCGGCGGCCACGCCGCGCAGCAGCTCGGCCTGGATCGAGAGGTCCGCGGCCAGGGCGTCGTACTCGGCGTCGGTCACGGCCGCCGGGTCGATGTTCAGGCGCGTCTCACGCCGGCGCAGCGCGTCCTTGTCGAACAGCACGCCCCAGGTCGTCCCCGCCCGCTCGGCCTCGCCCAGCAGGAGGTTCACGGCCGCCACCAGCCGCGCGCCGTCGGCGCCGCCGTCGCCTGCGCCCGCCAGCGGGGCGAAGGTGCGGTTCATCCAGTCGTTGGCGGGATGGCGGAAGGGGAACAGCTCGCGGTCCACCTGCTGGAGCGCGGGCCGGAGCGCCCGGTCCGCGGTCACGAAGCCGCGCCGCGCCGCCGCGGCCGCGAGCATGCCCGGCTCCACGTTGATCCAGCCCGGCCAGGCCTCCAGCGGCCCCAGGATGCGCGTGCCTGCGGCCGGGCGCGCCGCCCGCAGCGACGGCGCCGCCAGGGGCGAGACGAAAGGGTCCAGGCCCATCTTCAGCGCGCCGATGTAGTCCGCGAGCGCCGCGTCGGAGGCGGCGATCACGGTGTCGGTCCGCAAGGCGTGCGGCGCCCGGCCGCCGGCCGCGCCGTGGGCGCTGACTACTGCGTCGACGACGGCGAAGTGCGGGGGCGCGGCGGCCAGGAGCTCGGCCGTCACCTCGCCGGCGTCGCGGCGGTAGCGGTAGTGGTAGTCCTTGTCCGTCAGCGGCAGGACGCTGAGCAGCGTCGAGAGGCAGAGGGCGTAGCCGTCGTCCTCGTCCGTCCGGTTCGCCGCCACGACCAGCCGCAGGTCGGCGTCGAGCCAGGCGCCGGAGAGCGGCGTCCCGGCCAGCGCGCCCCAGGCGGGGAAGACGTCGCCCCGGACCTCTTCGGCCAGGTCGACCACCTCGTAAGGCCGCCCCGCCGGCGTCTCGTAGCGATAGCCCAGGAGGTCGGCGGCCACGAACACGTCGCGGTTCTCCAGCCAGAGCGCCGCGGTCGCGCGCGTGGAGCCGACGACGGCGTCCGTCACGCCCAGGTCGAAGAGGACGTCCAGCAGGCGTTCCACCAGCGCGGGGTCGGCCGCCGCGGGCGAGTCGGCGGCGAACGCGTCCATGGCCGGGACCACGACGGCCGAGCAGGCACCCCTGGCGGACAGGGCCTGCGCCACCCGCTCCGCCATCGCCGCGTGGAAGCCGGCGAGCTCCAGCGCGCGATCCAGCAGGGACCCGGCGTCGGCCCCGGGGGCGTGGGCGATGGCGACGACCGGGTCCATGCCTGCCGCCGGGGCTAGCCGGGCAGGACCGAGAGCCGCACCCGCAGCACCAGGTCGTCGAACCCCATGATGGCGACATTGGCCGTGTAGCGGGCGCCCGGCTCGAAGACCTCCGGGTCGAGGACCGCGCTGACCGTCACCGTCTGCGCCGCGCCGGCCGCGAGCTCCATCTGCGCGGGCTCGATCGTCACGGTGGCCGCCGTATCGCCCAGAGGTTCCTTGCCCAGGGGACCCGCGAAATGGCCGGTCACGAAGCCGAGCGCCGCCGGCCGGTCGTGCGGATTGTGCAGCACGAAGGCGGCCGCGGCCCTGCCGCCGATCGGGCCGGAGAGCTCCAGGTCCTGGAGGGGCTGGACCCTTCGCGCCGCGGCCTCGGCCTGCCCGCCCACCTTGCGCACGAGCGCGCTCGCCAGGTCCGTGGCGAGCCCGATCGCGTCGGCGGAATAGCGGACCGTCTCCTCCGCCACGAGCCGGGCATAGGCGCTGGCGGCCGCGGCGCCGGTGGTCCGGCCGGCGCCATAGTCGTCCAGGATCCGCGCATACGCCTCCACCGCCGCGAGCCTCTGGCTGGCCCAGCGGCGGGCGAGGTCGCCCCCTGCCGGGTTCGCCGCGCGGGGGTCCCGGGCGCCGGCCATCAGCAGCAGCACGCGCAGCCGCAATCGACCGTATAGGCCTCGCAATCGCGCGGCAGCACGGCGACGGCGATGCGGATCGAACGCATGTCGCACCCCTTGATCCGCAGGTCTGCATAGGCGACCTCGCAGCGCGTGACGTCGGGCAGCCGCCGCTCGCCCCGGACGGTCTCGGCCTCGATCCGCTCGTTCGGGCCTTTCTCGGCCGCTTTGCCGGCGGCTTGCGTCTGCTCCTTGACCGCCGCCCCGCCCGTCACCCGGAGAAGCAGCACGATCTCCTCCCGGCCGCAGGGGGCGAGCCCGAAAGCGGTCGGCGTGGCGATCTCGCCCCGCACCGCGATGTCGCCGCCGATGGCCGTCCAGCTCGACAGCTCCAGCTCGATGTCGCGCTCGCGCCGCCAGGGGTTCTCGAGGATGATCGGGACGACCCTCTGCTCGCCGACCCGCGCCTCGACCACCAGGTCCGCATCGGTCACGCAACAACGGCAGGCGCAAGGGTCCGGCCGGCAGGTCGGGCAGCCGCAATCGCCCTGGGACGGCTTCGCCAAGGGCTTCACCAGGGCGTCCACGCCGGTGAGCCACTGGTCGTAGGCCTCCGACCAGGGCTTGAGCGCCTGTCGCGCCAGCCCGTTGAGGTCGATCGCGCCCAGGTCGAGCGCCGGCGTGCTGCGGCGCGGAAGGCTGGCTTGGATCATGAGGCGGCTCCCTTGGTCCGGCGCGCCGCCTTCCCCGGAGCGCGGGGCTTGGCGGCGGTGACGATCACGATGTGCAGGTCGCTCGCGTACACGGGTGCGAACGCGTGGTAGCGGGCGGTGGGGGACAGCCCCTCGGGCAGCGTCATCGAAACCTCGACGGTGCGGGCGGCGCCGGGCTCCAGGCGCTGCGGTCCGGCGGGCATGGCCAGTTCCACGACGCCGAACGGCGTCAGGGCCGGCGATGGCGCCCGGTCCAGAAGCCGGTCGACCACGCCCGCCAGCGCCGTCTCCGGGGCCGCGGCCAGCCGCCCGGAGGCCGTCGGGACCTCCTCGGCCAGGGGATAGGCGCCGTCCAGGTCGATGGTCAGCGGCGTGTTCCCGCGGTTCTCGAACGCCGCCGTCAGGCGCTGCGCACGCCCGCTGGAGGCGTCCACCACCGCGGGGTCCGGGCGGATGTCCAGCTTCGCCTCTGGCAGGATCTCGATCGCCACGGAGCGGCTGAGGCCGCCGATCCGCAACCGGCCTTCGTACCTGCCGGGGGGCGTGGCGGGATCGAGGCGCAGGCGCACCTGCCCGCGCGTGAGGCCGTGGGCGGGCACGCTGAGCTGGACCGGCGCGGGCGCCGCCTGGAGCGGCCGGCCGTCGCCGCCCAGGCGCACCTCGGCGAGCGACGCCTCCCCCACCTGGGCGAGGGCGGCCGAGGCGTTGCGAAGGGTGAGCGGGATGCGCAACGCCCCCGGCGCGCTGGAGACGACGAGCGTCCGGTCGGCCGGCCAGTCGACGAGGTCGAGGCCGTCCATCGCCCTACCGCCCCAGACGCACGACGAACGGCTGGCCGCCCTGGGGCGCCGTCGCGGCCTCGGCGGCGTGGGATTCCCCGCCGTCGCAGTCTTCGCGCGGGCGATGGGGCGCGGGCGCGGACACCTGCACGATGTGCGGCGGCCGCGGCAGGTCCGACAGCAGGATGCGCGCCTCGCCTTCCAGCGTCAGGCCGAACACCTCGACGCCGAACAGCGTCAGCCCCAGCCGCTGGCGGTTCGGCAGGCACACCTGGGTGGGCGGCAACGGCCCGAGCGACAGACGCAGGCATTGGTCGACCACCACCGGCTCGAGGTCGATCGCCGCCTTCGTCTCGGTCCGGACCGGCTCGGGGATCGACAGCTCGAACCGGCTGTCGGTCTTCACGGCGCTGTCGGTCCTCACGGTCTCAGGGACCGAGATCGTGAACGCGCTGTCGGTCTTCACCGTCTCGGGGATCGACAGCGTGACCGCCGACGAGGTCTCCACCGGCTGGGTGACGGCGAGCTTGATGTCGTCCAGTCCGTTCACGCCGACCGTGACGGGACCGCTGTTCACGGTGATCGGCTCGTAGACGACCTCGACGTCGGCCAAGTCCGCCTCCCTCGCGCTCGAGGAGACGCTATCGCAGATGCGAAGGCGAGGCAATCATGGGTAGAGCTTCTTGATTGAATATACACCTATCAGGTGTAGCCAAGCTTGTTGTCGGTCAGCACCATCTTGACTGAATGGCAGTGGGGCAGTCGGACGGCAATGGAGCCATCCTGACTGGCGAAGCATTCCGTTGTCGTGGGCGCCGGGATCGACCGACAGGCCGCTGGCATCTGGATGAGGCCGTCACAAAGATCGGCGGCCGGCGGATGTATCTGTGGCGTGCGGTCGATGACGAGGGCGAGGTTCTCGACGTCCTGGTCCAGAAGCGCCGGAACAAACATGCGGCGCTGAAGCTGCTACGGCGGTTGCTGCGGAATACCGGAGTCCACCCCGAAACGATCGTCACCGATAAGCTGGCGTCGTACCGAGCGGCGATGAAAATCCTTCATCTTCAAGGATGTCATCGACCCGGCGGCATGCGGGAAAACAACCGGGTAGAGAATTCTCACCTGATGATCCGACGACGAGAGCGGAAGCAGCAGAGGTTCAAATCGCAGGGTTCAGCCCAGAGATTCCTCTCCACCCACGGCCCCATCTACAACGCCTTCAATCTTCAGCCGCACCTGATTTCCCGATCTGGTCTTCGCGTCCTGCGAGGCCAAGCAGAAGCGGCTTGGTCGGCCGCGACGCGGGCGGCCTGAAATCGGGGCGGGGAGAGCCGCTCTGCGGCCTGACCGACTTAAGTTGTCAGCTCCAGTTGTCCGCCCGGCGCCGGCGCGCCTTGGCGGGGCGGCTCGCGGTCTTCGGCGCCTTGGCGGCCTTTGCGGCGTCCGGCTTTCGCCGCCCGGCCGGCGCGGCCGCGCGTCGCCGGGCGGAGTCCGCGCACATCGCGCGGATGCCGGCGGCGATGACCGTGGGCAGCCGATCGGCCATCTCGAGCACGTCGCGCGACGAGACCCGGCCGCCGGACAGCTTGTCGATCCGCCCGGTCTCCCCCAGCGAGAACGTGAACGACCCCGTCAGGAAGTGGTAGCCCCAGTAGATGTCCTCGTCGCTCGCGTCGGGAAGCAGCCGCCTCATATCGGCGAGCAGCTCGTGCGAGACATGGTCGAAGGTCTCGGACATGAGCGCGTGCGGCATGCCCCGGGAACTGTTCGCGAACGAGACGATGGCCATGTAGTTCCGCCAGCCCTCGTCCTCGTGCATCTTCTCGAAGGGGGATCTTACGAACGCGTCGATCACCCCTTCCAGGGTCATCCGGTCTCCGAGCTTCCGGTATTCCCGGATGGCCTTCAGCCGCAGCTCGTTGATCGCCGCGCCGCGCCGGGCGAAGACCGCGCGGAACAGCTCCTCCTTGTCCCCGAAATAGTACCGCATGAGCGCCGGATCGACACCGGCGAACTCGCCCACCTCGACCAGGGGAACATTGTAGCCCTTCTCGGCGAACATGGCCTCGGCCTTGTCGAGGATCAGGGTCATGGATTCCCGGCGGCGCTCGGACTGCGTCTTCCTGGGCCGGCGCGGCCGGGGACCTGCAGCCGGTTCGTCGTGCGGCGGCCTCACTCGCGGCTCCTTCTCCGAATAGCTTCTTTTTTCGAAAGAAAAATTTCCAGGCTCGTGACAGTCAAGCTCGCGGGCGTCAAGCGCGGCGCCGCGGGCGTGTCGCGCCCCCTCTTACTATGTTCTTCCTTCTGGAAGGAAGTAATTGACAGCGGCATTCGCGTCGCCCAGTCTCCGGCCAACAAGAAGACTTAGGCGGGAGGGATTCGTGCGAAATCTGCTTTGCTCGGCCACTGCGGTGTCGCTGCTGGCCACCGGCGCGGCGGCCCAGGAGGCCCGGCGTCCGTCGACCGCCCCCGCGAGCACCGCGGTCGAGGAGCTGGTGGTCACCGCCACGCGGCGGGAAGAGAACCTCAAGGACATCCCGGCCACGATCTCCGCGGTCACGGCGGAACAGCTCGCCGCGGCCGGCCCGCTGAACAGCACGGGCGACGTCCTGCGCAGCGTCCCGGGCATCCGGTTCAACGACCTGCAGGCGCCGAACCTGAGCGAGATCTCGGTCCGGGGCTCGGGCACGCAGCGCGCGACCGGCGCGGATTCAGGCGTGGGCCTGTTCGTCAACGGCGCCTACGTGGGCTCGAACACCCTGGGCGGCCGCAACTTCAAGACCATCGACTTCTTCGACCTGGCGCGGGTCGAGGTGCTGGAGGGGCCGCAAGGGGCGCTCTACGGCCGGAACTCAGAATACGGCGTGGTCAACATGGTGCTGGCCAGGCCGGTGTTCAGCGACACCGGCTACGTCGACGCCACCTACACCGGCAAGCTGGAGCAGACGAAGATCAGCGGCGTCGTGAACATGGCCCTCAGCGACGAGGTCGCCGTGCGGCTGAGCGCCCAGGCCATCGGCCAGACGGGCGGCTTCCAGTACAATCCGAACGCCGACAAGTACTACGACAACACCGACGGCTGGCTGGCGCGCGGGCAGGTGCGGTTCCGCCGCGGGCCCCTCGACGTGGTCCTGCTGGTCGACGGGCAGAGCCTGGACCTGCCGACCTTCCTGAACACCACTTTCCTCGCGCCGGGCCTGAACGCCCAGATCCCGCAGGGCTATTTCGGGAACCGCTTCGAAGAGGGGCACGAGGGCAGGGACGGCGTGCACCAGAATCTCCGGCGCGGGATGCTGCTGGCGGACTACGATCTCGGATGGGGCAAGCTGACCTCCACGACGATGATCGTCCACTGGGAGTCCGAGCAGTTCTTCGCCGCCGGCACCGACCTGAAGCTGCAGGCGCAGTTCCAGCGGTCGGGCCAGATCGGCGCCTATCCCTTCGGCCAGACCCACACCACGGCGAAGAACGACACCCTCTACCAGGACCTGCACCTGGCCGGGCAGGCCATGGACGACCGGCTGGAGTACCTGGTCGGCACCGACTTCCTGCACCAGCGCGACGCCAACGGACGGGAGCAGGCCACCACGCCCTGTCCCCTGACGCTGAACGCGAGCATCTGCGCCGGCACGCCGCAGGCCCCGGTTTGCTACACCCTGATCCCCACCGCACGGCCCTGCCCGACGCCATTCCCGAACCGGTTCGGCGTCGCGACCTACGCGACGCAGGAGAACACCGCCTACGCCGTGTACGGCTCGCTGAAGTATCACCTCGGGGCGGTCGATCTCGCCGGCGAGCTGCGTTACTCGCACGACGACAAGGATGCGGCGCAGGAGCAGTACAACCTCTACACCACCGTGCTGGCGGCGCCGTCAGCCCGCTACAAGTTCAAGGGAAACCCGATCAACTACACCGTGACCGCCAGCTACAAGCTGCCGGGCGAATACGGCAACCTGCTCTACGCGAAGATCGGCTCGGGCTATCGGGCGGGCGGCGTCAACGCCCGCATCTCCTCGCCCTTCGCGCCGACGCCGTTCACGCCCACCTACGACAACGAGAACACCACCAGCTACGAGGCGGGCTTCAAGGGCAACCTGCTCGGCAACGTCTTCCTGCGGCTCAGCGCCTACGCCTCGCGGACGACCAACGCGATCACCTCCATCTCGGACGGCTGCAGCACGCTGAACGCCTGCGGCCAGCCCGCCACCATCTTCAACACCAACGGCGGCACCGTGCATGCGCGCGGCGTGGAAGCCGCCGTCGACGGCCGCTTCGAGGTCGCCGGCGGCCGCCTGAACGTGGGCCTCAACGCCGCGAACCAGCGGGCGAAGTACGTCTCCGTGCTCAGCGCCAACCCGGGCCTCCCCATGGTCGGCTCCGCCGTCGCCCAGACCCCGAGGTGGACCTACTCCGCGAGCGTGAACTACCGCCGGCCGCTCGCGGACGAACTCGATGGTTTCTTCAACGTGTCGTACCAGGGCCAGCGTGGCGGCGTGCAGGACACGGTGACCCTGGCGGAGCCGCTGTTGCCGATCGCCAAGCTGAGCAACTTCGGCGCGCGGGCGGGCCTGGCCTACCGCCGCGTGGAGGCCGCGGTCTTCGTCACGAACCTGACCGATCAGACCGTGCAACTGCTGAAGTTCACGACCAACGGGGTGGTGACCTCCGCCCGCTACAACCAGCCCCGCAAGTACGGCGTCAACGTCGTCTATCGCTGGTAGGCCGCCGGCGCCCGCGGCGGGGCCCCCGGCGGAGGGCGGAACGCCTCTCGCCCTCCGCCGCGCGGCGCCGGCCTCGATCTTGGGCGCGCCGGGAAGAGCCGGGGCGCCATGGAAAGCAGGGAGCTCGCCGATGTCTTCAGGGTCTCGTCGCCAATTCGTGCAGGCGGCCGGCGCCGCGGGCCTCGTCCTTGCTTCCGCGGGCGGCCGGGCGGCGGCCTTCTCGCTGGAGGATGCGCCGCCGCTGCGCCCCGGCCTGCTGCCCTCGGCGGATGAGCTCGGGCGCCAGACGGTCGAGATGAACAGCCTCGGCGAGCGGTTCACCGGCAGCGAGGCCCACCGCAAGCATATCGAATACCTCGCCAAGGGCCTCGGGGACCTGGGCTTGGACGTCAGGCGCGACACCGCCCCGGTCACGCGGTGGCTTGCAAGGACGTGGGCGGGCAGGCTCACGCCTGCGGGGGGCGCGGCGGTCGACCTCCCCGCCACCTCCTACTACCCCTATTCCGGAGTCACCGGTCCCGAGGGCGTCACCGGAGAGCTGGTGCAGATCCCGCTCGCCTTCTCGCCCGAGTCCGCCGGCGGACGGCGGCAGATCGCGGCCCCCGGCGACCTCAGGGGCAAGGTCGCCTTCATCGAGGTCCCCGCCCTGCCGTCGCCGCTCACCGACACGTCCAAGCCGGCCTGGGGCTTCAACCCCGAGGGCGCGCAGTTCCCCACCCACCTCAGCGCCGTCTGGGGCGGCATCACGCCGGGCCTGCTGGGTGACCTGAAGAAGGCCGGCGTCGTCGGCGCCATCCTGGGGTGGACCAACATCTCCGACGCCCAGGCCCACGGCCAGTACACGCCCTACGGCCGGCCGCTGCAGGACCTGCCCTGCATCTGGGTCGGTCGGGCGTCGACGGCCAGGCTGCGCGCGGCGGCCGGGACCGGCGCGAAGGCGACCGTGATCCTGCAGGCGGACGTCGCCACGAACGTGCCGGTCGACACGCTCTACACCGTGCTGCCGGGCATGTCGTCGGACTCGACCCTGTTCGTCACGACCCAGAGCGACGGCATGAACTTCTTCCAGGAGAACGGGTCCCTCGGGGTCCTCGCCATGGCGAAGTACTTCTCCCGCCTGCCCAGGCAGATGCGGAAGCGGGACATCGTCATCGTCATCGCCAACCGCTTCTGCAACGCGCCTCCGATCCATCTGGAAGCCTGGATGGAGCGCCATGCCGACATCTACCGGAAGACCGCCGCCTGGATGTCGGTGGAGCATCTCGGCTGCCGCGAATGGTTCGACAACGCCGCCGGCGAGTATGCGCCCAGCGGCAAGGACGAGATGACCTTCGCCATCACCGACTTCAAAGGCGTGGCGGACGCCACGCTGGCGGGCGCCAGGGGCGGAAGCAGCCGCCTGGCCGTCACGCGGGGGCCGCGGGTTCCCGGCGAGGGCAGCCCGATGTACCGCACCGGCCTGCCAGGCATCGCGTTCTTCCCGGCGCCCAACTACCTGCTCGCCTTCGGGGACAACGGCCACATCGAGAAATTCGACAAGGCCCTCATGCACGCCCAGGTCGTGGGCCTGACCCGGACGATCCAGAAGCTGGACGGCATGTCCGCCGAACAGCTCCGTGCGAGCTAGGAGCCGCTTCCCCGGCTCGGTCAGAAGGAGGCCGACATGACGTCCACGCGCCGCCAGGTGCTTGCCGCCACGGGCGCCGTCGCCGTCGCGGGCGCGGCTTCTGCCGGAGCCGCTGGGGCCGCCACGTCCCCCGTCGTCGGCGATCCCGCCTGGCTGCAGCAGGTGCTGGAGCGCTATGCGGGCTTCGGGATCAAGGCCTCGGGCGGCGCGGGCGACGAGGCCTGCGGCGCCTGGCTGGCGGGCGAGCTGACGCGTGTGGGCTACGCCTGCGAGCAGCATCATTTCGAGGTTCCGTTCTTCGAGCCGACGGCGGCGACCCTGACGAGCGGCGACGCGCGGGCGGACGTCATCCCGCAGGCCGTCGTGCGGCCGACGGGCCCCAAGGGCGTCACCGCGCCGTTGCGCCTCGCCGAGCGGCCGGGCGACCTGACCGGCGCCATCGCGCTCGTCTCGCTGCCGTCCAAGCGCTGGATCGCCCTGGGCGAGCGGGACGCGGTCCCGCTGCTCGCCGACGCCTTCGGGCGCGGGGCGGTGGCGGCCGTCGCGATCACCAACGGGCCGAGCGGCGAAGCGATCGCGCTGAACGTGGCCCCGGAGAAGCCCGGCTTCGACCGCCCCGTGGTGCTGCTGGCGCCGAAGGATGCGCCGCCGTTCCTGGCGGCCGCGGCGGGCGGCGGGACCGCGACCCTGACCGTGGACGGCCGGGGCGGACGACGGCGCGCCCACAATATGATCGCGAAGCTCGACCGGCGGGCGGAGAAGACGCTGATCCTCTCCACGCCGCGCTCGGGCTGGTTCACCTGCGCCGCCGAGCGGGGATCGGGCCTGGCGGCCTGGTTCGGCGCTGCGCATTGGCTGGCCGCGCAGCCGCACCGGCTGAACCTGGAGGTCGTCGCGACCAGCGGCCACGAATACGACTACCTGGGCGGCGAGCGCTACGTGGCGGAAAGGGCGCCGCCGCCGGGGAAGACGAAGCTCTGGGCCTATATCGGCGCCAGCTTCGCGGCCCGCGACTGGCAGGAGGCTGGCGGAGAGCTGCGGCCCCTGGCCACGGTGGATCCGCAGCGGTCGGTCACCGCCACGGCCGACATCATCGAACCCGTGCGGCGCGCGTTCAACGGTCTCTCCGGCCTGGAGGCCGTCCGCCTAGCCACCGGAAACACGGCGGGCGGGGAGCTCAAGGCCGTCATCGAGGCCGGCTACCCCTCGGCGATGGGCGAATCCGGCCTGCACCGCTACTTCCACACCCGCAACGACGACATGCGGTGCGTCTCCGGCGACCTGGTCCACCCCGCCGCCGAAGCCTTCAAGGCCGCCATTGCCGCGTCGATCTGAAAATCGGGCGGTCGGTCGAAGGAACTCACCGGCGTCCGGTGTCGGGGCGGTGAAATGGCGCCATGACATCGGGGCCCGGCATTCACCCACTGTTGAGCGGATGTGGGTCCCGTCGCGAACAGAGGCTCAGGTGGCGGCGCGCCGTCTCGGCGCCGGTCGCGTGATCGGCGGCCGCTAGGACGGCGGCTTCCGCGTGCGCCCGGCCAATGGCCATTGGCCATACGAACAACTATGCCCTGAGGGGCGCCGCCATCCGACGCGCGCTGAGCGACCAACAGGCATGCCGCCTCGATCGGCTTCCTCGAGGGTGCTGGCAGGCAAACGCTAAAACGTCTCCAGTTTGGGCTGTATGGCCTCAGCTGGAGGGACGCCGTGAAGCCGATCTCTTTCAAGCGCCACCGGTTCCCGCCTGACGTGATCCGCTACGCGGTGTGGCTATATTTTCGTTTCACCCTCAGCATCCGAGACGTCGAGGAACTGCTGGCCCAGCGCGGCATCGAGGCCAGCCGCGAGGCGGTCCGCTGCTGGGTCATCAAGTTTGGCCCGCTGATCGCAGCTAACCTCCGGCGCCGGCGATGCTCATCGACCGGTCGCTGGCATCTGGATGAAATGCTAGTCCGGATCCGCGGCCGCCGCATGTACCTCTGGCGAGCCGTCGACGACGAAGGTCAAATCTTAGACGTCCTAGTCGAGAAGCGCCGCAACAAGGCCGCCGCGCTGAAATTGCTGAGGCGGCTACTCAAGAACCAGGGCATCCATCCTGAGACGATCACGACGGACAAGCTGGCGTCGTATCGCGCGGCGACTCGTGTCCTTAGCCTCACCAGCCGCCACCGACCGGGTAGCATGCGCGAAAACAACCGGGCTGAGAATTCGCATCTGGTCATCCGACGGCGCGAACGAAAGCAGCAGAAGTTCAAGAGCCAGGGTTCAGCCCAGAAGTTCCTCGCCACCCACGGCACCGTCTACAACACGTTCAATCTCCAACCCCACTTGGTCCGCCGATCCACGCTCCGTCACTTCCGAGCGGAGGCTCACCGGACGTGGGCGGCCGCGACGGTTGGCGCCTGATCCACCCTGCAGGGTGGGCGTTCTGTGGCCTGGCCGACTTAACGTGTCAGTTCC
>NZ_JAHBYD010000022.1 GCF_019636135.1 Phenylobacterium sp.
CGTATTACCGCGGCTGCTGGCACGAAGTTAGCCGGGGCTTCTTCTCCGGGTACCGTCATTATCTTCCCCGGTGAAAGAATTTTACAATCCTAAGACCTTCATCATTCACGCGGCATGGCTGCGTCAGGCTTTCGCCCATTGCGCAAGATTCCCTACTGCTGCCTCCCGTAGGAGTCTGGGCCGTGTCTCAGTCCCAGTGTGGCTGATCATCCTCTCAGACCAGCTATGGATCGTCGCCTTGGTGGGCCTTTACCCCACCAACTAGCTAATCCAACGCGGGCCGCTCCAATGGCGATAAATCTTTCCCCCGAAGGGCACATTCGGTATTAGCACAAGTTTCCCTGTGTTGTTCCGAACCAAAGGGCACGTTCCCACGCGTTACTCACCCGTCCGCCACTCCCCCGAAGGGGCGTTCGACTTGCATGTATTAGGCCTGCCGCCAGCGTTCGCTCTGAGCCAGGATCAAACTCTCAGGTTGAGTTGACGTTCTGACTTTCAGCGTCATCGACCCTCAACGGATCGACTGGCTATAGTCTGCGTAGTTCTTGACGAGTTCCCACAAATCGTGGCCACGCCGAAGCGCGACCATATTCATGGTGTCTTCAAGAGACCGCAGTCACAGTCAGCGTCGAGATAGTCTGGTTAGGACTATCGCCAAGACGCCGCCGCCTGCGTTTCTCTTTCCAATTCAACGATGTCAAAGACCCGCACCGGCTTTCGCCGAGCCCACTGTTTAGCGCCGGTGGCCGGCGGAGGCGGCTATCTATTGAGCCGTCTCAGTGGTGTCAACCGGCCTTTTTCGAGGCTTTGCGACATTTCCGAGAAGCCTCGGATTTGACCGCAAAAATCACCGCGGGCCGCCGAGGGAAGCCCTCCAAGTCCGTGACGATTCGATTGAGGCTCGGGAACATACTCATTTCATTTCGAAGATCAAGAGCCGATTTCGGCGCCCGCCGTCGATCCGATTTGAGCCCCGCCCGAGCGGGAGGCGGCTATCTAGTGGCCGTCCCCCTGGGTGTCAACCGATCCTTTTCCCGAACCTTCCGGGAGGATCCGTGGCTGATCTCCGAAAGCTTCGGATCTTCGAGCCCGGCCCCGCTCCAGCGCGTTCGGGAAGCAAGCTTCCCTCGACCCTGAGGCGGAACTGTCGACCTCTCGGAATGCGCCGGCTTCTTCAGGATTTTCAAGAGCTTGCGCCCTCTCCGATCCGTCCGTCGCCGCCCCGTTCCGAGCGGAGGCGGCTATCTATTCGGCCCCCCGGCCCCCGTCAACACCCTGTCGCAAAGAATCTCGGAGACCGCCGGCATGCCGCATCCGCCGCATCCCCGCGGCGGCGCCCGGCATGCCCCGCGCGTATGGGCGCGTTCCTTGCACGCGAGGCCCGGCCCCGTCACAACGGGGGACGGAGGCGCCATGCTCTCGCAGAAGGCCAAGTACGGATTGCGCGCGCTCGTGGCGCTGGCGCGGGCGGAGGGCGCCCAGGTGTCGGCGGGCGAGCTGTCGGTGCGCGCCGGCGCCCCGCGCAAGTTCCTGGAAGCCATCCTGCTGGAGTTGTCGCGCAACCAGATCGTGGTGAGCCGGCGCGGCAAGTTCGGCGGCTATGTGCTCGCGCGCGAGCCGGGCGCCATCACCTTCGCCGAGGTGATCCGGGTCATCGACGGCCCGCTGGCGCTGGCGCCCTGCGTCTCGCCGCGGCTCGGCTTCCGTAAGTGCGCCGACTGCCCCGACCTCCTCACCTGCACCCTGCGCGAGGCGCTGGCCCGCGCCCGCGACGCCACGGCCGACGTGCTGGAGGGCTACACCCTGGCCGACGCGGCCGCCTCGGGCGTCGTCGACGGGATCACGCCGGCGGCGTAGGGAGGTCGCAGGTCCCGACGGGCGTAAGCGGGAAGCCGTGGCCTTGCGAACCGGCCAACCCGGCCAGCGGGACCACCCCCTTGGAAGCTTCCGGCCTCAGGTAGAGGAGGTGATCAGGCTGTAGCTGCACTTCGACGGGATAGCCATGATCATGGTCAGGCCGCGTGCCCCCGAGTCCGTCCGCCTCCCGCCAAGGAAAGTTCAGATCCATGTAGGGCAGCCTGTAGCGCCACTCGCAGCCGTCGAACCTGATCGTCAGGTTGGGGCCGTAGATGTTCCAGATGCGCACCGCGCCGCCGGGTTCCAGGTCAATCTTCCTGGCCTGTTGTCCACCCTTCGCGATCTCCAATGCGAGGGGCCGCCCTACTCCATTATGAAGCCGGATGTTCGGCGCGATATCACAGGCGCTCAGCCCCAAAGACATCGCAACGCTTGCGATGATCACCCGGCAAAGGCGCGCAGGCCTCTGGATGGCGCGCGTCATCTCCGCCCTCGCCTCGGCGCCCAAGCTCCTCCGTCTTTGAGTGGGCCCCGCTCGTTCCAATTGTGATCGCCGTGCCAGCCCTCCCCAGGGGTTCCCGGGCAGCTCCGGGTCGTCGGCCGCACCGGATGCTGCTCGAGCGGCTCGAACCCGACCTTCCCGTCGGCGCCCCGGAATGAGGCGATGGGCACGAGATAGGGCGCATCGCCCGTTGCGCGACGCACGGCGGCGCCGATCACCAGGCCTTCGCCGGCGGCCAGGGACACCCTGCGAAAATAGGCCTCTTCGTAGACATAGTCGCACCCCTCCAGCTCCAGCGTCACCCGGCCGCCGTTGACGAGGGCGTCCACCCGGAACCGCTGCCGCTGACCTGGCGCAAGCCCGACGACCTTGTCCTGCCAACCGACTTCGCCGTTCCGGCCATCGACATGCACGCCTATGGCGCCGCCGGTCTCATTGACCAAATGCGGCCTCGGTACGACCGAGCACCCGGCCAGCAGCACGACGATCAGGAGAAGCGCCCTCACCGGGACTTTCCCGCCGCCCATGGCCGCGGCGGATTCAACTGAGGGCCACGCTCGTTCCAGTTGGAAGGCCCATGGCCGGTAATCTGGCCGTCCTCGTCTTTCTCACGGCGCAGGATGGACGAAAGCAATCCCGCAATGTTCGAGGGCAGATACAGTGGCCCAAGCGCTTCGCCCTGATATGTATGCTGCTCTTCGTGCTCTTGGACAGGATGGCCGTAGAGCGTTCGATACCTCGCCCAGCCAGCATCGTTCGGATCGTAGGGATCGCCGGCATAGGTGATCGTGTTTCCGAGCGTGATCGCTCCCACGCCGCCGGCGGGTTGTTCACGAATTCCACCGCGTTGTTCCCGAACTGAATGCGCGGGTCGTTCGGCTGATCGCCCGGCCGCAACCGGTTCAGTTGCCCCGCCGCGTAGCCCGCCAGGCCGTAACCCAGCCCGAGCGCCGTGTTCGGCGCGTTCCAGAGCTTGCCGGCGACGTCCGCCAGCCCGACGCTCCGCGGCTTCCTCGGCGCTCGTTCCAGCGCAGCCCGCTCGGAAGGCGTCAAGCCTCCCACCATCGGCTCACCGCCCCGAAACGACGGCCTCCGCCGCCCGGGACCGTCCACGCCAAGTCCTTCGAACCTCGTCGCCATCTCGCTCGCCTCGCCATCGCGCATCACCGATGTTCACCATCGCATGAACGCGCCGCCAGGTGAAGAACAAAAGAAGAACATGTGGTAGCCCCAGGGTCCGCCCCCGATACCGCTCATCCCGGCGAACGCCGGGATGAGCGGAAGTTATTGAATTCCCTCAGAGGGAATCGAGTTCGGACGCTAGCTGGCGGCGATGTAGGCCTTGAGGCCGTCGGCCTCGGCCTCGACCTCGGAGATCTTCCACTTCACCAGGTCGCCGATGGAGACGATGCCCACCAAGCGGTCGTTCTTGCAGACCGGAAGGTGGCGGATGCGCCGGTCGGTCATGCGGCCGAGCAGGCTGTCGATCGTCTCGCCCGGCTCGGCGAAGAGCACGTTGGCGGTCATGAAGTCGCTGACCGGCCGGGCCAGCACGCCGGCGCCGTGGGCGGCCACCGCGCGGACCACGTCCCGCTCGGAGACGATACCCACCACCATGTCGGCGGCGAGGACGACCAGGGCGCCGACGCCCTTCGTGTGCAGGTGCTCGACCACGGCGCCGACCGCTTCGTCGGGCCCGATCGTGAAGACCGAGTCGCCCTTGGCCTTGAGGATCTGCGAGACCAGCATGTGGGCCTCCGTTTCCATTGCGTCACGCGCAGGGAAGCGCAATTTCAACCCTGACACAATGCACGCGCCCGTCACGCCCGCGTGAGGCGGCGCGAGCCTTCGAGCAGCGTTGGCGCGTCAGCGCCGTTTTGATTCAACCACGAAGATCACCAAGAGCACGAAGGCGCCGCGGATGAGCTGGGCGCAACGCGCGTCTCCGACCCTTCGTGCTCTTGGTGATCTTCGTGGTGGGAATCAGGGCGCCTGCGGCGCGCAGGAAGCTCGCCGGCCTCAGTCGTCCTTGTGGGCCAGCCAGCCGAACGGCTGGATGAGCAGGACGCCCGCCGCGAAGCCCGCCAGGTGCGCCTCCCAGGCGACGCCCGCGTCGCCGGCGCCGACCATGAGGCCGCCGGTGAAGGCCATGATCACGTTGACGACGATCCAGGCCGTCCCCATGCCCGTGACGGCCTGGGAGAACAGCGGGCCCACCTCGCCCTTGCCGCCGATCAGCCGCGCGGCCGCGCCCATCAGGCCCGACGCCGCGCCCGAGGCGCCGACCATGGCGTTGGGCTGGCCCCAATGGGCCGCGGCGAAGCCCAGGGCGGCCACCACCCCGCAGGTCAGGTAGAAGAGGAAGAAGCCGGCCGCGCCCAGGAGCCGCGGCCCGAAGAACCGCGAGACCGGCGCGCCGAAGGCCAGGATGAAGGCGGCGTTCATCAGGGCGTGCGGCCAGCCCCCGTGCAGGAACTGCGACGTGATGAGCGGGGCGAAGTCGCGATACAGCAACTGGTCGGGCGAGAAGGCGTAGGCGTCGACCAGGAACGGGAACCGCGACTGGACCGCATAGATGGCCAGGATCCCCAGGCAGATCACCACCACCGGCCACGGCGCGTTGACGATCGGCTCGGACGGGGGGCGATAGCCGGGCTGGCCGGGCTGGGGCGACGGCTGCGGCCCCTGACCGCCGGGCGCGGGCGCTTCGAAGTGGACGGCGTGCATCGGTCCCCATGTAGGCCGGATCGCGCGCCGCCCCAAGCCGCCTCGAAGCGGCCTTGCCGCCGCCATCAGGCTTGGCGATGGTGCGCGGCTGTTTCCAGCGGTTTCCAGGCAGACTTGATGATCCGTCCCCTCGGGCAAGGCGCGGCCCTCCTCGCGGCGTTCTCCCTCGCCTTCGCCCCCCCGGCCTGGAGCCAGGCGTCCCCCGCGCCGCCCCCGGCCAGGCTCGCGCCCGGCGAGTGGCCGCAGGGGCAGTCCGACCTCAAGCCCGATCCGGCGATCCGCTTCGGCGCCCTGCCCAACGGCATGCGCTATGCGCTGCGCCGGCAGACGATCCCGGCGGGCCAGGCGGCGTTCCGCCTCTGGTTCGGCGCCGGGTCGATGATGGAGACCGACGAGCAGGCCGGCCTCGCCCACTTCCTCGAGCACATGGCCTTCAACGGCTCGAAGAAGGTCAAGGAAGGCGAGATGGTGAAGATCCTGGAGCGCCTGGGCCTGGCGTTCGGAGCCGACACCAACGCCTCGACCGGCTTCTCCGAGACCATCTACAAGCTGGACCTGCCCAGGACCGACGCCGAGACGGTCGACACCTCGCTGATGCTGCTGAGCGAGGCGGCGTTCGACCTCACGCTGGACCAGGCGGCGATGGACCGCGAGCGCGGCGTGGTGCTGGCCGAGGAGCGCGCCCGCGACACCCCCGGCTATCGCGTCGCCAAGGCGCGGACGGCCTTCCTGCTGAAGGGCCAGCGCCTGCCGACCCGCTGGCCGATCGGCAAGGTCGAGGTGCTGAAGACCGCGCCCGTCAGCCGGATCGCCGACTACTACAGGACCTGGTACCGGCCGGACCGCGCCGTGTTCGTGGCCGCCGGCGACTTCGACCTCGACGTCATGGAGGCGAAGATCAGGGCCACGTTCGGCGGCTGGAAGGCCCAGGGGCCGGGCCGCCCGGACCCGGACCAGGGGCCGGTGGCCCGGCGCGGCGCCGAGGCCCGGCTGGTCGTCGACCCGGGCGTGACCCAGTCGATGCAGGTGGCGTGGGTCTCGCCGCCCGACCTGTCGCTGGACACCCTGGCCAAGCGCCGGCGCGACCTGATCGAAGGGCTGGGCCTGTCGGTGCTGAACCGCCGCTTCTCGGCCATCGGCCGCGGGGGCGATCCGGCGTTCCTGGGGGCGCAGGTCTACAAGGGCGAGCAGGACGATGCGGCCGAGGTCGCGACCCTGGTGGTCAGCGCCGAGACCGGGCGCTGGCGCGAGGCGCTGACGGCGGCCGAGCAGGAACAGCGCCGGCTGGTGCAGTACGGCGTGCGCCAGGACGAGCTGGACCGCGAGATCGAGGAGGTCCGCGCGGGCCTGAAGGCCGCCGCCGCCGGGGCCAACACGCGCCGGCCGGCCGACCTGGCCAACGAGATCGTGGGGTCGCTGGCCGACCACACGGTCGTGACCTCGCCCGCCGACGACCTCGCCGCCTTCGAGGCCGGCGTGCAGGGGCTGAAGGCCGAGACCGTCAACGCGGTGCTGAAGACCGTCTTCCAGGGCGAGGGCCCACTCCTCTTCATGAGCTCGCCCACGCCGATCGAGGGGGGCGAGGCGACGCTGCTGGCGGCGCTGAAGGCCTCGCAGGCGGTGGCCGTCGCGCCGCCCGCCGCCACCGCGCAGGTGGCCTGGCCCTACGAGACGTTCGGCCCGCCGGGCGCGGTGGTGGAGCGGCGCGAGGTGAAGGACCTGGGCGTCACCTTCGTGCGGTTCGGGAACGGCGTGCGGCTGACCGTGAAGCCCACCCCCTTCCGCGACGACGAGGTGCTGGTCCGGGTGAACGCCGGCTCCGGGATGCTGTCGCTGCCCAGGGACCGGCAGAGCCCCTACTGGGCCTCCAGCGCGGTGATCGAGGGCGGCCTGAAGAAGATCGGCGTCGAGGACATGGAGCGGGTGCTGGCCTCCAGGGTCTATGGCGGCCGCTTCGGGATCACCGACGACGCCTACACGCTGACCGGCGGCACGCGGACCGGCGACCTGCCCACGCAGCTCCAGGTGCTGGCCGCCTACCTCACCGAGCCGGCGTGGCGCGACGCGGCGTTCACGCGGATCAAGGCCGCGTCCAGGACGATCCACGACCAGTTCGAATCCACCGTGGGCGGCGTGCTGCAGCGCGACCTGGCGGGCCTGACGCACTCGGGCGACCGGCGCTGGACCTTCCCCAGCCGCGACGAGATGGCCAGCGCCCGGCTCGCCGACGTGGAGGCCGCCATCATGCCCGACCTGTCCAAGGGCCCCGTCGAGGTGGTGATCGTGGGCGACGTGACGGTCGACGCGGCCATCGCGGCGATGGCGCCCACCTTCGGCGCCCTGCCCCCGCGGCCCGACCCGACGCCGGTCCCGGCCGCCGCCCGCGCCGTCGCCTTTCCGAAAGGCAACGCCGCGCCGCTGAAGCTCATCCACAAGGGCCGCGCCGACCAGGCGATCGGCTACATCGCCTGGGGCACCACCGACTACTGGGCCGACCCGCAGCGGGCGCGCGACATCGCCGTGCTGCGCGAAGTCATGAAGCTGCGGCTGACCGACGAGCTGCGGGAGGCGCAAGGCGTGACCTATTCGCCCGACGCCAGCTCGCAGCACAGCCTGGTCTGGAGCGGCTGGGGCTACATCGCCGCCAACGTCGAGGCGCCGCCGGACAAGCTGCCGGGCTTCTTCAGCGACGTGCAGAAGATCGCCAGGGACCTCAGCGAGCACGAGGTCAGCGCCGACGAGCTGGCGCGGGCCAAGACGCCGCGGATCGAGGGCATCCAGCGCGCCATGCTGACCAACGGCTACTGGCTGGGCGAGCTCTCGGGCGCGCAGGCCGACCCGCGCCGCCTGGACGTGACCCGCCAGATCCTGCCCGGCACCGAACGCGTCACCGCCGCCGACGTGAAGCGCGCGGCCCAGGCGGTCCTGAAGCCGGAGAAGGCGTTCAAGCTGGAGGTCGTGCCCGCCTCCCTCCCCTGAATGGGGAGGGACAGGCCGCGTGAGCGGCCAGGGTGGGGCGGTTTAGTGCGAGACCTGAGAGCGTGGGGATGATCCAGACTTCCCCACCCTGCTCGCCTCCGGCGAGCTGTCCCTCCCCATTAAGGGAGGGAAGCGGGGTCGTAGACCGGAGCGTCGTCGGCCGGGAGGAAGGCGCGGCCGCGGATGGCGTCGGAGACCTTCTCGGCGATCATGATGGTGGGGGCGTTGGTGTTGCCGCCCACCAGGGTCGGCATGACCGAGGCGTCGACCACGCGCAGGCCCTGGAGGCCCTGGACGCGGCACTCTGCGTCGACCACCGCCATCGGGTCGCCCGCGACGCCCATGCGGCAGGTGCCGACGGGGTGGTAGATCGTCTCGGACGAGCGACGGATCCAGGCGTCGATGTCGGCGTCGGACTGCACCGCGGCGCCGGGCGAGAACTCTTCCTTGACGTAGGGCTTGAGGGCGGCCTGCTTCGCGACCTCGCGCATCATCTTGACGCCTTCGCGCAGCGCGCGGCGGTCCTCCTCGGCGGCGAGGTAGTTGGCGAAGATCGCCGGGTCGGCGGTGGGATCGGCGCTCCGCAGCCCGACGCGGCCGCGGCTCTCGGGCCGGAGCTGGCAGATGTGGAAGGTGAAGCCGTCCTTCTTCACCTGCACCTTGCCGTGGTCCTGCATGATGGCGAGGACCGTGTGGACCTGCAGGTCGGGGCGGTCCAGGTCGGGCCGCGAGCGCAGGAAGGCGCCCGATTCCAGCATGTTCTGGGCGCCCAGGCCCTTGCGCTGGAACAGGTATTCCAGGCCGATCGCCAGCGTCCTGAAGCCCTTGCGCAGGGAATAGATCGTGATCGGCTCGGGGCACTCCCACGACATGCAGACGTCGAGGTGGTCCTGCAGGTTCTCGCCCACGCCGGGCAGGTCGTGGACGACCTCTATGCCGTGCTTGCGAAGCTCCTCGCCCGGGCCGATGCCCGAGAGCTGCAGGATGTGCGGCGACTGCACCGCGCCCGCCGACAGGATGACCTCGGCGTCGGCATGGAAGGTCTGCGTCTGGCCCTTGTCGTCGAGGGCCTCGATGCCGGTCGCGCGGCCGTTCTCCACGATGATGCGGCTGGTGCGCAGCCCGGTTAGGCAGGTGAGGTTCGGCCGGTCCAGCGCGGGGTAGAGGTAGGCCCGCGCGGCGCTCCAGCGCTCGCCCTCGTGGATGGTGAGCTGGTAGGGGCCCCAGCCTTCCTGCTGGAAGCCGTTGAAGTCGCTGGTCCGCGGGTGGCCGGCCTCGGCGCCCGCCTCGATGGCGGCGCGGTAGATCGGGTTGGGCGACTTGGCCTTCGACACATGCAGCGGCCCCTCGCCGCCGTGCCAGGCGTCGCCGCCGCCCTCCAGGCTCTCGGCCCGCTTGAAGTAGGGCAGCACGTCGGCATAGCCCCAGCCGCCCAGGCCCATCTGCCGCCACTGGTCGTAGTCGCGCGCGTGGCCGCGGATGTAGATCATGCCGTTGATCGACGACGAGCCGCCCCAGCCCTTGCCGCGCGGCCACCACAGCCTGCGGCCGTCGAGGTTGGGCTCGGGCTCGGTCCAGAAGCCCCAGTTGAAGGCGCCCTGCTTGCTGATCAGGCCGCCCACGCCGGCCGGCATGGTGACCATCAGCGACTTGTCCTTGCCGCCCGCCTCCACGAGCAGGACGGTCTTGCCGCCGTCCTCCGAGAGCCGGTTCGCGAGCACGCAGCCGGCCGAACCGGCGCCGATGATGATGTAGTCGAAGCGGGTCATTCGGGGTGCGCCTGGGCAGCGTTCGGTTGGGGCGCGACCCTCGCCCAGCCCGCGGGGTTCCGCAAGATTGAACGCGGCGTCAACTTTGCGAGAAGGCCCGTGAGGTCCGGCAGCGGAAGGACAGCCGCCGCCGGATCAACCGCAGCAATCAGCGCCCCTTCCAGTTGGGCGCCCGCTTCTGGGCGAAGGCGAGCGGGCCTTCCTTGAAGTCCTCGGAGGCGTAGAGGGCGGCGACGGCAGGGTACTTGTTCTGGCCCCTGAGCGCCGCTTCCAGGCTGGGCTCGTCCAGGCCCGCCAGCACCGCCTGCTTCGAGGCGCGGATCGACATCGGGCCCAGCTCGCAGATGCCGGCGGCGATCTCGCCCGCGCGGCGGAGCAGGTCCTGCGGCGCGGTCACCTCGTGGACGAAGCCCAGGTCCTTGCCCTCGGCGGCCGAGACGCGCCGCGCGGTGAGGATCATGCCCATGGCCCGCTTGGTCCCGATGGCGCGCGGCAGGCGATGCAGGCCGCCGGCCAGGGCGGCCAGCCCCACCCGCGGCTCGGGCAGCGAGAACACCGCCGCCTCGGACGCCACGATGATGTCGCACGCGAGCGCGATCTCGAAGCCGCCGCCCATGGCCACGCCGTTCACGGCCGCGATAAGGGGCTTGGTCAGGTCGAAGCGCGCGGTGATGCCGGCGAAGCCCGACGGCGGCGACTTCATCTGGCCGCCGCCCGCCTGATACTTGAGGTCGTTGCCGGCCGAGAAGGCGCGGTCGCCGGCGCCCGTGACGATGCCGACCCACTGCTCCGGATCAGCGGCGAAGGCGTTCAGCGCGTCGTCCATCTCGAAGTGCGCCGGCGAGTGCATGGCGTTCATCACTTCGGGGCGGTTCAGCGTGATCGTCGTGACCGGCCCTGCGCGGTCGACCTTGATGAATTCGTAGGCCATGGCGTCCTCTCCCTCATTCATCCCTCCTCTTCAGGGGAGGGACAGGCCGCGAAGCGGCCAGGGTGGGGCTTACCGACTGGACCCAGCGTCACGCCAAGTCCTGTTTCCCCACCCGTCCGAGGCTTCGCCTCGTCCACCCTCCCCTAAAGAGGAGGAGTGATTCAAGCGATCTGGCCGGGCTCGCGCCGATAGCGCTTCCAGTTCTCGACGTCGCAGCCTCCGTGCGGTAGTGATTACAGACGATTACAAGAGACTACGCCATGCCCGCCCGTCCGACCGCGCCGATCACGATCCGCACGTCCATGACCGAGGAGATCGACGCGCTGGCCGCCGCCATGGACCGCTCGCGCAACTACATCATCAATCGGGCCATAGAGCAGTACCTTGAGGCTAACGCCTGGCAGGTCGAGCGCATCCGGGAGGGCCTCGCGGCCGCGCGAGACGGGCGCGTGACGCCGGCGGACGAGGTCTTCGACGCCATCGCCGCCAAGCACGGCTGGCCGCGTTGAAACGGGTCGTCTTCGCGGAGCCCGCTGCGCGCGACCTCGAAGACATCATCGACCACATCGCTCTCGACAACCCCGTCGCAGCCGAGCGGGTCTATCGCGCCATCGTCGAAGCCAGCCGCCGGCTCGCGCGGTTCCCCGACCTCGGCCGGCCCGGCCGGTTCTCCGGCATGCGCGAGCTCAGCGTCACGCGCCTGCCCTATCTGATCGCCTACGAAGCCGATCGCCGGACCGTCACCATCCTCGCCGTCTTTCACACGTCGCGCGATCTGGCCCGGGCGCTCGCCGAGCGCCGGAGCGGCGCCGGATCGTGAGCCATGCGGATCAACCGGCCGCCCCAAGCTCCCGCCGGTAGCGCTTCCAGTTCTCGACGTAGTGGGCCGAGCCGAGGGCCACGCGGGCGGCCTGTTCGGGGGAGAGCTCGCGGATCACCTTGCCGGGCGCGCCCATGACCAGCGAGTTGTCCGGTATCTCCTTGCCTTCGGTGATCAGGCAGTTGGCGCCGATCAGGCAGTTCTTCCCGATCTTGGCCCCGTTCAGCACGATCGAGCCGATGCCGATCAGCGAGCCGTCGCCGATCTCGCAGCCGTGCAGCATCACCATGTGGCCGACGGTGACGTTGGCGCCGATGGTCAGCGGCGAGCCGGTGTCGGTGTGGCAGACGCTGCCGTCTTGGATGTTCGAGCCTTCGCCCACGACGATCGGGTCGTTGTCGCCGCGAAGCGTGGCGCCCCACCATACCGACGCGTTCTTCTTCAGAATCACGCGGCCCATAACCGCAGCCGTCGGCGCAATCCAGTATTCGTCATCATTCGGTAGCTCAGGTGTCACATTGCCTAAGTTGTAGACGGCCAATTCCCAACCCCTCTTCTTCCCGCCAAGCCCCCTTTAACGACTCGTAAAGGACGCTACCCTCATTCTAGTCGGGCGATTCGAGAGGGTGAAAGCCTTCCCGAAAGCCGCCGCGGGGGTTTCGCCTCCGTGTCTCGCGCTGGACGGGGTGGATGGCGCCGAGCTTGTTGCTCCACCGGGTCGTTTCACCCGGAACCGCAGACGAAACCGGGCCTCCGGGCGCGGCGCGCGGACTCCGCCACCACCGTTCTCTCCCACCATGTGAAGGGCGCTCCCACGCGGGACGCCCTTTTTTCTTGCCCCCTGAGGAGGCCTTATGAGCAAGCGGGCTCTGAAGCGACAAGTGCGCGAAGGCGCGTTCGACGCCGGTCAATTCCAGGGAGACGACAAGATCCGCCGGCTGCCGGTGGACCGGGGCTGGTCGCCCCTGCAGCACCACAACGACGACCGCGAGCAGGGCTACCTCAAGACCATCAAGGCCAAGTCCGAGGGCCAGCAGCAGCTCCTGAACGCCATCGACGCCAAGAGCCTGGTCCTGGCGCTGGGGCCGGCCGGCACCGGCAAGACCTATCTGGCCATCGCCAAGGCCGTGGAGGCGCTGGAGAGCGGTCGGGTCGGGCGGATCGTGCTGTCGCGCCCGGCGGTCGAGGCCGGCGAGTCGATCGGCTTCCTCCCCGGCGACGCCGAGGACAAGCTCGCCCCCTACCTGCGGCCGCTCTACGACGCCCTGTCGGACCGGCTGTCGATGAAGCGGGTGCGCGCCCTCATGGCCGAGGGCGCGATCGAGATCGCGCCCGTGGGCTTCATGCGCGGCCGTACGCTCAACAACGCCTTCGTGGTGATCGACGAGGCGCAGAACTGCACCTACACCCAGATCAAGATGCTGCTGACGCGCCTCGGCTGGCATTCGACGATGGTGGTGACGGGCGACCCCGACCAGTCCGACCTGCTGCCCGAGTTCTCGGGCCTGGGGCCGGTGGCGACGAAGCTGGAAGAGGTGAGCAACATCGCCGTCGTCCGCCTGGCCGACCGCGACATCGTCCGCCACCCGCTGGTGGCCGAGATGCTGGGCGTCCTGTAGCACCCCGGGACGTACGGCAAGTGGGGAGAGGGCTCGCTCCGGCGGGCCCTTTTCTTTTGCCGGACCGCTTGAACCGGCCGTGCGACGCATGTAGATAGTTCGACAACCTAACTATCTGCCGAGTCCATGCCCCAGGCCGTAGACGACACCGACATCGCCGCCCTCGCCGAGGCCCTGCGCCCGGCGATCCTGAAGGTGTCGCGGCGCCTGAGGCAGGAGGCGCAGAAGGTCGGGCTGTCGATCCAGGACGCCACGCTGCTGGCGTACATCCGCAAGAACCCCGGCGTCGGCGTGAGCGCGCTGGCCGAGGCCGAGGGCACGGCGAAGCCGACCATGAGCGCCCACGTCAAGCGCCTGGAGGCCGAGGGCCTGGTCGCCCGGAGCGACAACGCGGACGACGGCCGCCGGTCCGGCCTCAGCATCACTGCGGCGGGCGCCCGCAAGCTGGAGGCGCTGCGCCGCGGGCGCAACGACTGGCTCGTCGGCCGGCTGTCGCGCCTCGGCGAGGACGAGCGCGCCCTGCTGGCGGCGGCGGCCCCGGCCCTCTTCCGGCTGGTCGAGCCATGACCCCCAGCGACGAGACCCTCGACACCGCCCCGCCGCCCGAGGCCGCCGCGCCCCATGCGGCGGCGGAGGCGGTGAGGCAGGCCGAGTTCAAGCGCGGCTGGCTAGTGCCCGCCATCATCGGCTCGGCGCTGCTGATGCAGACGCTGAACGCCACGGTGATCACCAATGCGCTGCCGGCCATGGCGCACAGCTTCCACGTGGAGCCCGTCAGGCTCAGCGTGGCGATCACCACCTACATGCTCTCGGCGGCGATCTTCCTGCCGCTGTCGGGCTGGCTCGCCGACCGTTTCGGCGCCCGGCGGGTCTTCATGTGCTCGATCGTGCTCTACGCCCTGGGCTCGGCCGCCTGCGGGCTCGCGGGCTCGCTCTGGCAACTGGTCGCCGCGCGCTTCGTCCAGGGCGCCGCGGGGGCCACGCTGATGCCCGTCGGCCGGCTCGTGCTCCTGCGCACCACGCCCAAGAGCGAGCTGGTGGGGGCGCTCTCGGTGGTGACCATGCCGGCGCTGCTGGGGCCCGTGGTCGGGCCGGTCATCGGCGGGGCGATCGTGACGTTCGCCGACTGGCGCTGGATCTTCTTCATGAACCTGCCGATCGCCCTGCTCGGCCTGTTCCTCGTCTACCGGCACGTCCCCGAGGTGCGCGAGCAGGACGCGCCCAAGGTCGACATCCTGGGCATGGTCCTGACCGGCCTGGGGCTCGCCGCCCTCATCGTCGGCTTCGAGAGCCTGGGCCGCGACTCGCTGAGCCCGCTCGCGGTCGCCGGCCTGTTCGGCGCGGGGCTCGCCATGCTGGGCGTCTATGGCTGGCACGCGAACCATACGCCGCACGCGGTGGTGAACCTGACGATCTTCAGGCATCGCACCTTCTCGGCCTCGGTGATCGGCGGGGCCTGGATGCGCATCGCCATGGGCGCGAACCCCTTCCTGCTGGCGATGCTGCTCCAGGTGGCGTTCGGCCTCTCGGCCTTCGCGGCGGGCCTGATGACCTTCATCTCGGCGGTCGGCGCGCTGGTGATGAAGACCGCCGCGCCGCCGATCCTGCGCGCCTTCGGCTTCCGCACCACGCTGCTGGTCAACGCCGTGATCGTGGGCGTGAGCTTCATCGCCTATTCGTTCTTCCGCCCCTCGTGGCCGCACTGGGCGATCATGGTGGTGCTGGGCGTCGGCGGCTTCTTCCGCTCGCTGCAGTTCACGGCGCTGAACGGCATGGCCTACGCCGACATCGACCAGGACCAGATGAGCCGCGCGGCCACGACCTCGTCGATGGTGCAGCAACTGGTGCAGTCCATCGGCATCGGCCTCTCGGCCAGCCTGCTGCATTTCCTGATGACCCTGCACGGGGCGACGAAGCTGACGCCCGAGATCGTCGCGCCGGCCTTCATCGTCGTCGGGCCGGTGACCATGATCTCGATGTGGTGGTTCTTCCGCCTGCCGGCGGACGCAGGCGACGAGATGAACGGGCGCACGCGCGCCTTGGAATAGCCTTGCCAATCTTCTATGACGCGCGCTTCTTTTTCTCCGGAAGCCTGCCGAACCATGAAATTTCTTGCCGTCCTCGCCGCCCTGTTCCTCGCGGCGAGTTCGCCTGTCTGGGCCGCCCCCGCCGCCAGGCCGGGCGCCGCGAAACGGGTGGTGCTGCCCGCCGACGTGCGGCCCGACCGCTATGAGATCCACGTCGCGCCCGACGCCGCGAAGCTGACCTTCGACGGCCATGTGAAGATCGCGCTGACGGTGGTGAAGGCGACCGACCGCATCGTGCTGAACGCCGCGGACCTGACGATCGGCAAGGCCAGCCTCTCCGGGACCGACGCGGCGCCGAAGGTGGTGTGGAACGAACAGGAGCAGACGGCCGCCTTCGTCTTCCCGAAGGCGCTGGCGCCCGGACGCTACACGCTCGACATCGACTACGCGGGCCGGATCTTCCAGCAGCCCGCGGGACTGTTCTACCTCGACGACACCGCGCCCGACGGGGGCAAGCGCCGCGGCCTCTACACCCAGTTCGAGAACTCCGACGCCCGCCGCTTCGCGCCGATGTGGGACGAGCCGGGCGTCCGCGCGGTCTTCTCGCTCAGCGTCGAGACGCCGTCCGGCCAGATGGCGGTCTCGAACATGCCGGTGGCCGACGACAGGACGAGCGCCGCGGGCCGGCGCACCGTGCGCTTCGCCGACAGCCCGAAGATGAGCTCGTACCTGCTGTTCCTGGCGGTGGGCGACTTCGAGCGCGTGTCGCGGAAGGCCGGCCCGGTCGACGTGGGCGTCGTGGTGCGCAAGGGCGACGCGGCGAAGGCCGGGTTCGCGCTCGATGCGACCGTGAAGCTGCTCGACTACTACAACGACTGGTTCGGCACGCCCTACCCGCTGCCCAAGCTGGACCTGATCGCCGCGCCGGGCCGCAGCCAGTTCTTCTCCGCCATGGAGAACTGGGGCGCGATCTTCTACTTCGACTACGCCATCCTGCTCGACCCGAAGCTCTCGACCGAGGCGGACCGCCAGCAGGTGTTCGTCACCATCGCGCACGAGACGGCGCACCAATGGTTCGGGGACCTCGTCACCATGTCGTGGTGGGACGACCTCTGGCTCAACGAGGCCTTCGCCTCCTGGATGGAGAACAAGGCCACCGACCACTTCCATCCTGAGTGGAACATCTGGCTCTCCACCCAGGCCGGCCAGCAGCGGGCCATGCGGCTGGACAGCCGCACCGGCACGCACCCGGTGATCACCGACATCCCCGACGTCTTCGCCGCCGCCAGCGCCTTCGACGACATCACCTATCAGAAGGGCCAGGCGGTGGTGCGGATGCTGGAGACCTACGTCGGCGAGGACGCCTTCCGCGACGGCGTGCGCGCCTACATCAGGAGGCACGCGTACGGGAACACGGTCTCGGACGACCTCTGGGCCGCCCTGGACGCCGCCGCCCCCGGCAAGGACGTGGGCCGGGTGGCGCGGGACTTCCTGACCCAGCCCGGCGTGCCGCTGATCCGCGCCAAGACCGGCGCGGGTGGAACGACCCTCACCCAGGACCGCGTCGCCGCCGACCCGACGCAGAAGGCGCCGCAGACCTGGCGCACGCCGGTGAGGGCCGCCGCCCTGGCCGGCGGGACGTGGGAGGGCGTCGTCAGCGCCGGGAAGCCGCAGGCGGCGCCGCTCGCCGCGCCCGTCGTCGTGAACGCCGGCCAGACCGGCTACTTCCGCACGCTCTATTCGCCGGCGCTGTGGGCGAAGCTGGCCCCGGCGTTCGCGAGGCTGGCGCCCGCCGACCAGCTCGGCCTGCTCTACGACAGCCGCGCCCTGGGCGAGGCGGGCTATGCGCCGATGAGCGACTTCCTGGCGCTGGCGAAGAACGCCCCGGCCGACGCCGACCCGCTGGTGCTCGACACGCTGGCGATGCAGCTCGCGGCGCTGGACACCCTCTACGAGGGCCGCCCGACGCAGGACGCCTTCCGCGCCTTCGCCCGCGCCCGCCTCGCGCCCATGGCCGCCCGCCTGGGCTGGGACGCCAGGGCCGGCGAGCCGGACAACGCCGCCATCGCACGCCGCACGCTCCTCGGCGTCCTGGGCGACATGCGCGATCCCGCCGTGATCGCCGAGGCGAAGGCGCGCTTCCAGCGCTGGCTGGGCGACCCCGACAGCCTGGAGGGCGCCGGCCGCCGCACGGTGCTCGCGATCGCCGCGACCCACGCCGACGAGGCGACCTGGGAGGCGCTGAAGGCGCGCGCCCTGGCGTCGAAGGACGTCGCCGACCGCTCGCGGCTGCTGAGCTACCTCGCCCTCAGCGACGACCCGAAGCTGATCGACAGGGCCCTGGCGCTGGCGATCTCCAGGGACGTCAGCCCGACCGACGCGCCGACGATCATCGCCACGGTCGCGTCGAACCACCCCGACAAGGCGTACGACTTCGCCATCGCGCACCGGGCGCAGGTGGACGAGTTCCTGGAACCCACCAGCCGCACCTCGTACTACGCCGAGCTCGCCGCCGGCTCGCGCGATCCGGCGATGCTGCAGAAGCTCGCGAAGCTGAGGGCCACCGTGCCGGCTTCTGCGCGCGGCGAGGTGGCGAAGGCCGAGGGCGCGATCCGCTACCGCCTGGACGTCATCGCCAAACGCCTGCCCGAAGCGGACCGCTGGCTGGCGGCGGACGGGGGCTAGGCCCCCCAACTCCGCTCATCCCGGCGAATGCCGGGACCCAGATGGAATGTCTCTGCGGAAGGCTCCAAGGGCTCTAAGCCCTTCCAGTCAGCTTCCACGCCATTGGATCTGGGTCCCGGCATTCGCCGGGATGAGCGGATATCAAGCGTAGACCTGCGGACGCAGCGGCTTCACGCGGACCGAGAGGCCCGGGGCGACGCCCGCCGGCAGGGTCGGGCCGTGGCCGATGAGCTCCATCAGGACGCCTTCGATCCGGCAGTCGATGCGGACGTCGGGGCCGCGCCGGGCCACCGCCAGCACCTCGGCCGCGAGACCTGCCCCTTCGGCCGGCGCGAAGGCGACCTCGTCGGGGCGGAAGAACACCTGGACGGCGCCCTGCGTCGCGCCTTCGGGCGCGGCGGTCTCCCAGTCGGCGACGGTGAGGCTCCCGCCCTGCACGACGCCGGGGAGCTGGCAGGCCTGGCCCAGGAAGTCGAACACGAACGGGGTCGCCGGGTGCTCGTAGACGGCGTTCGGCGCGCCGAGCTGGACCAGCTCGCCGTCCTTCAGGATCGCGACGCGGTCGGCCAGGTCGAGGGCCTCCTCTTGGTCGTGGGTGACGAAGACGGTGGTGACGCCGGCCCGGTCGTGCAACTCGCGCAGCCAGCGGCGCAGTTCGCGGCGGACCTGGGCGTCGAGGGCGCCGAAGGGCTCGTCCAGCAGCAGCATCCTGGGCTCGATGGCGAGCGCGCGGGCGAGCGCCACGCGCTGGCGCTGGCCGCCGGAGAGCTGGCTGGGGAAGCGTTTCTCCAGGCCCTGGAGCTGCACCAGGTCGAGGAGCCGGGCGACGCGGTCCCTGATCTCGGACTTGCCGGGCCGCTCCCTGGCCGGGCGGACCGTGAGGCCGAAGGCGATGTTCTGGGCCACCGTCATGTGCCGGAAGAGCGCGTAGTGCTGGAACACCATGCCCACCTTCCGCTTGCGGACGGGCAGCGCCAGGAAGTCCTCGCCGTCGAAGCGCACCTCGCCGGCGTCGGGCTCCTCGAGGCCCGCCAGCACGCGCAGCAGCGTGGTCTTGCCCGAGCCCGACGGTCCGAGCAGCGCCAGGAACTCCTTGTCGCGCGCCTGCAGCGACACGTCCTTCAGCGCCGGGAAACGCCCGTACGCCTTGGAGATCCCGCGGATTTCGAGCGCCAGGTGCTCGTCAGTGCTTTCGACCAGCGGAGAGCTCCCCGGAATGACGCCATTCGAGTGCGGTCTTGAGGACGAGCGTGACGATCCCGAGACCGGCGAGGAGCGACGCCGCGGCGAAGGCTCCGACAGAGTCATAGTCATTGTAAAGCACCTCGACGTGGAGCGGGAGCGTGTTGGTCAGGCCGCGGATGTGGCCCGAGACCACCGAGACCGCGCCGAACTCGCCCATCGCCCGCGCATTGCAGAGCAGGACGCCGTAGAGCAGCGCCCACTGGATGTTGGGCAGCGTCACCCGCCGGAAGGTGGTGAAGCCGCTGGCGCCCAGGGTGAGGGCCGCGGCCTCCTCGTCGGCGCCCTGCTGCTGCATCAGCGGGATGAGCTCGCGGGCGACGAAGGGGAAGGTGACGAGGATCGTCGCCAGCACCAGGCCGGGGACGGCGAAGATGACCTTGAGGTCGTGGGCCAGCAGCCACTTGCCGAACAGGCCCTGGGCGCCGAACAGCAGCACCCAGACCAGGCCCGAGACCACCGGCGAGATCGAGAACGGCAGGTCGATCAGGGTGAGCAGCACGCTCTTGCCGCGGAACTCGCACTTGCTGATCGCCCAGGCCGCCGCGATGCCGAACACGGCGTTGAGCGGCACGGCGATGGCGGCGACCAGCAGGGTGAGCCTGATGGCCGAGACCGCGTCCGGCGCCTTCAGCGCCGCGAGGTACTGCGGCAGGCCCTTCAGCAGCGCCTCGCGGAAGACCACGTAGAGCGGCAGCAGGATCAGCCCGGCCATCGCCAGGACGGAGATGGCGACCATGACGAAGGCCACGCCCGGCAGGCGCACCTTCACCATCGGCTCGGAGGAGGTCGCGGCCGTCATGCGCGCCCCCGGCGCGAGAGGTAGATCTGCACCGCGTTCATCGCGACCAGCGCCCCGAACGAGATGGCCAGCATGGCCAGGCCGATCGCGGCGGCGCCGGCGTAGTCGTACTGTTCCAGCTTGATGACGATCAGCAGCGGGGCGATCTCGGTCTTCAGCGGCATGTTGCCGGCGATGAAGATCACCGAGCCGTATTCGCCGACCGCGCGGGCGAAGGCCAGGCTGACGCCCGACAGCAGCGCGGGCGCGAGCGCGGGCAGCACGACACGGGTGACGCGCTGGAGGTCGGTGGCGCCCAGGGTCATGGCCGCCTCCTCCACGTCCTTGTCGAGGTCCTGCATCACCGGCTGGACCGAGCGGACCACGAACGGCAGGCCGATGAAGACCAGCGCGATGAAGATGCCGAGCGGCGAATAGGCCGTCTTGATCCCCAACTGCGCGGCGAAGGCGCCGATCGGGCCCGTCGGCGAATAGATCGCCGTCAGCGCGATGCCGGCCACAGCGGTCGGCAGCGCGAACGGCAGGTCGACCAGGGCGTCCAGGATGCGCCGGCCGGGGAATGCGTAGCGGGTGAGCGTCCAGGCGATCAGCAGGCCCAGCGGCGCGTTGGTCAGCGCCGCCAGCAGCGAGATGCCGAAACTGACCCGCAGCGCCGAGGCGACGCGCGGGTCGCTCAGGGTCCTGATCACGCCGTCCAGCCCGATCTCCCATGGGCGCACCGCCAGCGCCGCCAGCGGGATCAGCACGATCAGCGCCAGGTAGACGAGCGTGATCCCCAGCGAGAGCTTCAGCCCCGGCAGGATCGAGTGCTCGACCAGCCGCGGGCGCCGCGGCCAGGCGTCGGTGACGGGCCGGGGAACCGGCGGGACGGAGAAGCGGTCGGTCACGCGGGTTTGTAGATCTGGTCGAACAGGCCGCCGTCGGCGAAGTGGGCCTTCTGCGCGGCCGCCCAGCCGCCGAAGTCGGCGATGGTGGAGAGCGTCAGCGCCTTGAAATCGACCGCATGCCTCGCCGCCACCGCCTCGTCGCGCGGCCGGAAGTGGTGTTTGGCGACGATCTCCTGGGCTTCCGGCGTGTAGAGGAAGTTCAGGTAGGCCTCGGCGGCGGCACGGGTCTTGTGGCGGTCGACGTTGGCGTCGACGATGGCCACCGGCGGCTCGGCCAGGATCGAGGAGGTCGGGTAGACGATGTCGAAGTTCGGGCCGAACTCGTCGAGCGTCAGGTAGGCCTCGTTCTCCCAGGTCAGCAGCACGTCGCCGATGCCGTTCTTCGCGAAGGTGGTGGTCGCGCCGCGCGCGCCGGTGTCGAGCACCGGCACGTTCCTGAAGAGCCTGGCGATGTAGTCGCGGCCGGCGGCCTCGCCGCCCTGCTTCAGCCCGTAGCCGTAGGCCGCCAGATAGGCCCAGCGCGCGCCGCCCGACGTCTTGGGGTTCGGCGTGACGACGCCGATGCCCGGCTTGATCAGGTCGGCCCAGTCGTGGATGGCCTTCGGATTGCCCTTCCGCACCAGGAAGATGATCGTCGAGGTGTAGGGCGTCGAGTTGTCCGGCAGGCGCGACTGCCAGTCCGGCGGCAGGAGCTGGGCGCGGGTGGCCAGTTCGTCGATGTCGGCGGCGAGCGCCAGGGTGACGACGTCGGCCTGCAGGCCGTCGATCACCGCGCGGGCCTGCTTGCCCGAGCCGCCGTGGCTCTGCTTGATGTCGAGCGGCGCGCCCTTCCAGGTGGCGAGGAACGCCCTGTTGATGTCCTCGTAGAGCTCGCGCGTCGGGTCGTAGCTGACGTTCAGCAGGGTCAGCTTCCCCGCGCCCTTGTCGTCGGAACAGGCGGCGAGCGGCAGCGCGGCGGCGCCGGCGGCGAGCAGGAAGCGGCGGGTCAGGCTCATGCGAGCTCCTGGGCTTAGGGCCGTGTCGGATCTGGAACGAACACCATCGCGGCCCGGGTCCCCCGCCCGAGCCGCGCCAAGCTAGCGCCAATATCCCGACTGTTTAAGTAGGAATATCTTGACGGACGGCTAAGTTTCTCCGGGACGGCGGCGCTCTAGAACGCCGCCTTGAGGGTCACGCCCCAGGTGCGCGGGTCGCCGATGTTGCCGACGATCAGGCCCGTGTTGCCGGGGCCGGTGGCGAGCTGCTCGATGTAGTCCTTGTCGAAGGCGTTGCGCACCCAGGCGAAGATGTTGAGCCCGTCGTCCGCGCGGAAGCCGACCCGGAAGTTCGAAAGCGCGTAGCCGTCGACGTAGGTGTAGGCCGAGGGCGACGGGTTCGAGGAGAAGTTCGAGCGGTAGCTGCCGTCGTAGCCCAGGTAGACCTCGCCCGGCTTGCCGAGGACGGTGACGGGCGCGTTGGCCTCCGCGCCGAACGAGAAGCTCCACCTGGAGATGCCGGGCAGCCGCTGGCCCGAGATGTCGCAGTTCGCCGGGCTCAGGCCCCCCGGCGTGCCCGGCGCGCTCGGCGTCTGGCCGGCGGCGACGGTCGTGCCGCCCGAAAGCTCCGGCGGGCACGGCGCGTCCACGAACCTGCGGTATGTGGCGTCGGTGTAGGCGCCGTTGAGATACGCGTTGAAGCGCTCGCTCGGGCGCACCGAGAAGTCGAACTCGAAGCCCTGGCTGCGGACCTTGTCGGCGTTGGCGAGGTAGCCGCGCAGCACGCCGAACTGGCCGTTCGTGACCGTGACCTGGAAGTCGTCGATCCCGGTGCGGAAGGCCGCGAGGTTCAGCGTCGCGCGGCGGTCCCAGAACTGGGTCTTCAGGCCCGCCTCGACGTGGTTGACGCTCTCGGGCTTGATCTGGCCGGCCGACAGGATGGGGTTGCCGGCCGCGTCGGTCGGCAGGCCGTTCTGGTTGATGCCGCCGCTCTTGAAGCTCTTGGCGTAGGTCGCATAGCCGAGGATGTCCGGCGCGATCCGGTAGCTGGCCGTCAGGTCGTAGCTGAAGTTCCAGTCGCTGAAGGTCGGCGCGCTGAGCTGCGGCGAGAAGATCGCGAGCTGGGCGACCCGCCGCGCGCTGGTCTCGCCGAGCAGCACGGGCAGCCCCTGGCCGTCGAACACCCGGCGCTCGTAATAGCCTTCCTTCTTGTCGTAGTTCAGCCGCACGCCCGGCTGGATCGTGAAGGCGTCCGTCACCTTCCAGCTCGCCTGTCCGAACACCGCGAAGCTCGTGCTCTTCAGGTACTGGGTGTTCAGCGCGGTCAGCCCGTCGAGCACCGAGGGATCGTTGGACAGGGCGTTGCTGGGCGTGATGTTGAAGCGGCTGGACGCCGGGCCGTGCTGCTCGGTGCCCTGGGTGTCGATCCGCTGCTTGAAGGCGAAGACGCCGACCACGCCGTCGATGCGGCCGGTCGAGTAGTTGTAGCGCAGCTCCTGGCTGTACTGGTCCTGCTGCGACGGGTTCTGCGACTTGGTGACGATGGGCAGGCCCAGGAAGTCGCGGTCGTTCTCGGGCTGCCAGTCCCAGTAGCGCCACGCCGTGATCGAGGTGAGCGTGCCCGGTCCCACGTTCCAGACCGCGCGCACCGAGGCGCCGCCGATCTCGTTGCGGGCGTTCAGGTTGGCGTCGACGTCGGTGAGCCGGTCGTAGGGGTGGGTGCTGGCGACCGTGTAGCCCAACGCCGCGGTGAGCGCCGCATACTGGCGGTTCAGCGCCCGCTGGGTCGCCCCCGTGCGCACGAAGATCTGGGCGCAGCACTCGGCGTCCTGCTTGTTGTAGTCGCCGGACAGGGTGATGGAGAGGTCGTCGTTCGGCTTCCAGAGGAGCTGGCCGCGCAGGCCGATGTTGTCCTGGCCGTTGATCCACTGGCGGCTGGTGACGTTGTAGATCGCGCCGCGGCGCGTGGTCGTCGAGGCCGCGAGGCGCACCGCCACCGTCTCCGACAGCGGCCCCGAGACCGCCGCCTTGGCCTGCTTGAAGTCGAGGTTGCCGGCCGAGACCTCCGCGTTCGCCTCGAAGCCGAAGGTGGGCTGGTTGGTGGTGATGTTGATCGCGCCGGCCGTCGTGTTCTTGCCGTACAGCGTGCCTTGCGGGCCGCGCAGGACCTCGATGCGCGCCACGTCCAGGAAGTCGAACGTCGCCGAGGCCACGCGGGCGTTGTAGACGTCGTCCACGTAGACGCCGACGCCCTGCTCGAAGCCGTCGCTGGTCAGGCCGAACGGCACGCCGAGGCCGCGGATGTTCACCGTCGTGTTGCGCGGGTTGGACGAATAGTACTGCAGCGTGGGCGTGAGCTGCTGAAGGCGGCCGACGTTGAACGCGCCGGTGGCCGCGATCTTCTCGCCGCCGACCACCGACACGGCCACCGGCACGGTCTGGACCGTCTCCTCGCGCCGGCGCGCCGTGACCGTGATCTCCGACACCGCCGCGCCCTGATCGGCCTCGTCAGCCGCATCGCGCGCCGCTGCGTCCGCGGCCGGAGCCGCCGTCTGCGCCAGCGCCGCCGGCGCAGACCCGCAGAGCAGAACCGAGGCCAAGGCGAAACCGCGCGCCGTCGTCCGAACCGAAGTCATTCTGCACCCCTCAAATCCTGGGATGGCAATAACTCGATAATTCCGACATGAAAAGTAGGAATTAAATCGTCAGGGTTAAGATGAACTCACGCCGCGATCACTTTTCCTCTCCGTCGCGACGGTTTCGGGACTGGCCAGAACGATGACGGCCGCCGCCCGGCTTGGGCGACGGCCGACTCCAGTAAATCGTCTATTGAGGGGCTTAGATCGCCTGCAGGCGACGACGGCGCAGCATGGCGCCCGCACCGCCGAAGCCCACGATCATCAGCGCCCAGACGCCCGGCTCGGGAACGCCGCCGGTGTTGCCGTTGAAGGCGAAGGCCAGCGACTGGCCATCGATGGCGCCGGCGTCGGCTTGGTACAGGCGCCCGCTGCCTTGCCCGTAGCTCGGCGCACCGAGGTTGACGGGGCTATAGTAGCTGAGCACGTAGGTCGTGCCGGCGTTCAGCGCCACGGCGCCGAGATTGACCGTCACCAGCGTCGTGTTGAACGCCGTGTTGACGGCCGACAGCCAGTCGCCCGGCGCGAAGATGCTCGAATAGATCTGCGATCCCGGCGCATCGGACGTCCCGCCCGCGTAGATGAACACCGACACATCGGTGGGGTAGTTGTAGTCGCTCTGGACCGCGAAGGTCAGGGTCTCGGCCGTCGAGTCGGCGGCCACCGAGAACTCGTCGAACACCCGATAGGAGCCGTCGCAGCTCGAGCACCAGGCGTTGGTGTCGGGCGCGACCGTCAGGTCCGGGATGGACTGGAACAGCGTGTCCGCCGAAGCTGAAGTCGCGAAGGCGCTGAGCGCCAGGACGGCGCCGGCGACGGCGCCCTTGAACGAGACCATGTCATAACCCCCAGGAAGCCGCGTCCCCCGGGACCCAGCCATCATGGCATGAAACTAAGTTCGCCAAGCTTCGCTATCGGATTCTCCTGCGGGGCGAGGGCTATTCGGCGGCCAGGAGCGCGCGGCCGGCGGTGAACGAGGTCTTGAGCGCCAGCTCGGCCTTCGCCGTCTCGTACTCGTCGGACAGCCGCGCCACGAGCTCGGCCACCGTCGGCACGTGCTTCACCGCGCCGATGCCCTGGCCGCAGCCCCAGATGTCGCGCCAGGCCTTGGACTTCTGGTTGCCGCCCGAGCCGAAGTTCATGGCCGACGGGTCCGACTTCGGCAGGTCGTTGGGGTCGAGGCCGGCGGCGACCACCGACGGCGCCAGATAGTTGCCATGCACGCCGGTGAAGAGGTTCGTGTAGACGATGTCCTCGCCGGTGCTCTGGACGATCATGTCCTTGTAGCCCTGGGCCGCGGCCGCTTCCTGCGTCGCGATGAAGACCGAGCCGGCGTAGGCCAGGTCGGCGCCCATCGCCTGGGCGGCCAGGATCGAATGGCCGTTGGCGATCGCGCCCGACAGCGCCACCGGGCCGTCGAACCACTCGCGGATCGAATGCACCAGGGCGAAGGGCGAGAGCGTCCCGGCATGGCCGCCGGCGCCGGCGGCGACCGGGATCAGGCCGTCGGCCCCCTTCTCGACGGCCTTGCGCGCGAACCGGTCGGTGATGACGTCGTGCAGGACGACGCCGCCGGAGTCGTGGACCGCCTTGTTCACGTCCTCGCGGGCGCCCAGCGAGGTGATGACGATCGGCGCCTTCCACTTGGACGAAGCCTCCACGTCGTGCTCGAGCCGGTCGTTGGTCTTGTGGACGATGTGGTTCACCGCGAAGGGCGCCGAGGGCGTGTCGGGGTGGTCGCGGTCCCAGATGGCCAGCTCCTCGGTGATCTGGTGCAGCCACTCGTGCAGCAGCGAGGCCGGGCGCGCGTTCAGCGCCGGGAACGAGCCCACGATGCCGGCCTTGCACTGGGCGATCACCAGTTCCGGCACGGAGATGATGAAGAGGGGGCTGCCGATCACGGGCAGGCGCAGGCGGTCACGCAGGACGGGCGGCAGGGCCATGGGTCGATCCTCGAAGGCTTCGTATTAATTTACAATGTATATCCCAGGGTAGCACGGGGCAAGCGGACTTGTCGCCGGTGACGTCGGGTGACGCCCGGAGAGCGTCGGAAACGCCCTCAGTTCGAGAAGATCGGGAAGCGGTTCATCGCCGGGACCACGTCGCACGCGAAGTCCTGCGCCCGCATCGAGGGAGGCGGATCGCCCACCACCACGTAGCCGCGCCGCGGGTCCGAATCGGCGACCGCGCCGTCGCGGATCACACGCGCGCCGCCGGGCAGGTTCATCCGCTCCAGAACGTGGTCGGGCACGCCGTCGGCCACCACGATCTCGCTCGCGCCGCGTTGGGCGCACTCGACCAGCGCGGTCTCCACCGCGGCCAGCCGCGCGATGTCGTCGGGCGCGACGGCCATGTCGAGCGGCACGTCGTAGGCGTGGAGGCGCCGCAGGATCTGATAGGCGTCCGACCAGTTGCGCGCGTGCGCCTGCAGCCGGGCCGCCACCACCATCCGCTCGCAGACGAAGCCGGTGATCGCCGCGCCCATGGTGATCGCGTCCGGCAGGACGCCCGGATTGAACTGGCGCGCGCACGACGTCAGCCACTCCAGCCCGCCGCGGTAGCTGTCCCACGCCTCCATCGCCTCGCTGTTGCCGACGTGGGCGTTGGCGCCCTTCGCGACGGCGGTCGCGGCGATGTGCGGCTCGGGGCTGAAGAGGACGTCGCCCTGGTTCAGCGCGTTGGCGAGCATCACGAAGAAGCTGTAGGCGAACCGCGGCGTCGGGCCGGCGAGGCTGGGCAGCGCCGAGCGCCGCGCGATCCAGCATTCCGGGAAGGCGTGGGCCTCCAGCAGGAAGGCCAGGCAGCGCGCGTACTCGCCCGCGCCGAAACGCCGCTCGCCGTCGAAGTCGTAGAACTTGCCGGTGATGGCGTCGCCCTGGGTCTCGTCGATCAGGTACCAGGGCGCCTGGACCATGCAGAGCGCCGGGTCGGCGGCCATGGCCTCGACGTAGGCCAGGAGCTGGTGCGGCACGGCCAGGTCGTCGTCGGCGATGCTGACCACGAACTCGCCCCGCGCCTCGCGCAGCGTGGTCAGGATGTTGGGATAGGCGCCCAGGTTGCGCGGCTGGCGCATCACCCGCATGCGCGGATGGCGCGCGGCCCAGTCGGCCAGGATCTTCGGCGTCCCGTCGGTCGAGCCGTTGTCGGAAACCACCAGCTCGTAGTCGATCCCCGCGGCCTCGAACGCCGTCAGGTGATGGGTGAGGTAGCGCTCCAGGTAGTGGGCGCGGTTGTAGGTCGCGAGGCACAGGCTGAGCAGCGGCCGCGCCTCTGAGCGGACGGCGGGAGAGGCAGGCATGCGGGCGGTCCCGAAACGCGGCGATGGAGGCCGACTACGGGCCGTTTCGGTTAAGGAGACGTCAGCGGAAACGGGACCGCCGCGCGCCCCGGTCGTGACCTTGCGTGAACTTGACGTTTGCGGGCGCCGGGGCGCAATTCGCCCATGGCCGACGCAAGCGTACTCGATCCCGGATTCCCGCCCGCGGGCGAGGACGCCTGGCGTGCGCTGGTGGCCAAGACGCTCGGCGACAAGCCGTTCGAGAGCCTGAACAAGGCCACCGTCGAAGGCCTGCCGATCGCGCCCCTCTACGCCGCCAGCACGGCCGAAGCGTCCTTCCCCGCCCGGCCGTTCGACGCCGAGCGGCCGTGGGACCTGCGGGTGCTGTCGGCCCAGGCGGACCCGGCCAGGGCCAACGCCGAGTTGCTGGCCGATCTCGAAGGCGGCGCGGCCTCGGTGATCGTGGCCGGCCACGCGACGGCCGAGGCGCTGAACGTGGCGCTGAGCAATATCATCGTCGAACTGGCGCCCGTCGGGCTCGACGCCGGCTTCGCGGGGCCGAAGGCGGCCGACGCGCTGCATGCGGTGGCGAAGTCGTCGCCCGGGGCGAGGCTCGACTTCAACCTCGACCCCCTGAGCGCCTTCGCCGAGGCGGGCGCCTCGCCGGGCCCGGTCGGGAGCCACATCGTCAGCGCCGCCACGGTCGCGGCGAGGCATGCCCAGACCTATCCCCACGCCCAGTTGTTCCTGGCCTCGGGCCGGGTCGCCCACGAGGCCGGCGGCGGCGAGGCGCTGGAGGTGGCCGTGGCCGCCGCCGCCGCGATCGCCTACGCCAAGGCGATGGTCCGCGCGGGCGTGGCGGCGGGCGAGGCGTTCGCGCGCATCACGCTCGGGCTGGCGGCCGACGCCGACTACTTCCTGACCATCGCCAAGCTGCGCGCGGCCCGCGCCGTCTTCGCCCGCATCGCCACCGCCTCGGGCGGCGCGGCGCAGGCGCGGATCGAGGCGCGGACGTCGCGGCGGATGCTGACGGCGCAGGACCCCTGGACCAACATGATCCGCCTGACCGCCGCCGGCTTCGGCGCCGCGGCCGGCGGGGCCGACGCGGTGGTGCTGGGCGCCTTCACCGACGCGCTGGGCCTGCCGACCGCGTTCGGCCGACGCCAGAGCCGCAACACCCAACTGGTGCTGATGGAAGAGGCCGCCGTCGGCCGCGTCGCCGACCCGGCCGCGGGCTCGGGCTACCTCGACAGCCTGACCGACCATATCGCGCGGGCGGCCTGGGCCAGGCTGCAGGCCATCGAGGCCGCTGGCGGGATCGTCGCGGCGCTGGAGAGCGGCCTGGTCGCCCGCGAGGTCGCGGCCGCCGTCGCCGGGCGCGGCGACCCGAAGATCCTGGGCGTCACCGCCTTCCCGCCGACCGAGAAGACCGACGTGGACGTCGACGCCGGCGCCGTGGCCGTCGCGCCGGACGTCCGGCTTCCCGGCCCCGACAGCACGTGTCCGCCGCTCACTCCGGTGCGGCTGTCCGAGAAGCACGAGGTTCAGGCGTGACCGGCTTTCCCGACTTCGCCACCCTGCCCTACGATGGCGCCGCGCCCGCTTTCCCGCCCGCCAGCGGCGCAGCCTGGGACACCCCGGAAGGCATCGCCGTCCGGCCGGCCTATGCCGCCGAGGACGCGTCGGACCTCACCGCGCTGGCCGGTTTCCCGGGCCTGGCGCCGTTCGTCCGCGGCCCCTATCCGACCATGTACGCCACCAACCCGTGGACGGTGCGCCAGTACGCGGGCTTCTCGACGGCGGAGGATTCCAACGCCTTCTATCGCCGCAACCTGGCGGCCGGTCAGATGGGCCTCTCCATCGCCTTCGACCTGGCCACCCACCGCGGCTATGACTCGGACCACCCGCGGGTGACGGGCGACGTCGGCATGGCCGGCGTGGCGATCGACTCGATCCTCGACATGCGCACGCTGTTCGACGGCATCCCGCTCGACAAGATGAGCGTGTCGATGACGATGAACGGGGCGGTGCTGCCGATCCTGGCGCTCTACATCGTCGCCGCCGAGGAACAGGGCGTGCCGCACGAGAAGCTCTCGGGCACGATCCAGAACGACATCCTGAAGGAGTTCCTGACCCGGAACACCTACATCTACCCGCCCGGCCCCTCGATGCGGATCATCGCGGACATCTTCGCCTATACCTCGAAGGAGATGCCGCGGTTCAACTCGATCTCGATCAGCGGCTACCACATGCAGGAAGCCGGGGCGACGCTGGACCTGGAGCTGGCCTACACGCTCGCCGACGGCATCGAATATGTCCGCGCGGGCGTCGCGGCGGGCATGACGGTGGACCAGTTCGCGCCGCGCCTGTCGTTCTTCTGGTGCGCCGGGATGAACATGTTCATGGAGGTGGCCAAGCAGCGCGCCAGCCGCCTCCTCTGGGCGAAGCTGATGAAGCAGCACTTCGACCCGAAGGACAGCCGCTCGCTCAGCCTGCGCGCCCACACCCAGACCTCGGGCTGGTCGCTGGCGGCGCAGGACGTGTTCAACAACGTGCCGCGCACGGCCATCGAGGCGATGGGCGCCACCGGCGGCCAGACGCAGAGCCTGCACACCAACTCGCTGGACGAGGCGCTGGCGCTCCCCACCGACTTCTCGGCCCGCATCGCGCGCAACACCCAGCTCTTCCTGCAGATGGAGAGCGGCCAGAACCGGGTGATCGACCCCTGGGGCGGCAGCTTCTACGTCGAGCGCCTGACCGCCGACCTCGCGGCCCGCGCCCTCACGCATATCGCCGAGGTGGAAGCGCTGGGCGGCATGGCCGCGGCGATCGAGGAAGGCCTGCCGAAGCGCCGGATCGAGGAAGCCTCGGCCCGCATCCAGGCCCGGATCGATTCCGGCAAGCAGAGCGTGGTCGGCGTGAACCGCTACAGGCCCGAGACGCCGGACGACATCCCGGTGCTGAAGGTCGACAACACCGCCGTGCGCAACGCCCAGTTGGAGAAGCTGCGCCGCCTGAAGGCCGAGCGCGATCCGGAAGCCGTGGCCGCCGCCCTCGACGCCCTGACCGCCGGCGCCTCGGGCAAGGGCAACCTGCTGGAACTGGCCGTCGACGCCGCGCGCGCCAAGGCCACCGTCGGCGAGATCAGCTACGCGCTGGAGAAGGTGTTCGGCCGCCACAAGGCGCACGCCGACGCGGTGAAGGGCGTCTACCTGCGCGAGGCGGGCGCGACCGCCGCCTCCGAACGCGCCAAGGCGATGACCGAGGCCTTCCGCCAGGCCGACGGCAAGAAGCCGCGCATCATGGTCGCCAAGATGGGCCAGGACGGCCACGACCGCGGCCAGAAGGTGATCGCCTCGGGCTTCGCCGACCTCGGCTTCGACGTGGAGATCGGCGACCTCTTCCAGACGCCGGCCGAGGCGGCCGCGGAAGCCGTCGAGACCGGCGTGCATGCGGTGGGCGCGAGTTCGCTCGCCGCCGGCCACCTGACCCTGGTGCCGGAACTGAAGGCGGAGCTGGCCAGGCTGGGCCGGCCCGACATCCTGGTCTTCGTCGGCGGCGTCATTCCGCCCGAAGACTTCAAGGCGCTGGAGACCATGGGCGTCGCCGCGGTCTTCCCGCCCGGCACGGTCATCCCCGAGGCCGCCATCGAGGTGCTCGAACGCCTCAACGAGCAGCTCGGCTACGCCCAGGAGCAGGCCGCGCAGTAGGGCTGCCCGTCATGCAGAATGCATGACAGGTCGGCCGTTCCGCCCTATGCTCGGACGGCATCGGAGCCTGAACCATGCCCTCCCCCGTATCCCTGCGTCTCCCGGACGACGACCTCGCCATCATAGACAGCGCGGCGCGGCGCCAGGGGCGATCGCGCACCGACTTCATGCGCGCCGCGGCGGTCCAGGCGGCGGAAGCGGTTCTGCTCGAGAGCACCATCATCCGTATGTCTGCGGGCGGCTTCGCGGCCTTCATGGCCGAGATCGACAAACCCGGGGAGCCCATCCCGGAGATGGTGGAGAAGCTGCGGCGCGCACAGCGACGCGCGGCGGAAGGCTGACGGCTTGGCCCTCTCGCGGCCGACGTCCATCACCGCCGAGCATGTCGTGGCCGGCTTCGACTGCGGAAAGCCCGCCCTCAACGCCTGGCTCTCGGACCGCGCACACCGCAACCAGGATCTCGCCTTCACGTCCGTCGTCGTGATACACGACGACAATAAGGTCGTCGGGTTCTACGGGCTGTCGCCGACCGCCGTGCAGGCCGCGGCGCTTCCCAGGTCGGTCAGGACGGGCCAACCGCCTGCGCTGGTCCCCTGCGTCCTGTTGGGACAGCTCGCCGTCGATCGCCGATGGCAAGGCCGGGGCCTGGCGTCACGCCTCGTTCTCGACGCCTTCAGGCGCGCCTCGGCCGCCGCGGACCTGATCGGCGGCCGCGCGCTCCTACTGCACGCGATCGACCTCGAAGCGGCGGCCTTCTGGCGGGCCTGGGGCTTCATCCCCAGCGCCGACGATCCCCTCCTGCTGCTCAGAGGCCTTGCCAGCATCCGCGCCTCGCTCGACAGCGCCGTTTGATTCAACCACCAAGATCACGAAGGGCACGAAGGCGCCGCGGGTGAGCTGAGCGCAGCGCGCTTCCCGGACCCTTGGTGATCTTGGTGATCTTGGTGGTGGGAATCAGGGCGCCTGCGGCGCGTGCTGCGCCGACAGGTTCGCCCCTCATCCGTCAGCCTGCGGCCGTCACCCCAGCGGCGTGTTCTCGTTCGGGCCGTCGGAGGCGTTGCGGCGGCGCTGGGGCAGCAACGCCTGGGCGGCCGCCAGCTCGGCCTTGTCGAGCGCGCCGTCCTTGTTCTTGTCGACCATCGCGAAGTAGCGGCCCAGCATCTGGCCCATCTGGCCCTTCAGCTCGGCCTTCTGAAGCTTGCCGTCGAGGTTGTCGTCCATCATCCCCAGCATGCGCGTCGGGGCGAAGCGGGCGTCGGAGTCGACTTGCTTGGCCGCCGTCTCGTCCAGCCAGCGGAACGCCACCGAGGTGAACAGCATCTCCTCGTGGCTCTGCTCGCCCCAGGTGACCTTGATGGACGGGTCGGGGTTGGCGGGGTTCCGCTTGGAATTGTCGTAGACGTAGTTGGCGATCAGCTTCGAGCCGGCCGGGACCTTGATCGGCTCGGCGAAGGTGTAGCTGCGCTGCCAGTTGAAGTCGTAGCGCGGCAGGCTGAGCAGCAGGGTCTTCTTGCCGTCCGGCGTCTGCAGCCAGAGGTCGGACGAATAGGCGCGGTAGTGCGCGTGCGGGAAGGCCGAATAGAGCAGCGCGTCGTTCGGGAACTCGACGTAGGCCACTTCCTTGTGGCGCGGCGCGTTCGGCGCGATCTCGATGGTGGGGTCGATCACCACCACGTTGCGCATGATGTACTTCGGCATGTCGTCGCGGAAGTAGACGCCGATCTGGGTCTTATCGACCGTCTCCTTGCCGTACGGCGTGTAGTGCATCTGGAAGCCGACCGCCCCGCCCGCGGGCAGGAAGGTGCCGACGTCGCCGCCGAACACGTTGGACTCGGCGCCCACCGCATAGCCGCCGACCGACCCGCGCCAGCGGGTCTCGGAGGCCACGCCGTTGGCCGGCGCCTCCTTCATCCAGCCGGTCAGCACGTGGTGTACGGCCTGGCGATCGCCCGGCTTCACCGTCGTGGCGCGGATCCAGCGCCCCTCGGTCTGCGGGTTCAGCGTGAACGGGCGCTGGTAGTCGACGACGCCCGAGGCCGGCACCTTGTAGGCCGGCACGTCGAGGATCAGGTCGGGCTTGCCCAGCGGCCACTCGGCGGCGACGCGCTTCTTGGCGGCCAGCGGGTCGGCGCCCTCGCCGCGCGCGCCGCCGGCTTCCACCCAGTGGACCAGCGTCTTGATCTCGGCGGGGGTCAGGTTCTTCGTGTCGGAGAACTTCCCGACATGCGGATCGGCGTTGTAGGGCGGCATCCGGTCGGTGCGGATCACCTCGCGGATCATCGGCGAGAAGCCCTTCACCATCTCGTAGCTGGTGAGCTGCATGGGGCCGATGCCGCCTTCCTGGTGGCAGGCGACGCAGTTCTTCTCGAGGATCGGGGCGACGTCCTTCACGTAGGTGAGCTTGGCGTTGGCCGCCGCGCCGCGTTCCGGGAAGGCGATCATGGCGCCCGTCGAGGCCGCGCCGGCCGGGACCGGCCTGCCGGCCAGGAACGCGTCCAGCGCCGCGCCCGCGCCGGCGATGCCGCCGCGGTACGCCACCGTCCAGGTCTTCGGGTCGACGACGTAGACCTCGGCCGAGCGGGTGACGCCCAGGCCCTCGCCGATGAGCTGGTTGTTGTCGAGCAGGATCGGGACCGCGTAGCCGGCCTTGTCGGCCTCGGCGAGGATCGCCTCGCGGGTGTCCTTCTGGGTGGAGTTCAGCATGCGGAACTCGACGCCCTTGGCGCCATAGGTCCTGGCGAGGTCGTTCAGCGCCTTGGCTTCGGCGCGGAGCGTCTCGTCGCCGTTGGCTTGGGTGACGATCACGAAGGCCGGGGCGTCGGCGAACCGGTAGAGCTCGGTGGCCTCCAGGTTGGCGTCGGCCAGCATGAAGTTGTCGACCGTGGCCGGCGTCGTCGCCGCCGCGTTCACGGCCGAGCCGGCGGCCTGAGCGCTGGTCGCGGAATTGTCCGTCGCGCAACCCGCGATCACGGCGGTGGAGGCCAGCAGAAGGGCGGCAAGGCCGAGGCGGTTGGTCATCGTGGCGTCCCCAATTCTCGAATCGCTGCGTCTGATGCGCATACGGAACGCCCGCGGGAAGAATGCGAGGGCGCGTCCGCAATCTGCGTTATCTTCATTACACGAATATTTCCCGGCGCGCGGCGATGTTGTCCGGCCTCCGCCGGCAGCCAGGGCAATCGCATATGGCTTGTGGGCGGCTCGTCCGCCCGATTCATGAACCGCAGAGATCGCAGAGATGCGCAGAGAAGCTCGCGGATCCACCGGAATCCTCCGCGTATCTCCGCGATCTCTGCGGTTTGACTGACGGCCTTTCGGCCGCCCGCATCCATATGCGATTGCCCTGCGCCGGCAGCGGGCCGCGGGCGAAGCCCGACACGCGTCCCCGCGGCCGGCGATCCGGGGACGGGACAAGCCCGGTCACGACGTCTGGAAATCAAGACGGACGTCCGCAAACCTTGCGGAATGCGGCTTCGTCCTCAGGACTGCGCCGGCGCGGCCGCGGCCTGGCGCGGGGCGCGGCCGGCGGCCAGGTCGAGGCGGTCGCGGTCGCGGATCACGATCCCCTCCTCCTCCATCCGCAGGATGCCGTCGGCCTCCCAGGCGCGGAGCAGGCGGCTGACGGTGTCGCGCTGCAGGCCGGCGTGGGCCTCCAGGGTGCCGTCGGCGGGGCGGATCGGCAGGCGCAGGGCGCCGCCCCCGTCCTCGCGGCCGTGCTCGTCCGACAGGCGGCGCAGCGCCCGCGCCAGGCGGGTGCGCGCGTCGTGGAAGACGATCTCCTCCAGCATCTGGTTCGAGCTGCGCAGGCGCCCGCACAGCAGGGTCACCACCTGCAGCATCGCCTCGGGCGAGGCCTGCAGCACCGGCATCACCGCCTCGCGCTCGAGCTGCAGCACCTGGGTGGGCCGCACGGTGACGGCGGTGGCGGTGCGCGGCCCCTCGTCGAGCAGGGCGATCTCGCCGAACAGGTGCCCGGGGCCCGAGATGCCGAGCACGATCTCGCGACCGTCCAGGGCGTGGACGCACAGCTTCACCTGGCCGCTCAGCACGACGAACAGCGACGTCTCGTAGTCGCCTTCCAGGAAGAGGATGTGGTTCGGCTCCAGCGTGCGCGCGAGGCCGGCGGCGACCACCTTCTCCAGCGCATCGCGGGGCAGGCCCGAGAAGAGCGGCTGGCGCCGAAGCGCCGTCAGCAGCGTGTCTTCGAGGACGTCGCTCATACGATCCCCGAGGCCTGAACGGGCGGAGGGGGCGCCGGACGGGGCGAGGCGGGCACGGCGAACCTGTTCACGACGAAGACCACATTGTGACTTTGCCGAGGCGGGCCGAATTTTCAACAGGCGTGACGCGGTTCATCAACCTTGGCCGTGCGACGCGGTGACGCTGCCCCGCTGGCGATACGACGCGCTGTGGTTGAGGGCAGGCCCAGGCTCGCACCCTGTGTGCAGGTTCGGCGGGCAGGAAAATCGAATAAAATCCTGACCTTACTACTCCGGACGTCAGTCGCCCGGCGGGCGAGTTCGGCTGCCGTCGCCGCGTCGCTCGCCGCGAGGCCGGGCCATCCGGCCCCGACGCTCGGGCCGGCGGTCGGTCTACGCGGGCGGCGGGGGCGGCTCGAAGCCGTCCGGCAGGAAGCCGCGCAGCAGGGCCTCGACCGCCACGGTGAGCGGGCCGCTCAGCTCGCGCTTGCCCTTCTCCATCTCGAGGATGCGGCTCGCGCCATGGTTCTCCTTGAACCGCAGGGCGCGGGCGAGGTCGGCCGGGGACCATCCCATGGCCTCGCGGGCCTGACGGAGGTGGTCGCCGGTGGTGATCATGAGGGTCTCGTCAGCGTTGCGCGGGCGCCCCGCCATACCGGCCCGCAGCGGGTTTCGGAAGGGCCGGCGATTGATGGCGGGCCGCGCGCCGCCAGCTTGGCGCGCATGCGCCACAGCGTGGGCGGCGTTCGACCGGCTGCGCGTCCCATCTTCCCACGACCCGCGGGAACGGGAATCACTACAGGCCGTTGCCTAGTGTCGGCCTGCCGGGCGGCCGATCGAGGACACGAGGGGCGCGCGCCTCCAGGGGAACCGACGTGGCGGCAGGGGTATCGTTTCGGGACACGCTGATCGCGCGCGGGGGCGAGGCCGGGCGCCTCATCGCCGCGCGGGACTGGTCGCGCACGTCCATCGGGCCGATCGAGGCCTGGCCGCAAAGCCTCAAGACGGCGCTGGGCCTCATCCTGTTGTCGCCCGTGCCCATCGTCATGCTGTGGGGCGAGGACGGCGTGATGCTCTACAACGACGCCTACTCGATCTTCGCGGGCGGCCGTCACCCGGACCTGCTGGGATCGAAGGTCCGCGAGGGCTGGCCCGAGGTCGCCGACTTCAACGACAACGTCATGAAGGTGGGGCTGGCGGGCGGCACCCTCGCCTACCGCGACCAGGAACTGACGCTCTACCGGCACGGCCGCGCCGAGCAGGTCTGGATGAACCTCGACTACTCGCCGGTGCTGGACGAGAGCGGCCGGCCCGCCGGGGTCGTCGCCGTCGTGGTCGAGACCACGGAGCGCGTACACGCCGACCAGCGCGCCGCCACCGAGCGCGAGCGGTTCCTGCAGGCGTTCGAGCAGGCGCCCGGCTTCATCGTCGCCATGCGCGGCCCCGAGCATCGGGTCGAGTTCGTCAATGCCGCCCACCGCGCGGTGTTCGGCAGCGCTGGCTGGCCGGGACGGACCATCCGGGAGGCGTTCCCGGACATCGCCGGCCAGGGCTTCTTCGAGATGCTGGACGAGGTGTACGCCACCGGGCGGCGGCATGTGGCGGACGCCGAGGCCGTGGCGTTCCGCCGGCCGGACGGCGTGTTCGAGACCCGCTATCTCACCTTCGTCTACGAACCGATGCGCGACGCCGACGGGACGGTCGTGGGCGTGCTGTGCGAGGGCGCCGACGTCACGGGCGCGCAGGAGGCCCAGGCGGCCCTGCGCCAGAGCGAGGCGCGCTTCCGCACGGCGCTGGAGATCACCACCGTCGGCGCCATCGGCTTCACGCTGGACGGCGCGCTGACCGAGGCGAACGACGCGTTCCTGGCCATGAGCGGCTACACGCGCGCCGACCTGGAGGCCGGCCGGCTCAGCCTGCAGTCGCTGACGGCGCCGGAGTGGCAGCCCACCGTCCACGAAACGCTGGAGGTGCTGCGCGCCCAGGGGGAGACCAGCCCCTACGAGAAGGAATATGTCCGCGCCGACGGTTCGCGCTGGTGGGGCCTGTTCGCGGCGAAGCGGCTGCAGGACGGGACCGGGTTCAAGTTCGTCATCGACGTGACCGAACGCAAGGCGGCCGAGGTCGCCCTGCACGAACAGACCGCGGCGCTGGAGGCGCTGAATCGCGCCGCGGCCACGACCGCGCTGGAGCGCGATCTCGCCCGCGTGGTGCAGACGGTGACGGACACCGGCGTCGAGATCTCGGGCGCCGAGTTCGGGGCCTTCTTCTACAACGTCGCCGACCCCGACGGGGAGAGCTACAGGCTCTACACCCTCTCCGGCGCGACGCGCGACGCGTTCGAGGGGTTGCCGATGCCGCGCAACACGGCGGTGTTCGCCCCCACGTTCAGCGGCGAAGGCATCGTGCGCTCCGACGACATCCGCCGCGACCCGCGATACGGCCGCAACGCGCCGCGCAAGGGCATGCCGGAGGGCCACCTTCCCGTGGCGAGCTATCTCGCCGTGCCGGTGGCGTCGCGCGGCGGCGCGGTGCTGGGCGGGCTCTTCTTCGCCCATTCCGAGCCGGGGCGGTTCACCGAGGCGCACGAACTGCGGATGGTGGGCCTGGCCGCGCAGGCGGCGATCGCCATCGACAACGCGCGCCTGTTCCAGGAGGTCCAGGCCGCCAACGAGACCCTGGAGCAGCGCGTCGCCCAGCGGACCCGGGAGCTGACCGAGGCGCACGAGGCGCTGCGGCAGGCCCAGAAGATGGAGGCGGTCGGCCAGCTCACCGGCGGCATCGCCCACGACTTCAACAACCTGCTGATGGGCATCAGCGGCAGCCTCGAGCTGATCGAGCGCGCGCTGGCCCAGCCGGCCAAGTTCAAGAACATCGAGCGCTATCTGCAGGGGGCCCAGGCCTCGGCCCGCCGCGCCGCGTCGCTGACGCAGCGGCTGCTCGCCTTCTCCCGCCGCCAGACCCTGGATCCGCGGCCCACCGACGTGAACAAGCTGATCTGCGGGATGGAAGACCTCTTCCGCCGCACCGTGGGGCCCGCCATCGAGGTCGAGGTGGTGGGCCAGGCCAGCCTCTGGCCCGCCCTGATCGACAGCTCGCAGCTCGAGAGCGCGCTGCTGAACCTCACGATCAACGCCCGCGACGCCATGCCCGAGGGCGGGCGCATCACCATCGAGACGGCGAACAAGTGGCTCGACGACCGCGGCGCCCGGGAGCGCGACCTCGCGCCGGGCCAGTACCTGTCGATCTGCGTGACCGACACCGGGACGGGCATCGCCAAGGAGGTGATCGACCGCATCTTCGACCCGTTCTTCACCACCAAGCCGACCGGCGAGGGCACGGGCCTCGGGCTCTCGATGGTCCACGGCTACGTGCGCCAGTCCGGCGGGCAGGTGCGGGTCTATTCGGAAGTCGGCCAGGGCACGACCATGTGCCTCTACCTGCCGCGCTACGCGGGCGCGGTGGAGGACGAGGACATCCAGCAGATCGTCGCGCCGGAACTGGGCTCGGGCGAAGCGGTGCTCATCATCGACGACGAGGCGACCGTGCGGATGCTGATGGCCGACGTCCTGGCCGAGGCCGGATACACGGTGCTGCAGGCGCAGGACGGCCCCTCCGGCATGCGGATCCTGGAGTCGGAGCAGCGGATCGACCTCCTGATCACCGACGTGGGCCTGCCGGGCGGCATGAACGGCCGCCAGGTCGCCGACGCCGCGCGGCTGACCCGGCCCGACCTCAGCGTGCTCTTCGTCACCGGCTTCGCCGAGAACGCCGCCATCGGCAACGGCCACCTGCCGCCCGGGATGGAGGTCGTCACCAAGCCGTTCGGTGTGGGGCGCCTGGCCGCGAAGGTCAGCGAGATCATCGAGCGGCGCGCGCTCGCGGGGCGGGCGGCGACCTGACCCCGATCCGGTCGCGGGCGCTCAGCCGCCCGACTGCGCCTTCCCGCCCGGCGCGGCCACGATCATCTTCACCAGCGCTTCGGTGACCTTGGGCTCCAGGCCCTCGGTGTGGCCCTTGTCCAGGCGCACCACGTCGGCGACGACGCGGCCGTCACGGCACTTCGGGTAGACGTAGACCTCCGACGTCCCGGGCCGCGCCTTCATGCCCCAGACCTTGTAGCCGGCCCGCGCGTAGTCCCAGACGTAGCCGGCCTTCGCATCGACGATGTCCTTCTCGCGCATGCGCGCCCCGCAGCCGTACCTGTCGGCCCAGGGCGAGGTGGCGGGCAGGCTGTCGATCTCCCACTGGCCCACCTCGAAGATGTGGCTGAAGTCGCAGGCGGGGGTCGCGCCGCCGGGGATGGCGCCGCGCGGGCGCGGGTCGGGCGGCGAGCCGTCGGGCTTCGGCGGGCCGAAGGTGGTCACGAACGGGGCCTGGCCGATGCGGCCGCCGCTGAGCGACAGCCAGCCGTCGACCTTGCCCTTGAAATAGTCGCTGCAGACGATGCGGCTGGAGGTGAAGCCGCCCTGGCTATGCCCCGCCAGCCACATCGAGCGGATGTTGGAGCGGCCGAAGGCGTCGAAGACGAAGTCGGTGATGTTCTGCAGGTGGGCGTCGTCCGCCGCGGGTTGCCACATGCGCACGCCGGGACCGGAGCCGCCCATGGTCCCCATGGTCGCCGCGGTGGGCGTGGCCACCACCAGCCGGTATTTCCGCACGTAGTCCGAGGCCGGGAAGTAGTGGCGCTGCCAGTTCCCGACGGAGCCCGCGCCGTGGATGTTGAGGATGAAGGTGACCTTCTCGCCCGGCTTCAGGTCGCACGGATAGTCGAGGAAGAACTTGCGGCCGGTCTTGACGTCCACAGCGTTGCCGAGGTCGGCGAGCGCCGGCGCGCAGGCCTCGCCGTCGCAGCGCGCCGGCTGCGGGGTCGTGCAGGCCACCCCGCCCACGTCGCGGGCGAGCGCGGGGCCGGCGATCAGCGTCCCGAATGCGGCCAGCGCCGCCAGTTGCAGCTTCATGGTTCCCTCCCGGCTCACTTGGCGGCCATCATCAGCTTGACGATAGCCTCGGTCACGTTCGGCTCCAGGCCCTCGGTGTGGCCCTTGTCCAGCCGCACCACGTCGGCGACCACCCGGCCGCCCTCGCACTTCGGATAGGCGTAGATCCTCGCCGACCCCGGCCGCGCGGGGCCGCCCCAGACCGGGTTGGGGTTCGGCTGGGGCCGCGTGTCCTGGACGTAGCCGGCCTTGGCGTCGACCACCGTCGTCGGCTTGGCCTGCGCCTGGCACTTCAGCTTCTCGGCCCATTTCGAGCCGCCCGGCAGGCCCGCGGCGGTCAGCTCGTGCTCGCCGGTCTCGTAGATGTGGCTGAACGGGAAGTCCGGCAGCACCGAGGCGTCGGCGGCCAGCCGCATCGGCGCGCCCGGCGGCGTCCCGGGCGGGGGCGGCGGCGGGCCGCCGGGGCCGCCCGAGCCGGTGGGGATCGGCGCCCTCACCGCCTCGCGTTTCGAGCCCAGCCGCCCGCCCGAGAGGCTGACCCAGCCGGTCAGGCGGCTCCGGAAGAACTCCGTGGCGAGCAGGCGGTTCGAGGTCTGGCCGCCCAGCGAGTGGCCGGCGAGCCAGAAAGCCTTGATGTTCCCCTTGCCGACCGCGCCCTCGACCTCGGTCACGATGTCGCGCAGGTACTGGTCGTCCATCTCAGGGTTCCAGCCGTTGCGCGTGCCCGACGGCGTGGCGATCACCAGCCGGTACTTCTCCTTGAGGTCGATCAGCGGGAAGTAGTGGCGCTGCCAGTTGCCGATCGAGCCGCCGCCGTGCAGCGAGAGCACGAAGGTGACCTTCTCGCCCGGCTTCAGGTCGCAGGGGTAGTCGAGGAAGAACTTCCGCCCGCTGTTCGTCTCGACCGCGTTGCCGAGGTCGGCGAGCTCGGCCGGGCCGCAGCCCGAGGCGGCGCAGTGGACCGGCGCCGGCGCCGAGCAGGCCACGCCCATCAGATCCTTCGCCGCCGCCGGGGACGCGAGCGCCGCCCAGCCCAACGCCAGCCCAAGCGCGAACGTGCGCGTCATGGCATCCTCCCTCACCCGCCGGTCTCCGCCGGTTCGCTCTGGCCTAGCACTGGTAGGGAATCTTTGCAGGCTTATTTCGGCGCGTGCTATCGGCGGCGGGTGAGCATCGCCGAACACCGCCCGCCCCTCGACAAGGCCGCCATCGTGGCGGCGGCGCTGAAGCTGCTGGACGACGTGGGCCTGGACGAGCTCTCCACCCGGCGGCTGGCGGCCGAACTCGGCGTGAAGGGCCCCTCGCTCTACTGGCACTTCAGGAGCATGGGCGAGCTTCGCGACCACATGGCCGAGGCGCTGCTGGGCGCCGAGGTTCCGCCGCCCGGCCCCGACCCGCGGCCGGGCGACTGGCGCGACTGGATGGCCGAGGGCGCGCGCGGCATCCGCCGCGCGGCCCATTCCAGGCGCGACGGCGGCCGGCTGCTGGCAGGCTGGCGGCCCACGGCCGAGCGGCGGGCGCGGCTCTATCCGGCCAACCGCGCGCGGCTGGAGGCGTCCGGGTTCGGCGCGGACGACGCCCGCCTCGCCTTCCTGGCGCTGGGCCGCTACGCCATGGGCTGGGCGCTCACCGAACAGGCCACCGACGGCCGCACGCCGGAAAGCGACGCCGACTTCGAGTCCGGCCTCTCCGCGATGCTGGACGGCTTCGCGCTGCGGCTGCGGGCCTAGCACCCCGAAGGCCGGCGCGCCGGACGGGGCGCGTCGGCGCCGTTTGATTCAACCACGAAGGGCACGAAGGTCACGAAGGCGCCGCGGATGAGCCGGGCGCAGCGCGCTTCTCGGACCCTTCGTGGTCTTCGTGTCCTTCGTGGTTGAAATAGAGCGCATGCGGCGCACGCAGAGCCGACAGGTTGCGCCCGATCATGCGTCGGCCTGCGGCGGAGTTGACGACCCCATTGGCTGCGCGGCTAGCATGAGCCGAGGGGGAAGCGTCATGGCGTCGGGCGAGATCTGGCAGTGGTCGGCGGTGGAGACGGCGGCGGCGATCCGGGAGCGGCGCGTCTCCGCGGTCGAGGTGGCCGAGGCGCAACTGGCGCACATGCGCGCGGCGAACCCGGCGATCAACGCGGTGGTCGTGGACCTGTCGGACCAGGCGATGGCGGCGGCGCGGGCCTGCGACGCGGCGCAGGCGGCGGGCGAGCCGCTGGGGCTGCTGCACGGCGTGCCGGTGACGGCCAAGATCAATATCGACCTCGAGGGCCAGGCCAATTCCAACGGCGTGGCGGGCCTGGCGGGCCTGATCGCGCCGGGGGACTCGCCGGTGGTGGCGAACTTCCGGGCGGCGGGGGCGGTGATCCTGGGCCAGACCAACACGCCGGAGTTCTCGCTGCGCGCCTTCACCGACAACCCGCTGCACGGGCAGACGCTGAACCCGTGGGACCCCGCGGTCACCTGCGGCGGCTCGTCCGGCGGCGCGGGCGCGTCGATCGCGGCGGGGATCGCGGCCATCGCCCACGGCAACGACATCGGCGGCTCGCTGCGCTGGCCCGCGGCGGTGAACGGGGTCTGCACCATCAAGCCGACGCTGGGGCGCATCCCGGCCTTCAACCCGAGCGCCACCGCCGAGCGGCCGCCGATGGCGCAGCTCATGAGCGTGCAGGGGCCGATCTGCCGGACGGTGGCCGACGTGCGGCTGGCGCTGGCGGCGCTCAGCCGCCGCGATCCGCGCGATCCGTGGTGGGTCCCCGCGCCGCTGGCCGGCCCGCCGGTGGCGAAGCGCGTGGCGAAGGCGGCGATCCCGGACGACATGGACTGCGACCCGCGCGTGCTGGCCCTGGTGGACCGGGCGGCCGAGGCCCTGGCCGACGCCGGCTACGAGGTGGTCGAGGCCGAGGTCCCGGACATCTCGGGGACGTGGCGGCTCTGGTGCGACCTGATCTCCACCGAGATCGAGACGCTGCAGGCCGAGGCGATGCGGGCGCTGGGCAGCAAGCCCTTCGTCGGCGCGCTGGACGGCATCCTGCACATGGCCGCGATCCGCGACCGCGCCGGCTACATGCAGGGCGTGGCCGACCGCGCGGCGATCCTGCGGCGGTGGCTGCTGTTCCTGGAGGACTATCCGGTGATCCTCACGCCGGTCACCGTGCGCCCGACGCCGGCCTTCGACGCCGACCTGAAGGGCGACGCGGCGGTGCGCGCGATCTTCTGGAACGACCTGCGCTTCGTGGGCGCGATCAGCGTGCTGGGCCTGCCGGTGGCGGTGACGCCCGCGGGGCTGCTCGACGGCCTGCCCGTGGGCGTGCAGCTCATCGGCTCCCGCTACCGCGAGGACGTCTGCCTCGACGCGGCCGCCGCCATCGAGGCGCGCGTGGGCGTGCTGGCGAAGGAGCTGTGGGCGCGCTGAGCCGCCCTTCCCGCACTCTACGCTTGTCATCCCGGTTTCGCCGAGAGGCGAAGACCGGGACCCAACCCTCCGGTGCTCTGAGCCGGCCAGCATGGCCCCGACCGCCGGGGCCGCCCCTCAACCCTCGACGCACCCGACGGTTGGGTCCCGGTCTTCGCGTGTCGCGAAACCGGGATGACAACGATTGGGGAAGTGGGCGCCCTGGATGACGCGCGCGGAAATGGCTGGACTGACCTAACGTCGGGGGCGGAAGGTTTCCGGGAACGGCGGAAGCCGACTGGCATCACGAGGAAAGACCATGTCCGAAGCCTGGATCATCGACAGCGCCCGCACGCCGCGCGGCATCGGCAAGGTGGGCAAGGGCGCGCTGGCCGACCACCATCCGCAGCACCTGGGCGCGGCGGTCCTGGCGGCGCTGGCCGAGCGCAACGCGCTGAAGACCGAAGAGGTCGACGACATCATCTGGGGCTGCTCGTCCCAGCGCGGCAAGCAGGGCGGCGACATGGGCCGCATGGCCGCCCTCGACGCCGGCTACAACATCAAGGCCTCGGGCGTGACGCTGGACCGCTACTGCGGTTCGGGCATCACCGCGGTGAATCTGGCCGCGGCCCAGATCATGTCGGGCATGGAAGACTTGGTCATCGCCGGCGGCTGCGAGATGATGAGCTACACCGCCTCGTCGGCCCCGCCGCGCGATCCGGACGCCGGCCCGCCGCTGATGGACTCGGGCAACCTGCGGCTTCGTGCGCGGCACCCGCAGAGCCACCAGGGCGTCTGCGGCGACGCCATCGCCACCATGGAGGGCATCAGCCGCGCGGACCTCGACGCCCTGGCCCTCGTCAGCCAGCAGCGCGCCGCCAAGGCGATCGCGGAAGGCGCCTTCGACCGCGCCCTGGTGCCGGTGTTCCGCGAGGACGGCAGCCTCGCCCTCGACCACGAGGAATTCCCGCGCCCGCAGACGACCGCCGAGGGCCTGGCGGCCCTGAAGCCGTCGTTCGAGGCCATGGCCAACGTGCCGCTCGACAACAAGGGCACCACCTTCGCCGGCCTCATCAACCAGAAGTACCCCGACCTGAAGATCCAGCACTTCCACCACGCCGGGAACTCCTCGGGCGTCGTGGACGGCTCGGGCGCGGTGCTGCTGGCCTCGCCGGAGTACGCCGGGAAGAACGGCATGAAGCCCCGCGCCCGCGTGGTGGCCATGGCCAACGTCGGCGACTGCCCGACCCTGATGCTGAACGCCCCGGTCCCGGCGGCCCGCAAGGTGCTGGCCAAGGCCGGCCTGACCATCGACGACATCGACCTGTTCGAGATCAACGAGGCCTTCGCCGTCGTCGCCGAGAAGTTCATCCGCGACCTGAAGCTCGACCGCGAGAAGGTCAATGTGAACGGCGGCGCCATGGCGCTCGGCCACCCGATCGGCGCCACCGGCGCCATGCTGATCGGCACCATCGTCGACGAACTGGAGCGCCGCGACCTGAAGCGCGGCCTGGTCACCATGTGCGCCGCCGGCGGCATGGCCCCGGCCATCATCGTCGAGCGCATGTAGTGGTTCTCAGCCGCCAGCGCCGCTTCGTCACGCCCGGTCCGGAGGAGACGATCGAGGAACTGGCGGCGCGCGCCCTGCCCGGCCAGCCGCTCCAGGCGGCGGTGGACAGCATCAAGAGCTGGAACCTGCACGTCTTCGCGATGCGCCGGCCGCCCGGCCTGATGCTGGGCTCGGACGTGATCTTCGTGGAGCCGCCGGTCTCGAATGGATGAGGCGGTGATCGTCGGCGCCGACATCGTCGCCGGCCACGACGGGACGGCCGAGCTGGTGGTGCGGCTCCTGCACCCCGACGGGTCCGAGCATCCGGTGCTGCTGGACGAGGACACGGGGCTGAAACTGATGGAGGCCTGCGGGGCGGCGAGCCTGGAGGACCTCTACGGCCAGTCCTGGCGGCGGATCGTGCCGGAGAGTTAGGTTGGAATGTTCTGCTCCTCCCTCTCGATCGTCATCCCGCGGCTTGTCCGCGGGACCCATGAACACGAGAGAGGCCGATGGCCCGCAGCGTCGCCGCCGCGATCTCCCGGGCGCCACGGAGTTCATGGGTCCCGCGAACAAGTCGCGGGATGACGTACATTATTATTCAATGAGTTGACCGAGGACGCAGCTCATCAGGAGGCTTCGATGTTCGACGTGATCGTGCGGGGCGGGACGGTGGTCGACGGGACCGGCGCGCCAGGCTTCGCCGGCGACGTGGCGGTCAAGGACGGGCGCATCGCCGCCGTCGGGCAGATCTCGGGCGAAGCGCGGACCGTCGTGGACGCCAGGGGCCGCGTCGTGGCGCCCGGCTTCATCGACCCGCACACCCACTTCGACGTGCAACTGCTCTGGGACGGGGCGGCGCGCCCGGCCCTGGAGCACGGCGTCACCTGCGTGGTGCCCGGCAACTGCTCGCTGTCGCTGGCGCCGCTGAAGGCCGACGACCGCAAGGCCGTCGTCGGCATGTTCCAGCAGATCGAGGAGATGCCGCCCGAGGCCTTCACCACCGCCTTCGAATGGACCTGGGAAGACTTCGCCGGCTACCGCGCCGCCATTGAGAAGGGCCTGTCGATCAACGTCGCCCCACTGGTCGGCCACAGCGTGATCCGCCTCTGGGTCATGGGCCCGGCCTCGCAGGAGCGCGCCGCGTTCCCCGACGAGATCGCCGCCATGCAGGCGCTGCTGCGCGAGTGCCTGAAGGCGGGCGCGGTCGGCCTCTCCACCAGCTTCGTGGACCTGGACGCGCACGGCAAGCCCGTGCCCAGCCGCTATGCCCAGTTCGACGAGCTGGACGCGCTCTGCGCCGTGCTGGGCGAGTTCGGCCGCATGCTGCAGGTGGTGCCCGAGTTCTACGCCACCGACATCACCATCGCGCGGATCGACCAGCTCGCGGAGCTCTCGATCCGGCACGGCATCCCCACCACCTTCTCGCCGCTGTTCGACACGCTCGCCGTGCCGGACAACGCCGAGCGCGCCATCGCCCGCGTCGAGGAGCAGTTCGCCCGCGGCGCCCGCGTCTGGCCGCAGATGCAGACGCGGCCGATCGACATCAGCTTCAGCCTGCTGCGCCCCAGCCTGTTCTTCGCCCGGCTGCCGCGCTGGGTGCGGATCCTGCGCCAGCCGTTGGAGCAGCGCGTGGCGGCGCTCACCGACCCCGACACCCGCGCCAAGATGCTGGCCGACCTCGGGCCCGACGGCGGCGAGGCGATGTTCGGCCGCCTGGTCGCCCGCGGCGGCGACGCCTGCCCGCCCGAGTACGTCGGCAAGACCCTGTCGGAGATCGCCCGGCTGCGCGGCCAGCCGGCCGGCCTGGCGCTGATCAAGCTCTCCTTGGAGAACGGCCTGGACGTCGCCTTCCTGTCGGCCAGCCAGGGCCACCAGTCCACCGACCGCATCGGCCCGATGCTGGCCCACCCGCTGGTGCATATCGGCGCCAGCGACGGCGGGGCGCACCTGGCCTCGTTCTCGACCTACGGCGACACCGGCTACCTGTTCTCGGAGTTCGTGCGCAAGGCGGGCGCGATGAGCCTGGAGAAGGCGGTCGCCAAGATCACCTCCGAGACGGCCGACATCTGGGGCCTGAAGGACCGCGGCCGCCTCGCGCCCGGCCAGTGCGCCGACATCGTGGTGTTCGACGCCGACGCCATCGACCGCGGCGACGAACTGCCCGCCTTCGACATGCCGGGCGACGGCATGCGCTATGTCCGCGCCGCCAGGGGCGTGGACACGGTGCTGGTCAACGGCGAGGTGGCCTATGCGCAAGGCGCCTACACCGCGAGCCGCTCGGGCGTCGTCTGCGTCTGACCGTCGCTACCTCTCACCTCCCGCCACTTCGCGCGGGAGGTAAAAGAGCGCTCGCACGAGACGCGAATACTTAACGAGAAGTTAACACGCCACGCTCTCGCCATGTCGTTCGGGGCGGACGGACGCACTTTCGCCTAACATTATTGTGCAACTGGAGGAACTGACGAACTCAATCTTCTGTTGTAGGATCGCCGGCGGTGCAGAAGGTCACTGTCCCCATAGCAGGAACAAGCTTCACCGTAGAGAACGAGCCCCCGATGTTCTCAGCCGCCACATCCTCCGATCCGGGCGTCGCCCGTGAGCTCAGCAACGCCCGCACGCGCCTGGCCGTGCAGGAGCGCGAGATCCAGGAACTGAACCACCGCGTGGCCAACAGCCTGCAACTGGCCGCCGACATGCTGGTGTTCGAACAGCTCCGGTCGCGCGACCCGCAGGCCACCGCCGCGCTGGAGGCCAGCCGCGCCCGGCTCGTCGCCGTCGGCGAACTGCACCGCTACCTGCACGAGCACGCCGGCAAGGCCTCGGTCGAGCTGGCGCCGTTCCTGACGGGCCTCTGCCAGGCGATCGCCGCCTCGACGGGCCTGGCGTGCTCGGCGCAGGCCGACCTGACCGCCGTCTCCGGCGACATGGCCCAGCAGCTCGGCATCGCCATCAACGAGTTCGCCATCAACGCCGCCAAGCACGCCTACGACGGCAAGCCGGGCGGCCAGCTCACCGTCACCGCCCGGCGCGAGGGCTACGACCTCGTCCTCAGCGTCGCCGACGCGGGCAAGGGCCTGGCGAACGGCCTGCAACGCGCGGGCGTGGGCGGCGGCCTGGGCATGTCGATCGTCGCCGCCATCGTGCGCGACCTGAAGGGCGCCCTGACCGTGCAGAGCGACGCCGGCGTCTGCTTCACCATCCGCGCCCCGGTGGCGACGGCCGCGCCGCGCGTCGACCGCTCGTTCCAGGCCTGGGCGGGCGACTAAGGCCAATCAGCGCCCTTCTCCCGTAGGGGGATAAGTGGCGCGGCATGCGCCGCAGGCGCCCTGATTCCCACCACGAAGGACACGAAGATCACGAAGGGTCCGAGAAGCGCGCTGCGCCCAGCCCATCCGCGGCGCCTTCGTGATCTTCGTGTTCTTCGTGGTTGAATCGACACAGCGCTGGCGCGCCAACGCAGATCGAAGGTTCGCACGACCTCATCCGGCGCTGCGCGCGCCACCCCGGATCAAGTCCGGGGAATGACGTACTTGGTTGGGTCCGCGGTAGGTCAGGGATCCAGGTCGGCGGCGTCGGGGTACTGGCGCGACAGCCGGTCGGAGGCGACCTGCAGCAGGCGGATGGCCTCGTCCACTTCCTCGCGCTGCCGGACGAGCTGGGCCACGCGGCGCTTGTGGATCTTCAGGGCCTCGGCGTCCTGGGCGGCCGAGCCCTCCTCGTCGTAGGCGTCGAGGATGTCGCGGATCTCGGCGATGGAGAAGCCGACGCGGCGGCCGCGCATGATGAGCTGCAGGCGGGCGCGGTCCTTGTAGGAATAGACCCGCGCCGTGTCGCGCCGGGTGGGCGAGAGCAGCCCCTGCTCCTCGTAGAACCTGAGCGCCCGCGGCGTGGCGCCGAACTCGCGGCAGAGCTGGGTGATCGAATAGGTCCGGTACGGCGGACGACGCAGGTTGAGCAGCAGCGACACCTTGTTCTCCTCCCTCACAGCCCGAGCACCAGCCGGGCGATGATGTCTCTCTGGATCTCGTTGGAGCCGCCGTAGATCGAGGCGGCCCGGTTGTTCAGGTAGCGCGGCATGGCCACGAGGCCGGCCTCCGGCCCGACCGGCTCGACGTTGGAGCCGGCGAGGCGCGCGGCGGGCTGGTCGACGCCCGCGTAGGGCCCGAGCGCGGCGACGGAGATCTCGTCCACCCGCTGCATCGCCTCCGTGCCGTTGATCTTCAGCATCGAGGAGGCCGGGCCCGGGTTCCCGCCCCCCGCCAGCGCCGAGAGCACGCGGCGCTCGGAGACGTCGATGGCGGTCACCGCGATCTGCGCCTCGGCGACGCGGCGGCGATGCCAGCGGTCCTCGCCGTGGGCGGCCTCGGCGATCCTGTCCGCCCGCGCCAGCCCGACCTGGAGGCCGGGCGCCGAGCCCCCGCCCCGCTCGAACTCCAGCAGGTACTTGGCCACCGTCCAGCCCTGGTTCTCCTCGCCGACGCGGCCCGTCTTGGGCACGCGGACGTTGTCGAAGAAGACCTGGTTCACCTCATGCTCGCCGGCCAGGGTGATGATCGGCTTCACCTCGATGCCGGGCGTGTCCATCTCCAGCAGCAGGAAGGTGATCCCGGCCTGCGGCTTGCCGCCGGCGTCGGTGCGCACGAGGCAGAACATGCGGTTGGCGTGCTGGGCGTGCGTCGTCCAGATCTTCGACCCGGAGAGAACGTAGTGATCTCCGTCGCTTACGGCCTTGAGTTGGAGCGAGGCGAGGTCCGATCCACTGCCCGGCTCGGAGTAGCCCTGGCACCAGTAGTCCTCGCCCGAGAGGATGCGCGGCAGGTAGAACGCCTTCTGCCCGGGCGTGCCGTAGCCCATGATCACCGGAGCGACCATCTTCAGGCCCATCGGCGCGAGGCTGGGCGTTCCGGCGCGTGCGCACTCGGCGGCGAAGATCGCGCGCTGGACTTCGTTCCAGCCCGGCCCGCCGTACTCCCGGGGCCACGACGGCGCGGCCCAGCCCCTGGCGTGCAGGATCCTCTGCCAGGGCAGGCTGTGCTCCGGATCGCAGAAGACGGAGGTGAGCCTGCGGCCCGCCTCGCGCAGCTCGGGCGTCAGGTTCTCGTCCAGGAAGGTCCGGACCTCGTCGCGGAAGGCGAGGTCCTCGGGGCTCAGGTCCAGGTCCATCGGGGCGAAGATTGAGGCGGCCCGGAACCTAAAACAAGTTCTGAAAATCGTTGTCGCAGCGGCAACCCGTGACGGAAACCTGCAAAAAATCCTCGATCGCGGCGTCTCGTCCCATGCGTCCTCGCGCGGAGAGCGAGTAGGTTCAACGCGTGGGAGATTCTTAGCGGACGGGAGCGGGATGCGCCCGGAACACTGGCGGGCGCGCCTGACGGGCGCGGCGCTCATGCTTGCGGCCCTGTCGGGCGCGGCCACCGCCGCGCCGGAGGCGATGCTGCGCGCGCCCACGCCGAAGGAAGCGGCCGATTGGAAGCAGCTCGTCGCCGAGGCCGAGGCGGCCCGCGCCGCCGGCGACTGGAGCCGGCTGGAGAAGGTGACCCGCCAGCGCGCCGCGCTCGAGAGCAGGACCTTCGGGCCGGAAGCGCCGACCACCGCGGCCTCATGGTCCTGGATCGGCCAGGCGCTGGTGAAGCGCGGCCGCGACGCCGACGCCGAGCCCTACTTCCGGCGCGCCCTCGAAGCCTCGCGGAAGACCCTGGGCGAGCGGGACCCGCAGACCCTGCTGGCGCTCGCCAACCTGGCCGGGGTGCATGAGCGGCAGGGGCGGTTCGGCGACGCCGAGCCGCTGCGCCGCCAGCTCCTGACCGCCACGCGCGCCCTGTTCGGCGAGAGGGGGCCCGAGGCGGCCGCCGCGTCTGTGGCCCTCGCCGACGTGCTGCGCGCCGACATGAAGGCCGCCCAGGCCGAGCCCCTCTACCGCCTGGCCCTCGACATCGACACCCGCGCGTTCGGCGACAAGGACCCGCGCCTGGCGCAGGACCTGGGGAGCCTCGGGGCCACGCTGGACGAGTTGGGCCGCCACGCCGAGGCCGAACCGATGCTGCGCCGGGCGCTCACGCTGCGCCGCGCGGCTTTCGGCGAGCGCGACGCCGCCACCGCCCAGGCCTACGCCCGCGTCGCCGCCAACCTGGACGCCCAGGGCCGCCACGTGGAGGCCGAGCCGCTCTACCGGATGGCGCTGGCCACGGACCGCGACGTGCGCGGCCCGAACCATCCGGCGACCGCCGCCGACACCGCCGAGCTGGGCGCGAACCTCGCCGCGCAGGGCCGCCACGACGCGGCCGAGCCGCTGCTGCGCAGGGCGCTGGACATCCGCCGCAAGGCGCTGGGCGACAAGCACTTCGACACCGGCGTCAGCTACGCGGCGCTCGCCGACACCCTGGCCGCCCGCGGCAAGGCCCGCGAGGCCGAGAAGCTGCACAGGAAGGCGCTGGAGATCGTCGTGGCCGCTCGGGGCGAGAAGAGCCCCGCCGCCGCCGACGCGCAGGCGGGCCTGGGCGCGGACCTCACCGCCCGCAGCCGCTACGCCGAGGCGCGGCCACACCTGGAAAAGGCCCTGGAAGTCCGCCGCGCCGTCCTGGGCGAGCGGCACCCGGCCACGGCCAGGGCGCTGGATGCGCTGGCCGACAACCGGCACAGGCTGTCCGACAACGGGCAGGCCGAGGCCTACGCCTCGCAGGCCGTGGCGATCGTGCGCGCGCGCCGCAGCGCCGACCTGAAGGCCGCGGGCTCCGACCCCGACGCCGCCATCCGCCGCGCCCGCGCCGACGCCGAGGGCGGCCACGGCGAGGAGCCGGTCTTCCGCCGCTACCTGCGCGTGGCCTGGCTGGCGGCGAAGGAGCGGCCCGGCGAGTTCGGCCGGCTGCAGGACGCGGCCTTCACCGCCGCGCAGGACCTGGAGGTCTCGCCGGCCGCCCGCGCGCTGGCCCAGACCGCCGCCCGCGCCGCCTTCAGCCGCCAGGCCGCCGCCGGCGACGCCCGCGTGCGCCAGGCGCTGGCCGGCCAGGTCCGCCAGATCGAGGGCCAGCTCATCGAGGCCCTGCCGCAGAACGATCCCGCCAAGGCCGCCCGCGTCGGCGCCGCCCTCGACGCCGTGGGCCGCGAGCTCGCGGGCCTCGACGCGAAGCTCGCCAGGGACAATCCGCGATACGCCGAGATCATCGCCCCCCAGGCCCTGACGCTGGCCCAGGCCCAGAAGCGGCTGCGGCCGGGCGAAGGGCTGCTGCTGATCGTGCCGCTGGGCGACGACGTGCATGTGTTCGCGGTCTCCAGGACCCGCGTGGCCTGGAACCGCGTGGCCGGCGGCCAGGCCAGCCTGGAGAAGCGGCTGAAGGCGCTGCGCTGCCAGATGGACGACGAGTCCTGCGGCCGCATCGGCCCGCCGGGGAAGCTGCCGGCCTACGACGTGCAGACCGCCTACGGCGTCTACAGGGACCTGATCGCGCCGGTGGAAGACGGCCTGGCGGGCGTCGAGCGCCTGTTCGTCACCGCGTCGGGCGCGCTGGGCGGGATTCCGCTGGGCGTGCTGCCGGTGTCGCTGCCGCCGCAGGACCGCAACGGCGCGGCGCTGGGGCCCGTGGGCTGGCTCGCCGACCGCTACGCGCTGACCACGCTCCCCGCCGTCGCCAGCCTGCGTGCGGGCGCGCCCAGCAAGCGGCCCGCGGGCCAGCGGTGGGCCTTCGTGGGCTTCGGCGACCCGGCGCTCACCGGTCCGCAGCCGGCCGCGCGGCGCCTGGCCGATCCGAAGCAGCTCGCCGCCGCCTTCGCGCCGCTGCCGGGCTCCGCCGACGAGCTGAAGGCGATGGCCAGGACGCTGGGCGCGCCGCCGACCAGCCTGAAGCTGGGCGCGAAGGCGACCGAGACGGCGATCAAGACCTCGACCGACCTGCCCCGCGCGAACGTCGTCGCCTTCGCCACGCACGGGCTGCTCTCACGGCAGATCCAGGGCCTGGACGAGCCGGGGCTCGTGCTGACGCCGCCCGCCAGGGCGACGGCGCAGGACGACGGCGTGCTGACCGCCTCCGAGGCCGCGGCCCTCGACCTCTCCGCCGACTGGGTGATCCTCTCGGCCTGCAACACCGCCGGCGCCGACGGCCAGCCGGGGTCGGACAACCTCTCGGGGCTGGCGCGGGCCTTCCTCTACGCCGGGGCGCGCGCGCTGCTGGTCAGCCACTGGCGGGTGTTCGACGACTCGACGGCCGCGCTGACGGTGCAGACGCTCGCGATCCAGCGCGCCGACCCCAAGCTCACCAAGGCCCAAGCCCTGCAGCGCGCCATGCGCGTCGTCCGCACCGGCCGCACGCTCGACGGCAAGCCCCTGCCCGGCTGGCGGCCGGAGTGGTCCCACCCCGCCTACTGGGCGCCCTTCGTGGTGATCGCGGCCGACTAGGTCCTAGTCCGTCGCGGCGGGCCCGGCCTGGGCGGTGGCGGACTGGGCCCCGGCCGCCTTGGCGTCGAGGCCGCGCTCGACGGCCTCAAGGCTCTTGTTGATCCGCTGGATCTCTTCCGCCGTCGGCTGGCGGCGCGTGGACATCAGGACCCCCATCACCCGCTTGCGCTCGCCGCCCGGGACGTTCGGATCGACCACCGAATAGGTCCGCACCTCGCCCGCCACCGCCAGGGTGATCTTGCGTTCGGTCAGTTGCGCCTCGGTCTGCGGCGGGAAGAGGTCGTCGCCCTGGATGCGCCGGTCGACGCCGCCCAGCACCGCCGGGGCGAGGTAGGCCTCGTTGCCCGCATAGCGGCCGGTGAACGCCTGCGGCTCGCCCCACGGCCCGGTCCAGCGGTAGAAGATGTGCTGGCCCACCTGGGTCATCTTCACCAGCGTCGGCGCCCAGTACGGGGCCACGTACTGGGCGTGATAGTGCGTGGCCGAGCCCACGCCCTTGTCGACGTAGCCGTTCAGCGCCCGCTCGGCGACCGCGCGGGCCCGGGTCCACAGCGCCGCCATCGGCTTGTAGCGGAGCGAGCCGTCGCAGGTGAAGGTGAACTGGCAGCCCGTGGCGCGCGCCGAGCCCTGGTAGACCACGCCGCACACGCTCTTCGGATAGGCCGGATGACGCAGGCGGTTCAGCACGACCTGGGCGACGGCCTCCTGCCCCACCTCGGGCTCGCGGGCGGCCTCGTAGTAGACGGCCTCGCTCAGGCACTGGACGGCGCGCGCGCGATCCTCGTCGGCGCCCTTCAGGACGAAAGGCCGCATCGGCCGGATCGGCAGGGTGGCGAACGGGCGGAGCGCGTTCAGCTCCTCGGCGGTCTGGCCCTGCGCCTCCGCCTCGGTGAAGCCGAGGTCGGGCAGGTGGGCGAGGTCGAGCTTGTTCCAGCCGGTCGCGCGGCCCCAGGTGTCCGGCGCGCGCGAGCCGGGATCGTGCCGCAGCGCCAGCGCCCGCATGGCGGGGTCCATCGACGAGGCCAGCTTGTAGAGCCCCGCGTCCGAGAGCCCGCGCGAGGCGAACCGCGCCTTCTCCTTCGCGGAGAACCCGTCCCTGGGCGCGCACGCAGGACCGGCCAGCAGGGCCGTCAGGACCAGGGCGGCCCCGGCCTTCGTCCAGCCCGGACGAGACCTGTTCCAGCGCGCGGATGCCAGGGGAGCTCCCCTCCGTGGTTGACCCAAAGCCGTCGCATATAGGCGCATACCGGCGGCATTTGGACCCCCGCGGGGCAAAAACCGTGCAAGTTGCGACACTGCGGACATCTCGTCTCAGGGCGCGGCTACGCGGTTGCAACCGCCTCGGACGCATCACATCCTGGGGGCGAGAGGGGTGCTCACCGCCATGCTGCCGGCGCTTTGGCCGCTACGTCTGATCCCGCGACGCTCGCCGCCGTTCCTGACGGGGCTGGCGATCACGCTGGGCGCGCTCGCCGGCGCGGCGCTCATCCGGGGCGCGGCGCTGGGCTGGGAGAACGCCGTCGGCGCCTCGGTCACCACCCTTCCCGCGCTGATCCTGGCGACGCTCTACGCCGGGCCACGCTGGGGCTGGGGCGCGCTGACCCTGGCGGTGGTCGTCGGCTGGCACGCGCCGGTCATCGTCACGGCGCCCCAGACCTCGGTCATGATCATGTTCGTGATCTCGGCGGCGCTGACGGTCATCGTCTCCTCCAGCCTGCGCGAGGCGCTGCTGCGGCTCGACGAGGCCAACGCCACCCAGGCCGCCGCCCAGCGCACCCTGGAGGTCACCGAGAACCGCTTCCGCACCCTGGCCGACAGCGCGCCGATCCTGATGTGGGTCACCCGCAGCGACGGCCGCCGCGAATTCACCAACAAGGCCTACAACGACTTCATGGGCGCCGACTTCGTCACGGCCGCCGAGGTCGACTGGCGCAGGTTCCTCCATCCCGACGACCTCGCCCGCGTGCTGCGCGAGCAGGTGGCGGGCGAGAGCTCGCGCCGGCTCTTCACCCTGGAGGCCCGCTACCGGCGCGCCGACGGCGAGTTCCGCTGGATCCGTTCGGTCAGCCAGCCGCGCTGGGGCGCCGACGGGGCCTTCGACGGCTTCATCGGCGTGGGCTTCGACGCCACCGACGCCAAGCAGGCCGAGGACGACCTGAAGCGGATCAACGACCTCCTGGCCGAGCGGGTGCAGGAGGCCCTGGCCGGGCGCGACGAGGCCGAGGCGGCCCTGCAGCGGGCGCAGAAGCTGGAGGCCGTGGGCCAGCTCACCGGCGGCGTGGCGCACGACTTCAACAACCTGCTCACCGTCGTCATCGGCGCACTCGACCTGATGCAGCGCCATCCCAGGGACGAGGCCCGCCGCGCGCGGATGATCGAGGCGGCGCTGGGCGCGGCCCGCCGCGGCGAGCGCCTGACCCAGCAGCTCCTCGCCTTCTCCCGCCGCCAGGCGCTGAAGCCCGAACCGGTGCAGGTCGATGCGCTGCTGAAGGACTCCGAGGCCCTGCTCAGCCGCGCCGTCGGCGAGGCTGTCACCCTGATCGTCTCGCCCGCGGCCCCCGACTGCGTCGTCAACCTCGACCCCAGCCAGTTCGAGGCGGCGGTCATGAACCTCGTGGTCAACGCCCGCGACGCCACGCCCCCGGGCGGCATGATCCGCATCGAGACCCTGCCCGTGACCCTGAAAGCCCGGCAGGTCGAGGCGCTGGAGGCGGGCGAGTACCTCTGCGTGGGCGTCCACGACACCGGCGCCGGCATGGACGACGCCACCGCCCAGCGCGCCTTCGAGCCCTTCTTCACCACCAAGGCGCACGGCCGCGGCACGGGCCTCGGCCTCTCCCAGGTCTACGGCTTCGCCCGCCAGAGCGGCGGCACGGCCACCGTGGACAGCGCCCCGGGCAGGGGCGCCAGCGTCAGCCTCTATCTCCCCCGCGTCGCGGCCCCTGAAGCGGCGGCGCTCGTCGCGGCCGGCGAGGCGGAGCCGGCCCGCGGCCGCGCGCTGCGCATCCTCCTCGCGGAGGACGACGCGCAGGTGGCCGAACTGGTCGAGGACATGCTGCGCGACCTCGGCCATCAGGTCCGCCGCACCGAGCACGCCGACGCCGCCCTGGTCGTCCTGCGCGGCCGGGAGCCGGTCGACCTCCTGCTCACCGACCTCATCATGCCCGGCGACAAGTCCGGGGTGGACCTGGCCCGCGAGGCCGTCGCGCTGCGGCCCGGCCTGCCGGTCATCCTCTCCTCCGGCTACACCGGCGAGGTCCTCTCCGCCGCCGAAGACACCTCCTGGCCCCTGCTCCGCAAACCCTACGGCGCCGACCAGCTCGCCCGCTGCATCGCCGACGCGACGAAGGCGACAGAGGCGGCGTGAGTTATCTGCCTCCCCTGCGAAGCGGGGGAGGGGGACCACTCGCCGAAGAGCGAGTGGTGGAGGGGGCGGAAGCCGCCGCCGAGCCTGACCACGCCCCTTCCACCATCGGCTCTTCGCTACGCTCGGCCGACGGTCCCCCTTCCCCGTCAACGGGGAAGGTAGAGCGGCGCCTCAGGTCATCGATCCGTCCCAGCGCCGACAAGATCACCCCGTCTGCGACGCTGCCAAGGCGCCGATACACATCGCTCGCCTCAATCCGCAGCACCTCGATCCCGCGCCGCTTGAGCCACATGTCGCGCGCCTGATCCTTCTCGCGCTTCTCGTCGCCCCAATGCGTCGACCCATCGATCTCGACCGCCAGGCGCGCCGCTGGGCAGTAGAAGTCGAAGATCATCTGCTCATAGGCGTACTGCCGCCGAAAGATCGGGCGCTCCTCACCGCGCGCCCGCAGCCGCGACCAGAGCATCACCTCCGGCTCGGTCATGTCACGCCGCAACGCCTTGGCTCATTTGTCGATCTTGATCGAAGCCCTCATCCGCCTCCCCTGCGCTCCCCTTCCCCATCAACGGGGAAGGTAGAGCGCGCATAAGAACATAACAAGAACTTCTGCTGATGCGCTCCACCTTCCCTCCAATCATCCCTTGCGCATCCCAGCGTCATGGCTATATGATCATTATGCTCGAAGTGAGCAAAAGGGTGCGGGCGCCGGTTCTCCAGGGCCAGGCGCCCTCTTATAGGCCCCATTAATGCTCACTTTGAGCATAAGGAGGGTTCGATGGCCGCCGACGGGTTCCAGTTCGCGTTCACCCCTGCCGTGGAGGCCCAGACGGCGCCCGCATGGGAGAAGGTCAGGCATCACGTCACGCCCATGGAGTGGCGCCTCCAGGCCCCGCTCATCGCCGAGATCAACCGGCTGAAGCGCGAGAAGGACGCCGTCATCCTCGCCCACAACTACATGACGCCCGAGATCTTCCACGGGGTCGGCGACTACGTGGGCGACAGCCTGGGCCTGGCCAAGGAGGCCGCCCGTTCCGACGCCAGGATCATCGTCCAGGCGGGCGTCCACTTCATGGCCGAGACCTCCAAGATCCTGTCGCCGGAGAAGCGCGTCCTGATCCCGGACCTGCGCGCCGGCTGCTCGCTGGCCAGCTCGATCACCGGCGCCGACGTGCGCCTGATCAAGCAGCGCTACCCGGACCTGCCGGTGGTCACCTACGTGAACACCACCGCCGACGTGAAGGCCGAGACCGACATCTGCTGCACCAGCGCCAACGCCGTGCAGGTGGTCGAACAGGCCGCCGCGCAGTGGGGCGTCGACCGCGTCATCCTGATCCCGGACGAGTTCCTGGCCCGCAACGTCGCGCGCCAGACCCACATCGGCATCGTCGCCTGGAAGGGCCGCTGCGAGGTGCATGAGCGCTTCACGGCCGCCGACATCCTGGAGATCAAGGCCGCCTATCCGGGCGCCGAGGTCCTGGCGCACCCGGAGTGCCCGGCCGAGGTGCTGGAGGTCAGCGACTTCGCCGGCTCGACGGCCGCGATGAACGACTACGTCATCCAGCGGAAGCCGAAGCGCGTGGTGCTGATCACCGAGTGCTCGATGGCCGACAACGTCGCCGCCGACGCGCCGTTCACCGAGTTCGTGCGGCCCTGCAACCTCTGCCCGCACATGAAGACGATCACGCTGGAGAACATCTACGAGTCGCTCCTGCACGAGCGGTTCGAGGTGACGGTCGATCCCGCGGTCGCCGAGCGCGCGCGGCTGGCCGTCCAGCGCATGGTCGACCTGCCGCCGCCGTCGCAGCCGGCCCGATACGACCTCGTCAAGGCCCGCCACCACGTCGACGTGGAGCTGATCTGAGGTGGAATACGCCCCGGTCATCGCGGCCGTGACGTCCCGGCCGCTGGCGGCGATCGCCGCGCGGGTGCGGCCCGAGCAGGTCGGCCACGTGGTCTTCGGCGCCCTGGAGCGGGTCCATGCGGTCCTGCGCGCCGGCGACTTCGGCCCGTACTGGGGCGACGTGGTGCTGTGCGAGGGCGAGGACGGCGACGGCGTCATGGACCTGCGCATCGGCGTGGGCCTGGCGCGGTCGTTCACCGGCCTGGGCGCGGTCGGCCCCTGGACCACGCCGGGCGGCGAGGCCGTGCAGGTCACGCACCTGGGCCCCTGGTCCGAGCGCGGGCTGGCGCACGACGCCGCGCGGCACGGCGCGGTCCGGCTCGGGCGGCGCCTGACCGGCGTCCACTGGGAAGTCTCGGGCGCCTTCGACCCGGCGGCCCGCACCCGCCCCACCGACGTCTTCTACGAGGCCGCAGCCGATGACTGAGCGTATCCGACATGACGGCGTGATCGTCGTCGGCGCCGGGCTGGCCGGCTTCTCCGCCGCCCTCGCCGCCGCGCCGGCCAGGGTGCTGCTGCTCAGCGAAGCGCCGCTGAACCACGGCTGCTCGTCGGCCTGGGCCCAGGGCGGCGTCGCCGCGGCCCTCTCCGACGACGACGCCCCCGCCCTGCACGCCGCCGACACCGTCGCGGCCGGCGCCGGGCTCGTCGTGCCCGCCGTCGCGGCCCTGCTGGCCGAGGAAGGCCCCGCCGCCGTGCGCCGGCTCGCCGACCTCGGCGCTCCGTTCGACCGCAAGGCCGGCGGCGCCTTCTCCCAGAGCCTGGAAGCCGCCCACTCCCGCGCCCGGGTCGCCCGCGTGAAGGGCGACCAGGCCGGCCGCGCCATCATGGAGGCGCTCACCGTCGCCGTGCGCGCCGCCCGGCATATCGAGGTCCGCACCGGCGCGAAGCTCGTCGGCCTGCTGCAGGACGGCTCGACCCGCATCCGCGGCGTCGTGGTCCGCATCGACGGCCGCACGGTCGAGATCGCCGCCCGCGCGGTCGTCCTCGCCACCGGCGGCATCGGCGGCCTCTACGCCGTGACCACCACGCCCGCCGAGCTGAAGGGCGAGGGCCTGGGCCTGGCGGCGCTGGCAGGCGCAACGATCGCCGACCCCGAGTTCGTGCAGTTCCACCCGACCGCCATCGACATCGGCCGCGACCCCGCCCCCCTCGCCACCGAGGCCCTGCGGGGCGAAGGCGCCGTTCTGGTCGACGCGAACGGCGAGCGCTTCATGGCGCGCTACCACCCGGCCGCCGAGCTCGCGCCGCGCGACGTGGTCGCCCGCGCCATCCATGCCGAGCGCGAGGCCGGCCGCGGCGCCTTCCTCGACGCCCGCGAGGCCGTGGGCGCCCACTTCCCGGACGAGTTCCCGGCCGTCTTCGCCGCCTGCATGGGCGGCGGCGTCGATCCGCGCACGCAGCTCATCCCCGTCGCGCCGGCCTGCCACTACCACATGGGCGGGATCGCCACGGATATCGACGGCCGCACCTCGCTGCCGGGCCTCTACGCCGCCGGCGAATGCGCCTCGACTGGGGTCCACGGCGCCAACCGCCTGGCCTCCAACTCGCTGCTGGAAGCGGCGGTCTTCGGCGCCCGCGCCGGCCGCGCCGCCGCGCGCGTCCAGGCCGCGCCCGAGCGTCCGCTCGCCGTCGTCACCGGCCCCGACCTGCCCGCCGAAGCCCTCGCCGCGCTCCGCGAGGCCATGAGCCGCGACGCCGGCGTCGTGCGCACCGCCGAGGGCCTCGCCCGCCTCGTCGCCGGGATCGACACCGCCCAGGCCGGGCATGGCCAGGCCCCGGCCCTCGTCGCCGCCCGCCTCGTCGCCGCCGCGGCCCTGGCGCGCCGCGAGAGCCGCGGCGGCCACTTCCGGTCCGACTTCCCCGACGCCGTCGCCCCCGAGCGCACCTTCGTCGCGGCCGCGCCCGGCGCCGCGCGCCACGCCGCCTGAACCGAGATCGCATGACCCCCAAGCCCCTCGTCGAACCCCTTCCCGACCTCCTCGTCGCCCCGGTGATCCGCGCCGCGCTCGCCGAGGACCTCGGCCGCGCCGGCGACGTCACCGCCCAGGCCTGCGTGCCCGGCGACGCGAAGCTCACCGCCGACTTCGCCGCCCGGCGCGGCGGCGTGGTGGCCGGCCTGTCGGTGATCCGGCTGGCGCTGGCCGAACTCGACGCCGGCGTGACCGTCGAGGCGCTCGCCGCGGACGGCCAGGCCGTGCCCGCCGGCACGACGCTGGCCCGCGTCAGCGGCAATGCGCGGGCCATCCTCACCGCCGAGCGCACGGCGCTGAACCTGCTGGGCCGCCTGTGCGGGATCGCGACCCTGACGCAGGACTTCGTCGACGCCGTCGCCGGCACGGATGCCCGCATCACCGACACCCGCAAGACCACGCCGGGCTTGCGCGCCCTGGAGAAATACGCCGTCCGCTGCGGCGGCGGGGTCAACCACCGCTTCGGCCTGGATGACGCCATCCTGATCAAAGACAACCACGTCGCCGCCTGCGGCTCGGTGGGCGAGGCCGTCCGCCGCGCCAAGGCCTTCGCCGGCCACCTGATGAAGGTCGAGGTCGAGGTCGACAGCCTGGTCCAGCTCCAGGAGGCCCTCGCCCACGACCCCGACGTGATCATGCTCGACAACTTCACCCTGGAGGACATGGCCGAGGCCGTCCGCACCGTCGCCGGCCGCGTCATCCTGGAGGCCTCGGGCGGCGTCACCCTCGACACGGTCCGCGCCATCGCCACGACCGGCGTCGACGTCATCAGCGTCGGCGCCCTCACCCACTCCGCCAAGGTCCTCGACATCGGCCTCGACGCGGTGGGGACCTAGGACCACGCCCTGCCCGGTTCACCCCAGATGAACGTCATGGCCCGGCTTGTCCGGGCCACCCATCGGGCTGTGAGCTCGTGATGACGTGCGGCGTCGACGCTGCGCGCGTTCCGGGACGCACAGCCCAATAGGTCCCCCGGACAAGCCGGGGGATGACGTTCCGGGGAAACCGGACCTACAGCAGCCGGAACCGCCCGCTCGCCAGCCCCGCCCTGACCGCGGCCACGGTCTCGTCGGCGGTCTGGCCGCTGGTGTCGAGAAGGCTGTCGGGCGGCGTCGCGACGTCGCGGAACGCCTGCCACATCTGCCGCATCACGGCCGCGTCGGTCATCGGATGGCCCGTCCGCGCCGTGCCGCGCGCGACCGTCGTCGCCTCGTCCGGCATCAGCAGCACATAGTCGAGCTCCAGCCCGTGGCGGCGCGCCGCCGAGAGCCACGGCTCGAAGAACCACGGCCCGACGACCCCGTCGGCGTAGACCTCGTAGCCGCCCACCGCGCCCGTCGCCGCCACCGCGGCGATGGCGTTCATCAGCGTCACGTTCTGCGCCTGCGACTCCGGCCGCCACGGCTCGACGAAGCCCTTCACGATGTAGGCGTAGAAGTCGTCCGTATGCAGGTGCATGGCGAGCGGCCCGTCCGTCTCGCGCGCCAGGCGGCGCGCGACGGTGGACTTCCCGGCGCCGGGCGGCCCGGTGACGATGACGATACGCCCCATGCGACGACCCTAGACACGATCCGGGCGACGATCCGCAACCCCGACGTCAGCCGCCCACCGCCCAGGGAGCTCAAACGGGGTGGCCACGAACCGCGCCGCGCGCTCGCCACAGGCGCCGCATCACGCCGGCTCCAGGCGGCCCGCGGCCTCGTGGGCGGCGTCGAGGCGCTGGTCGGTGAAGGCCGACATGCGGGCGACCACCTGCTCCAGGATCTCGGGCCGCGCCAGTTCGGGACGCCCGGAGTTGAACGGCGGCGCCGGGGCGTATTCCAGGCCGAGCTGGCTCGCCTCGGCGAAGTCGCGACCGGCCAGCTCCTCCAGCAGCACGAAGCCGAAGTCGATGCCGGCCGTCACGCCGCCGCCGGTGATGACGTTGCCGTCGCGCTCCACCCTGGCCTCGCTGACGATCGCGCCGAACGGCGCCAGCAGCGGCCGCGCGGCCCAGTGGCAGGCGGCGCGCTTGCCCCGCAGGAAGCCGGCCGCGCCCAGGATCAGCGACCCCGTGCAGACCGACGTCAGGTACCTGGCCGTCGCGCCCAGGCGCCGGATCTGCGCCATGAACGCCTCGTCCAGCATGGCCGCCGTCGTGCCGAAGCCGCCGGGGATGCAGAGCACGTCGCAGCGCTCGATCTCCGCGAGGTCGGCCAGCTTCGTGAACGTGAGGCCTTCCGCCTCGATGTCCTGGCCGCCGAGCGAGGCGACGATCACGTCGGCGTCCGGCGTGCGCACGAGCACCTGGTGCGGGCCGGTGAAGTCCAGGTGGGTCACGCCCGGATAGAGCGCGAAGACGATCTGCAAACGGGACATCGGCGGGTCTCCTTCAGGTTGACGACGCCGGTCTAGGCGCGCTACGCCTTGGCCGAAACGACATTGTTCCCACAATTCCTGCCATGTCCCGCGATCTCGCCCTCGTCATCTTCCCCGGCTTCCAGATCCTCGACGCCGCGGGGCCGATCGCGGTGTTCGAGATAGCCGAGCGCTATCGGCCGGGCGGCTACGCCCTGTCGCTCCAGGCCCCCGGCGGCGGCGAGGTCGCCAGTTCCTCCGGGGTGAGGATGACCGCCGCGCCCCTCGGCCCCGGCCCCTTCGACACCGTGATGCTCTCGGGCGGCGACGGCACGCGCGCGCTCGCGGACCTGGCCGCCATCACCGCCTGGGTGAAGGTGGTCCCGGCGCGGCGGCGCGCCAGCGTCTGCTCGGGCGCCTACATGCTGGCCGAGGCCGGCCTGCTGGACGGCCGGCGCTGCACCACCCACTGGGGCCGCACCGACGACTTCGCGCGCCGCTATCCGAAGGCGAAGCTCGACGCCGACCGCATCTTCGTGCGCGACGGCGACATCTGGACCTCGGCCGGCATCACCGCCGGCATCGACCTCGCGCTGGCCCTCGTCGAGGACGACCTGGGCGCCGACGTGGCCCGTCGCGTGGCCCAGCAGCTCGTCGTCCACCAGCGCCGGCCGGGGGGCCAGTCGCAGTTCTCGGCCCTCGTCGACCTGGGCGGCCGCACCGGCCGCTTCGCCGACCTGATGGACTGGATGCGCGCGCACCTCGCCGAGCCGCTGACCGTCGAGCGCCTGGCCGACCGCGCCGCCATGAGCCCCCGCAACTTCGCCCGCGCCTTCGCCGCCGAGACCGGGACCACGCCGGCCAAGGCCGTCGAGCGCCTGCGCCTGGAGGCCGCCCGCACCGAGGTCGAGACCGGCCGCGCGCCCATCGACCACGTGGCCGGCCTCGTCGGCTTCGGCGACCCCGAACGCATGCGCCGCGCCTTCCTCCGCGCCTTCGGCCAGCCGCCCCAGGCGCTGCGCCGCGCCGCCCGCGCCTGACGGGGGCGGGATTCAGCCCTTGCCTTGCCGCAGGATCCGCAGGCTCTCGTTCTGGCGCTTGATGATGCCCATCAGCTCGCGGTGGCGCACCGCGTCGACCTTGTCGTGCAGGTGCATGATCTCCAGTTCGGCCCGCAGGTTGACGATGTAGTCGTGCTCGGCGGCCTGGCGGTCGCGCTGGGCGGCGCGGTTCTGGCTCATCATGATGATCGGCGCCTGGATGGCCGCCAGCATCGACAGCATCAGGTTCAGGAAGATGAAGGGGTACGGATCGAAGGCCAAGCCGAACCCCCTGGTCAGCAGGTTCCAGGTCATCCAGAGGCCCAGCGCCAGGCCGAACCCGATGATGAAGCCCCACGACCCCCCGACCGCGGCGACCTGATCGGCCAGCCGCTCGCTCGGCCGCCGTTCATCGTGCTTCAGCTTCGGGTCGACGCCCGTCGGGGCCTCGGTGGCGATGAGGTCGATCACGCTTCGCTGGACGGGCGTCAGCCCATCGTAGGCGCAGCCCAGCAGGTCCTTGGCCAGTTGTTCGCGTGCGTCGAGCGGCATCCGTCTTCCCTTTGGCGAGCGTAGCGGTGTGACCGCGACAACTGTCAGGGGGTTTGGGATGACGGCAAGCGGCAAGGCGCAGGCGGGCGGCCGGGGGCGGCGGCGTCCCGCCGGCGTCAGGAGGCGGTGACCGCCGCGGCCTGGGCCGGGGCGAGCATCGCCGCCTCGGCCGGCGCCGGCGCCGGCGCCGGCGCGACGGCGGCGGGCTTGGCCTTCGTGTCAACCTTCGTCGCCTTGGCGTCGGCCGCCGAAGCGGGCTCGAGCGAGGCCTCGATCGCCTTCTCGACCGTCGCCGGCGGGATCCGCAGCTCCGGGACAGCGTCCGCAGGCCCCGACGTCAGCACCGCGGTCTCGACCCCCGGCAGCGGCGACAGGCCCGGAACGGCGCGCAGCTTGTGCGGGGAGAAGCGGTAGAAGACGTGCATGCCCACTTGGCTGACGCGCAGCATGTGCGGGGCCCACATCGGGGCGACCGCGGCGGTGTGGAAATGCGTCGCCGAGCCGATGTCGGCCAGCGCGGCGCCGGCGAGCGTGCGGGTCGCCACGGCGCGGGCGCGGTCCCACGCCTCGCTCTCATGGCCGCGGCGCCCCTCTTGCCCGCGGCGCATCGAGCCGTCGCAGGCGAAGCTGAACTGGCACCCACGGTGGCCGGCGCCCTGGAACACCACCGCGCAGACGCTCTTGGGGAAGGCCGGGTGCTTCACCCGGTTCATCACCACCTGGGCGACGGCGTACTGCCCGCGCGAGCTCTCGCCGCGGGCCTCGTAGTAGACCGCCTGGGTCAGGCACTCCAGATCGGCGCGCCGGCGGGCCTTGGCGGCCACCTTCTCGCGGCCCCCGTCGTGGCGCAGCATGAACAGCCGCGCATCCTCCCCCTCCTGGAAGCCGTAATGTTCCAGTCCGAGACGCAGGCCCTGGCCCTGGGCTTCCAGGTACGACCCTGCGTAGCCGCGCTGCGCCGCCTCGGCGATGCGCTGCTCGTGGGCGTAGTCGGCCACATGGCCCGCCATGCCGGCGGCCAGGAAAAGCGCGCCCAGGCCCAGGCCGACGCCGGAGCCCGCCAAAACGGCGCTGATCGGCGAACGCCGCGCGGCGCTCACCTTCGATACAAACTGCAAAACGGAACGGTCCTCAGCGGCGAGGGCGAACCTGCCCCCAACTTGACGCCCCACACGGGGTATTCGGCGGCGCCCCTGCTCGTGCTGGTAGCGTCCGCCGGCAGGCCTGGCCCGAGATCCGTGTTGGGCGAGGCAACGGCAAATGATGAAGCGTCTATGAATGCCCGATGCGACCTTGGCAAGAATTTTTTGCACCGCAGCATTAACGCCGGAGCGGCCGTCAAACGTCGCTCAGATTGATCCGACAGCGCAGGTTCCTGAGAACCCACGGGAATCCCGGGTAGACACGCCCCAGCCTCGCGAGGTCTTCGGCTAACGCTGAATTCTTCTGAAACCATGCGCGTTTACCTTATTCGCAAGCACAGGCGTCTTGCGCGGAACCGCGGGCGCGTCCGGCTGTTCTGTAGCGGTCCAGTCCAGGAGGGCTTCCCGTTGCGTATCCCGATGATCCTCGCCACCGCCGCGACCGGGCTGGCGCTCGCCGCCTGCGGTCACAACACCGAACAGCGCGCCGCCACCGGCGCCGTCGCGGGCGCCGTCGTGGGCGGCCCCGTGGGCGCGGCCGTCGGCGCAGGCGCCGGCGCGGTCGTCTCGAAGGCGACCGACAAGTAGGAGAGCGGGGCCGCCGGCCGCATCTGGCGCCGAGCTTGCTGCGTAGCTTCCCGTGAGCAACGGGAGGCGCAGCATGCGCAATCTCATCCTGGCCCTGGCCGCCCTCGTAGGGGTGCTCTGGGTCGCGGCGAACGCGGCCCAGGCGTCGTTCTAAGCAAGGTTCCCGACAGATCGTCTCCTCATCCTCGATGGAGGAAGGGCCGGGGATGGTGGTGTGCGCAGGACTTCACCGGCCGGGCGCGAGAGGCGCCGTCTGCCGTAACGCTCCCTCGGAGACTCTGATCAGGCCGCCTTCGGCGCGCCTGTCCCGCGTCGCGCCTGGTGCATCTGCCACAGGCGCCAGACATCCACCGCGGCCAGCGCCAGGAAGATCACGATCGTCGCGCCGACACCGATCCGCATGCCGGTGTCGAAGTTGGCCTGCACGCGCTCGGCCACGTCGGGCGTCCAGACGGACCAGCTCACCTCGATCCAGTGCCCGGCCTGGTAGACCGCCCCGATCACCGCCGCGCCCATCAGGTTGCGCACCAGCGACATCGCCCGGTTGAAGGCCACGAGGCCCGGCTGGAACAGCGCGATCAGGTTCATCGCCAGCTCGAACAGCGCGTAGCCTAGGATCGGCCCGTACATCTCGCGCCAGACCGGGGCCATGGCGACGGTCATGCCGTAGTCCGGCATGAAGTTGCGGAACCGGATCAGGCCCATCCACCACAGGATGAAGACCACCCCCATGCCGATCTCGACCACGCGTTCGAAGCGCGACTTGGTCTTGCGCTCGGGCGGCGGCAACTGGCTGGGCTTCCATTGCTGCAGGAAGGTCGTCTTCCCGAACCGCTCGATCAGCGCGCAGACCAGGGTCACGGCCCCGAAGCCGAAGACCAGAAACCCGAACAGCGAGGTGTCGCCGGCCACCCGGTCCACCACCATGTGGTCGCCCGCGATGATCACGACCAGCGTCATCACCACCCAGACCCCCAGGATCACGCCGCAGACCGCCTTCACCGCCGCCCACCAGAACGGGAACACCTCGGGCCCGATCAGGTGCTGCGTCTTGCGATAGCGCCCCGACACCGTCAGCGGGTGGCCGAAGCGGATCAGCAGCGCCTCCAGCTCCTCGCGGGTCTGCGGCCGCCCCAGGCGGTCTTCCGCCTCCTCGATCTGCGAGAGCAGCACGTCGCGCAGCTCGGCGGCGACGTCGGCCTTCTGGGCCTCGGGCAGGTGGCGCGCGATGGCCGCCAGGTAGCGTTCGAGAAGGTCCATCAGGACGCTCCTTCCTCAAGGATTCCGGTGAGGGAGGCGTTCAGCGCGGACCACTCCGCGATCAGCCGTTCGAGCACGCCGCGGCCCTCGTCCGAGAGCCGGTAGAACCGCTTGTTGCGCTTCTCCTCCTCCCGCCATTCGCTGGTCAGCAGCCCCTGGGCCTCCAGCCGGCGCAGCATGGGATAGAGCGCGCCCTCCTCGATCTCGACGCCGCTCTCCGCCAGCGCCTTGCGCAGCGTGTAGCCGTAATGCTCCCGGCGAAGCTGCCCCAGCACCGCCAGGACCAGCGACCCGCGCCGGAGCTCCTGTCGAAGCGTCTCGAAGATGTCGGCGTCGCTCGGCATGCTGTGCGTCATATACTGTGTTCTACACAGTGTCTAGCGCATACTATGCGGTACTAGGTATCTCCTCTCCCCCCGTGAGCGCAGCGAACGGAGAGGGAGAGGGCAGGGAGAGGGCGGTTCGGCGGGTGGGCCGGCAAGGCGTCTGCCCGGACCCGCTCGACTATGAGCATTGCCGTCGGCGAAGGCCGAACCGCCGCGCCGCCCTCTCCCTGCCCTCTCCCTCTCTCGCTACGCTCGGGGGAGAGGAGACTATGCTATCGAGCCGATGCGGCTGGCCGGGGCTGCGGGTCGCGTATAATCTACGCCGTAAAGTCATCGGGAGGCCTTCATGCGCATCTTCGCCGCCGCTCTCGCCGCCGCCGTCCTGCTGACGGCCCCCGCCGCCCGGGCCGCCCCGCAGGACAGGTACGCCGCCAATGGCGACGTGAAGATCCACTACGTCGTCGACGGCAAGGGCCCGCTGGTGGTGCTGATCCACGGCTTCCCCGACTACTGGGCCACCTGGAAGCCGCTGATGGCCGAGCTCGCCAAGGCCGGCTACCGCACCGCCGCCCTCGACACCCGCGGCTACAACCTCTCGGACAAGCCGCAGGGCGTGGCCGCCTACGCCATGCCCAACCTGATCGGCGACGTGGCCGCCGTGATCGCCGCCGAGGGCCAGAAGCACGCCACGGTGATCGGCCACGACTGGGGCGCCGCCATCGCCTGGCAGACCACGTTCGCGCGGCCCGACCTGGTCGACAGGCTGGTGATCCTCTCCGTCCCGCACCCCGCCGGCATGGCCCGCGAACTCGCCACCAACCCGGACCAGCAGAAGAACAGCCAGTACGCCCGCAACTTCCAGAAGGAGGGCTCGGAGAAGGCCCTCACGGCCGAGGGCCTCGCCGGCTGGGTGAAGGACCCCAAGGAAAAGCCCGGCTACGTCGAGGCCTTCCGGCGCTCCGACTTCGCCGCGATGATGAACTACTACCGCGCCAACTACCCGCGCGGGACCGGCGCCGACGCGCAGGCCCCGGCCGCCGCGCCGGACCCGCGCGTGAAGGTCCCCGTCCTCGTCCTCCACGGCATGAAGGACACCGCCCTGAACGCCGCCGGCCACGCCGGGACCTGGAACCACGTCGACGCCGACACCACGATCGTCATGTTCCCCGAGGCCGGCCACTTCGTGCAGCACGACGCCGAGGCCCAGGTGAACCGCACCATCAAGGACTGGCTGAACGCCCACCGGTAGGGCCACCACAACCCTTCCCGCTCGTCATCCCCCGGCTTGTCCGGGGGATGACGTATCCGGGAGGGAGGCCGCCGCGTTGACTTCCGCGGACGGCGGCGCACTAAGTTGACGCCGGCGTCACGGAGGACACTCCCCATGTCCGAGAACGAGCTCCCCACCGGCATCCAGATCATGGAGATCGACCCGGAGTTCCGGGCCGACCCCTATCCGCGGCTGGCCGAGCTCCAGGGCCGGTGCCCGGTCCGCCACGATCCCGTGCTCGAGTCCGTGGTCCTCACCGGCTACGAGGACGTCCGCGCCACGGTCAACGACCGCACGCTCTGGCGGAACCCGGCGCGCGGCAACCCGCGGGCCCTCTTCAACCGCATGACCGACGCCAACGCCGACGCGCCGCAGTCGATCCTCTTCATGGACGACCCGGATCACGCCCGCGTGCGCGGCCCCCTCACCCAGGCCTTCTACAGGCGCGCGGCGAAGATGAAGCCGCAGGTCGAGGCCGTCGTCGACGAGGTGCTGGACGGGCTCGCGGGCCGCGAGAGCTTCGACGTCATCGCCGACTACGGCGTGCCCGTGCCGATCCTGGTGATCGCCGCCGTCCTCGGCATCCCCAAGGAACGGCTGCGCGACTTCCGCGAGTGGTCCGAGGGGATCATCCAGTCGCTCAACGCCCTGCGCACCCCCGAGCAGGAGGCCGAGCTCGTGGCCGCCGCCACCGCGCTCGACGCCTTCTTCGCCGAAGCCATGGCCGAGCGCCGCAAGGCCCCCCGCGACGACCTGATCACCGACATGGTCCAGCTCCAGGCCGAGGGCGCCGCGCTCACCGACCTCGAGGTCAGCGTCAACCTCCAGAGCCTGCTGGTCGGCGGCAACCTCACCACCACCGACCTGATCGGCAACGGCGTCATCGCCTTCCTGCGCAACCCCGCCGAACTCGCCAAGCTCAGGGCCGACCCCAAGCTGATCGCCGCCGCCGTCGAGGAGATCCTGCGCTACGACCCGCCGATCAGCATGACCGGCCGCGTCGCCTCCCGCGACCTGGAGATCGGCGGCGAGGCGGTGGGCGAGAAGGACATCCTCCTCAACCAGCTCCGCGCCGCCAACCGCGACCCGTCGGTCTACGAGAACCCCGACCGCTTCGACATCACCCGCAAGCACGTGCCGCACATGGCCTTCGGCGGCGGCGCCCACATCTGCATCGGCGCGCCCCTGGCCCGCATGGAAGGCCAGGCCGCCCTCCTGAAACTCTTCACCCGCTTCCCGGACCTGAAGCTCGCCGAGCAGGACCTCGCCTACCGCCCCCTCCCCGGCTTCCGCGGCGTCGAACACCTGCTCGTCGAGCCCTGACGCCGCATCGCGCCGCAGGCAAAGGAAATCGGGAACCGCGGAATACGCGGAAGAACGCGGAAACAGCGCCGCCCGGACACCCTTCCGTGTCTTCCGTGTTTTCCGTGGTTCCTTCTTCCCTTGAAACCGCAGAGCCCGCGGAGATGCGCGAGAGACGCAACGCTCCCGCCCTCCGCGTATCTCCGCGATCTCCGCGGTTGAATCCGACAGCGCCCGCGGCGCGCGCGTCCATACTGACACTCTGCTGTCAGCAGGCCTGATCCAAGGTGTGGCGATCCCGCCTCGGAGCGCCTACCTTGGACGCCATGCCTCGCACTTCCCATCCGGCGCCTACCCCCGCGCAGGCGGGGGTCTCCGACATGTCGGCGGCGTTCGACTACGACGAGAACACCATGCCGATGCTCTGGAAGCCGCACCGCCCGGTGCGCCCGGAGAAGTCGGAGGGCGGCCGGAAGTTCAGGCTGTCGTCGGAGTACCAGCCGGCCGGCGACCAGCCGACCGCGATCCGGGAGCTGGTGACCGGCGTCGACGGCGGCGAGCGCGACCAGGTGCTGCTGGGCGTCACCGGCTCGGGCAAGACCTTCACCATGGCCAAGATCATTGAGGAGACCCAGCGCCCGGCCCTGATCCTCGCGCCGAACAAGACCCTGGCCGCCCAGCTCTACAGCGAATTCAGGAGCTTCTTCCCCGACAACGCCGTCGAGTTCTTCGTCAGCTACTACGACTACTACCAGCCCGAGGCCTACGTGCCGCGGACCGACACCTACATCGAGAAGGACAGCTCCATCAACGAGCAGATCGACCGGATGCGCCACTCGGCCACCCGCGCGATCCTGGAGCGCGACGACGTCATCGTCGTGGCCTCGGTCTCCTGCATCTACGGCATCGGCTCGGTCGAGACCTACTCGGCCATGACCTTCGACCTGAAGCCCGGCCAGCGCATCGACGAGAAGCAGCTCATGGGCGACCTCGTGGCGCTCCAGTACAAGCGCAACGATCAGGCCTTCGAGCGCGGGTCGTTCCGCCGCCGCGGCGACACCATCGAGATCTTCCCGGCCCACTACGAGGACCGCGCCTGGCGCCTCAGCCTGTTCGGCGACGAGCTGGAGAGCATCACCGAGTTCGACCCGCTGACCGGCAAGAAGACCAACGACCTCGCCGGCGTCCGCGTCTACGCCAACAGCCACTACGTCACGCCCCGGCCGACGCTTCGGCAGGCGATCAACCAGATCAAGGTCGAGCTCAAGGAGCGCCTCGACTGGCTCGTCGCCAACGGCAAGCTCCTCGAGGCGCAACGCCTGGAGCAGCGCACCACCTTCGACCTGGAGATGATCGAGGCCACCGGCTCGTGCGCCGGCATCGAGAACTACAGCCGCTACCTCACCGGCCGCCGCGCCGGCGAGCCGCCGCCGACCTTCTTCGAATACATCCCCGACAACGCGCTGCTGTTCGTGGACGAGAGCCACCAGACCGTGCCGCAGATCGGCGGCATGTACCGCGGCGACTACCGCCGCAAGTTCACCCTGGCCGAGTACGGCTTCCGCCTGCCATCCGCCATCGACAACAGGCCGCTCAAGTTCGAGGAGTGGGACGCCATGCGGCCGGACAGCGTGTTCGTCTCGGCCACGCCGGGCCCCTGGGAGATGGAGCGCTCGGGCGGCGTCTTCGCCGAGCAGGTGATCCGCCCCACCGGCCTGATCGACCCGCCGGTGGAGGTGAAGCCGGTCAGCAAGGGCGGCTTCAGCCAGGTCGACGACGTCATCGACCAGGTCCGCCAGGTCGCCGCCAGGGGCTACCGCTCGCTCATCACCGTCCTCACCAAGAAGATGGCCGAGGACCTGACGGAGTACATGCACGAGCAGGGCCTGCGGGTCCGCTACATGCACTCCGACGTCGACACCCTGGAGCGCATCGAGATCATCCGCGACCTGCGGCTGGGCGCCTTCGACATCCTGGTCGGCATCAACCTGCTGCGCGAGGGCCTCGACATCCCCGAGTGCGGCCTGGTCGCCATCCTCGACGCGGACAAGGAGGGCTTCCTGCGCTCGGAGACCTCGCTGATCCAGACCATCGGGCGCGCGGCGCGGAACGTGGACGGCCGCGTCATCCTCTACGCCGACAGCGTCACAGGCTCGATGGAACGCGCCATGGCCGAGACGAAGCGGCGCCGCGAGAAGCAGGAGCAGTACAACCTCGAACACGGCATCACGCCGGAGAGCGTGCGCAGCCAGATCAAGGACATCCTCGCGTCGTCCTACGAGAAGGACCACGTCACCGTCAGCGCCGGCGTGGCCGAGGGCGCGACGCCCTTCGTCGGCGACAACTTCAAGGCCACGCTGAAGGACCTCGAGGCCCGCATGCGCGAGGCCGCCGCCAACCTGGAGTTCGAGGAGGCCGCCCGCCTGCGCGACGAGGTGAAGCGCCTGAAGCTGCTGGACCTGGAGTTCGCCGCCGACGCCCTGGCCGCGGGCGCCGACGACGGCCGCGAGGCCCGCGCCGCCGCCAAGCTGATCCGCGCCGAAGCCCGCGCCGAGAAGGCCGAGGAATACCGCAAGATGCGCGGCCGCCGCCGCAAGGGGCCGTGAGCTCCCCGGCTCGCTCAGAACTCCGCCTCGAGCTGCACGCCGAACGTCCGCGGCGGGCCGTAGAGCGCCTGCTGGCGGGTGATGTTGAGGTAGCTGTAGTCGAAGTAGCGGGTGTCGAGCAGGTTCCTGCCGGTCAGGTAGACGCCGTAGCCGTCGCGGCGCCAGCCGACCTTGGCGTTGACCAGCATCCGGTCCTTCAGTTGCCGCCGCGACTGGTCGATCACCTCCTGGTAGGCGGCCGAGCGGTAGCTGGCGTTGAGGTTGGCGAACCACCCCGCCTCCGAGGCCCAGGTCCCGCCCGCCGCCAGCGTCCAGCGCGGCGCGCTGGCGAACTCGTGGCCCGAGAGGTCGTCGACCACCGCGCCGGTCACCGCGAAGTCCTTGAAGCGGGTGTTGGCGTAGCCCACGGAGCCGTAGACGCTGAGCTCGCCCGTGGCCTGGAAGCGGCTCTCCACCTCGAAGCCGTACACCCGCGACGAGCCGGCGTTCTGGGTCTCGTAGTCGTAGATGTTGCCCGAGAGCTGGACGTTCACCTGCTGGTCCTTCCAGTCGACGTAGAAGGCGTTGGCGTTCAGCGACAGGCGGCGGTCCAGCCACAGCGAGCGCAGCGCCAGCTCGTAGTTCCAGGTGTATTCCGGCCTGTAGGTATAGAGCGCGCCCCGGCCGGGATTCACGCCCGACCCGCCCGAGCGGTAGCCGCGCTGGATCGTGCCCGAGACCGACACGTCCTCGGCCACCTCCACCGTCACCCCGGCCTTCGGCAGGAAGGCCTCGAAGCTGGTCCTGGCCGCCGGCGACGAGGCGTTGGCGGCGGCCGCCTGGGCCAGGATCAGGCCGTTGATCCCCGCCACCGTCGGGCCTAGCGGCCCGAACGCGGCCGGGTCGGGCAGCGGCGTCACCAGCACCACCGTGTTCTCGTTCGCCCGCACCTGGTGCTCGTAGTCGTAGCGGAAGCCGGCGTGCAGCTTCACCCGCGGCGCGACCCGCCACGTCGCGTCGCCGAACACGGCGGCCGTCTCGACCGTCTGCGGATAGAACTGGCTGGTGTCGATGTAGAGCCGCGCCGGATAGAAGGCCCCGACCGCCGCCGGCAGGCCCAGGTCGTCCACCGGGCTCAGGCTGAAGACGCTGTGCGAGCGGTCCTTCCTGTTGTCCAGGTGCGAGTAGTAGGCGCCGACCAGGCCCGAGAGCGGGCCCTTGTCGAAGTTCGCCCGCAGCTCCTCGCTGAAGATCTTCTGGTCCTGCACGAAGTCGCCGTAGGCGTCGTCGGCCGCCAGGTTGTCGCCGTCATAGACGGTGGAGTTGCGGATGTGGCTCCAGGTGGTCACCGAGGCCAGGGTGAAGGCCGGCGAGAGCCGGTAGCTCGCGTCGAAGGTGGCGATGTCGCTGCGGGCCCGGTCCTCGGTGTCGCGGTTGCCCAGCACCGTGCGGTCGTCCCACGGATCGGGGACGTCGGCGAACGAATAGACCGCCCCGTTGCTGTGCTCGTCGTGCAGGTAGGCCGCCACCACGCGCAGGCCCGGCAGGTCGCTCGGTGTGAACAGGAGCTTGGCGCGGATCGAGTCGGAATCGCGGAAGCCCGCGCGGTCGTCGTTGCGGGTCGGGTTCTCGATCAGGCCGTCGGCGCGGGCGTGCTCGGCGGCGAGCCGGAACGCGACCTGGTCGGCCACGAGCGGCCCGCCCACGGCGGCGGCGAAGCGGCGGTCCTCATCCTGGTTCGTCAGGATGACGCGGGCCTTGCCGGTCCAGGCGTAGGTCGGGTCGGCGGTCTTGAGGACGATCGCGCCGGCCAGGGCGTTGCGCCCCTGCAGCGTCGACTGCGGCCCGCGCAGGATCTCCACCTGCGCCAGGTCCCACAGGTCCAGCGGCCCGGAGGACACCGCCGCGCGCGGCAGCGGCGAGCCGTCGAGGTAGACCGTCGCCAGGTCGCCCGTCCCCACGCCGGTGACGTTGGCGTTGGCGATGCCGCGGATCGTGAAGCCCTGCTTGCCGAAGGTGGAGTTGAGGTTCGCCGTGCGGTCGATCAGGTCGTAGACGTCGATCAGGTTCTGGTCGGCGATGTCCTTCGTGGTGACCACCGCGACGCTGGTGGGCGTGTCCTGGATCGAGCGCGCCGCCTTCTCGCCGGTGACGACGATCTCCTCCAGCGTGGGCGCGGTCGCGGCGTCGCCCGCGCCGGCCTCCGCGGCGAGCGCGGCCGGCGCCGCCGAGGCCATCAGCAGGGCGGCGAACAGGGTGCGGCGGACTGTCATTCGGGCAAGCTCCACTTCGGTGCGCGGGGCTCGCTAGCCACGGTTGCAATTGCGAGTCAATCTCAATACGATTTGCATCGGACTGGGGGAGGCTGGGCGGCGTATGCGTTTGGCGACGACGGTGGCGACGACGGAGTTTCGGGCTTGACTGCGGTGACGGCGGCGCTCGTGGCCGTGGGCGGCGCGGCGGCCTGCGGAACGCTCCGCGCCGCGTGGAAGGCGCGCGCCGCGCGGCGGCCGTGGCTGATGATGGCCGGGTGGACGCTGGCCGCGGCGCTGCTGGCCGCGGCCGTGGTCCTCGAGGGTGGCGCGCCCGGCACGTTCCTGGCGCTCGCCGTCCTGCCGGTCGGCGCGCTGGCGCTGGTCGCGAGCGGGCTGAAGCTGCGCGATCCCAGGGCGCGGCCGCCGCGCGAGGTGGCGCTCGCGCCGTCCGACCGCGCCTCGAAGGCCTGGCGCGGCGGGCTGCGCGTCCTGCTCGCCGGCCCCATCGGCGCCGTCGCGGCCATGGGCCTGGCGCTCGCCTTCGTCGTCTGGACGCCGGGCGCGCCGCAGACCAGGATGGTGCTGGGCGGCATGCTCGTGCCGCTGCTCTGGGGCGGGGCGATGGCCTGGACGCTGGCCGACGACAGGATCCTGCGCGCCACCGCCGTGCTGGTCGGCGTCGCGGTCGTCACCTTCGCGGCCTCGGCGCTCAGGGGCTTCTCGGTATGAGCCGCCCCATCTGGCCCAGCGTGCCCTCGGGCTTCGTGCGCGCGGTCCTCGCGGGCCACTCGGCGCTGGGGCTCGCCTTCGCCGCGCTGATCTTCCTGGTCTGCTTCTCCGGCACGGCGGCGGTCTTCATCCACGAGGCGACCCGCTGGGAGCGCGCCGGCGACCCGGTGGTCCACACCGTCACGCCGGCCGCCCTGCAGCGCGGCTTCGAGGAGGGCCTGAAGGCCACGCCCGACGCCGACCGCGTCGTCCTGAACCTGCCCAGCGACGACCTCCCCCGCTACGTCATGAGCACCTGGGTCAAGGACGACAGCCGGATGTGGGTGATGGACGCCGACGGGCGGCCCGTCGCGCGCCTTGTCGAGCCCTGGACCGACTTCGTCCAGGACCTGCACATCTACCTGCACCTGCCGCACACCTGGGGCCTGTTCGTGGTCGGCATGGTGGGCGTGGCGCTGCTGTCGTCGCTGGTGTCGGGCCTGCTCGCCCACCCGCGGGTGTTCCGCGACGCCTTCCACCTGCGCTGGGGCGGCTCGAAGCGGCTGCAGGAGGCCGACCTGCACAACCGCATCGGCGTCTGGGCGCTCCCCTTCCACGTCACCCTGTCGCTGACCGGCGCGCTCCTGGGCCTGTCGACGGTGATCGTCGGCGTCCTGGCGATGGTCGTGTTCAAGGGCGACACCGGGAAGGCCTACGCCCTCTTCGCCACCCCCGAGCCGCCCGCCAGCACGGCGCCCGCGGCGCCGGCCAACCTCGCCGCGATCAGCGCCGCGCTCGCCGCCCGCCTCCCGGACGCCCGGACGACCTTCGTGTTCGTGGAGGACCCCCGCCTGGCGCAGCAGCACATCAGCTTCGGCGTCGAGACGCCCGGCCGCCTGTCGCGCGTGATCTACAGCTACGACCACACCGGCGCCCTGCTGGGCGGCACGGGTTACGGCGACCGCAACCTGGGCGAAGGGCTCTTCAGCGCCATCGGGCCGGTCCACTTCGGGTGGTTCGGCGGCTGGGCCAGCAAGATCGCCTACGGCCTGCTGGGCGTCGGGCTCTGCGTGGTCACCTCCAGCGGCGTCGCCATCTGGCTGGCGCGCCGCCGCGCCCGGGGCCAGCCGGCGCCCCGCTGGGAGCGCATCTGGACCGCCGCCGTCTGGAGCCAGCCCGTGGCCTACGGCGCGACCATGCTGGGCGTCGTCGCCGCGAACCTGCCGACCGTCCCGGTGTGGGGCGCGACGACCCTGGCCGCCCTCGCGACCGCCGCCGCGCTCGGCCCCGCCGCCATCTCGCGCGTGCTGCGCGCCGCCGCCGCCGCGACCCTGCTCGCGGCGGGCGTCGCCCACGTCACCGTCTGGCGCGGCCAGCCGGTCGACCCCGCCGCCTGGGGCATGGACGTCGCGCTCGTGGCCCTCGCGGTCGGCCTTCTGACGCCCGAGACCTGGCGCTTCTTCGCCCGGCCCGCCCCCGCGCCCCGCCTCGACGACGGCCGGGCGATTCCGGGCGAATAGCCCCGTATCGCGCCCGGGCCGTGCGCCCCTCAGGACACCGGCGGCTCGGGCAGCTTGAACGAGAGCGGGATGCCCATGGCGACCTGGGCGGCCGCGGCCGCCTGCATCAGCGCCCGCGGCGTCGCGGCGTACTCGCTGGCGGTCATGCCCATGAAGTCGCGGAAGTCGCGGTTGAAGTGCGACTGGTCGTGGTACTCTAGGTCGATCAGTTCGCCGAACCTGGGGTCGGGCGTCACCCGGATGACGCCCAGGGTGTAGAGGAACCGCTGGCGGCGCAGCAGCCGCTTCGGCGGAAACCCGAAGGCGCGGAGGCACAGGCGGTGCAGGCGCCGCTCCGAGACCCCCGCCATGCCCGCGAAGGTCGGCACGTCGCGCGGCTGGTTGCGCAGCGCGTGGTCCACCGCCAGCACCGCCGGGTCCACCGCGGGCCGCCGCGCCGCGAGGCCGAGCAGCGCCGCGTCGAACCGCGCCACGCCCGCCGCGTCGTCGTCGCCGTCGGCGATCAGCGCGGCCTGCAGGCCACGCACGTCCAGGTCGATCCGGCCTTCGGCGTCCACGACGCGGTTGGCGAGCTGGCTGGCGTCCGAGCCGATCAGCCGCGCCCAGCCGCCGGGCGTCAGGCCGAAGCCCACGGTCTTGCCGCCGCCGGTCACGATCCTGCCGGTCCGGTCGGTGGGCCCGAACAGCACCCGCTGCGCCGGCTCGGCCGGGTCGCGCGGATCGTTCAGCACCATCCAGTCGCCCGACACGTTCAGCCGCAGGTTCCCCCACTCCGGATAGAGGAAATCGGTCAGCGGCCCGGCCGCCTCCACGACGTAGTAGAAGGTGACGTAGCGCTGCAGGTCCTCATGCGGGTAGTAGACCCGGACCGAGACCTTCGGCGCCCCTGGCGCGGCGACTGACATCACCCGACAATCCGGCGCGCCCCGGCGCCGTTCCCCATCCCCGATCGCGGTCAGCCTGCCACGCCATCCCTTAAGGATTTGAACCGTCTCCGGACGCGCTCGTCCGCTACGTCCGCCGCGGCTCCGGCGTGATCCAGCCCATCACGGTCTCGCGCACCACGATCCAGAGGCGGCGGAACAGGACGGCGACATCCGTCGCCAGGTCGTTCCAGCCCTCCTGCAGGCGCTCCCACGCGGTGGGCGCGGCGCCCGCCGCCGCGGGCCGCGGGTCGGCGTGGGGCAATGCCCCGGCGGTGGGCGAGACCTCGGCCGCCGGCGCGCCCGCCATCAGCGACAGGGTCTCCAGCACGTGGACCGCGTGGGTGACGTTGCCGATCTGCAGCCGGTCGTCCTTCAGGCGCAGCTCCTGCGTCAGCACGCCGGTGATGGCGACCTGCGGGCGGCCGTTGACCGATCGCACGACATAGACCGGCCCGCCCGAATTGCCGCCGAACACGGTGAAGTCCAGCAGGAAGGTCGGATAGCGGCTCGGCGGCGTCACCGGGAACGAGGCCACCCGGCCCGATCGCAGGATCGGGAAGCCCGCGTCGTTGGCGGCGAACCCCTGCGGATAGCCCAGCACCATCATCTCCGTGCCCGGCTGGATCTCCAGCGTCTCCAGCGTCTGGGCCGTCGCCAGCCGGTCGACCGGAATGGCGCCCCGCGCCGGCCCCGGCGGGATCAGGATCGCCGCCACGTCCTGCGTCGGGTGCGTCGTCCACAGCGGCTCGCCCTCCGCGCCGCGGATACGGACGTTCGCGGGCGCATAGCGCCAGGCGCCGTCGGGCTCCAGGCGGCGGAACCCGACCTTCACCTTGTCCCGCGGCATCCGCGCGAAGACGTGCTGCGCCGTCACCAGCACCGTGCGCGGCGTGCCGTCCTTGTCCTGCCGCACCAGCACGAAGCCGGTCCCCACCGTCGCCGTCCCGTCGCCCTGCGCCTGCTCGAGCCGCACCGTGGCGTGGATCAGGTCGATGGTGTCGTTGGCGGCGAGCATGCGGTCAGAACGGTCGAGGCGGCGGGTGCGATCCTGGGGCCTAGGCGGCGCACAAGCCCGAAAGGTCGTCGGTCTGCTCGATGGGCGCTAGAACACCCCCAAAAGGGTGAAGCGATGTCGAGCGCCCCAGGGCACGAGCGGTGAGAGCCAAACATCAAAACCGAGAGCGAAGTCATCGATGCGTATCGTAAAGTCCATACCGGCCGTTGTCGCGGCCCTCGCGGCGTTCACCGCAACCGAGGCGCAGGCTGCGCTCCTGATCCACCAGAACGACGACATCGCGGCGGGCATCACCGCGTTCGGCCCCCCCATACGGCTCTTCACCGCGGCGAACGTCTTCCCGACCGGCACGTCGTGGACGACAGGATCGCTTCTCCCGCTCAGCGCTTCGGGCAACCAGACCGACTCCGTGACGGGCGCCACCATCAGCGGCGACGCCAGCGTGGGGAATTGGCTGGACGGGCCCGGGTTCGACGACGGCCCGAACGGCGTCGGCCCTGAACTGGCCCTCAATGGGCTCGAGACCTTCACCTACACCTTCGCCGGGCCTGTCCGGCGCGTCGGCCTCGCCATCGCCACAGGCCTCGGGAACCTCCCCGCCGAGGTGAACCACCGCGGCGCGCAATTCCAGATCACGACGAACACCGGCGAAAGCGCGATCCTGACCCTCGAAGACGCCGGCGACGGCCATGCGGCATGGGTCACGATCAAGGCGGCCACGCCGTTCACGTCGCTCAGCTTCGTCGAGCTGGGTGGCGACCTCTACGATCAGTACTTCGGCAACGTCGTGGCCGGCGCCGCGCCGGAGCCGGGCGCCTGGGCCCTGATGATCGGAGGCTTCGGCCTCTGCGGCGCGGCGCTGCGCCGACGGAGAGGCGCGCCCGCACCGCTCTGACACGCCAGGGCGGTCCGTCTCAACCACATAGCGTGTCCCAAAGTCCCCAATTCGCCGCAAGGTAGAGTTAACTGGCGCCGTTCATGCGACTGACAGGGAACCTGTGCTGTCTCTGGACGTAGGTTGATACAGCCAGGCAGTCGTGGCTTCGGGTCCATCGGGGATCCCGGGCCGTATCTGATCTTGGGGATCGAATGAGGTACCTGAAGATGTCTCCGTCTCTCAGCGTGGTCGCCGACAACGACCTGAAAGTCGTCGCCGGTGCGAAAACCGAGACCGTGGCCGAGCGCGTGCGCCGGCTGCAATCCGAGGCGAAGCAGTTGGCCAAGGACCATGTGAAGACGCTCACCGGCGCCATGGTCGACCTGGAGCAGCTCGCGGCGGAGATCGCCGACGGCGGCGACGCCTACGCGCCCGGCGTCCGCGACGTGGCCCGCCGGCTCGTCGAGGACCTGGACAGCCGCGTCCAGACCCTGGAGGCCATCGTCGCCCGCACCTGATGCGGGCCGCGATACAGGCTTCATGGGCGTGCCGGACTGGACCGTCGGCGGGTGACGATCCCCGCCTGCCGAGGCCCGTTCCCACACCCGGGAGGGTTAACCAGTTCCCTCAAGCTTACCGGCCCTCGCGCAAGCGGGGGCCTTTGTCGTTTCGACGCGTGTCAGGCCACCAGGTCGCGGAACTCGTCGCTGCGGCGCAGCCAGGCGGCGGCATAGCCGCAGATGGGGGTGATCTTCAGGCCGCGGCGGCGGGCGTCGGCGGCCACGGCCTCCATCAGCCGGCCCGAGGCGCCAGTGCCTCGAAGCGGGACGGGCGAGTAGACGTAGTCGATGTAGAGGCGGTCGTCGGTGCGGCGGTAGTCGGCGTAGGACGTGTGGCCCTGCTCGACGTGCTCGTAGCGATCGCCCGTGTCGCGCAGTTCGGACATTGAACGCTCTCCTGAGCGGGTTAGGCTCTCCGGACACGTTGGAACGCGCCGGGAGAATTCAAGATGCGTCGAGTCGCCGTCGTTTGCGCAACCCTGGCCGTGTCGGCCGTCGCGCTGAGCGCCTGTTCGAAGAAGACCGAGGGTGAGGCCGCCAGGACCGGCGAGGCCGCGACCGCGTCGGCCGCCGCGCCCGCGGGCCCGGTCACGCCGCCGAAGCGCAAGCCGGGCCTGTGGCTGCAGAAGGTCAGCAGCGCGGGCACGACGCAGGAGACCAAGCTCTGCCTGGACGAGGCCACCGAGGCGAAGATGACGGTGTGGGGCCAGGCCGTCGGCCAGGAGATCTGCTCCAGGAACACCATCACGCCGGCCGTCGGCGGCTGGAAGATCGATTCGGAGTGCGACTTCGGCGACGCCGGCAAGAACGTCAGCACCGGCATGATCAGCGGCGACTTCAACACCAGGTACACGCTGAAGATGACCACCACGACCACCGGCGCGAAGATGGCCCAGGTCAACGGCGCGCACGAGATGGAGATGAGCGGCGAATGGCAGGGCGCGTGCCCCGCCGACATGAAGCCGGGCGACATGATGCTGCCGGGCGGCATGAAGATGAACATCAACCAGATCGCCGCCATGCAGAAGGCTGCCGGAAAATAGGTCCCGCCGCTGTCGGAAACGGCGCGGCGGCTTCGTCCTCGGGGGGCGAAATGCGAAACGCCGAGCCCTCGAGGAGCGACCGATGACGAGCCTCCGCGGAAGCGGAGGCTTAGTCATTTGAACCACGGATTTCACGGATTTCACGGATGGGGCACAGCGTGGCGTGGGCCGTCCGTGAAATCCGTGAAATCCGTGGTTTTCTGCCTGCGGCGCTAAGCCAGCTCCACCGCCATCGCGGTGGCCTCGCCGCCGCCGATGCACAGGGTGGCGACGCCCTTCTTCAGGCCGCGGTTCTCCAGGGCGGCCAGCAGGGTGGCGAGGATCCGCGCCCCGGACGCGCCGATCGGGTGGCCCAGCGCGCAGGCGCCGCCGTTGACGTTCAGCCGGGCGCGGTCGAGGCCCAGGTCGCGCTCGGCGATCATGGCGACCACGGCGAAGGCCTCGTTCACTTCGAAGAGGTCGACGTCGTCCACGCTCCAGCCGGCGCGCTTCAGCGCCTTCCGCACCGCCGGCACAGGCGCGGTGGTGAAGAGCCCGGGCTCATGCGCATGCGCCGCATGGCCCGCGACCCGCGCCACGACCGTCATGCCGAGCTTCCGCGCCACGCTCTCGCGCGTCATCACCAGCGCCGCGGCGCCGTCCGAGATCGAGCTGGCGTTGGCCGCGGTGATCGTGCCGTCCTTGGCGAAGGCCGGCCTGAGCGTCGGGATCTTGCCGGGGTCGGCCTTCAGCGGCTGCTCATCGGTGTCGACCACGACGTCGCCCTTGCGGCCGCTCACGGTCACCGGCGCGATCTCGCGGGCGAAGGCGCCGCCCTCGATGGCGGCCCTGGCCTTGGCCAGCGAGCCGATGGCGTACTCGTCCTGCGCCTCGCGGGTGAATTGGTAGGCGCGTGCGCTCTCCTCGGCGAACGAGCCCATCAGCCGGCCCGGCTCGTAGGCGTCCTCCAGGCCGTCCAGGTACATGTGGTCGAACATGGTGTCGTGGCCGATGCGGGCGCCGCCGCGGTGCTTCAGCATCAGGTACGGCGCGCCGGTCATGCTCTCCATGCCGCCCGCGACGATCACGTCGACCGAGCCGGCCGCCAGCGCGTCGTGCGCCAGGATCGCCGCCTGCATGCCCGAGCCGCACATCTTGTTGACGGTGGTCGCCTCCACCGACTTCGGCAGCCCTGCGCCCAGCGCCGCCTGCCGCGCCGGCGCCTGCCCGAGGCCCGCCGGCAGCACGCAGCCCATGACGATCTGCTCGATGGCGTCCGGCGCGGCGCCCGACCGCTCGACAGCCGCCTTCACCGCGGCCGCGCCGAGGTCGGTGGCCTTCACGCCGGTGAGGCTGCCCTGGAACCCGCCCATGGGCGTGCGGGCGTAGGCGGCGATGACGACGGGATCGGAGGTCTGGGTCATCCGCGCGATATAGCCCTCCCTCCCCTTCATGGGGAGGGGCAGACCGCGCAGCGGTCGGGGTGGGGAAGTGGGGTGCGAGATCTGAGATGTTGGGGAGGATCGTGACTTCCCCACCCGGATCGCCTTCAGCGATCTGTCCCTCCCCATGAAGGGGAGGGAGACGCGGGCCTACGGCCGCCTCGTCGTCACGTCGCAGTACGGCCCGCCGTCCCGGATCGTCTTGTTCCGGTAGATGACCGCGCCCACCACGTTCGGCCGCTGCCGGATCGCCAAGCAGAACTCGGGCCAGATATCGGACGGCACCCACAGGCACGGCGCGCGCGGATCCTCGTCGCAGGCGATGTCCACGAGTTGGCGCGCGTCCATGCGGCTCCCCCGCTACTGGTTCCGGACCGTCCCCGCGATGAAGCCGCCGCCGAGCACGCGCGTGTCGTCCTCCGGCGCGTAGAGCACGCAGGCCTGTCCCGGCGCGACGCCTTCCTCGGGCGTGCCGAACACGACGCCCGGCTGGCCGTCGACCAGACCCAGGCGGCCCGGGACCGGCTCGCGCGTCGAGCGCACGCGCGCCAGCACCGGCCGCTGACGCGTCACGGCGTCTTCGATGGAGGCCCCGTCGCCGATCCAGTTGGTCTCCTTCAGCGACAGGGCGCGCGTCAGCAGCGCCTCGCGCGGGCCCACCACCACGTGGCGCCTGTCGGCATCGATGCGCACCACGAACAGCGGGTCGCCCACCGCCACGTTCAGCCCGCGGCGCTGGCCGATGGTGTAGCGGGTCACGCCCTCGTGGCGGCCCAGCACGCGGCCGTCCATGTGGACGATGTCGCCCGGCTCGGCGCCGTGCGGGCGCAGCCGGTCGATCACCGTGGTGTAGCGGCCCTCGGGCACGAAGCAGATGTCCTGGCTGTCGGGCTTGTCGGCCACCGCCAGCCCCAGCTCGGCCGCCGCCGCGCGCACCGCCGGCTTCGGCAGCGCGCCCAGCGGGAAGCGCAGGTAGGCGAGCTGCTCCGCCGTCGTGGCGAACAGGAAGTACGACTGGTCCCGCGCCGGATCGACCGCGCGGTGCAGCTCCGGCCCAGCGGGCCCCGTCTCGCGGCGCACGTAGTGGCCCGTCGCCATGGCCTCGGCGCCCAGCTCGCGGGCGACATCCAGCAGGTCGCGGAACTTCACCGTCTGATTGCAGCGGATGCAGGGGATCGGCGTCTCGCCGCGCAGGTAGCTGTCGGCGAAGTCCTCGATCACCTGCTGCCGGAAGCGGCTCTCGTAGTCCAACACGTAGTGCGGGATGCCGATGGCCTCGGCGGCCGTGCGCGCGTCGTGGATGTCCTGGCCCGCGCAGCAGGCGCTCTTCTTCTGGATCGCCGCGCCGTGGTCGTAGAGCTGCAGCGTGACGCCCACCACGTCGTAGCCGGCCCGCGCCAGCAGCGCCGCGGTCACGGTGGAGTCCACGCCGCCCGACATCGCCGCCACGATCCGCGCGCCCGCGGGCAGGCGCACGGCCGCGCGCGCGGCCTCGACGAGGCCGTCGCTCAGGCGGTCCGCGGTGAGCAGGGGCGCGTTCATGGGCGAACCATATAGTCCTCCCTCCCCTTCATGGGGAGGGTGGCTCGCGAAGGGACTATTTGAGGATGTTCAGCAGCGACGACTGCTGCAGCGCCTGGAAGACGTAGGCCGCCGACTGCACCGAGAGCTGCGCCTGCTGCAGTTGCGCCGCCGCCTCGGCCATGTCGGCGTCGGTGATGTTGCCCAGCATCGCGGCCAGGGCGTTCTGCCGCGACTCCAGGTCCGCCGCCGTGGTCTCGAGGCGCTTCTGGTTGTTGCCGTTGCGCGCGGCGATCAGGGTGACGTCGCCGCGCACCTGGTCCCAGGTCGCGAGCTGGCCTTCCAGGAAGGTGCGCTGGGCGTCTGTCAGGGCGCCGGTGAAGGGGCCGTCCGCGCTCTCCTGGAACTGCTGGAACGCCTTGAACGCGTTCATCATGGCGACGCCCAGCTCGTCGGCCCGCACGCCGGTGTTGATGGTGGTGGCCTCGTCCAGCTTGGCGGTGACCTGGAACTGGTCGTTCCTGAAGAAGGTCGAGATCGCGGGGCCGGCCGTCAGGTCGGCGAGCCCGGTCACCGTGACCGGCTGGGTGTCCACCTGGCCGCCCGCGAACAGGTACTTGCCGCCATAGCGCGCGTTCATCGCCTCGACGGCGTCACGCAGCTCGGACTGCACGTCGGCGACCAGGGTGTCCACCCGCCCCGAGGCCAGCGCCTCGGCGAAGACCTGACGGACGCTCTGGGCCGCGTCGGCGACCCGGATGATCCCGGTGTCCTGCGTCTGGAGCTTGTCGGTGAGCAGCTTGTTCTGCTCCCGGTAGACGTCGAGGCGGGACTGCACGCCGCGCATGGCGGTGATCAGCTCCGAGGACTTGGCGTAGTCCTTGAGGTCCTGGCCGTTGCGCTGGGTGGCGACCTTGTTGCCGGCCTCCAACTGGCGCTGCTGGGCGGCCAGCAGGTTGGTCAGGACGGCCGAGTAGTTCCCGGGCGTGGTGACGCGGGTGACCATGTCTCAGGCTCCTCAGATCATGTTCAACAGGACGTCGAACAGCTCGTTCGTCGCCTGGATCATGCGGGCGGAGGCGTTGAACGCCTGCTGATAGGTGGTGAGGTTCACCAGCTCCTCGTCGAGGTTCACGCCCTCGACCGACTGGCGGCGGTTGTTGGCCTCGTTGGCGACGGCCTCGGCGCTGGACTTGCGGGTCTCCGCGGCGGCGGCCCCGCGGCCCACCGCGCCGCCGAACTCCGAGGCGTAGCGCGACACGGTCATGGTGACCTGGCCCAGCGAGCCGGCCTTCTGGAACAGGGTGGCGACCTCGCCGGCGTTGGCCAGCGCCCGCGCGCCCTGGCCGTCGCCGGGCCGCACCGCGACCTGGCCCACGGCCGCCGTCAGGTCCAGCTTGCCCAGCGCCACCCTGGTCGGGTTGGCGTCCAGCGCCGGGTTCACCTGGAAGCGGCCGGCGCGGGCCTGGCGCTCCAGGGCGCCGATCCCGAAGAGCTGGCTGATCGACGGGCCGCCCACGCCGCGGGCGGTGTTGTCGTTGATCACCGAGACCTGCGCGTCCAGCGGCGAGTCGCCGGTGAAGCTGAGCACGCCGTTCGCGTCGAGGCTGAACGCGCCGTAGAGGCCGACGCCGTTGGCGTTGTTGTTCAGGGCGTTGACCAGGTCGGCCATGGAGCCGGCCGCCGGCACGGTCACCGACACGTCGCGGATCGGGCGCCCGTCCGCCGTCGAGAGCCGCAGGTTGATCACGCCGCCCGGCGTGAAGCCGTGCGCGTCGGTCGCCTGCAACCCCGTGGCGTAGTTGGTGAAGCCGGTCTGCTTGATCAGGTCGTTCAGGCCGAAGAAGTGCGAGAAGCCGCGGCCGGCCTTCTGCGACGTGCCTTCGTCGAGGGCCAGGCCGTTTCCGCCGGTGGCGTTGAGCGTCAGTTGCCCGCCGCTGAACGTGGCGGCGCCCACGCCGCTCAGCGCGGTGTTCAGGCCCGCCAGGAAGGTCGCCGGCGTGAAGCCCGCGCCCGCGCCGCCGTCCACCGAGATGGTCGAGTTGGTGAAGTCGATCGAGACGGTGCGCTGCAGGACGCCCTGCGCGTCGACGATGGCGATCGTCGACGCGCCGGTGAAGCCGCTGACGGCGGTGGGCAGGTCGAGCCCGGTGTCGCGGCCGGCCAGGGTGGCCGGCGGCGGATAGGCGGCCGAGGCGTTGTGGGCCGCGTTGAGCTGGTCGACGGCGCGGCTCACGAACTCGCCGAGCTGGTCGTAGATCTTCGGCAGCTCGACGTCGCGCAGCTCCATCAGGCCGCGCATCTCGCCGCTGGTGATCTGGATCGGCTGCTGGCTCGCGCTGCCCGCAACCTTGGCGGTGATGTAGGCGGGCGTGGAGTCGGTGGAGTTGTAGGTCAGCTTGGCGGCCTCGTCGCCGGCCAGCAGCACGCCCTCGACCGAGCGCACGTCGACGCCGCCGCCGTTGCGCGGGGCCACGCGCACGTTCATCAGCCCGGCCAGCTCGTCGAGCAGCTGGCTCTGGATGTTCTCCGAGCCCGAGGAGTCGGCGCCGACCAGCGAGGCGCGCTTGATGTCGGTGTTGAGCTTGGAGATCTGCTCCAGCAGGTCGTTGGCGCGATTCACGTTGGCGTGGATCCGCGTCTCGACCGTGTCGCCCAGCGCGACGATCTGGTCGTTGATGCGGCCGGCTTCCGAGAGGAAGTCCTCCGCGTTGCCCAGCGCCTGGCTGCGCAGGAGCGTGGACGACGGATCGTCCGCGGCGGTGGCGAACGCGCCGAAGATCTTGTCCAGGCGGTTGAAGAAGAAGCCGTCGGCCGACGGGTCGCCGAACAGGCTCTGGGCGTTGTCCAGGTACTCGGCGACCGCGTTCCAGCGCTCCTTGTCGGACGCGGCGCTCAGCGAGGCGCCCTGCAGGTACTGGTCGGTGATCCGCTGGACGCCGTTGACCGCCACGCCCTGGCCGACGCCGTTGACCACCAGCGGCTGCTGGTTGAGCGCCTTGCGGACGTATCCGGGCGTGTTGACGTTGGCGATGTTGTCGGACGTGACGCGCAGCGCCGCCTGGGCGGCGTTGAGGCCCGACGCGGCCGTGCGAAGAGTGGCGGTTAGCGACATGGATTAAGGCTCCGCCCGGCAAAGGCTGACGCGCGACCCGGCGGATTCTGCCGGGAGACTGGTGAACGCGCAGGCGTCAGGCCGGAAATTCTTCAATAGATTCAGCATGGGCCCTCCTAGGCCCAGTTCGGTCGCTGAATCAGGGCGCAAGAGCCGGGCCAGAGCGCCGGCACGACGGAGCAAGGTTGCCGCGGAGACTCGGAGCGCGCACGCTCTCGCTGCAGGAGAAGAAGCATTCGTACACGCATCACATCCAGGGGCCGCGTCACGATCCCAGCCGCGATCCGCGAGCGAGCCGGTCTATCGACGGACACCGCGGTCGATTTCGAACTCGACGGCGACGCGGTACGGATCGTTCCCGCGCGGCGCGGGTCTCGCTTGATCGCGCACCTACGCGGGCGCGGAGACGTATCCATGACGACCGATGAGATCATCGCTCTCATGCGCGGCGACGACGAGGCTCCGAGCTGAACGTACCGTAGCGCCGATCCCGGAAAATCCGCGCTCGGCCGAGTCTAGCCTCCCTTCCTCCTCGACGGAGGAAGGGTCGGGGATGGTGGTGTGCGCAGGACGTCGGTGGCGGAGGCGCTCAAGGACGCTGAGCCTTCGTGCGCCAACGTCGTCGGACTCGGAGGTCACACCACCACCCAACCCTCCTCCGTCGAGGAGGAGGGCTTTCGCATATGGATTGTGGGCGGCTTGTCCGCCCGATTCATGAACCGCAGAGATCGCGGAGATACGCAGAGAAGTCGCGGATCCACAGAAATCCTCTGCGTGTCTCCGCGATCTCTGCGGTTTGACCGAGGGCCTTTCGGCCACCCACATCCATATGCGATTGCCCTGCGTCGAGGAGGAGGGCTTTCCGGCGGGACGAGACGGCCTTCGGCGGCTTGAGCGTGGATGCGCCTGACCGGCAGGGAACGACCTACCGAGGCCTCGGCGGCTCGGCAAATTCCGCCATGGCCGCATGCGCCACCGACACAGGTGGCCATCATTCTCCTTATAGATCAACGAACTAAAGAACTGGCCCGCCGGTTGCTCAGCCCCTGGCCGAATGAGCCCGGCGCAGGACGCGCCCGCCCTCCAGACACGAAGCCGATCCGCCAGGCCATGACCGCGCCGAGCCTCAACACCGTCAGCACCGCCACGCCCGGCGCCGCCCAGGCCGCCGGCGCGAAGCCCGGCCAGGCCGCCGGCGGCGCGGGCGATCCGCGCGCGGGCTTCGACGCGCTGCTGGCGGCCCTGTTCCCGAACACGCCGCCGGACGCCCAGGCGGCGACCGCCCCCCTCTTCGCGCCGGCCGCCGACGGCAAGCTGGCCGCCGGGGCCAAGGGCGACGAGGCCGCCGGCCAGGACGCCGACCCCGAGGCCGCCACGGCCGACGCCGACGTCGCCACCGACACCCAAGGCCTCGCGGCCTGCCTGCTGGCCACGCCGCAGCCGACCGTCGAAGCCCTGCTGACCGCCAAGGCGCCCCCGGGCGACGGCCGCCCGGGCCTCGTCCAGGCCGGCAAGGGCGCGCCCGGGCGCTTCGCCCTGCCCGGCAGGACCGAACTCGCACCGGACGCCGCCGACGCCGGCGAAGACGCCGCGGACGCCCTGCCCCACCCGACCCCGAGCTTGCCGGCCGCGGTAGCCAAGGCCCCCGAGTCCGCGCCGCCCGCCTGGGCCCGCGCGACGGCGCCGGCCGCCCTCGCGCAGCCC
>NZ_JAHBYD010000023.1 GCF_019636135.1 Phenylobacterium sp.
GACTGACGGCCTTTCGGCCGCCCGCATCCAGATGCGATTGCCCTGCCCGGCGGGGAGGATCAGTGCGCGTCGTCCCAGTTGGTGGCGGCGCGGGCTTCGACCACCAGCGGGACGCTGATCTGCAGGGCGGGCTCGGCGGCGGTCTCCATCACGCGCCTGGCCACCGCGATGACGCGGTCGGCCTCGGCCTCGGGGGCCTCGAAGACCAGTTCGTCGTGGACCTGCAGCAGCATCTTCGCCTTCAGGCCCGCGTCGAGGAGGGCCTGCGGCATGCGGATCATGGCGCGGCGCATCACGTCTGCCGCCGCGCCCTGGATCGGGGCGTTGATCGCGGCGCGGTCGGCGAAGCTGCGCTCGGCCTGGCTCTTGCCGCGGGCGGCCGGCACGTGGACCTTGCGGCCGAATATGGTGGTGACGAACGCCTGGCTGCGCACCTGCTGGGTCTGGCGGTCCATGTAGGTGCGGATGCCGGGGAAGCGCTCGAAGTAGGTCTTGATGTAGGCGCCGGCCTCCTCGCGCGGGATGCCGAGCTGGTTGGCCAGGCCGAACGCCGAGATGCCGTAGACGATGCCGAAGTTGATCGCCTTGGCGCGCCGGCGCGTGTCGGCCGGCATGCCCTCCACCGGCACGCCGAACATCTCCGACGCGGTCATGGCGTGGATGTCGAGCCCCTCGGCGAAGGCGCGCTTGAGCTGCGGGATGTCGCCGATGTGAGCCAGCAGCCGCAGCTCGATCTGCGAGTAGTCGGCGCTGATCAGCACGTGGCCCGGCTCGGCGATGAAGGCCTTGCGGATCTTGCGGCCTTCCTCGGTGCGGATCGGGATGTTCTGCAGGTTGGGGTCGGTGGAGGCGAGGCGGCCCGTGGTGGCGGCGGCCAGGCTGTAGCTGGTGTGGACGCGGCCGGTCCTGGGGTCGATGGCCGCCACCAGGTTGTCGGTGTAGGTGCCCTTCAGCTTCGAAAGCTGGCGCCAGTCGAGCAGGATGCGGGGCAGCTCGTGGCCCTGGTTGGCCAGGTCCTCCAGCAGCGAGGCGTCGGTGGCTGCGGCCCCGGTCGCGGTCTTCTTGCCCGACTCGATGCCCATCTCGCTGAACAGGATGTCGCCGATCTGCTTCGGCGAGCCCAGGTTGAACGGCCGCCCGGCGACGCGGTGGGCCTCGGCCTCCAGCTCGACCATGCGCACCGAGAAGTCGTGGCTGAGCTGCTGCAGGATCTGCGGATCGACCTTGACCCCTTCCATCTCCATGCCGACCAGCACCGCGGGCATCGGCCGCTCCAGGCGCTCGTAGACCGTGGCCATGTGCTCGTGCGCCAGGCGGGGCTTCAGGTGCTCCCAGATGCGCATCGTCACGTCGGCGTCCTCGGCCGCGTAGGCGGTCGCGGCGCCCAGCTCGACGTGCTTGAAGCTCTTCTGCGCCTTTCCGGTCCCGGCGACCTGCTTGTAGGGGATCGGCTCGTGGTCGAGGACGCGCTTGGAGAGGTCGTCCATGCCGTATTTGTTGTGCAGCCCGCCCTCGAGGGCGAAGGCCAGCAGCATGGTGTCGTCGATGGGCGCGACCTTGATGCCGTGCCTGGCCAGCACCGCCATGTCGTACTTGGCGTTCTGGGCGATCTTCAGGACCGACGGGTCCTCGAACAGCGCCTTCAGCTTGGCCAGCACGACGTCCTGCGCCACCTGTTCCAGGTCGGCCGGCGCGTCGAAGGCGAGGCCGCCCTCGTTCTCGTTGGCGTGGCCCACGGGAATGTAGCAGGCGCGGCCGGGCGCCGTGCAGAGCGAGATCCCGCAGAGGTTGGAGGAGAGCGCGCCCAGCGCATCCGTCTCGGTGTCGAACGCGACGACGCCGGCCTCGAAGGCCCGCGCGATCCAGGCGTCGAGCGCGGCCTTGTCGCGCACGCACTCGTAGGCGGCGTGGTCGATGGCGCCGTGGACGGGCGCGGTGACGCCCGCGGCCTTGATCTCGGCCATCACCGCCTGCACGCCCGCCTCGCGGCCGGGCGCGATGGCGTCGGTCACGCGCCGCGCCAGGGTGCGGAACTCCATCTGTTCCAGGAAGGCCTGCAGCTCGCCGGTGTCGGGGTCGCGCACCACGAGGTCGTCGATGGCTTCCGGCAAGGGCGTGTCGCAGTCGAGCTGCACGAGCTGGCGCGAGAGCCGGATCTGGTCGGCGAACTCGATCAGGGTCTGGCGGCGCTTCTCCTGCTTGATCTCGCCGGCCCGGGCCAGCAGCGTGTCGAGGTCGCCGTACTCGTTGATCAGGGCCGAGGCGGTCTTGACGCCGATGCCGGGGGCGCCCGGCACATTGTCGACGCTGTCGCCGCACAGCGCCTGGACATCGACCACCTTGTCGGGCGTCACGCCGAACTTCTCGAACACCTGATCGGGGCCGATCTTCACGTTCTTCATGGTGTCGAGCATCGACACGCCATCGCCGACCAGTTGCATCAGGTCCTTGTCGGACGAGACGATCACCACCTCGCCGCCCAGGTCGCGGACCTTGCAGGCGTAGGCGGCGATGATGTCGTCGGCCTCGTAGCCGCCCAGCTCCAGGCAGGGCACGCCGAACGCGCGCGTCGCCTCGCGCACCAGCGGGAACTGCGGGACCAGGTCCTCCGGCGGCGGCGGGCGGTGGGCCTTGTACTGGTCGTAGAGCTTGTTGCGGAAGGTGACCTCCGACTTGTCGAACACCACGGCCAGGTGGGTCGGCGCGTCGGGCTGGGCCTTCATGTCGACCAGCAGCTTCCAGATCATGTTGCAGAAGCCGGAGACGGCGCCGACCGGCAGGCCGTCGGTCTTGCGCGTCAGCGGCGGCAGGGCGTGGAAGGCGCGGAAGATGAAGCCCGAGCCGTCGACGAGATAGAGCCGGACCGCCGGGCCGTCCTGGGTGGGTTCGCGGCCGGTGTCGGGAAGGGGGGCGTCGGGCAGCGGCGGCGTGTCGGCGTCGAGCGTGTCGGTCATGCGCGCAAGATAGGCGGCCGGGGCGGCGAGGTCACCCGCCCGAGAACCGCTTTTGCAGCGCCGGCGCGCCCTGGCCCGCGGCGCCGAGCGCGCCCACGTCGCCCGTCTCCAGGAACGCCGCGGCCGCCTTGGCGAGCGCCGCGAAGGCCGCCCCGAACGTCGCCGTTCCGGCCGAGAGGCGCCGCGCGCCCAGGCCCGCCAGCGCCTTCGCGTCGGGCACGCCCGGCCAGGCGATGACGTTGAGCGGCCGCGGGATCGCCGCCGCGAGCCGCCGGATCAGTTCGGCGTCGGCCGCGCCCGGCACGAAGACGCCGCTGGCGCCCGCCTCGGCGTAGAGCCGGCCGCGCCGGATCGCCTCGGCCTCGGCCGCGTCGCCCTCGGCGAGGCGCTTCAGGTAGACGTCGGTGCGGGCGTTGATGAAGAGGTCGACACCGGCCTTCGCGGCGGCCGCGCGGGCGGCGGCGATCTTGCGGGCGTGCAGGTCGGGGTCGCGGGCGCCGTCCTCGAAGTTGACGCCCACGGCGCCCGCGTCGATGACCCGCGCGATGTTGGCGGCGAGTTCGCCGAGGTCGTCGGTGAACCCGCCCTCGAAGTCGCAACTGACGGGCAGGTCGGTGATCCGCACGATCTCGCGGACCATGGCGCAGGTGGTGTCGACGGCCAGGATGTCGCCGTCCGGCCAGCCGTGCGCCCAGGCGACGGCGGCCGACGAGGTGGCGAGCGCCTTCGCCCCGGCGTCGGCGACCGTGGCGGCCGAGGCCGCGTCCCAGACGTTGGCCAGGACCAGCACGTCGGGGCCCTCGTGCAGGCGGTGGAAGGCTTGGGCTTTGGCGGCCTGGCTCATGGTTGTTCCCTCTGGTCTCGATACCGGTCCGAGGACGCAGATATGGGGCCGTCTGTGACATCCGCTGGCGGAATCCGGACATGAACGGATAATCGTGGGCGGCGTCGCGGGTCGGGGCGAAACCCGCTAAGACCGCGCTCGTGACCGCCGCTGCGCTGACGCGCCTCTTCCTGACCGACTTCCGCAGCTATGCGGCCGCCGAGCTGACCCTCGACGGGCGGCCGGTGTGGCTGGCCGGGCCGAACGGGGCGGGGAAGACGAACCTGCTGGAGGCGGTCAGCTTCCTGATCCCGGGCCGCGGGCTGCGCGGGTCCAGCCTTGCCGAGGTCGGACGGCGGATGCCGGGCGAGGCTGTGGGGCGCGCCTGGGCGGTGTCGGTGACGGTGCGGGCGGGCGACGACGAGCTGCGGCTGGGCACCGGCGTGGAACAGGGCGGGGCGTCGCGCCGCGTGGTCCGGGTCGAGGGCGAGCCGGCGCCGCCGGGCCGGCTGGCCGAGCACGTCCGGCAGGTCTGGCTGACGCCGGCGCAGGACCGGCTGTTTCTGGAAGGCGCGGCCGAGCGGCGCCGCTTCTTCGATCGCCTGGTGTTCGCCGCCGAGCCGCAACATGCGGTGCATGTGCAGACCTACGAGAAGGTGATGCGCGAGCGGATGCGCCTGCTGACCGACGGGCCGGCCGACGCGGCGTGGCTGGACGCGCTGGAGGCGCGGCTGGCGGAGGCCGGCGTGCTGATGGCCGAGGCGCGGGCGCGGACGCTGGCGGCGCTCAGCGCCGAGATCGGCACGCGGGGCGAGCGGCCGTTCCCGCAGGCGCGGCTCTCGCTGACCGGCGACTGGGAGCGCATGGCGGGCGAAGGCGTCGACTTCGCCGAGATCGAGGGGCGGCTGGCCCGGGCGCTGGGCGGCGCCCGTGAGCGGGACGCCGCCGCCGGCCGCGCCCTGACCGGCCCGCACCGCGGCGACCTCGCCGTCGTCCACGTCGAGAAGGACCGCCCCGCCGGCGAGTGCTCCACCGGCGAGCAGAAGGCGCTGATCCTGAACCTGGTGCTGGCCCAGGCCGCGCGCCTGGCCCGCGCCGAGGCGCCCGCGCCGATCCTGCTGCTGGACGAGGTGGCCGCCCACCTCGACGCGCGCCGCCGCGCCGCCCTCTTCGACGAGATCGAGGCGCTGGGCCTCCAGGCCTTCCTCACCGGCACGGACCAGATGCTGTTCGACGGCCTGGCGGGCCGCGCCCAGGGCTTCGCGGTGGACGCCTCGGGCCTAGTGGCGTGCTAGGACTGAGGGATGAGTGAGACACGCGACGTTTCGGTCGGCGGCCTCGACTTCGCCGTCGACCTCTACGGGCCGGACGCCGGCGCGCCGGTGCTGATGCTGCACGGTTTCCCGCAGTCGCGGGCGGCGTGGCGGACGCAGGGGGCGGCGCTGGCGGCCGCGGGGTTCCGTGCGATCGCGCCGGACCAGCGCGGCTATTCGGAGGGCGCGCGGCCGGCGGGGATCGAGCCGTACGCCGCGGCCAACATCGTGGACGACGCGCTGGGGCTGATGGACGCCCTGGGACACGAGAGCTTCCACCTCGTCGGGCACGACTGGGGCGGGCAGATCGCCTGGCTGGCGGCGGCCCGGGCGCCCGAGCGCATCCGCAGCCTCGCGGTGCTGTCGCGGCCGCACCCGGCCGCGTTCGCCCGGGCGTTCGCCAACGATCCCGCGCAGGCCGCGCGCTCGGGCCATCATCGCAGCCTGCAGGACGACGCGACGGTCGCGGGCATCCGCGCCAACGACTTCGCCGGCCTGCGGGCCATGTTCGCCGGCGCCGGCGTGCCGGCCGAGACGGCGGGCCTCTACATCGAAACGCTGTCGCCGCCCGGCGCGCTGGAAGCCGCGATCGCCTGGTACCGCGCAGGCGGTTCGGCCTCGCTGCGGGCCGGCGACGTCCCGCCCGTCGCGGCGCGGACGCTCTACGCCTGGGGCGACGCCGACACCACGGTGGGCCGCATGGCCGCCGAAGCCACCGCAGACTTCGCCACGGGGCCTTACCGCTTCGAGGTGATCCCCGGCGCCGGCCACTTCCTGACCGACGAGGTTCCCGACGCCGTGAACCGGCTCCTGCTGGAGCACCTCGGCGCCTGAGGTCTCTCGCGCGCGTACACGCGTACGCGGGAGGTGCATAAGGCGCAGCGAACCCCTATATTCGGACATGAGAATCGGTCGGCGAGCGGCCGGCGGCGGCCCTCCCCTGATTCCCTGGGCGGCGCCTTCAACCCCTTCGAGGTCGGGACGGGCGTCCAGGCGGACGCTCCAGCCCGATTCAACCGGACGCGTGATGAGCGAAGACAACGAGATTCCCGAAGGCCCCAACGGGGATGGCGCGGCCGAATACGGCGCGGACTCCATCAAGGTGCTGAAGGGCCTGGACGCGGTGCGCAAGCGGCCGGGCATGTACATCGGCGACACCGACGACGGCTCGGGCCTGCACCACATGGTCTACGAGGTGGTGGACAACGCCATCGACGAGGCGCTGGCCGACTATGCGACGCGCGTTGAGGTGATCCTGAACGCCGACGGGTCGTGCACCGTCACCGACGACGGCCGCGGCATCCCCACCGACATCCACGAGGGCGAGGGCGTCTCGGCGGCCGAGGTCATCATGACCCAGCTCCACGCCGGCGGGAAATTCGACCAGAACAGCTACAAGGTCTCGGGCGGCCTGCATGGCGTGGGCGTGTCCGTCGTGAACGCGCTCTCCGAGTTCCTGCGGCTGAAGATCCATCGCAACGGCGACATCCACGAGATGGAGTTCCGCCACGGCGATGCGGTCTCGCCGCTGGTCGTCACCGGAAAGTCGCCGATGCGCGAGAACGGCCAGCCGCTGACCGGCACCGAGGTCACGTTCCTGCCCTCGCTCGCCACCTTCAAGTTCATCGATTTCGACCTGAAGACGCTGGAGCACCGCCTGCGGGAGCTCGCGTTCCTGAACTCGGGCGTGACCATCTGGCTGAAGGACCACCGCGGCGCCGAGCCGTTCGAGGAGGTGATGAGCTACGAGGGCGGCATCGAGGCCTTCGTGCGCCACCTCGACAAGGCCAAGACGCCGCTGATGAAGACGCCCATCGTGGTGCGCGGCCGCAAGGACACCGTCGAGCTGGACCTGTCGCTCTGGTGGAACGACGGCTACCACGAGAACGTCCTCTGCTTCACGAACAACATCCCGCAGCGCGACGGCGGCACGCACCTGGCGGCGTTCCGCTCGGCGCTGACCCGGATCATCACCGGCTATGCGGAGAGCTCGGGCGCGGCGAAGCGCGAGAAGGTCTCGGTGTCGGGGGAGGACGCGCGCGAGGGCCTGACCTGCGTGCTGTCGGTGAAGGTGCCGGACCCGAAGTTCTCGTCGCAGACCAAGGACAAGCTGGTCAGCTCGGAAGTGCGCCCGGCGGTGGAGAACCTCGTCGGCGAGGGCCTCGCCACCTGGTTCGAGGAGCACCCGAACGAAGCCCGGATGATCGTGCAGAAGATCGCGGAGGCGGCGGCGGCGCGCGAAGCGGCCCGCAAGGCCCGCGAGCTGACCCGCCGCAAGTCGGCGCTCGACATCACCTCGCTGCCCGGCAAGCTCGCCGACTGCGCCGAGAAGGACCCGGCCAAGTCCGAGATATTCCTGGTCGAGGGCGACTCGGCCGGCGGCTCGGCCAAGCAGGCGCGCAACCGCGACAACCAGGCGATCCTGCCGCTCAGGGGCAAGATCCTGAACGTCGAGCGGGCGCGGTTCGACAAGATGCTGTCGTCGGAACAGGTGGGCACGCTGATCACGGCGCTGGGCGCCGGCATCGGCCGCGACGACTTCAACATCGAGAAGCTGCGCTACCACAAGATCGTCATCATGACGGACGCCGACGTCGACGGCGCCCACATCCGGACGCTGCTGCTTACCTTCTTCTACCGGCAGATGCCGGAGGTGATCGACAACGGCTACCTCTATATCGCCCAGCCGCCGCTCTATAAGGCGGCCAAGGGCAAGTCGGTGCGCTACCTCAAGGACGACGCCGAGCTCGAGGTCTACCTGATCGACGAGGGCACGGATTCCGCCACGCTGGACCTCGCGAACGGCGAGCGGCTGACGGGCGCCGACCTGCTGGCGCTGGTGCGCGAAGCGCGCGGCGCCAAGGCCAACATCGAACGGCTCGCCGCCCGCGCGCCCGCCTTCGCCATCGAGCAGGCGGCGCTGGCCGGCCTGCTGGGCGACGACGAGGACGTGGCCGCGGCGGCCAGGCGGCTGGACCTCTACGCCGAGGAGGGCGACGGGCTCTGGTCGGGCGAGCCGGCGGCCGGCGGCGGCTACGCCTTCAGCCGGGTGAAGCGCGGCGTCTCCGAGAAGCTGGTGCTGGACGACCTGCTGCTGCACGCCGCCGACGCGCGGCGGCTGGCCGAGCGGGCCTCCAAGATGAGCGAGACCTTCTCGGGCGTCGCGACCTTCACGCGCAGGGATCGCACGGCCAAGGTGCGCGGGCCGCTCGACCTGTTCAACGCGGTCATGGACAACGGTCGCCGCGGCCTCTCCATCCAGCGCTACAAGGGCCTGGGCGAGATGAACGCCGAGCAGCTCTGGGAGACCACGCTGGACGTGGAGGCCCGCACGCTGCTGCAGGTGCGCGTGAACCACGCCGACGACGCCGACGACATGTTCACCCGCCTGATGGGCGACCTCGTCGAGCCCCGCCGCGACTTCATCCAGGAGAACGCGCTCGACGCGGAGGTGGACGTCTAAGGCCGAACCCCGCGGCGCCCTGCATTCGGGCGCGGGCCGGCGCGTCAGCCGGCGAAGGCGCCCACCACCTCCAGCACCGCCTCGCCGTAGTGGGCGAGCTTGGCTTCGCCGACGCCGTTGAGCCGGGCGAGCGCCGCGCGCCCGCCCGGCCGGCTGGCGGCGATCTCGGCCAGGGTGCGGTCGTGGAAGATGACGTAGGGCGGCACGTGCTGGGCCTTGGCCTCGGCCGCGCGCCAGGCGCGGAGCGCCTCGAACAAGGGCTGGTCCGACGCGGCGACCGCCATGGCCTCGCGACCCTTGCGCCCGCCGCGGCCCTTCGCCGCCTTCGCGTCGGCCTCGGGATGCTTGCGCATGGCCACGGTCCGCTCGCCGCGGAAGACGGCGCGCACGGCCTCGGGGTCGCCCAGGCCCACCAGCGGGCGGCCGTCGTTGGGGTCTTCCTTCAGCAGCCCCTCGAACAGGAGCTGTTCGGTGAGGTCGCGCCACTGCGTGGCCGACAGTTCCGGCCCGATGCCCCAGGTGGAGAGGCCCTGCTCCCAGTCGCTGGGGTCCTTGGTCTTGCCCAGCAGGTGGTCGACCACGCGGCCGCGCCCGAAGCGGCCGCCCAGCCGATGCACGGCCGAGAGCGCCTTCTGGGCCGCCTGGGTGGCGTCGGCGGTCTCGACGGTCCCGAGGCACAGGTCGCACTGGCCGCAGGGCTCGACGCCCGCCTCGCCGAAGTAGCGCCGCACCGTGGCGGCGCGGCAGCCGGCGCCGTCCAGCAGGGCGTAGAGCTGGCGCACCTTGCGCGCCTGGACCTGCTTGGCCGCCTCGTCCATGTCGCGCTCGGCGACGCGCTTGAGCGCCCAGGCCATGTCGGCCGCGCCGTAGAGGGTGATGCCCTCGGCGGGCTCGCCGTCGCGGCCGGCGCGGCCGATCTCCTGCCAGTAGGCCTCGATGGACGACGGCGGATCGGCGTGGATGACGAAGCGGACGTCCGGCTTGTCGACACCCATGCCGAACGCGATGGTCGCGACCATCACCGCATGGTCGGCCTCGAGGAATTCCTCCAGCCGCGTCTCGCGCAGCCGCTTGTCGAGGCCGGCGTGGTAGGCGACGGCCGGTACGCCCGCGCCGCGCAGGGCCTCGGCCAGCTTCTCGGTCTTGTCGCGCGAGCCGGCGTAGACCACGCCCGAACGGTCCGGCCGCGCCGCGACGAGGTCGATCACCCGCTTCTCGGCGCCGCCGCGCTTGCGCTCGGCGGACAGGATCAGCTCGGGCCGCGCGAAGCTGGCCACGAACTCGGCGGACTCGGTCAGGCGCAGCTCGGCGCGGATGTCCTCCCGGGTCCGGGCGTCGGCCGTGGCGGTGACGGCCAGGCGCGGGACCTGCGGGAACAGCTCGGCGAGCCGGCCCAGCATCCGGTATTCGGGCCGGAAGTCGTGGCCCCACTGGCTCACGCAGTGCGCCTCGTCGATGGCGATCAGCGCCAGGGGGGTGCGGCCGAGGCGATCCAGCATCCCGGGTTGCATCAGCCCCTCGGGCGAGACGTAGAGGATGTCCAGCTCGCCGGCCTCGATCCGCCGCCAGGTCTCGGCCCGCGCCTCGGGCGCGATGTTGGAATCGAGCCGCGCCGCCGCCACGCCCGACTGGACCAGCGCCGCGACCTGGTCGGTCATCAGCGCGATCAGCGGCGAGACCACCAGGCCCAGGCCGGGCCGCAGCAGGCTGGGGATCTGGTAGCAGAGGCTCTTGCCGCCGCCCGTGGGCAACACGGCGAGCGCGTTGCGGCCCGCCAGCACCTCGGCGATCACCTCGGCCTGCAGGCCGCGGAAGTCGTCGTGTCCGAAGACGCGGCGCAGCACGTCCCTTGCCGCGCGCAGGGGGGCGGTGTCCATCGGACGGGCTTCGGCCTCAACGAACGCGGCGGACATCGCGCCTGTATGACCTGCCTTGCGCGCGAGCGCCAGCGCGCGTTCCGGGTTTGATCCCGGCGTTCGGCGCGCTTTCCTGTGGACGGTCAGACGGGGGCCAGCACCCGTTGCGGCGCATGGGTCGCGTCGCGGGCGGCATGGGCGAGCAGGCGGCCGGCGACGTCGCCCAGCGCCTCCAGCACGTCGAGGCGCTGGACCCAGGCATGCGGGATCACGTCGACGCCGTAGAGCACGCCCCAGATCTGGCCGGCGATCGCGGCGGTGGTGTCGCTGTCGCCGTCGTGCTCGGCGGCGAGGCGGACGGCGTCCTCGAAGCCGTCGGCGCGCAGGGCGGCGTAGAGGCCGATGGCCAGCGCCTCCTCGCCGGTCCAGCCCTCGCCCAGGACCGCGACGGCGTCCTCGGGCGGAATGTCCTCGCAGGCCGCGAGCCGGCGCGCATCGCGGACCAGGGCCAGCACGTCGGCGCTGTCGGCCGCCTTGCCCAGCCGCGCCTCCATCCGGTCGAGGGCGGCGGTCATCGGCGTCTCGTCGAGCAGGTCGCGCAGCAGGCCGGCGAGCGCCGCGGCGGGGAGCCGGCCGCAGGCGTGGCCGTGCGTGAGGGCGGCGACCTCGTGGGCCAGGTGGAACGCCGTGTCGGCGTCGATGGCGGGCACGAGGCCGAGCGGGGCGATGCGCATCACCGCGCCGCTGCCCTTCGAGTCGTTCGCGGGCAGGCCCAGCGTGCCGCGGGCGCCGGCGCCGAGGGCCGTCAGGCAGGTGCTGCCCGGCGCGCGGACGGCCCAGAGCTCGCGATGCTGGCTGAGGCCGGCGGCCGCCGAGGTCCAGTCCTCGCGCTGGGTGCGGAACCAGGCGAGGTAGGCGTGGCGGATGCGGGCCAGGATGCGGTCGCGGGACGGTGGTCCGGCCAGGGCGAGGCCGCTCAGCAGGCCGTCGGCGGTGAACAGGGTCATCTGGGTGTCGTCGCTGACCACCAGGCGCGCGGGCGCCGAGAGCCCGCCCGCCGCGCGGATCCGGGAGCGCGACCTGAACTCGACGGGATAGCCCATCGCGTCGCCCACCGCGCCGCCGACCAGGCCGCCCAGGATGCGGCCCGCCATGTGATGCTCGGCCAGCGGGCGCAGGGCCGGCGCGGGCTGGGCATGGGTCCGGGCCGCGACCTCGCCGGACGGCGCGCCCAACTCCGCGAGGAGTCGGGCGGCCGCCCGGCGTGCGCGCGCACCGCTCTCGTCGCAGTGGAGGAGCACCCTTCCTCCACGGCGCAGGGTGGCGCGCAGCCGATGGCCAGCGTAGCTCCACAGCCGCTCGAAGCGCGCGTCGGGAGCGGCGCTCGTGCGCATGGGGACCTGGTGCCACTGGTGGGCGAGCGGCGACAGGATCTCCGGGAGGTCGGCATGGCCGGTCAGCCTCTGCTCGTGCGCCGACAGCAGCGTGACGATCGCGTCCGGCCGGAAGGCCGCCACCGCGCCGAGATCGTCGGCGCCGGGGCACGGGGAGACGCCGATGGCGGCGCGGCCGTGGGGGATCACATCGATGCGGAACGCATTCGCGGCACAGGCGAGAGGCATCGTGGGGGAACCTCGATTGACAGGCGTACGGCACAACTTAGTGTGCGGTTAACACTTAGCAGGGACGACTTAGTGTCGTCAATACACAAAGATGGCTTTCACCTACGCCTATCCGCATCCCGCCGTGGCGACCGACATCGCGGTGTTCACCCTGCGGCGCGGGGCGCTGAACGTGCTGCTGATCGAGCGGGCGGGCGAGCCGTTCAAAGGCGCCTGGGCGCTGCCGGGCGGCTTCCTGCAGCCGGACGAGGAGCTGGACGCCTGTGCGCGGCGCGAGTTGCAGGAGGAGACCAGCGTCGAGGCCGAGGTCCTGGTCCACTTCGGCAACTTCAGCGCGCCCGGACGCGACCCGCGCGAGCGGGTGATCTCGGTGGCCTACCTGGCGCTGCTGGCGTCGGACGAGCTGCGGCTACAGGCCGACACCGACGCGGCGCAGGCGCAGTGGTTCGCGCTGGACGCCCTGCCCGAGCTGGCCTTCGACCACGCCATGATCCTGAAGCATGCGCTGGCGGCGCTGGGGGCCCGGGCGCGGGAGATCCAGCCGCTGTTCGCGCTGCTCCCGCCGCGCTTCACGCTCAGCCAGTTGCAAGGCGCCTACGAGGCGGTGATCGGCGAGGAGGCCGAGAAGCGGAACTTCCGCAAGATGGTCGCGACCCTGGCCTGCGTGCGCGAGACCGAAGACTTCGTCCACGGCGCCCACCGCCCGGCAAGGCTGTACGAGCCGGCGTGATCTCACCGCCGCCCCCGCCCCCCATGCTCGTCATCCCCGGCCTTGTGCCGGGGATCCATCCGTCCGCGTGACGGAACGTTGGAGCGAGCCGCGCTGCGCGGCCCGCCGCAGGGCTGCCGGGAAGCTGAACCATGGATCCCCGGCACAAGGCCGGGGATGACGAGCATGGGGGGCGGGACGAAGGCGGACGCCGATCAGCCCTGCTTCACCGTCTTGTTCTGGAAGCCGGCGATGCGGGCTTCCATGTCGGGGCCGCGGCCGGCGCCGCGGAAGATCTCGTGGGCCAGGCCGTCCTTCTGCGCCATGCCGTCGGTCTCCGTGAGCAGGCGCTTGTTGGCGCGGTGGCTGAACCAGGAGTTGGCGAGGACCTGGGCGCACAGCTCGGCCAGCCGGCTCTCGAACTCGGCGTCGGGGACACAGAAGTCCGCCAGGCCGATGCGTTCGGCTTCCGGCCCCATCACGGTCCGGCAGGTGAACATCAGCTCGCGGGCGCGGTAGGTCCCGACCCGGCGGGGCAGGCGCTGGCTCATGCCCCAGACCGGCGTCAGCGCCCACTTGGCGTGGGTGTCGGCGAAGCGCGCGCCCTCGGCGGCGAAGACGATGTCGCCGCTGAGCGCCAGCTCCAGCCCGCCCGTGTAGCAATGCCCGTGGACCGCGGTGATCACCGGCTGCGGCAGGTCGGCCAGCCGCTCGATCACCTTCGACTGGAAGAAGGGCTCGGGCAGCTTCTCGCCCGCGGCGATGTCGCTGAGGTCGTGGCCGGCCGAGAAGCAGCGGCCGGCGCCCTTCAGCACCACCAGCCCCACCTTGTCGGTCTCGGTCGCGATCTGCCGGACGTGGGCGTCAAGTTCGCCGAACAGCGCCACGGTGAGCGCGTTCAGCTTGTCGGGGCGGTTCAGGGTCAGGATCGCCGCGCCGTCGCGGTCCTCCCGTAACACGAGGCTCATTGTGCGGCGTCCATGCGGCTGATGGTGAGGTTTTTCGCCCAGTGCGTCCCCATGCGGTTCACGAACTGCGCGGGGCGTTCCGCCAGCACCTCGGTCTCGAGCCAGAGGCGCTTCAGGTGGCGGATCTTCCCCGCGGCGCGGTCGTCCTCGTAGGGCGTGCGGCCGTGCAGGACGTGGAAGTTGTTGATGAACTGCATGTCGCCCGGCTGGAAGTCCATGATCACCGAGTACTCGCCGCCCTCGGCCATGTCCTGCATCCAGGCCAGCGCCTCGATGGCCGCGGGCGTCAGGCGCGGGGCGTCCGCGTGCCGCTGCGAGGCCAGCACGTAGGGGCGGATCAGGCGGATGAAGAGCCGCCCGTTCAGCTCGGTGAAGATCGGCATCGGGTACCAGCCCGGCCGGCCCGGGGCCTGCTCGCCGCGGTAGTCGAACGGCTGCGGCCTGTAGAGCTCGGCGGCGAGGTCGGGCCGCTCGCGGACCAGCCGGTTGTGCAGCGCCACCGAGTTGCAGACCGCCGAGAGCCCGCCCGAGACGCCGGTCTGCAGGCACATCAGGCCCACGAGGTCGCTGCCGTCGCAGTGGAAGTCGAGGCCGACGAGGCCGATCTCGTTGCCGCGCACCGTTGGATCGCCGGGCGGCTTGTTGTGGTCGGTGACGTCGCCCAGCAGGTGGCCCTTGGCGTTCTGCGGCCACGGCTTGCCGAGGTGCGCGCCGATCCCCCAGTAGGCCATGCACATCTGGTCGTTGGTCCACCGCTCGCGCGGCAGGCCGCGCAGGCGCACGAAGCCGCGGCCGTCGATCAGCTCCTTCTCGATGCCCTTCAGGCGCGCCGCCAGCGTCGGCAGCGGGAAGGCGTCCTTGCCGATCTCCAGGAAGTTGCCCGAGACGCCGAAGGCGTGGGCGACCGCGGCCTCCAGCTCGTCCTGCTCGGCGCGGCTGAAATGCTCGGTCCAGGTTTCCGGGTCGGCCACGTCCCTGGCCGTCCACTCGCAGCCGGTCTCCAGCACCCGGGGCCGGAACTCAGGCGTCACCGCATTCATCGCCGCCTCCTATTCCGCCGCCAGGCGCGCGGGGGCCGGCTGCGCACCGCGCAGCAGACGGCCCGGCAGCGCCCCGGTGGGCTCGCCGTCGCGGTAGGTCACCTGCCCGGCCACCACGGTCGCCGTGTAGCCCTCGGCCCGCTGGATCAGCCGCCGCCCGCCGGTGGGCAGGTCGTAGGCCACGCTGGGCGCCTTCAGCCGCAGGCGCGGGTAGTCGATGACGTTGAGGTCGGCGCGGAAGCCCGGCTGGACCAGCCCGCGGTCGAACAGGCCCACGGTCTCGGCGGTGTCGCGGCACTGGGCCTTGACCATGTGCTCGAGGCCGAGGGTCGGCCCGCGGGTGCGGTCGCGCGTCCAGTGGACGAGGTTGGTGGTCGGGAAGCTGCCGTCGCAGATCATGCCCACGTGGGCGCCGCCGTCGCTCAGCCCCGGCACTACGCAGTCGTGGCCCAGCATCGTCCAGACATGGTCGAGGTCGTCGTTCGCGTAGTTCAGCAGCGGCAGGTACAGCAGGCCGCGCCCGTCGCCCGGCCCGCCGTCCAGCATGTGGTCCAGCGCGATCTCGTGCGGCGCCCTGCCGGTCCGCTGCGAGATCGCGGCGATGGAGCGGTCGGGCGTGGGCTCGTAGTCGGGGCTGTCCTCGCCCAGCAGGTGGAAGCGCTCCCACGACCGCATCGGCGAGGCGCCGGCCGCCTGCCGCGAGGCCGCCTCCTCGGCCAGGAGCCGGGTGCGGAATTCCGGATCGCGCAGGCGCGCCACGCGCTCGGCCAGCGGCAGGTCCTTGATGGCCCTGTAGCTGGGGTGGCTGGTGAACGGGTTCACGGTCAGCTCCAGGCCGAACAGCACGCCCACGGGCCGCGTCGCGACCTGGGCGCGGATCTGCTGGCCCGCGGCCTTCGCCTCGCTCATCTGCTCCAGCATGTAGCGCCACTGGTCGGGATGGCGCGGGCTCTGCAGCAGCGAGAACGACAGCGGCCGGCCCGAGCGCTCGACGATCCGCCGCAGCATGGCGAACTCCTCGACCGGATCGTTGAAGTCGCTGACGACCTGCAGCACGCCCTTGCCGGCCCCGTTGTTGGCCGCGGCCATGCCCAGGGCGATCCCGGTCAGCTCGTCCTCGCCGGCGGTCAGGGTGGCGATCGGCGAGCCGTCCGAGCTCCTGTGGTTGAGCGTGCGCGAGGTGCCGAAGCCGATGGCGCCCGCCTCCATCGCCCGCTTCGCGATCGCGGCCATGGCGTGGATGTCGGCCTCGGTGGCGGGCGCGCGGTCCACGCCGCGCTGGCCCATCACGTAGACGCGCAACGCCGCGTGCGGCAACTGGCTGCCGACGTCCACGTCGAACGACCGCTCGGACAGCCGATCGAGGTATTCCGGATAGCTCTCCCAGTTCCACGGCAGGCCGTCGGCCAGCACCGGGAAGGGAATGTCCTCGACGCCCTCCATCAGGCGGATCAGGAGGTCGTGGTCGTCGCTGCGGCAGGGGGCGAAACCGACGCCGCAGTTGCCCATCACCACCGTGGTGACCCCGTGCCACGACGACGGCTGCAGCCGCGCGTCCCAGGTGGCCTGGCCGTCATAGTGGGTGTGGATGTCGACGAAGCCCGGGGTGACGATCTGGCCCCGCGCGTCGATCTCCTCGGCGCCCGAGCCGGCGATCCGGCCGACCGCGGCGATGACGCCGTCCTTCACCGCCACGTCGGCCTCGAAGGCCGCCGCGCCCGCGCCGTCCACGACCGTGCCGCCGCGCACGACGAGGTCGAAGGCCTTTTCCATGGGCTGCGCTCCCTGTGCCGCGGCGCCGCCGTAGGCGCCTGCATACCGCGTTTTCCGCATTGTGCCGCCCTTGCCTCAGGGCAGGTCAAGCGGGAACTCGGTGCGCGACGCCGGGGCCTGGAGCGGGTTGCGATCTGATGGAATCAGATCAGATCGCAACCCGCTCCAGGTTCTTGTTTTGGCGCGCGTTTATTCCGAAAACCGGTTCCCACTTTTCGGAACGCGCTCTAGCCGCCCTTCGGCAGGTCCGCCGTCCTGGCCGCGCAGCCGCGCAGGCTCTCGTTCACCAGCACCACCTCGGCGCTCATCGGGTAGCGCGCGTCGCTCATGCCGTCCGAGCAGTCGCTGGCGTAGAGCGTCACGGTGATCTGCTGGCCGTCGGCGGTCCTGGCCACCCAGATGGCCCGGCCGGCGTCGATCGCCGCGCCCGGCGCCTCGGCCACGAGGTCGGGATGACCAGGGCGCGTGAGGGTCAGCTTCGTCCCGTTCTCGACGGTCAGCGCCCAGAAGGGCTCGGTCCCGCGCGCCGTGATCGGCCGGCTGACGTCCAGGGTCGAGCCCTTCGGCGTCGCGGCGGGCGCGTCGGCCGGCGGCGGCGCGGGCTTGCCGTCCGGAGCCTGCGGCTGGCAGGCGCTCAGCACGAGCGCGCCCACCAGGGCGAGAAGGGGGGCGAGAAGGGAGGGCAGGATCGGGGCGGCGGTCTTCATGCGCGCGATCTTGCGGCAAATCACGCTAGCGTCCATCGCCGTGGCCGTGACGCGCACCTTCTACGAGTTCTTCGCCGGCGGCGGCATGGCGCGGCTGGGCCTGGGCGAGCGATGGGCCTGCGCCTTCGCCAACGACTTCGACCCGGTCAAGTCGGCGACCTATCGCGCCAATTTCGCCGACGCCGCGGCCCACTTCCGCCAGGGCGACGTCTGGGCGCTCTCGCCGGCCGACCTCCCGGGGCGCGCCGACCTCGCATGGGCGTCGAGCCCCTGCCAGGACTTCAGCCTCGCGGGCGCGCGGGCGGGCCTCCACGGCGGCCGCTCGTCCGCCTTCTTCGGCTTCTGGCGGCTGATGGAGGCGCTGGACGACGCGGGCCGGGCGCCGCGCGTCATCGTCATCGAGAACGTGGTCGGCCTGCTCACCTCGCGCGGCGGCGCCGACTTCGCGGCGCTCGGGGCGGCGCTGGCGGCGCGGGGCTACGGCTTCGGCGCGCTGGAGATCGACGCGGCGACCCGCCTGCCGCAGTCGCGGCCCCGCGTGTTCGTCGTGGCGGCGCGGGACGTTCCGGCGAGCATGGTCGGCGACAGCCCATTCCACACCCGCGCCGTGCGCGCGGCGCAGGCCGCCCTGCCCGCCGAGGTCGCCCGGCGCTGGGCCTGGTGGCGGCTGCCCGCGCCGCCGGCCCGCAACAGCGACCTCGCTTCGGTGCTGGAGCCCGACGGCGCCGTGCGCTGGCATACGCCCGCCCAGACCGCGCGCCTGCTGGACCTGATGGGGCCCCTGCACCGCGCCCGGATCGACGCCGTCACGGGCCGCGCCGTCGGCGCCGTCTTCCGCCGCACGCGCCACGAAGACGGCCGTCGCGTGCAGCGCGCCGAGGTCCGGTTCGACGGCGTCGCCGGCTGCCTGCGCACGCCGCGCGGCGGCTCCTCACGCCAGGCCGTGGTGGTGGTCGAGGACGGCCGCGTCCGGTCCCGCCTGCTCAGCGCCCGCGAAGCCGCCCGCCTGATGGGCCTGCCGGAGACCTACGTCCTGCCCAGGGCCGCCACCAACGCCCTGCACGTCACCGGCGACGGCGTCGCGGTCCCGGTGGTCCGCTGGCTGGCCCAGGCGTTGCTGGAGCCGATGCTCCTCCCCGCGAAGATCCTCGCGGCCGAATAGGCCCTCGCTTGTCATCCCGGTCTTGGGCTCCGCCCAAACCGGGATGTGTGGCGCGCGGTTACGCCCAGAACGCCCGCAGGTCCCCGGCCATCGCCGCGCCCTGGGCGAGGCCGGCGCGGGCGGCGTCGGCGCGTTTGCGGAAGTCCATGAGGTTGCCGCCCATGGCCGCCTGGCTCTCGGGCGTGGGGCTGACGACCGTCACCTGCGCGCCGCCGGCCTTCAGGGCCTCGACCTCGGCGTCGAGGCTCTCGAACATGCGGACCAGCGAGGCGCCCGGCGTGAACTCGCGCGGCATCACCGAGATCACCACCACGCGCCCGTGCCCGGCCGCCAGGTCGGCGTTGGTGGGCGAGCGCACGCCGCCGTCCATCCAGCGGCGGCCCTTCAGCGTGACCGGCGGATAGACGCCCGGCACGCTGCAGCTCGACGCCACGGCGCGGGCCACGCCCACGCCGGAGTCCCTCGTCCAGAGCTGGAACGCGCCCGTGGCCACATCCACCGCCGTGCAGGCGAAGCCGCGCGAGGGCCAGGCGTCGTCGGGCAGGCTCGCGAAGCTCCTGCCGAAGCTCCTGATGAACGCGTCCTCGTCGATGGTCCGGGCCGCGAGCGCGAAGGCGCCCAGTTCGACACGAGCCGCCTCGGCGTCCTTCGCGCCCTGCTGCGCGGCCGCCATCAGCCGCATCATCCTCGACATGTCGGGCGGCGTCCGCCCGCCGCGGTCGGTCGACTGCACCGGCGAGGCCGCATCGCCCAGGATCGGCTCGGCCAGGGTCGCCGTATCGGCCCCCATCGCCAGCCGCGCGCCCACGAACGAGCCCGCCGACGTGCCGAGCGTGAACTCCGCCTGTCCGAGATCGACGCCCGCCTGCGCGAGGCCGGCCAGCAGCCCGCTCTCCCAGGCGATCCCCACGGGCCCGCCGCCGCCCAGCACCAGCGCACGAGACCCCATGGCGCGACTCCCTCCCGTTTTCAGGCGAGGCTACCCACGATCGACGCGCGCTGCGAGAGCTCGATCCAGTTGCCGTCGGGGTCGCGCACCATGGAGATCCGCGCCGTGGTCCCGAGCGTCAGCGGCGCCAGCGCCTCGCGCCCGCCCCTGGCCAGCACCTGGGCGTGTTCGTCGTCGACCTTGAAGACCTGGAAGGTGATGTAGCGCCAGCCGGCTCCCTGCATGCCGGCGTCGGCCGGCGCGCCGGGGTCGGCCTCCAGCAGGATCAGGCTCTCGCCCGCCCGGAACGCGCCCGGGCGTTCCTCCGGCAACCCCAGCGCCTCGGCGTAGAACCGCCGGTGGGCGTCGAGGTCGCGCACGCCGATCCGCACGCCGATCTGGGTCACGCCCTCGTGCCCGGGCGGGACGAGGCTGACACGGTTGCCTTCCGGATCGGCGAGGGCCTTGGGCGCCGCGAGCCCCTCGCGTGCGATCACCAGCTCCAGGTAGCCGCTGGGCGCCGCGGCCGGCAGCGGGGCCGTGTGGTGGTTGATCTTCAGGACGCTGCCCAGCACGTCGTGGCGGTGCTGGTCCTGGCCCTTGCGGATCGGCAGCAGGTGGTCGAACGGGATGCCCGCCTCGCCCTGCCAGAAGGCCAGCATGGGGCCGATGTCGTTGGTCGAGAGGCCGATGTCGACGCGGGGCTTGGCGAGCTGCATGTGTCCTCCCTTGCGCCGCCAGCATGGCCGTGGAATGGGTTTCGTCAAACAAGCGTTTGAGGGAAGGAACGTCCGATGAAGGCCGCGGTCTACTACGAGAACGGTCCGCCCGGCGTCCTGAAGTACGAGGACGTGCCCGACCCCCAGTGCCACCCGAAGGGCATCGTGATCCGCGTCGAGGCCGTCGCCATCGAGGGCGGCGACACGCTCAACCGCTTCGGCGGGCCGCTCATGACCAATCCGCATGTGGTCGGCTACCAGGCGGCCGGCGAGGTGATCGAGGTCGGCTCCGAGGTGTCCAACTTCAAGGTCGGCGACAAGGTCTGCACGACCGGCGGCTGGGGCAGCCACGCCGAGCTGCGCGCGGTCTCCGCCAAGACCGCCTGGAAGGTGCCGGACGGCCTCTCCACCCGGGAGGCCTCGGTGATCCCGGTCACCTTCGGCACCGCCGACGACTGCCTCTTCGAGTTCGGCCGCCTGAAGGCCGGCGAGGTGGCGCTGATCCAGGCCGGCGCGTCCGGCGTGGGCGTGGCCGCCATCCAGCTCGCCGCCAGGGCCGGCGCCTCGATGGTCATCGCCACCGCCTCGTCCGACGCGCGGCTGGAGCAGCTCAAGGGCCTCGGCATGACCCACGGCGTCAACTACGCCACCCACGACGTGGTCGAGGAGGTGATGCGCCTCACCGACAGGAAGGGCGCCGACGTCGTCGTCGATTCGGTCGGCGGCGCGGTGCTGCAGGGCTCGATCCTCAGCCTCGCCTACCGCGGCCGCGTCTCGACGGTGGGCCAGGCCGGCCGCGACCGGCAGAAGATGGACCTCTCCACCCTGATGGGCGGCAACCGCACCATCTCGGGGGTCTTCCTGGGCGCGGAGATCAACACCGACCGCGTGCAGAAGAACATCGCCAGCCTGATCGACCGCGTGGCCAGGGGCGACCTGAAGGTGGTGATCGACCGCGAGTTCCCGCTGTCGGAAGCCGCCGCGGCGCACGCCTACATCGAAAGCCGCAAGGCGGTGGGGCGGGTGCTGCTGATCCCGTAAGGGCTCAGCCCCTGCCGAAGACCTTCAGCCAGAGTCCGGCCAGCCCGAGCAGGATGAAGACCCACATCGCCAGTGACAGGAGAAGCGGAACGATCACGCGCATGCTTCGGCCGGACCCCTCCCCCAAGGCGACTCTTGCCGCCATGATTGTCGCACAAGCTTTCGGAAGACCAGCCGTTTCACGCGTCGGGATCGCTACAGGCGCCGCAACACAACTCTCAGGATACAAGCTTCACGGAGGGAACGATGCCTAAAGCCACCAACGGCGCCGTCGAGATCGCGTACGAAGCCTTCGGCGACGGCGCTGCGGAAACCGTGCTCCTGATCAACGGCCTGGGGTCGCAGATGACCCGCTGGCCGGCGGATTTCTGCGGCAGGCTGGCCGCCAGGGGCTTCCGCGTGATCCGCATGGACAACCGCGACACCGGCCTCTCGAGCTGGCTCGACGGCCGGAGCTACGTCCTGAAGGACATGGCCGCCGACGCCATGGCCGTGCTGGACGCGGCGGGCGTGAAGCAGGCCCACATCGCCGGCGTCTCCATGGGCGGCATGATCGTCCAGCGCATCGCCATCGACTATCCGGCCCGCGTGCTGTCGATGACCTCGATCATGTCGGCCACCAGCGGCGACGTGCAGGCCACCCCCGAGGCCATGGCCGTGATCACCGTCGCCCCGCCGGACCCGAAGGCCGACTTCGAAGCCTTCCTCGCCAACGCCGTGAAGAACGCGACCACCATCGGCAGCCCCGGCTATCCCTGGCCCGAAGGCGCGCTGCGCGAACGCGCCATCGCCGAGTACGAGCGCGGCTTCAACCCCGCCGGCGTCGGCCGCCAGCGCCAGGCCATCGGCGCCGACGGCGACCGGGCCGAGGAGCTGAAGGGCCTGAAGATCCCCGTCGTCGTCCTGCACGGCGCCGACGACCCGCTGGTCCAGCCCGTCGGCGGCGAGCAGACCGCCGCCGCCATCCCGGGCGCCGAGCTGCGGATCATCCCCGGCATGGGCCATGACATGCCGCCCGGGCTCTACGACATCTTCCTCGACGCCATCACCACCGCCACCGCGCGCGCCAAAGCCGACGCCTAGTGCGAACCCAGCGCCCCCTCCACCGCTTCGCGGTCCCCCTCCCCCGCTGCGCAGGGGAGGTTGGCGTTTTCCGGAACCTCCCCCGTGTACGGGGGAGGGGGACCCGAAGGGTGGAGGGGGCGGTGGAGCCGCACCGCGCCGGACACACCTGAAGGACACACCATGGGACGCCTTTCCGGCCGCACGGCCGTCATCACCGGCGCGGCCAGCGGCATCGGCCGCGCCGCCTCGATCCTGTTCGCCGCCGAGGGCGCCAGCCTGATCGTCGCCGACAAGGCCGATGCGGTCGCCGAAACCGCGGAAATGGTGGTCAAGGCGGGCGGCAGCGCCGTGGCGATCACCGGCGACGCCGGCGAGGACGCCTTCGTGAAGGGCCTGGTCGACCGCGCCATCGCCGATTCGGGCCGCCTGGACGTCTTCTGGGCCAACGCCGGCGTCTCGGGCGGCTTCTCGCCGCTGCACGAGCAGACCGCCGACTACTGGGCCGAGATCCTGCGGGTGAACCTGATCGGCCCGTTCCTGGCGGTGAAGTATGCGAGCAAGGCGATGATCCCCGCCGGCAAGGGCTCGATCATCTGCACCGCCTCGGTGGCCGGCATCCGCTCGGGCGCCGGCGGTCCGGCCTATTCGGCGTCCAAGGCCGGCGTCATCAGCCTGGTGCAGACCGCCTGCAACGAGCTCTACGGCACCGGCATCCGGGTCAACGCCATCGCGCCGGGCCTGATCGAGACCGGCATGACCAAGCCGATCTTCGACGGCGCCCGCGCGCGCGGCAACGAGGACAAGATCGGCCAGCTCAACCCGACGACGCGCTACGGCGCGCCCGACGAGATCGCCCGCGCCGGCCTCTTCCTCGCCTCGGACGACGCCTCCTACGTCAACGGCCAGACCCTGGCGGTCGACGGCGGCCTCTCGACCTCGCACCCGGTCGTGCGCCGCAAGCGATGATCATCCTGCTGCGGCACGGCCAGACCTTCTGGAACCGGGAACGCCGCGTCCAGGGTCGCCTCGAAAGCGATCTGACGCCGCTGGGCGAGCGCCAGGCGCTCGCCATGGCGAGCGCCTGGCCGCCGATCTCGTCCGCCGTGAGGACGGCGACTGGCGGCTGGTCGCCAGCCCGATCGGCCGCGCCCGGCGCACGGCCGAGGCGGTCGCGGCCGCCACCGGCCTCGCCGTCGAGACCGACGACCGGCTGATGGAGGTCTGCTGCGGCGACTGGGAGGGCCGGCTCTGGGACGACATCCGCCGCGACGATCCGCACCGCAGCTACGACGGCGAGCGTTTCTTCGGCGCGCCCGGCGGCGGCGAGACCTTCGAGGACGTGATGGGCCGCGCCGCGAGCTGGCTGGCCTCGCTCCCGCCCGAGCCCGGCCGCCGCGTCATCGCGGTCAGCCACGGCGTCTGGGGCCGGCTCGCGCGCGGGGCCTATGCCGGGCTCGACCGGCGGGCGACCCTGGCCCAGGACGTGCCGCAGGATGCGGTCTATCGCCTTCAAAACGGCCAGATCGACCGGTTCGACTGCGCACCCGTCGAATAGCCCCCCGGAGCGGATGATCCGAACCTTCGCCATCGCCGCCGCAGCCCTCCCGCTGCTGGGCGCCGCGCCCGCGGCCTTCGTGGACTACCGCGTGACCCTCGCGCCGACCGGCGCGCTCGCCGTCGACATGCGCCTGTCCGGCGAGCCGGACGGGGAGACCCGGCTGCGCCTGCCGCCCGGCGCCGCGGCGACCCTGAAGGTGAGCGGCGCCAGCCTGGACGCCGCCGGCGACGTGCGCACCCTGCGCCACAAGCCCGGCGCGAGCCTGCGCGTCCGCTACACGGTGGCCGGCGGCGGCCCGGAGGCGGCGGCGCTGGGCGAGGCGGTGTTCGCCGAGCCGGTGGGCTGGGACGCGCTCTCGGCCAAGGTGCGCCTGGGCAAGCCGCCGAAGGGCTGGCGCGTCGTCTCCGACCTCGACCACGCCGCGATGGGCCGGCCGCTGACGGTCGGCGACGTGCGCCGCTCGGTCCTCGTGGCCGGGCCGGCCATCCGCACCGCCGAGCAGAGCACGCCGGGCGGCGTCATCCGCGCCGCCACGCTCGCGGACGACCGCGACGGCCCCGAGAAGCTCGCCGCCGCCGTCGCGCCGGCCGTCGCCGCCGTGCGGTCCTATCTGGGCGAACCCGCCGGCCCCTTCTTCGTCACCCGCGCCGCCGCGCCGGAGCGCGGCCTCGACCGCGACGACGGCTTCGTCGCGCCGCCCTCCGGCCTTTCCGACGCCGAGCTCCGCCGCGCCCTCGTCGAGGCGCACGTGGACGGGGTGCTGGAGCGGCAGGCGGGACGACCGCCCGCCACACCGGCGCCCTGGCTGACCGGCGGGCTCGGCCGCTTCATCGCCGACCGCGCCCTGGTCCGCGCCGGGATCATGAGCGCCGACGACTGGGTCGGCCGCTGGATCGACACCGATGCGTCCAGCGACGCCGCCGCGCGCGGCGCGATCCTGGCGCTGAAGTGGGACGACGACGTGCGCCGCAAGACCGGCGGCAAGGCCGGCCTCGACGACGTGGTCCAGCGGATGCGCGACCACTACCGCCGCTTCGCCCCCGGCCAGGGGCCCGACACGGTCACCGGCCTCGTCTCCGCCGTCTGGGTGACCGCCGGCCTCGACATCCGCCCCGACATCGCCCGCTACGCCGAGGGAACCCAGCCGATCCCGCTGCCCGACGAACTCTTCGGCGGCTGCATCCTGGCCCGCGTCACCGTCTCGCCGGGCTTCGACGCCGGGTTCGACACGGCGCGCTCGTTCGCGGCCAGGACCGTCGTCGGCGTGACCCGCCGCGGCCCCGCCTGGAACTCCGGCGTGCGCGACGGGATGCGGCTGGAATCCTGGACCTTCAACGCCGGCGACCGCAGCCGGCAGGTGGAACTCTTCGTCCGGCTCCCCAAAATGAGTAGCAAAGCCAAGCCGCGCCGGATCGCCTACTGGCCCTATGGCGACAACGACGTCTCGGCCCGCAAGATCCAGTTCTTGCCCGACCTCACCCGGGAGCAGGTCGCGCAGTGCGCGCGCAGGATCGGCGGCCTGTAGCCGGATTTTCCTTCGTTTTTTCAGAATGTTGAAGCTGCGCACGAGGCGCCGCCCCAGCCTTCCGCGCGCCTGCGCGCAACGTCCGCGCCCCCGATGGGCATGTCCGGGCTGCGACACTCTGCATGTTGCGCCGCAACATGAAGCCCGGGCATAGGCCGCGCCGCTGAGCCGGACGGGGGCGGTCTCAGCGCGTCCTTAACCGCTGCCGTGCGTAGGTCTCCTCAGATGCGTATCGTTCAAACCCTTTCCGCCGTCCTCGCCGCCGGGTTCGTCCTGGCAGGCGCCGGCGTGGCCGTCGCGGCCCCGGCGCCGGCGGCGCCGAACGCCGCCCAGGTCAATGCCGGCCTGCAGGCGATGCGCGACTACAACCTCATCGCGCTCAAGGACCTCCAGTCGAGCCAGGGCGTCCAGGGCCGCACCTTCGTCGGCGGCGACCTCAGCGGCGGCTCGTCGCAATACATGACCCGGGCCGGCCAGTCGGGCGTCGCCCTGACCGTGGCGGGCAACGTCACCGGCGGGGCCAAGAACGTCGCCAACGGCGGCTCCGTGGTCGTCGGCGGCAACCTGGACTCCGGCGCCAACATGAACGGCGGCGGTTCGGTCACCGCCGGCGGCAACGTCAGGAAGGTCAACGCCAACAGCGCCACGGTCACCGCGGGCGGCGCCATCGACCAGACCAACGCCAAGACCGCCTACGCGGGCGGCGCCATCAACCAGACCAACGCCACCGACCTCTACGCGGGCGGCGAGATCAGCCGGAACTCCAACGGCGTGCGGCACACCGGCTACGAGTCCCAGGTGGGCGGGCTGCAGGCGGAGCTGGAACGGCAGGCGATGGACTACGCCGCCGAACTGGCCGCGACCTCGGCCTACCTGGCCGGACTGGACGCCACCCACCTCGCCGAGACGCCCGACCGCTGGAACGTGGTCTTCGACCCGGGCGCCGGCACGGGCGTCGCGGTCTACAGCATCGCCGACCTGTCGGCGCTCCTGCAGGGCCGCAGCAACCTGAAGTTCAACATGCCCAGCGGCTACGACGCGGTCGTCGTGAACGTCGCCGGGACCGACATCAGCCTGCCGGGCAGCATCAACTTCAACAACGGCCAGGGCCTCGGCGCCTCGGTGATCTGGAACTTCTACGAAGCCACCAGCATCAACCTGGGCTCGAAGACCTGGTTCGGCTCGATCCTGGCCCCGAACGCCGAGCTGAAGTTCGGCAACGGCATCGAGGGCTCGGTCGTGGCCAGGAGCGTGATCCAGACCGGTGAAGTCCGGCTGGGCGGCTTCTCCGGCGCGCTCCAGGTGGCTCAGTACGCGGCCCAGGACATCCGCAACGGCGTCCCGGAACCTGCGACCTGGGCGATGATGATCATGGGCTTCGGCGCCATCGGCGCGATGATCCGCCGCCGCCGCGCGCTGGCCGCCTGAGGCTCCTCGCCTGACCGCCGCCGTCGGCGGGGGGTTCCGTGAGCCCGGCCCGCCGGGGTAGAAGCTCCGACCTCTCAGTCACGACCCCCGACGGACCATGGCCGGCCACTCGAAATTCAAGAACATCATGCACCGCAAGGGCCGCGCGGATTCCGCGCGCTCCAAGCTGTTCTCCAAGCTCTCCCGCGAGATCACCGTGGCGGCCAAGATGGGCCTGCCCGACCCGGCGATGAACGCCCGCCTGCGCCTGGCGGTGAACAACGCCAAGGCCGAGTCGCTGCCCAAGGACGTGATCGAGCGCGCCATCAAGAAGGCCGCGGGCGGCGAGGCCGAGTCCTACGACGAGATCCGCTACGAGGGCTTCGGCCCCGGGGGCGTGGGCGTGATCGTCGAGGTGCTGACCGACAACCGCAACCGCTCGGCCTCCACCGTGCGCTCCACCTTCACCAAGTGCGGCGGCAACCTCGGCGAGACCGGCTCGGTCTCGTTCATGTGGGACCGCGTGGGCCAGATCACCTACGCCGCCTCGGCCGGGTCCGAGGACAAGGTGATGGAGGCCGCCATCGAGGCCGGCGCCGACGACGTGGAGTCCGACGAGGACGGCCACACCATCTGGACAGCCTTCGATGCGCTGAACGACGTCTCCGCGGCGCTGGAAGCCGCCCTGGGCGCGGCGACGTCCACGAAGCTGGCCTGGCGGCCCAAGGCGCTGACGCCCATCGAGGGCGACCCGCTGGCCACCCTCATGAAGCTGATCGAGACGCTCGAGGACGACGACGACGTCCAGAACGTCTACTCCAACGCCGACATCTCGGCCGAGGACCTGGAGAAGCTGGCCGGCTGATGGCGAAGGAGCCCTCCAGGCCGAACGGTCACGATCCCCGGGTCACCGACCTGAAGGCGTACCGCAAGGAAAAGGAGAAGGCGGCGAGGAAGCCGCCGCCGAAGCCCACAATGAGGCGCCCGTCGGAGTCGTTCCTGGGCTCCAACCCGCGCGCGGCCCTGATCCTGGTGGCGGCCATCGTGATTCTGGCGCTGCTTTACCTCGGGCCACGCTTTCTCTGACGCTCGAAGCATGGGTATGCTCCCCGAAACCATGAGGGGAGGAATCGTCATGAAGGTCTGGGCACGGCTCGCCGCCGTTTCCGCCGCGCTCAGCGTGGCGACCGCCGCCAACGCCGCCGGCGACTACGTCACGATCGTGCAGGAGCTGCCGCTGGCGGTTCCGGCCGAGACGGCCTGGGCCAAGGTCAAGGGCTACTGCGACATCGGCAAGTTCCTGAACCCGGCCGGCGTCCTGCCCTGCGAGATCACCCAGGGCAAGGACAGCGAACTCGGCGCCGTGCGCAAGATCGCCGGCCGCATCGAGGAGGTGGTGGTCGCGGTCACGCCGCTCTCCTACACCTACGCCGACGTCGATCCGAAGATCCTCTACCACGGCACGGTCGAGATCCGGCCGGTCGACAAGAAGAGCTCCAAGCTCGTCTACACCCTGTTCTTCGACCAGACCTCGGTCCCGGCCGACCAGCGCGAGGCCAACAAGACCCGCCGCGCGACCATGTTCCTGGGCGTCATGAAGGCCATGAAGGCCCAGGCCGAAGCGAAGTAGCGAGCCTTTCCCGCAAGCGGGAAAGGCAGGCCATAGCCTTCGGCCATCGGAGCCGCGCCTGCCGCGCGCTTGACCCGTTCCGGGCGCCTCCCGATCCTTCAGCCGCTTTTCGGAAGGATCAGGTCCATGCGTCTCGCCGTTCTCGCCGCCGCCCTGCTCATGGCCGGTCCTGCCCTGGCGCACGAGCAGGAGGCCGCGCTCGGGGCGCCGGCGCCCGACGGCCGGCCCGGCGCGGCCCAGCCCACCACCACGGGCGCGAGCCAGACCGAGGCGCTCCACTTCGCCGGCGGCCGGATCCACCAGGCCATCGGCTTCGGCAACACCTACCTCGTGACCACCAGGGCCGGCGACGTGGTGATCGACACCTCCAGCGTCCAGACGGCCAGGCGTCACCGCGAACTCCTGCGCGCCGTCTCCAAGGCGCCCGTCCGCTACATCGTCCTCACCCACGCCCACGGCGACCACGCGGGCGGCGTGCCGTTCTGGCGCGAGCCCGGCACGAAGGTCGTCGAGCAGGCCGCGAGTGTCGAATTCCGCAACTACATGACGCGGCTCTCCGGCTTCTACGCCCACCGCAACGCCGCCCAGTTCGGCCTCGCCCCCGGCCGGAGCGGCGCCGAGGCGAACCCCGGCAACTACGCCGCGCCCAGGCTGGCCGACGTCCTCTTCGAGCACGAGACGACCTTCAAGGTGGGCGACCTCACCTTCCGCGTCCTCGCCACGCCCGGCGAGACGCCCGACCACGCCACGGTCTGGATCCCGGAGCTGAAGGCCGCCTTCGTGGGCGACAACTTCTACGACTCCTTCCCCAATCTCTACACGCTGCGGGGCACCCAGCAGCGCAAGGCGCTCGACTACGTCGAGTCGATCGACAAGGTCCTGGCGCTGAACCCCGAGATCATGCTGCCCAGCCATGGCCGCCCGGTCGTGGGCGCCGCCGAGGTCCGCCGCCAGCTCACGAAGTATCGCGACGCCATCCTCTACGTACACGACGCCACCGTCAGGGGCATGAACGAGGGCAAGGGCGTCTACGAGCTGATGCGGACCATCAAGCTGCCGCCGGAGCTGGACGTCGGCGAAGGCTACGGCCAGATCGCCTGGTCGGTCCGCGGGATCTACGAGGGCTACGCCGGCTGGTTCGACGGCGATGCGGCCACCATGTACGCGGTCTCGCCCGCCGAGGCCGAGGCCGAGCTCGCCAGGCTGGGCGGCGGCGCGGGCCCGGTGGCGGCGCGCGCCAGGGCCATCCTCGCCGACGGCAGGCCCACCCTGGCGCTGCGCCTCACCAGCGCCGCGCTCGCGGCCGAGCCGGGCCACCGCGAAACCCTGATGGTCCGCAAGGCGGCGCTCGAGGCGCTGCTGACCCAGTCCCGCAACTCCAACGAAAGCGGCTGGCTCCGCGCCGCCATCGCCCAGGCCGACGCGGGCCTGAAATGACCCCACAGGGTGGCGCGCGCAGGGCGCCGGATGAGGGATTGCGCGAACCTGTCGACTTCGAGCGCGCGGCAGCGCCGTTTTGATTCAACCACGAAGACCACCAAGGCGCCGCGGATGAGCTGGGCGCAGCGCACTTCTCGGACCCTTCGTGGTCTTGGTGTCCTTGGTGGTTGAGAATAGCGCGCCTGCGGCGCATGCCGCGCCGACAGGTTCTATCCGTCAGCCTGCGACTTCGGCTCCGGTCCTCGCCCGGCCTCGCGGGATCGCGCGCGGTTCCGCCCGCCGGATTCCCACGCTAGAACGTCGGGCCGAACCGCGGGGGACCAGGACGACGATGCAGAGACGGAAGGTCGACCGGGCCCAGCGCATGCGCGCGCGCCGCATCTGGTGGGAGCGCAACGGCGCGTTCGTGCGGGGCGCCTTCACCGGCAGCTTCCTGACGGCGATCGTCGCCTGGGTGCTGGAAGTGGCGGTCCTGAAATAGCCCGCGCGCAGCCGCCCTTCGGCGCGACCGACGCCGCCTACGAGGACTGGGCCCGCGCCGAGGTCGCACGCTGGACGGCCGCGGTCCTGAAGCCGCCCGGTCCGCTCGACGTCGCCGCCCGCGACCTGCAGGGCCACATCAACCGCCTCATCCCAGAACGGGTCCACGCCACGCTGACGAGCGTCGTCGAGGGCATGACCCGCACCATCCTGACGGGCGCCGACCTCACCACCGCCCCGCCGCTGATCGGCGCCTCGCTGGCCCAGCGCGACCGCCGCGCGCTGGAGGTCATCCGCGGCTACCGCAGGACGGCCGCCGTGGAGGGTGGCGTCGCGGGGGCCGGCGGCGTCTGGCTGGCGCTGGCCGACTTCCCGGCGCTGCTGGTCATCAAGATCAAGCTGCTGTTCGATCTCTCGGCGGTCTACGGCCACGAGGCGGACGCGTTCGGGGAACGGCTCTACATCCTGGCCCTCTTCCAACTGGCCTTCTCGGGCGCCGGCCACCGCGCCGAGGTCTTCCGCGGCCTGGAGGACTGGGACGCCCGCGCCCATCCACAGGACTACGCCCACTTCGACTGGCGCAGGTTCCAGCAGGAATACCGCGACCACATCGACCTGGCGAAGATGGCCCAGATGATCCCCGTCGTCGGGGCCCCCGTCGGCGCGATCGTCAACTGGCGGCTGCTGGAACGGCTCGGCGAAACCGCCATGAACGGCCACCGCATGCGCTGGCTCGCGCGGCCCTGAGCGATGCGCGCCCTCGTCCTCGCCGCCCTGATCGCGACCTCCGCCGCCGCCCAGCCCCGCGTCGCGGGCGCGCCCGTCACCGAAGAGGCCGCCCGCGCCTTCGTGGCGAAGCAGGAGCAGGCCTGGAACGCGCGGAAACTCGACGCCTGGTTCGCCGCCTTCACGCCCGACGCGACGTTCACCGACCAGGCCTACAACGGGGGCAAGCCGCCCGTGCCCTACGGGACCTCGACGCTGAAGGAGGCGCGGGCCCTGATCGGGAAGGCGGCGCCGTCGCGCGAGACCGGCCGGGTCTTCCGCATCGTGGTGGCGCCGGACGGCCGCTCGGCCGAGGTCACGACCAGCGTCGGCATCCGGAGCGGCGAGCGCCGGCTGTGCGCCAGCCGCGTCCAGACGCTGGTCCTGGCCGGCCGGGCGCTGAAATCGAAGGGCCAGACCGACACCTACATCCGCTGTCGCGGGGGCTGAGCCTGCGCTAGCTTCGCGCCCATGCTCCGCAAGTTCCTTCCGGCGGTCGCCGCCGCCCTCCTCGCCGCCGCCGCCCAGGCCCAGACGCCGGCGGCCCCCGCAACGCCGGCTCCCGCGCCGCCCGCCAGGCCGAACCCGCAGGTGAAGGTCGAGACCACCGAGGGCGCGTTCGTGGTCGAGCTGGCCGCCGACAAGGCCCCGATCACGGTGGCCAACTACCTGAAGTATGTCGACCGCGGCCTCTTCAACGGCGCCGCCTGCTATCGCGCCAGCAAGCCCAAGGGCTACGCCGGGAACGACTACGGCCTCGTCCAGTGCGGCCTGCAGAACGACCCGAAGAAGGTGCTGCCGCCCATCGCCCACGAATCGACGATCAAGACCGGGCTCACCCACGGCAAGGACGGGGTGATCTCGATGGGCCGCCATGCGCCGGGCACCGCCCAGGCCGACTGGTCGATCATGCTGGGCGACATGAGCTATCTCGACGCCGACCGGAAGAACCCGGCGGCCAATCCCGGCTTCGCCGCCTTCGGCCAGGTGGTCGAGGGCCTGGAGGTGATCCGCAAGATCATCGTGCTGCCCACCGATCCGGTGAAGGGCGAGGGCGCCATGAAGGGCGAGATGCTGATCAGGCCGGTGCGGATCACGCGGGTCAGCCGCTACACCGCCCCGCCGCCCGCCGCCGAGACACCGGCCGCCACGGCGCCTGTGGCGACCCCGGCGACGGACGCCCCGCCCGCGGCGGTTCCCCCGCCGGCGGCGGCCGCGCCCAGGTAGACGGCGGAAAACCCCGGCCAGCCCCCCAGGCCGGGGTCCCGTCACGCGGCCGTCAGGCCGCGGCGAGCAGGCTGCGGCGCGCGCGGAGCGCCCCGCCGACACCGCCGAAGCCCAGGATCATCAGCGCCCAGGCCGACGGCTCGGGGATCGCGTTCCCGGCCACGATGTAGGCGCGGTCGACCACGAAGTCGCCTGCCGCCCCCTGCGCCGAGGCGAAGGTGAAGCTGCTGAGGTAGTCGCCTTCCGTGAGGATGTTGGCCACCCCGGCGTAATGCACCCACACTTGCGGCGTCGACGTGTCCACCGTGAAGTTCGCCAGGTTCACGCCGGCGATGGTGCCGGTGAAGGTGGCGTTGCCCGCGTTGTTGAAGCCGTTCAGCGGGACGTAGACCGAGAACCCGATCGTGTAGAGGCCGGGCAGCAGGTGGACGGTCTGCGACAGGCTCTCGGTGGCGCCGTCGGCCACGAAGTAGGCGGCGTTGTCGCCGACCGGATCGGGGCTGGGCGATGCGGAGTTGTCCGGCGGGATCGGCTCTCCATACGCGCCTCCCGGATATCCGGCGTTCGAGTTGTAGGGAATGATCACGGCCGGCGCGCCCGACGGCGTCACCCCCGAGTAGGTCCAGCCGGTGAAGTCACCGGTCTCGAAGCTGCCATTGGTGATCAGGTTCGTCGCCGCGAGCGCGGGCGAACTGGCAAGCGATATTCCGGCGGCGAGCGCCACCCATGTAACGGACCTCATGGGCCCTCCATCCGTGCGTGGTCGGGCCCCCCGATCTGACTTGTGTCGGGCACCAAACACGGCTCGCGCAATGGCGTCATCACAACTCACCGACGTGGCGAATAACGGCAAAGTTGTGTCAAACGCCCGACATGGCCAACTCGCGCGACTGCGACGGTTTCCGCCGCCGCGACGCCGCGCTAGCGTTGCGCCATGGCTCACGACGACGTTCCCCCCGCGATCCCCGAGGACGGCTGGAAGCACAGCGGCGTCCGCGTCGTGCCCGGCGACCAGCTCGGCCCCGTCACCGCCACCACGCCCGGCATGGACCGCGCCGTCGCCATCGACCGCGCGCGGATGGGCGCGCAGAAGCTGTGGGCCGGCACGGTCCACATCCACGCCAACGCCAAGACCGGCGCCCACCACCACGGCCCGCTGGAGAGCGTGATCTACGTGGTCTCCGGCCGCGCCCGCATGCGCTGGGGCGAGCACCTGGAGTTCACCGCCGAGGCCGGCCCGGGCGACTTCATCTACGTGCCGCCCTTCGTGCCGCACCAGGAGATCAACGCCTCCACGGACGAGCCGCTATCCTGCGTCCTCGTCCGCTCCGATAGCGAGGCGGTGGTGGTGAACCTCGACATCGACCCGGTGGAGAAGCCCGAAGGCGTCCCCTGGATCGACCCGATCCACCGGAGCTGAGCCCCCGCCCGCCGCACCCGGGCTCGGCTGTGCGGGCGGCGCGGCGCGGCGCCGGCGATCACGCCGGCCATTCGTCGGTCTCGTACTGCATGGCGCCGGCGATGTTGCCCTCGGTGTCCTGGAAGAAGACCAGGCGGCCGACGCCCTGGATGTGGAACGGCTGCATCAGGATCTTGCCGCCCGCCGCCTCCACGGCGGCCATCGTGGCCTCGAGGTCGTCGACGCCGAAGGTCAGCTCCATGCCAGGCATCCGCTGGCCGCCGATGTCGCGCCGGCCCTGGAGCGCCCCCAGATGCCCGCCGCCGGAATCGAATGTCTGGTAGAAGCCGGGCGGCCCCCACGGCCTGAAGCTCCAGCCGAAGACCTGCTCGTAAAAACTCCGGGCGCGCGGCACGTCGTCGGCGTTGATGGCGAAATGGCGGAAAGTGGCGGGCATCGGGACCTCCTGTCGGGCCAAGCTAGGCCTTCAGAGCGCGGCGCACCCGCGCTAGTCTGACGAAGAATGTCGCTTACACGCCAAAACGTCCGCGATCCCGACGGCTTCCCGGTGCGCGGGCTGGCGGCGACCTACGCCGACGGCCACGTGCTGGACCACCATACACACCCCTGGGCGCAACTGGTCTACGCCGCGACCGGCACGATGCGGGTCGCCACGCCCACGGCCGCCTGGCTGGCGCCCCCGACGCGCGCGGTCTGGGTGCCGGGCGGGACGCCGCACGAGATCCGGATGCGCGGGCGCGTGGCGATGCGCACGCTCTACCTCGCGCCGGGCCCAGGGCATGCGGCGCTCGAGGCCTGCCGGGCCATCGAGGTGGCGCCGCTGCTGCGCGAACTGATCCTGCACATCGTCCGCCTCGGCATGCTCGATGCGGACAACCTGGCGCACGAGCGCCTGGAGGGGCTGCTGGTCGATCTGCTCGCCGCCGCCGAGACGGCGCCGCTGGAACTGCCGCTGCCGTCCGATCCACGGGCGCGGGCCTTGGCCGCGCGGCTGCTGGCCGAGCCGGGCGATGACACCGCCTTCCCTGCGCTCGCCCGTGACGCCGGCGCGTCGCTGCGCACCCTGCAACGGCGCTTCCAGGCTGAGACGGGGCTGTCGCTGGAGGCCTGGCGCGCACGGGCGCGGATGCAGCAGGCGGTGGTCTCGCTCAGCAACGGCGCGCCGGTCACGACCGCCGCGCTGGACGCCGGCTACCAGAGCGCCAGCGCCTTCATCGCCGCCTTCCGGCGCGCGTTCGGCGTCACGCCGGGGAAGTGGCGGGCGGGCGCCTAGAGCGGGTTATTGTTTTGGCGCGCGTTTATTCCGAAAGCCGGTTCCCACTTTTCGGAACGCGCTCTAGCTCAGAACGCGGCCTTGCGGTCCTCGGCGGCCTTGCGCTGGGCGTTGGTCTCGGCGGCGCCGCGCTGCTGCGCCAGTTGCGCCGTGGCCTGCTGGGCGCGGGCGGCGTTGGCGATGTCGGCGAGCGTGAGGTTCAGCATCGATATCTCCTGCGTATCGACGTCGAAGTTCATCGCCACCAGGAGACCCATGGCGCAGCCGGCCTTGACCGCCGGCCCCATGCTGTCCGGCTTCAGCGCCACGATGTTGGTGGCCATCAGGCTGATGCTGCTGATCGTGCCGATGTAGGCGTTGAAGACGGCGCCGCGGCAGTCGGCCTCGGCCTGGGGTCCGAGCGTCCGGCCCCGGGCGTCCCAGTACCACGAGAGCCGCGCTGTCCCGGCCCGCACGCCCGGCGCGGGCACGAAGGAGAAGCTGGGCTGGCCGTACTTGCGGGTGAGGGCCTCGATCGTGCTGCGGGCGCCGGGGCCCTTCCCGGGCGCGTACTGCGAGGTCTGCGCGACACCCCAAACGCGCCGCTGGCTGGGCGGCGGCATGAAGACCGCCGCCACCGTGTCGCCGATGGCCCAGTTGTTGGGCACGTTGAAGGTCCTGGCGGTGAAGCTCGTCTCGAAGGTCAGGTCCTTGCGGCCGTAGGGCTCGTAGGTGTTGAGCCGCGCGTCCTGGGGTTGCCATGTGGAGCCCGCGTAGGGCCTGGAGACCGACGGGAGGCCCGCGGCCTTCAGCGCGGCCTGGACCTCGGGCAGCGTCATCCCGGGGCGGATGCCGCGGATGTCCGGGCCGCCGCCGGGCGCAGGCGCCGGCGCGCTCGCCGTCGTCGCCGTGGCGGCGCCGCAGTCCCCGGCGGCCTGGCGGATGGCGGGACCGGCGTTGCCCACCGGCAAGGGACCGAGCGGACGTCCGTCGAGGCTGAGCGTCGAGCCCGCCGGCGCGGTGGCCAGGCGCGCCAGGAACTCCGCCGGCGCGTCGAGGTTGCCCCAACCGTCCGTCTGGCCGATGCGGGATATCTGGAGCTCGGAGCGCGCGCCGCCGGCCTGGACGCCCACGACCATGCGCGGCGCCGTGGCGCCGGGCGCCAGCTTCATCAGGAAGGTGCGCTTGTTGTCGACGCAGGCGACGGCGATGGAAATGACGGGCGCCGGCCCCGCGGCCTTGGCGAGCGCCCCGCCGCCCGGCGTCGGAAGCACCTCCCAGGCGCCCGGCGCAGCCATCGCGCTGGAACACAACATGCCGGCCGCCATCACACCGGCCAGACCCAGGACGCGCGACGCCGCCATGCACAGAACTCCCACTCTGCCCCCACGCTTGGGGCGCGGCGCCGGGGCGGTCAAGCCCGGAGCGTGAGGTCCCGCGCCTTCGCCAGCCGCTTCACGCCTTCGTCGAGCGTCGCGTCGCCCTTGGAGAAGCAGAGGCGCACGATCGAGGTCACCGGGTCGCGCTCGTAGAAGGCCGAGACGGGGATGGCCGCGACGCCCGCCGCCTTCACCGCGGCCAGGCAGAACTCGCGGTCGCCGACCGTCACGCCCGATCCGGCGAGGTCGACGTTCAGGAAATAGGTGCCCTGGCTGGTCAGCACCGAGAAGCCCTCGCGGCGCAGGCCCTCGGTCAGGCGGTCGCGGGACGCCTGAAGCTGGCGCGGCATGGTCTCGAACCAGTCGCCGGGATTCTCCAGGCCCCAGGCGACGGCGGCCTGCAGGTTGGGGGCGGTGGTGAAGGTCATGAACTGGTGGGCGCGCGTCAGGCTGTGGGTCAGGGCCGGCGCGGCGCACAGGAAGCCCACCTTCCAGCCCGTCAGCCCAAACATCTTGCCCGCCGAGCCGATCTTCACCGTGCGCTCGCGCATGCCGGGCCAGGCGATCAGCGGCCGGTGCCGGGCGGCGCCGAAGACGACCTGCTCCCAGACCTCGTCGCAGACGGCGATCACGTCGTGCTTCACGCAGAACTCGGCCAGGAGCGCGAGGTCCTCGTCGGGCAGCACCACGCCGGACGGGTTGATGGGGTTGTTCAGCACCACGAGCCTGGTGCGGTCCGTGAACGCCGCCTCCAGCATCTCGCGGGTGAAGCGCCAGTGCGGCGGCTGGAGGCTGACCAGCTTCGGTACGCCGCCCGCGCGGCGGATCACCGGCAGGTAGCTGTCGTAGTAGGGCTGGAAGACGATCACCTCGTCGCCCTCGCCGAGCAGGCCCAGGAAGCTGACCGCCAGCGCCTCGGTGGCGCCCGAGGTGACGGTGATCTCGCTGGCCCAGTCGAAGTCGAGGCCCTGGGTCCGGGCGTAGTGCGCGGCGACGGCCTGGCGCAGTTCGGGCAGGCCCGTCATCGGCGGATACTGGTTGTAGCCGTTCAGGACGAGGTCGGCGGCCCTGGCGCGCAGCGGCTCGGGGCCGGGATCGTCCGGGAATCCCTGGCCCAGGTTGATCGCGCCCAGGCTGCGGGCGAGCCCCGACATCTCCTCGAAGATCGTCGTCGGCAGGGATGAGAAAATCGCGTTGGCCATCGCCCCGATTTTGGCGACAGACTCCCTCCATGACCATCGCCATCGTGGACTTCGAGCCCCGTCACGCCGAGGCGTTCCGCACGCTGAACGAGGCCTGGATCTCGAAGCACTTCGCCCTGGAGGCCAAGGACCGCGAGGTGCTGGGCGACCCGCAGGGCCAGATCGTCGACAGGGGCGGCCTGGTGTTCATGGCCCTGAAGGACGGCGAGGCGGTGGGCTGCGTGGCGCTGCTGAAGATGGACGACGGCGGCTACGAGGTCGCCAAGATGACCGTGTCCGAGAGCCTGCGCGGCTCCGGGCTCGGGCGGCGCCTCATGCAGCGCTGCATCGACGCCGGCGCCGAGCGGGGCGCGACCCGGCTCTACCTGGAGACCAACTCCGGCCTCGGCCCCGCGCTCGGCCTCTACCGCGCCATGGGCTTCCGCGACCTCGCCCCGGCCGACACGCCGTACGTCCGCGCGGACGTCTTCATGGAGCGGCCGTACTAGGGCCGCAGCGGCAACGCTCCACCGCTTGTCATCCCCACCGCCTGTCATCCCGGTTTCGCGGCACGCGAAGACCGGGACCCAACCGTCGGGTGCGTCGATGGTAGGAGGGCGGCTCCTGCGGTCGGAGCCGGATCGCCAGCTCAGAGCGCCGGAGGGTTGGGTCCCGGTCCCCCGCCTTCGCGAGGGCAGGCTTTGGCTACGCCAAAACCGGGATGACAATCGTGGGGATCGGGGAACATCGGTGCAGGAGATAGATTGCGAATGACTCGCAACTGCAATAGCGTGAGCGGGCAATCCGGGAGTCGGCCATGCTTCACCACGCGCCCCGCGACGTCCTCACCCATGGCGAGCGCCTGCTCGTGCGCACGGTCAGGGTGCTGGCGCTGAGAGGCGGCTGCGACGGGCTGAAGGGCGGTTTCGAGGAGGCCTGCGGCGTGGGGGGCGACGAGGCCTATCGGACCTTGCAGGTGTTCATGCAGCAACTGGGCGCCTGCGGGCGGCGGCCGCTGAAGCTCTCGGTGGTCACCGATCCCGCCCTGACGACGGACGAGGCCGCGATCCTGGACGTGTTCGGCTGCGCCCAGGCCGACGACTACGCCAGCCTCGACGAGCGGCTGGCCTCGCTGGTGGGCGGGACGCCGCCGAGCGCGCTGGGCGCGGCGGCCTGCTGGGTCGCCCAGGCGTTCGGGCTGAACGGGCTGTCGCTGCGCTCCAGTCTGACACCGGCGGCGACGCCGGCGACCCTGCTCTACGCCGCAGAGTAGCCGTGGGCCTGCGCCGCGCCCGCAGTCGGCGCGAGGCGCCCTCTCAGTGCTGGGCCGCCAGGACCACGCCCAGCAGGACGGCGGTCCAGTGGGCGGCGGCGGCGGCCACCACGTGGCCGTGCCAGATGGCGCGCGAGAACTTCAGCCTCTTGTTCACGTAGAAGATCACGCCGGTCGAGTAGAGCACGCCGCCGGTCACGAGCAGCGCCAGCGCGTACCAGGCGAGGCTGTCGATCATCGGCTTCAGCGCCACCACCACGAGCCAGCCCAGCGCCAGGTAGACGCCCACCCAGAACTTCCGGTCGATGCCGGTGAGGAACAGCTTGCCCAGCGCGCCGAGCCCCGCGATCAGCCAGACCGCCGTGGTCATGCCGACGCCCCAGGCGCCCGGCAGGTTGATCGTGAACGGCGTGTAGGAGCCGGCGATCATCAGGAAGATGCCGGCGTGGTCGAGCCGCCGCAGCGTCGGCCGGTACCTGTGGTGGGCGAAGTTGTAGGCGGTGGAGAAGGCCAGCATGGCCACCACGCCCAGGCCATAGATCGAGACGCCCACCACCTGGCTGATCGAGCCGCCCTTCACCGCCAGCGTCAGCAGCACGATCCCGCCCACGAGCGACAGGGTCAGGCCCATCACATGCACGACCAGGTCGGCGCACTTGGCGGCCGGGGTCGGATAGTGGCGAGGCGGCTTGAGGGGCAGGTCCATGCGGCGCTCCTTAGGCCCGGCACCGTGTCACGCGTGTGGCGCCGCGCGCCAGCGCCCGGGCGACACGGGTCAGCCGGCTTCGACCGCCGCCAGCACGGCCCGGGTCGCCGGCCGTTCGCCCATCCGGACGTGGTGGTCGGCCAGCCGCGGGAAGTCGGCCATGTCGAGCGTGTCGCGCGGCAGCCAGCTCGTCAGCACGTAGAGATAGGGGTCGCAGACGCTGTAGGCCTCGCCCAGCGCCCAGGGGCCGCGGAACAGGCGCTCGTCGATCAGCCGCATGGCCGCGCCGAACACCTCCGGCGCCTTCCTGCGCAGCTCGGCGATGGCGGCGGGGTCGTCGGCCCAGCGGGCGCCGCGGTGGCGGTGCGCCGCGGCCGGGTGGACCCACGAGCACAGGTAGCTCATCAGCGACTCCGCCTCGGCCATCGCGAAGGCGTCCCCCTCGGGCGTCAGCCGCGCGGCGGGATGGGTGCGGGCGATGTAGCCCATGATCGCCGGGGCCTCGGTGATGACGCCCCGATCGGTCTCCAGGGCCGGCACGCGGGACTTGGGGTTGATCGCCAGGTAGGCCGCCTGCCGCTGCTCGTTCTGCGCGAACCTGAGGCGGTGGACCTCATAGGCCGCGCCGGCCTCGGCGAGCGCGATCTCGCAGGCGAGGCCGATGGTCCCCGGCGCGGTGTGGAGCTTGAGCATGCGGCCTCCCGATGATGGCCCGATCTCAGCATGCGTCGGCGGCGGATTGAACCCGGCGCGGAAAGCGGGTTCTCTCGCGCCCAGGAGTACGGGGGAACGCCTTGACCGCAGAGGTCGCCGAGGTCCGGCAGGACATCGCCACGGCGCGCGAGCGCAACCGGCTGCGCTCGATCCTGGCGGGGTCGGCGGGCAACCTGGTCGAGAGCTTCGACTGGTTCGTCTACGCCGCCTTCGGGCTCTACTTCTCGAAGGTGTTCTTCCCGGACGCGGACCGCACCACCGAGCTCCTCAACACCGCCGCGGTGTTCGGCGTGGGCTTCTTCGCCCGCCCGTTCGGGGCGTGGGTGATGGGCCTCTATGGCGACCGCATCGGGCGCAAGGCCGCCATGGTGGTGTCCGTCAGCCTCATGTGCGCGGGCTCGCTGATCATCGCGCTCTGTCCGGGCCAGGCCCAGATCGGCGTCGCGGCGCCGGCCATCCTGGTGTTCGCCCGCATCCTCCAGGGCATGAGCATGGGCGGCGAATACGGCGCCTCGGCCACCTACCTGTCGGAGATGGCCCAGCGGAAGACGCGCGGCTTCTGGTCGGGGATTTTCTATTCGACCCTGATCGCCGGCCAGCTCCTGGCCATGCTGGTGCTGCTGACGCTGACCGCGTTCCTGACGCCGGGGGAGATGCAGGCCTGGGGCTGGCGCGTGCCGTTCTTCATCGGCGGCGGGCTGGCGCTGGCGGTCTTCTGGCTCCGGCGCGGCATGGACGAGACGCCGTCGTTCGAGGCCCGGACCGGTCCCAAGGCGACCACCTGGGGGCTGATCAGGAGCCATCCGCGCGAGGCGCTGACGGTCATCGGCCTGACCGCCGGCGGCACGCTCGCCTACTATACGTACACGACCTACATCCAGAAGTTCCTGGTCAACACGGCGGGCTTCGCCAAGGACCAGGCGAACCTGATCGTCGCCGGCGGCCTCCTGGTCTTCATGCTGATCAACCCGCTGATCGGGGCGATCTCGGACCGGGTCGGCCGCCGCGCGATCCTCATGACCTTCGGCGTGCTGGGGGCGGCGATGACCTGGCCGCTGCTGTCGGCGATCGCCGCCACCGACAGCGCCTGGGCGGCGTTCGGCCTGACCACGCTCGCGCTGATCGTGGTGGCGCACTACTCGTCGGTGAACGCGGTGGTGAAGGCCGAGCTCTTCCCGACCGAGGTGCGGGCGCTGGGCGTCGCCCTGCCCTATTCGCTGGCCAACGCGGCGTTCGGGGGGACGGCCGAGTACGTGGCGCTCGCGTTCAAGCAGGCCGGCCACGAGACGTGGTTCTTCACCTACGTGACCGTGGTGATCGCGGGCTCGCTGCTGGTCTACGCCCTGATGCGCGACACGCGGCGCCACAGCCGGATCGCGGAGGACTGATGCCGGCCCTGCAGGACCGGCTGATCGCCCAGGTGGCCGAGCGCGCCGCCGGCCGCGACGTGTTCCTCGTCGGCGTCACCGGCGCCGTGGCGGTGGGCAAGAGCACGCTGGCCCGCGCGATCGCCGAGGGGCTGAAGGCGCGGGGCCTCGCGGCCCAGGCCGTCCCCACCGACGGGTTCCTGCGGCCCAACAAGGACCTCGAGGCCGCCGGCCTGAGCGCGAGGAAGGGCTTCCCCGAGACCTTCGACGTCGCCGCCTTCCACGGTTTCCTCGACCGCCTGGCGTCGGGCCGCGCGGCGCGGATGCCGGTCTATTCGCACGTCAGCTACGACATCGTGCCGGGCGAGACGCACACGGTCGCCGGCAAGGGCGTGGTCATCGTCGAAGGCGTGAACGTGCTGCAGACGCCGCAGGCCCGCGAGCGCTTCGGCCTCAGGCTCTACGTCGACGCCGAGCCCGAGCACATCAAGGCCTGGTACCTGACCCGCCTGGACGGGATCATCGCCAACGAGCCCGACAGCCTGATCGCCCGGATCCCGGACGCGGCGTACCGCAACACCCTGGTCGAGGCCGCCTGGGCCGGCATCAACCTCGTCAACCTCCGCGACCACATCGCGCCCACCATGGCCCACGCCGACGTGGTGGTGCGCAAGGCGGCGGACCACTCGCTGGTGGAACTGGCGGCGAGGTAAGAGATCTCCTCTCCCCCCGCGAAGCGGAGTGGGAAGGGCTGGGAGAGGGTCGGCACGTGAGAGCGTGCTCCGCCGATGGCCGAGCGAGGACGTGCGGCGTCACCGTGCGTGGGCCCTCGACGGATAAACAGAGTCGGCCCAGCCGGCCCTCACCCTAACCTCTCCCTCCATCGCTCCGCTCGAGGGAGAGGAGATTACTCCGGCGGCCCGTCCTCGTGGACCGGCACGCCCTCCGGCGCCTGGACGAACGGGTGGCCGGTCGCGGCGTGGGTCATCCGGTGCGGCCCCGGCAGCGTCGGGTCGGCGAATCAGCCGTCGCTGACGCCCATGATGTCCTCGCCCCAGCCGTCGTCGTCGGGCGCGTACCAGACCGGCGTCCCGCACCGCGCGCACTGCCGGAACCGCGTGGTCGCATCGTCCAGCCGGAACGTCTTCTCCTCCCCCGACTGCGCGACCATCTGGTCGGGCCGGAAGTAGGCGGTCACGCCGAAGAAGCTCCCGGTCCGCCGCTGGCAACGGGTGCAGCAGCAGGCGGAGACCAGCATCGGGTCGCCCCGCATCGTCACCGAATAGTCGCCGCAGAAGCACGTCGCCACACGCTCGGTCATCGTCCGCTCCTTGCCTTCACCCGCCCCGGAGACTAGGTATCGCGCCCTCTATCCGCCTGCCGAGATCTTTCCCAACGTGAGCACCCAATCCGCCCTCCTGAAGGTGATGAGCGACGCTGCGCGCAAGGCCGCGCGCGGCCTGAACCGCGACTTCGGCGAACTGGCCGAGCTGCAGGTGGCCAAGAAGGCGCCCGCCGACTTCGTCTCGGCCGCCGACCTCAAGGCCGAGCAGGTGCTGTTCGAGGCGCTCACCAAGGCGCGCCCCGGCTACGGCTTCTGGGGCGAGGAGCGCGGGCTGGTCGAGGGCACCGACAAGTCGCACCGCTGGATCGTCGACCCGCTCGACGGCACCACCAACTTCCTGCACGCCATCCCGCACTTCGCGATCAACATCGCCCTGGAGCGCGACGGCGCCGGCATCGTGGCCGCGGTCACCTACAACCCGATCACCCACGAGATGTTCTGGGCCGAGAAGGGCAAGGGCTGCTTCGTCAACGAACACCGCCTGCGCGTCGCCGCCCGCCGCAACCTGGACGAGGCGGTCTTCGCCACCGGCATCCCCTTCCTGGGCCATGGCCAGCACGCGAAGTTCCTGAAGGAGCTGCACCAGATCAGCCAGCGGGTCGCGGGCGTGCGCCGCTTCGGCTCGGCGGCGCTGGACCTCGCCTGGGTCGCGGCGGGCCGCTTCGACGGCTACTGGGAGCGCGACCTCAATGCCTGGGACCTGGCGGCCGGCACGCTGCTGGTCACCGAGGCCGGCGGCAAGGTGACCGATGCGGAGGGCGGCGACGAGGTCCTGACGTCGGGCTCCATCGTGGCCGGCAACCTCGAACTGCATCCGCAACTGCTCGGTCGCCTGACGGCCGCAAAATAGGGCTAAGCTCGGCGGCATGATCACCCGCCGCACCCTCGCCGCCATGACCCTCGCAACAGCCGCCGCCGGGCCCGTGCCGGCGAAGACGCCGGTCCGCCCCATCGTCATCGCGCACCGGGGGGCCAGCGGCGAGCGGCCCGAGCACACGCTGACGGGCTACACGCTCGCCATCGACGAGGGCGCCGACTTCATCGAGCCGGACCTCTGCTGCACCAAGGACGGCCACCTCGTGGTGCGCCACGAGAACGAGATCGGCGGCACGACCGACGTCGCCGGCCGGCCCGAGTTCGCGAGCCGCAAGGCCGAGAAGGTCATCGACGGCGAGAAGGTCACCGGCTGGTTCACCGAGGACTTCACGCTCGCCGAGCTGAAGACGCTCCGCGCCCGCGAGCGCCTGCCGGCCTTGCGCCCCGGCAGCGCCAGGTTCGACGGCCTCGCCGCCATCCCGACCTTCCAGGAGGTCCTCGACCTCGCGAAGGCCGAGGGCAGGCGCGTCGGCCGCGAGATCGGCACGTACCCGGAGATGAAGCACCCGGCCTACTTCGCGGGCCTCGGCCTGCCGCTGGAGGGCCGCGTGCTCGACGCGCTCAAGACGAACGGCCTCAACAGCAGGACCGCCCCGGTGTTCGTCCAGTGCTTCGAAGTCGAGCCGCTGAAGGCCTTCGCCAGGCTGGGCGGCCGCGCCCGGCGCGTGATGCTGGTGAGCCAGGGTCCCGCGCCCGTCGACGTGAAGTCCGCCGCGGGCATCAAGGCCGTCGCCGCCTTCGCGGAGGGCCTGGGTCCGGAGTGGCCGCTGGTGGTCCCCACGGCCGACGGCGGCCTCGGCCCGGCCACCGCACTCGTGAAGGACGCCCACGCCGCGGGTCTCCAGGTCCACCCGTGGACCGTCCGGGCCGAAAACGTCTTCCTGCCGCCCAAGCTGCGGAGAGGGACGAGCCCCGCCGACCACGGCGACGTCGAAGCCGTCTTCAAGGCCCTCTACGCGGCGGGCGTCGACGGCCTGTTCTCGGACTTCCCCGGCCTGGCCGCGCAGGCGCGGGAACGGTAGGCCACACCCCTTACCCTGAGCTGTCATCCCGGTTTGGGCGCAGCCCAAGACCGGGACCCAACCAACCCGTGCTCCGCGTCTCCAGCATGGCTCCGACCGTCGAGCCGAACGCCATACATGAGAGCACCCGACGGTTGGATCCCGGTCTTCGCCTGCGGCGAAACCGGGATGACAATCGTTGTTGAGGCTGGCTACGCCGCTTCGAACTGCAGGGCCGCCAGGCGGGCGTAGAGGCCGTTCTTCGCGACCAGCTCGTGGTGCGTGCCTTGCTCGACCACGCGGCCCTCGTCCATGACGACGATGCGGTCGGCCTTCAGCACGGTGGCGAGGCGGTGGGCGATGACGAGGGTCGTGTGGCCCTTCATCGCCTCGTCCAGCGCGCGCTGCACCAGGTGCTCGTTCTCGGCGTCCAGCGCGCTCGTCGCCTCGTCCAGCAACAGGATCGGCGCCTCGCGCACCAGGGCGCGCGCGATCGCCAGCCTCTGCCGCTGGCCGCCCGAGAGCGCGCGGGCCCGGTCGCCGACCTGGGTCGCCGTCCCGTCCGGCAGGGCGCTGAGGAAGCCCTCGGCCTGCGCCGCCCTGATCGCGCCGGCCACGTCGAGGTCGCTCGCCCCGTCGCGCCCGAACCGCACGTTCTCCGCCGCCGTCCCGGAGAACAGCGGGCTCTCCTGCGCCACCAGCGCCATGCGGGCGCGGACCTCGCGGGGGTCGGCGTCGGTCAGCGCCACGCCGTCCACCACCACGCGTCCGGCCTGCGGGTCGTAGAAGCGCAGCAACAGGCGGAAGACGGTGCTCTTGCCCGATCCCGAGGGACCCACCAGAGCCACGCGTTCGCCCGGCCGGACGGTGAGCGAGAAGCCCTTCAGGGCCGGCAGGTCGGGCCGCGCGGGATAGGCGAAGGTCACGCCTTCGAACGCCAGCTCGCCGCGCGGCGGCTGCGGCAGGGCGATGGGGTGCGCCGGCGGCGCCACGCCCGGCCGCGCGTCCAGCAGCTCGCCGATGCGGTCCATGGCGCCGGCGGCCTTCTGCACCTCGCCCCAGGTCTCGCCCAGCGCGCCCACCGAGCTGGCCGCCATCACCGACAGGAAGGCGAACTGGAAGAGCGCGCCCCAACTGATCTCGCCGCGCAGGCCGGCATGCACGCCCAGCCAGAAGACGCCGACCACGCCGCCGAAGACGAGCACGATCACGGCGGCCGTCATCATGGCGCGGGTGGTGATGCGCCGCATCTGGGCGCGGAAGGCGTTTTCGACGGCCCCGCCGAACCGGTCGGCGGCGGCCTCCTCGCGTCCGAACGCCTGCACGGTCTCGAGCGCATCCAGGCTCTCGCCGGCCGAGCCCACGGCGTCGGCGAAGCGGTCCTGGGCGTTGGTGGTCAGCTTCCGGACCCGCCGGCCGAAGATGAACAGCGGCGCGATCACGAACGGGAAGGTGAGCAGCACCAGTCCCGTCAGCTTCGGGCTCACGAACACCAGCCAGATCAGCGCGCCGACAAGGATCAGGGAGTTGCGCAGCGCCACCGAGACCGACGTCGCCAGCAGGTTCTCGATGATCGCCACGTCGGTGGTCAGCCGCGACAGCACCTCGCCGGTGCGCGTGCCCAGGAAGAACGCCGGGTCCAGCGTCAGGATGTGGCGGTAGACGGCCTTGCGCAGGTCGGCGACCACGCGCTCGCCCGTGCTGGTGACGAAATAGAAGCGCAGCGCCGTCGCCAGCGCCAGGGTCGCGGCGACCGCGCCCACCAGCAGGAACCGCTGGTCCACGGTCCGCGCGTCCATCCCGGCCGCGGTCAGGTGGTCGACCACCTGGCGCACGGCCCACGAGATCGCCAGCGTGGCGCTCGACGACAGCAGCAGGAAGAACAGCGCCGCGCCCGCCCGGCCCCAGTGGGCCGCCAGGAACGGCGCCAGCCGCCGCAGCGCGCCGACGTTGCGGCTGCGCTCGCGCTTGGCCCTGGCGTCGGCCACCGACTGGGCGAGCGCCTGCCCGGCGCTGGGCCGCCCCGCGACGGCAGACCCGTCGGCTGGAGACTGGGGCCCCGACTCACTCATCCCCGAACACCCTCAAGACGGCGCACCTTGCTTTTGCCGCCGCGGTTCTCTATACGCGCGGCTTCGTTTTTCGCCGCCCCGACCGGGCCGGCCCGCACCCTTACGTCAGGCGTCCGTTCGATGAAACAAGACACTCACCCCGACTACCACTTCATCACCGTCGTCATGACGGACGGCACGACCTACAGGACGCGTTCCACCTACGGGAAGGAAGGCGACACGCTGAACCTGGACATCGACCCGAAGACCCACCCGGCGTGGACCGGCGGCGGCCACCAGATGCTCGACCGCGGCGGCCGCGTGTCGCGCTTCAACGCCAAGTTCGGCGCCTTCACGCGCAAATGAGCCGGCGATAGCCGGACTCATCCCGGCGAAGGCCGGGATCCAGAACACGAACGCCGCGAGGGGCAGCCTTCGCGGCGTTTTCTATTTCCCCAACGCGTTGTCATCCCGGTTTGGCCGCAGGCCAAGACCGGGACCCAACCCACGGGTGCTTCGATGTTGGGCGGCTGGCCCGGGCCGACTGAGCAAAGTCCCCACCTCAGAGCACCGGTGGGTTGGGTCCCGGTCTTCGCCTGCGCCGAAACCGGGATGACAAGTTGTGGGGGAATTATCCCCCGAACGCGTTCTTCAGGCGGTCGAGGTGGCTGAGGACCGGATTGGTCGGCTCGGCGGTCTCGCTGTCCACGTACATGCGCCGGTCGAGGTGGCGGACGCGCTCGTAGAGCCGCTCGGCGCGGTCGGCGAGCGTCGTCAGGCCGCGGGGCAGTTCGCCGCGCGCCGCCTCCGCGTCCCCGGTGCGCGACACCTCGCCGGCGTTGAGGCGATAGCGTTCCTCGCAGGCGGACGCGGGCTTCATGTCGCCCTCGCGCACGGCGCGCTGCACCAGGAGCCACGAGGCCACCTGCATCAGGCGCGTGGTGAGGCGCATGCTCTCGGCCGCGTAGGCCAGGGCGGCGTTGCGGGACAGGAGCTTCGATTCCTGGCGGCCTTCGCCGTCCAGGTAGCTGGCGGTCTCCTCGACCAGCTCCATGCCCTCCTGGAACGTCCGCTCGAACAGCTCGGAGCGGGCGAAGTCCTGGATGACGTCGTCACGCCAATCGGGGGCTCGGGTATCGTGCATCCCGCGACCCTTACACCAAGTGAGGTTTCCACGGATTGAACGAAAACGCCGCGGCGACCTTCGGCCGCGTGTCAGTTGGCGCGGGGTGCGAAGAGGGCGTCGGCGGCGGCGCGGCCGGACCGCTTCCTGTCGATCTGGGCCTCCACCCGCGCCTGCTCGGCGCGCAGGATGCCGAGGCGCTCCTCCAGCTCCTCGACACCGAAGAGTTCGAGGTCCTCGCGGCAGGCCTCGTACAGGCGCTGGCCGCGGCCAACCCGGACTTCAGCAGGTTCTTCCACCTCGAACCCTCCTATGCGTCCCCCGATTGCATGGCTATCTGACCGTTCAACTGCGATTTGCGCAAGTTTTCGGGGATACTCCGCCATGACCAGCCCTGTCGAAGCCGAGACGATGATGGCGATCGCCATCGAAGGCGGCAAAGGCCCCGCCTCGGCGCTGAAGCCGGTGCAGGTCCCCATCCCGGAGCCGAAGGACGGCCAGATCCTGATCCAGGTGAAGGCCGCCGGCGTGAACCGGCCCGACCTGCTGCAGCGCCAGGGCGGCTATCCGCCCCCGCCCGGCGCGCCCGACACCATGGGGCTGGAAGTGGCCGGCGTCGCGGCCCGGGCCGCGGGCCGCTGGAAGGTGGGCGACAAGGTCTGCGCCCTGCTGGGCGGCGGCGGCTACGCCGAATACGCCGTGGTCGATGCGCGCCACGCCCTGCCGATCCCGGCCGGCATGGGCTTCGAGGAGGCCGCGGGCCTGCCCGAGACCGTCTTCACCGTCTTCGCCAACGTATTCGAGCACGGGGGCCTGAAGGCGGGCGAGACGCTGATGATCCACGGCGCGACATCCGGCATCGGGGTCACCGCCATCCAGATGGGCAAGGCCGCCGGCGCCAAGGTGATCGCCACCGGCCGCGGCGCCGACAAGGCCGCCGCCGCCAAGGCGCTGGGCGCGGACGTCGCCGTCGACGTCACCACCCAGGACTTCGCCGAGATCGCCAAGGCGGAAGGCGGTGTCGACGTCGTGCTCGACATGGTGGGCGGCGACTATGTGCCCAAGAACCTCGACGCCCTCAAGACCGGCGGCCGGATCGTGTTCATCGCCGCGCTCGGCGGCGGCCAGCTCAACATCCCGGTCTTCGCGATCATGATGAAGCGCGCGGTGATCACCGGCTCCACCCTTCGTCCCCGTAGCGCCGACGAGAAGGCGCGCCTCGCCGGCGAGGTCGAGCGGATCGTCTGGCCCTGGATCGCCGCCGGCAGGATCAGGGCCCTGGTCGACAAGGTCTTCCCGCTGGCCCAGGCCGCCGAGGCCCACGCCCACCTGGAGGCCGGCGCCCACGTCGGCAAGGTGATCCTGACCACGGGCGACTGACGGAACGGCCTCATCGTGCCCGTCTCCCCCTGCGGGAGAAGGTGGCGCAGCGCCGGAAGGGGTCGTGCGAGCCTTCGAGCTGCGTTGGCGCGCCAGCGCCATGTCGATTCAACCACGAAGGACACGAAGGTCACGAAGGCGCCGCGGATGGGCTGGGCGCAGCGCGCTTCTCGCACCCTTCGTGATCTTCGTGTTCTTCGTGGCGGGAATCAGGGCGCCTGCGGCGCATGCTGCGCCGGACAGCTTCATCCGCCTGCGGCTGACACTCCGGATCAGGTCCGGTGCAGGTTCTTCTCCCTTTGCGGGAGAAGAACCTGTGCGCGGCGATCACGTCTGGCGACCCGAGGGTCTATCGGCCCTAATGCCGGAACACGCCCATCAGGAGCGGCTTCACGAAGACGGCGGGCGCGGCCTTGGGCCGGACGTCGGGCACCAGGTAGCCCAGTTCGGCGCAGGCGTTCAGGGTCGCGTTCAGCATCTGCGAGGCGATGAACGGGTCGACGGGGCGCAGCGAGCCCTCGGCGATGCCGTCCGAGATCATCGAGGCGAAGCGGTCCGAGACCCGGTTCGAGTGCTCGACCATCACCTTGCGGATCTGCTCGGGCAACGCGGTGAGCGCGTTGGTGCGCAGCAGCGGGCCGTGGTCGGAGAGCTGGAACTCGCCCAGGGCCGCGGCGCAGGCGGCGACCTTGTCCCACTGGTCGCCGGGCAGCTCCATCGCCAGCCGCTGGGCGCGCGTCACCACCTCGAAGCTGCGCTCGAAGCAGGTGACCACCAGGTCGTCCTTGGCCTCGTTGTGGTGATAGAAGCTGCCCTTCGTGACATTGAGCTCGGCCGAGATCTTGTCGACCGAGGCGCCGCGATAGCCGCGCCGGTTGATCAGCCGGGTCGCCGCCAGCAGGAAGGTCTCGCGCGCCGGCCCATCGCCGCCCGCCAGTTTCTCCATGTCGATGGGCGCCGGGTCCCAGTTCGCGCCCGGCACGGCCAGGCCGTTCACGAACACGTCCACCATCCGGTCGCGGATGCGCGGATAGTCCTCGGGATCGTACTTGGAGAGCCAGGCGCCGCCCCAGAACACCTGCTCCAGGATCACCCGCGTGCGGGCCGTGCGCCGGCCGCGCGACATCCACATCAGGTCGGGGTGGTCGAAGATCTGGCGCACCTTGCGGAACAGCCGGCCGTAGGCGCTGGCCACCTCCTCGCGCCGCGGCGAGGTGAGCGCGCGCAGCTCGGAGATGATCGGCAGCGGCGCCGCCGCGCCCGCCTCGGTGGCCTTCAGGATGTCGAGGTAGCGGGTGACGAAGCCGTGCAGCCGCTCCTGCGGCGCGCCCGCGCGCACCGCCTGGTCGGCGATGTCGGTCAGCGTCTCGATCCCGCGGGTGATGCAGGCCGCCGCCAGGTCGTCCTTGCGCTTGAAGTAGTAGGTGACGCTGGTGGTCGAGAGGTCGACCGCCGCGGCGGTGTCGCCCAGCGTCAGGCCCTTGATGCCCTTGCGGTTCAGGATGCGCGTCGCCGCATCCAGGATGGCCTCCCGCTTGCGTTCGAAACGGTCCGTGGATCTCGCCGCGGCGGCGCGTGGAGGCATGTCGAACAGCTATCCCCGAATTGGCCTGTCTTTTGACCCCGGATACACCGCGGAGCCAAGAGGCTCCCCGGCGTAAATCGACCCCGCGCGGGCGTTTTCCCGCCCGGCGTCAACTATCGGAGAATCCGAATGGGGCGCCCGTGCGGCGGATGTCGTCGGGCAGGATCTGGCGGCCGATCGGCGGGGCGGAGCGGGCGACGCATTCGGTGCGGTGGCAGAGGCGGCAGGTGACCCCGATGGGCGTGGCTTCGACGGGCGCCTGCGGATCGGCGTAGACCAGCCGGTGCGCGTGCTCGGCGGCGCATCCCAGCGCGATCGCGCGCTCGACCTTGGCCTTGCCGAACCCGCCGCCGCCGGCGGTCACCGTGCGGGCGATGGAGAAGAAGCGCTGGCCGTCGGGCAGCTCCAGCCACTGGGTCACGATCTGGCGCGGCGTGCGGAACGCCTGATGCACGTTCCAGAGCGGACAGCCGCCGCCGTGCCGCGCGAAGGGGAAGCCCGCGCCGTCCAGGCGCTTCGACACGTTCCCGGCCTCGTCCACGCGGATGAAGAAGAACGGCAACCGCTCGTCGCCGGGCTTCTGAAGGGTGGTCAGCCGGTGCGCGGTCTGCTCGAAGCTGGCCCCGAACTGCCGGCCGAGCGCCTCCACGTCATAGCGCCGTTGCTCGGCGGCGCGGGCGAACGCCGTGTAGGGCATCAGCAGCGCGGCGGCCGCGTAGCTCGCCAGCGCGCGGCGCGTCAGCCGCTCGGCGCTCTCGCTGAAGCTGCCCTCGGCCATCAGGGCGTCCACGTCGCCGCCGAGCTCCAGGTAGGCGAGTTGCAGGGCGAGCTGGAAGCTCTGGCTGGCGTGGTCCTGGTCGTCGGACAGCAGGATCTCGCGCCGGTGGTGGTCCAGCCGGCGCACCGACCCCACCATCACCGTGGGCGGCAGGCGGCGCACGCGCAGCCCATGCCGAGACTTGAGGTAGGCGATCAGCCCGTCGGCGCCGCCCATCGCCTGCGCGAGCCGCTCGGCCGCGTCGTCCAGGGTGGGGAAGCTGTTGCGCCGCGCCGCCAGGAACCGGCGGCTCTCGGCCACCGGATCCGAAGCGTCGTCCTCACCGGGCTCGGCGCTGTGGCGGTCGGCCAGCGCGAGCTGCTCCTCCTGGTAGGTCGTGTAGAGGCGCAGCAAGGCCTCCATCACCCCCGGGAAGTTGGCCGCCAGGTCGGCGACCTCCAGCGACGGCAGGTCGATGTCGGCGAACATCGGGTCCTTCAGCACGCCTTGCAGCCGCGCCGTCTCCTCGGCCCCGCCGCCGCCCGCGAGCGTCGACATGTCGAGCTTGTAGGTCTGGGCCAGCCTGAGCAGCAGCTCGGCCGACAAGGGGCGGTGGTTGCGCTCCAGCAGCGCCACGTAGGAGGGCGAGATCTCCAGGTCGGCGGCCATGTCGGCCTGGGTCAGCCCGCGGTCGCGGCGCAGCCGGCGGAGGCTCGGTCCCACATAGAGTCGGCGATCGGCGGCCATGAACCTAAAGCCCTGAGATGTAAGACCTTACAGCATTACAAGGAAATCTTGTAAAGTTTTACACCTGCACCCCGCGACGCCTCGTCGCCGGCGCCCGCCCGCGTTACGTGCCCGTCAACCTTCATTTCTGTCTGGGGATACCGGGCCATGGCGTACCAAGATCACATCATCGAGATGGGCCAGCTCATCAAGAGCAAGGGCGGCACGTGGGACGGCATCAGCGCCGAGTCCGTGGCCCGCATGCGCCTGCAGAACCGCTTCAAGACCGGCCTCGAGATCGCCAAGTACACGGCCGGCATCATGCGCGCCGACATGGCCGCCTACGACGCCGACCCGGCCAACTACACCCAGTCCCTGGGCTGCTGGCACGGCTTCGTCGCCCAGCAGAAGCTGATCTCGATCAAGAAGCACTTCGGCACGACCAAGCAGCGCTACATCTACCTCTCGGGCTGGATGGTCGCCGCGCTCCGCTCTGACTTCGGCCCGCTGCCGGACCAGTCGATGCACGAGAAGACCTCGGTGCCGGCGCTGATCGAGGAGATCTACACCTTCCTGAAGCAGGCCGACGCCCGTGAGCTCGGCATGCTGTTCCGCGACCTCGACGCCGCCCGCGCGGCCGGCGACCGCGTCAAGGAGGCCAAGGCCCAGGACGCGATCGACAACTTCGAGACCCACGTCGTTCCGATCATCGCCGACATCGACGCCGGCTTCGGCAACGCGGAAGCGACCTACCTGCTGGCCAAGAAGATGATCGAGGCGGGCGCCTGCGCGCTGCAGATCGAGAACCAGGTCTCCGACGAGAAGCAGTGCGGCCACCAGGACGGCAAGGTCACCGTGCCGCACGAGGACTTCCTCGCGAAGGTCCGCGCCTGCCGCTACGCCTTCCTCGAGCTGGGCGTCGACAACGGCGTCATCGTCACCCGCACCGACAGCCTGGGCGCGGGCCTCACCAAGCAGATCGCCGTCAGCCACCAGCCCGGCGACATCGGCGACCAGTACAACAGCTTCCTCGACTGCGAGGAGATCGCGCCCGCCGACATGAAGAACGGCGACGTGGTGATCAACCGCAGCGGCAAGCTGCTGCGTCCGAAGCGCCTGCCGTCGAACCTGTTCCAGTTCCGCGAAGGCACCGGCGCCGACCGCTGCGTGCTGGACTGCATCACCTCGCTGCAGAACGGCGCCGACCTCCTGTGGATCGAGACCGAGAAGCCGCACATCGAGCAGATCGCCTCGATGGTCGACCGCATCCGCGAAGTCGTCCCGAACGCCAAGCTGGCCTACAACAACAGCCCGTCGTTCAACTGGACGCTGAACTTCCGCCAGCAGGTGTTCGACGCCTGGAAGGCGGCGGGCAAGGACGTCTCGGCCTACGACCGCGAAAAGCTGATGAGCGTCGACTACGACGCCACCGACCTCGCGCTCGAGGCCGACGAGAAGATCCGCACCTTCCAGCGCGACAGCGCCAAGCGGTCGGGCATCTTCCACCACCTCATCACCCTGCCGACCTACCACACGGCCGCGCTCTCCACGGACAACCTGGCCAAGGAGTACTTCGGCGAGCAGGGCATGCTGGGCTACGTCAAGGGCGTCCAGCGCCAGGAGATCCGCCAGGGCATCGCCTGCGTGAAGCACCAGAACATGTCGGGCTCCGACATCGGTGACGACCACAAGGAATATTTCGCCGGGGAAGCGGCCCTGAAGGCCGGCGGCGTCCACAACACGATGAACCAGTTCGCTTGAGGGGCGGGCCGGCTAACGTGTGACCAGGGCCCGGGGCGCGTCGCCCCGGGCCTCTTTTTGTGACTTCATTCTGAACTGCCGGCCTTGCACCGCGGCCGGTTCGAGGGCTTTGGGTAGGCATGGACATCTCAGGCAACCTGCAGGTCGACGATCTGCTGCATTCGTTCGTGGAACAGGAGCTGCTGCCGGGGACCGGCGTGGCGGCGAAGGCGTTCTGGGCGGCGCTGGAGCGCATCCTCTCCGATTTCACGCCCCGGAACGACGCCCTCCTGAAGGTGCGCGACGACCTCCAGGCCAGGATCGACGCCTGGTGGCGCGAGCGGAAGGGCCAGCCCTACGACGTGGCCGAGGCCACCGCCTTCCTGAAGGCGATCGGCTACCTCCGTGACGAGCCGGCCGACTTCACCATCGGCACGTCGAACGTCGACCCCGAGATCGCCCGGATCGCCGGGCCGCAGCTCGTCGTGCCGGTCTCCAACGGCCGCTACGCGCTGAACGCCGCCAACGCCCGCTGGGGCAGCCTCTACGACGCGCTCTACGGCACCGACGCCATCGAACCGCCGACCGGCGGCAAGGGCTACGATCCGGTCCGCGGCGGGAAGGTGATCGCCTATGCCCGCGCCCTGCTGGACCGCGTCGCGCCGCTCGCCTCGGGCAGCCACGCCGACGTGAAGGGCTATGCGATCGTGGACGGCGCGCTCAGCCCGGCTCTGGCCGACCCGTCCCAGCTCGCCGGCTGGCGCGGCGAGGCCGCGGCCCCCTCGGCGGTGCTGCTGCAGCACAACGGCCTGCACCTGGAGATCCAGGTCGACCGCACCCACAACATCGGCAAGGACGACCCCGCGGGGGTGTCCGACGTCCTGATGGAGTCCGCCATCACGGCCATCCAGGACTGCGAGGACTCGGTCGCCGCCGTCGACGCCGAGGACAAGGTCGGCGTCTACCGCAACTGGCTGGGCCTGATGAAGGGCGACCTCGCCGCCACCTTCCAGAAGGGCGGCAAGACCGAGACCCGCACGCTGGACGAGGACCGCCGCTACCAGGCGCCCGACGGCGGCAAGCTGACCCTGCCCGGCCGCTCGCTGATGCTGGTCCGCAACGTCGGCCACCATATGACCACCGACATGGTCCGCTATCAGGGCAAGGAAGCCTACGAGACCGTGATCGACGCCCTGGTCACGGCCGCCGCCGCCTTGCACGACCTGAAGGGCGCGCGCCGCAACAGCCCGGCGGGCTCGATGTACGTCGTGAAGCCCAAGATGCACGGGCCCGACGAGGTGGCGCTCGCCGTCCACCTGTTCGACATGGTCGAGGACGGCCTCGGCATGGCGCCCAACACCATGAAGATCGGCATCATGGACGAGGAGCGCCGCACCAGCGCGAACCTCAAGGCCTGCATCTTCGCCGCCAGGGACCGGGTGGTGTTCATCAACACCGGCTTCCTCGACCGCACCGGCGACGAGATCCACACCGCCATGGAAGCGGGTCCCGTGATGCGCAAGGACGCCATCAAGGCCGAGCCGTGGCTCGCCGCCTACGAGAAGCGCAACGTCGAGATCGGCCTGGCCGCGGGCTTCCCGGGCAAGGCGCAGATCGGCAAGGGCATGTGGGCCGCCCCCGACATGATGAAGGGCATGCTGGAGGCCAAGATCGGCCACCCGAAGGCGGGCGCGAACACCGCCTGGACGCCCTCGCCCACGGCCGCGACCCTGCACGCGCTGCACTACCACGAGGTCTATGTGCCCAGCCTGCAGGCCGAGATGGCGAAGAGCGCCGCCAGGACCGGCACGGACGCCCTGCTGACCCCGCCGCTGGCGAAGTCGAACTGGAGCCCGGCCGACGTGCAGCAGGAGCTGGACAACAACGCCCAGGGCATCCTGGGCTACGTGGTCCGCTGGATCGACCAGGGCGTCGGCTGCTCGAAGGTGCCCGACATCCACGACGTGGGCCTGATGGAAGACCGCGCCACCCTGCGCATCTCCAGCCAGCACATCGCCAACTGGCTGCACCACGGCGTCTGCTCGGACGCCCAGGTGCGCGAGACGTTTGCGAGGATGGCCAAGGTCGTCGACGGCCAGAACGCCGACGACCCGCTCTACACCCCGCTCACCGGGAACACCGAGCTGCCGGCCTACCAGGCGGCCCTGGAGCTGGTCTTCGAAGGCCGCGCCCAGCCCAACGGCTACACCGAACACGTGCTCACCAGGCGCCGCCGCCAGCGCAAGGCGCAACTGGTGAAGCAGGCCGAGCCGGCGTAGCCCTTCGCTCAAACCCACGGGTGTCATCCCGGTTTCGCCGCCAGGCGAAGACCGGGACCCAACCGTCAGGTGATCGGACGCTTGGGAGGGTGGCCCCGCCGATCAGGGCCACGCCCATACTCAGAGCGCCGGACGGTTGGGTCCCGGTCTTTGGCCTTCGGCCAAAACCGGGATGACAGCCGTTGTGGTCGGGAGGCGCCCTACTTCTTCACCCACCCCCCGCCCGCGGGCTTGTAGTACTGCCCGGGCTTCAGGTTGGCTTGCACCACGCTCGTGTAGGCGGCCGCGCCGGCCGCTTCGACGGGCACGCCGTTCTTGGCGGCGGCCTGGCGGTAGAGCGCCATGCGGCCTTCGTTGATCTCGTCCACGGCCGCCTTCAGCGCGGTGTCGCTCGACGGTTTCACGAAGCCCAGCAGGCCGTCGGCCTGTTCGCCCACGACGCCCTCGGCCTTGGCCGCGTCCACGGCGGACTTGGCGTCCATGGCGACGGCGGCGGCCGGGGCCACGGCGAGGGCCGCGAGGACCGCGGCGGCGATGGAAAGGTCGTGTCTCATGATCTCCCTCCCGGCCTCAGAACAGGTTCGGGTTCTTGCTGATGAGGGCCTTTACGTCCTCGTCCAGCTGCAGCCGGACGTTGGCGTCCAGCTTGGCGTAGATGGTGATCGGCGCCACCTCGACCCTCACGGTCGGAGTGCAGGCGCCGAGGCTCGCGAGCGCGAGCGCGCCGAGCAGGAGCCTTCTCATGGATCGGTCCTCATCATGTCTCCTCGTATGAAGCGTCACGGCTGAACCCCACCTGAACCGCCGTCCCTGGCTTTCTGATACTCCGACCAGTCGGCGAGCAGGTCGTCCAGGTTCAGGCTCGTGTCCAGCGTCAGGTTCACCTTCGTCCCCGATGGCAGCGGCAGCGTCCTGCCCAGGAACCGCTTCCCGATCAGGTCCATCACGGTGAGCCTGATACGCTGCTTCGTCGGCGGGTCATGCTTGCCGACGATGTGGAAGAGGATCCCCATGCGCCCGTCGTCGCGGCTGGCGATGGAGGCGTCCAGGGTGTCGAAGGCCAGGTTCTCCATGGCCTGGTAGGCGAAGTCGGTGAAGGTGGCGTTGGGGTCGACGACCGCCGGCGCCGCCGCCTCGGCGTCGGCGGTCACGCCGGTCAGCGCCGAGCGGTCGATGGAGATGCGGCCGGGCTGGATCGCCTTCAGCTCGCCGCCGGTGATCCGCACCCTGGTCCCGGTCATCTCGAACGGCACGCGCCCCGAGACCCTGGCGTCGAGCTCGACCTTGTCGCCGAAGGGCGAGGCTTCCACGAGGTCGTGCAACTGCACGCCTTCGAAGATCAGCACGCCCTGCGTCGGCATGCCCGCCACCAGCGGGATCTGCAGCGTCTCGACCCGCACCTTGCCGCCGCCCACGTCGGCCTCGCCGCCGGCGATGGCGAGCAGGTTGTCGTGCAGCGAGAACCGCGCCGACAGGCCCTCGATGGGGATGACGCCTTCGATCTTCGTCACCGAGAGCCGCTGGCCCGGCGCGGCCACCAGCGGCGCCAGGCTCTCGAACGCGATCTCGCCCTTCAGGCCCTTCACCGGCCCGGCGGGGCTGATGAAGTCGAGGCCGGGCACGGTGAGCCGGCCCGAGCTCGACGCGCCCTCGGGCGCCCAGTCGAAGCGGCCCTCGAACCGGGCCTGGCCCACGGCGGGCGAGCCCACCGCGCGGGCCACCGGGGCCACGCCCGACGGCTGCAGCCCGCCCTCCGCGAACGTCAGCATCCCCGTGTCGATCACCGCGGTCCCGATGGCGAGGCGGCCGTCATGGGTGACGAGCGCGGTCGCCACCGGCTGGCCCGCCGCCGTGCGGAACGCCAGGTCCGCCGTCCAGATGTAGTCCGTAAGGCCGATCGGCCCGGTCACGTCCAGCGGGTTGAACCGCGCCTCGGGCGCCGTGTCGGTCACCCGCGCCGCCGTCAGCCCGCCCCGCACCGTCATGCGGTCGCCGCGGCCCTGGATGGCGATGCGACCCGCGCCGCCGTCCAGCCGGGCCTGGGTGAAGGGCACGGCCGCCGTCACGCCCTCGGCGCGGGCGTTCACCGCCCAGCCGCCGTCCGCCACCCGCAGCAGCGGGCCGCCGGCCGGACAGAGCCGGCCCGCCAGTTGCTCGATGTCGTTGGCCCCGAACTCCAGGCGCTCAACCCGGAAACGCACGCACGTCGCCGTCGTGAAGGTCAGCGCCCGGCCGAACGCCAGCCGGCCCGAGGCCTGCGCCTCGCCCCCCACCATCGGGCCCACGGCCAGCTTGCGCGCCGTCACGGAGAGGTCGGCGCCGTCGGACGCCACGCGGGTCAGCCGCGCGTCGACCTCGGGTAGGCCGCCGCCCGAACTGGTGATCCGCACCAGGGCCGCCCGGTCCAGCGCCGCCTGCACGACCCCGCCGGTGTCGGGCAGCACGCGGACCGGCTGCTCCGGCCAGGCGCGGAACGACGTGCGGGCCGGCGTCGCCCCCTTGGCCGCGAACAGCGCCAGTTTCACTTGCGTCTGCGGCGCGGTGATGCGGAAGCCCCGCGCCGCGCGCTTCAGCGCCGCCATCTGCGGGGCGTCGGCCGCCGCGACGGGGCCGAGGCCGCCCCAGCGGCCGTGGCCTTCGAACCCCGCCGCGCCGTCGACCTGCACCGACGCCGCCGAGGCGTAGACCTTGAAGCGGCCGTCCACCGCGGCGCGGTCCATCAGCAGCTCCGAGACGGCGACGCCCGCGGCCGAGCCGGTCAGCCGCGCGTTCGCCTGCACCACGTCGCCGCCCTTGCGCGTCCAGCGCAGGTCGTCCGAGACGAGCCGCGCCTTCACCGCCCCGGTCCGCGCGCCCGACGCCTCCACGGCCTCCGCGGCGAGGTCGGCCTGAGCCCGCCCGGCCACGCGCAGGTCCTGGACCCAGCCGGCCGTCGTCCCGTCGAAGGCGGCCGTCAGGCTCACGCCCTTCAGGTCCTGCCCTGCGCCGCTCAGCCGCTTGCCGGTGAGCGCCGCGCGGACCGCGATCGCGCCCTCGCCGCGATGCTTCACGAGGTCGGGGTACGGCCCCTGCGCCGAGAGCGTCAGCCGCGCGTCGCCGAGCGTGCGGTCGCCGTACGTCGCCTTGGTGACCGGCAAGACGAGGCTGACGTCGAGCCGGTCGGTCGCCGCCGTCTGCCGCAGCGATCCTGCGCCCAGGATCGCCTCGAAGCCCTGGCCCTTGAGCCGCGCCGGCGCCGACGTCGCCGCCAGCCGCTTGAGCCGCTCGTCCTCGACCAGAAGGTCGCCCGTCACCCGCACCGGCCCGTAGTCCGAGCCGAGGGTGAGCACGCCGCCGTCGATCTGGACGCGGGGCGTCTTCGCGCCGGGCGGCGGCGGGCGGCGCAGGAAGTCCTGCACCAGCGGGTCGAGCGAGCCCACGCTCAGCTTGCCGCCGGCCAGCCGCGCCCGCAGCACCGGCTTCTTCAGCGTCAGCGAGACGATCTCGACGCCGGTGATCTTCGGCCGATAGCGCACCTCGACGCGTTCCGCCGCGAAGTCGGGCGCCTTCGGATCGCCGAGCGTCATGCGCGCGGTGAAGGTCGTCGGCCCGAAGGCCTCGACCTCGGCGTCGGCCGCCACGCCCTTGCCCTTCAGCCATCCCGTCAGCGCCTCGCGCGCCAGGGCCTTGCGGTTGAGCCACGCCAGCCCCGCGGCCAGCACCAGCACCACGCCGGCCACCGCCAGGATCAGGCGCAGCGGGCGCCTCGTCCTGGGCGTCGTCTCGGCGGGCGTTTCGTCAGGCAAGGCGTCAGGGCTCGGCGGGAAAGCGTCGCCCTAGATAGCGCAGAATGCGGCGGATCGATGCCGGCGACTCGGCCGTCCGCCTTCGCCGAGGCTTCGGAGGACGAAGCCCTGCGAAGCGCGCCGGCGCGAAGCAGGTTGGTGGAGAGGACGAGAAACTGGCTCGAAGCAGGACACGGTACGGGATGCCCACCACCCGCCGGTACGCGCGGGAAAGGTCCCTCTCCGCCAGGACTTACGGTTAAGCCGCCGGCAAGGATGCGCGGGCTCAGGGCCTCGTGATCTCCCTTCCTGCGTTGAGGAGAGGGCAATCGCATATGGATCGTGGGCGGCTCGTCCGCCCGATTCATGAACCGCGGAGATCGCGGAGACACGCAGAGAGGGTCGCGGGTCCACCGGAGTTCTCTGCGCATCTCTGCGGGCTCTGCGGTTCGACTTAGGGCCTCTCGGCCGCTCGCATCCCTATGAAATGGCCCTGCGTCGAGGAGAAGGGCGTCAGGCGCCCGGATCAGGCGCCGAGTTGCGCGAGCGCCACGCCGCCGTCCACCGCGATGGTCTCGCCGACCACGTAGTCGCCCGCGCGGCTGGCCAGGTAGATGGCCACGCCCTGCATGTCCTCGTCGGTCCCGATGCGGCGGCCGGGGATGCGCTTGGCCACCTCGTCGCTCTGGTCGCGGGCCACGCGGTTCATGTCCGAGGCGAAGGCGCCGGGCGCGATGGCGCTGACCACGATGTTGTCGCGGATCAGCCGGGCGGCCATGCGGCGGGTCAGGTAGATCAGGCCGGCCTTGGAGGCGTGGTAGGCGTAGGTCTCCTGCGGGTTCAGGCGGATGCCGTCGATCGAGCAGATGTTGATGACCTTGGCCGGCCTCTCGTGCGTGCCGCTCTTCTTCAGCGTGTCGTAGAGCGCCTGGGTCAGGAAGAAGGGCGACTTCATGTTGAGGTCCACGACCTTGTCCCAGCCGCTCTCGGGATATTCCTCGAACTCCGCGCCCCAGGCGGCGCCGGCGTTGTTCAGCAGGATGTCCAGCCTGTCCTCGTGCTGCAGGTAGCGCTCGGTCAGCATCCTGCAGCCTTCGACCGTCGAGATGTCGACCGGGATCGAGACGCAGTTCGGGCCCAGTTCCTCAGCCGTCGCGTCGCAGGCCGCGGCCTTGCGTGCGGTGATGTAGACCTTGCGGCAGCCGGCCTCGAGGAAGCCCTTGGCGATCATCTTGCCGATGCCGCGCGAGCCGCCGGTCACCAGCGCGACCTTGCCGTCGAGCGAGAACAGATTTGACGCCATGAAACCTCCCGATTCCCTTGCGGCACAATTGACTTGGCCGTCTCCGCCGAGGCCTATAACACGCGTTTGAATTTCACGGCCGCCAGATTTTTGAGCGAGCGGTCGGCCCATCATTTCGAGGACGCCAGATGACCGAGATCAATTCGGTGACCACGCTCACCCGCGAGGGCGACGTCGCGATCATCACGCTGAATTCGCCGCCGGTGAACGCGCTGTCGTTCAACGTCCGCGACGGCCTCTACGAGGGCTTCAAGCAGGCCATCGCCGACGACTCCAAGGCCATCGTCCTGATCTGCGACGGCCGCACCTTCATCGCCGGCGCCGACATCACCGAGTTCGGCGGCGCGTCCAAGGGCGCCTCGCTGTTCGACGTCCAGAACATGATGGAAAGCTCGCCGAAGCCGGTGGTCGCGGCGATCCACGGCACGGCGCTGGGCGGCGGCCTGGAAGTGGCGCTCTGCGCGCACTACCGCGTGGCCGTCCCCTCGGCCCGCCTCGGCCTGCCGGAAGTGGCCCTGGGCCTGCTGCCGGGCGCCGGCGGCACGCAGCGCCTGCCCCGCGTGGTCGGCGTCGAGAACGCGCTGGAGATGGTGACCTCAGGCCGCCACGTGCCGGCGCCGGAAGCCGCCAAGCTGGGCCTGGTCGACGAGATGGTCGAAGAGGGCAAGCTGAAGGAAGGCGCCATCGCCTTCGCCAACAAGTGCGTCGCCGAGAACAAGCCGCTCACGAAGATCAGCGAGAACAACGCCAAGCTCGAAGCGGCCAAGGGCCACCCCGAGATCTTCGCCGAGTTCCGCAAGAAGAACGCCCGCAAGTTCCGCGGCTTCGACGCGCCGGAAGCCAACATCAAGTGCATCGAGGCGGTGGTGAACTCGGCCACCTTCGACGAGGGCCTGAAGGCCGAGCGCACCCTGTTCATGGGCCTGATGGCCGGCAGCCAGTCGGCGGCCCAGCGCTACTACTTCTTCGCCGAGCGCCAGGCCCAGAAGATCCCCGACGTTCCGGACGACACCCCGGTGCGCGAGATCAGGAAGGTCGGCGTCCTGGGCGCCGGCACCATGGGCGGCGGCATCTCGATGAACTTCGTCAACATCGGCATCCCCGTGACGATCGTGGAGCTGAAGCAGGAAGCCCTCGACCGCGGCCTGAAGACGATCCGCGCCAACTACGAACGCTCGCGCGGCGCCAAGCCCGAAGAGACCGAGAAGCGCATGAGCCTGCTTTCGGGCGGCACCGACCTTTCGGCGCTCGCCGACTGCGACCTCATCATCGAGGCGGTGTTCGAGCGCATGGACATCAAGAAGGACGTCTTCGCCAACCTCGACAAGATCGCCAAGCCGGGCGCGATCCTGGCCTCGAACACCAGCTACCTGAACGTCGACGAGATCGCCTCGGTCACCAGCCGGCCGCAGGACGTCATCGGCCTGCACTTCTTCTCGCCGGCCAACGTCATGAAGCTGCTGGAGGTCATCCGCGGCGAGAAGACCGCCAAGGACGTCATCGCCACCTCGATGAAACTGGCCAAGAAGATCGGCAAGGTCGCCGTGCTCTCGGGCGTCTGCCCGGGCTTCATCGGCAACCGCATGCTGAGCCAGCGCCAGCGCGAGGCGCAGAAGCTGGTGCTGGAAGGCGCCATGCCCTGGGACGTGGACCGCGTCCTCTACGACTTCGGCTTCCCCATGGGCCCGTTCGCCATGAGCGACCTGGCCGGCCTCGACATCGGCTGGGTGAAGGAGAACTCGAAGGGCGAGACCATCCGCGACGTGCTCTGCGAGATGGACCGACGCGGCCAGAAGACCGGCGCCGGCTACTACGACTACGACGAGAACCGCGTCGCCAAGCCGAGCCCCGTCACCGAGAAGATCATCAACGACTTCATCGTGAAGTCGGGCCGCAACCCGCGGAAGATCTCGGACGAGGAGATCCTCGAACGCTGCGTCTTCCCGATGATCAACGAGGGCGTGAAGATCCTCGAAGAGGGCATGGCCATCCGCGCGTCCGACGTCGACACCGTCTGGATCAACGGCTACGGCTGGCCGGTCTACCGCGGCGGCCCGATGTTCTACGGCGACCTGGTCGGCGGCCCGAAGAAGGTCCTGGAGAAGATGAAGGAATTCCAGGGCAAGATGGGCGACGACTTCAAGCCCGCCGCGCTCCTGGAGAAGCTGGCCGCCGACGGCGGCAAGTTCGGCGACCTCAAGGGCTGATTTCCAGAACGAGGGCGGGCGTGGCGACACCCCGCCCTTTTTCGCGACCAGACATCTCACCCAACGTAAAGCAGGACCACTCCACATGCGTGAAGCCGTCATCGTCGCCGCCAAGCGGACCCCCATCGGCAAGGCCTACCGCGGCGCGTTCAACAACACCTATGGCGCGACGCTGGGCGCGGAGGCCATCCGCGCGGCCGTCGCCCAGGCCGGCATCGACCCGGGCGAGGTCGACGACGTGGCCATGGGCTGCGCGCTGCAGCAGGGCACGACGGGCAACAACATCGCCCGCCAGGCGGCGCTCCGCGCCGGCCTGCCCAACACCGTCTCGGGCATGACCATCGACCGCCAGTGCAGCTCGGGCCTGATGGGCGTGGCCACCGCCGCCAAGTACATCATCAACGACGGCGCCCCGATCGCCATCGGCGCCGGCATCGAGTCGATCAGCCTGGTGCAGAACGCCCACGTCAACGGCTTCATGGCCCGCGACCCCTGGCTTTCCGAGCACGTGCCGGAACTGGCCACCTCGATGATCGAGACCGCCGAGATCGTGGCCGAGCGCTACGGCGTCAGCCGCGAGGCGCAGGACGCCTATGCCCTGGAATCGCAACAGCGCACCGCCCAGGCCCAGTCGGAGGGCCGGTTCGCCCAGGAGATCACGCCGGTGACCACGGTCATGAAGGTGCTGGTCAACAAGGAGACCGGCGAGACCGCCGACAAGGAGATCACCATCTCCGGCGACGAGGGCAACCGCCCGCAGACCACGCTGGCCGACCTCCAGAAGCTCAGCCCCGTCTTCAAGGGCGGCCGCTACGTGAAGGAAGGCAAGTTCGTCACCGCCGGCAACGCGTCGCAACTGTCGGACGGCGCCGCCGCCGTGGTGCTGATGGAGCGCAAGGAAGCCGAGAAGCGCGGCCTGGAGGCCCTGGGCGCCTACCGCGGCATGGCCGTCGCGGGCTGCGGGCCGGAGGAGATGGGCATCGGCCCGGTCTTCGCGATCCCCAAGCTCCTGGAGCGCAACGGCCTGACGGTCGACGACATCGACCTCTGGGAGCTGAACGAGGCCTTCGCCTCGCAGGTGCTCTACTGCCGCGACAAGCTCGGCATCGACCCGGCCAAGTACAACGTCTCGGGCGGCTCGATCTCCATCGGCCACCCCTACGGGATGACCGGCGCGCGCTGCACGGCCCACCTGATGTACGAGGGCAAGCGCCGCAAGGCCAGGTACGGCGTCGTCACCATGTGCGTCGGCGGCGGCATGGGCGCGGCGGGCCTGTTCGAGATCTTCTAGATTCGCCACATGAAGCGCGAAGGGCCGTCCCGCGAGGGCGGCCCTTTTGCTTTGCGGCGGCGCCTGCGACACTCCCGGAAAGTCTTCGGGGGAAGCGGCGTGAAGCGTTGGGTTGGATGGGCCGCCGTCGTGGGCGCGGCCCTGGTGCTGGCGGGCTGCGGCAGGGGCGTCGACGGCCGGAAGATCGCGCATCCGCCCGAGGGCGAGTGGCTGACCTACGGCCGCACCTACGACGAGCAGCGCTTCAGCCCGCTGAAGCAGATCGACAAGGCCACCGTCGGCAAGCTGGGCCTCGCCTGGTGGGCCGAGTTCGACACCGACCGCGGCCAGGAGGCGACGCCGCTGGTCCACGACGGCGTCCTCTACGCCACCACCGCCTGGTCCAAGGTCTACGCCTTCGACGCGAAGTCCGGCCGGCGCCTGTGGGCCTACGACCCGAAGGTCCCCGGCGAGAAGGGCTTCGACGCCTGCTGCGACGTGGTCAACCGCGGCGTCGCGATATGGCGGGGCCGCGTCTACGTCGGGACCCTCGACGGCCGCCTGATCGCGCTCGACGCCAGGACCGGCAAGGTCGCGTGGGACGTGCAGACCACCGACCGCGAGCGGCCCTATACGATCACCGGCGCGCCCCGGGTCATCAAGGGCAAGGTCCTGATCGGCAACGGCGGGGCGGAATACGGCGTGCGCGGCTACGTCAGCGCCTACGATGCGGACACGGGCAAGCTCGCCTGGCGCTTCTACACGACGCCCAACGCGACCGGCGCGCCCGACGGCGCCGCATCGGACGAGGTCCTCAAGGCGAAGGCCGCCGCCACCTGGTCCGACGGCGTGTGGAAGGAGAGCGGCGGCGGCGGCACGGTCTGGGACGCCATCACCTACGACGCCGTGAACGACCTCGTCCTGATCGGCGTCGGCAACGGCAATCCCTGGAATCACAAGCTCCGCTCGGGCGGGAAGGGCGACAACCTGTTCCTGTCGTCCATCGTCGCGCTGAAACCGGAGACCGGCGCGTACGTCTGGCACTATCAGACCACGCCCGGCGAAAGCTGGGACTACACCGCCACCCAGCACATCATGCTGGCCGACCTGAAGATCGCAGGCCAGGACCGCCGGGTGGTCATGCAGGCCCCGAAGAACGGCTTCTTCTACGTCCTCGACGCCCGGACCGGCCAGCTCATCTCGGCCGAGAAGTACGTGCCGCTGGACTGGGCCACCCACGTCGACCTGAAGACCGGCCGCCCGGTCGAGGCGCCCTTCGCGCGCTACACGAACGGCGGGCTCTCGACCCAGATGGCCAGCGCGCTGGGCGGCCACAACTGGCAGCCGATGGCGTTCAGCCCGAGGACCGGCCTCGTCTACATCCCGGCCCAGCTCAACCGCGGCGCCTACGCCGACCCCGACCGTTTCAAGTACACGCCGGGCGCCTGGAACACCGGCGTGATCCGCGCCGCCCAGGGGCCGCACGCCCACCCACGCTTCAAGCCGGGCGCCGGCGAGGCGACCGGCGAACTGATCGCCTGGGACCCGGTCACGCAGACCCGGCGCTGGAGCGTCGCCTTCCCGCACCAGGCCTCTAGCGGCGTGCTGGCCACCGACGGCGGCCTCGTCTTCCACGCCTCCCAGAACCACCTCGTCGCCTATGACGCCGCCACCGGCGCGCCGCTGTGGCGCTATGACGAGGGCGCCCGCGCCATCGCCCCGCCCGCGACCTACGTGATCGACGGCGAGCAGTACGTCGCCCAGATGGTGGGAACCGGCGGCGCCGGCGGCCGCGACGCGCCGCGCACCATGGGCCGCCTGCTGGTGTTCAAGCTGGGCGGAACCGCGAAGGCGCCGGCCTATCCCGCCGCGGTCGTCCCGCCGCCCCTGGACCTCAAGCTCGCCACGGCGTCGAAAGGCGACGCCGACAAGGGCGGCGAGATCTTCGCCAACTCCTGCGCCATGTGCCATGGCGGGGCCGCCGGCTACCACCCGGACCTCGCCCGCTCGCCGGCGATCCTCGATCCCGAAGGCTTCAGGGCCATCGTGCAGGACGGGGCGCTGAAGGACCGCGGCATGGCCTCGTTCGCGCGCTTCTTCAGCGTCGCCGACACCGAAGACCTCCGCGCCTTCCTCCTCTGGCAGGCCGCCCACCCGCCGACAGGACCCGCCAGGCCGGCGGCGGCGCACGCGCAGTGACTTCCCCTCCGTTGTGTTGGGAGTCAGGGCGTGGGCTTGGTCTCGATCTTCGCGATGCGCCACTTGCGCTGCTCGGGGGTGGAGCCCGGCACGTCGTTGACGCGGCGCAGCGTGGCTTCGCCCTTCTCGTGGACCTCCGCGCCGGTCTTCAGGCGGCTGTAGATCGCCACCGGCACGGTCACGTAGATCGACCCCGCTGCGCCTTCCGGAGCGCCGGGGCCGCCGATCTGGGCGTCGTACTGGGCGTAGCGGTCGAAGCTCTTCGCGAAGGCCTCGGCGGTCGGATAGCCCGAGGCCTTGCCGCCGTCGCTCCAGAGCGCCCAGGCCCCGGCGTAGGCCCTCTGGCCGATGTGCGCATAGTAGGTCTGCACGACGTCGGCGGCGCCCTGCGGGCTCTCAGGCTTGAAGGGCGCCTCGGAGATCGGCGTGCGGTCGTCGGGCAGGCCGCCCGCCGCGCCGGGCGCAGGCGGCTCGACGGGGGTGAAGCCGCCGGCCGCGCCGCGGCAGGTGACGCCGACGTCGGTGGCGACGTCCTCGCCGGCCTTCAGGCGGCTGAGGCGGCCCTCGTCCAGGCCCTTGGTCCACCACTGCACGCCGTCGCCGACGTAGCGCGCGCCGCTGGCCGAGATCGCGGTCGTCAGGCGGTAGGTCCTGTCGCCGATGCGCAGTTCGGCCGACTGGCGGTCGTAGGTCGCGGTGATCCTGCGGCCGTCGGGGCACTCGTAGACGGCGGTGGTGACCGCGCTCGCGGCCGGCGTGGCGGCCGGCGCCCGCTCGGGCGAGCGGCCGCAGGCGGCGAAGGCCAGGAGCGGGGCCAGGACGACGGCGGGGGCCACGTGGCGAAGCTTCAGCGTCATGTCACCTGAACGCGCCAGATGCGGATTCGTGGCCTGAGCCGCCTCGCCTCCCTGGCGTCAGGGGTTGACTTGCGCGTCCCCCGCCTCAAGAACCCGGCCACACAAAAATCTGAAGGAGCCCCGCCCCATGGCTGTCCGCGTCGCCATCAACGGTTTCGGTCGCATCGGCCGCCTGGTCCTGCGTTCGATCGTCGAACATGGCCGCAAGGACATCCAGGTGGTCGCCATCAACGACCTGGGCCCGGTCGAGACCAACGCCCACCTGCTGCGCTACGACAGCGTGCATGGCCGCTTCCCGGCCGAGGTGAAGGTCGACGGCGACTTCATCGAGGTGGCGGGCCACGGCCGGATCAAGGTCACGGCGATCCGCGACCCGAAGGACCTGCCGCACAAGGACCTGGGCGTCGACATCGCCCTGGAATGCACCGGCATCTTCACGTCGAAGGACAAGGCCCAGGCCCACCTCGACGCCGGCGCCAAGCGCGTCATCATCTCGGCCCCGGGCGACAACGTCGACAAGACCATCGTCTACGGCGTGAACCACAAGACCCTGACCAGGGACGACGTGATCATCTCGAACGCGTCCTGCACCACCAACTGCCTGGCGCCCGTCGCCCACGTCCTGCAGGAGCTGTGCGGGATCGAGCGCGGCTACATGACCACGATCCATTCCTACACCGGCGACCAGCCGACGCTGGATACGATGCACAAGGACCTGTACCGCGCCCGCGCCGCGGCCATGTCGATGATCCCGACCTCCACCGGCGCCGCCAAGGCCCTGGGCCTGGTGATCCCGGCGCTGGCCGGCAAGCTGGACGGCTCCTCGATCCGCGTGCCGACCCCGAACGTGTCGGTGGTCGACCTGAAGTTCGTGCCGACCCGCCCGGTGACGGTGGCGCAGATCAACGACGCGCTCGAAGCCGCGGCCAACGGCCCGCTGAAGGGCGTGCTGGCGGTGACCAAGGAGCCGCTGGTCTCGATGGACTTCAACCACAACCCGGCCTCGTCGACCGCGGCCCTGCCGCAGACCCAGGTGATCGACGGCGGCCTCGGCCGCGTCCTGACCTGGTACGACAACGAGTGGGGCTTCTCGACCCGCATGAGCGACACCGCCGTCCACATGGCGTCGCTGATCTAGCCCGTGCTGGATCGCGGCGCGCCAGCGCCCCTCTTTCACCACCAAGCGCACGAAGATCACCAAGGCGCTTCTTCGCGGGCTGCCATCTTGGTGTCCTTGGTGGGCTTGGTGGTTCAAGAACAGCGCCCGCGGCGCGCAGGGGCCTAGCTCATGAGATTCAAGACCCTCGACGACGCCGATCTTTCCGGGAAGCGCGCCCTCGTCCGTGTCGACCTGAACGTCCCCATGGAGGACGGGCGGGTCACCGACGACACGCGGCTGCGCGCCGCCAGGCCCACGGTGGACAAGCTGCGGGCCGGCGGGGCCAAGGTGATCCTGCTGGCCCACTTCGACCGGCCCAAGGGCAAGGTCGTGCCGTCCATGAGCCTGAAGCCGGTGGTCGAGCCGCTGGCCAAGGTGCTGGGCGCGCCCGTCGCCTTCGCCGAGGACTGTGTCGGCCCGAAGGCGCGCGAGGCGGTGGCCGCGCTCAAGTCCGGCGGCGTGCTGCTGCTGGAGAACGTGCGCTTCCACGCGGGCGAAGAGGCCAACGAGCGCCAGTTCGCCGACGCCCTGGCCTCGAACGGCGACCTCTACGTGAACGACGCCTTCTCGGCCGCCCACCGGGCCCATGCCTCGACGGAGGCCCTGGCCAGGCGCCTGCCCGCCTACGCCGGCGAGCAGATGCGGCTGGAGCTGGACGCGCTGGACCGCGCGCTGGGCCATCCGGAGCGGCCGGTGATGGGCATCGTCGGCGGCTCGAAGGTCTCCACCAAGCTCGACCTGCTGAAGCACCTGGTCACGAAACTGGACAAGCTGGCCATCGGCGGCGGCATGGCCAACACCTTCCTCTACGCGCAAGGGCACGACGTCGGCGCGTCCTACTGCGAGAAGGACCTGGCCGAGACGGCGCGCGAGATCATCCGGATCGCCGGCCAGAACAACTGCAAGCTCTTCCTGCCGCTGGACGTGGTGGTGGCCGAGAAGATGGCGCCCGGCGCGCCGGCCCGGGTGCGGGATCCCGGCTCGATCGACGACGACGAGCGCATCCTCGACGCGGGGCCGGAGACGGTGGAGCGCCTCTGCCGCGCGATGAACAATTCGAAGACCCTGATCTGGAACGGCCCCCTGGGCGTTTTCGAGATGCCTCCGTTCGACAAGGGCACGCTGACCGCGGCCCGCCATGCCGCCGAACTGGCCAGGTCGGGCAAGCTGGTGGCGGTGGCCGGCGGGGGTGATACGGTGGCGGCCCTCAACGCGGCCGGCGTCTCTGCGGACTTCACGTTCGTATCGACTGCGGGCGGCGCGTTTCTTGAATGGATGGAAGGCAAGGCGCTGCCCGGCGTGGCCGCCCTGGCCCAGTAAGACACACGCTTAGGATACAGGTGGGGACCTGATGGCTCGGATTACGCTTCGACAGCTTCTCGATCACGCCGCCGAGCACGGCTACGGCGTGCCCGCGTTCAACATCAACAACATGGAACAGGCGCTGGCGATCATGGAGGCCGCGGAGGCCACCGACTCGCCGGTGATCATGCAGGCCTCGCGCGGCGCGCGCTCCTACGCCAACGACATCGTGCTGAAGCACCTGATCGACGCCATGGCCGAGATGTATCCGGCGATCCCGATCTGCATGCACCAGGATCACGGGAACAACGAGGCCACCTGCGCCACCGCCATCCAGTACGGCTTCACCTCGGTGATGATGGACGGCTCGCTGAAGGCCGACGGCAAGACGCCGGCCGACTACGACTACAACGTCAAGGTCACCCGCAATGTGGTGGACATGGCCCACTGGGTCGGCGCCTCGGTGGAGGGCGAGCTGGGCGTGCTGGGCAGCCTCGAGACCGGCATGGGCGAGAAGGAGGACGGCCACGGCTTCGAGGGCAAGCTGGGCCACGACCAGCTCCTGACCGACCCCGACCAGGCGGTCGATTTCGTGAAGGCCACCGAGGTCGACGCGCTCGCCATCGCCATGGGCACGTCGCACGGCGCCTACAAGTTCACCCGCCAGCCCGACGGCGACGTCCTGGCGATGAACGTGATCGAGGAGATCCACCGCCGACTGCCCAACACCCACCTGGTGATGCACGGCTCGTCGTCGGTGCCGCAGGACCTGCAGGACCTGATCAACAAGTACGGCGGCGAGATGCCCCAGACCTGGGGCGTGCCGGTGGAGGAGATCCAGCGCGGCATCAAGCACGGCGTGCGCAAGATCAACATCGACACCGACAACCGCATGGCCATCACCGCGGCCATCCGCCAGGTGTTCGTCGAGAAGCCCGGCGAGTTCGACCCGCGCGGCTACCTGAAGCCCGCCAAGGAGGCGATGCGGAAGGTCTGCATCCAGCGCTTCGAGGAGTTCGGCACGGCCGGCCACGCCTCCGGCATCAAGGCCGTCCCGCTCTCGGCCATGGCCAAGCGCTACGCCGCCGGCGAACTGGCCCCGAAGATCGACATCACCCGCGCGGCCGCCGAATAGGCGCCGCGCTTCCCTCCCCTTCATGGGGAGGGACAGGCCGCGCAGCGGCCAGGATGAGGCAGTCGGGATCACCCCCGACGCCGCATTCTGGCCCACACTTCCCCACCCTGGCCGCTCACGCGGCCTGTCCCTCCCCATTAAGGGAGGGAACTACGCCTCGATGGCGTTGCCCCGCATCTCCTTCACGAAGAAGACGCCCACGACGGCCGTGAAGGCCGCCACGACGATCGGGTACCAGAGGCCGTAGTAGATGTTGCCCGTGGCGGCGACCATGGCGAAGGCGGTGGTGGGCAGGAAGCCGCCCAGCCAGCCGTTGCCGAGGTGGTAGGGCAGCGACATCGAGGTGTAGCGGATCCGGGCCGGGAACATCTCGACGAGCGCCGCGGCGATCGGGCCGTAGACCATGGTCACGTAGAGCACGAGCAGGAAGAGCAGGCCCACGACCAGCGGCTTGTTCATCTTCGCGGGGTCGGCCTTGGCGGGGTAGCCGGCGGCCTTCAGCTCGGCGGCGAAGCCCTTGGTCCAGGCGTCCCTGGCAGCCTTGAACTCGGCCGACGACATGGCCTCGCCGCCCTGCAGCGCGGGGATGGTCTTCTCGCCGATGCGGATGACCGTGGGCGCGGGGTCCTTCGGCGAGACGTTGACGTAGCCGACGCCGGCGTTGGCGAGGGCGCCCTTGGCAACGTCGCAGGCGCTGGTGAAGGCCTGCTTGCCGACCGGGTCGAACTGGAAGTGGCACTCGGACGGGTGAGCCACCACCATGACCGGCGCGCGGGCGGCGGCGTGGGCGAGGTCGGGGTTGGCCGCCTCGGTGAGCGCCTTGAAGATCGGGAAGTAGGTGAGCGCGGCCAGCACGCAGCCCGCGAGGATCACGGGCTTGCGGCCGATCCTGTCGGAGAGCCAGCCGAAGACGACGAAGAACGGCGTGCCCAGCGCCAGGCCGATGGCGATGAGCGTGTTGGCGAGCGCCCCGTCGACCTTCAGCGTCTTCTCCAGGAAGAACAGCGCGTAGAACTGGCCGGTGTACCAGACCACCGCCTGGCCGGCGGTGAGGCCCAGGAGCGCCAGCAGCACCACCTTCAGGTTCGGCCACTGGCCGAAGCTCTCGGCGAGCGGCTTCTTCGAGGCCTTGCCCTCGGCCACCATCTGCCGGAACACCGGGCTCTCGCCCAGCCGCAGCCGGATCCACAGCGAGGCGCCCAGCAGCAGGATCGAGACCAGGAACGGCACGCGCCAGCCCCAGGCCTTGAAGGCGTCCTCGCCCACCTGGCCGCGGACGATGAGGATCACCACCAGCGACAGGAACAGGCCCGCCGTGGCGGTCGTCTGGATCCAGCTCGTGTAGAGGCCGCGTTTGCCCGGCGGCGCGTGCTCGGCGACGTAGGTGGCCGCCCCGCCGTATTCGCCGCCCAGAGCCAGGCCCTGCACGAGGCGAAGGGTGATGAGCAGGACGGGCGCGGCGACCCCGATGGTCTCGTAGCTGGGCAGGAGGCCCACCACGAAGGTGGAGCTCCCCATCAGCAGCATGGTGACGAGGAAGGTGTTCTTGCGGCCCCAGAGGTCGCCCAGGCGGCCGAAGACGATGGCCCCGAACGGCCGGACGGCGAACCCGGCGGCGAAGGCCAGCAGCGCGAAGATGTAGCCCGTGACCTCGTTCACGCCTGAGAAGAAATGGGTGGTGATGAAGGAGGCGAGCGAGCCGTAGAGGTAGAAGTCGTACCACTCGAAGACGGTGCCGACCGATGCGCCCGCGACCACCATCGCGGTCCCCTTCGGAGCTGATCCCGCCCCCGCCCCGGCCGCCGCCATGCCCGTGTCTCCCCGCCCGTTCGTTGGAGGGGACGGTAGGGCCTGGGGCGACTCTGCGGCAACAGGGTTCGTCCCTTCAGGGCCTCGGGGCCCGCCTCGGCGGCGCGGCGGGCATTGCGCCCGTCAGTCTCCGCGGGCGAAGCGGGCGAGGTCGGCGGCGGTGTCGCGGCTGATCTCGGGGCAGGCGATGGAGAAGACCTCCGTGCCGTGGATCGTGCCCATCACCTGGCGGCAGCGGGCGGGCTGGCCGGCGCGCAGCAGCAGGCGATAGAAGCCGACGCCCTCGTCCCGCAGCGGGTCGCACTCGTTGACGCTGATGACCACGGGCGGCAGGCCGCGGACGTCGGCCTCGCTGGCGAAGCCGGGCCAGGCGAGCGGGTCGTTCGCCTCGAACGCCTCGATGCCGTAGGCCATGGCGCCGCGGTTGTTGTGCAGTTCCAGCAGCAGGCCGTTGTTCTCGACCGACGACGGGTTGTCGGGGTGCGGCCATTGGCCGGCGATGTAGGGGCAGAGCGCGTAGAGGCCCTTGATGAGCCCGACGTCGCCGTCCTTCAGGAGCTTGAGGCCGGTGGCGAGCGTGAGGTTGCCGCCGCCGCTCTCGCCCGCGACGATCAGGCGATCGGGGTCGAAGCCCAGCGCCTCGGCGTTGGCGTGGGCCCATTTCACGGCGCTGACGCAGTCGTTGAGCCCGGCCGGGAACGGCAGCACCTCGGGCGCGCTGCTGGGGCGCAGCGCGTTGCGGAAGTCGGGCATGACGACGGTGACGCCCATGCTCGCGATGATGCGGCCCCATGAGGCGTACATGCCGTTGAAGGCGCTCATGGTCTGCATGCCGCCGCCGTGGATGTAGACGACGCCCGGGAGTTTCTCAGACGTGTCGGGGCGGATGACGGCGGCCTGGATGGTGTTGCCGTCGGGCTGGGAGACGAAGGTCTCGCGGCGGATGGAGAGGCCCCTGGACGGCGCGTTGGCCTCGCTGTCGCAGGCGTCGAACAGGCCCTGCATGGCGGCCTCGGCGGCCAGCGCCATCGGCGTGTTGGCCTCGGCGATGAGGGCCTCGCGGCTGGCGATGTCGCCCACCGGCGGACGGTCGGGCCAGCCGAAGACGGCCTTGATGCGCGGGTCGATGCGCGGGTCGCGGGCGAGCTTGGAGGCGGGAACGTCGTTCATGGGCTTCTCCCGGAGGGTCGCGAACAGCGTGGCAGGCGCACCCCCGCCTGTCATCCCGGTTTCACCGCGAGGCGAGGACCGGGATGACAACGTTGGGGAGAGCGGCCGCGCTACCCCGCGCTCGTCACGATCAGGCGGGCGTAGAACTGGACCATCTTCTCCAGGTTCTTCAGCGTCATGTGCTCGTTGGTGCCGTGGATCATCTCGATGTCGCTCATCTCGAACTCCACGGGCTGGAAGCGGTAGACGTCCTTGGCCACCGGCGCGAGGTAGCGGCTGTCGGTGCCGGCGGTCACCAGGCTGGGCGCCACCGGCGCCTGCGCCACCGCCGCCGCGGTCGCGGCCACCATCTTCCAACCCCACGAACGGGTCGACGACACCGGCGACGGCTCGTTCGGCGTGCGGGTCCAGGCGAGTTCCACCGGCAAGGTCCCCACCGCGTTCCTGGCCCGCGCCATCACGGTGGCCGAGGTGTCGCCCGGCGCGATGCGGTAGTTGATGAAGGCCGTGGCGTCCTGCGGCAGCACGTTCTCCTTCGGGCTGCCCTTCAGCATGGTGGGCGCGATGGTGGTGTGCAGCAGGGCCGCGCCCGAGGGCGTCGCCGCCGCCTGCTTGGTCATCAGCGGCCCGAACAGCCACTCGTTGGCCACGGCCATGCGGATGGCGAAGGGCGCGGTCGGCGCCAGCGAGCGGACCATGTCGGCGCCGGGGCCAGTGAACTTCAGCGGGAAGCCCTTCTCCGAGATCGCCGTCACCGCGCGCGCCAGCGTCACCACGCCGCCGCCGTCGGCCGGCGGGGCCGAAGAGTGGCCGCCCGTCGCCGGCGCGGTCACCTTCAGCGTCGCATAGCCCTTCTCGGCCGTGCCGATCACCGCCAGCTTGCCGCCGCTGACCGGGTTCTTCAGCAGCACCGCGAGGCCCTCGTCGAGCACGAACTCGGCGGTGATCCCCTGGCTCTTGAGGTAGGCCGCCGCGGCCGGCGCGCCCTGGCCGATGGCCTCCTCGTCGCCGCCCGAGACGACGATCACCGTCCGCTTCGGCTTGAACCCCTGCTTCAGCAGCGCTTCCGTCGACTCGAAGATGCCGATCAGCGAGCCCTTGTCGTCGATGGCGCCCCGGCCCCAGACCGCGCCCTCGGCGATCGCGCCGCCGAACGGCGGATGCTTCCAGTCGCCTTCCGTCCCGGCCGTCACCGGCACCACGTCCTGGTGCGCCATCAGGACGATGGGCGCGAGCGACGGGTCGCTCCCGGGCCAGGTCATCACCAGCGTCCGGCTGGCCAGCTCCACCTGCTGCATCGCCGTGTGGCTCAGCGGATAGGTCTGCGCCAGCATCTCGTGCAGCTTCGTCCACTCGGCGTCGACGTCCTCGGCGCGCTCCTGGTGGCGCACGGTCGGGATCTGGATCGCCTGGCTGAGATGCTGCGCGGCGAGGTTCACGTCGACGGCGATCGCCGGCGCGACCTTCACGTCCGCCAGGTCCGCCATCCCGGCCGGCCTGAACGTCAGCGTCCGCGCCACGACCACCACCGCCAGCACCACGACGACCAGCAGCAGCCCCAGCAGAACCCGCCCCACGACACGCATCATCGAACCCCTCCGACCTCCCGCGCAGCTTTGCCGTCCCTCCGTCGAGGTGTCATCTCGTTTTGGGACGGCTTGACCGCACGTCACCACCCATCGCAAATGGCCGCCAACTTAAACAAGTGTTTGGAGGAGCCCGCGATGGCCGTACTGGAAGCCCCCAAGGTGAGCGCCAAGGGCCTCTTCGATCTCACCGGCAAGGTGGCCGTCATCACCGGCTCGTCGCGCGGCATCGGCCGCGCCATCGCCGAGCGCATGGCCCAGCAGGGCGCCAAGGTGGTGATCTCGTCCCGCAAGGCCGGCCCCTGCGACGAGGTGGCCGCCGGCATCAACGCCGAGTATCCGGGCCACGCCATCGCCGTGCCCGCCAACATCTCGTCGAAGGAGGACCTGCAGCGCCTCATGGACGAGACGCGCAAGGCGTTCGGCCAGATCGACATCCTGGTCTGCAACGCCGCGTCGAACCCGTTCTATGGCAGCCAGCTCGACATCAGCGACGACGCCTTCAACAAGATCCTGTCCAACAACATCGTCGCCAACAACTGGATGATCCAGATGGTGGCGCCCGAGATGAAGGCCCGCATGGACGGGTCGATCATCATCATCTCGTCCATCGGCGGCCTGCGCGGCAGCCAGGTGATCGGCGCCTACTGCATCTCCAAGGCCGCCGACATGCAGCTCGCCCGCAACCTCGCCGGCGAGCTCGGCCCCTACAACATCCGCGTGAACTGCGTGGCGCCGGGCCTGGTGAAGACCGACTTCGCCAAGGCGCTGTGGGACAATCCGGCGGGCGAGGAACGCGCCTCCTCCGGCACCCCGCTGCGCCGCCTGGGCGAGCCCGACGACCTCGCCGGCGCCGCCGTCTACCTCGCCAGCCGCGCCGGCGCCTGGACGACGGGGCAGACCATCGTCGTCGACGGCGGCTCGACGAGCTGAGTCAGCGTCTCAAAAACACGTGTCATCCCGGTTTTGGCGACGTCGCACTCTGGCGTAAGTTCTTCTTATGTTCCAGATGTGCAAAAGCGCAAGCGGCGCCTGATCGGCCTCTGCCGGAACTAGCGGATCGCGCTCAGCGCCACGGTGGCCGAGGCTTCCTCGATGCGGGCGCGGTCGGCGGGGTAGGCGGCGTCGGCGGCCTGGTAGCGCTTGCCCAGCCTGTCGATGGCGGCGGTGAGCGTCGCCTGCTCGGCGGCCAGCGCTGTACAGCCCTCGTAGGCCGCGAGCTCGGGCGTCGCGGCGCACTGGGCGATCGCCGCGTCCAGCGCGGTGGTCTGCGCCGCCGCCGTGGCCCGGAGCGCCGCCAGCCCGTCGTCGTGCGCCTTGTGCGCCTGGTCGGCCTCGGCCCGCGCCGCGTTCACCGCGCGCGCATCGCCGCGCTGGGCGGCGGCGACGGCCCGGTCGGCCGCGGCGCGGATCCTCTTCTGGCCCGCGTCGATCGCCGCCAGCTCGGTCGCGGCGG
>NZ_JAHBYD010000024.1 GCF_019636135.1 Phenylobacterium sp.
GCCCTGCCCGTGAATGGGGGAGGTTCGCGTTGGGGCCGACCCGCCGACATCACATCAGGCCCAGCGCCTTGAAGCTGGCGACGCCGTCGCGGCCGACGACCAGGTGGTCGTGGATGGCGATGCGCATGGGGCGGGCGGCCTCGACGATCTGGCGGGTCATGTCGACGTCGGCCGGCGAGGGCGTGGGGACGCCGCTCGGGTGGTTGTGGACCAAGATGATCGCGCTGGCCGATAGCTCCAAAGCACGCCTTACCACCTCGCGAGGATACACCGGGGCATGGTCCACGGTGCCGTGCCCCATCACCTCATCCGCAATTAGGCTATTGCGTTTGTCGAGGAAGACGGCGTTTTGCGGAACGCCTAAGCCACTATGAGGCAGCTACCATCCGGTCGGCATACTTCTCGATGAGCTTGAATCCGAAGATTTGCATCTTTGGAAGCGTGGCCAAGTCCATGTCGGACGCAGGGCCGATGTGTTGATCTCCAATCCATATTTCACCGCCGCTCGTTCGCTTAGTCAGCGCGAATTCAGACGCTGAAACCTCTTCAGTCCCGATTTTCTTCCAACGCCTTCGCCGAATTGGCTCCACACTTGTGTAATACAGGTCGAAAGGGCCGTGGAAATCTGTTGGATCGACTCGCTGTGTGCTCGCTATCTTCAATCGAAACAACTTAATCAGGACCACATCCGCGAAATAGGTCGAGACAAACAGAACCTTCGCTAAGCCTGTCCATTCGCCTACTGGAATGACGATCAGATTTCCGCCTGCGCTCTCAGTCATCGGTCAGCCCCCATCTTCGAGCTTTGACTTAACCTACGCGCGACCTGCTCGCCAGAAGCGCAATTGCTGAGTGCGTTTCAGAGCAGTCCGAGAGCCTTGAAGCTGGCGACACCATCACGACCAACGACCAAGTGATCATGGATAGCGATCCGTAACGAACGACCGGCTTCGATCACTTGGCGCGTCATCTCGATATCCGCCTGCGATGGGGTAGGATCGCCAGACGGATGGTTATGCACCAAAATGATCGCGCTGGCGGATAGCTCCAATGCGCGTCTAACCACTTCGCGCGGATACACGGGAGCGTGGTCCACAGTGCCATGTCCCATGACCTCATCCGCAATTAGGCTATTGCGTTTGTCCAGGAAGAGGACGCGGAACTGTTCGCGGCCTTCGTGGGCCATGGCGGCCTTCACATAGGCGAGGAGCGCATTCCAGGAAGAGATCACCGGGCGGCGCGCCACCTGCTCCTTCGCCGTGCGCAGCGACGCCTCGTGCAGGAGCCTGAGGTCGAGGGCGAGCGCGTCGCCCACGCCCTTCACGGTGCGCAGCTCCTCGGCGGTGGCGCCCAGGACCCCGCCCAGCGAGCCGAAGCGGGCCAGGAGCTGCTTGGCCAGGGGCTTGACGTCGCCCTGCGGGATCGAGCGGAAGAGGAACAGTTCCAGCACCTCATAGTCCGGCAGGGCCGCCAGGCCGCCCGCCGCGGCCCGCTCGCGCAGCCGCTGGCGATGGCCGGCATAATGCGGCTTCTCCGCTGGCGCGGGCTTCACCCGCCAGAAGTCGGGCTGCGGAGCGGCGTCTTCGATGGCGAGGGGGCGGGCCATGGCGACGCTCAATGTTCCGCAATTGTTCGCGCGACGCAAGAGGCCCCCGATCGGGGGAGGCCGTCCGCTCCGGCGCGAGGCATCGTCGTCCCCGGTGATGGGGGGACGGAGATGAGGTTCACGACGATCCTCTCCGTCATGGCGGTGGCCGTGGCGGTGGTGATGATGGTGGCGGCGGCCTAGGGGCGGGTGCTCGATAGGGCTGCCGCAAAAACACAGTGTCATCCCGGCCGGAGGGCCGTATTCGGCCCGTAGAGCCGGGACCCAGGGGGTTCAAGCTCTGAGTCCGGTGGTCCTGGGTCCCGGCTCTCCGCTGCGCTGCGGCCGGGATGACGATCTATATCATTGAATCTATGATACTTTATCGCATCTGTGATCGAGTCCGGAATCCTAGCGGGTGGTCACGGCGATCGCGTTGTCGACGGAGGCGCGGTCGATCAGCTTGTTGTAGGGGTCCACGCCGGCGAACTTCGGCGGCCCGTCCACGGTGACCGTAAGGGTCTGGACGCCGCTGCGCAGGCCCGTCGTCCTGAACGCCAGGACGTTCGCCTTGCCGAACCCGGGCTTGCCCGGCTCGGCGGTGAAGACGCCGACGTCGAAGGCCTCTGTGGCCGGGATCGCCACCGGCGTCTCCTTGCCCTTGCCGTCGGCATAGGCCTTCTTCGCCTCGACCGTCAGGACCACGTCATAGCGGCCGTCGGCGCGCTTCTTGGCGACCGCCGAGCGGGTCTGCAGGTCGTAGAGGGTGATCTTCTCGAAGAGGTCGGTGATGAGCTGCTGGGCGGCGGGATCGTTCCCGGCCTCGGCGCGCAGCGCATCGACGAGGTCCTGCGAGCGCGGGTAGGGCGCGCCCTTGAAGGCGTACTGCCCCAGCAGCCGGCGCAGCGCCGCGTTGACCTTGGCCTCGCCGATCCGGTCGCGCAGCAGGTACATGACCAGCGAGCCCTTGCGGTAGTGGATGTAGTCCTGGTTCTCGACCCGGATCAGCGGCAACTCCTCGACCAGTTCGCCGCCGCGCGAGCGCAGGTAGCGGTCCAGTTCGTACTTCAGGAACTTGCGGATGCCGTCGGCGCCATAGGTCTTCTCCATCACGATCAGGGCCGAGTACTGGGCCAGCGTCTCGGAGAGCGCGGTCGCGCCCTGCATGTCGGCGCCGATGATCTGGTGGGCCCACCACTGGTGGGCGAGTTCGTGGGCCGTGACGTAGGTCGGATAGTCGATCTTGTCGGGCCGGGTGTTGTCGGTGACGAAGCCGATGGCCTCGGAATAGGGCATGGTGTTCGCGAACGCCTGGGCGAAGCGGGCGTAGCCGGGGAACTCCAGGATCCGCGCCTGGTGGAACTGGTAGGGGCTGAAGTTGGCCTGGAAATAGTCGAGCCCGGTGCGCAGCGCCGCCAGCATCCGCTCGACGTTCCAGGGGTGCTGGGCGTCGTAGTAGACGGCCAGCTCGACGCCCTTGTAGGCCTCGCGCTTGATCGTGTAGCGGGCCGACTGCACCGAGAAGAAGTTCAGCACCGGCGCGTCGGTGCGGTAGCGGATGGTGCGCCGCCCGCCCTTGGTCTCGTCCGAGACGCGGTAGCCGGGGGCGACGGGCGTCTGGTCGGCGTCGGTGGTCACGCGGATGTCGGCGTTCACCCAGTCGGCGTTGGCCAGGTAGTTGCGCCGCGTGGCCGAGAGGTTCTCCAGCTTCGGCGGCCGAAGCTGCGGCGCCAGGCCGTACTTCTTGCGCTTCACCCGGTCCTGCAGCAGGCGGCTGCGGTCCATGCCCACCACGGGGCCGAACTCGAAGTTGTCGACGAAGGTCCCGTTCTCGACGATCCGGGTCATGTTGCCCGAGTTCCTGAAGCCGACCTGGCCCATCACCGTCTGGAACGACAGCGCGGTGCGCTCGCCGGGCATCAGCGGCCGGTCGAAGGTGAAGACGCGGTAGTTGTAGCGGTCGTAGGTCTTCACCCGCGACGCGCCGTTGACGCTCATCTGCAGGGCCTTGGTGTCGCGGTCGAGGCGCACGTGCAGCTCGCTGACCGGCGCGCCGGTGTCGTTGACGAGATGGTAGACGCCCTCGGTCACCAGCTTCGGCGCCCTCGGATGGATCTGGACGTCGAGCTGCACGTCGGTGACCGACGGCTGGGCCAGCGTCTCGTACCTGAGGAAGGCCTTCTCGTAGTCGGCCAGCCATTCCTCGTCGCCGATGCGGGTGCGGTAGTCGTTCAACTGGTTGGTGTTGTGGAAGATGAAGACCCCGAGGCCGACGAAGGACGCCAGCGCCAGCGCACCCACGACGCCGGCCCCGCCCTTCAGCCGCGACGGCAGGCGGCGCAGGCGCGCCCGCATCTGCCAGGCCGAGCCGCGCGGCCACAGCGCATGGGCGATCACCATCAGGACGACGGCGAAGGCCGTCCAGTAGGCGCGGAACCAGGCGGCGATGGCGGCGAAGTTCCCCTGGCCGTTCATGTCGGAGAGCGGCTCGCCGTTGAAGCCGGGGTAGGCGGGCTTGCCGCCGTAGAGATAGAGCGCGTGCTCGAAGCCCAGGCGCGGCGCCACCAGGCGCGCGACCAGCACCAGGATCAGGATGCCCCAGCCGACGAACTTGTTGGGCGACAGCGCCTGGATGAACACCGCCAGGATCGCCAGCAGCGACCAGTCGACGACGCCGGGCAGGATGTACCAGAAGACGTAGTGCGTGACCTCGATCTGGGTGAAGCCCTTGCCCAGTTGCACCGCGATCCCGGTCAGCGCCGCGACCGTCAGCATCGAGGCCATCACCAGGACCAGCGCGAAGGCCTTGGGGACCATCAGCGCCCAGTCGGGCAGGGCGCTGGCGTCGACCAGCTCCTGGGTGCGCCGGTCGCGCTCGCGCCAGACCAGCTCGCCCGCGTAGTAGATGGCGACGACCCAGATCAGGATCACGAAGCTGCCCTGCAGCACCTCGATCACCCAGCGCGTGACCGGATAGAGCGCCGCGCCGCCGAGTTCGGCGCCGCCCAGCAGGTTGCCCAGCGCGTTGAAGACGCCCAGCAGCAGCAGGACGACGAAGGCCGGGCTCTTGAACGTCTGGCTCACCTCGAAGCGGGTGCGTTCCCAGAGCTGGACCGTGGCGGTGAAGGCGTTGAACCGCGGCCTGGGCAGCGGCCCCGGCGCGCTGCGGGCGGCCGGCGCGGCGGCGGGCCTGTCGGGGCGGCGGCGGCCGGCGCGTTCGCCGAAGCGGAAGGTGGCGTAGGCCGCGGCGAGGGCGGCGAGGCCCACGGGCATCCAGACCACGCGGTTCCAGAGCAGGGCGCCGGCGATGGGCGGGACCAGGGTGTTGGCGTCGGCGGCGGTGTAGTAGCGGGTGGCGAGCTGGAAGGCCGCGCCGCCGAACGGGTCGATCATCGCCGCGATCGCCAGCTTGTCGGGGTCGGCCAGCATCACGCCGGCCGCCAGGAAGGCGGCGAGGAACGCCGCGGCCGCCACGTAGGTCCCCATCATCGAGCGCGTGATCGTGGCGACCGCGAAGAACAGCGCCGAGACCAGGAAGATCGAGGGCAGGGCGATCCACAGGTAGCCGAAGGCGTAGGCCCCCAGCATGTGCGGCCCCAGCTTGTCGGGGTCGATCCACGGCATCAGCGCGCCGACGAACATCCCGAGCGGCGAGGCGAGGAACAGCAGCGACACCGCGCCGAACGCCCCGGCGAAGCGGCCGAACAGGTAGTCGAACCTGCTGATCCGCGTGGACCGCACGATGGGGCCGAAGCCCGTCTCCTCGTCGCGCGTGATGACGTTCGCCACGAAGGCGGTGGCGGCGAACATGAAGATGGTCGCCATCGTGCCCATCCAGAGCGCGATGGCGGCGGGCGAGTTCTTGTGGATGTTGCCGGGCGCGCCGATCGTCAGGTTGTCGCTGACCACCCCGATGTAGGGCATCAGGAAGAAGACGACCGCGCTGATCCAGAAGATCGGCTGCCGGATCTGGTAGCGCAGCTCGAAGGCCGCGATCTTGCCGAACATGCCGGGCGGCCTAGGCGGCGACGCGCCGCGAGGCGGCCAGGGTGGAGAAGTAGACGTCTTCCAGCCCGCCCTGGACCGGCTCGAAGCCGGCGCCCGGGTTCCGGTCGGCCAGCACGTGGATCACCGTGCGGCCGCCGGCGAGGCGGGTCGAGATCACCTGGTGCGCGGCGCGCTCACCGTCGAGGTCGGCGCGGTCGATGGTCTTCTTCCAGACCTTGCCCGAGAGCTCGCCGATCAGGGCGGACGGGGCGCCTTCCGTGAGGATCCGGCCGCCGGCCAGGACGGCCATGCGCGGGCAGAGGTCGGAGACGTCGTCCACGATGTGGGTCGACAGGATCACCACCACGTTCTCGCCGATCTCGGCCAGCAGGTTCAGGAAGCGGTTGCGCTCCTCGGGATCGAGGCCGGCGGTGGGCTCGTCGACGATGATGAGCTGCGGCTGGCCGATCAACGCCTGGGCGATGCCGAAGCGCTGGCGCATGCCGCCGGAGTAGCCGGCGACGGCCTTCCTGCGCACGTCCCAGAGGTTCACCTGCTGCAGCAGGGTCTCGACGGTGTCCTTGCGCTCGCCGCGGTCGGCGATCCCCTTCAGGACGGCCATGTGGTCGAGCAGGTCGGCGGCGGACACGCGCGGGTAGACCCCGAAGTCCTGCGGCAGGTAGCCCAGGGTGCGGCGCAGCTTCTGCGGCTCGGCGACGACGTCGATGTCGCCGAAGGTGATCGACCCGCTGGTGGGCGTCTGCAGCGTGGCGATGGCGCGCATGAGGGTCGACTTGCCGGCGCCGTTGGGGCCCAGCAGGCCGAACATGCCCTTGCCGATGGAAAGGTCGACTCCGTCGAGCGCGCGCGTCCCGTTCGGGTAGACGTGCGTCAGGCCGCTAATCGAAAGCATAGGCTCACTTTCACCCCGTCCCTGGCGGTGAAGCTGCCCGCTGCCCGCGCGGCGGGCAAGTGAGGGATGCGTAACGTTGCGCGCCGGCGTTACCGCCTGCCGCAGCGACGAGCGGTCAGGTGAGGTCGAGGGGCGCCTTGGCGAGGTCGCCCTGCCAGACCTTCCGAGCCTCGGCGCGGTTGGCGGCGGCGTCCTTCCGGTCAGCCTGGGCCAGGACGCGCAGCGCCAGCGGGTCGTGCGGCCACTCGGCGAGGCTGGCGCGGGCGGCGGCGGCGGCCTGCGCCTTGCGCCCGGCCTTCAACTCGGCGGCGGCGACGCTGCGGCGCACCGGGTACCACCACGGCGGCGGGTCGAAGTTCCGCGGGACGGGGAAGGCCTTCTCCTGCGCGTCGGCCGCGCGGCGGTAGTGCAGCGCCGCCTCGGCGGGCTTGCCGGCCAGCATCGCGGCGCGGCCGCGCAGCACGCCCTCCATGATGTCGGCCAGCGTCACGTTTCCGGTCTCGGCGTCCTTCGCGGCCTCCGCCGAGAGCGCCGCGACGGCCTCGGCCTCGCGCGCCACGCCGGCGACGTCGCGCTTCGCGGCCAGCGCCTCGCCGCGGGCGTAGTGGCGATAGAGGCGCACGAGCCGCGGGGCCTGCGGGTCCTCCGCCACCGCCAGCGCGCGGTCCGGCGCGTAGCGGCCCAGCGCCACGAGGCTGCGGGCCTGCGCCATCGTGCGCCGCTCCTCGGGCGCGGAGGACGGATAGGCGATGGCGGCGTGGTCGGCGTACTTCACCGCCAGCGGCCCGTCGCCGGCCATCAGCGCCCCGCCCAGGCCGAACAGGTAGTTGTGGGTGTAGTAGCGCTGGGTCAGCGGCCGCGCGGTCGGGCCGAGCGCGGAGCGGGTCTCGGCGTCGACCTTCAGCGCCTGGGCGTTGGTGACGGCCACCTCCTCGTAGCGGCCCACGCGCATCAGGGTGTGGGTGCCCATGTGGACCAGGTGCGCCGCGCCGGGGGCGAGGTCGTCGAGACGCACGGCGTAGGGCAGGGCCAGCGGCGCCTTCTGCGCGAACTCGGTGGCGTGGATGTAGTAGTGGATCGCCGCCGTGTCGTCGGGCTTTGCCGCCAGCACCTCCTCCAGGATGGCGATGGCGCGGGGCACGCCGGAATAGTCGTCCTGCCGCGCGGGCGTGATCAGGGCGTGGGCGGCGAGGTTGGCGATCATCGCGTCGCCGGGGTTCTTCGCCAGCAGGGCGTCCAGCGCCTTGCCGTAGGCCATCTCGCCGCCGCCCGCGGCGGGCGCGTCGGAATAGCGGCCCTGCAGGGTGGCGATCAGGCCGGCGGTGCGGGCGTCGCCGGGCTTCACCAGGGTCGCGGCCCGGTCGGCGATGGCCAGCGCCTCGACGCGCTCGGCCTCGGTCATCTGGGTGTTGAGCGTGGGGCCCAGGCTCATCGCCACGCCCCAGGCGCAGAGCGCGCAGGCGGGGTCGAGCGCGGCGGCCCTGGCGAAGGCGGCCTTCGTCTCGTCGTGGCTGAAGGCGTGGTAGAGGTCGAGCGCGTTCTCGAACCAGGCCTGCGCCTCGGGGTTGGCGGTGTCGGCCCGCGCCCCGCCGTTGCCGACGTCCTTCATCAGCGCCAGCGGTCCGCCGGACCCGCCCGCCTGCTCGGCGCTGCAGATGAAGCCGATGCCCGTCAGGCTGGGGCCGGGGCTGGTCCCCAGCGCCGACGGCGCGGCGGCGAACACGGAGGCGGCGAGCGCGATGGCGAGCTTCATGCCCGCCAGCGTCGGCCCGATCCCGCCCCGGCGCAAGGCCTCCGGTGCGCGGGCGGCGGCTACTCCGCAGCCTTCGGGAGGTCGTCGTTGCCGCCGAGCACGGTCGGCCGCGGCGCCTTCCCGCGCCCGGTCATGGGCCGGCCCACCGTGTGGTCGCGAAGCCAGCCGAACCGCCGCGAATAGACCTTGGGCGCGGCCAGCATCACCGGCGTCAGCACCAGGGTCAGCAGGGTCGCGAACGACAGGCCCCAGACCACCGACGCCGAGAGCTGGACCCACCAGGTGGAGCCGGGCGCCTTGTACTCGAGGTGCAGGGTGTGGAAGTTCGGGTGGATCTGGAACATCAGCGGCAGGAGGCCCACCACCGTCACCATCGTGGTCAGCACCACCGGCCGGAAGCGCTGGGCCGCCGCCCGGATCGCCGCCTCGTCGGCCGCATAGCCGGCGTGGCGCAGGTGGTAGTAGGTGTCGACCAGCACGATGTTGTGGCCCACGACCACCCCGAACAGCGCCACCACCCCCGTGCCCAGCATGATCACCGAGATGTAGGGGAAGGTGTTGCCGAGGTTCACCTGCACGCCCAGCAGCACGCCGACGGTCGACAGGATCACCGCCGACAGCGTGACGAACACGCCGTAGAAGCTGTTGAACTGCCAGAGCAGGATGACGAACATCATGAAGAGGCTGGCGGCCATGGCCGCGACGAAGAAGCCCGCCGCCTTCTGGCCCTCCTCGTCGGCCCCGATGAACTTCCAGCTCACCTCCGGGTACGCGTCGAGCGCCTTCGAGAGCGAGGGCCGCAGCGCGTTGATCTTCAGGTTCGAGGCGGCGTCGCCGACCATGTTGGCCTGGACGATCACCAGGCGCTGGCCGTCGCGGCGCTGGATCTGCGTCACCTGCTGGGCGGGTACGCGCTTGATGAAGTAGCTGGCCGGCACCGGGCCCTGCGGCGTGGTGATCTTGAGCTGGTCCAGGGCCGCCACGTTGCGGTCGCTGGCCGGGAAGCGGACGCGGATGTCGAGCTCGTCCTCGGCGTCGTCGGGGCGGAAGCGGCCCATCAGCACGCCGCCGGTCAGGAACTGGATGGTCTGGCCCACCGACAGCACGTCGACGCCATAGCGGCCGGCGGCCTGCCGGTCCACCGCCAGGTTCCACTCGATGCCCGGCGAGGTGCGGTTGTCCTCCAGCTCCATGAGCTGGCGGTCCTGGGCGAAGCGGGCCTTCACGATGTCGGCGGCGTCGTTCAGTTGGGCCGGGTCGTGGCTGGAGAGCTGGACCTGGATGTCCTTGCCCACCGGCGGCCCGTTCTGCGGACCGCGCACCTCGAGCTGCAGGCCGGGGATCTCGCCCAGCTTCGAGCGGACGGTGTTCTCGATGTCCTTGCCGCTCAGCCCCAGCGCGAGGCGGTCCTCGTAGTCGAGGAAGTCGACGCGGATGCGGCCCACGGTGTCGTTCGGCGCCGAGTTCGGCCCGCCGTTCGAGGTGAACCCGCCCGCGCGCACGTAGAACGACTCCACGCCCTTGATGCCCGCGAGCTTGGCCTCGACCTGCTTGGTGAGCGCGTCCTGCGCCTCGGGCGAGAGGTTGCCGCGGGCCTTCACGAACACCTGGGTGAACTCGGGGTCGTCGGTGAAGAAGAACTCGGTCTTGTGCGGCGTCATGACGAACCAGGCCATGATCGCGGCGACCAGCAGGAATCCGCCCGCGAACGTCCGGGTCGGGTGATGCGTCATCGCCGTCAGCGAGCGGGCGTACCAGCCCATGAAGCCCTTCATCTCCGTGGGGTCGCCGTGCTCCGACTTGGCGATCTCGGCCAGGTGCTCCTCGTCGACGGCGGTCTTGCGCGCGAAGATCGAGCCCAGGGCCGGCGTGAAGATCAGCGCCACGAAGATCGAGCAGCCCAGCACGAAGAACAGCGTCAGCGGCAGGAAGCTCATGAACTTCCCGGCGATCGAGTTCCAGAACATGAAGGGCACGAAGGCGCAGAGCGTGGTCAGCGTGCCGTTGGCCACGGGCCAGAACATGCGCTTGCCGGCCGCCGTGAACGCCTCGGTCTTGGGCAGGCCCTCGGCCATGCGGCGGTCGGCGTATTCCACCACCACGATGCCGCCGTCGACCAGGATGCCGACCGCCAGCACGAGGCCGAACATCACCATCATGTTCAGCGTCACGCCCATGCCGGTCATGATCAGGAAGGCCAGCAGGAAGCAGATCGGGATCGAGGCGCCGACCATCAGGCCCTGGCGGATGCCCAGGCTGGCCACGATGATCATCATCACCAGCAGGCTGGCCATCAGCAGGCCGGACTCCAGCACCACCAGCGTACGGCCGATGAAGTCGCTCTCGTCGTAGAGGTAGTCGAGCTTGACCGTCGACGGCCACTTCTTCGCCTCGGCGTCGGTGACCTCGCGCACCGTCTTCACGGTTTCGAGGATGTTGGCCCCGCCGCGCTTGGAGACCTCCAGCACGAAGGCGGGGTGGCCGTTGAAGCGGCTGATGGAGCTGGCTTCCTTGAAGGTGCGGCGCACGTCGCCGATGTCGCCCATGGTGACGACGCGGTCGCCGGCCTTCTTGATCGGCAGCGACAGGATGTCCGCGGGCTCCTCGACGACGCCCGGCACCTTCACGGCGAACTGGCCCGGGCCCGAGCGCAGGTTGCCCGCCGGCACGAGCTGGTTGTTGCGGCCGATGACCTGGGAAACCTCGCTGGTGGTGACGTTGTAGGCCTCCATCCGCAACGGATCGATATTGACCTCGAGCACCTCCTCGCGGCCGCCGGCCATGTAGACCTCGAGCACGCCCTCGGTGCCTTCCAGCTTCTCCTTGAGCGCGGTGGCGACGCGGTGCAGCTCGCGCTCGGGCGCCGCGCCCGAGACGACGATGCCGATGATCGGCTCGCCCGAGAAGTTCTGCTCCTGGATGATCGGCTCTTCGGCGTCGGGCGGGAACTTGCCGCGGGCGAGGTCGACCTTGGCGCGGACGTCCTGCAGCGCCTTGTCCTTGTTGAAGTCGGCCTCGAATTCGAGGGTGACGACCGCCGAGCCCTGGCGGGCCACGGCGTTCATGGATTCGATCCCCTCCATCGTCTGGAGTTCGAGCTCCAGCGGCTTCACCAGCAGGCGCTCGGCGTCCTCGGGCGACACGCCGGGGTAGGGCACGATCACCGAGATGTAGGGCAGGTCGATGTCGGGCTGCGATTCCCGCGGCATGTTCAGGTAGGCGAACAGACCGAAGATGGCGGCGATGAGCGTTACGCCCAGCACCACCTTCCGCCGCTTGATGGCTCCGTCGATCAGCGGACCGATCATGGACTTTCTCCCCGGAGCGCTCCGCCGGAGCGCTCCAAAACCTTAGAGCAAGGGCGCTCGCCCGAGCGCCCGCCGCAGGGCGCCCTAGCGGGCGACCGCGACCCGAACCTTCTGACCGTCGGCCACGAACGACTGGCCGACCGTGATCACGCGAACCTGGCCCGAGAGGCCCGAGACCCACATGCCCTGCGGCGTCTCCTCCAGCACCTTGACGGGCGCGAAGGCGACGCGGTTGTCGGCCAGCACGTAGCGCACGCCCTGGCGGCCGGCGCTGTCCAGCACCAGCGACGACACCGGCACCAGGTGGGCCGCGCCCGCGCCCGCGCCGACCCGCAGCTCGGCCGAGAGGCCCGAGCGCACGGTGTTGCCCGGATTGCGCACCGACACCTCGACCCGGTAGGTGCGGGTCTGCGGATCGCTGTCGCGCGAGACGTAGCGGACGACGCCGTTCAGCGCGTGGCCGCTCACCAGCCGCGCCGTGGCCGGCGCGCCCACGCGCAGCTTGGCCGCCTCGGTCTCGGGCGCGTCGCCCACCACCAGCAGCGGGTCCAGCTCGATCATCGTGCCGCACGGCTGGCCGGGCGACAGGTAGGTCCCGATCTCGGCGTCGCGGTGGTCGAACACGCCGGAGTAGGGGGCGCGGATGTTCACCTGGCCCAGCGCGATCTCGGCGGCGCGCACCTGGGCGTGGGCCGCGTCGAGGTTGGCCTGCGCCTCCAGCACCTGGGTCGGCGAGCGGTAGCCCTTCTCGGCGAGGTCGGCGGCGGCCTTGCGCTGAAGCTGGCGCATGGAGAGCGCCGCCTTGGCCTGGTCCAGCGCGGCCTGGCGCGCATCCACCGACAGGCGGCACAGCACCTGGCCCTGGCGCACGAACGCGCCCTGAGGCGTCGGCGTGGAGGCGACGATCCCGGCGGTCTCGGCGCGGACCACGACCGTGCGCGCCGCTTCGGTGCGGCCCCGCATGACGACCTCGGATTCGCGGATCTGCTCGGGGGCGAGCGTGACCTGGACGCCGGGGACCGCGTTGGCCTCCGCCGGCGCGGGGGCCTTGGCCTGGGCCTTGCGGCCGCCGCCGCCGAAGACCGAGCCCAGCAGGAACGCGAGGAAAAGCACCGCCGCGACGGCGATGACGAAAACATACTGCGGCTTCAGTCGCATGAAACTCTCATCCCCGGCTTAGCTGCGGACGCGACGACAACCATCCCAGTCACGCCCGTATCGCCATCTTTCGTGGCTTGTGGTGCTTGTGATGCCGCCGTTATGCGATCGCAAATGAATTTGCGGTCACGTAGGCCGGCGGGTCTAATTGGCCGCAGCGAACCCTGACTGCAACGCGGCGAAGATTTGCGCTCCACACGCAACCTCCGTGCGATTTTACAGGGTAAGCGACCGAATCGCCACCCGTGCGACCGCTCAAGGACCGTTCCGCCGTGAAGTACCTGCACACCATGGTCCGCGTGACCGACCTCGACGCCTCCCTCGCGTTCTATTGTGACAAGCTCGGCCTTAAGGAAGTCTCGCGCTCGGAGAGCGAGGCGGGCCGCTTCACCCTGGTGTTCCTCTGCGCGCCGGGCGACGAGGCGGCCGCGCGCCAGCAGAAGGCGCCGATGGTCGAGCTGACCTACAACTGGGACCCGGAGGCCTACACGGGCGGCCGCAACTTCGGCCACCTGGCCTACGCCGTCGACGACATCTACGCGACCTGCCAGCGCCTGAAGGACGCCGGCGTCGTCATCAACCGCCCGCCGCGCGACGGCCGCATGGCCTTCGTCCGCTCGCCCGACAACATCTCGGTCGAACTGCTCCAGGCCGGCCCGGCCCTGCCGCCGGCCGAACCCTGGGCCTCGATGCCCAACACCGGGGTCTGGTAGCGGGCAGGGCGTCCTCGTCTGACGCCACGGCGCCGCTCTAGGCTGGCGCGAAACAACGGGAGGCGGCGATGGCGGGACGGGTCGAGGGCAAGGTGGCGCTGGTGACGGGCGGGGCGTCGGGCCTGGGGGCCGAGAGCGGCCGCCGGCTGGCGCGCGAGGGCGCGAAGGTCGTGCTGACCGACCTCGCCGCCGAGGCCGGCCAGGCGGTGGCCGACGAGATCCTGGCGGCGGGCGGCGAGGCCTGCTTCCTCACCCAGGACGTCACCGACGACGCCCGCTGGGCCGAGGTGGTCGCCGCCACGATGGCGCGCCACGGCCGCATCGACGTGCTGGTCAACTCCGCGGGCGTGGCCGACGGCGGCCAGCCCATCCTGGAAGCGACGCTGGAGGTCTGGCGGCGCATCGTCGGCATCAACCTCGACGGGACCTTCCTGGGCGTCCGCCACGTGGCCCCGATCATGGTGGCGCAGGGCGGCGGCTCGGTCGTCAACCTGTCGTCGATCCTCGGCAAGGTGGGCCTGCCCGGCGCCTCGGCCTACTGCGCGTCCAAGGGCGGGGTGGCGCTGCTCACCAAGGCCGTCGCCCTGGAGCTGGCGCCGGCGGGAGTGCGGATCAACTCGGTGCATCCCGGCTTCATCGAGACGCCGATGGTCTGGAACACGTTCCGCAACTCCGAAAGCGAGAACGAGATGCGCGACATGATCGTTTCGCGCCACGCCCTGGGCCGCCTCGGCATGGCGCGCGAGATCGCCGACGCCATCGTCTTCCTCGCCTCCGACGAGTCGAGCTTCATGACCGGCTCGGAACTGGTCATCGACGGCGGCTACACGGCCGCTTAGGACCCGAAGGCCCGGTCTCCGAGGGATGAGCCGGCGACCGTCTGCGCGCCGCAGGCGCTGTCGTTTCGAACCACCAAGGCCGCCAAGGGCGCCAAGGGCGACGCCAGCCTCTTCGTGACCTTGGTGGGCTTGGTGTCGAATTCGCGGCGCTGACGCGGTGTTTCGGGACGATTCAGTCGAGCACCGACTCCGGCGTCTCGTCCTTGCCGCGTCGGCGCCACAGCAGGACGCCGGCGATCACCGCGGCGAACAGCGCCGCGACGACGATGGGCGCGGCCTCGCCGGCGGTGCTGTGCATCAGCGTCATCAGCGCGGGCCCGATCAGGTAGCCCAGCCCGACGCACACCGTCGCCCATATGAGCGCGCCGACGACGTTCAGCACGGCGAACCGCCGGTGCCCGATCCGTGTGACGCCGATGGCGACCGGGCCGGCGGCGCGCAGGCCGTAGATGAAGCGGAAGCTGAGGATGAAGCCGGTGGGGAAGCGCTCGATCAGCTCGACGGCCTTGGCGAAGCTCCGGCGCTTCGACGCCTTGGTCACGAAGCCGCTCCTGCGGAAGCTGCGGCCCAGGACGAAGAGGATGTAGTCCACCAGGGCGGTGCCCGCGACGGCGGCGGCGAACACGGCCAGCGGCGACATCAGGTGCTCGCGCGCCATCACCCCGCCGGCCATGGCCGAAAGCTGCCCCTCGACGGCCGAGCCGACCAGGATCGCGAAGGGCCCGAGCGTGGCCAGGTGGTGCGTCAGGTCGGGCATCTGGTCCGGAGCGGGCAGGGGACCCTCCATATGGCGAGGCGGGGCCGTTGCGCCAGGGCCTTCGCCGCGACCAAACGCGCGAACACCGGTACGGCGCCGCGAAGCGTGCGCGCCGTGCGGATCAGGTTGTCCGGAAGGTCTCGATGGCTCCCCGAGTAGGACTCGAACCTACGACAAGTCGGTTAACAGCCGACTGCTCTACCAACTGAGCTATCGGGGATCACCGTCGAGAGGGCGGGCGTATACTGCGCGCCGTTGGGATGTGCAAGCGGGGCGAGGACCGTGTTGCAGGACGCCCCGTGGATACCGTCACGCCTTGGCTGGCGGCCTCCGCGTTGCGAAGGTGGCGGAGGGGAAGCGCGCGTGGCCATCGGGGATTTCTTTCGACGACTGTTCGGCGGCGGGCGTTTCGAGGCCCCCGCACCGCAGGCTCCGATCTCGCGGCCGTCGCCGCCAGCGGCCGTTCCACCTCCGGAACCTCAGGCTTCTCCCGCGGAAAATCCGGCCTTCCAGGCCAGCGCGAACGCTCGCGATCGCTACTGGGCCTCGATCGGCGAGGTCGAACCCGATGTCATCTCGCATCTGATCAGTCCGGGCCTGATGGGTGAACCCGCCTGGCCGACGCTTCGGCAGGCCTACCGCGTTGTGCGCCGCGGCTCGTCCGTGATCCTGGCGACCGATGGGATGTCGGATCCGTTCGACGATGCTGAGGAGGGCAACGGCTTCGAGATGGAGCTGATGCTGGAGACCGCGCACATTCCGGACGAACTCGCCGATCCGCCCGGAGGCGGAATCGACCGGCTGAAGGAGAGCTGGGCCTTCGATGTCCTCGTGACCATGGCCTCCACGGTCGCCGGTGTCGGGGGCATCGTGGACCGGCTGGACGACTTCGGCGGGTTCATCTCGACGGAAGCGCCCGGTGCGTCCGGCTCGCCCAGGATCGCGGGACAGGTGCCTTCACGCTTCATCCTCGACGACTCTCTCGGGTTCCTCCTGGGCGCGCCGACCCCCGACTTTCCCGTGTCGGTCCCCGGCATGCCGCTGTCGCCGGTCCGCATCGTGCCGATCGTCCTCTTGACCGCGGAGGAGTTGGCCTACATCCGCAAGGGCGGCGCGGCCGAGCGCGCTGAGGTCGCGAGGCGCCTGGCTGCAAGCCCGACAGGTCATCGCTGCGATCTCGAGCGCGCGAGTGTGATCTGACGAAAGAAGCCCGGCGCGAGCGCCGGGCCACACAAAAAGTTCGGTGATGGTGGGGTGTCTTCGAAGAAGACGCCCTGAGACTCGGCTTCTGTGGTTAAGCTGAAGTTAATCGCGCGGGGGCGCGGTGACCCCATGGCCAAGCTTCGCGCGGAGCGTGCGGGACTCGCGCGACGGGCGCATTGTCGCGCGGGGCTGGACGAAGGCTGCGGATCGGTCGATCACGAGACGCCGACAGCTTGAAAAGAGGGCCGATGCGCATCCATTTCACCGGCATCGCGGGCGCGGGCATGGCCGCGGCGGCGCTGATGATGCGCGAGGCGGGGCATGCGATCACCGGCTCGGACGAGGACGTGTTCCCGCCCATGTCGACCTACGTCGAGGGCCTGGGATTCCCGATCTCTTGGCGGTTCGATCCGGCGAATCTCCCGGAGGGGCTGGACCTCCTGGTGCTGGGCGCGTCGGCCAAGCTGGGCGGCGAATCGAACGTCGAGGTGAAGGCGGCCCGCGCGCGCGGCGTGCGCGTCACGACCTTCCCGGAACTGGTCGGCGAGGCGACCGGGATCAAGCGCAACACCGTGGTCGCCGGCTCGTTCGGCAAGTCCACCTGCACGGCGCTCCTGGCCCATGTGCTGCGGACGAGCGGCCGCGACGCCGGCTGGATGATCGGCGCCATCTCGCCGTCGCTGCCCGACACCGGCCACTGGGGCGTGGCGCCCGAGGTGGTCCTTGAGGGCGACGAGTACATCGTGGGCCCGAACGACCGGCGCTCGAAGTTCGTCCTCTACCACCCGCGCGACGTGCTGCTGACTTCGCTGATCCACGACCACGTCAACGTCTTCCCGACCTTCGCCGACTACGAGAAGCCGTTCCGCGAGCTGCTGCGCCTGCTGCCCGCCGAGGGCCTGCTGGTGGCCCGCGAGCACCCCGCCATCCGCATGATCGCCGGCGAGGCCGCCTCGCGCGTCGTCTGGTACGACACCTCAGCGTGTGACGGCTGGTACTGCGAGGACGTGGCCTACGGCGAGGTGACCCGCTTCACGCTCGTGGGCCCCGGCGGCCGCCGCGTGCCGCTCGCCACCACGCTGCTGGGCGAGCATAACGTCGAGAACATCGTCGGCGTCTCGGCCTACGTGCTGGAGCGCGGGCTGGCTTCCGAGGCCGACCTCGCCCGCGCCGTCGAGAGCTTCGCCGGCATCCGGCGGCGCCTCGACCGCCTGACCAGGGCCTCGTCCGTTCCGGTCATCGAGGGGTTCGGCAGCTCCTACGAGAAGGCCCGTTCGGCCATCGAGGCCATGCTGCTGCACTATCCGACCCGCCCGCTGACCGTGGTGTTCGAGCCCCACACCTTCTCCTGGCGCAACCGCGACGCGCTGCCCTGGTACGACACGGTGTTCGAGGGCGTGGCCCGCGTGCTGGTCATCCCGCCGCCGACCCACGGCGCGGCGAGCCACCAGCAGTCGTCGCTGCCCGAGATCCTGGCCCGCGTGGCCGCGACGGGCGTCCCGGTCGAAGCGGTCGAGACCGCCGAAGCCGCCACCGCCGCCCTCAGCCGCCTGAGCGGCGACGAGGTGGTGCTACTCCTGTCGTCCGGCCCCCTTCTGGGCCTCCCCGACAGCCTGCCGCCGGTGTTCGACAGGCTGTACGCGGCGGCGGAGGCCGCCGCCTAGCGCGATGCGTTGTGGTGCGCCGGCACGGGCTGGACGTAGTCTGCGCCCTTGGCCGCCTTCTCCGCCTCGTTGTGCGCCTTGAAGAACGGGTCCGCCCGCTTCGGGCCCAGGTAGCCGAAGAGGTAGGCGCCCACCTTGCGCATCTGGATCTCCTCCGAGCCCTCGGTGATGCGATAGCGGCGGTGGTGGCGGAAGATGTGCTCGAAGGGCTTGTGGCGCGAATAGCCGATGCCGCCGTGCACCTGCATCGCCCGGTCGGCCGCCTCGCAGACCAGCCGGTTCGCCCAGTAGTTGCACATGGAGACCTTGTCCGAGATCGTCCGCTCGATCTCCTTGTGCTCCATGTTGTCCATCTGCCAGGCCGTCTTGCGGATCAGCAGGCGCAGCATCTCGCACTGGGTCTGCAACTCGATCAGCGGCCACTGGATCGCCTGGTTCTCGGCCAGCGCCTTGCCGAACGGCTTCCGCTCCCGCGCGTAACGCACGGATTCATCGACACAAAACTGCGCCGCGCCCAGGCTGGACGCCGCCTGCCGGATCCGGTTCTGATGCACGAACGACTGCCCGATCCCGAGCCCCCGGTCGATCTGGCCCCAGTAGCTGTCCTGGGGGATCCACACGTCCGTGAAGCTGATCCGCGGGTGGTCGGTCGGCATGTTGAACGTCCACAGGTACTCCTCGATCTTCAGGCCGGGAGCGTCCGCGGGGACGATGAAGCAGGTGATGCCGATGGCGTCGCCGTCCTTGCCGGAGGTGCGCGCGAAGCACATCACGTAGTTCGCGACGTGCATTCCGGTTGTCCACATTTTTTCGCCGTTGATGAGCCAGCCCGGCTTGCCGTCCTTCTCGTGCGGGACGGCGCGGGTCTCCATCCAGGTGGCGTCGGAGCCGTGGTTGGGCTCGGTCAGCCCGAAGCCGGTGCGCATGCGTCCGTTCAGCAGGTCGTCGGCGTAGCGGTCGTACTGCTCGTTGGTGGCGAACTCCTTGAACATCAGCACGAACGGGTTGTTGCCGACGATCGAGTGCTCGGTCTGCAGGTCGTTGAAGAGGCCCAGGCCCTTGGCGGCCAGGTGCTCGCGGATGATGGCCATGGCGAGCTGGCTGCCGCCCTTGCCGCCCATCTCCTTGGGCCAGGCGAAGCGCAGGTGACCGGCGTCGTCGGCCAGCTTGCGGGCCTTGGCCAGCAGTTGCTCCCACTCGGGGCGCGGGAGGCCGTCGTTGTCCCAGTCGGTGCGGGCGTGCTCGCGGCGATGGTCGAAGAAGCGGTCGTTATCGTCCGCGTGCTGCAGCGGCATGATGACGTCGTCGATGAACCGGTCCAGCTCGCCGAGATAGTCCTGGATGTCCTTGGGGATATCGAAATCCATGCCGCATTCTCCCAACGCGCTTCGTCTCGAGGGGCGGGATTGACGTCGGGGGACCCGTTTACAACGCCCCGGCGACCCCGCCAGATCGGGGCGACTTTAGACCAAGTTGAAGGTTCCCCCGGGTCATGACCGTCGATGTCCGCGCAGGCCTGGAGAAGCTCGCCGTGAGGCTGGGCGGGGAGGGCGCCAGGGTCACCGAGGCCCAGCGCCTCTCGGGCGGCGCCAGCATGGAGACCTACGCCTATTCGTTCGAGGGGCCGCGCGGCGCCGAGCGCCTGATCGTGCGCCGCCGCAACGCGCCCTTCGACCCGGCGAACGGCCGCGCGGTGAGCCTTGCGACCGAGGCGGCGCTGATCACCGCGACCGAGGCGAACGGCGCGCGCGTGCCGCACGTCCGCCACGTGTGCGACGACCGGGACGGGCTGGGCGAGGCTTACGTGATGGTCCGCGTGGACGGCGAGACGCTGGGCCGCAAGATCACCTCCGACCCCCGGTTCGACGCGGTGCGGCCGGGGCTGGCGCGCCAGTGCGGCGAGGTGCTCTACGGCATCCATCGCACGCCCGTGCCGGAGGGGATCGACCTCAAGGTCGTCGACGGCGCCTTCGAGCTCGACCGCTACGAGGAGATCTACCGGGCCACCGGCGCCCGGCGCCCGATCCTCGAACTGGCCTTCCAGTATCTTCGCAAGCACATCCCCGAGCCGGTCGAGCCGGTGCTGCTGCACGGCGATTTCCGCAACGGGAACATCATGTTCGACTCGGAGCAGGGCGTGGCCGCCGTGCTGGACTGGGAGCTGGCCCATGTGGGCGATCCGGCCGAGGACATGGGCTGGATCTGCACCAATTCATGGCGCTTCGGACGGCCGGACCGGCCCGTCGGCGGGTTCGGCGACTATGCGGACCTGCTGGCCGGCTACGTCGCGGCGGGCGGGCGGGCCATCGACCTGTCCCGCGTGCGGTTCTGGCAGACGCTGGGGTCGCTGCGCTGGGGCGTCATGTGCCTGACCATGTACCTGTCGTGGCGCGATGGGGCGAACAAGTCGGTGGAGCGCCCGATGATCGGCCGCCGCGTCTCCGAGACCGAGGCCGACCTGGTCGTCTTGCTGGAGGAAGGCCTTTGATCACGCACCCGAAGACCGAGGAACTGGCCGAATCCGTCCGCCTCTGGATCGACGAGATCCGCCCCACGCTGGACCCGCGCAACGCCTTCCTGGCCCGCGTGGCCGCCAACGCCATGGCCACGATCTGCCGCGAGCTGACTCAGGGCCCCGCCGCGGAGGCCAACGCCGTCGCCGGGATGGCCGGCGTGCTGGGCCACGACGGGTCGTTCGAGGATCTCAACGCCGAGCTCTGCGCGCGCATCCGTGCGGGGGAATTGACCCGCGAGACGCCGGGGCTGATGGCCGCGCTGACCACCATGGCCCGCGACCAGATCGCCATCGACCAGCCGAACTACCGGCCCGAGGGGACGCCGGCTCCGGCGGGCTGAGCGGCTCACGCCGCTTCCAGCACCCGGATGATCTCGCTCTCGCGCTCGTTCCAGAGGATGGCGACGCGGGCGGCGCGGGCGGCGTCGGCGCCCAGGGCCGAGGCGACCTCGGCGTCGCGCATGCGGCGCTCGGACAGGCGCAGCAGGGTGCGCTCGCCGCCCTGATCCACCTCGACGTCGTGGAAGCGCAGCACCGCGTCGACCAGCGTGGCCGGCGGCGGCGGGCGGACGGGCTGCGGCGCCTGGACCGGGCGCGGCGAGGTGCGGACGGCGGGGCCGAAACCGCCGAAGCGGTCGCCGGCGAGGCGGCCCTGGGTGAAGGCGGCGCGGCGGGGCTGGAACCGGGTGGCCATCGATGTTGTCCTTGCTTGCGAACTTCCGATGGTTCTGGTTTTGTCTGGGTCGTGCGACAAAAACGGACGTAGGTTTCTCCGATGCGTCACGAAAAAGGGGCCCGGCTCTTGGAGCTGGCGCGGCTGCTGGCGAGCAGCGCCGAGGGCTTGAGCCTCGACGAGATCGCCGAGCGGATGGGCGTGGGGCGCCGCACCGCCGAGCGGATGCGCGACGCCGTGGCCGGCGTCTTCCCGGCGATGGAGATCGTGGAGGACGGCCGCGACCGCCGCTTCCGCATCCCGTCCGGCCTCGACGGCCTCTTCCAGGCGCCGACGGCGGAGGAGCTGGCCGCGCTGACCGCGGCGGCCGAGCAGCAGGACCGTCAGGGCGCCCACGCCCGCGCCGCGGCGCTGCGCACCCTGGAGCAGAAGGTGCTGTCGGCCATGCGGGCCTCCGCGCGCCGCCGGCTGGCGCCCGATCTCGAGGCTCTGCTCCAGGCCGAGACCATCGCCGTGCAGGCGGGCCCACGGCCGTTCGAGGAGGAGACGGTGCTGGCGGCGGTGCGCGAGGCGCTGAAGGCGCTGTCCACCCTGCGGTTCCGCTACGACGGCGGCTCCCAGCCGGGCCGCACCCGCGAGGTCACCCCCTACGGCATCCTGTTCGGGCGCTCGAACTACTTGGTGGCCGAGGAGGTCGGGTCGGGCACGGGCCCGCGCAACTGGCGCCTCGACCGCGTGTCCGATCCCGAGATCACCAGCCGGCCGTCGGACCGGCCCGAGGACTTCTCGCTCCAGGCCTATGCCGACGAGAGCTTCGGCATCTATCAGGACGACACCGAGGACGTGGTCCTGCGCATCACGCCGGAAGGCCGCGAGGACGCCCTTCGCTGGCGCTTCCACGCCCGCCAGAAGGTCGAGCCGCAGGCCGACGGCTCGACGCTCGTCCGCTTCCGCGCCAGCGGCATGCGCGAGCTGGCCTGGCACCTCTTCACCTGGGGCGACAGGGTCGAGATCGTCGGCCCACCGGCGTTGCAGGACATGATGGCCGGCGAATTGGCCGTGGCGCTCCGGACGCACCTGGGCGGCCGGGCATGACCACCGGGGCCCAGCGTGCGCTGATCGAGACGATCCGGGCCGTGCTATCGGGTGATTCCGACGTCGACGCGGCCTGGCTGGCCGGGAGCCTGGGCGCGGGCGGCGGCGACGCGTTCAGCGACGTGGACATCCTGGCCCTGGCGCCGGCGGGCCGCGCCGGGGAGGTCGCCGCGCGCTACGCCGCCGACCTCTCGGCCATCGCGCCGGTCGTGCTGGTGAACGTGCTGTACAGCCGCGTGGTGAGCGCCGTGGCTGACGACTGGCGTCGCTTCGACCTCAGCTTCGTCGAGCCCGCCGAACTCGACCGCTACGACCGCAACCGCCTGACGCCGCTGTTCAACCGGATCGGCCACGAGCCGCCGGCCGGCAATACGCCGCCGCACCGGGTCGAGCCCGAGGCGTTGGGCCGGACCATCGCCGAGTTCTGGCGCGTCCTGGGCCTCAGCGTTGTCGGCCTGGGTCGCGGGGAGCACGTCGTCAGCCTGTCCGGCCAGGAGCTGCTGCGCCGCATGATCGTCGACCTGATGCTGGACGAGAACGGCGTGGGGGTCGCCGAGCGTGGCGGCGCGCTGAGGCGCAACCCGCTGTTGACGCCCGAACAGCGGGCCGAGCTCGCCGCCCTGCCGCCGGTCCGCGCCGACCGCGAGGGCATCCTGGCCGGTAACGCCGCGCTGGCCGCGGTCTTCCTGCCCCGCGCCCGGCGCCTCGCCGCCCGCGTCGGCGCGCCCTGGCCCGACGCGCTGGAAGCCGCCACCCGCGCGCACCTCCTGCGCCACCTCGACCAAGCGCTGCGGGAGTAGGGGCAGTGACCACCTGGGGAACGTCATGGCCCGGCTTGTCCGGGTCACCCATTGCGCTGTGAGCCGGCGATGATCCGCGGCCTCGACGCTGCGGGGCTCATGTTCGACTCACAGCCCAATGGGTCCCCCGGACAAGCCGGGGGATGACGAGGAAGAATTGGAGTTTGGAAGCAAACCGGCGTCCGTTTCTGACGTAGGTCGTTTCCAGGGTCGTTCCAGCCAACGGAGACGACCCATGACCACGCTCGACTACGCCAGCTTCTTCGAGACCCACATCCGCCCGCGCCGCCGTCGGCGGCGCCTGCTCCTCGGGGCCGCCGCCGCGATCGTCTGGGTGCTGCCGGTGCTCTACGTCGGGGTCGTCGGTGGTTGACGCGACAAGGTAAGACGAGCATCTTACTTTGCCATGAACGCGCCGCTGCGACAGACGACCGTCATCTCGACCAAAGGGCAGGTCATCCTGCCCAAGGCCATCCGGGACAAGCTCCGCTGGGAGGCGGGCGCGCGGCTGGTCGTGAAGGAAACGGCGTCCGGCGTGCTCATCACCCGCGAAAACCCCTTCCCGCCGACCACGCTCGGGGATGTTGTCGGGCGCCTCAGGTACGATGGTCCTGCAAAGACGATCGAGGCGATGCACGAAGGCGTCGTCGAGGCGGCGGCGGAGGACGACGCGCGGATCATGCGCGAGTATCGCAAGTTCCGTGATCGCGGTTGACACCAACATCCTCGTTCGCCTCATGACAGGCGACGATCCCGATCAGATGGCGAGGGCAGAGGCTCTGCTGCAACACGGCAGGGTCTTCATCCCGACGAGCGTCATGCTGGAGGCGGAATGGGTGCTTCGCAGTGTCTACGGCTTCGCGTGCGAACGCCGGTTCTCCGCGCTGGAAGCTCTGGCCGGGCTGCCCGATGTCGCCTTGGAGCACGCCGACAGGGTCGCGGGCGCGCTGGCCCTCGCCCGACAGGGCTTCGACTTCTCCGACGTGATGCACTACCTCGCGGCCGTGGACGCGGGATGCGATGAGTTGGCCACCTTCGACCTCAAGTTCGCCAGGCTGCCCAACGATGGCCCGCCTGCCGTGCGCCTCCTCTGACCGGACCCCCGCTCGCCGCATCGCGCGTGACCCGCAGGCGCCTGCAGGTTAAGGCTCGGCGACCATGTCCATGAGGGGCCGTCCATGCGCCTAGCCGTCGCCGTCGCCCTGCTTGCCGGAGCTTTTCTCATGGGAGCCGCCGCGCCTGACGACGATCCGTACACCTGGATGGAAGAGATCGAGGGCGCCCGCGCGCTCGATTGGGCCAAGGCCGAAAATGCGCGCTCGCTGCCGCAGTTGCAGAACGACCCGCGCTACGCCGGCCTCTATTCCGACGCGCTGAAGATCGCGACCGCCAAGGACCGCATCCCGGCCGTGGGCTTCGCCGGCAAGGGCGTGCTGCGCGACCACTGGCAGGACGCCGACCATGTGCGCGGCCTCTGGCGCGAGACGTCCGTCGAGAGCTACCGGGCCGGCAGCCCGCAGTGGAAGACGCTGATCGACGTCGACGCCCTGGCGAAGGCCGAGAACGCCAACTGGGTCTGGAAGGGCGCCACCTGCCTGCCGCCCGACGACCGCTACTGCCTGGTGGCCCTCTCCAACGGCGGCAAGGACGCCGTCGAGCTTCGCGAGTTCGACACCGCCACGGGCCAGTGGGTCGAGGGCGGCTTCCGCCTGCCGGAAGGCAAGGCCGACGTCTCGTGGATCGACCACGACACTCTGCTGCTGGTCGATGAGTGGAACAAGGGCGACCTGACCACCTCGGGCTACCCCTTCATCGCCAAGATCCTGAAGCGGGGCCAGACCTACGCCCAGGCCCGGCAGGTCTTCACGGGCCAGAAGGACGACGGCGGCTACGGTGTCAGGTCGGTCGTCTATCGCGAGGCCGACGGCAAGGTGGCCGCGGTGGTGATCCGGCGGCCCTTGGACACCTTCAACGCCGAATACTACCTGCTGGTCGACAACCAACGCCCGATCCGCCTCGACCTGCCGAAGAAGTCGAGCCTGCAAGGCTACGTCTCGGGCCGCCTCCTGGTCTCCCTGGAGGAGGACTGGGCCGCGAAGGGCGTGAAGGAGGGCGACCTCGTCGACTTCGACCTCGCCGCGGTGAAGGTCCGGCCGGGGGACCTGAAGCCGGCGCTGGTGCTGCGTCCGACGCTCAGCCAGTCGGTGGAGCAGGTGAAGACGACGAAGGATCGCCTCGTCGTCGTCCTGCTCGACAACGTGAAGGGCCAGGTCCGCAGCTTGAAGCGCACCGGCCATGCCTGGGCCTCGACGACGCTGGACCTGCCGAAGGATTCGACGCTGACCATCGCCTCCGCGTCGGACCACGACGATCGGGTGGTCGTGAACGCCGCGAGCTTCCTCAGCCCCAACAGCCAGTGGCTGGCCGACGCGGCGGGCGGCAAGGCCCAGCAACTGCGCAGCCTGCCGGCCCGCTTCGATGCGTCGAAGTATGCGGTCGACCAGTACTGGGCGACGTCGAAGGACGGTACGAAGGTCCCGTACTTCGTGGTCCACGCGAAGGACATGAAGCTGGACGGCTCCAACCCGACGCTGCTGAACGCCTACGGCGGCTTCCTGATCAGCCAGTCGCCCAACTACATCCCGACCCAGGGCAAGCTCTGGCTCGACAAGGGGGGCGTGTTCGCCGTGGCCAACATCCGCGGCGGCGGCGAGTTCGGCCCGCGCTGGCACAACGCGGGCCTGAAGTTGAAGCGCATGGCGGTCTACGACGACTTCTTCGCCGTCAGCCAGGACCTGATCGACCGCAAGATCACCAACCCGAAGAAGCTGGGCATCGTCGGCGGCTCGAACGGCGGCCTCTTGATGGGCGTGGCGCTGACGAAGCACCCCGAGCTCTACAACGCCGTCATCATCCAGGTGCCGCTGTTCGACATGATCGCCTACGACCACATCGGCGCGGGCGCGTCGTGGATCGGCGAATACGGCGATCCGAAGGTTCCCGAGGAGCGGGCCATGCTGATGACCTATTCGCCGTACCAGAACCTGAAGCCCGGCCAGCCCTATCCGCGGGTGTTCATCGAGACGTCCACCAAGGACGACCGGGTGCATCCGGCGCACGCCCGCAAGGCCGCCGCGCGCCTCAAGGAATACGGCTACGACTACCTCTACTGGGAGAACATCGACGGCGGGCACGCGGCGGCCGCCAACCTCAACGAACGGGCCACCCGCGCGGCGCTCGAATACACCTACCTGATGCAGCGGCTGATGGACTGATGGCGGGCCAGGTCAGCGCCGGCGTGCTGGCCTGGCGGCCGCGGCCGGGCGGGCCGGAGTTCCTGCTGGTCCATCCGGGCGGCCCGTACTGGGCGAAGAGGGACGCCGAGGGCTGGTCGATCCCCAAGGGCCTCGTCGAGCCGGGCGAGGACGGCTGGGCCGCCGCGCGCCGCGAATTCCGCGAGGAGCTGGGGCTGGAGATCGGGGGTGAACCGCAGGCGCTCAAACCCTGCGCCGCGTCCGGCAAGGTGATCCACGCCTGGCTGGTGGAGGCCGACCTGGACGTCTCCGAGATCGTCAGCAACACCTTCGAGATCGAGTGGCCGCCGCGCACCGGCCGCCGGCGGAGCTTCCCGGAGGTGGACCGCGCCGCCTGGTTCGACGCCGCCACCGCCGCGGTGAAGATCCACAAGGGCCAGCGCCCCATCCTGGCCGAAGCGATCGAGCGCGCGGGCAGATAGCCCCCAACCTCCGCTCATCCAATCGCCGCTCATCCGCGCATGCGGGGACCCAGGCTTGCTTTCACAGCGCAGCCATCAGCCGACAGGCCACGTCCGGCATCGGCGTCAAAGTGAAGCCTGGGTCCCGCATCCGCGGGGATGAGCGGATCACCTATTCGACACCAAGCCCACCAAGAGGCTGGCGTCGCCCTTGGTGCGCTTGGCGCCCTTGGTGGTTCGAAACGACGGCGCTTGCGGCGCGCAATGCCCGCCGGCAACGCCTCGCGTCGGGCCTATTCGTTCTGGCTCCGCGCCTCCGCCGCGGCCCGCACGAGCTGCACGAACTCCGCACGCTCGCCGAAGGGGTCGTCGCCGCGGCCGGTCTGGGCGAGGCGGGCGATGTCGGTCCAGCCGAAGGCGTCGGAGACGCGCGGGTCGCGCTTCAGCTTCTGGCCGAAGCCGGCGACCGCGACGGCCCAGCGGGTGGGCTCGGGCGCGGCCTGCAACGAGGCTGCCGCGTCGGCGCGGGTGATCGGGCGCTCTATGAGGCGCGAGCGGGCCTCGCCCGGCAGCTTGTAGCGGATCTTCAGGTAGGCGAGCTCGGCTCCGGGCGCGGCGGCGGGCCGGGCGCTCTGGTAGCGCAGCGGGTCGGCCGAGCCCGCCGCGCCGGCCGGGGTGATCTCGTAGAGCGCCGTCACCGAGGCGCCGGCGCCCACCTCGCCCGCGTCGACCTGGTCGTTGTTGAAGTCCTCGCGGTTCAGCATCCGCGTCTCGTAGCCGATCAGCCGGTACTCGCTGACCTGCGCCGGGTTGAACTCCACCTGCACCTTCACGTCGTCGGCGATGGGGAACAGCGACCGGGTGAAGTCGGTGCGGAACAGCTTGCGCGCCTCCTGCAGGCTGTCGACGTAGGCGGCGGTCCCGTTCCCGTTCTGCGCCAGCGCCTGCATCATGGCGTCGTTGTAGTTGCTGCGGCCGAAGCCGTAGACCGACAGGTAGACGCCGCTCCTGCGCTTGTCGGACACGAAGTCCTTCAGCTTCGACGGGTCGGAGACGCCCACGTTGAAGTCGCCGTCGGTGAGCAGGATGACGCGGTTCACCGCCCGGCGGTCGAAGTTCTCCCGGGCGAGCGCGTAGGCCAGCGACAGGCCCTGGCCGCCGGCCGTCGAGCCGCCCGAGCGGAGCGCGCCCAGCGCACAGCGCATCTTCAGCTTCTGCCGCCCGTCCGTGGGCCCGAGCACCGCGCCGGCCGAGCCGGCGTAGGCCACGATCGAGACGTGGTCCTGCGGCCGCAACTGGTCGATCAGCAGGTTCAGCGACTTCTGCGCCAGCGGCAGGCGGTCCTCGGACCACATGGACCCGGACGTATCGACCAGGAAGACGAGGTTGAGCGGCGGCGCTTCGCTGCGCGCCACGTCGAAGCCCTGGATGCCGATGTGCAGGATCTGCCGCCCGGACGACCACGGCGAGGGCGCCAGCGCCACGTAGTTCGAGAACGGCGAGGCCCGGTCGCGGGGCGGGGCGTAGTGGTAGTCGAAGTAGTTCAACATCTCCTCGACCCGCACCGCGTCGGACGGCGGCCGCACGCCGTCGTTCAGGAAGCGGCGGACGTTCGAGTAGGCGGCGGTGTCCACGTCGACCGAGAAGGTGGAGACGGGCTCGGCGGCGGTCTGCCGGATCGGGTTGGCGACGGCGCCGGGATAGCGCTCGGTGTCGCGCGGCTGCGTGGGGTAGGGGCTGTAGGCGGACGGCCCGGCGACCCGCGAGCCGCTCACGACGACCTCGGCCATGGGCGCGCTCGGCGCGGCCTTGGCGCGCATGTCCTCGGTGCGGCGGGCGACCGGCGGCACGGGCAGCGGCGGGACCATCGGCGCACTCTGCACAACCGGCGGCGGCGGCGGAGGCGGGGGCGGGGCGGCGTACAGCCGGCCGCCGCCGACACCTGCCCGGGCGTACGCCGGATCGGCGGACGACGTGCGGTAGCCGAACGCCGCGCAGGCGTCGGGCGTCGGGCCGCCGTCACGGACGCGGGGTTGCGCGGGGACCGGGCCGGGCAGGGCGGCGGTGAGGCAGGCGAGGCCGAGGGCTCCGAGGCGGCGGCGGGTCATCGCGAAGAACATCCTCCCATCAGGGGTTACCTGAAGGGGGATACGCAGGCTGTGGCCGGATGGGGTTGCGCGTCCCAAAGAACCGCCCTGTTCGGGGGCGGCTTGGGGTTTCGGCCCCTCGGGGCTGGCTTTCCCAGATCGATGTGGAGGCCTGACCGAGAATCGAACTCGGGTGCACGGATTTGCAGTCCGCTGCGTCACCACTCCGCCATCAGGCCGCCGGAGGTGAGGCGCGGGGACTAGCAGAACGCCCCATCAGCCGCAATTGCCTTCCAGGCGGGGCTGCCTATAACGCCCGCCACAGGACACTGCCGTCCCAAGGATTCCCGATGGCCGACTTCGCCGCCGCGCGCCAGAACATGGTGGAAAGCCAGGTGCGCACCCAGGACGTCACCGACGTGCGCATCCACGACGCCATGCGGAAGCTGCCGCGCGAGAGCTTCCTGCCGTCCGGCAAGGCGCATCTGGCCTACGCCGACATCGAGGCCGAATACGCGCCGGGCCGCGTGCTGCTGAAGCCGCGCGACGTGGGCAAGCTGGTGCAGGCGCTGCGCCCGATGCCGGGCGAGCGCGCCCTGGCGATCAGCGCCCCCTACGCCGCCGCCGTGATGGAGGAACTGGGGGCCAGCGTGGTCCGCGTCGAGGCGGGCGAGGCGCTGCCGGCGGGGTCGTTCGACATGATCGTCTGCGAGGGCGCCGTCGCCCGTGCGCCCGAGGCGTGGACCGGCGCGCTCGCGACGAACGGCAGGCTGGGCGTGGTCGAGCGCGACGGGCCGGTGGGCCAGGCCGTGCTCTACGTCCGTTCGCCGGAGGGCCTCGGCCGGCGCGACCTGTTCGATTGTTTCCCGCCCGTGCTGGCGGGTTTCGAGCCGGATCGCGGTTTCGCCTTTTAGTTGCCGCTGAAATCGCCTGGAAACGCGGCGGTGTGAAAAAAGCTTAAGGTGACGTGGCTTGGCCCAGGCGGCAGACGTCAGCATATAAGCCAGCGTCTCTCGCGAGATCGGGGATAAGAAAATGCCGATGAACTTCCGCGGCCGTCTGTTGGCCGCGACCGTGTGCGCCGGCGCGGTTGGCGCCGTCGCCGCCCCCGCGGGGGCCGAGACCCTGGCCGACGCGATCGCGCTGGCCTACCAGAACAATCCGACCCTCCAGGCCCAGCGCGCCACCCAGCGCGCGCTCGACGAGACCTACGTCCAGGCCCGCACCAACTTTCGCCCCACGCTCAGCGTCACCGGAAGCTGGAGCTACTCCGAGACCGCGACCCCGGCCGTCGTCGCCGCCGCCACCGGCGCGTTCGACCGCAACGGCGACGGCATCCTCGACGGCGCCGGCCGCCAGGACGCCGCCCTGAGCCGCGGCGCCTTGACCTTCACCCAGCCGCTGTGGACCGGCGGCCGCGCCGCCGCCGCGGTGAACGCCGCCAACGCCGACGTCCTGGCGGGCCGCGAGAACCTGCGCCGCGTCGAGGCCTCGGTGCTGACCTCGGTGATCCAGGCCTACGCCGACACCCGCCGCGACCAGGAGTCGCTGCGCATCCGCCAGGAGAACGTCGCCGTCCTGACCAGCCAGCTCAAGGAGAGCCAGGCCCGGTTCGACGTGGGCGAACTGACCCGCACCGACGTCGCCCAGTCGCAGGCCCGTCTCGCCCAGGCGCAGGCGCTGCTTCAGCAGGCGATCGCCCAGCTCGCGATCACGCGGGCCGGCTATGCGACCCTGGTGGGCCAGAATCCCGGCCAGCTCGAGCCGGAGCCTTCGCTCGCCTTCATGCTGCCGGGCGATCCGGACGAGGCCTACAAGGTCGCCGAACAGTTCAACCCGCAGCTCCGCGCCCAGCAGTTCACCGAGCAGGCCAGCCGCGCCCGCGTCGCCGCCGCCCATGCCGAGCGGATGCCCACCGTCGGCGTCCAGGCCACCGTCGATTTCCGCAACCAGGTCCGCGAGGAGATCTGGGAACGCGACTTCTTCACCCGCGGCACGAGCCTCGGCGTGCAGGTGCAGGTCCCATTGTTCTCGGGCGGCCTCGTCAGCTCGCGCGTGCGGCAGGCCGTCGAGCGCAACAACGCCGACCGGATCACCGTCGAGGGTGTCCGCCGCAACGTGCTGCAGGGCGTGACCCAGTTCTGGAGCCAGCTCATCGCGGCCCGTGCCAACATCGTCTCCAGCGAGGAGCAGGTCCGCGCGGCCATGATCGCCGCCGAGGGCACGCGCGAGGAGCAGAAGGTGGGCCTGCGCACCACCATCGACGTGCTGAACGCCGAGCAGGAGCTGCGCCAGGCCGAGCTGAACCAGGTGAGCTCGCGTCGCGACGAATATGTGGCGGCCGCCAACGTGCTGGCCACCATGGGCCGCCTGGAGGCCAGGAACCTCGTCCCGGCCGTCCAGCGCTACGACGCGACGAAGAACTTCCGGAAGCTGCGCATCACCTGGGGCTGGGTGCCCTGGGAGGAGCCGATCAGCATCCTGGACGAAGCGGCGACGCCGTGGCCCTCGTCGACGCCGGCCGAGAAGCCGACGGAGGCGCCGATGGCCCCCGGGCTGCAGCCGCCGCCGGCGGCCGCGATCAAGAAATAGTCGTCCTGGAACCCGGCGGCGTGTCGACGCCGCATCAGGCGGGAAATTGCAGGATCGGCGCAGTAAGCCTAGGGTCGGGCGCGCAGATTCCACCTCAGCGGCAAGGTCATGAGCGAACAGAGTTCCCAAGAGCCGACGATGGAGGAAATCCTGGCCTCCATCCGCCGTATCATCTCCGAGGACGAGGCTCCCGCCGAGGGCGGTGAGCCGGCCGCCGCGCCCGAGCCGGAGCCTGAAGCCGCCGTCGCCGAAGAGGCGCCGCCGCCGGCTCCGGAGCCCGAGCCCGAACCCGTGGCCGCGGAGGCTCCGCCGCCCGCGCCCGAACCGGAGCCCGAACCGGAAGACGAGGACGACGACCTGGAGCTGACGCAGCGCGTCGAGACCCACGGCGACCTCGACTTCGTGGAAGCGGCCCCCCCGCCGGCGCCCGAGCCGGTCGCCGCGCCGCCCGAGCCCGCGCCGGTCGCCGCCAGCCTCGTCAGCGAGCACGTCGCCACCGCTGCGGCCGCCGCCTTCGGCCGCCTCTCGGCCAACATCGCCATGCCCGCCTCGGACCGGACGCTGGAAGACGTCGTGCGCGAACTGCTGCGCCCGCTGCTCCAGCAGTGGCTGGACGACAACCTGCCCGGCATCGTGCAGCAGGCCGTCGAGGCCGAAGTCGACCGCATCGCCCGCGCCCGGGTACGCTAGCCTACCTCCCCTGCGAAGCGGGGGAGGGGGACCATCCGCCGAAGAGCGGATGGTGGAGGGGGCGCGCCCTCTCTGCTGACTCATCGGCGATTGATCCATCTGCCGCGCGTGAGGCTCGCCCCCACCACCAGTCGCTCTCCGCTGCGCTCGGCGACCGGTCCCCCTCCCCCGCTTCGCAGGGGAGGTAGGGGTTTCGTCCACCGACAGCGCCCGCTATTGACCGCCCACATGCTCGACAAGACCTTCGATCCCAAGACCGCAGAACCGCGCCTCTACGAGGCCTGGGAGAAATCCGGCGGCTTCGCGCCCACCGACGACCCGAACGCCGAGCCGTTCTCGATCGTGATCCCGCCGCCGAACGTGACGGGCTCGCTGCACATCGGGCACGCGCTCAACAACACCCTGCAGGACGTGCTGATCCGCTTCGAGCGGATGCGCGGGAAGGCGGCGCTCTGGCTGCCCGGCACCGACCACGCCGGCATCGCCACCCAGATGGTGGTCGAGCGCCAGCTCGCGCAGAGCGGCAACCTCAGCCGCCGCGACCTGGGCCGCGACGACTTCGTCGCCAAGGTCTGGGAATGGAAGGCGCAGTCGGGCGGGACCATCGTCAACCAGCTCAAGCGCCTGGGCGCCTCGTGCGACTGGAGCCGCGAGCGGTTCACCCTGGACGAGGGCCTGAGCGCCGCCGTCCGCAAGGTCTTCGTCCAGCTCCACAAGCAGAAGCTCATCTACCGCGACAAGCGGCTGGTGAACTGGGACCCGCACTTCCAGACCGCGATCTCGGACCTGGAGGTCGAGGCGCGCGAGGTCGACGGCCACTTCTGGCACTTCGCCTATCCGCTGGAGGACGGCTCGGGCGAGATCGTCGTCGCCACCACGCGCCCGGAGACGATGCTGGCCGACACCGCCGTCGCGGTTCATCCCAGCGACGAGCGCTACAAGGCCGTGGTCGGCAAGGCCGTGCGCCTGCCCATCGTGAACCGCCCGATCCCGATCATCGCCGACGAGTATCCCGACCCCGGGAAGGGCTCGGGCGCGGTGAAGATCACCCCGGCGCACGATTTCAACGACTTCATGGTGGGCAAGCGCCACAACCTGCCGGTCATCAACATCTTCGACGACTTCGCGCGCCTCAACGACAACGCCCCGCCCGAGTACCGCGGCCTGGACCGCTTCGAGGCCCGCAGGAAGGTGGTCGAGGCGTTCGAGGCCCTGGGCCTGCTGCGCGAGATCGAGAAGACCCGCCACACCGTGCCGCACGGCGACCGCTCGGGCGTGGTCGTCGAGCCCTACCTGACCGACCAGTGGTACGTCGCCGCCGAGGTCCTCGCCAAGCCCGCCATCAAGGCGGTGGAGGAGGGCGACACCGTCTTCGTGCCGAAGAACTGGGAGAAGACCTACTTCGAGTGGATGCGGAACATCCAGCCGTGGTGCGTCAGCCGCCAGCTCTGGTGGGGCCACCGGATCCCCGCGTGGTACGGCCCCGACGGCAGGGCCTTCGTCGAGGAGACGGAGGCCGAGGCCCAGAAGAAGGCCGACGAGCACTACGGCCGGCCCGTGGCCCTGAAGCAGGACGAGGACGTCCTCGACACCTGGTTCTCGTCGGGCCTGTGGCCGTTCTCGACCCTGGGCTGGCCCGAGAAGACGAGCGACCTCGCCCGCTTCTACCCGACCCACACCCTGATCACCGGCTTCGACATCATCTTCTTCTGGGTCGCCCGGATGATGATGCAGGGCCTCCATTTCACCGGCCAGGTCCCGTTCAAGCGGGTCTTCATCAACGCCCTCGTACGCGACGCCGAGGGGAAGAAGATGTCCAAGTCCAAGGGCAACGTCATGGACCCCCTGGAGCTGGTGGACGACTACGGCGCCGACGCGCTGCGCTTCACCCTGACCGCCATGTCGGGCCAGGCGCGCGACATCAAGCTCAGCCGCCAGCGCATTGAGGGCTATCGCAATTTCGGCACCAAGTTGTGGAACGCCACGCGCTTCTGCCAGATGAACGGCTGCGCCCGCGCCGAGGGCTTCGACCCGGCGGCCGTGAAGGCGCCGCTGAACCGCTGGATCGTGGGCGAGACCACGCGGACCGCTCAGGCGGTCACCGCCGCGCTGGCCGACTGCGGGTTCGGCGAGGCCTCCGAGCACCTCTACCGCTTCATCTGGAACCAGTTCTGCGACTGGTACGTCGAGCTCGCCAAGCCCTTGCTGCAAGGTGACGACGCCGCCGCCAGGGCCGAGACCCAGGCGACGGCCGCCTGGGTGCTGGACGTCATCCTGAAGCTGCTGCACCCGGTGATGCCCTTCATCACCGAGGAACTGTGGCTGTCCACCGCCGACCTGGGCGCCCGGCGCGGGGAGGGCGGCTACCTCATGACCGCCCGCTGGCCCGACCTGCCGGAGAGCCTGATCGACGCGGGCGCCGACGCCGAAGTCGCCCTGATCATCGCCGCCATCACCGAGGGCCGCTCGGTCCGCCAGGGCCTGAACGTGCCACCGTCGGCGCAGCCCGCGCTGCTGGTTGTCGAGACCACGGCCGCCCAGCGCGGGGTGCTGGAAGCCAACGCCGCGCTGGTCCAGCGCCTGCTGCGGGTCTCCGAGGTCCGCTTCGTCGACGCCGTGCCGGCGGGGGCGATCCCCTACGTCGTGGAAGGCGCGACCCTGGCCCTGCCGGTCGCCGACTTCATCGACATCGCCGCCGAACGCGCGCGCCTGACGAAGGAGGTCGGAAGCCTCACCGGCGAGATCGCCAAGATCTCCGGCAAGCTGAACAACGCCGACTTCGTCTCCCGCGCCCCCGAAGAGGTGGTCGAGGAGAACCGCGAGCGCCTCGCCGAGACCCAGGCCGCCAAGGCCAGGCTGGAAGAGGCGCTGGCCCGCCTCGGCGCGGCGGGCTGATCGCCATGGCCACGCCCCAGATCATCGCTGGGGCGTGCGGCTACGGCGTCTGGCCGTCGAACTCGCTGGAGGGCGCGCGGGCTTGCCTCGCCGCGTCGGTGGACGGGATCGAGATCGACGTCCACCTGACCGCCGACGGCCACGTGGTGGCGCACCACGACTACCGCATCGCGGCCGACGCGAGCCGGCTGCGCGGGGCGTTCCTGGACGCGCCGGGGCCGCTGTTGCGGGACGCGACGCTGGCCGACCTGCAGGCGTACGACCTGGGGCGGTTCCGGCCCGGCAGCTCGGCGGAGCGGCGTCACCTGGGCGTGGAAGGGATGGACGGCGTGGTCATGCCGACCCTGCCGCAACTGCTCGCCGCGCTCGCGGCCGCCGATGGCCAGCGGCGCTGGATCTTCGTGGAGATCAAGACCGACCCGGCCGACTACCGCCAGTCCGCCGATCCGGTCCGGCTGACCGATGCGGTGCTGCGCGACCTCGACGCGGCGGGCTGGGCGGACCGCGCCAAGATCATCGCCTTCGACTGGTCGGTGCTGCGCGACCTGAGGGCCCGGCGGCCCGAGATTCTGACCGCCCACTTGACCGTGCCCGCGGCCATGCACGACCGCATCGTGCGCCTGCCGGACGGCTCATCGCCCTGGACCGACGGCTGTGATCCCCGCGACTTCGACGGCTCGGAACTGCGGGCGATCCAGGCGCACGGCGGCCGCGAATGGTCGCCGCACATCTCCGACGTGACGCCCGAGCGGGTGGCCGAGGCCAAGGCGCTGGGCCTCGCCGTCGGCGTCTGGGGCGTGGCGAGCGCCGCCGACATCGCCGCCATGACCGCGCTCGGCGTCGACGCCCTGACAGTTTCGGACCCGGACTGGGGCGACGGGTAGGGCGCAGACTGACGTCCGTATGGTCGAGCTTGCGGCTTGGCGTTACAGTCCCCGCATGACGACGTTCACTGGACGACTGCCGCTGTCGGGCGGCCGCGACGACGGCTTCTTCCTCGGCGGCGCGATCGCCATGACGCTGGTGCTGGTGGCGGGCTTCTCGCTCCAGCTCGCCGTGGGCCGCTCCAGCTTCTCTTCGCCGCTGCTGGTCCATGCGCACGCGGTGGTGTTCATGGGCTGGGTCGGAATCTACCTGCTGCAGAACGTGTTCGCCGTCACGGGCCGCACGGCGCTGCACCGGCGGCTGGGCTGGATCGCTGCGGGCTGGATGGTGGCGATGCTGGTGCTGGGCTGCGCCGTCACCGTGGCCATGCTGCGCCGGGGGGGCGTGCCGTTCTTCTTCAGACCGTTGCAGTTCCTGGTCTTCGACCCGGTGGCGCTCGTGACGTTCGTGGGGCTGACGACGTCGGCCATCCTCCTGCGCCGCCGCACCGACTGGCACCGGCGTCTGCATTTCTGCGGCATGGCCATGCTGTTGGGGCCCGGCTTCGGCCGCCTGCTGCCGTCGCCGATGTTCATGCCGTGGGCCTGGGAAGCCACCATGGCGGCGAGCCTGCTGTTCCCGCTCGCGGGCATGGCCGCGGACCTGCGGCGCGAGGGCCGGGTGCACCCCGCCTGGATCCGCGGCTTCGCGGTGATGATCGCCTCGGTGGTGGCGGTCGAGGCGATCACCTACAGCCCGGTGGGCGCGGCGCTCTACCGCGCCGTCACGGCCGGCTCGCCGGGCGCCGCGGTCGCGCCGCTCGACTTCCCGCCGCCTGGGCCGCCGCCGGCGGCTACTCCGGCTTCCTGAACCGCAGCAGGAACTGGTCGGTCTTGCCGCGGATGGCGGGCACGAAGACCATGGTCTTGCGGTCGTCGGCGGGGTTCGCGAAGGCCCGGCTCTCGCCGTCCAGCTTGAAGCCGGCGGCCAGCACGTCCTTCCTCACCTGCGCCTCGTCGATGCGGTGGATGCTCTCGGTGACGCTGAGCGGCGCGCCGGCCTCGGCCGAATGGTCGAGGATCACGTAGACGCCGCCGGGCTTCAGCGCCGCGTAGACCTGCTTGTTGAAGCCGGGCACGTCGGCCGGACCCATGAACTTGTCGTAGAGGTCGTGGTAGTTCTGCCGGATGAAGACCGCGTCCAGCGAGTTGGGTTTCAGGCCCATAGCATCGACCGGCGCCTGCACCAGCTCGATCACCCCGCTCGACGCGCCGGCCGCGGCCTGCATCATCGGCACGACCTCGGGGTGCGCCTTCACCACCTCGGCCGGCTCCACCGCATAGACCTTGCCGTTCGGCCCGACCGCGGCGGCCAGCGCCCGGGTGAAGCGGCCCGCGACCACGTCGGCCACCTTGTCGCCGGGCTTCAGCCCGATGAAGGCGACGACCTCCTCGCGCTTCATGGAGGCGTCGGTCATGGCGTCGGCGGGCGGCGACTGGGCCAGCGCGGACGTGGCGGGTCCGGCGAGGCCCAGGGCCAGGACGGCGGCGGCGATCTTCAGCTTCATGGTTCTCTCCCCGTGGATTGCGGCCGAGCCTAGCAGACCGCGCCGCGGGCCGAACCTGCTTCCCCGCAACGGCGGGTGGTGCTGGCGCAGGGGCCGCGAACCGCCTAGCGTCCGCGCTCGGGTCCAGGGAGGGGCGTATCGATGCACAGGCGTGGAGTGGTGACGGGGCTGGCCGCGGGGCTCGGCATGGCGGTGGCGTCGTCCGCCCTGGCCGATGACGCCAAGGACGGCAAGGACGCGGCCAAGGACAAGATCGACCTGCCGCCGTTCCCGGCCGACGCCAGCGCGAAGCAGACGATGCGGCTCGGCGCCCGCACGCTCAACTACACCGTGACCGTCGGCGCGCTGCCGGTGCGCGACGAGAAGGGCAGGAAGGTGGGGGAGGTGGTCTGCACCGCCTACGTCCTCGACGGCCCCAGGGACGTCGGCCGGCCGGTCACCTTCGCCTTCAACGGCGGCCCCGGCGCGGCGTCGGTCTACCTGAACCTCGGCGCCATCGGCCCCAAGCGGGTGCAGTTCGGGGCGCAGGGCGACGCGCCTTCCGATTCGGCGGTGCTGGTCGACAATCCGGGCACGTGGCTCGACTTCAGCGACATGGTGTTCGTCGATCCGATCGGCACCGGCTACTCGCGCAGCCTCGTCGAGCTGGAGGAGACCAAGAAGCGGTTCTGGTCGATCAAGCCCGACATCGAATACCTCAGCCGCATCGTCTTCGACTGGCTGGTGAAGAACGGCCGCATGGCCTCGCCGAAGTACGTGGTGGGCGAAAGCTACGGCGGCTTCCGCGTGCCGCGCATCACGCGCTACCTGCAGACCAACCTGGGCGTGGGCGTGAACGGCCTGGTGATGGTCTCGCCCTACCTGGAGCCGCCGGCCGACCAGGCGCCCGACTTCTCGCCCATGCCCTGGGTGATCACCCTGCCCAGCATGGCGGCCGCCAACTACGAGCGGCAGGGCAAGCCGCTGAACGCCCAGACCATGGCCGAGGTCGAGGCCTACGCCCGCGGCGAGTTCGTCACCGACCTGATGAAGGGCCGCCGCGACCCCGCCGCCGTCCAGCGGATCGTCCAGCGCGTCACCGCCTACACCGGCCTCGATCCCGCGTTCGTGCAGCAGTCGGGCGGCCGCATCGACAGCTTCACCTTCCTGCGCGAGCTCTATCGCAAGGAGGGCAGGATCGGGAGCTGGTACGACAGCAACGTCACCGCCCAGGATCCCTTCCCGTGGTCGGCCCAGCGGCGCACGGGCGACACGATCCTGGACGCCCTGATCGCGCCCACAACCAGCGCCATCGTCGACCTCACCACGCGCATCGTCGGCTGGAAGGTGGAGGGCCGCTACAACGCGCTGTCGGACGAGGTGGGCGAGAACTGGGAGAAGGGCGTCGAGCTGCAGGACGCGGTGACGGACCTGCGCCAGTCGGTGGCGACCGACCCGAAGATGCGGGCGCTGATCGTCCACGGCTACAACGACCTGAGCTGCCCGTACTTCGCTTCGAAGCTGATCGTCGACCAGATGCCCGAGCCCGACCGCATCAGGCTCAACCTCTATCCGGGCGGCCACATGTTCTACAGCCGGCCGGGCAGCATGGAGGCGTTCCGCAGCGACGTCATGGCCCTCTTCCGCGCCACCTAGGACCTCGGTCGGGCCTTTCAGCTTCGAGGGCGCGTCAGCGCCGTTTTGATTCAACCACGAAGATCACCAAGAGCACGAAGGCGCCGCGGATGAGCTGAGGGCAGCGCGCTTCTCCGACCCTTCGTGGTCTTGGTGATCTTCGTGGTTGGAATCAGGGCGCCTGCGGCGTGCAGGCAGTTCGCCGACTCAGCGGGTCCCGTTGGCCAAGCCTGGTGAGCCGGATGCCGATTGGCTCCTAGATGATCCGGCCGCGCTGGGCGCGGGCGACGGCGTCGGTGCGGTTGACGGCGCCCAGCCAGGCGGTCAGCCGGGCGACGTGGATCTTCACCGTGGCCGGCGAGATGCCGAGCCGTTGCGCGATCTCCTTGTTGGTCCGCCCCTCGGCGAGCAGGGCCAGCACCTCCTGCTGGCGCGGCGGCAGGCGCGACGCCTCCATGGCCTGTAACCCGGGCAGGCGCGCCCGGATCGCCTCCAGCAGCAGGTCGGCCTCCGCGTTCTTCGAGAACAGTCCGGCCACGCCAGCGGCGCGGACCGAGTCCAGCAGGGCCGTGTCCGTGATGCCGGTGATGACGATCAGGACCGCGTCAGGCGCGCGCGTCTTCAGGCCGGCGAGGCCCGCCAGGGGCTCGGCGCCCGGCATGCCCAGGTCGAGGAGGCAGAAGTCGGGTTCCGCCTCCGCCAGGGCCCAGGCGGCGGGGTAGTCGCCGGCCTCGGCCAGGTCGAGGTCGGGCCAGCGGTCGCGCATCGCCGCGGCCAGCGCCTCGCGCATCAGCGGATGGTCGTCGCAGATCAGGCCGCGCATGGGATCTCCCGGGCGGGGGCCGCGCCCAGCCGGATATAGAACGCCGCGCCGCGCGTCAGGTCGCGCCGGACGCCGCATTCGCCGCCCATCAGCTCGGCGAGGCCGCGCGTCGAGGCCAGGCCCAGCCCGAAGCCGCCGGCCGCGCCGACGTGCGCGCCCTGCTCGAACGGCGCGAAGATGCGCGCTTCGTCGCCGGCGGACAGCCCGCGGCCGTCGTCCACCACCCAGATCGTGGCCGTGGCGCCGCGCCCGCGCGCGCCCAGGACGACGCGGCGTCCGCCCGAATGGCGGATGGCGTTCGCGACGAGGTTCTCGACGGCGCGCGCCAGAAGCAGCGGGTCGGCGCGCAGCGCCACGCCCGCGCCGGCGGTCGAGAGCCTGACGCCCGCGTCGGCCGCCGCCGGCCCTTGCGTCAGGAGCACCCGTTCGAAGAGGTCGCCGGCCAGGAAGGTCGCCATGTCGGCCCGCACCGCGCCGCTCTCCAGCTTCAGGTGGTCGAGCATCGCCCCGACCAGCGTGCGCGCGACGGTCAGCGACCGCTGCACGCCGCTCAGCGACGCCGTCTGGTCGGCCGCGCGGCCGCCCGGCTTCACGCGGCCCAGGAAGAGGGATGCAGCCTGCAGCGGCTGCTGCAGGTCGTGCGAGGCGGCGCGGATGAACTGGGTCTTGGCGTCGCGCTCCCGCTCCAGCTCCCGCCGCGCGGCCTCCGCCGCCGCGCGGGCCGTCGTCGCCTCGACGACCGCCTGGCGCACGAAGCGGCGGATCAGGATCAGCGTCGCGCCGAACAGGGGCAGGAAGATCGCCAGCACCAGGAAATGCGGAGGCTGCGCGACCAGCAGCCAGGCGACGAGCGAGCCCAGCACCAGGACGACGGCGGGGCGCAGCACCTGCGTCGCCTCGGTCGCCGCCGCGAACTGGATGATCAGGAACCAGGCGAGGAGCACCAGCATCAGCGCCCGCAACTCCGGCTCCGCGACCGGCAGGAAGACCCAGACGCTGCCGGCCGTCGCGACGTTGCAGAGGATCATCCCGGCCTTCGCCCCCGGGATCCAGCGGGCCAGGATCGCCGCGTCGCTCGGCGGCCGCGCGATGAAGCCGATCCAGGCGACGAGCCAGCCGGCGAGGAACACGCCGATCGCCCCCAGCCACAGGAAGAAGCCCACCGGCTCCGCGCGCCCGGCGAAGGTGAAGGCCAGGAACGCCGTGCCGGTCGAGAGCGCCACCCAGGCGGCGATGCTGCCCTTTAGCTCGGTCCGCGCCTCGTTGACGAGCACCTGATCCCGATACGCCGACTCCGTCACGCTCTCCGCTCCCCACGCGGCGGGGACGATCCGAGGCGATGCTTTCCCTGTCAAGCGAAGCACTTAGACGGCGTTCCTCGCCTCCGGGGCGAGCCCGCATAGGCCATCCGGTCTAATGGCCGCGGCGCACCTCGCGACCTAGCCTTCGAAGCATACAGCCGGGCGCCGGACCGCCCGGCCATGTTTGGGGGTTTACCTATGAGATTCATCGCAGGCCTCGTGGGCGCGCTGGCGCTCGCCTCGACGGCGCACGCCGTCACCTACGACGCATTCACCAGCTTCGACGGCACGCAGGCCGCGGGCGGGTTCCACTATCTCTCGCTGGGCGCCAACCCCGGAGACCCGGCCCATCCGCTGACCGCGCCCGCGGGCGGCTGCATCGTCACGGCCGACTTCTGCCTGCAGGACGGCGGCGCGCTGCCCGGGGTCTACAAGTCGGACACCACCTTCAGCGAGGGCACCTATACGGTGCCGAACGACCAGTTGCTCGTGCATCCGGGGGCGACCAACCCGATCGGCATCTTCTTCGTCGCGCCGACCGCGGGCGACTACGACTGGCGGGTGTCGTTCAACATCCTCGACCGGTCGCCGTCCGGCGTCCTCCTGATCGGCGTCACCAATGCGGGCGGGGGCACATCGTCGATGACCTTCGGCGTGCTCGATTCGACGGTCACGAGCCTCGACCGGAGCGGCACGATCGCCCTGGCGGCGGGCGAGTTCCTGGCCGTGATCGTGAACCCCTTCGGCAGCTACTCGAACGACTCCACGGGCGTGAACTTCACGGTCTCGACCGCCGGCGTGCCCGAGCCGGGCACGTGGGCGCTGATGATCCTGGGCTTCGGCGGGGCCGGCGCGATGCTGCGGCGGCGGCTGCACAGCCTCGGGCCGGTGGCGTAGCCGCATCGCCGGTTTGCCTCTGCCCCTGGGTTATGCTTGATCACCTGACGCCGGCCGCGGGCGTGGATCCGTGGCGGCGTCAGGGAGATTGAGTGGATGTCCGAGACCCAGTTGCCGGCCGGTTGGCCGGCCATGTCGATCCAGCAGGCGCACGCCATGTTGGGCGCGCCTGGGTCGCCCCTGGAGGTCGAGGAGGTCGACATCCGCGGCATCCCGACCAAGGTCTGGAAGAACCTGCCGCCGTCGATCCGCGCCGTCGTGGAGGCCTCGCGGGCCCACGGCGAGAAGGTCTTCCTGGTCTACGAGGACGAGCGCGTCACCTTCGAGGCCTTCTACCGCGCCGTCGCCGCCTTCGCGCGTGAGCTGCAGGCGCAGGGCGTCGGCAAGGGCGACCGCGTCGCCGTCATCATGCGCAACCTGCCGGAATGGGTGGTGGCCTTCTACGCCGCCGCCTCGGTGGGCGCGGTGGTCACGCCGCTGAACGCCTGGTGGACGGGGCCCGAGCTGGAATACGGCCTGACCGACTCCGGGAGCAAGGTCGCGGTCATGGACTACGAGCGCTACCAGCGCCTGGTCGAGCATCTCGGCAATTGCCCCGACCTGAAGCGCGTCTACGTCAGCCGCACCCGCGACGAGGAACTGGCCCACCCGCAGGTGACCAGGCTGGAGGCGGTGCTGGGCGGCGCCGACGCCTGGGCCGGCCTGCCGGACCAGGCGATCCCGCCGGTCGAGATCGGCCCCGAGGACGACGCCACCATCTTCTACACCTCCGGCACCACGGGGAAGCCGAAGGGCGCGCTCGGCACCCAGCGCTCGGTCAACACCAACATCTTCACCGCCGCGGCGGCCGGCGCGCGGGTGTTCCTGCGCAAGGGCGAGGCGCCGCCCGAGCCGGACCCGAACGCGCCGCAGCGTTCGGCGCTGATCAGCGTGCCGTTCTTCCACGTCACCGGCTGCTTCGCGGTGCTGAACCCGACGCTGTTCTCCGGCGGCAAGCTGGTGATGATGTTCAAGTGGGACGTGATCCGCGCCTTCGAGCTGATCGAGCGCGAGAGGATCCTGCTGGCCGGCGGCGTGCCCACCATCGCCTGGCAGTTGATCGAGCACCCGGCGCGGGCCAACTACGACCTGTCGTCGCTGGAGGCGGTGTCGTACGGCGGCGCGCCCTCGGCCCCCGAACTGGTGAAGCGCCTGCTGGAGGTGTTCCCCAAGTCGCAGCCCGGCCAGGGCTGGGGCATGACCGAGACCTGCGCGGCGGTGACCTCCAACAACGGCGAGGATTACATCAACCGCCCCGACAGTTGCGGCCCGGCCGCGGCGGTGGCGAAGCTGGAGATCCGCGATCCGGGCGACGGCAAGACGGTGCTCGGCCCGAACGAGGTGGGCGAGCTGTGGTCGTTCGGCGCGATGAACTGCCGGCTCTACTGGAACAAGCCCGAGGCGACGGCCCAGACCTTCGTCGACGGCTGGGTGCGCACGGGCGACCTGGCGCGCGTCGACGAGGACGGCTTCTGCTTCATCATCGACCGGGCCAAGGACATGCTGATCCGCGGCGGCGAGAACATCTACTGCGTCGAGGTGGAGAACGTCCTCTACGACCACCCGGCGGTGATGGACGCCGCCGTCGTGGCCAGGCCGCACCGCACCCTGGGCGAGGAACCCGCCGCCGTGGTGACCCTGAAGCCCGGCGCGCAGGCGACCGAGGACGAACTGCGGGCCCACGTCGCCTCGCGGCTGGCGGCGTTCAAGGTGCCCGTCGAGGTCCGCTTCTGGCCCGAGACCCTGCCGCGCAACCCGAACGGCAAGATCCTGAAGACCGAGCTCAAGAAGCTGTTCCAGGGCGAACCGGCCTAACACCGCTCATCCCCGCATGCGCGGGGATGAGCGGATCAGGTGGTGGAGGGGGATTGGCGGAGCGGTCTGAACACGTGACGAGGAGCCGCGCCGACGTCCTCCTCGTCGCCCGCGGCGTTTTCGAGAGCCGCGCCAAGGCCCGCGCGGCCATCGAGGCGGGCGGCGTCACGGCCGACGGCAGGCCGGTCGGCAAGCCTTCTGAGCTGATCGCCGACGACGCCGTGATCGAGGCCACGCCGGCGCACCCCTGGGTCGGCCGGGGCGCGCTGAAGCTGGTCCACGCGCTGGACATCTGGGACATCGCCGTCGCGGGCAAGGTCGTGCTGGACGTCGGCGCCTCCACCGGCGGCTTCACCGAGGTCTGCCTCAGCCGCGGGGTCGCCAAGGTCTACGCCGTCGACGTCGGCCACGGGCAGTTGCACCCGAAGGTCGCCGCCGACCCGCGGGTCGTGAACCTGGAGGCCACCGACGCCCGCGACCTGACGCCGGAGCTGGTCCCGGAGGCGCCGGACCTGATCGTCACTGACGTCAGCTTCATCTCGCTCGCCAAGGCGCTGCCCGCGGCCTTGGCGCTCGCGCGGCCCGCCGTGACCCTGGTTGCGCTGGTGAAGCCGCAGTTCGAGGTCGGCCCCGAGCGGGTGGGGAAGGGCGGCCTCGTCACCGATCCCGCGGCCCGCGCCGACGCGCTGCAGGGCGCCATGACGTTCCTGGCGGCGAAGGCCTGGACCGTGCGCGCCACGACCGACAGCCCCATCGAGGGCGGCGACGGCAACCGGGAGTTCCTGCTCTGGGCGACCCGCTAGAGCATCGTGCCGAAAAGTGGCGGCCGGTTTTCGGCGAAAACGATGCGAAATCAAAAATCTAGAGCCCGGTGCGTGATTCCCGAATCACGCACCGGGCTCTAGCTGTGCGCCATCTCCATCGCTCGTCATCCCCCGGCTTGTCCGGGGGACCCATTGCGCTGGGCGCTTCAGGACCTGCGCAGCGTCGACGCCGCCGATCATCACGAACGCACAGCCCAATGGGTGGCCCGGACGGGCCGGGCCATGCCGTGCTTATTCTTCAGCGAGTTGATTGGGTCCCAAAGAAAAGGGCCGCCCCGATACGCAGGACGGCCCGAGGGTACTCGACTTGAAGCGGGTTCAGTCGACGACCGCGTACCTGCCGGTCGCGTCGCGGCACACGCGGACGAAGCGGGTCTGGGTGCGGCCGTCGGGCATGTAGATCGGGCTCTCGGCCAGGGTGCAGCCGTCGGCGCCTGGACCGCGGTCGGCGGCCACGGGGCGCTCGTCCGCCCACGGGTCGGTGCGGGCGTCGCGCTCGGCGCGCGCGGCGTAGGCGTCGCGGTCGTAGTAGCTGCCGGCGCTGGGCGCGGGCGGCGGGGGCGGCGGCGCGGAGGCGGTCGTGTAGCCCGTCCCCGTGCAGGCGGCGGTCTTGTTGCCGACCACGCCGCCGGCGATGGCGCCCAGCAGGCCGCCCAGCAGGGCGCCTTCGGTGCGCGCGTTGCGGGCCGCGGCGTTCGAGCCGATCACGGCGCCCATGCCGCCGCCGATCAGCGCGCCGGCCGTGCCGCGCTGGTTCGCGTCGCGGCGGCAGGGATCGTAGTTGTAGCCCGGCGAGCCGGGGCCGTTGGCCGAGATCGGATACGACTGCGCCTGGGCCGCGCCCGCGGCGAGAGCCAGAGCGAAGGCGGCGGCGCCGGCCTTGCCGATGGCGACACGCTTGGTCATTGGGTATCCCTCAAATCGAGTGCTTGCGCGTCCTTACGGCGACGCTTGCCCGGAAGATGCGCCGCCCAACCTGAACGGCGCTTAAGAAAGTCGTTCATGTTCGTTCACGTGAGCTTAACCGCGGCGCCGGTCATGGAGCGGATATGAGATCGCCGAAGCGCCGCGTTCAGGGCCGTCCCGATCCGCGGCCCCCGCCGGGCCCGCCGGCCGAGTTCACAATCGACGCCGTGGGCGGGGAGGGCGACGGCGTGGCCGCCTCGGACCGGGGCGGTCCGGTCTTCATCCCGTTCACCCTGCCGTGTGAGCGCGTCGTGGCGAAGGGGTCGGGCGACCGGCGCGAGCTGGTGGAGGTGCTGGAGGCCAGCGCCGAGCGCGTGCCGCCGCCGTGCCCGCACGTCTTCGCCTGCGGCGGCTGCGCCCTGCAGCACTGGGCGCACGGCCCCTACCTCGCCTGGAAGGTCGAGCGCCTGCGCGGCACGCTGGCGCGCCAGCACATCGAGACCGAGATCCTGCCGGCCTTCGCCGCCGGCCCCGGCACGCGCCGCCGCGTCGGCCTGCACGCCCGCAAGGGGACCGCCGAAGCCGCGCGCCTGGGCTACAAGGCGCGCAGGTCCTGGGACCTGGTCGACATCGCCGTCTGCCCGATCGCCGACCCGTGCATCGAGGCCGCGATCCCGGCGCTGAAGCGTCTTGCCGCGCCGCTGTTCGAGCATCCGAAGTCGGCGCCCACCCTGCACGTCACGCTCACCGACACCGGCCTCGACATCGATATCACCGGCGTCGAGGCCCGGAGCGGCGGCCTCTCCGCCGACGCCCGCTCGCAGCTCGCCGAGCAGGCGGCCGCCGCCGACCTGGCCCGCGTGACCCTCGCCGGCGAGATGGCCTACCTGGCCCGCCAGCCGACGGTGCGCCTGGGCCCGGCCCGCGTCGCGCTGCCCGCCGGCGCCTTCCTGCAGGCTACGCCCGGCGCCGAGGCCGCCATGACCGCCTTCGTGGGCGAGGCCGCCGCCGGCGCCTCCCGCATCGCCGACCTCTACTGCGGCGTCGGCACCTTCACCTTCCGCCTGGCCGAGATCGCGCCGGTCTACGCCGCCGACTTCGGGCCCGGAGCCGTAGGCGCGCTCACCGCCGCCCTCGCCACCGCGCCGGGCCTCAAGGGCGTCACCGCCGAGGCCCGCGACCTCGTCCGCCGCCCCATGCTCTCCGACGAGCTGAGGAAGGTCGACGTCGCCGTCTTCGACCCGCCCCGCGCCGGCGCCGCCGAACAGGCCGCCGAGCTCGCCCGGTCCGCCGTCCCCCGCGTCATCGGCGTCTCCTGCAACCCCGCCACCTTCGCCCGCGACGCCCGCACCCTCATCGACGCCGGCTTCACCCTGGAACGCGTCCTGCCCGTCGACCAGTTCCTCTGGTCGCCCCACGTGGAGCTGGTGGGGGTGTTCAACCGGTAGCCGACGCCCCAAGTTCCTCCCCCGCGTCAGCGGGGGAGGGGGACCACGAAGTGGTGGAGGGGGCGCTGCGGCGTCTCGCGAGCTCGATCAGCGAACTCGCAATCATGGTCGCGTCGTCCAGCACTCCCGTCGCGGAGACGCGAACCGTCGTGATCCCGTGCGCGCGAAGAAGGGCGTCTCGTCGCGAATCTCTTTGCGGCTGGTCGCCGAACGCGTGACTGCCGCCATCGACCTCGACGCACAGTTTCGCCCGGGAACAATAGAAGTCCAGAACATACGGCCCGAACGGATGCTGCCTCCGGAAGGTCGGTTTGCCGGGCTCCCGACCTCTCAGCGCCGTCCAGAGGATCACCTCCGGGAGTGTCATTTTCCGGCGAAGCTGTCGTGCCCGCTTAACGGCATTGCTCGTGACTCTCATGATGTCTCCAGCGCCCCCTCCACCACTTCGTGGTCCCCCTCCCCCGCGGGCGGGGGAGGAACTTCGTCGTCGCTTACTCTTGGAACAGGTCCATCTGGCCGCCGGGCTTGGGCGGGACGCGGAAGCGGGCGGTGGAGAGCGTCCCCCAGCCCTGGTCGAGGCCGTAGCGCTTCCTGGCGGCGGCGAAGCGGGCGGCCATCAGGTCGCCGATGGGACCCTGGCCCCGCATGCGGCTGCCCCACGCATCGTCGTAGTCCTTGCCGCCGCGCATCTGGCGCACCAGCGACATCACCCGCCGCGCCCGGTCGGGATGGTCGCTCTCCAGCCACTCGCGGAACAGGTCCTTGATCTCGCGCGGCAGCCGCAACGCCACATAGCCCGCGCCCGACGCCCCGGCCGCCGCGGCGCGCTCCAGCACTGCCTCCATCTCGTGGTCGTTGAGGCCCGGGATGCAGGGGGCGAACATCACGCTCACCGGCACGCCGGCCCGCGTCAGCCGCCGGATCGCGTCGATCCGCCTCTCGGGCGTGGCGGCGCGGGGCTCCATCGAGCGCGCCAGCCGGCGGTCCAGCGTGGTCACCGAGATCGCCACCCGCGTCAGCTCCAGCCGCGCCGCCTGCGCCAGCAGGTCCAGGTCGCGCACGATCAGCGCCGACTTGGTGATCACCGAGAAGGGATGCCGGAACGCGACCAGCACCTCGATCACCCCGCGCGTGATCCGCAGCCTGCGCTCCTGCGGCTGGTAGGGGTCGGTGTTGCCGCCGATGTGGATGAACTCGGGCCTGTACGACGCCTTCGACAGCTCCTTCTCCAGCAGCCGCGCCGCCTCGGGCTTGAAGAACAGCCTGGACTCGAAGTCGAGGCCTGGCGACAGCCCCATGTAGGCGTGCGCCGGCCGCGCGTAGCAGTAGATGCAGCCGTGCTCGCAGCCGCGGTAGGGGTTGATCGACGCCGAGAAGCCGATGTCGGGGCTGTCGTTCCGGCTGATGATCACCTTGGCCTTCTCGGGCGTCAGGGTGGTCTGCAGCTTCGCAGGCTCCGGATCGTCCGGCGTCCACCCGTCGTCGAACGCCTCGCGCTGCTCAGCCTCGTAGCGCCCGCTCGCGTTCGACCGCGCGCCGCGCCCGCGCATGGCCTTGGGGATCTGCGAGGTGAAGCCGCTGGACATGCCGGCACGCTAGCGTCTCAACTGAAACAAAACAAGAACATTTGAGCTTGTGGCCAGCCCCGCGCCGGGCTACGCAGGGCCGACATGCGCGCTATCGACGCCAAGCACTACTGGATCGCCGCGGACTTCATCCGGGGCGACGGCTGGGACCCCGGCGCCTATCCGTTCAACCTGCCCGTGGTGCGCGACCTCCACACGCTGAAGTTCCACCCGAAGGTCACGTTCCTCGTCGGCGAGAACGGCTCGGGCAAGTCGACGCTGATCGAGGCCCTGGCCATGGCCTGGGGCTTCAACCCCGAAGGCGGCACGCGGAACTTCAACTTCGAGACGCGCGCCTCGCACTCGTCGCTGAACCGGTTCGTCCGGCCGGTGCGCTCCACGCTCAGGCCCATCGACGGCTACTTCCTCCGCGCCGAGTCGCACTTCAACGTCGCCACCCAGATCGACGAACTGGGCGTGACGGACAGCTACGGCGGCGTCTCGCTGCACGAGCAGTCGCACGGCGAGTCGTTCTTCGCCCTGATCGACAACCGCTTCAAGGGCGACGGCCTCTACATCATGGACGAGCCCGAGGCGGCGCTGTCGCCCAACCGCCAGCTCAGCTTCCTCGTCCGCCTGCACGAACTGATCATGGCGCGGTCGCAGTTCATCATCGCCACCCACTCGCCGATCATCCTGGGCTACCCGGACGCGTGGATCTACCAGACCGGCCCGAACGGCCTCGAACGGGTGGCCTACGAGGATACGGACCATGTGCGGGTCACGCGCAGCTTCCTCAACCATCGGCAGACCCTGCTCGATACGCTGCTCGCCGACGACTGAGCTTGCCGAAGCGCCGGCGGCGGGCGAAGCACGGCCATGCTCAGCGTGATCATCGACGCCCGGCGCGACGCCGACCGGCTGCCGGCGCTGCTGGCCCAGCTCACGGCGGGCGCCGTGGACGGCCTCGTGCGGCAGGTGGCGATCGTGGCGGCGCCCGGTCAGCCCGGCGTCGACGCGCTCTGCGAGGACATGGGCGCCGACGCCCACCCGACCATCCCGGCGGCGGCGCGCGCGGCGCGGGCCGATCTCGTGCTCGTCCTCCCGGCCGCCTTGCGCCTGCGCGACGGCTGGATCGGCGCGTTCGAGGCGCACCTCGGCGGGGGTGGCGCGCAGGCCGTCGTGGCGGGGCTGAAGGAGGGCGGCGTCTTCGCCCGGACGCCCGAAGGCGTCCTAGTTGAGCGAGGTCTTCTCGAGCAGGGCGCTGATGGGATCGACGTCGCCGGTGTTCGTCGCCTGCTGCGTCTGCGGGGCGGGCGGCGGATAGGCTAGGTCGAGCCGGGCGTCCACGCGGCGCGCGCCGCCCGCCAGCGCGTCGAGGGTCTTGGTCTCCTCGCCGAACATCCGCTTGTAGGTCCAGTAGGCCGCCATGACCTTCTCGACGTAGTTGCGGGTCTCCAGCGCCGGCAGGCACTCGATCATCAGGAAGGGGTCGTCGTCGCCCACCTTCTGGAGGGTGTTCAGCACCGCGCCCGGGCCGGCGTTGTAGGCGGCGACCATCTTCAGCAGGTCGGGGCCGACGCCGCGGTCCATCAGGTAGGCGAGGTAGTCCTGGCCCACCTTCAGGTTGGTGGCGGGGTCGAGCAGGGCGCGCGGGCGGCGCTGGAAGCTCCGGTCGCCCGTCGCCAGCGCGGCCGAGCCCGGGATCACCTGCATCAGGCCGTAGGCGCCGGCGTGGCTGACCGCGCCCGGGTTGAAGGCGCTTTCCTGGCGCACGATCGCATAGACCAGCGCGCGGTCCTGCGTGAAGCCGTTCTTGGGCGACAGCGGCGGGGTCTGGTAGTCGTAGAGGTTCAGGTACTGCGGCTTCTGGGCGCCCGAGCCGGGCGGGGCCAGGCTGGCCAGCAGCGAGGACCAGGCGTTGCGCTCGTCGGTGGAGCGGGCCAGCGCCAGGCCGGCGCGCAGCTCCTGCCGGGCCTCTTCGGCGCGGCCCAACTGGGCGAGCGCGGCGGCGCGGTGGGCGCGCGGATTGTCCTGCAGGAACTGGCGCAGGTCGACGGCGGGCTGGGCCTGCGGCGCGCGGTAGCTGGCGAGCACGAGCTGGCCGGTCGGCGCCTCGGCCTGGATCATCCGGACCTGTCGCTCGGCGACCATGCCGTAGAAGGTCTGCGGCGACTGGGCGGCCTGGCGCAGGAAGGCGGTCGCGGCGACGGAGTCGTTCAGGGCGCTCGACGAGCGCGCGGCCCAGTAGGCGGCGGCGGCGCGCTGCCACGGGTCCTCGGCCTCGTCGCGGGCCAGCATGGCGAAGTAGTCGCGGGCCTGGTCGTAGTCGTTGAGGCGCCAGGCCGCGAGGCCGGCGATCCAGCGCTCGCCCACGTTGACGGCCAGCCGGAAGGCGGTGCGCGCGTCGCCCGAATAGAAGGCTTCGCGGGCCGGGCGGGTGATCTCGCTGCGGGCGGTGTCGACCAGCGCCACCTCGGGCGTCGGCAGGCTCGACGCCTCGCCGGGCTGGCGCTTGGCGGCCAGGGAGAAGACGCGCTCGGCCAGCGGCAGGTCGCGGAATCGCGTGAGCCAGCCCGAAAGTTCCTCGAACGAGGCCTTGTGGGCCGTCGGGTGCATCAGCGCGCGGAACGAGATGTAGCCCGCGAGCGACTTGTCGTGGATCTCGGCGGCCGTCAGTTCGGCGCCCAGGAAGTCGCCCTGGTCCACGGCCTCGAAGGCGGCGGCATAGGCGCGGGCGTCGTCGTCGGAGAGGGCCTTCGTCGAATCGGCGACCGCTACGCTGGCCATCGAGACTCCGGCGACGAGGGACAATACCCCGACGCGCAGGCGCTGTCTTAGCGTCATGCCGTCTTTTCGCGCACCACGACTAACGCGAGGTTGAGCGCGAAACCCTTTTTCTCATTGTCCCACCGACCCCAGGCTAAGGCGGCGCCTGCGCCGGATCAAGGGGCGGATTGCCGCTCGCCCCGCTTCCCGCGACGTTGCGGCCAGGGTCCGAATTCAAGGCACATGCATGAAAGTAACCTGGATTCAATAATATAGATCGTCATCCCGGCCGTAGCGCAGCGGAGAGCCGGGACCCAGGAACACCAGACTCAGAGCTTGAAGCCCCTGGGTCCCGGCTCTACGGGCCGAATACGGCCCTCCGGCCGGGATGACACTGTATTTTGGGCCAACTCTATTGAGTCCGGACCTACGCGTCGCGTGGCGGACGGTCGAGCCGTTCGGTCAGCGTCAGCAGGTCCTGCCACGCCTGCTTCTTCGCGCCCGGCTGGCGCAGCAGGAACGCCGGGTGGAGCGTGGGCATGGCGGGCAGTTCCAGGGTCCCGTCGGCCGAGCGCCACTCGAAGAACCGCCCCCGCATGCGCATGATGCCTTCCTCGCGCTTGAGGATGGACTTGGCCGACGGCGCGCCGACCAGCAGCAGCATCCGCGGCCGCACCAGGGCGATCATCCGTTCGAGGAAGGGTGCGCAGGTCGCCTGCTCGAACTGCGACGGGTCGCGGTTGCCGGGCGGCCGCCAGAAGACGGTGTTGGTGATCAAGACCCGCCCTTCGAGGCCGGCGGCGGCGAACATCCGGTCCAGCAGCTTGCCCGAGCGGCCGACGAAGGGCTCGCCGCGCGCGTCCTCCTCGGCGCCCGGGCCCTCGCCGATCACCAGCAGGGGCGCGGCGGGCTCGCCGCGGCAGACCACCGCCTTCGTCGCGGCGCCGGCGGTGCGCAGGGGACAGCCTTCGAAGGCGGCGATGGCGGCGGCCAGGTCCTCCAGCGTCGTCGCGGCGGCGGCCGCGGCCTGCGCCGCGGCGATCGCGCCGGAGACGTCCGCCGGTGCGGGTGCGCCGGGACGGGCCGCGGCCACGGGTGCGACCGCGGCGGCCGGGGCCTGGCGCGGCGGCGGGACGAACTTGCCCGCCTCGATCCGATCGACCGGCGCCTCCAGCAGCATGGCGTCGATACCCGCGTCGGCCCAGAAGGCGAGCAGGCTCTCGGCGAGCTGGCGGTCGCCGAAGTGGCGCTCGGGCGGGTCGGCGGCGGCCGGCATAAGGTCCCTGTTCACTCCGGATGGGGCTTGGTCCACTCTTCGCGCGAAGCGCCCGGCTTGTCAGCCGGGAAAGCCGGGGGGAGACGACGTGATGATGCGGCGGTTGGCTGGACTGGTCCTCGCGCTGGCGCTGGCCGCGCCCGCCGCGGCGCAGCCGGCGAAGGAGCACGCCGGGTTCGTCGCCGAGCTGGGCGGGGTCTATTCCGGCCCGCAGGCGCGCTATGTCTCGCAGATCGGCCAGCAGATGGCCCAGGCGGCGGGCATCCGCCAGCGCTGTTCGTTCACCGTGCTGGATACCGAGGTGGTGAACGCCTTCACCGCGCCCCCGGGCTGCTACGTCTACATCACCCGCGGCCTGCTCTCGATCATGAACTCCGAGGCGGAGCTCGCCGCCGTGCTGGGCCACGAGCTGGGCCACGTCGCCGCCAGCCACGCCCAGCGGCAGCAGAACGCCGAGGCGCTGTCGGGCCTCGCCGCCTCGCTGATCGGTGCGGCGACCAGGTCGGACATCGCCGGGTCGGTGGCCGGCCGCGTCGCGAAGCTTGGTACGCTCAGCTACTCGCGCAGCCAGGAATACGAGGCCGACGCCCTGGCCATGCGCTACCTGCCGCAGGCCGGCTATGCGCCCGACGGCCTGACCCGCGTGCTGGCCGACCTGCAGCGCGAGGACGCCTACGCCACCCGCACCAGGGGCCGGTCCGGCGGCACGCCGGCCTGGGCGCGTACGCACCCGCTGACCACCGACCGCATCGCCCGCGCCCAGGCGGCCGCCACCGCCAGCACGGCGGGCGGGCCGCTGCTGATCGAGGAGACCGCCTACCTGCTGGCCGTCGACGGCATGCCCTACGACGACGATCCCGTGCAGGGCCTCGTCCGCGGCGGGGCCTACATCCACCCGGCGCTCAGGATCCGCTTCGACGCCCCGCGCGGCTTCGCCATGGAGAACGCGCCCGAGGCGGTGCGGGTGACCGGTCCCGACGGCATGCTGGCCCAGTTCTCGGGCGGCACGGCGACGTCGCGCCAGTTGCCGGGCTACGCCGAGAACGTGCTGCGCGCCATCATCCGCCAGGGGCGCAGCGAGATGGGCGTGGCCCGGCGCGCCACGATCAACGGCATGGAGGCGGTGGTGCTGGAGGCGCGGGCCTTCTCGGGCGGGCGTCCCGTCGACCTGATCTGCGTGGCCTACAACCTGGGCGGCGACGAGACCTACCACTTCGTGGCCATGGCGCCGGTGGGCCGGATGCCGGCGTTCCAGCCGATGTTCGACTCCTTCCGCCGCCTGCCCGAGCGCGAGGCCGCCGCGGTGGCGGGCCGCCGGATCGCGGTGGTCACGGCGCGCAGCGGCGACACCGCCGAGTCGCTCTCGGCGCGGATGACGGGCGACGGCGACCGGCTGGCGCTATTCCGGATGCTGAACGGGCTGGAGCCGGGAGAGCCCGTGCGGCCGGGCCGCCAGGTCAAGCTGGTGGTCGACGGCCGGCCCTGAGCGGCGCCTTCGCGCTTGACCGCCGCGGTGTGACCTTCCGATAAGACCTTCAAAGGCCTCGGGCGAGGGCCGAAGGACGCGAACAGGCTAGGGGACGACGATGAGCGAAGCCATCCAACGGGAAGCGATGGAGTACGACGTCGTCATCGTGGGCGCGGGGCCTTCGGGCCTGGCCGCCGCGATCCGCCTGAAGCAGATCAACCCCGAGCTCACCGTCGCGGTGCTGGAGAAGGGCGCCGAGGTCGGGGCCCACATCCTCTCGGGCGCCGTGATCGACCCGAAGGGCCTCGCCGAGCTGATCCCCGACTGGCAGGCCAGGGGCGCGCCCCTGGAGACGCCGGTCACCAAGGACGAGTTCATCCTGCTGGGCCCGCAGGGCAGCCTGTCGCTGCCGATGGCCCTGATGCCGCCCTTCATGAACAACCACGGCAACTACATCGCCTCGCTGGGCAACCTGTGCCGCTGGCTGGCCGGGCAGGCCGAGGAACTGGGCGTCGAGATCTACCCCGGCATGGCGGCGTCCGCGCCGGTCTTCGAGGGCGACACCCTGGTGGGCGTCGTGGCCGGCGAGTTCGGCCTGGGCAAGGACGGCAAGCCCGGCCCCAGCTACGAGCCGGGCATGGAGCTGCGCGGCAAGTACGTCTTCATCGGCGAGGGCGTGCGCGGCTCGCTCGCCAAGGTCCTGCGCCGGAAGTACGACCTGGGCAAGGACGCCGACGTCGAGAAGTACGGCATCGGCATCAAGGAGCTGTGGCAGGTCCCGGACGCGGTGTTCAGCCCGGGCCTGGCGACCCACACCACGGGCTGGCCCCTCGACGACAAGTCGGGCGGCGGCAGCTTCATGTACCACTTCGGCGACAACCTGGTGGCCATCGGCTACGTGACCCACCTGGGCTACAAGAACCCCTGGCTGTCGCCGTTCGACGAGTTCCAGCGCTTCAAGCACCACCCCGAGGTCGCCAGGCACCTCGAAGGCGGCAAGCGCATCGCCTACGGCGCCCGCGCCATTTCCGAAGGCGGCCTGCAGTCGATCCCGAAGCTCTACTTCCCGGGCGGCGTCCTGCTGGGCGACAGCGCGGGCTTCGTGAACGTGCCGCGGATCAAGGGCAGCCATGCGGCGATCAAGTCGGGCGTCATGGCCGCCGAGGCCGCCGCCGCCGCCATCGCCGCGGGCCGCTCGGGCGACGAACTGGTGGGCTACAAGGAGAACTTCGACCGCTCGTGGCTCCGGAAGGAGCTGCACATCGTCCGCAACGCCAAGCCGATCCTGTCGAAGTTCGGCACCAAGGTCGGCGGCGCGCTCGGCATGTTCGAGATGTGGACCACCTACCTGCTGGGCGGGTTCTCGTTCTTCGGCACCCTGAAGCACGGCAAGAACGACGCCGACTCCACCGGCAAGGCGTCCGAGTACAAGCCGCTCGTCTATCCCAAGCCCGACGGCGTGCTCTCCTTCGACAAGCTCTCCAGCGTCTTCCTGTCGTCGACCAACCACGACGAGAGCCAGCCGGCGCACCTGCACCTGCGCGACCCCTCGATCCCGATCGACGTGAACCTGCCGAAGTACGGCGAGCCGGCGCGCCTCTACTGCCCCGCGGGCGTCTACGAGGTGCTGTACGACGAGGCCGGCCAGAACCCGAAGTTCCAGATCAACTTCCAGAACTGCGTCCACTGCAAGACCTGCGACATCAAGGACCCGTCGCAGAACATCGACTGGACGACCCCGCAGGGCGGCGACGGCCCGAACTACCCGAATATGTAGAACTCCTCTCCCCCCGAGAAGCGCAGCGGAACGGAGAGGGAGAGGGCGGGGAGAGGGCGGCTCGGCGCTTCAGCCCTGCGCCGCGGGTTGCCCGAGGGCCATCGAGGAACCGCCGGGGATGCAGGCCCGCCTGCGCCGCCCTCTCCCTGCCCTCTCCCTCTCCGCTGCGCGGGGGAAGAGGAGATTTTCGCGGGGGGAGAGGAGATTGCGCGGCTGTGACCACGCGGCGCTTGCGGCGGCGCGTTTGCACGCCCAGACTCTCAGGCATGCGTCGTTTGCTTCTTGCCGCCTGTGCGCCGTTCGTCCTCCTGAGCGCCTGCGCCACCACCCAGACCTCGGAGCTGGACCCGGCCGCGCCCGCCGCCGCCGACAGCGCCTACGGCATGTTCCTGGCCGGCAACGCCGCGCTCTCCGGCGGGCGCAGCGCCGAGGCGGCGAAGTTCCTGGAGCTGGCCCGCAACGAGAGCGGCGGCGATCCGTCGATCACCGAGCGCGCCTTCACCGCGGCCCTGATGGCCGGCGACATCGAGCGCGCCGCCGCCCTCGCGCCCTCCGGCCCTGACGCCGGGGAGCCCGGCAAGCGCCTGGGCCGGCTGGTCAAGGTCGTGGCCGCGCTGGCGAAGAACAAGGGCAAGGTCGCCAAGGCCGAGCTCGCGACCGACGGCATCGGCTTCCCGCACCGGGGCGCCGCGGCGCTGCTGGGGCCGTGGGTGGCCGCCGCCTCGGGCGACGTCGAAGGCTCGCTCGTGCGGCCGCAGCTTCGCGGCGATCCGGGCGTCGACTACTTCGGCCAGATCGGCCAGGCGCACCTGTTCGAACGCGCCCGCCGCTACGACGAGGCCGAGACCGACTTCAAGGCCGTGACCTCGGGCGACAGCCCCAGCGAGATCTCGGTCCTGGCCTACGGCGGGTTCCTGGAGCGGCGCGGCCGCCGCCCCGAGGCGCTGGAGTACTACGACGCCGCGCTGAAGCGGAACCCGGCCAACCTGGCGGTGAGGGCGGCCCGGGCCCGCGCCGCGGCCGGCAAGAGCCCGCCCGCGGCGCCGTCGATCAAGCAGGGCGCGGCCTTCGCGCTGCTGGCGCCGGCCGCCACCATGGTCAGCGCCAAGCAGGAGGCCACGGCGCTGGCCTACCTGCGCCTGTCGCTGGCGCTCGATCCGGACCGCAGCGAGGCCTGGCTGATGGTCGGCGACCTGATGCAGCAGGCCGGCGACGTCGAGGGCGGCCGTGCGGCGTACCAGAAGGTCAAGGCCACCGCCGCCGAGTTCCCGGCCGCCCAGGCGAAGCTCGCCTGGAGCTACCAGAGCGACGGCGACAAGGAGGGCGCGCTCAGGCTCGCCCGCGCCGCGGCGGCCACCGGCGACCGTGACGGGCGGCTGACGCTCTCGGACCTGCTGCGCGCCAACGAGCAGTACGACGAGGCGATCCAGATCCTGAACGGCCTGATCGCCGAGTCGAAGGCGCCCGAGTGGACGCTCTACTACGCCCGCGGCCAGGCGCTGGAGCGCACAGGCCGCTGGAAGGAGGCCGAGGCCGACCTCTCGCTGGCGCTGAAGATGCGGCCCGACGAGGCCGAGTTGCTGAACTATCTCGGCTATGCCTGGATCGACCGCGGCGAGCGGCTCAAGGAAGCCATGGGCATGGTCGAGAAGGCCGTGGCCGCAAACCCGCGCTCGGGCGCCATCATCGACTCCCTCGGCTGGGCCCACTACCGGCTCGGCGACTACACGAAGGCCGTCGAGATCCTGGAGCAGGCGGTCGAGCTGGAAGCCGGCGACCCCGAGATCAACAGCCACCTGGGCGACGCCTACTGGATGGTCGGCCGCAAGGACGAGGCCGGGTTCCAGTGGCGGCGCGTGCTGACGCTCAAGCCCGACGACAAGATCAAGGCCGACGCCGAGAAGAAGATCGCCGAGGGCCTGGGTCCGCAGCAGCGCGTCGCCGGGCAGTAGGCCGATGGCGGAAGCGTTCGCGCCCGCCAAGGTGAACCTGTTCCTGCACGTCGGCGCGCCGACGCCCGACGGCTATCACCCAATCTGCAGCCTGATGGTGTTCGCCGACGTCGGCGACCGGGTCGGCGTGCGGCCGGGCGAGGGGCGCGTCACGGTGCGCGGCCCCTTCGCCGGCGGCCTGGGCCGCGAGTCCGACAACCTCGTCGTCAGGGCCGTGCGCGCCTTCGTCGCCGAACTCGGGCGGCCGATGGAGGAGCTGGCCTTCACCCTGGACAAGCGCCTCCCGGTCGCCAGCGGCCTGGGCGGTGGCTCCAGCGACGCCGGCGCGGCCCTGCGGCTGATCCGCGACGTCTTCACGCCCGGCTTCGACGATGCGCGCCTGGAGCGCGTGGCCGCCGGCCTGGGCGCCGACGGCGCCGCCTGCCTCTGGGGCCGCCCCGTGATCGCCGAGGGGCGGGGAGAGCGGCTCAGCCCCGCGCCGGGCCTGCCCGAGCTCCACGCCGTGCTGGTGAACGCCGGCGCGCCCGTCTCGACGCCGGAGGTCTACCGCGCCCTCGACGCCTCCGGCGCGTTCGGCGACGTCGCGCCGCCGCCGATGCCCGACGCCTTCGAGGACGTCCACGAGGTGGCCGCCTGGCTCGCCGCCCAGCGCAACGACCTGGAGGCCCCGGCCATCGCGGTCGCGCCCGACGTCGGCGCCGTGCTGGCCACCCTGCGCGACGAGCCCGAGGCCCTGATCGCCCGCGTCTCCGGCTCGGGCGGGACCTGCTTCGCCCTCTGCGACGACGACATCGCCGCCGAGGGCCTCGCCGAACGCATCGAGGCCCTGGCCCCTGCGTGGTGGGTCAAACGCTGCCGCCTCGGCGGGCCGTGGGACTGATCCGCCGCCCCTGAGAAGCGGGGGAAGGCATCCCCGCCCCGTTAGGAACTGCGGCTGGTCGGCGAGAGCTGGCAAAAGCCCTCTCCCCCTTGCGGGGAGAGGGTTCGGGAGTGGGGGTGTCGGCGCGGCGACCGAGGGCGAGCACCCCCACCCCCGACCCCTCCCCGCAGGGGGGAGGGGAGACGATGAGAGATGCTTGTCCAGAGTTTCAATCTGGAACCGGCAAGGCGACGAGGCGAATTCGCGTCATCCGACACGAAAACGGGGGCCGCGAGGGCCCCCGTTGCCGATCCTCGGCGCCGCGGCGCCTTCCCCCGGATCAGGTCTCGTGCATGGCTTCGCCGTGTTGCGAGAGGTCCAGGCCTTCGACTTCCCCGTCCTCCGAAGCGCGGAGGCCCAGGGTGAACTTGCAGACCATGAGGATCGCGAAGGTGCCGATGGCGCACCACACGACCGTGCCCAGGATGCCGAGGAACTGCTTGCCCAGGCTGGCCGTGGCGGCCGCGTCGCCCGCCACCGCCGCGTCGGCCAGGACGCCGGTGAGCAGCGCGCCGACGATGCCCGCCACCCCGTGGACGCCGAAGACGTCGAGGCTGTCGTCGTACTTGAGCGCGCGCTTGATCCAGACCGCGCCGGCGTAGGCCGCCGCGCCGCCGGCCAGGCCCACGATCAGCGCGCCCTGCGGCGTGACGAAGCCGGCGGCCGGGGTGATCGCCACCAGGCCCGCGACCGCGCCCGAGGCCAGGCCCAGCATGCCGGGCTTCTTGCGCTCGAACCACTCGATCACCATCCAGGCGACCGCCGCCGCGGCGGTGGCGACCTGGGTGTTCAGCATGGCCACGGCGGCGAGGCCGTTGGCGCCCACGGCCGAGCCGGCGTTGAAGCCGAACCAGCCGACCCACAGCAGGCTGGCGCCGATCATGGTCAGCACCAGGTTGTGCGGCGCCATGTTCTCGGAGCCGAAGCCCTTGCGCTTGCCGAGGACCAGCGCGCAGACCAGGCCGGCGATGCCGGCGTTGATGTGGACCACCGTGCCGCCCGCGAAGTCGAGCACGCCGGCGTTGCTCAGGAAGCCGCCGCCCCAGACCCAGTGGCAGATCGGCGAGTAGACGATCAGCGACCAGAGCACCATGAACAGCAGCATGGCCGAGAACTTCATGCGCTCGGCGAAGGCGCCGACGATGAGGGCCGGCGTGATGATCGCGAAGGTCATCTGGAAGACCACGAACAGGTACTGCGGGATGGTGCCCGACAGGTCGTTCATGCCCATGCCCGAGAGCATCGCGGCCCCGAGCCCGCCCACATAGGGCTGGAGGCCCGCGGCCGGGTTCTCGGAGAAGGCCAGGGAGTAGCCCAGCACCATCCAGACGATGCTGATCACGCAGGTGATGGCGAAGCACTGGGCCACCGTGGCGATCACGTTCTTGCGCCGCACCATGCCGCCGTAGAACAGGGCCAGGCCCGGGATCGTCATCGCCAGGACCAGCGCCGTCGAGGTCAGCAGCCAGGCCGTGTCGCCGGTGTCGAGCTTGGGGGCCTCTTCCGCCGCGGCGGGGGCAGCGGCTTCCGGCGCGGGCGCCGGAGCCGCAGCTTCAGGCGCGGCCGTGGCGGCGGCAGGGGCCGCGGCCTCCTGCGCGAAGGCCGTCGACGCGAGGGGCGCCCCGGCCATCGCGACGGCGAGCGCGAGCCCTGCCAGTCGCGTTTTTCCGAAGAATTTCATAATCATATCCCCTTGTTCCCCTAGAGCGCGGCCGCGCCGGTCTCGCCCGTCCGGATGCGCACGGCCTCCGAGACGTCGAGGACGAAGATCTTTCCGTCGCCGATCTTGCCGGTGGCGGCCGCGGCCTTGATGGCCTCCACCGCCTTGCCCGCCTGCGCGTCGTCGACGACGCACTCGAGCTTCACCTTGGGCAGGAAGTTGATCTGGTACTCCGCCCCTCGATAGATCTCGGTCTGGCCTTTCTGCCGGCCGTAACCCTTGACCTCCGAGACCGTCAGCCCCTCCACGCCGGCGCCGACGAGCGCTTCGCGCACGTCGTCCAGCTTGAACGGTTTGACGATCGCCATGATGAGTTTCATCCGCTCGCTCTCCGCGTTCGGCCCGCCGGGTGGGCCAACCCCTCTCGTTCACTTGAACCGCGGCTCGTCGTTGATCCCCTGGCCGCGGTCGGGCCGACGCTATGTCGCGGGATCGGGGGCGCGGCCCGCCGGGGTGAAGCTTCGGTGAAGGAAGGTCCGGGCCGCCCAAAATGCGGGCGCCCAATGAGCGGGGCGCCCGCGGATTGCGCAGATTGATCCGACGGCAGACCCCACGCCGTCCTTGACGCGCCCTCAAGTCGTCGTAAATCCGGCGCTTCCATTTGGAGGGCGGCCGCGGGACGGCATCCGAACGACGATTGTCCCGTTACGCTCCAGTCGCGGCCTGACGGTCGCCAGCAGCCACGAAGGATTCTGAATGACGACCCGACTGTTCCTCGCCGCCGTCGCGCTCGCCGCCGCTCCGTTCACCGCCCAGGCCCAGACGCCTGCGCCCGCGACGCCCGCCGCCGCGCCGGCTTCCGCGGGCGCGGTCAAGGTGCAGGGCGATCTGCTCGACACCCTGAAGCTGTCGGGCCAGTTCACGACCTTCGTGGCCGGCGTCGATGCGACCAACCTGGCCAGCCTGCTGAAGACCCAGCCGCAGATCACGGTCTTCGCGCCGACCGACGCGGCCTTCGCCGCCATGCCGGCCGAGGAACTGGCCCGGCTGAAGTCGGACAAGGCCGCGATGCAGAAGTTCATCCTGCACCACATGGTCAACGCCCCCGTCGACTCGACCAAGATCAAGGGCGCCAAGGGCGAGATCCCCTCGGTCGCGGGCGACAAGATCCTGCTCGACGGTAGCGACGAGGGCGGCAGGATGATGGTCGACGGCGCCACCATCGTCCAAGCCGACCTCAAGACGAGCAGCGGCCTGCTGCAGGTCGTCGACAAGCCCCTGATCGCGGGCGCGGGCGGCTCCGCCGCCGTCGAGGCCCCGCCCGCGGCGGACGCCTCCGCGACGGCGGCGGCGCCGAACTAGGCGCGAGAATCCTGCGGCTCGGGCGGAACCAACCTCCGCCTGAGCCGTAGAGCGTCAGCACATTGAGGAAGGGGCGCAACGGATCGCGCCACCAACCTGGAGTTCTGACGATGAAGCTCGCTTATCTCGCTACCGCCGCCACCGCCTTCGCGCTCGTCGGTGGCCTGGCCTACGCCCAGCAGCCGGCGGCCCCGACCCCCGGCTCGGTCACGGGCGACTGGAACGGCGCCCACGCGCCGTCCGACGACAAGCAGTACACCGAGACCGTGAAGGTCCCGCTCGGCGCGCCGGCCGACGTCTCCGCGGACGCCGCCGCCGGCGCCACGACGGTGACCGAGACGCCGGCCCCGGCCCCGGCCGCGACGGACACCGCCGTCAACACCTCGGCGACCTTCACCAGCATGACCGTCACCAACGGCCCGGTGCCGGACACCGCCGAGAACCGCGCGAAGTACGGCCAGCCGATGTCGCGCGCCGGCAAGATGACGGCCGCCAAGGGCAACTAGACGCCTCTGAAAGACCCGCCTTTTCGGCGGTTGAAGCAAAGGTCGGCGGGCCCTATGGTCCGCCGACTTTTTTTGCGCCTGCGAACAAGCCTCCCCGATGCCCGACAAGCCGCTTTCGTTTCAGGGCCTGATCCTGAAGCTCCATGACTATTGGAGCCGTCAGGGCTGCGCGATCCTGCAGCCGTACGACGTCGAGGTGGGCGCCGGTACGCTGTCGCCGATGACGGTCCTGCGCACGCTCGGGCCGAAGCCCTGGAAGGTGGCCTACGTCCAGCCCTCGCGCCGCCCGGCCGACGGCCGCTATGGCGAGAACCCCAACCGGCTGCACCAGCACCACCAGTACCAGGTGATCCTGAAGCCGAACCCCGAGAACCTGCAGGAGCTCTATCTCGGGTGCCTCGAGGCGATCGGGATCGACCCCTTGCTGCACGACATCCGCTTCGTCGAGGACGACTGGGAGAACCCCACCGTGGGCGCCTGGGGCCTCGGCTGGGAGGTCTGGTGCGACGGGATGGAGATCACCCAGTACACCTACTTCCAGCAGGTGGGCGGCCTCGACGTGTTCCCGGTGGCGGGCGAACTGACCATCGGCCTGGAGCGCCTGAGCCTCTACCTGCAGGACAAGGACAACGTCTACGACCTGCAGTTCAACGACGAGTTCAAGTACGGCGACATCTACCTCGCCAACGAGCAGCAGTTCTCGGCCTTCGAGCTGGAAGTCGCCGACGTCGACACGGCCAGGCGCCAGTTCGAGGACATGGAGCGCGAGGTGCCGCGCATCCTCGCCGCCCGCGGCCGCCAGGGTCAGCCCCTGGCGCTGCCGGCCTACGACCACGTCCTGAAGGCCAGCCACCTGTTCAACATCATGGACGCGCGCGGGGCGATCGCGGTGGCCGAGCGGCAGAGCTACATCGGCCGCATCCGCGACCTCTGCAGGATGTGCGCGGAAGCCTGGGTCGAGAGCCAGGGCGGCAACGCATGACGGGGTTCTGCAAAGCGCCTTACCTCCCCCGCGAAGCGGCGGGAGGGGGACCGTCGGCCGAGCCCGGCGCCGCCGGGCGTAGAGCCGAGGGTGGAGGGGGCGAGCCCCGTCCGCCGAGCTTGCTCACGCCCATCCGACCCGCCGAGCCCGAGGCTCGCCCCCTCCACCATTCGCTCTTCGCTGCGCTCGGCGAACGGTCCCCCTCCCGCCGCTTCGCGGGGGAGGCAAGACGGTCCCCCAGCCCTCGCACCCACGCTTTCTGATGCCTCAGCTCCTTCTCGAACTTCTCTCCGAAGAGATTCCCGCGCGCATGCAGGCTGCCGCCGCGCGCGACCTGGAGCGCATGGCGCGCGAGCGGCTGGCGGCCGAGGGCCTGCTGCCCGAGGCGCTGAAGGCCTTCGCCGGCGCACGCCGCCTGACCCTGGTGGCCGAGGGGCTGCCCGAGGCGCAGAAGGATCGCTCGGAAGAGGTGAAGGGCCCGCGCACCAGCGCGCCCGAACAGGCGCTGGAAGGCTTCCTGCGCAAGAACGGCCTGGCGAAGCCCGACCTCGTCGAGAAGGACGGCGTCTGGTTCGCGACGCTCAGCCGGAAGGGCCGCCCGACCGCCGAGATCGTCGCCGAGATGGTCCCCGCCATCGTGCGCGACTTCCCGTGGCCGAAGTCGATGGTCTCGGGCGTGTCGAAGCTGCGCTGGGTGCGGCCGCTGCGGCGCATCCTGTGCGTGTTCGACGGCGCGGTCGTCCCGTTCAACATTGACGGCCTCGACAGCGGCGACGTGACCCAGGGCCACCGCTTCATGGGCTCGGGCCAGCCGTTCAAGGCCAAGGACTTCGACGCCTACGCCGAGAAGCTGGCCAAGCACTACGTCGTCCTCGACCCCGACGAGCGCAGGCAGCGCATCGTCGCCGACGCCAGGACGCTGTGCGGCGCGCGCAACCTGGAACTGGTGGAAGACGCCGGCCTGCTGGACGAGGTCGCGGGCCTGGTCGAATGGCCCGTGCCCGTGCTGGGCGACATGGACCCCGCGTTCCTCGACCTGCCGCCCGAGGTGATCCGCACCTCGATGCGCGTCCACCAGCGCTACTTCGCGGTCCGCAACCCGTCGACGGGCAAGCTCGCCCCCCACTTCCTGGCGGTCGCCAACATCGAGGCGAAGGACGGCGGCAGGACCATCGCGCTCGGCAACGCCAAGGTGCTTTCCGCCCGCCTGTCCGACGCCCGCTTCTTCTGGAACGAGGACCGCAAGACCAGGCTGGAAGACCGCCTGGAGAAGCTGAAGGGCGTCACCTTCCACGCCAGGCTGGGCGCGATGTACGAGCGCGTCGAGCGGCTGGAGATGCTGGCCGCGGCCCTGGCCCCGCGCGTCGGCGCCGACGTCGCCAAGGCCACCCAGGCCGCGCGCCTCGCCAAGGCCGACCTCGGCACGGGCGTCGTGGGCGAGTTCCCGGAGCTGCAGGGCGTGATGGGCGGCTACTATGCGCAAGGGGAGGGGCTTTCGCCCCTGGTCGCCGAGGCGATCCGCGACCACTACAAGCCCGCCGGCGCCAGCGACGAGGTCCCGGACCGCCCGGTGACCATGGCCGTGGCGCTGGCCGACAAGCTCGACACGCTGACCGCCTTCTTCGCGATCGACGAGAAGCCCACCGGCTCGCGCGACCCGTTCGCCCTGCGCCGCGCGGCCCTGGGCGTGATCCGCATCGTGCTGGGCTCGGAACTTCGGGTCCCGCTCAGGGAAGCCGTGGCCGACTGGTACAAGGCGCTCCGCTGCTACGTCGATCCGGGCCGCGCGCTCTGGGTGTCGACGCCGAAGCTGACGGCCCACCTCGGGGCGGCCGGCCGCGCCAAGAGCCGCGAGTTCGACGCCTACCTGCGCGAGTTCGACGAGGCGCTGCTCGACGGCAAGCCGCAGGTCGTGGCCATGGACCGCGAGGTCGATCTCGTCTTCGACCGCCTCGAACGCGAGAAGCCGGCCGGCAAGGTCCTCTTCGAGTTCCGCCCGTACGAGGAGGTCGCCGGCGACCTCGTCGCCTTCTTCGCCGACCGCCTGGCGGTGTGGCTGCGCGACCGTGGCCAGCGCCACGACCTGGTGGCCGCCGTCTTTGCGCTGGGCGACGACGACCTGGTCCGCATCGTGGCCCGCGTCAGCGCGCTGGACGCGTTCCTGAAGACCGAGGACGGCGCCAACCTGCTCGCCGGCTACAAGCGCGCGGTGAACATCCTCAGGGCCGAGGAGAAGAAGGGCGCCCTGCCGACCGGCGCGCCCGTGCGCATGGCCGCCTCGTCCAGCGAGGAGACCGCGCTTATCGCGGCGGTGGAGGCCCTGGAGGCCAGGCTGGACGCGGCGCTCGACGCCGAGGACTTCGCCGGCGCGATGGGCGAGCTCGCGAAGCTCCGCGGCCCGGTCGACGCGTTCTTCGACAAGGTGTTAGTGAATTCCGACGATCCTGAGGAACGCGCGAACCGACTGCGCCTCTTGGCGAAGGTGCGCGACGCCATGGGGCAAGTGGCGGATTTCTCACGGGTTACAGGTTAGAGAGGGGTTTGATCGCTATGGCCGATACGATGGTGAAGACGCGTTGGGTCTATGCCTTCGGCGGCGGCTCGGCGGACGGCGACGCCTCCATGAAGGACCTGCTCGGCGGCAAGGGCGCGAACCTGGCCGAGATGAGCGCGCTGGGCCTGCCTGTGCCGCCCGGCTTCACCATCACCACCGAGGCGTGCGTCCACTACTACGACAACGAACGCGCCTATCCCGACACCCTGCGGGAGCAGGTGGCGGCGGGCCTGAAGCAGGTCGAGAAGGTCACCGGCAAGGCGTTCGGCGATCCCGCGAACCCGCTGCTGGTCTCGGTGCGCTCGGGCGCCCGGGCCTCGATGCCGGGCATGATGGACACCGTCCTGAACCTCGGCCTCAACGACGCGACGGTGGAGGGGCTGGCGAAGCTCTCGGGCGACCGCCGCTTCGCCTTCGACAGCTACCGCCGCTTCATCCAGATGTACTCGAACGTGGTCCTCGACCTGGACCACCACATGTTCGAGGAGGTCCTCGACGACCATAAGGACCGCCTCGACATCCACGTCGACACGGGCCTCTCCGCCGAGCACTGGGAGGAGGTCGTCGCCGACTACAAGCGCATCGTCGAGGACGAGCTGGGCAAGCCGTTCCCGCAGGACCCGAACGAGCAGCTCTGGGGCGCCGTCGGCGCGGTGTTCGCAAGCTGGATGAACGACCGGGCCAAGTTCTACCGCCGCATGCACGACATCCCCGAGAGCTGGGGCACGGCCGTGAACATCCAGTCGATGGTGTTCGGCAACATGGGCGAGGGCTCGGCCACCGGCGTCGCCTTCACCCGCAACCCGTCCACGGGCGACAACCGCCTCTACGGCGAGTTCCTGATCAACGCCCAGGGCGAGGACGTGGTCGCCGGCATCCGCACGCCGCAGCCGCTGACCAAGGTCGCCCGCGAGGAGATGGGCGACAAGAACCCCTCGATGGAGGAGGCGCTCCCCGAGGTCTTCGCCCAGTTCAAGGACGTCGTCGGCAAGCTTGAGCGCCACTACCGCGACATGCAGGACATCGAGTTCACGGTCGAGCAGGGCCGGCTCTACATGCTGCAGACCCGCAACGGCAAGCGCACGGCCAAGGCCGCGCTGAAGGTGGCGGTGGACTTGGCCAGCGAAGGCCTGATCGACAAGTCCGAGGCGGTGATGCGCGTCGAGCCCGCCAGCCTCGACCAGCTCCTGCACCCGACCATCGACCCGTCCTCGCCCCGCGACGTGATCGCCACGGGCCTGCCCGCCAGCCCCGGCGCGGCCACCGGCAAGGTGGTCTTCACGGCGGAAGAGGCCGAGAAGCTGGGCGGCGCGGGCGAGGCCGTCATCCTCGTGCGCGAGGAGACGTCGCCCGAGGACATCCGCGGCATGGACGCCGCCCGCGGCATCGTCACCGCCCGCGGCGGCATGACCAGCCACGCGGCCGTGGTCGCCCGCGGCATGGGCCGCCCCTGCGTCTCCGGCGCCGGCGAGATCCACATCGACGCGCGCGCCGGCGAGTTCCACGCCCGCGGCAAGACGATCCGCGCCTACGACATCGTCACCATCGACGGCTCGACCGGCGAGGTGCTCCAGGGCGCCGTGAAGATGATCGAGCCCGAGCTCTCGGGCGACTTCGGCACCCTGATGGGCTGGGCCGACGAGGTGCGCCGCCTGAAGGTCCGCGCCAACGCCGAGACCGGCCTCGACGCCACCACCGCGCGCCAGTTCGGCGCCGAGGGCATCGGCCTCTGCCGCACCGAGCACATGTTCTTCGATCCCGCCCGGATCGCCGCCGTGCGCGAGATGATCCTCGCCGACGACGTGGCCGGCCGGAAGGCGGCGCTCGCCAAGATCCTGCCGATGCAGCGCAAGGACTTCGTCGACCTCTTCAAGATCATGGAGGGGCTGCCGGTCACCATCCGCCTGCTCGACCCGCCGCTGCACGAGTTCCTGCCGCACAACGAGGAGGACGTGCAGGCCGTGGCCGAAGCGACCGGCCTCGATCCGGCCAAGCTGCTGCGCCGCGCCCAGGAGCTGCACGAGGTGAACCCGATGCTGGGCCACCGCGGCTGCCGTTTGGGCGTCTCGTACCCCGAGATCTACGAGATGCAGGTCCGCGCCATCGTCGAGGCCGCCTGCGAGGTGGCCGCCGAGGGCCGCCCGGCGCCGATCCCCGAGATCATGCACCCGCTGGTCGCCAAGGGCGAGGAGATGCGCTTCCTGCGCCAGCTCACCGACAAGACCGCCAAGGCCGTGATCGAGGAGCGGGGCCAGAAGATCGAGTACATGGTGGGCACCATGGTCGAACTGCCCCGCGCGGCCATCCGCGCCGGCGACCTGGCCGAGCACGCCGAGTTCTTCTCGTTCGGCACCAACGACCTGACCCAGACCACCTTCGGCATCAGCCGCGACGACAGCGGGCGGTTCCTGAACGCCTACATCGAGAAGGGCATCTTCGAGAAGGACCCCTTCGTCAGCCTCGACCAGGACGGCGTCGGCGACCTCATCCGCCTCGCCACCGAGCGCGGCCGCGCGGTCCGCCCGGGCATGAAGCTCGGCATCTGCGGCGAACACGGCGGCGACCCCGCCTCGATCCAGTTCTGCGAGAAGGTCGGCCTCGACTACGTGAGCTGCTCCCCCTACCGCGTCCCCATCGCCCGCCTCGCCGCCGCGCAAGCCGCCATCGGCGAACGCGAGAAGGACAGGTAGAGGCGTCGCGCCCCCTCAAGCTGTCATCCCGCTCCTCAAGCTGTCATCCCGTTTTCGCCGCAAGGCGAAGACCGGGACCCAACCTTCCGGTGCTCTGAGCCTCCGGCATGGCCCCGATCATACGAGCCTTACGCCCACCCGCGGAGCGCCCGACGGTTGGGTCCCGGTCTTCGCCTTGCGGCGAAACCGGGATGACAAGCGTTGGGTGGGTTGGAGTTACCAGCTCCAGTCCGCGGCGCTCTTCCGGCAACCGCCGTCCTTCCAGCCGGTCCAGCCGCGGCCGCGGACGACCTGGCCGGGGCGGGCGGCGGTGGGTTCGCCGTTCTCCAGGGCGAGCTGGCCGTTGACGACCACCTCGCTCACGCCGGTCGCGAACTGCTGCGGCTTCTCGAAGGTGGCGTGGTCCTGGATCGTCGCCGGGTCGAAGACCACCACGTCGGCGTAGTTCCCGGCCTTCAGGACCCCCCGGTCATGGAGCCCCAGGTTGTGGGCGGGCAGGGCGCTGAGCTTGCGCACCGCCTCGCTGAGCGACAGCCGCTTCTCGTCGCGCACGTACTTCGCGAGCAGGCGCGAGAAGTTGCCGTAGGCGCGCGGGTGGGTGGACGACAGCAGGAACGGCCCCTCGGGCGCCTGGCCCTCGGCGTCGGAGCCGAAGCTGACCCAGGGGAGCGCGGTCTGGCGCGCCACATTGGCCTCGTCCATCAGGAAGTAGACCACCTGCACCCGGCTCCCGTCCTCGATCACGAGGTCGATGGCGGCGTCGCGCGCGTCGACGCCCCGATCCTTCGCCACCTGCGCCAGCGTCTGGCCCGTCAGGCCCTTCAGCTTGGGGTTCTTGAAGCCGACCAGCAGCGTGCCCTCGGGCCCGGCGTAGCGCATCAGGTTCGCGAACCCGCCGTCCTCCAGGTCCATCTCGGCCTTCACCTTGGCGCGCGTGGCCGGGTCCTTCAGCCGCGCGATCCACTGCTCGACGCCGCCCGCCTGCACCCAGGTAGGCATGGCCGCATCCAGGCCCGTGGAGCCGGCGGTGTAGGTGTACATGTCGGCGGTGATCCGCTGGCCGGCGGCGCGGGCGGCCTCCACCTTGGCGATCACGGCGTCCAGCTTGCCCCAGTTGGGCCGGCCCGACTGCTTCAGGTGGTAGATCTCGGCCGGTGCGCCCGAGCGCCGCGAGATCTCGATCAGCTCGTCCACCGCCTCCAGCAGCCGTTTCTCCTCCGAGCGCATGTGGCTGATGTAGAAGCCGCCGCACTTTCCGGCCTCGGCGACCAGCGCCGTCAGCTCGTCGGTCTCGGCGAAGGTCCCCGGCGCATAGATCAGCGACGAGCCCACGCCCATCGCCCCGTCCTCCATCGCCGCCTTCACCAGCGCCCGCATCCGGTCGAGCTGCGGCGGCGTCGGGTCCACGTCGTCCTCGCCCAGCACGTGGACGCGCACAGTCTCCGCGCCCACGAACGAGGCCACGTTCAGCGAGACGCCCTTCTTCTCCAGGAACCGCAGGTACCCATCCAGCGTCGTCCAGGTGATCGGGTATTTGATGTCGCCCTGCCGTTGCCGCGCGAGCGCCTTCATCTGCGGGTTCAGCGGCCCCATGGACGAGCCTTCACCCATCACCTCCAGCGTCACGCCCTGCTTCAGCTCCGAGAGCCCGCGCCCGTCGTGGATCAGGCTCTCCGTCGACCACGACAGCATGTTGACGAACCCCGGCGCCACCGCCTTGCCGGCGGCGTCGACCGTCTTCTTCGCCGCGCCGGCCGGGCAGGTCCCGACGCAGACGATCCGCTGGCCCCTCACGCCGACGTCGCCCTTCACCGGCGCGCCGCCCGAGCCGTCGTAGATGTCCCCGCCGCGGATCATGAGGTCGTAGGCCGGCGAGGCGGCGGGGGCGGCCGACGCGGAAGCCAGGAGCGCCAGGGCCAGTCCTGCGATCGCTTTCATTCCCCACCCCACAGAACGTCATGGCCGGGCCTGTCCCGGCCATCCAGAGACACCGATGTCGGCAGGTTCGCAGCGGCGCGCGCTCGGCACAACCCGGAGCGCAGGCGCGTATGGGTGGCCGGGACAAGCCCGGCCATGACGTCCGAAAGAAAAGGGAGCTACCGCTTCCGGACGAACACCGTCCCGGCCGAATAGCCCGCGCCGAACGAGCAGATCAGCCCCGTCTCGCCCGCGGCGAAGTCGTCGTTGGCCTTGTGGAAGGCGATGATCGAGCCGGCCGAGCTGGTGTTCGCGTACTCGTCCAGGATGATCACGTTCTCGGCCGCCGTGGGCTCGCGCCCCAGCACGCGCTTCCCGATCAGCTCGTTCATGTTGATGTTGGCCTGGTGCAGCCACAGGCGCTTCAGGCCGTGCGGGTCGAGGCCCAGGTCGCTCGCGTGCTCGACGATCATCTCCGAGACCATCGGCACCACCTCGCGGAACACCTTGCGGCCCTCCTGCACGAACAGCTTGTCGGTGGCCCCGATCCCCTCGGGCGCGGCGCGGTTCAGGAAGCCGAAGTTGTTGCGGATGTTGTTCGAGAACCGGGTCTTCAGCCGCGTCCCCAGGATGTCCCAGCCGCCGGCGGCGTCCTCCGCCCGCTCCACGATCACGGCGGTCGCCACGTCGCCGAAGATGAAGTGGCTGTCGCGGTCGCGGAAGTTCAGGTGGCCCGAGCAGATCTCCGGATTGACCATCAGCACCGCCCGCGCCGAGCCGCTGGCCACGAAGTCCGCCGCCGTCTTGATCCCGAAGGTCGCCGACGAGCACGCCACGTTCATGTCGAAGGCGAAGCCGTCGATCCCCAGCGCCTGCTGCACCTCGATGGCCATGGCCGGATAGGCCCGTTGCATGTTCGAGGCCGCGCAGATCACCGCGTCGATCCGCGACGCGTCCTTGCCCCAGGCGGCGATCGCCTCCCTGGCCGCCTCGACCGCGATCTCTGCCAGCACCGATAGCTCGTCGTTCGACCGCTCGGGGATGTTGGGGGCCATGCGCTCGGGATCGACCAGGCCGGTCTTGTCGATGACGAAGCGCGCCTTGATGCCCGACGCCTTCTCGATGAACTCGGGCGACGAGGGTTGCAGCGCCACGACCTCGCCCGCTGCGATGGCCTCGGCGTTCGCCGCGTTGAACCGCTCCACATAGGCGTTGAAGGTCTCGACCAGCTCGGCGTTCGAGAGGCTGTGGGGCGGCGTATAGAGCCCCGTGGCGGCGATCACCGCATCCGTCATCTGCGCTTACTCCCGACGCGAAGCGGGACTGATAGCACGCCCGGCCGGCCCGTCAGCGGGCATTGTGGCCGCAGGGCCACAGATACCGAACGAACACGGCATCGCCACAGAACCGTCCGGCGCGGGCCGCGTTTGGCGTCGATCCCTCACGGGACTGGGCGGGCTGTCCAGAACGAGTACGGAGTTCCTCCCCAAAATGAAAGACGCTCTCATCGCCGCGGCCTCGCTGGCCGCGATCGCCGCTGCTTTCCCCGCCGCAGCCCAGGCTCAGGACGCCACGACCAACGCCGGGGCCTACGTGAACCTCAACCTCGGCATCGGCAGCTACGGCCCCGCCGACGTGAAGGCGATCCAGGGCCGCGCCGGCTACCGCTTCAACGACTGGGTCGGCGTGGAAGGCGAACTCGCCACCGGCCTCGACAGCGACAAGGACACCATCTCCGGCGTGCGCGTGAAGCAGACGCTGAAGCATGAGGCCGCCGCCTATGTCGTCGGCTTCGCGCCGGTCGCCGCCAACACCGACCTGATCGCCCGCGTCGGCTACGGCACGACCAAGGCCAAGGTCAGCGCGGCCGGCGTCTCGGCGTCCGACTCGAACGAGTCGTTCAACTACGGCGTCGGCGCCCAGCACCGCTTCGACGGCGTGAACGGCATCCGCGCCGACTTCACGCGGCAGGAGTTCCGCCACGACGCCGGCCACGCCAACGTCTGGACCGTGGGCTACGTCCGCAAGTTCTAGGTCGGGCTCGCGGGCGCAGGCCTGTTCCCGGTCCTCTTGAGGACGCCTGCGCCCCGCAGGGAAGGCCACCGTATCCCTCCTCTCCCTCTGGGGGAGGCGGCCCTTGGGCCGAGGGGGCCGGGCCGAATGGCCCGGTGCGGTGGCCTTTTCCTTGACCGGTGCGCCCCCCGCGCCCACGCTCCGGCCCCTTGGACGCGGATGGGAGGAGCGCCATGGACGACGCGTTCTTCGTTCAGCTCGCGCTGTCGGCCGCCGCGGTCGGGGCGCTCGTGGCCGTCGCCGCCTGGGCCAAGATCGCGCGGCCCGTCGGCCCGCTCGACGAGCACAAGGCCCGCGCGCTCCTCGCCGAAGAGTTCCCCACCCGCACGGTCGACGCCGTCTGGGTGGCCTCCGACGGGGCCGGCGCGCTCGCCAAGTCGGGCGGCCTGGCGCTCGTCATCTGCCGCGTGGGCGACGGCTTCGCGGCCCGCCAGATCCCGTGGCCCCAGGCCGTGTCGGCGACGTTCCGGAACGGCCGGCTCTCGATCGACCTCAGCGACATCGCCGCCCCGCGCGCCGTGATCGCTCTGCCCGCCTGGCCGCCCAGGAGCTTCGACGGGGACCTCGCCGCTTGAGCCTCGATCCGATCCACGCGGCGTTCGACCCGGTCGCCTACGCGACGCCGTTCTTCATCCTCACCGTCATCCTCGAGATCGTGCTCGCGCGCTTCGGCAAGGCCGACGCCCGCTACGAGGCCAGGGACACCGCCGTCTCCCTCGGCATGGGCCTGGGCTCCACGGTGGCCGGCATCCTCTTCGGCGCGATCGGCTTCACCGCCGTCGTGTGGGTCTGGCAGAACCACCGGATCTTCGACATCCCCATGACCGCGTGGTGGGCCTGGATCGCCGTCTTCCTGGCCGAAGACCTGACCTACTATTGGTTCCACCGGCTCAGCCACGAGCGCCGCGTCTGGTGGCTCAGCCATGTGAACCACCACTCCAGCCAGCACTACAACCTGTCGACGGCGCTGCGGCAGACCTGGACCGGCGCGCTCAACGGCAGTTGGGCGCTCTACGTGATCCTGTCCCTGCTGGGCTTCCCGCCCGCCATGGTGGCGATCCAGAAGGGCGTGAGCCTCGTCTACCAGTACTGGATCCACACCGAGGCGATCCGGAAGATGCCGCGCTGGTTCGAGGCGGTGTTCAACACGCCCTCGCACCATCGGGTCCACCACGCCCGCAACGCGATCTACCTCGACCGCAACTACGCCGGCATCCTGATCGTCTGGGACCGCCTGTTCGGCACCTTCCAGGCCGAGCTCGACGAGGAGCCCTGCCGCTACGGCCTGGTGAAGAACCTCGCCACCTTCAACATCGTCCGCGTCGCCTTCCACGAGTGGATCGCCACCGCCCAGGACATCGCCCGCCACCCCCGCCATGCCGCGGGCTACCTCTTCGGCCCCCCCGGCTGGAGCCACGACAGGAGCCGCGAAACCAGCGCCATGATCAAGGCGCGGGCGTCGGCAGGGAAGCCCGCGCCAGAGCAGTTGGACGCCGCAGCCTAGGGACAGAACGCTGTTCTTCTCGCTTGCGGGAGAAGGTGTCAGCCGAAGGCTGATGGATGAGCGGTCGCGCCAACCTGTCGGCGTGGTATGCGCCGCAGGCGCGCTATTTCCACCACGAAGATCACGAAGACCACAAAGATCGCGAAAGGACCGAGAGGCTCGCTGCGCCGAGCTCATCCGCAGTGCCTTCGTGACCTTCGTGCTCTTCGTGGTTGAATCGACGGCGCTGGCGCGCCTCGAAGCCAGGAAGGATTCGAACTATTCCCGCAGCAGCGGCAGGCTCAGCCCCCCGACCGGCCGCGCACCGAGTATCTCGCGCCTGAACCTGAACAGCTCCGCCGGCCGGCCGCCCGTGTCCGCGTCCAGCCGCCCCAGGCCCTGCACCAGCTCGGCCCGCTCCAGGGCGCGGCGGAAGTTCTGCTTGTGCAGCGGCACGCCGGCGATGGCCTCCACGGTGCGCTGAAGCGCCGAGAGCGTGAAGGCGTCGGGCATCAGTTCGAACACCACCGGGCGGTACTTCAGCTTGCCCCGCAGCCGGCCCAGCGCCGTGGCCAGGATGCGGCGGTGGTCCGAGATCATCGGCTCGCCCAGCGCGACGGTCAGGGCGTCCGAGCGCACGGGCGCCGCCTCGCTGCGGTCGCGCGCGGCCTCGGCCACCAGGCCCGCCTCGTAGAGCAGCTCGTAGCGGTCGAGCACGCGTTCCTCGTTCCACGGCGCGCCGTCCAGGGCGAAGAGCAGCCGCGCGCGGGCCAGCTTCTGGGCGTCGGCGCCGGCCCAGGCGCGCAACGCCGCGTCGACCGCGTCCAGCGCGTCGGGGCGGCCGGCGCGCCAGTCCTCCCACGGGAAGATCCGCGACCAGGGCCGCCACTCGCTGCCCGCGAAATGGGTGTCGACCGCCGCGGGCGCCAGCGCCAGGTAGCCCACCGAGATGACGCGGGAGGCCCCCGCGCCGCCCCCGAGGTCCGCCAGCGGCGCGTCGCGCCCCGCGTCGCCGAAGGTGTAGAGCTGCTCGACATAGCCCAGGTCGAACCGCGTCTGCTCGGTCACATAGGCGCGCAGCGCCAGCTCGAAGGTGCGGTCCGAGTCGGGGTCGAACGGGCCGAAGGGCAGGCCGGCCGGGTCGCCCGCGCCGCCGTGGCGCACGGTCAGCGCCACCGCCTCGCCGTCGCGGATGGCGACGACCACGGCGCTCAGCCCGATGACCACCGCCCTCGTCATTCGGTGTCGAACGCCTGATCGTGGCGCTGATAGCCCGCGGCCTCGCTCAGCACCTCGAAGCGGCGCAGGTAGTGCGCCTGGGCGTCGAACGGGGCCTGCGGCTCGATCTTCAGGTGATAGCCGGCGGGCGGGGCGCCGAAGAAGTCCAGCGACTCCTCGAGGCCGAACCCCGCGAGCTGGGTCGCCTCGAAGAAGGCGCAGGCGCGGTCGGCCTGCTTGATCAGCGTCTTGATCGGCGCGGGCGTCTTGGCCGGCAGGCCGAACCGCACGTGGATGGCGTTCTCCAGCCGCTCCTCGAACAGCTTGTAATCCACGCCCAGCGCCGCCTTGAACGGGCTGATCATGTCGCCGATCACATATTCCGAGGCGTCGTGCAGCAGGGCCGCCAGCCGCCAGCGCGGCTCGACGTCGGGCTGGATGTGGGCGACGATCTCCTCGACCACCACCGAATGCTGGGCCACCGAGAAGGCGTGCTCGCCGATCGTCTGGCCGTTCCAGCGGGCCACGCGGGCCAGGCCGTGGGCGATATCCTCGATCTCGATGTCCATCGGCGAGGGGTCGAGCAGGTCCAGCCGGCGGCCCGAAAGCATCCGCTGCCAGGCCCGGGGCGCCTCTTTCGTGCGACGCAGCCCTTTTCTCACCGATGCATTCCTCTCACAGTCGAGGCCGTGAACTGACCCAGGACCTGAGAAAGATCAATCCGGGCCGGTGGGAAGAGGTTCAGGATCCGGGCAGGAAAAGAAGGATGCATCGATGAGCTGGGCCCGCATCATGGCGCCGCTGTCCGGAGGGCAGGGGGACGCCGCCGCCGTCGCCGCCGCAAAGCTGATCGCCGAGCCGTTCGGCGCGGAGCTGGCGTGCGTCTACACCCCCGCCGACGTCGCCGACGTCATGCCGTGGATGGGCGAGGGGTTCCTGGGCGGCGTGCAGACGACCGCGCTGGAATCCCTGAAGGAGGCTACCGCCGCCGGCGAGGGCAATGCGCGCAAGGCGTCGGACGCCGCCGGCTACGCCAGGACCCGGTTCGTGGCCCTGCAGACGCCGGTCTGGGCCGGCCTCTCCGCCGAGAGCCGGCTCTCCGACGTCGTGGTCTTCACCAGCGATCCCTCGAAGGGCCGCGGGCCCCTCGCCGAGGCGTTCCAGCAGATGGTGGCCGACGAACAGCGTCCGGTCCTGATCGCCAAGCCGGGCCTGAAGGTCGGCGGCGCGGTCGTGGTCGCCTGGGACGGCGGCAGGGAGGCCTCGCGCGCCGCGCGCCTCGCCACGCCCTTGCTGGAGAAGGCGTCGCGCATCGTCATCGTGGCCGCGCCGAAGGCCAGTTCCCGCAGCTTCGACCCGGCCCGGCTGAAGGCCTACTACGCCACCCGCGGGATCGAGGCCGAGGTGCAACTGCTGACCGACACGGGCGATGCGGCCCCGGCGATCCTGCACGCCGCCGCCGCCGCGGGCGCCGACGTCCTCGTCGCCGGGGCCTTCGGGCACCCGCGCCTGCAGGAATTCATCTTCGGGGGCACCACGCGGACGCTGCTGAACTCGGACGGCCCGTCCCTGTTCCTGTCCCACTAGGTCCCTATCTGTTCAGCCAGGAGGTACACCATGGCCCTGTCGCGCATCGTCATGCGGCTTGCCCGCAACCCCGGAACCGAATTCGCCGGAGGCGACGACCACCGCGGCTATGCCCTGACCGCGCCGCTGACGGCGGACGGGATGCTGGACGAAGCCGCCTATGCCAAGGCCCGCGACGCCTGCACCGTGCGCCGTTTCGCCCCCGACGAGGACGCCGTCGACGGCCGCCTCGCGCGCAAGGGGCAGAAGTGGTTCTTCGACTACGACGAGGCCGACACCGCCGACGACGAGCCGGTCCACCGCCTGGGCCAGCACCGCTTCGCCGTCGGCGAATACGTCACCGTCACCGACGAGGACGGCCGCCCCCTGACCTACAAGGTCGTCGAGGTGCAGCCGGCTTGAGGGCGGGCCGACGTCGCAAGCTTTTCCCACATCT
>NZ_JAHBYD010000025.1 GCF_019636135.1 Phenylobacterium sp.
ACGCTTGCGCGCCGTGACGATCAGCGCGTCCAGCTCGGTCGAGTCCACGGCGCGACCGCCGCTTTGGGCCAGAGCAGGGGTCGCGAGCGCGGCAGCCAAGGCCGCCATGGAGGCGTGCCGCAGGAATTTAGTTCTCGATCGCATGTTCCCCCCTGGGTCGCCGAGCGATGTCGCCGGTCGCGTTCTTTCAGCGCCGGATGTCAGCGCTTGCGCCTCGCTTACCGTACGGTCGGTCTCCAACGCAAGTGCCTTGAGAGCGCTGGATTGTCTCGCCAGAGGTCAGGGATGTTTGGGAGCCTTCACTGCGCCTGCGAGAGCGACACGAAGAATTTGGTCGGCGACAGAATCGAGCGGCATGCGCCCGCCGGGACGCCGCCAGCGTCCGATCCACGAGATCATGCCAAGGAGGGTGAAGGCGAGGACTGTCGTGTCGACGCCTGGCGTCAAGCGGCCTTCGGACGCAAGCGCGTCGAGCGTTCCCCGGAGGAGCGCAAAATAGTCGCGCTTGCGCTTGTCGATACGTCTGCGGTGTTCTGGGTCGAGGCCGCTGGAGTCATCCACGACGACGGAGAGGAAGGCGCCGTTGTCCAGGACCGAGCGGCCGATGCTGCGGGTATGGTTCCTGATGATCGTCGTCAGGCGGGCCAAAGGGTCATCGATCGCCAGCGCAGGCCGGGTGACGTCCTCGTCGATGCGATCCATCGCATAGCTTTGGATCGTGAACAGCAGTTCCTCCTTGCTGCTGACGAAATGATACAGGCCGGCCTTGGTGAGTTGCACCGCCTGGGCAAGGTCGCTCATGGACGCCCCGCTGAAACCCTTCGCGGCGAACAGCTTGGTCGCTTCGAGGTAGATTTGTCGCTGCCGCGGGCTCAGGTCCAATTCGGCGAACAGCAGGTCTGCTGCCGTCCCTGGGCCGGCCACCGGCGGGGGGCGCGCGCGGCGAGGCGACCTTTTCGGGGCGGACTTGGCTGTCAATTGAGACTCATCTGATGTGCCGCGAAGTAGGCAGCAGAGAAGTACAATCCGCCGCACACCATAGCAAAGCCCTACGGCCGTGGACGCTCAGGCGCTGGGCGCCGCTGGCCGGGCCGACGCTACGATATGCCCTGCGAGAGGTCTGGGACGTTTCGGGTCCATGACGCACCGAAATCCCACGTGCATGAGCGAGCTGTCCGGCGTGGAATGGGCCCGCGCAGTCGCGCGGAACCCCGCGCAGAGCGTGGGATCGCACAGGAACGAACCCCCGCGCTGCACACGCTCCGAGGTCTTGGTGGGTTTCCAGTTTGGGCGCCCGTAAGGGCGATACCAGGAACTCGTCCATTCCCACACGTTGCCGGCCATGTCGGTCAAACCCGACGGCGCGGTCCCGAACTTTCCCACCGGCGACGTGAGCTTGTAGCCGTCGATCCCGGAATCATAGATCGGGAACGCACCCTGCCAGATGTTGATCACCTTGGCGTTCGACAATAGCGGCGGCTCACCCATTCCGAAGACATGGCCGTCCGGGGTCTGGCCGAGGCGCGCGGCACGTTCCCACTCAAACTCGGTCGGAAGACGTGCGCCATACGCCGCACAGAAGGCGGCCGCGTCGTTCCAGCTCACCTGGGTCACCGGATGATCTGCATAGGCCGCCGGACGTTGCGGTCCCTGCGGCCGACGCCAGGTGGCGCCCTTGATCTTGGCCCAAGCATCCGTGTCGTGTTCGAACACGCTGGACTCGCCCAGCCGTTCAGCTTCGGTGACGTAGCCAGTCTCGGCCACGAAGCGCGCAAATTGCGCCACCGTAACGGGAGTGCGATCCATCAGCAGCGGCTTGGCCTGGTAGATGAAGGCCGGACGCTCGTCCGCTTGGCTCGTGTTGTCGCCGATCTGCACTGTGCCGCCCGGGATCAGCACCAAGTCCGCCTGCCGGACCGAACGGACGTCCGGGGTCGCATCCTGGCCCGCGCAAGCCGCCAAGGCGGTGGCTGCAGCCACGATAGGCAAGGCCCGACGGATCATGCCGCCCTCCTCGATGGAGCGTAGAACGGGGGGCGCCACTAGGAGCGCCGGCTGATGGCGCGCTGCCCACGCGCCGTCAGCCGGTCGTCCTCACCCAGGTTTAGACAGGCACGACGAACGGCGTACCGCAGACGTCGTATTGCACGCTGTTCTTAGTCGGCCACAGTGGATCCTTGAGGTCCTTTGCCCACTGCTTGATCGCCTCCTCGAGTTCCTTGACCTTCTCAGGGTTCTGTTCCGCGAGGTTTTTGTTCTCGTTGGGATCGTCTTTCAGATTAAAGAGCAAAGTGTAGGTGCCATACTCTCCTGAATCGACGGATTTCCAGAGCTTCCAATCGCCTTTGCGGATCGAGACGAGCGGCTGGCGGCGCCAAGCCAGGATGTCGTGCGGCTGGCCAGTGTTCTTGCCGGTGAGGTACGGCATGATGTCGACGCCGTCATAGGGCCGGTCGGCCGGCAGGCTGCCGCCAGCGGCGGCGACCACGGTCGGGAAGATGTCCATGGTCGAGACCGGATTGCGGTAGACGGTGCCGGGCTTCACCTTGGCCGGCCAGCGCATCATGAGCGGCACGCGGACGCCGCCCTCGTAGTGGGTCAGCTTGCCGCCGCGCAGAGGCTCGCACGAGCAGACGCCAGGCTGGTAGGCCGCGCAGCCGTTGTCGGACAGGAAGTAGATGATGGTGTTGTCGGCCTCGCCGCTGGCCTCGACCGCTGTCAGAATCTCGCCCACCGCGTCGTCCAGCGCCGAGATCATCGCGGCATAGATGCGGGCCGTCTCGTCTTTGATCTGCGGGAACCGGTCGTAGTACTTCTGTGTGACCTGCAGCGGCGCGTGCGGCGCGTTGAAGGCCATGTAGAGGAAGTACGGGTTGTCCGACCTGGCGTTGCGGCTGATATACTCGGTAGCGCGTCGGGCGAAGTAGTCGGTCAGATATTCGTTGTAGTTGTTCACGACCGTACGGTTCGGGCCTTCGAAGACTTCGTTCGGCGCCCCGCGCCCCCTCTTGGTCACCCCCACGTCGAAGTGTGCGACATGCACGCCCGGCGCCGCGGCGTCGATGTAGTTCGTCTGTCCGGTCAGGATGCCGACGAACTCGTCGTAGCCCCGCTTGGTCGGGTAGAAGTCGTCGTTCGAGCCAAGGTGCCACTTGCCCACGATGCCGGTGTGGTAGCCCTGCTTGCGCAGCGCGTCGGCGATTGTGATCTCGCCCGCGGGCAGCCCCAGGTTCTGGCGGACGTCGCGTTCCGCCGGCCCGTTGTTGAACTCGAAACCGAAGCGCTCCTGGTAGCGGCCGGTCTGCACGCCGGCGCGCGAGGGGCTGCAGACCGGTGCGGTCGCATAAGCCACCGGGAACTTGGCGCCTTCACCGCCGATCCTGTCGATATTCGGGGTGTTGATCCGTTTGATGCCGAACGCCGAGATGTCGGCGTAACCCAGGTCGTCGGCAATGATGACAATGACGTTCGGTCGCGGGGCCTTGGCCACGGATGCGACGGAAGCCGATTGCCCCGTCCGTGCTGAATCTGCGACGCAGCCCGTGAGCAATGCGCCGATCGCGAGCAGTGCGCCGAATCTCGAACCCCATTGATGCATACTTGTCCTCCTTAGAGAGCAACTGACTACTATGCGTCCGCGCCTATCTTGATCGTTGGGTGACCTACCGATCGGTCAGGGTCAAGCGAAGTTGCATGTCTTGACCGATATATTCCAATTGTCGGACTGCAGGCCCCGCGCTCGAATTACACGCCCGGGGGACGCCGTTCCGTCGCCGAAGGTCGTGCGTCGGCGTCCAAACCTGCCGAACCCGAGCGATGCCAGGCGCGGTTCAAGGGCCGGCATTGATCGGCCGATGGACAGCGGCGGCAGTGCCGGCAGGAACAGAGGGAGCGACGGTCCTGTCCTGAACGCCGACTCGGCGATCCGCTGCCCCTGGCGAGCGGTCCCTCCTTCTTCCGTCCGGCTCCATTGGTCCCGCGGGGTGCTGACAATCGAATTCCAATTACTTCACGCTGCCGTCCCAATTCGGGTAGCGATGCTCCATTGCGTCGTCGGTAGAGATTTGGCGCGTCGAACCATCCGAAATATCGTAGAGCATTATCCGACCAGCATCGGCATAGATCAGGCTCCTGCCATCCGGCGAGAAGCTTGTGTACCAGATGATTCGATCATAGCTCGCCTTGGTGATGGCAACTTCATTTTTGATGGACAAGTTGTCAGGGTCAAAATCTGCTACGCAGATAACCGAACCCATATATTCGCTCTTTGGAAGCAGCTCGAGCGTCTGCTTCATGTACGAGATTTTCGTTTCGTCGTGCGAGATGGTCGCCTTATGAAGATACATCGGTGAGTCGGCATAGCTGATCTGATCGTATTTCGGATATCCGACTGGATTTGGTGTCATCAGAAAGTATTTTTTGCTGCCTCGGCGCATAAAGAGGCGTCCATCTCGTAGATGAGAGTAGCCGAATTCCCTGAAATGCGCGGGATCTCGGGGATCCGACAGCATCTCTTCCTGGCCAGGCTTGGCGTCGGGCGACGTCCGCCAAATCTTGACCCAAGAGTAATCGCCGGGCAGGCCACTCAAGTTGGTAATCCGCCACCAAGTGATGCGATTGGTCCCGTCACGAGTCCAATGCAGATTTCCGTTAAATTCGGCATCTCCCGTGAGTTCGCGCAGGTTCGAACCGTCAGCGTTCATGACGCAGATCTTCGACCGCCAAAGCGACACGTCTCCCGTGTTCTTGTCAGCCTCATTGGTCACACGAAAGAAGGCGACCATGCTGCCATCAGGACTGGGGATCGGCTTGTAGTCGTTGAAGGCGGAGTCTGCGAACCAGTTCACCATAGAATCGTGACCATCACTGATGGTTTTCGCGATCCGACGACCTCGATCAGCCGTGTAGAGCGAAGACCACCAAACGACTTCTTTGGCTTTGTCCATCCTGGGCTTCCCGCGTTGAGTGTTTGATCAGGTGAAGATCTGACGATCGCATCCATCGCGAAGCCGTCAGAGATCCGGACGGAGCTAGACATGCCTGCCGCTGCCGACCCAGGCGGGCGGGACGAGGCCAGGCCGCCGCCTGCACGACGCGTAGGAAGTCGACCCGGACCAGGCCAGAGGGTTGCCCCGGTCTTGGACGACCTTGAGTCGCTCGGCCTGGCTGTCGCAGTTAGTGGGCGGCGAACGAACTCTTGAGGCCTCTGCCTTTCGGCGTAGTCCGATGCCCATGTGGTCGTCGGGCGCTCGTTCCAGCGGCGCTTCGGCATCGTGGTAGGCAAAGCTCGCCGGAGCCCACCGCTGCGGCCAAGTCGGTCGTGGCGACTCGACGGGTGAAGCCGGACACATCTTCCTTTCCGGGCCCGGTCGCCGCCGCCGCTTGTATCGCCCCTCACCTACCGACCGATCGTTCAGTGCGCAAGCTGGCTATCACTGTCGCGACGATTTTTCTGACGCGCCCAAAGTGACACCGGCACGGACGCGCGAGCGTGGTCGGCGTAAGCGCCGATGTCGGGCGTGCGCCGCCCGCCCAACCGTCATGCGTTTCGGGCGTTTCGGGCCGTTCGGCTATCTCTTGGCCGAGTCCCCCTGCTCGCCGGCCTGCTCTATGGGGACCGCGCCTTTGAAATTCGGATCTGAGACGTCCTGGCCGCGCCGCGGGGCCATCTTGTATGCGCCCAAGGCCAGATCCGGATGGCCGGACCTAGCGTAGGCGTCCTCCCTGAGCTTGTCCGGGTTCACCAGCCCCTCCACATCTTCCATCAGGGCGAAGGCCCGCTCGGCGCCCGCGAGATCGCCCTCCTCCAACAGCGCCTGCGCCAGATTAGCATATACCTTGGGTGGCAAGGGTTGCTGCAGGGCGATCAGGCGTCGTGCGAACATGACCTTCTGCGAGCTGTCGCCTGCGCCATTGGCGTCCGGCTTTCGTTCGGATGTCAGCGCTATCAACTGCCGCAGGGTGTCGGCGCGCTGGTTGCCTGCGGTCGGCATCGTTGCTTCCAGCGCCCGAAGCTGCAGACCAAATTCGCCGCGTTGCTGCGCCACGTCCCCGAGCAGGGAGAACAGGCGCGCGTTGTCGTCGCCACCGATCATGCGTTCAAGCACCGTGCGCTTGGCCCAGGCCAAGCTCGCCTGGACAAGGTCGGCTGGAACACGCTGTTCGGCGGGGGCTTCCGGATCGGAGGAAAGCACGTCGAGCAGGCCGCTGATCGCCGCGCTCAGCAGAGCAGGGTCGTCCGTGCTCTCGACCTCGTATTGTAGCAGGGCGACCGCTTCACGCCTGCGTCCCGATCGTCCGAGCAGGGAGGTGAGTTCGAGCAGACTATCCATGTCGGCAGGCGCCAGCGCCACCACCCGCCGATACTGTTCCACCGCCCGGTCGGTCATTCCGGCGGCGGCGTAGACGCCGGCCGCGAAGCGTGCGTTCTCGACGTCGTCTTGGCCGGCCGTTTCTCGTAAGCGCGCCAGCAGTTCCTCAACCCTGCGCGTACGGTCTGCCTCGCCCTTGCCCTCTATGGGGTGGCTCAAGGTGTTGACGATCAGTCGTCGCAGATGAACGTCCGCGTTTTCCGGGTCGGCCTCAGCGAGTCGGCTGAGATCCTCATCCAACGCCGCATATTGGTGCAGGCGTGAATGGATAGCCGCAAGCTGCTCCAGCCGTTCAGTCTCGCTCATTCGCCCCTTGGTTGCGTAACGTTCGACCGCCGATCGGGCCCGAATGTCATCTTGTTGCGAGATCCGAATTTCGACGAGCAGATCGAGATCGTTTCGAGCGTTCGTCTCGCCGTCGATCCGACGCTCGAGTTCGGCCGCCAATTCGTCCAGTTGGCGTAGACGGCTCGCGCCTTTGATAATCTGACGTCGGAGGTAGGATTTTCGGGCGGGGGTATCGGACTGGTTCCACAGCTTGCGCCAACGCACCAATGCCTCTTCAGGGCGGCCGAGGCCAAAGGCCAAGTCGGCCATGTGGAGCTGCTGATCGTAGTCTAGGATCTGGCCGCTGGCTTCCAATCCGGCGAGGACATTGAGAGCCTGATCCTTTCGGCCCAGCCGTTCATAGTCGTCAGACACCTCCATCAGCAATGATACGTCCGCCGGCCGCAGGCGCTGCAACTCTGCCAGGAGAGCCTCCGCCTCGGTGTTACGGCCTTGTTCCAGCGCCTCCTCGGCCAGAAACTGCTTTATCGGAACGGCCAGGTTGGGGTCTTCGGCGATCTCCTCCAGCCGCGCGCGGGCTTCATCGCCCAGCCCCATGGCGATCATCCGTCGCGCGCCGCCGGTCAGGACGTCGATACGATCCCGGTTGGTCTCGAAAAATCGGCTGTAGAGGACGGTCGCTTCGTTCCGTCTCCCCTGCTTCAGGTAGAGGGTCGCCAGGTCGTCGTACCATTGGGGTTCCTGGGGATGGGCCTGGAGCAGGCGGCGATATTCCGCCTCGGCCTCAGTCTCTCGGCCCGAGATCTTCAGGATTCTCGGCAGCTGTTGACGTATTTTGTCTTCGCGCGAACGATCAACCAAGGTGATCGCCTCGTCGTACTTGCCCAACTCCAGCAACAAGTCCAGTCGCGCCTGTTCGACCTCGGGACTTGACGGCTGGGCCGCCAGAAAGCGGGCTGCACTCATCAGATCGCCGGCGGAACGGAACGCCTCGATCATCAGGGCCAGGGCGTAGCGTTGGTCGGCGCCATTGTGCGCGTCCTGGAAGGCTCGCCATGCAAAACTGGTCGCCCCACTCGAATCTCGGGCGGCCATGGCCCAGTTCGCCAGCCGAACCTGATCGACATACGAAGCTGCGCTGCCGCCGCGCTCCTGGAGTAGGGCGATCGCGGCCGTCGGGTATCCCAGGAGGGCAAGAACCGAGGCCGTCCGGCGGCTTGCTTCGACACTCCGCGTCTTGGCGAGATCGGCAAGGGCCTCCGGGCGTCGCTCGGTCGCGCTGATCACGGCCAGCCTCAAATCGAGCAACGATCGGCTCGGCGCGTCCCTGCTGCCAGCGCGCGCCTTTTCGTACCAGATGGCGGCGTCGGCGGCCTGACCCTGGACGTCCAGCAACCGTCCCTTCAGCAGGATGGCGGCCGGGCTCTCCTCGAGTTCCAGGGCTGCGTCCGAGGCCTCCAAGGCGGGTGGGACATCGCCGTCCCACCACTTCATCACCGCCCTGGTCCGAAGCACCTTCGAACGCGCACCAGAGTCCATGCTTGCCGCGAAGATGGCGTCAAGTCGCGCATAAGCCGACTCCAGACCGCCAGCCAGCGTCGCCTGTCGACGCAGACGCGCAGCCTCGGAGAAGTCCAGTTGGCTCGTGCCGGCGGCCAAATGCGACGACGCCGTCAGTCGGCTCGCCCGCGGAAGGGGCGCCGAATGGGCGCTCGTGGCGCTCATGATCAGGCTGAGGGTGAGGAGCAACGTGTTGGAGGCGCACTTCACGGAACCCGCTCCTGTCGCGCGAAGGCAGGACGCGACGGCCAGCGACGATAGGCCAACTCGGTCAGATAGAGGGCCAGAGCGAACCAGCACAACCATGACCAGAGATCGGTCGCGCCCAGTTCACCGGACGCCTTCAGGATCAACGAGTCCGCCTCGCTCGGATTGGCTAGGTGAGTTCCTCCTGTCAGCCTCGCCAGTTGCGCCAGTGGTAGGCCCTTGCTTTGCGGGACGGGACCGTCGGCGACGATGTCCGAGAAGGCCGGACTGGCGACCCGCTCAAGGCGGCCATCCGCCTGAACCTCGACCAGAGCGGGACGGCTTGGCTCGAAAGACAGGTCGGCGATGAACAGACCAGGCGCCTTTTCCTCTGCCGAAACACCAGTCGCAACGCCGTCCAGCCCCACTAGCCGGATTTCCGGCGCATCGCCGCCGGTGGCGCGCAGACGCTGGGCGGAGATCACCAAATGGTCGAAATACCGGATCACCTGCACGTCGAAGCCGGGGCGCCGGTCCATCGTGCGTGCGACTGCGCGGGAAAGCCACGCGCCATAGGTCGGCCATGCGCTCCATGAGCGCGTACCTTCTCCGACCGGTTCGGTCATCAGCGCCGTCACACGCCCGGCCCCGTATTGCCAACTGGCGAGGATCGGATCGCCTTTGCTCGTCCGTAAAAAAGTCTGAGCCTCCGGTCTCTCCCCCGCCCGTGCGTAGCCTTCGAGCGGCGGCATTCCGCCCAGGTTCACGTCCCGCCACCAGGGAGCGTTCGAAGTCGTGCGGAGAGGAAATGCGCCGCGTCGATAACCAGGTTCGGGCTTTTCCTGCGGTTGCTTCAGGTTGAGCTCCACCAAGCTGAATTCGTCCCGCACGCTATAGAACCGGCCGCGCCCGAGGCGCGCCCATTGCGCCATCCTCGTTTCGCCCGCGACGTCACCGCCAACGAGCAGCGTCGAGGTCGTGACCTGTTCCTGCGCCATGTGGCGGATCAGTTCCGGATAGCGGTCAGGTTCGACGCCCGCGTCGGATATGATCAAGATGTGCTTGTAACGGGCTTCAGTGTTTTTCAGCCCATAGTAGGCTTCCTGCAACGCGTCGAAGAGATGTTCGCTGCCGCCTTGGGCCTGGACGCGGGATATGGCGCGCTCAATCTCCGGGATATTGCGCGCTGGCTGGAGGGGCGTCACCCATTGCCGCCCGCCATAGAATTCCACAACGCCAACGCTGTCGGCCGGCCCCAGTGTCCGAATGGCCAACCTGGCGGCCTGCTTGCCCAGGTCCAGGGGCGCTCCCAGCATGGAACCCGAAGTATCTATCACCACGACGAGGGCTACGCTGGGATCCTCGCTCTTCTGATCCTGGCGGATGGTCACGGGCAAGGCCGAGGCAAGTGGCGCGCCGAAGTAGCCGCCCGAGGAGAAGGCCGCCTCACCACCTGAAACGAATAGGCCCATCCCATCCTCCTGCACCGTGTGCATGAGCTGGCGCTGCGCCACGGGCCACAGGCGTGTGGCGGGAACATCGTCGAGCACCAGCCCGGCATATCGCCTCTCTCGGATCAGGTCCGCCACCGCCGCCGGCGTCGTTTCCCGGACGGCGACGCCGGGGCCCAGAAGTTGTTGCAGGAAGCGACCGCCGCCTCCTTGCCGTCCGGAGGCGTACAGCACCGGTAGTGCGTCCTGGATCACCGCTACGGTTTCAACATGGTCGGCGAGTTGGCCTGCATGTGACAGTTCGATCCGTAGGGGATGGAAGCCTGGCGTCTGCGGCGGCACAGCCAAGTCCACGCTCCGGCTTCCATCGACCGCGAAATCCGAGCTCACCGCCAACTGGCGGTCGCCTTCATGGACTGCGAGGGAGAGCGCTTGGTTCGCTCCCTCCAAATCGACCGTTACAAGCAGGCGCTCCCCCGCTCCCGGTGCGGACAGCCGCACATCGGCGATGAAGGCTTCCCGCGGCGCTGGCTGCAAAGCGATGGTGTTCACAGGTACGCCGCGTCGCAACAGCGCCTCGACGACCCCGTCCCAGTGGCGGTCCCGGCTGGCGCCGTCGGTGATTGCCGTGATCTCCCCTGATCCGCCCAGGGGCAGCGCGTTGAGCGCTTCCGCCAGGGCGGCGGATAGGGAGTTGGCGTCCGCCCCTTCCTTCAGCACCGTTCGATGTGCTGTCTGCACGCTGAGAGGCGCGCCTCCGAGCTGGATCAGGACGCCTGAGCCCGGGGTCTGGTTCAAGAGGACCCGCGCCGCTTCGGCGGCTTGGACGCGTGCGCTCGGCGACAGGCTGGACCGCTGGTCAAGGATGACGATGGGTTCCGGACGACCCGCGTGATGTAACAGGCTGGGCTGAGTCAAGGCGGCGATTAACGCGGCGAAGATCGTGCAGCGGATCAAAAGGTGCATCCGCCGCGCATGGCGGCCCCACCACCAGAAGGCGGGAAGCAGCAGAAGGAGCCAAGCTGCTTGAGGATGAAGAAAAGTGATGTCCAGCGGCTGTCCTCTCAGGTAATGGCGCCGCGCAGGAAGGCCCGCCACTCGACAAGGAGCAGACCAGCAGCCGCCAACACGAGAAGCCGGAACATCAGATCCGGCAGGCCCCGGCGCTCGATCCGCCGCACAGCATCGGGCGGCGGCGGCTCGGCGGCGGCCAGGGTTTGCCGGCGATCGGTTAGCGAGACTGCGAGTGGCAGGCCATCGAAGTCTTCAACGCCCGCTGCACCTACTCGAACCTCTCCGTTCAGCGCTCGGGCCGCGATCCGGCGATCCTCACCTAGACCGTAGAGCCCGGATTGGTCCGACAACCTGGCGCCCGCCTGGGCATAGGCGATCCATGGATCGCGATCCGCCAACCATCGCAGACTCTGCGATACGAAGAGCGGCAGGTTGGCGGACTTGGCGAAGTCAGCGTCCTGGTCGAAGATGGACGACCAGACCGACACGAACCGACGTGGCCCAACTGCGACGTCGACCGATACCGGCCGCACCAGACGGTCGGCCAAACCTTCCGCGTCGGCCTCCCCCAAGCCTAGCCGGGCCAGCCCAGAGGGCAGATGGACCCGTGCTTCCTCCTCGGGGTGAGTGACGGTGAAGGCGAACGTCGCCCCCTCCTGCCGCGGCGTCAGCACGAAGGCAGGCTTGTCCACCCTGAGCGACTCCCCTTCACGGCCCATCACAACCTCGGCCTTCTCCACGGGGGTGATCTGGAAGGCGGTGTCCAACCGGACTATGTCGCGGATGGTGGATGGAACGCCCGGCGACAGGGACACGCGGATCGGCCGATGGTCCGGCAGGCGTATCGAGGCGGTGTCGTCCGCAGGAAATCCATCACCGGCCTTCAACGTAACGGTCAGCAATCGACCGTCCGCCTCCAGGCCGTCCAGTCGGAAGCGGCCCCGCCCCAGGGGCAGGACCGTGGGGGCGAGCACCGTGCCGTTCCGAGAAAACCTGAGATCGCCTGCGCCGATGGTCCGCCCATCGGCGGCGACCGCTTCAACCTGGACGTCCGCGCGCGTCCAGTCGCCCGAGGCGGCTGGCGTGACGCCCAGGTTCACGACGCCTCGGTTCCCTGGTGTGGGTGGGGCGAGATAGCCGTAGCTCAATAGGACGCCATCCGGTCGCCGGGCCGCCAGGTCCTTGGCGGCCGCCCAGGCTCCATAGTACCGTAGCGCGGTCGGTGGCTTCGCGACGTGCGCGAGCGCCCAGGCTTCGAATTCCGAAGGACGCGCGGCGGCTGCGACCCCGCTCAGCCGCCGGATCAGAAGGGCGACATTCTCCCCCGGACTCAATAGGCGGGTTCCTCCTCCGTCGCCCAGGTAGACCTCGCGTTGCTCGGCAGGGGTCGCCCGCACATCGGCGATCAGCGCACGCTTCGCTCGGTCAAAAGCGTCGTCGCCCATCATGGCCGCCGAAGCGTCAAGGTAGAAGATCTGCCTCTGGTTAGCTCGGCCGACCTGAATCTCAGGCTGCGCGCCGGCCACCCACAGGACCAACGCAATGACCAGGATGAAGAGATAGGCCAACCAGTCGCGGAACCGATCCCACAACGCCTTCGGCGGCATATCGCGCGCTGCCTGAACCCAGAGCTGAGCGGCAGGCAGGCGGACAACTCGCTGGCGCGTCTTGAGGTGTTGAAGGAGGTATAGGAGGGCTGCGAACGTGACGGCGCCTGCGGCGACCGCCCAGGCAGGCAGGGTCGTAAAACTCACAACGCCGTCCCTCCAGTTCCGAAGAGAAGCGACAGTTGGTCGAGCACGGGCTTGTCGGCGTCGAGGCGAGCAAGGCCGGCTCCACGCCTGTTGGCGAATTGCGTCAGTCGATCATTGAAGTGGCGATAGGCCGCCTTGTATCGGCCCACCAAATCTGGAGTGACGGTCACCGGCGTTCGCGAGCCGGTCTCGCCGTCCTCGATGACTACGTCACCGAATAGGCCGGGATGGAGCGACGGGTCGGCGTCATGATGTTTCGTCAACTGCACGAGCAGGACACGATGACGGAGATGTTCGAGAGCGTGGACTACCGGATCAACGCCGTTCGCGTTGAAGAAGTCGGAAACCACGACAACGAGCCCCTGACGAAGGTTCAAACTGGTCAAATGTGTCAAGGAGGCCGCCAAGTCGGTGCCTCCCGCAGCCTCATAGCCCGCCAGGCTATGCGCCACCCGCAGGAGGGCCGCCTTGCCGGAGGCCGTCCTGAAGTGAGGCGTCATCCCGTCTGAGAAGGGGAACAGTCTCACCGAGTCGTGTTGTTCAAGCGCCACTGCAGCCAGGGCTAACGTCGCTCGCAATCCCGCATGAATACGGGGCGGATCTTCGATGTAGAGACTCCTCGATCGGTCAATGAGGAAATAAACCGGCATGTCCTGCCGCTCCTCGAATGCACGGACGAAGACGCGGCCCAGACGGCGATAGATATTCCAGTCGATGGCGCGCAGGTCATCGCCTGGCGCGTAGGGCTTGAAGTCGACGAACTCCGTGCCCTGTCCGCGCGCGGCGGTCCTATGTTCCGCAAGCCGCCCTCCCTTCTGGGCCTGGTTGATCCGTAGGGCGAAGGGTTGAAGCGCTGTGAGGAATGCAGGTTCAAAAAGCGCGTCAAAGTTCAGGGGCTCGGCTAGGCTATCAGGCCTCTGCGGCGTCGCCGTCCGCTTCCTCCAGAACAGGGGCGGCATGGGCCTAGTCCCCGTCGGGAGCGCCGGAGCGCGTGAAATAATCGCTCAATAGGCGCTGCTCGTGGGCTGTATCGTTGTGATAGGGCGACACACCCATGCCCCCCCGGTTGACGCCGCGGTCCCCGGCGGGGGCCTGCTGGACGGGAATGGCCTGTGGCCGACCTTCGCGCATCGTCACCCCGACGCGCCCATTGGAGGCCACGCCAGCTAGGCGGTCTTGCATCGGCAGGGCCAATAGCAGGCTGGCGACACCCCTTCCCTTCTTTGCGGCAGCCTCGTCGCCCGCCCCCCGGCCGTTCTCACTCCCGTCGGCGCCTTGTTCGCGGCTATTGCTATTCTGATCGCTCCTGCGCCGACGTCCCGGCTGCTGCCCCTTGTCGCCGTCGCTCTGCTGGGATCCGCCCTGCTTGGGTGGAGCAGAGCGCTGCGAGGACGGATCCTGCATCATGGCGCCAGCGTGGCTCGGGGAGGCGATTGCTTCAGATGGCGCGACGGCCTCTTCGGATCGCATGAAACCTTCGTTCGATCGAACTGAAGGCGCCGCTTCCGGACTTTCCTTGTTCCGCGCCGATGTGGCCTGGAATCCACCTTCGCTTTGGGCGCCCTCGTTGGTGCTCTTGAGCCCTGGAGTGGCTTCCGCGGCGTTGTGTCCCGCGCTGGAGCGCGGAGGTGCGACGCCCGCCTCCGCCTCTGGCCCGCTTCCGTCTCGCCGGAGGCCCAAGGCGCCAAGCGCGCCTTGAATGCGCGCTCCCATGATCGAGCCCAGTTCGTCGAGGGGGGCCATCATTCTTGAGCGATCGTCGAGTAACCGCGTTTCGGTCTTGGGCGTCATGGCTCCCAGCGCGGGTGAGTTCGCCGGCGGAGCTGTCGTAACATCTGCGGATAGGTTGCGTTCTGGAGCTTGCGCCACCCCGCCTGCCGAGTTGGGGTCGGACGCTCTCCGATGCGGAACGATGATGGCCAGACAGAGCACCAGGAGGGCGGACACGGGAAACAGCCACCGCCAGGACCAAAGGGGCGATGGCCGGTCCGGCGGCTCCAATGGAATGTCCAGAAGGCGATCGATCCAGGGGTGGGCTTCGGCTAGCGCAGCTTCCTCGAAGCCGTTCCGGCTCGGTGATTTTCTGAACTGGTCGCTGGCTACAGCTCGGTCCTTCAATCCGAACAGATGGTCGAACAAGGCCAGTGTTGTTCGGCGGTCCGGCGATCGGCGGGGAAGTCTCCAAAGGTAATTGGCTATTGCGACGATAGCAGGAATGAGAATGGCGGTGGAGATGGCCGCGATCGAATTCAGGGGCTCGAAGCAACCCCAGATCAGAACGAGGAGCGCCCCACCTAGACATGCGGGCGCAGCCCAGATCAGTGCGAGGCGTAACGCCGTACGTCGCCCTGCGTCGAAAAGATATCGACGCCCCCGGGTCTCCAGCTTGTCCAGATGGAGGCGCAGGCGTTCATCAAATTCGTCGATCATCCACTCTACCGGCTAAGCCGTTGCAATTGGCGGGAGGCCCTGCTGCGGAAGGTTTGCATCAATCTAGCGGCGCCAGGGGCGGGTTCACGGACGCGCTGGACGGAACACGGGGCCCGCCATGAGAGCGTGGGCGTAATCCCAATGGAAATATTGACCGGACGGTCGGTAGTGATTTCACTTCTAGATTCCCCTTGGCTCAATGGCGAATATCGCCGCTCCGCGCTCAAAGATGTGAAGGCCCGGTTTGCCGTCACCAAAGCCAACCGACAGGACGGTCAGTCAGTCGCGTACGGCAGCTTCACATGAGCCAGCACCTCCTCCAGGAGGGTGTCGACCGAGATGCTGTTCGCCTGGGCATGAAAACTGGTGATCAAGCGATGTCGCAGCACCGGCATGACTGCTGCGGCCACGTCGTCGGTTGCGACGGCGAAGCGGTCGTCCAGCAGGGCCTGGACCTTGGCCGCCAGCATTAGGCCCTGCACGCCACGCGGCGAAGCGCCCAGGGCGACGCTCTGGTTGATGCACGCCGGCGCATAGACGCTACCCGGCTGCGTGGCCAGAACCAGATGGATCGCGTAGATTTTCGCAGCCTCTGTCACCGGCACCTGCCGTACGATGCCGCGTAGGCGACGCAGCGCCTCACCGTTCGTCACGGGATTTATGACGACCTCGCGGCCGCTGGTCGTCCGTTCGATGATGGTGTGATAGTCTGTCTCCGACGGATAGCCGACGATCAGTTTGAACAGGAAGCGGTCGAGTTGTGCTTCCGGCAGCGGATAGGTTCCTTCCTGGTCGATCGGATTCTGGGTCGCCATGACGCAGAAGGGATCTGGCGCCTGGATCGTGCGACGGCCTACGGTGATCTGCCCCTCCTGCATCACCTCCAGCAGAGCGGACTGGGTTTTCGGCGTCGCGCGATTGATCTCGTCCGCGAGCACCAGGTTCGAGACGATCGGTCCCTGCTGGAAGGTCAGCTCATGCCCGCCCCCCTCCGCCTCTGTCAGCATCGTCGTCCCGATGATATCGGCCGGCATCATGTCCGGCGTGAACTGGATGCGTGAGAACGGCAGGTCGATTGCCCGGCTGATAGAACTTACAAGCATGGTCTTGCCCAATCCCGGCACGCCCTCCAGCAACACATGGCCGCCGGCCATTAGGGCGGTCAGCACGCCGTCGACCACATCGGCCTGACCAACAATCATCCGACCGACTTCTTCCCGGATATTGATGAATGTTTTCTTGAACTCCGCTGCGTTACGGCGAACCAATTCGACATCTTCGGTCGAAGCCATCGGATACTCCGAAAATACTAGGAAAAATCTATTGGATGCGCACCAGGCTACACCTGGCCAATCCCCGTAAGGGCGACGCCCGATGGGCGACAACAGATCGATGTTGTCCCGCAGCGGTCGTGCGTCCGCATGGATCCTGAAGAAGCCGATCACCCCATGACAACGTTCACCCGCTTTCGATAGTCCTTACCTTTCGGTCGGTAAGGGCGCGCGCTGAAATTCGCAAGGCAACCACGCGGCTTGGCGGCGAGCCCGGGTCGCGTTCAACCCTTCGATGACTGCAGCCTGACAGCGAATTTGCGGGACGCGGGGCGGGCGCGGACTGCGATGAGCAAGCTCATCGGAGCCTGAAGGTGGTGCAGACCCTGGCGGCAACCCCGGTGGGAGATAACCGTGGGGAATTGCTGCATCAAAAGAACGGCGTGTACAGCTCGCGAACCACCGCTGTACCAGTTTCCTGCGCCGCGGAGATGGCGAGGACGACGTGCAGCAAGAGAGTGCCCGAATGACGTTAGACAATCCCGGCGACAAGTATTGGTCCGGCGCTTCGCCGACGTTCGGACGGGTCACGGCGACCATTGAACGCGAGCCTCACATGCAGATGGACGACGCAGTCGCCGTTGGTGACGGGCTCTGAAATCTGATGACGCTCCCTCAACCCGAATCCCCGCCCGCGATTCCGACCGCAAGGCTCCGGCGTCTGTCGCTTCCAACCAAGATAATGTTTGGCCTCGGGTCGGTGGAAGACGGCTCCCAGTTGATCGTCGTGGGCGGGATTCTCTTGCTCTACTACAGCCAGATCCTGGGCGTTCCAGTGCGCCTCGTGAGCCTGGCGCTTGGCGTGTCGCTGTTCGTGGACGCCTTTTTTGATTTGCTGGTCGCGCAGATATCGGACAACCTGCGATCGCGGTTGGGTCGCCGCCACCCCTTCATGTACGCCTCGATCCTGCCCGTCGGCATATCTTTCATAGCGCTCTGGACCCCTCCCGCCGGCCTCACGTCGAACCAGCTCTTCGTCTGGCTCTTCGTGACCGTGACCATTTTCCGCTTCAGTCACAGTCTGTACATGGTGCCTTCCGGCGCGCTGTTGCCGGAGATTGCGCAGGGATATCATGATCGCACGCAGATGTTCGGCTTCCGCTACACGTTGGGCGCCGTTGGCGGAGCGATAGCTGCGATCCTCGCATATGGCGTGTTCCTGAGAAAAACGCCTGAGTTTCCGCAAGGCCAGCTCAATCCGGCCGGATATCCTCCTATGGCCGTTGCGGTGGCCATCTTGATGATGACCACGAACCTCATTTCGAATGTGGGCACACACTCGAGGATCTCCCAATTGTACCGCCCGCCGCGGCGCCGCGTGCGCCTGGCCGAAGTCGCGGGCGAGGTGATTACGATCTTCGCCAACCGCAACTTCCGGATCGCGGTTCTAGGCGGCATCCTCGCTGCAGTGCCCACGGCCCTCGCTGCGGGCCTTTCGATCTACTTCAACACCTTCATCTTCGGCCTGCCCTCCCGAAGTGTCGCGATGTTGGTGGCAACCCAGGCGATCTCGGCGCCCATAGGTTTCGCGCTCGCCGCTGCAGTGTCGATTAGACTGCAGAAGCGTCAAGGTTACCTCGCACTCTACGGCGCAAGTCTAGTCTTCGTGCATGGCCCGCTTGTGCTGTGGCTGGCCGGTCTCATGCCGGGCAGCGGAGAGCCTCTTCTGCTACCGATCCTGATCCTGGCGCACGCGTTCGCCGGTGTGCTCGGCATAGCAGCTTCGATCGTCAACACGTCCATGATCGCGGACGTGGTCGAGGAAAACCAAGCCAAGACGGCCCGCCGATCTGAAGGGTTAGTGCTATTCTCGGATCGGCTGATGCTAAAGCTGGCCAACGGACTGGCCACGATCCTGCCGGGCCTGATGCTGGCGCTGGTGCATTTTCCGGTCGGGGCGGAGCCGGCATCACTCGATCCGGCCGTCATGCGTGACCTGGCGCTCATCTATGTCGGTCTGTCGCTCGCCTTGAGCGCCTGCGCCATGCTGACGTGGCGGCTCTTCCGCATCGACTTGGCGGCGCACGAACGCAATCTCGCGACAATCGCCGCCCAGGAGACGCAGGGATCCTCCATGGACATCTCGCCGAATAGTTGAGGATGGAAATTCGGTCGGCTCCTCACCGCCGCGCTCCAGGCCCTTGGGGCCCAGATACGGCCGACATCGTGGCTGAGCGATATGGGGTCAGCCACGAGGCGCAGCATCAGCGGAGGCCTGGCGGGTCGAGCCGCGTCCGCGAGACTGGCCGCATCAGCCTGAGGTCTCGCGTCCGCCGTGCGGGCCATCAGGCGAAGCGATCCTTTCAGGCGAGCGGTCGCAGACGAGGGGCTCGTGAAGCTGAACCAGATCGCTAGGCGGCGTCCGCCGCTTCCGGAACGGCGCCGTGTAATAGGAAGCCGAGAATCTGCTCGATGATGTCATCGACCGACAAGCGGCCCTCGGGCCGGCGCCATCTCGCCGTCCACATGATCATTCCGATGATGTTATGGGCCGTAACGGTCGTATCGAGCCCCTCGACCAGGTCGCCGCGAGCGCGAAGCTCATCCAGAGTGTTACGGACCAGGTGGAAGTAGCCGCGCTTACGCCTGTCGATGATGGCGCGCTTCTCCGGACCCAAGCCGCCTGGTTCGTCGGCCACGATCGTGACGGGGTTGCCTTGGTTGCCAGTGACGCGACCGATGTTGCTGACATGGTTGCGGACAATCATTTTCAGCCGCTTGCGAGGATCGGGCTCGGCGAGGGCCGGGTTCACCACCTCGTCATAGAGCTCATCCATACCATAGTTCATGATCGTGAAGAGCAGTTCCTCCTTGCTTTCCATGAAATGGTAAAGCCCGGCCTTTGTGATCTTCACCGCCTGAGCGATATCGCTCATCGACGTCGCTTCGTAGCCCTTCTCCACAAATAGTCGGGAGGCATGCAGATAGATTTCGCGGCGGCGGGCGCTGGCCACGCGCGGCCGATCGGGCGGAAGTCTTGCGACAACCCAGTCAGCAGGCACGGGAAGCATCTTCGCCTCATCCTTGAGATCAACCTCCGCGCTCATCGGTCCGGCGAGTCCTCGTCTTTGCGGCTCTTTTGGCAATTCTGGTCTCCTGGCGACACCTTAGCGTCCGGAGCGGGGGCACAGGAACCCTGTTCTGGTTACAGCACGCTCGCCTCGCGCGGGCCGCATGCGGGGAGACGTCATCGCCGAGCCACAGTCACAACAAGGGGCCCATGACCGCCGTTGCGCGGTCGTCCTGCGCAGGCCTGAAGACGCCCAGTCCTGGCAGGCCCAGTGGCCGGCAAGGGCCGCTCCGCCCACATCATGCTCCCGCAGCAGCTACGCCTGCGCGGCGGCCGCTCGCAGATTCTCGGCGCGGCGGACACAGCGCGTCCGCGTGTAGATGCGAAGCTGGCCGGCGTGCTGAAGCGAGCGCATCGCGGTCCTCCGGAATCCGACGTCTCGCCGCAGTCATCCGCCGCGGATCGGTACGCGGCCCAGGCGCCGCAGACTCAGTACGAACGCAAGCTCAGCCGGCTGGCGTTCCTGTCACCGGCCCTGCAGCGGCGGATCCTATCGCCGACGCGGACACCGCGGCGTGAGCGAGACGACCGAAGCTGAACGAGCCGCCTTTGCCGACTGGACTTCGACGCCGGCTGGAGCGAAGGGTCGCTCGGCCCGCGACGCGGGCTTGTCTCGGTGCGGGGCGCTGATCGCCTCTCACGGAGGCAGACATGACCCAATCGAAAGCCAGCCGCGCGACGCGTAAAAAGAAGCCTGCAGAGGCTGCAGCTACGCCAGTGCCCGCTCAGACCAAGCAGGCCCGGGTCCTGGCGATGCTGCGCGCGCCCGGTGGCGCCACGGTGCCGGCGATCGCCGAGGCCACCAACTGGCAGGCCCATTCCATCCGCGGGTTCTTTACGGGCGTAGTGTGCAAGAAGCTGGGCCTGACCCTCGTCAGCGAACCGGCCGAGGGCGGCCGGATCTATCGCGTCGCCGACGGGGACAGTGCGGCGTGAGCGAGACGACCGAAGCCGTCCGCGCGCTCGCGGATATGAACGTCGACGGACCCCGCCTCCTACGTGGCCGCCGCCGATCCGCTCCAAACCCAGGCCGCCACCGCGGCCGCCGGGCTCGGGGCGAACGACGACTGGTACAAGAGCCTGATGAACACGTCGGCGGGGTCGGTGACCGCGCAGGCCGCGACCGGGGCGTCGCGTTTACACGGCTCCGAAATATACGGAGGACGGCGGGGTGTACGGCACCCAAACGCCGGGCGGCTGGTCCAAGACCGGAGAACGCAACATCAGTGAGGCGGAAGCCGCTGAGCTTGCCATCAAGGAAGCCCAGGCCGCCGACCTCGCGAGCTACCGAGACCGGCAGATCGCGCTCGGTAAGGCGCGGATCGCGTCCAAGGGCGCGGGCAAGGGCGGCCCTGGCCGGGGCAAGAGCGGTGGAGGCTCCGGCCCTGGCGTTTACACGTCCGGCAACGGCGACCAGTGGAGGTAGGCATGGGCGGACGGATCGTCACCAATCAGCGGACGGGCGAGCGGGCTTGGTTGGAGGACGGCCAACTGTCGCCGCTCACGCCGCAGCAGGCGCGCCAGGTGCAATCGGGCTTCTACGGCGGGCCGTCGTCCGCGCCGGACGCGATTGCCGCTCGGCAAGAGTACGCGTCCGCCGTCAAGGCGCTTTCGGAGGATAGCGCGGCGTACAAGCGCGCCGCGCCGCTCCGGGGCCAGATGGAGCGCTTTTCGGAGTTGAACCGGACGGAGGGCACGGGTGGCCTGTGGGCCATCCCCGCCGTGCATGGCGGTGTCCCAGCTCTGCACCACCTGCGTATAGCCGACGCGATCATAGGGCTCCTCGTAGGTCTGGATCCGGTCCCAGCGGACATGGGCGCTATCGAGGGAGACCGGACTCTGCTGGTACTGCGCCGAGAATGCGGGGGCGCCGATCTCCAGCCGGATGGACTCGAGCGTGCCGATCGGCTCCCGGCTGGGAAACAGCGCATCTCCGCGCCTTCGGAAATGTCGGCGTCGGGGGCCGAGGGGGATTTCCTCGTCTTCCTCCGCGATGGCGGGCAGGTTCAGATGGACCCAGTTCCCACCCTTTTCGAGCAGGTATCCCGCGAGGTCGTCTTCGTGGAGCCGCTGCTGGATGGCGATGATGCAGCCGTCCTGTTTGTCGTCGAGACGTGAGAAGAGCGTCTGATCGTAGAAGTCCTTCACGCGCTGACGTTCGACCGGCGAGCTCGCATCGGCCGCCTTCATGAGGTCGTCGATGATCAGGATGTCGGCTCCAAACCCGGTGACAGACCCGCCGAGGGAAACCGATCTGCGAGACCCGTTCTGCGCGGTGGTGATTTCCGCGTCGGCCACTCGCTTCAGGCGTCCGAAGTTCGGGAAGAACGTCCGGAACCACCCGCTTTCGACGACCGAACGGAAGTCGCGCGCATGCTTCGTCGCCAACTCGGCGCTGTAGCTTGCGACGAGGAAGCGAAGCGTGGGGTCTCGTCCCATCATCCACGCCGGGAAGGCGACGGACCCGCAGATCGACTTCAGATAGCGGGGCGGCATGGTGATGAGCAGACGGTTGATGTCGCCGCGTCCAACCTCACTCAGCGCATGCGCGATCGCCTCGATATGCCAGTTTGGCTGGAAAGCCTGGCCCGGATTGAGGGTGTCGAACGCGGGTCGGATGAAGGAATGAAAGTCCTCCTGCAGCGCGGCCCGCAGCACCGACAGGGTTGGACGTGGCGCCGTCATCACTCGCTCTCCGCGATACGCGCGGCGACGAAGCTGTCGAGGATCGCGTTCGCCTGTTCGTCGGTGAGTCCTCCCAGATCCGAGGCGCCATCGGGAACGGACGCGCGACTGGACAGGTCGTAGGTGAGGAGGAGGGCGGCGGCCCGGTTGTCGCCACCCAAGGCCCGCTCATAGAGCTTCTGGACCAGGACCTCCCGCCGGGTCATGCGTCTGGGCTTGCCGGCCTGGCGGACGGTCATTGCGCCATCGAGGTGGCGCATGACCGTCTCGGTGACATTGTGAGCGCCCTTGGGACGGCCCTTCAGGTTGCCCGACTGCTTGGGTTTGAACTGATGCTCCCGAGGCGGCTTGCCATAGCCGACCTCGTAGCCAGGCTCTTCGACGCCGGCGGGCGGCGTTCTCACACGGACTCTGGTCATGACTGTGAGTCCTACCGAGCCGGACGCCGGCGAACGCGGACGCGGGGCGGCGGGGACGACATCCCGGGCGGCTGCGAGACGAGCGCGGCGCGCTGAGCGCGGAGCTGGCTGAAGGTCAGGTCGCTCCCGACGAGCGTGGCCTGTCGACCCGTGAACCCCTGCCAGCGCTCGATGATGACGTCGACGTAGCGAGGATCAATCTCCATCAGGCGCGCTCGTCGCCCGCTGCGTTCCGCGGCGATGAGCGTGGTCCCGCTGCCTCCGAACACGTCCACCACGACGTCGCCCTTCTCCGAGCTGTCGAGCAGCGCATCCTGCACCATGTCGACGTTCTTTGGCGTGGGATGCGCGGCGTGCTGGGTGCGGCTCTCGCGGTTGAGGCCACTGACCCCTGGATATTCCCAGACATTGGTTCGGTTGCGGCCATGCTTGCCGAGTTGCACCCGATTCAAGTGCGGCTTCGAGCCGACCTTGAAAACGAACACGAGCTCATGGCGCGATCGGTAGAAGCTGCCCTGGCCGCCGCCTCCGGGCTTCGCCCAGACGCAGAGGTTGACCTGGCTCAGGCCGGCTTGAATCTGGGCGTTGAGCGTGTGGAGGGCGTGCCGCCAATCCATGCAGAAGTAGATCAGACCGCCATCGATCATGTGCGTCGCCACATTCCGAAGGCCGGTGGCGAGGAAACCCGTGAACCGAGGGTCGTCCATTTCGCCGACTCCCATCGGGAACTCGCGATGGGCGGGGTTGCTGGTGACGTGACCCTGGATCGGCACATTGTAAGGCCCATCCAGGAAGGCCGTCCTTGCTTTCTCGCCGGACATCAGCACGGCGTGCGCCACGGGATCGGTGGCGTCCCCGCAGTAGGCGCGGTGGTCGCCAAGCTGCCAGTGGTCGCCGCGTTCTGTCACGGGATGGCTTGGAACCTCGGGTTCGTCGTCGGCGCCGTCGTCCAGCTTCAGGTCGGTGAGGGCGTCGATCTCGACGCCGGTGAAACCGATGATCTCGAGATCGAAATCCAGATCCAGCGCCGCCAACTCGCGAAGCTCTTCTCCGAGGATCTCGCGATCCCATTCGGCGAGTTCAGCCAGCTTGTTCTCTGCAAGCACGTAGGCGCGCTTCTCAGCTGCGGTCATGTGCGAGGCTACGATCACCGGCACAGACCGCATGCCGAGCTGTTGGGCCGCCTCTAGCCGGGCCAGGCCGGCCAGAACCGCTCCGGTCTCGTCCGCGAGAATGGGGTTGAGGAAGCCAAATTGCTTGATGCTGTCGCGGACCTTCCCGATCTGCTGCGGTGAATGCCGACGCGCTCGGCGTCCGAGCGGCCGAAGCTCTGCAACGCTTCGGAGCTCGACCTTCGGCGTAAACTCATTGGGAAGCAGCTGCTCGAGCGCAGAGGCCGCGGCCGGATTTTCGGGGGTCATGGTGTCCTCTCAGGTGCAAACACACACCCCGCCGCAGGATGCGACGAGGGTCGTGAATGCCCCTGACGGGGACTGCCACAGCAGTGATGAGAGACGGCTCGGCGACGTCTGTCAATCGTATCGGTGGCGGCCGTAGGTCGCCGTCATAGCTGCGGGTGGGCTCTTCCCTGTTACTGGTCCGGAAATTCCCTGTTCCAGAGCGGCGATCGCTCCTCCTCGCTCCGAGAATCCGCCGTGTGTTCAGCCGCTTGCGGGCCCGGGCCCCCACCTGCAAAGGCTGGATTTTCCGAATCATCCCTGATCTTTCCCGGAGAACAGGGAAACCGCACCGTCTCCCCGGCCGGCAGAGACGGCCGCGCGAAAGAGGGCCGTTTCGGCCCGATTCCGGGTCGTCCTCAGGCTCGGTCACGACGGTTTCGGTGGGAATAGGCGCGTGTCTTCCGCGGGTTGTGCGCGGAGACGCCGGGAGAGCCGATTTTCAGGGAATTAGGTGGCGGTGAGAGAGGGATTCGAACCCTCGATGGAGTTTCCCCCATACACGCGTTCCAGGCGTGCGCCTTCAACCACTCGGCCACCTCACCACGCGCCGCCGGGGCAGGGCCCCTCGCGCGGAAGGCGGGCATATACCGTCAGGAGGGGCGGGGCGGCAAGCGGCGGTTGGCCGCGGCGTCGAGGTGGGCCGGATCGAAGAGCGAGCGCGCCCGCGTGGCGCGCAGGCGGGCTTCCAGCGGATGGGAGGCGGCGACCCAGCGGTCGAGGGCCGTTGCGGTGTCGGTCCGGCCCGCGCGGATGGCGGCCTGCAGGTCGGCGAGGGCCGCGTCGGCGCCGCGCAGGCGGGCGCGTTCGGCGGGCAGGTCGGCGTAGCGTTCGTCGATGAGGCCGAGGCGGGCGCGGGCGGCGGCGACCATCAGCACGGCGGTGGGCCGGTCGCCCGTCGCCAGCATCGCCCGGCCCGCGGCGAGCGCGCGCCGCGCATCGGCCATCAGGTCCTCGGGGCCGATCGGCGTCAGGGTGGCGCCGGCGGGGCAGGCGGCGGGGTCCAGCGCGCGGACGTAGGCGACGAGGCCGGCCAGCGCGGCGGCCGACGGCTCGGGGCCGTCGAACTCCTCGACGACCAGGCCGCGGATGAAGGCGGGCAGGTCGGCGCCGGCCACCTTCAGCCGGCCGCGCGGCGCGGTGAGGTCGGGGATCGGCCTGGGGTCGTGGACGCCGTTGCCGCGCCGGCTGGAGAACAGCGAGAGCGTCACGTCGGCCGTGCCCGGCTCGCCAGAGGCGCCGGGGAACCGGAAGTCGGGGTTGCCCTGGCCCTGGCGGTGGCAGGCCTCGCAGGAGAGCCCGGCCCGCGCCGCCTGGCCGCCCAGCAGCACCGGCGTGCGGAACGCGGCGCGCCCCACCTCGACGCCGAGCCGCGCCTGCGGGTCGGCGGGCAGGCGCAGGCACTCGGCCGGCTGACGGGTGAAGACCCGGACCGCGTCGGCGTCATGCGGAATCCAGCGCATCGCCCGCAGGGGCGGCGTGGCGTCGGCGGCGAGGGCCGCGCCCGCCGCCAGGGCGAGCGCGGACCCTAGCGCCCGGGCTGGCCGCCGGCGTCGATCCAACGGCGCAGCTCCTCGGCCTCGGCGCAGCCGTAGGCGCAGATGCGGTCGAGCCGGGCCAGCATCGCCTGCGCGCCGGCGAGGTCGCCGCGTTCCACCTTCAGCTCGCCGTAGTACTCGGTCGCCCCGCGATGGTCCGGCGCGATGGCCAGCGCCTGCCGGTAGTAGCTCTCGGCCTTGTCGAACGCGCCCTTCCTGCGCCAGGCGTAGCCCTGGTAGGTCAGCACGTCCGGGTGCGGGCCGAAGGCCATGCGGGCGCGGTCCAGCGAGGCCAGCGCGTCGTCGTAGCGCGTCTCGTTGATCAGGCCGACCGCCTCGACATAGGCGTGGTCGCCGGCGTCGGCGAAGATCAGCGAGCCGGCCTCGAGCGCCGCGCTCGCCGCGGGCGAGGCGCCGCCGCCGGCGATCGACGCCTCGACCTCGGCGGTCAGCGACTTCACCGTGGCGCAGTCGGTGGAGCAACTGGCCGCCTTGGCCTTCAGCCAGTCGAGCTGCTCCCGCGCCTTCGGGTCCTTGAGCCTGGCCAGCGCCACGCCGAGGCCGGCGCGGCCGGCCAGGTCGTCGGGGTCGAGCTTGACGACGCGCTCGTAGGCCCGCCTGGCGCCCTTCCAGTTCTCCGCGCCCGCCTGAGCGACGCCCAGCAGCCGCCAGGCGTCGACGCTCCTGGGCGCCAACTCGGTGACGCGCCCGGCGGCCAGCGCGGCCGTCCTGTACTCCCTGGCCTGGATCGCCTTGACAGCCTTGGCGTATTCCTCGGCCGGGTCGTAGCTGGGGCGGCTGGCCGAGGGCATGGCGCCGCCGCCACCGCCGCCGCCGCCGCCCCCCGCGGCGGCCGCGCCGCCCACCCCCATCGAGGCCGTCGCGATCGCGGCGAGCGCGCCCGTGAGCCAGAAGGTCCTGAAGAGCCGCATCCCGCATCCTCCTTGCGAGTTGTCGTTGCGCATTCCCGGGCGCCATTCTAACGCCATTGTCGCGCCCGATCAGCCGGGCTTGGCAAGCGCCCATAACGCCGTTCGCGCCCGAACCCGCCCGCGACCCCTCTTTTCGGAGGCGACCCGATGCTTCTCCCCAGGAAATCCCTGGTCCTGCCCACCGCCGAGACCGCGCTCCCGGGCCGCCCGCACGCGATCCCTACGGCCGGGACCCACTTCGTCAACGGCCGGCCGCTCAAGGGGCCGTACCCCGACGGGCTGGAGAGCGCCTATTTCGCCATGGGCTGCTTCTGGGGCGTGGAGCGGCTGTTCTGGCAGCTCCCGGGCGTCTGGGTCACCGCGGTGGGCTACCAGCAGGGGATCACGCCGAACGCCACCTACGAGGAGGTCTGCTCGGGCGGCACGGGCCACGCCGAGTCGGTGCTGGTGGTCTTCGACCCGCGGGCGGTCACCTTCGCCGGGCTGCTGAAGGTGTTCTGGGAGAACCACGACCCGACCCAGGGGATGCGCCAGGGCAACGACATCGGCACGCAGTACCGCTCGGGGATCTTCGTCGCCAACGACGCCCAGGCCGCCGAGGCCGAGGCCTCGCGCGAGGCCTACCAGGCCGCGCTGGCCCGGCAGGGCTTCGACCGCATCACCACCGCGATCGCCCCGGCCGCGCCGTTCTATTTCGCCGAGGACTACCACCAGCAGTACCTGGCCAAGAACCCGCACGGCTACTGCGGCATCGGCGGCACGGGCGTCGCCTGCCCGGCCGGCGTCGGCGTCTCGGCCTAGCGGCCCGGGCACGGGGATCGCGGCATGACGCGCGAACAGATCGAGGCGCTGGCGCTGGCGCTGCCGGCGACCACCAAGGTGATCCAGTGGGGCGCGTCCGACGTCTACAAGGTGGGCGGCAAGGTGTTCGCCATCTGCGGCGACGGGCTCTCGTTCAAGGTCACCGAGATCGGCTTCGAGGTGCTGACCCACGACGGCCTCGGCCGCCAGGCCCCGTATTGCGCCAAGGGCCAGTGGGTGAACATCGCCCTGGAGCGCATGGACGCCGAGGACGCCCGGGGCTGGCTCGCCACCGCCCACAGCCTCATCGCCGCCAAGCTGACGAAGAAGCTGCGGGCAGAGCTGGGGCTCTGACGGGCAGAGCCCTGCGCGCCGCAGGCGTCGTCATTCTTGTCCACGGATTACACGGATGAGCACGGATTAGCGCCGCCGCCTATCCGTGTTCATCCGTGTAATCCGTGGTTCGATCAAAAGCGGCGCTGACGCGCATGTCCCGCGTCTAGCGCTGGATCAGCTTCCTGAAGTCCTGGATGGCGAGGGCGGCGGTCGACCAGCGCTGGCGCCAGAGGAGCAGGCCCACGGCGCCTACGGTGGCGGCCATGAAGGTCCAGGGCCCGAACAGCCAGGCCGCCGCCGCCAGGGCGAAGTAGTAGCCGCGCACCCCCGCGCTGAACGATCCCAGCGCCGGGTTGAGCAGCCGCGCCAGCACCGCGCCGTAGCTCGCCCGCTGGTCCTCGGCGAGCGGATCGGGCGTCGCGCCGACGGCGGCCAGGCAGTAGTTGATCTGGCGGATGGCCCAGATGAAGTCGAGCAGGCCGCGGGCCAGGCACGCCACCACCAGCGCCAGTTGCAGCTCGAACAGCAGCCGCGTGGACGTATGCACCACCTCCAGCGCCGAGAGCGACGCGAAGGTCTGCTGCCCGCCGAACAGCGCGCCCGCCGCCGCCGCGATCAGGATCAGGTTGGACGAGGCGAAGAACGAGCACGAGTTCAGCGTCTGGCCCAGCAACTGGCCGTCCATCAGCCGGGCCTCGCGGCTGGTCATGTTCTCCATCCAGGCGATGCGGATGACGGCGAGGTCGGTGTTCAGCACCCCGCCGCGCCGCTTGCCGAAGGCGGTGAGCAGCGGCTCGTAGAGCACCCACGCGAAGGCGAAGAGCGACAGCGCGACGATGTTGAGCGTCGACACGGCCCTAATCTTCCAGGATCAGGCTGTGCCGGCGGTTGTCGGGCAGCAGGAAGATGGTCAGGAACGCCAGCCCCATCATGCCCGCCACGTAGAGGTAGAACCGCTCCTCGTGGCCCGCCCGCTGGAAGGCGATGGCGATGCTCTCGGCGGTGCCGCCGAAGATCGCCGTGCCGATGCCGTAGGGGAGCGCGACGCCCAGCGCGCGCACGTTGGCGGGGAAGAGCTCGGCCTTCACCACGGCGCTCACCGAATTGTAGCCGGAGAGCAGCACCACCAGAAGCGACACGAGCCCGAACGCCAGCCACGGGTTCGTCGTGGCCGCCAGCGTCTGCAGCGCCGGATAGGCCACGAGGCCGCCGCCGCCGAACGCCAGCCACAGGGTGGCGCGCCGCGAAAAGTGGTCGCTGATCCAGCCGAAGACGGGGAGCGCGAAGAGGTAGACCACCAGGGCGCCGGCGGTAATCGCGGTGGCCGTATGCTCGGCGAACGGCTGGGCGTGGGCCTTGGCGGTCAGGAACTTCGGCATGTAGGTGGTGAAGGCGTAGAAGGCGAGCGAGCCGCCGGCGGTGAAGCCGAGGATGGTGATCGTCTCCTTCGGATAGCGCGCGAACAGCATCATGGTGCGCGCGCGCTCGGCGCCCGAGGCCCTGGCGTTCTCGTAGGACTGGCTCTCGTCCATCCGCGCGCGGATCCAGAACACCACGACGGCCAGCAGCGCCCCGATGACGAACGGGATGCGCCAGCCCCAGGCCTCGAGTTCGGGCTTCCCGAGGCTGTTCTGCAGCAGGCTGAGGATGCCGAGCGCGATCAACTGGCCCATGACCATGGTCACGAACTGGAAGCTGGACCAGAAGCCGCGCCGCCGCTTGCCGGCCATCTCGGCCAGGTAGGTGGCGCTGGCGCCGTACTCGCCGCCCACCGACAGGCCCTGGAGGATGCGCGCGGTCACCAGCAGGATCGGGGCGGCGACCCCGATGGTCTCGTGGCTGGGCAGGACCGCGATGATCAGCGAGCCGGCGCACATCATGGCCACCGCCGCCGTCAACGCCGTGCGCCGGCCGGCATGATCGGCGTAGAGGCCCATGAGCCAGGCGCCCAGCGGGCGGGCGAAGAAGCCCACCGCGAAGACGGCCATGGTCTTGAGCAGGCCCGCGAGCTCGTCGCCGCCGGGGAAGAAGTGGGCCGAGAAATAGACCGCGAAGAACGAGTAGACGAACCAGTCGTACCACTCGACCAGATTGCCGGCCGAACCGCCCAGGATCGCCTTCAGCCGCTGGCCCGCGGTGAGGCCCGTCGCGACCGCGCCCGGCGGAACCTGCGCCTCGACCCCCGTTTCCGTCGCCGTCATGCATCCTCCCGCGGGACCCCGGAGGGGTTCTGGCGCGGGAGGATGCTAGGGGCAAACCTCGCGGCGGGCGAGGGGCGTCAGATCCGGCCCATCAGCACCAGGATGATCACGATGACCAGCACCAGGCCCAGGCCGCCGCTCGGGAAGTAGCCCCAGCTCCGCGAGTGGCCCCACGTGGGCAGCGCGCCCAGCAGCGCCAGGATCAGGATGATGATGAGAATGGTCCCCAGCATGTCGGCGTCTCTCTCCTCGTGTTCCCCGACCTCGACCGCACCGAACGTGTACGGCCAAGCCGGGGTTCCGGCGGAGATGGCGCGGGACCTGTCGACGTCGAGGGCGCGTCGGCGCCGTTTCGATTCAACCACGGAAAACACAGAAAACACGGAAGGCGGCGGACACGCAGGGCCCCTTCCGTGTCCTTCCGTGTTTTCTGTGGTCCATCTCAGGGGCGCCTGCGGCGCGCAGGGCGTCGCCCGCTCAGTCCGCCGCGTCGGCGGTGTGGAGGTGCTGGTCGCGATCGGTGGACTGGAGCGCGTACATCAGGCCGACCCAGGCGCCCTTGATCCGCGGCAGGACGGTGAGGGTGACGAGCGTCAGCCACCCCAGCACGATCGGCAGCACCACGAGCGGAGAGGCCTCCCAGACGACCGGGAACAACAGCAGCGGCCCCACCACGAGGTGGCCGACCAGCAGGATCGTCAGGTACGCCGGGCCGTCGTCGGCGCGGTAGACCGTCAGGTCGTGGGCACAGCGGCCGCAGTTCGGCTCGACCTTGAGGTAGCGGCGATAGAGCCGCCCCTCGCCGCACGCCGGGCAGCGGTGCGCGAGGCCCCGGCCGATGGAGCGGAACAGCGGATATGCGAACTCGGTGGCCATCGCCGGCATATGCGCCTCCACGCGCCGGCGTGGAAGCCCTCGCGGTCGATTCGCCGCGGATGGCGGCCAGAGTAACCGGCGGTTCGCCTGAACCGTCGATTGCTCAAGACCTTCGCTTCAAGAACAGACCATTCGGCTTCCCGACCTCGGACCCACCTGAGCGCCGAATGGTTTAGCGCTTGGCGTCCTCGGCGGCGCCGGTGACGGCGCGGCCCGCGGCCTGGGCGTCGCGCCCGATGCCCGAGACGGTATTGCAGGCCGAGACGACGAGCGCGGCGGCCGCCGCGGCCAGGACGATGAGCTTGCGGGTCGAAAGCTTGCGCATGGGGGGAACCTCCTCCGAACGGTCTGAAGTCGCTTGGAGCGGAGCTTACAGTCAAGCCCGGGGCGGGATTGCGGCGTTCTGCGCCAGGTGGTGCAGCCGCGCCGCACCGATCCTCAGCGCGGTCAGGTCTTGGGCGCCCGCGCCGGCGCCGGCGTCGCGGCCTTCGCGATACTGGCCGCTTCCGCGGGGCTGATGAGACGCAGGATCTGGTTGAAGCTGGCGCCGCCGTTCTCCGGCAGGACGAAGACCTCGCCGGGCGGCAGGCTCGTGACGACCTGCACGAGGTTCGCCGGCGCCCTCCGCGAGTCCATCATGCCGACGCCGCGCCGGTAGGCGACGCCGTTCGCCTTCAGCAGCGCTTCGATCTGCTCCAGCTTCTTCAACGGCTGGAGGGCCGGCATGAGCTTGCCCGGGACCGGGCCGCTGCGGATCTGGTCGAGGAGGAAGATCGGCCGCTCGGCGGTGGGCTTCGCCGCGCCGCCCGGCTGGGCCGTCGCCGCGACCGGGACCGCCAGGAGCGCCGCGATCGTCGCGGTCATGAGGCGTCGGGAAATCGTCATGTCTGGTCCTCGCTGGCTCGGGCCTGGCGCATCGGCCGCGATACTAGCCTATCGGCGAGCGCTTCGTCGCGACCGCTCAGTTCTCGTCCATCTTCAGGGCGGCGATGAAGGCTTCCTGCGGGATTTCGACCTTGCCGAACTGGCGCATGCGTTTCTTGCCCTCCTTCTGCTTGTCGAGGAGCTTGCGCTTGCGGGTGGCGTCGCCGCCGTAGCACTTGGCCGTCACGTCCTTGCGCAGCGCGCGGACGGTCTCGCGCGCGATGATCCGGCCGCCGATCGCCGCCTGGATCGGGATCTGGAACATGTGCGGCGGGATCAGGTCCTTCATCTTCTCGACCATGCCGCGGCCGCGCTGTTCGGCCCGGTCGCGGTGGACCAGCATCGAGAGCGCGTCGACCGGCTCGGAATTGACCAGGATCGACATCTTCACGAGGTCGCCCTCGCGGTAGCCCTCGATCGAGTAGTCGAAGCTGGCGTAGCCCTTCGAGATCGACTTCAGCCGGTCGTAGAAGTCGAACACCACCTCGTTCAGCGGCAGGTCGTAGACCACCATGGCGCGGCTGCCGACGTAGCTGAGCTCGCGCTGCTCGCCGCGCCGGTCCTGGCAGAGCTTGATGATCGAGCCCAGGTACTCGTCGGGCGTGAAGATGGTGGCCTTGATCCAGGGCTCGCTGATCGTGTCGATCTTCACCGGGTCGGGCAGGTCGGCCGGGTTGTGCAGCTCGATCGTCTCGCCGTTGGTCAGCTTCACGCGATAGACCACCGAGGGCGCCGTCGCGATCAGGTCGAGGTCGAACTCGCGGCTGAGCCGCTCCTGGATGATCTCCAGGTGCAGCAACCCCAGGAACCCGCAGCGGAAGCCGAAGCCGAGCGCCGCGCTCGTCTCCATCTCGTAGCTGAACGAGGCGTCGTTCAGGCGCAGGCGGCCGATGGCGGCGCGCAGGTCCTCGAAGTCGGCGGCGTCCACCGGGAAGAGGCCGCAGAACACCACCGGCTGCACCTCGCGGAAGCCGGTCAGCGGCTTGTCGGTGGGCCGGCGCTCGTCGGTGATCGTATCGCCCACGGCGGCGTGCGCCACCTCCTTGATCGAGGCGGTGATGTAGCCGACTTCGCCCGGCCCCAGCTCGGCCACGTCCGTCTGCTTCGGCTTGAACACGCCCAGCCGGTCGATCTGATACTGGGCGCCGGTCTGCATCATCTTGACCTTCTGGCCCACCTTCAGGACCCCGTCGAAGACGCGGACCAGCACCACCACGCCCAGGTACTGGTCGTACCAGGCGTCGACCAGCAGGGCCTTCAGCGCCGCGTCCGGGTCGCCCTTCGGCGGCGGCAGGCGATGCACGATCGCCTCCAGCACGTCGTGGATGCCGACCCCCGACTTGGCCGAGCACACCACCGCGTCCGAGGCGTCCAGCCCGATCACGTCCTCGATCTGCTGGCGCACCCGCTCGGGCTCGGCGGCCGGCAGGTCGATCTTGTTCAGGACCGGCACGATCTCGTGGTTGTTGTCGATGGCCTGGTAGACGTTGGCCAGCGTCTGCGCCTCCACCCCCTGCGAGGCGTCCACCACCAGGATCGAGCCCTCGCACGCCGCCAGCGACCGGCTGACCTCGTAGGCGAAGTCCACGTGCCCCGGCGTGTCCATCAGGTTGAGCACATAGGTCTCGCCGTCGTCGGCCTTGTAGTCGAGGCGGACGGTCTGGGCCTTGATGGTGATCCCGCGCTCGCGCTCGATCTCCATGTTGTCGAGCACCTGCTCGGTCATCTCGCGCTGGGTCAGCCCGCCGGTCTCCTGGATGAGGCGGTCGGAGAGCGTGGACTTGCCGTGGTCGATGTGCGCGACGATCGAGAAGTTGCGGATCTTGGAGAGAGGCGTGGTCATTGCGGCGCCCCTCTAGCACATCTCGCGGCGCAACATAGGTGCGCGGGGCGTCGGGCCCCCCCACCGAGTGTCATCCCGGTTTCGCCGCAGGCGAAGACCGGGACCCAACCTTCCGGTGCTCTGAGCTGGCCAGCATGGCCCGACCGTCCGGGCCGCCCTCCTGCCATCGATACGCCCGACGGTTGGGTCCCGGTCTTCGCTTCGCGAAACCGGGATGACAGGCGTTGGGTATGGACGTGGTTAATCGCCCATTAATGCGGGCTCGGCGATGCAAGGGCGCTGGGCGGATTTTGATTCACGAAGTTTGGGAGGCGGGAACAGCGCCTATGGATCGTCGGAAACTCATTGCTACCGGCCTCGTCGGCCTCTCCGCGCCGGTCCTGGCCCGCGCGCAGACCGTGCAGTCCCAGCCGCTGCCGCCCGCCGGGGGACCGCCGCCGCCGAACAGCCAGCCCAGCTATCCGTCGGCCGGCCCGACGGGCGAGGCGCCGGGCGCCCGGACCTACACCCAGGACGAGATCGTCACGAACGTCTCGGACTTCCTGGGCGTCACCGCCGAGAGCGCCGGCGCCGCCGTCGAGCGCCTGTTCGCCAACAACGGCCGCCCCACCGCCTATATCGCCGGCGAAGAGGGCTCGGGCTCGTTCGTGCTGGGCCTGCGCTACGGCCGCGGCCTGCTCTACATGAAGGACCGCCCGCCGATGGAGGTCTTCTGGCAGGGCCCGTCGATCGGCTGGGACTGGGGCGGCAACGCCAGCCGCGTCTTCACGCTGTGCTACAACCTCCAGGTCCCGGAAGTGATCTTCCAGCGCTACCCGGGCGTCGAGGGGTCGGCCTACCTCGTGGGCGGCCTGGGCGTGAACTACCAGCGCGCCGAGGGCGTGACGCTCGCCCCCATCCGCGCCGGCGTCGGCCTGCGCCTGGGCGCCAACGTCGGCTACCTCGCCTATACGCGGAAACGCAGCGTCATCCCGTTCTGACCTCGGGCCTCCGCGTAGGCGGAGGCTCAGTTCCATGGGCGGCAGCCCTGCGGCGGCAGCGCCCCCTCCACCACTTCGTGGTCCCCCTCCCCCGCAGGCGGGGGAGGTTCTCAAGCCGTCGACGCCGCGTACCTCCCCTGCGAAGCGGGGGAGGGGGACCACGAAGTGGTGGAGGGGGCGCTGCCGCCGCAGGGCCTCAACCCCTCAGCTTCGCGCCCGTCGCCTTCTCGGCCGCGGCCACGATGCGGCCCGACAGCGCCTCGATCTCGGCGTCGGTGAGCGTCTTCTCGCGCGGCTGGACGACCACCTCGACGGCGATCGACTTCATGCCCTCGGGCACGCCCGCGCCGGCGTAGACGTCGAACACCCGCACCGCCTCGATCAGCGCCTTGTCGGCGCCGGCGATCGGGCGGACCAGGTCGCCCGCAGGGGTGTCGGCGGCGACCAGGAAGGCGAAGTCGCGGCTGAGCGGCATCAGGGGCGAAAGCTCCAGCGCGGCCTTGGTCTTCACGCCCTTGCGCTTGGGCTCGGGCAGCGCGTCGAGGCTGACCTCGAAGGCCAGCATCGGCCCGTCGGCGTCGAGCGCCTTCAGGATGCGCGGGTGCAGTTCGCCGAACTCGGCGACCACCACCTTCGGCCCCAGTTGCAGCCGCGCCGAGCGGCCCGGATGCCACCAGCCGGCGTTCTGCCCCTGCACGACCTGCAGCGGCGGCGCGCCCATCTCGTCCAGCAACGCCATCAGGTCGGCCTTGAGGTCGAACAGCGCATCGCCGCCCCCCTTCGCCCAATGCTTCGGCGCATGCGGGGCCAGCAGCGCCGTCACCGCCGTCCACTGGTCGCCCGGCTGGTCGCCGCGGAAGTTCGGGCCCACCTCGAACAGCGCTGCGTCGGCGAAGCCCCTGCGGGCGTTCTTCGCCGCCGCCTCGATCAGGTTGCCCAGCGCCGTGGGCCGCATGGTCGACAGGTCCGAGGCGATCGGGTTGGTCAGCACCAGCTCGGGCTGGCCGCCGCCGAACAGCTCGGCCCACTCGCGGCGCATGAAGCTCCAGGTCACCGCCTCGGCATAGCCGCGGGCGGCCATCTGCCGGCGCGCGTCGCGCATGCGCCGCTGGCGCAGCGTCAGCGCCCCTCCCGGCTGGCGGGCGATCTCGGGCAGGGGCAGGGCGGGGAGGTTGTCGAAGCCCTCGATCCGCGCCACCTCCTCGACGAGGTCGGCCTTGCCCTCCACGTCGCGCCGCCAGCTCGGCGGCTGGACGGTGTCGCCCGAGACGGCGAAGCCGAGCTTCGTCAGGATCTCGTCGATCCGCGCCGCCGGCACGTCCAGGCCCGAGAGCTTCTTCACGTAGCTCCGGTCGAAGGCGAACGGCGCGGGCGGCGCGGGCGCCCGGCCGGCCACGCGCACCTCCGACGGCTCGCCGCCGCAGAGCGCCAGGATCAACTGCGTCGCCTGCTCGATCCCGTGAACCGGGCTTTCCGGGTCGACGCCGCGGGCGAAGCGGTACTGCGCGTCCGAGGTGATGCCGAGCGTGCGGCCGGCCTGCGCCGTGCGGATCGGGTCGAACCACGCGGCCTCGACGAAGACGTCCGTCGTCTCGTCCAGAACCTTGGTCGACTCGCCGCCCATCACGCCGCCCAGGCCGATGGCGCCCGAGCCGTCGGCGATCACGCAGATCTCCGGGCCGGCCTCATAGGTCTCGCCGTCCAGCGCCTCGAGGGTCTCGCCCTCGCGGCCCAGGCGGGCCTCGATGAAGCCGCCGGTCAGCTTGGCCGCGTCGTAGACGTGCAGCGGCCGGCAGTCGTCGTAGGAGATCAGGTTGGTCACATCGACCAGGGCGTTGATCGGGCGCAGGCCCACGCTCGCCAGCCGCCGTTGCAGCCAGGCCGGCGAGGGGCCGTTCTTCACGCCCCGGATCAGCCGGCCGGCGAACACCGGGCACGCCTGCCCGTCGACCTTGATCTCCACCGGGTTCGGGAACTTGCCGGCCACCGGCCTCACCGGGTCGGGCTTCAGCGTCCCCAGCCCCGCCGCCGCCAGGTCGCGCGCGATGCCGCGCACGCCCAGCCAGTCGGGCCGGTTCGGCGTCACCTCGAAGTCGATGGCGGCCTCCAGGCCGAACGCCTCGACGGCGCTCGCGCCCACCGGCAGGCTGTCGGCCAGCTCGACGATGCCGTCGGACTCCTCGGCCACCTCCAGTTCCTTCGCCGAGCAGAGCATGCCGTTGGAGACCACGCCGCGCACCGGCCGCGCCTCCAGCGTGATGCCGCTGCCGGGCACATAGGCGCCGATCGGCGCGTAGATGGTGGTCAGCCCCGCCCGCGCGTTCGGCGCGCCGCAGACGATCTCCAGCCGCCCGTCCCGGGTGTCGACCTGGCAGACCCTGAGCTTGTCGGCGTTGGGGTGCTGCACGGCCTCGACGATCTTCGCCACCGTGAAGGCCGCGAGCTTGCGGCCCGGATCCTCCACGTGCTCGACCTCGAGCCCGGCCATGGTCATGGCCTCGACCACCTCATCGACGCTCGCCGTCGTGTCGAGGTGCTCCTTCAGCCAGGAAAGCGTGAACTTCATCGGGATTGCTCGCTGAAGCCCTCTCCCCCTTGCGGGGAGAGGGTTTGGGAGTGGGGGTGCTCAACGGAGGGCGCGGGCGTTGACACCCCCACCCCCGACCCCTCCCCGCAAGGGGGAGGGGAGACCACCTCGACGAGGCGGAAGCGCTCGCAGTTGAGCAGCATGTCCGGCGCGAACCCGCCGTTGCGGGTGAAGTAGCGCTCGTGCGCGGCGCGCCAGGACGCGAGCGAACGGTCGTTCTCGCCCTCCTCGAAGGCGAACCGGGCGTCTACCTCGCAGAAGCGGCGTTGGGTCAGCTCCGTGGTCTCCAGCACGCAGCGCACCACGCCCGCGCCGTCCTTCACCGCCCACGGCTTGCCGACCGCGGCGCCCTTCAGCCCCTCGGCCGCGTCCCAGCAGGTCGCCGTCTTCTTGCCTTCGAGGATCAGGGCCAGAAGTTCGTTCGCTAGCTCGGGTCCGTCGCCGAACATGTGGGCCTCCAGGCCGTTCCACATGTCCATCACGACAGCCCCGTCGACGTGTTCGGCGCCTGGAAGGCCGAGAAGCCGTAGTGCTCCAGCCAGCGCACGTCGCTCGCGAACATGTCGCGCAGGTCGGGCATGCCGTACTTCAGCATCCCCAGGCGGTCGATGCCGAAGCCGAAGGCGAAGCCCTGCCACTGGTCGGGATCGAGGCCGCAGTTCCGGAGCACGTTCGGATGCACCATCCCGCAGCCCACGACCTCCATCCAGTCGTTCCCCTGGCCGATCTTCACGTCGCCGCCAGAGCGGTCGCACTTCACGTCCATCTCGGCCGACGGCTCGGTGAACGGGAAGTGGTGCGGGCGGAAGCGCGACTCCACCGCCGGCGTCTCGAAGAACCGGGCGATGAACTGGTCCAGCGTCCATTTCAGGTGGCCCATGTGGATGGCCCGGTCGATGACCAGCCCCTCCATCTGGTGGAACATCGGCGTGTGGGTGGCGTCGGAGTCCGAGCGGTAGGTGCGGCCCGGCACGATGATGCGTATCGGCGGCTCCTGACCGTTGGCGATCCAGGCGGGCAGTTTCTCGTTCAGCCGCTGCATCGTGCGGATCTGCACCGGGCTGGTGTGCGTGCGCAGCACCTTGCGCTCGCCGCGCGCGTCCTCGGGCAGCCAGAAGGTGTCGTGCATCTCCCGCGCCGGGTGCCTGGGCGGGAAGTTCAGCGCCGTGAAGTTGTGGAAGTCGTCCTCGATGTCCGGGCCTTCGGCGAGCGAGAAGCCCATGTCGGCGAAGACGGCGATCATCTCGTCCAGCACCTGCATGGTCGGGTGTACGCGGCCCTTGCGTTCCGGCCTGGGCGGCAGCGACAGGTCGACCCGTTCCGACGCCAGCCGCGCGTCCAGCTCGGCGGCCTCCAGCGCGGCCTTCCTGGCGGCGATGGCGGAGGCGACGGCGTCGCGCAGGCCGTTGATCTTCGGCCCCTCGGTCCTGCGCTCGTCCGGGCTCATCCGGCCCAGGGTCTTCAGGAGCTCGGAGATCGCGCCGGTCTTGCCCAGCGCCTCCACGCGGATGGCCTCCAGCGCGGCCACGTCGGCGGCCACGGCGATCCGCCCCGAGAGGTCGGCTTCCAGTTGTGCGAGGTCGGTCATGAGGGGGTTGCTCTAGATGACGTTCGTTCCGAGGGAAACCTCCCCTGCGAAGCGGGGGAGGTTCTTGTCGCCGGAGCAGCAAAAAGCCCTCCGGCGGTTCGGCCGGAGGGCTCTTGAAAGCTTCAGGGTCTTCGGAAGACCTAAGGCTTAAGCCAGCGCGGCGCGAACCTTGTCGGCGATGGCCTTGAAAGCGGCTGGATCGGCGCCGGCGACGTCGGCGAGGACCTTGCGGTCCATTTCGATCCCGGCCTTCTCAAGGCCGTGGATAAACTGCGAGTAGGTGAAGCCTTCCAGGCGCGCCGCCGCGTTGATCCGCTGGATCCACAGCGAGCGGAAGTTGCGCTTGCGGACCTTGCGGTCGCGGTAGGCGTACTGGCCGGCCTTGTCCACAGCGGCCTTGGCCGTGCGGATGGTGTTCTTGCGGCGCCCGTAGAAGCCCTTGGCTTGCTCGAGAACCTTCTTGTGCTTTGCGTGGGCGACCACGCCGCGCTTAACGCGTGCCATCTGTCAGTTCTCCCTAGAGGCCGTAGGGGAGCCAGAGCTTGATGATCTTGGTATCAGCCTCGCTCATCACCTTGGTGCCACGGTTCTGACGGATGTACTTGGCGTTGTGGCTGATGAGGCGGTGGCGCTTGCCGGCCACGCCGGCCTTCAGCTTTCCCGACGCCGTCATCTTGAAGCGCTTCTTCACGCCCGACTTGGTCTTCAGTTTGGGCATTTCACGTCGGGCCCCGAAGGTCCCGTCCTCTGGTCGTGTTGATGAAGCGCCATGGCATGCCTTGGGGCCAGGCGCTTCCGAAGGGGCGGGCTAGTAGCCGAAAGGGGCGGCGAAGGCAAGGGCGGGCCATCTCCTCTCCCCCGCGCGCGCAGCGCGACGAGAGGGAGAGGGCTGGGAGAGGGCGGCGCCGGTCTCAGGACATCCCGGCAGGTTCCACGAGGAACCCCGGGCCGCCGCCGTGAGGAACCAAGGCGCCTGAGCCGCCCTCTCCCTGCCCTCTCCCTCTCCGCTTCGCGGGGGGAGAGGAGGGCGCATGCTACCCGCGCCGCGCGCTCTCCACCGCGTTCTTCAGCCGGCGCGCGTCGAGGCCGCCCTCGATCAGCCGGTCGCCGATGATGTAGGCCGGGGTGCCGGCGATGCCCAGTCCGAAGGCCTGGAGGTTGTGCTTCGCGAGCTGGGCGTCGATCTCGCGGGCGAAGGCCTTGCGGTCGGTCGCCAGGCGGGCGCCGTCCGCGCCGGCGTGGGCCGCGATGGCGTCGATCCGCTCGGGCGTGAGCGCGCCGCGCGCCTCCATCAGCGCCGCATGGACCACGGCGTAGGCGCCCTGCCGGTGCGCGGCCAGCGCCGTGCGCGCGGCGAAGTCCGACACCGGCCCGCGGATCGGCCAGTCCTTCCAGATCACCCGCACGCGCGCATCCTCGGCGCGCAGCACGCGCACGGCGCCGTCGGTCTCCTTGCAGACGCCGCAGAGGTAGTCGGTGAACACCACCACCGTGACGTCGGCGTCCGCCGCGCCCACGACGGGCGAGCCCGCATCGCCGAGCACGCCGCGCACCACGTCGGAGTCCATCGGCAGTTCGCGGCCTTCCGGCCACAGCGCCTTCAGCCCCGACGACAGCGCCGCGCCGGCGCCCAGCGCCAGCCCGAACCCGATCAGCGTGCGACGATCGACCGGCAGGCGGCCCTACCTTCCGCCGCCGCCGGCCTTCGCGGCCTTGGCCGCCTCGGCCTCGGCCGCCCGCGCGCCGCCCAGGATGCCGGTCATGGCGTAGTTCCCCTCGTGGCAGGCGTACTCGTAGATCTGGCCGGGCAGGGCGGTCATGACCATCTCGGCCCGCCAGGGGCGGGTGTAGTGTACGGGGTCCTCGACGGTGAACGCGTAGGCGATCTCGTCCCTGGACGCGCGCGTCAGCCGCTCGGTGACCTTGCCCTTCTCGGACAGGAAGATCGGCCCGAACTGGCCCTGCTCGCGCCGGACGTCGACGGTCTCGACCACCAGCGTGCCGCCCTCCCACCACGCGGTCGAGTCGCCCATCCAGCGGCCCAGCACGGCGGGGCGGTGCGCCGCCTGCGCGGCGGCCCTGTCGGCGAAGATCGGGATGATCCGCACCCCGAAGCCCATCTCCACGATCACCACCAGGGCGTCGCGGGTCAGCAGGAACTCGTAGTTCGAGTTGTAGATGTTGTTCAGCATCCCGGGCCCGCCCGAGTTGCGCGAGCCGATGAGGCAGCGGTCGTTGGGCGCCAGGTCCTCAGGCCCCGCCGGGTCCATCCGGTTGCTCATGGCGGCGGCCTCGCGCTTGCGGCGCTGGCCGAGCTCGGTCAGCGGCATGCGGCCGTCCGCCGGGTCGACGATCCAGGCGGTGCGGTACTCGCCGTTGATCTTCGCATAGGCCTCGCCGCCGTCGAGGAAGACCGCGTCGTGGCCCAGGCTGCCGCCGGGCGCGAGCGCGCCCGCGCTGGGATCGGACGGCTTGCGGTCGGCCTCGGCCGCACGGCGCAGCGGGTCGTTCGCCGCCAGCGCCCTGGCTTCGGCCTCGGTCATCGTCGGCCCCTTGAGGGTCGCAGGCCGCTCCAGCTTGGTGAGCGACACGTTCGACCAGTTGCCCGACAGGTCCGGATGGCCGTCGGGCGTCTTCGGCGCGGGCTGGGCGAGGGCGGGCGCGGCAAGCGCCAGCGCGAGGAGGGCGGCGGTCGGCTTCATCGGCGCCCAGCCTAGCAGAGCCGCGGGCGTCACGCGCCCCACGTCGCGCGGTCGCCGGGGTTCATTCCGCATCCAACATCTCGTCCTTCGTCAGCGGCTTGAAGTCGGCGCGGCGGTATTCGCGGCCGCGCTTCACGGTGAACTCCAGGCTCTTCAGGTTGGCGATGTCGGCGCTGGGGTCGCGGGCGAAGACGGCGAGGTTCGCCAGCTTCCCGGTCTCGATCGAACCCATGTCGGCCTCCTGGCCCGCCGCCCGCGCGCCGTTCAGGGTCGCCGCCCGGATCACCTGCGCCGGCGTCAGGCCCAGCTTCGTGAGCGCCGCCATCTCCTGGAACAGCGTCGGCCACGGCTCGTCCCAGGGCGCCACCCAGTCGGTGCCGGCCGAGATCTCGACGCCGGCCTTCAGCGCCTGCCGCACCAGGGCGTCCGAAAGCTCGCCGCTGCACAGCGGCCTGCGCGCCCCGGGGTGGCTGGCCGCCTCGGCCGAGAGGCGCCCGTAGAGGCTGGTGGTGGCGTCCAGCATGATCCCGTCGGCCGCCATCTTCCGGACGACCTTCCCCACCGCGGGATCGTCGCTCGCCAGGAAGGGCGCGGCGTCGATCGGCGTGCGCGACTGGTAGCTGGCCGGCGTGCCCGCGGCGGCGTGCGCGAGCGAGCAGGCGTGGCTCATCACGTCGGGCCGGGCGGCGGCCACATCCGCCGGCGTCGCCGGATAGACCGCCGCGTGCGCCCACACCTTGACGCCCTGGCGATGCGCCTCGGCGGCGATCTTCTTCACCAGGCCGGCTGGCAGGTTCGCGTAGATCTTGATCGCCGTGGCCGACGTGCCGCGCGCCAGCGTCACCGCCTCGCGCAGGTCGGTCTTGGCGTCGATCGCCTGCATCCAGGGCGTCCTGCCCGGCGTGTAGCCGTAGCTGACCGCGACGGTCCGCGGGTCGGCGAAGAACGACGGCCCGGCCATCAGGGCCGCGTAGTAGATGTCGGGCGCCGCGATCTCGCCCCTGCGGCTGGCCCGCGTCAGCTCGGCGACGCTGCGCAGGTCGTCGGCCATGTCGCGCACCGCCGTCACCCCGCCGTAGAGGTCGCGCCGCAGGCTGGCCTCGGCCTGCCGCCGGTTCGGCGGCGTCGCCAGGTGCTCGTGGCTGTCGATCAGGCCGGGCGTCAGGAACCTGCCCGACAGGTCCACCACCCGCGCTCCGGTCGGCGGCGCCAATCGCCCGTCGGGCGCCACCGCCGCGATCCGCTCGCCGTCCACCAGCACCGAGACGCCGGCCCGCGCGGCCGCGCCCGTGCCGTCGATCAGCGTGGCGTTGCGGTAGAGCACGGGCTGGGCTGCGGCGGGCCCCGCGATCAGCAGCCCCGCGGCCACGCCCAACAGTCTTCGGATCACGCCCGCACCTCACCCGTCCCGACGCGGCGATGCGAGCGCCGCCGGCCGGCCCTGTCAAGGCGCGGTCGGCCGCGGCGCCTCGACGTCCTGGCCGCGCAGCAGGCTGGGGAGCGCCTCGGCGCCCGGCGCCTCCTCCGGCCGCACCAGCCGACGGAACGCGTCGCGGGCCGGTACCGGCACGTTCGCGCCCCACACCAGCCCGATCGCGTGCAGCAGCCGCCGGTTCTGCGCGGCTTCCACCGCCACGGCGTCCCACAGGGTCGGGTCGGCCGCCGTCACGTCCTGGATCACGCCCATGCCGATCTCGGCGATCATGCCCGGATGCTCGGCGTGGCGCGCCACGATGAACGCGACCTCCAGCGCCCGCGCCGGGTCGTTCGCCGCCAGGTCGATGAGCACATAGCGCAACTGCTCGATCTCACGCCGCAGGTGGCGCGGAATCCGGGCCGTGGGCGCATGGCTGCGGCCGTCCAGCCACCACGCCTCCATCCACGCCGCGGCGATCTCGGCGTTGCTCTCCGAGAGCCAGGCCAGCCAGGGCTGTTTACGTTTCATAAACCCCAGGCTGCCCGGGGCGTCCTAACGAGAGATTGCCAAAGAGCGTTAACTTCCGAGCCCCGGCCCTTCCTCTCCCGCTCGCGGGAAAGGCAAGGCTCTGCGGTTGCAGGTCATGCCTTCCGCGCGACGCCGAAGGCGTAGGCTTCGAGCGGGAACTCAGAACCGCCCTCGAAGCTCAGCCTGCCGCCTCTGTCGCGGACGTCCTGCAGGAGGTCGAACGCCAGGCTCAGGGCCAAGCACAGCGCCTGCAGCGAGTCTCCGCCCCGGGCGTCGGCGAGGCTCTCGTACAGCCCGGTGAGCTTGACCGGGCAGGCCCACTCGCCGGTCGTACAGCGGTAGGGTGTCCCGATCCCGATGGTCACTGGCGTCGTCGTGCCATCGGCGAAGTGCGCTTCGATCGCCAGGCTCGCGATCACTGGCGTCTCCCGCTTCTCCAGCGCCACCCTTCAGTCCTCCGCCAGTCGCCGCCAGCCGATCGCGCGCACGTTCGTCGGCCCGAGCGCGCCGGCGAGCGGCGGGCGCACGAACATGCCGGCGAAGGCGGGGTCGCGCACGTTGAGGCCGCCCGCGTAGGCCCCGAACGCCGGCAGGATCGCGCGCTCGCCGTCGGTGACGAAGCAGCGCCGGCGGATCGTTCCACGGGGCGCCCGCACCTTGGCGGCCGGGTGCAGGTGGCCCGCCAGCTCGCCCGGCTGCACGCCCGCCCGCGGCTCGTGGCGCAGGATCAGCCCCGCCAGCGCCAGATCGTCGGCCGTCTCGCCCGGCAGCGCCTGCGGCCCGTCCGCGTCGTGGTTGCCGACCACCCAGACCAGCGTGCGGCCCACCGCAAGCGCCCGGAGCCGCTCTGCGTCGTCCGCCGCGAGCCGCCCCTCGGCCCGGCGGTCGTGGAAGGTGTCGCCCAGCAGCACCACCACCTTCGGCGCCAGCGCCGCCACCTCCGCCGCCAGCCGCCGCAGGGTCTCGCGCGTGTCGTAGGGCGGCAGCATCTGGCCACGCGCGGCGTAGCTGGAGCCCTTCTCCAGGTGCAGGTCCGCCACCACCAGCGCCCGCTCGCCGGCGATCCACAGCGCGCCTGACGCCCGCATCACGACGTCGACGCCCCGCACGGCCGTCGCCAACCCGCCGCACGCGGCCGCGGCGAAGGCATATCGATGCGCCGCCACCTCCCCCCGAGGGGGAGGAACTGGAATTCGGACGCTCAACTCGTTCACTGGACGGCCTCGGCGATCAGGTCGGCTTCCGCCTCGGCCAGGATCATCTCGCCGGCCTGGCCGGGCGAGCGTTCCTTGCCGATCTCCAGCAGGATCGGCACCGAGAACGGCGAAAGGTGGTCGAGGGGCGCATGGCGGATGCGCCCCTTGATGCGCGCCAGCATGTCGGAGAGCCGCGTCACGTCGATGAGGCCGGTCGCCGCATCGGCCCGCGCGCAGCGAAGCAGCAGGTGGTCGGGCTCGTGGCGGCGCAGCACGTCGTAGATCAGGTCGGTGGAGAAGGTGATCTGCCGCCCGGTCTTCTGCTGCTCGCCCGGGAAGCGCTTCTCGATCAGCCCGGCGATGATCGCGCAGCCCTTGAAGGCGCGCTTCATCATGAAGCTCTCGTGCAGCCAGTCCTCCAGGTCGTCGCCCAGCATGTCCTCGGCGAACAGCTCGTCGAAATCGACGCGGTCCATCGGGTTCAGCGCCCAGATCGCCATGGCGTAGTCGTTGCACACGAACCCCAGCGGCCCGATCCCCCGCCGCTCCAGCCGCTTGGTCAGCAGCATGGCGAGCGTGGTGTGCGCCAGCCGTCCTTCGAAAGGATAGACCACCATGAAGTTGCGCTTCCCGCGCGGGAAGGTCTCCAGCAGCATCTCGTCCTCGCCGACGATCAGCGAGCGCTCCTTCTGCACCTCCAGCCACTCGCGCACGTCGTCGGGCAGCACGGTCCAGTGCGCCTCGTCGAACATGAGCTGGCGCACGCGCCTGGCGAGGTAGGTCGAGAGCGCGAACTTCGAGCCGCCCCAGGACGGCATCTTGGGGTCCCTGTGGTTGGCCGGGCGCACCAGGACGTCGAGGTTGGTGACGCCCACCAGCTCCCAGACCTGGCCCGCGAAGACGAAGGTGTCGCCGGGATCGAGCATCTCCAGCATGCCCTCCTCGACCTCGCCCACCTTGCGCCCGCCCTGGCCGCGGCGGCTGGCGATCCGGACCGAAAGCATCGCCGGCGAGACGATCGCCCCCACGTTCAGCCGATGCCGCTGCGCCACGTTCAGGTCCCGTACTTTCCAGCGCCCGTCGGGTAGCCGGACGATACGTCGGAACCGGTCGTAGGTTTTCAGCGCGTAGCCGCCGGTGGAGACGAAATCGACCACCTGCTCGAAGTCCTCCCACGACAGGTCGCGGTAGGGGCCGGCCGAGCGGACCTCCTCGTAGAGCTCGATCATGTCGAAGGGCTCGCTGACCGCACAGCCCATGACGTGCTGGGCCAGCACGTCCAGCGCGCCCGCGCGCGGCGGGTCGCCGTCCAGCCGGTTCTCGGCGATGGCTTCGCGGGCCGCCTGGCACTCCAGCATCTCGAACCGGTTGGCCGGGACGAAGAGGGCGCGGCTGGGTTCGTCCAGCCGGTGGTTGGCGCGGCCGATCCGCTGCACCATCCGTGACGCGCCCTTGGGGCTGGCGAGCTGGATCACCAGGTCCACGTCGCCCCAGTCGATGCCCAGGTCCAGGGTCGAGGTGCAGACCACGGCGCGCAGCTCGCCCCGCGCCATCGCGGCCTCCACCTTGCGCCGCTGTTCGGCGGCCAGGCTGCCGTGGTGCAGCGCGATGGGCAGCGCGTCCTCGTTCAGCCGCCACAGCTCCTGGAACGCGAACTCGGCCTGGAAGCGGGTGTTCACGAACACCAGCGCGATCCGCGAGCGCCGGATCACCTCGTACACCTCGGCCATCGCATGCTGCGCCGTATGCCCGCTCCACGGCACCCGGCCCTCGGAGAGCAGCACGTCCACGATCGGCTCCGCGCCCGGCGGGCCCCGCACGAGGTCGATGGACCGAGGGCCGTGCGCCTCCTCTCCCCCCGGCGAAGCCGGAGAGGGAGAGGGTAGGGAGAGGGCGGCGCCGACGGCTTCGCCGGCAGGAGGGTGGGGCGAGGCCCCGCCGCGCCTCGCCGGGTCACCGCCGACGTCGCCCAGCCGCCCTCTCCCTACCCTCTCCCTCTCGCTTCGCGGGGGAGAGGAGATCGAGTCGGCGCCCCGATGCGACGCCATCCAAGTCTTGATGATCTCTGGGTCGTCCACCGTCGCGCTCAGGCCCACGCGGCGCATGCGCGGCGCGAGCGCCTGCAGCCGCGCCAGGTCCAGGGCCAGCAGGTCGCCGCGCTTGCTCGCATGCAGGGTGTGGATCTCGTCCAGGATCACGCACGATAGGTCCTCGAAGAACCCCCGCGCGCCTTCCCAGGCGCAGAGCAGCGCGAGCTGCTCGGGCGTGGTCAGCAGGATGTCCGGCGGCTTCACCCGCTGGCGCTGCCGGCGCGAGAGGCCGGTGTCGCCGGTGCGGCTCTCGGCCACGATCGGCAGACCCATCTCCAGGATCGGCGCGCCCAGGTTCCGCTCCACGTCCACCGCCAGCGCCTTCAAGGGCGAGATGTAGATCGTGTGCAGTCCCCGCGGCGTGTTCGCCGGCGGCCGCTGCGAAAGCTCGATCAGGCTGGGCAGGAAGCCCGCCAGCGTCTTGCCGCCGCCCGTCGGCGCGATCAGCAGGGCGTCGCGCCCCTGGCGAGCCTTCTCCACCATCTCGAGCTGGTGCGCGCGCGCGCTCCAGCCCCGGCGCGCGAACCACGCCTGGAACGCGGGCGGCAGAAGGTCGGAGGGGAGCCCGGAGGCGTCGGCCATCCCCTCGCTATAGCACGTTCCCGTTCCGTTTCGCGCGGTGCGGCGTGCTGGACGGTATCGCGTCCGTCGTCGCGGCCCGCTAAAGGGGATGGATGCGACTGGGTCTCGTCCTTCTGGCAGCCTTTGCGATCGCCGCCTGCTCGAAGCCGAGCGAGGGCGCGCCGCCCGGCAAGGTCGAGCGGTTCCCCGACGGCTTCCCGAAGCCCGACCGCCCCGTCGCGGGGATCGTTGCTCCGGAGTGGTCCTCAGGCCCCGACCGCGACGCCGCCGACGAGTCCGGCCAGTTGATCCGCGGCCTCGACATCAAGGCCGGCATGCACGTCGCCGACGTCGGCGCGGGCTCCGGCTACCACACGCTGCGCCTGTCGCCGGCGGTGGGCCCCACCGGCGTGGTCTACGCCGAGGACATCGTGGAGTCCTATATCTCGGGCCTGAAGCGCGAGGCCGAGCGGCGGGGGCTGAAGAACGTCCGCATGGTCATCGGCAAAGGCGACGATCCGCAGCTCCCGGCCGGCGCCATCGACCGCGCCGTGCTGGTCCACATGTACCACGAGGTCGAGAGCCCCTACGCGCTGCTCTGGCATCTGGCCACGTCGCTGAAGCCGGGCGCCCGCGTCGGCGTCATCGATCTCGACCGCGCGACCCAGAACCACGGCATCCCGCCGTCGCTGCTGAAGTGCGAGTTCGAGGCCGTGGGCTACCGCCAGGTCTCGGCGCGCCTGATGGAGGGCGGCGTCGGCTACCTCGCCGTCTTCGAGGCGCCGAAGGAACGGCCCAGGCCCGCCGACATCAAGCCCTGCCGCGCCGCGCGCTAGGACGCCCGCCGCCGCGCGCCCGCCACGGTGGAATTGTGTATCCTGCACAATTTTCAATTGCGCTCCGCCAGCCGCGGTCCAATATGGCCGGCGGTCGGTTTGCAAAGGGGGTGGGCCGTGCCCGATGCCCAGGGGCAGTTTGCCGTGCAGGACGACGAAGGGACCGTCGGCCTCTTCGACTCACCCGGCTTCGAGAAGGACGCCACGGGCCTGGCGCTCTCGGGCGGCGGATACAAGGCCGCGGCCTTCCACATCGGCGCGCTGATCCGGCTCAACGAACTCGGCGTCCTGCGCAACATCTCGCGCATCGCCAGCGTGTCGGGCGGGTCCATCGCGGCGGGCTACCTCGGCCTGCACTGGAACGACCTGGCGTTCGGCGCCGACGACGTCGCCACCAACTTCGGCCGGGCGATCGTCGAGCCGCTGCACGACTTCCTGACGGAGGTGAACCTCGACGTGGCCCAGGGCATCCTGGGCCTGCTCCTGCCGTTCCGCTCGGGCGCCGACGGGGTGGCCAAGGGCTACGACAAGCACCTCTTCAAGGGCGCCTCGCTGCAGTCGCTGCCGACGCCGGGGCCCGGCCGTCCGCGCTTCGTGCTGCTCGCCACCAACTACGAGTTGAACTCGCTCTGGCGGTTCTCCAAGCCCTACGCCGCCGACTACCGCGTCGGGCGGATCGACCAGCCGACCTTTCCGCTCGCCCGCATCGTGGCCGCCTCGTCGGCCTTCCCGCCCTTCTTCTGCCCGCTGGAGCTCGACCTCGCCGGCCAGACGGTGAAGCCGACCCCCGGCGCCGACCGCAACAGCGGCCGGTTCCTCAAGCGCGCCCTGCTGGCCGACGGCGGCATCTACGACAACATGGGCCTGGAGCCGATCTGGAAGCGCTACGGCACGCTCCTGGTCAGCAACGCCGGCGACGCCATCGACGAGGACGAGCACCCGTCGAACTGGGCCGGCCTGATGCTGCGCATCATCGGCCTCATGCACCGCCAGGCCGAGAACAACCGCCAGCGGCCGCTGATGCTGCTCGCCAAGCTGGGCCACCGGAAGGTCGGCTACTGGCCGCTGCGCAACTTCAACGACAACTACCCCAAGCCCTCGCCCGTGCGCCCGCCCGACGACGACATCCGCGCCGCCCAGGGCGAGGAGGTGCGGCTCTGGTCGCTGGGCCTGAAGGCCTTCGCCCGCCTCGCCAACCACGGCTACAGCCTCTGCGACTCCTCGATGCGCTCCTATTTCGACCGTCTCGAGCCCGCGCCCCGACTGCCGTTCAACCGCGACGGGACGTTCGTCAGGTGAGCGCGCGGTTCCGTCCGCCGCCGGCGAGGCGCCTGCGCGTCTACGCCTTCGACCCCAACGCCTCGCTCGACCTCGCCTCGGCGAAGTTCAGCCACGCCACGATCTCGCTCCCCTGGGAGGAGGCGGCCCGGCGGGGCGAGGAGATCGACGGCAAGGGCGCGGAAGAGCGGATATTCCCCGGGCCGATCAACGAATACCTCGAAGTCATCGACGTCGATCCGAGCAGCAACCAGTTCTACGAGCCCATCGACCTCAACGCCCCCGAGGTGCTGGCGCAGGACGGCCTGCCGCCCTCCGAGGGCGACCCGCGGTTCCACCAGCAGATGGTGTTCGCGGTCGTGATGAACACCATCAAGCTGTTCGAGCGGGCGTTGGGCCGCAGGGTGATCTGGCGGCCGCAATGGAACCGCGAGAGGCGCACGTACGATCCGACCCCGAGGCTGCGGGTCTATCCCCATGCGCTGCGCGAGGCGAACGCCTACTACAGCCCCCAGAAGCGGGCCCTGCTGTTCGGCTACTTCAACGCCAGGCAGCGTTCGGCCGGCGCGAGCTGGATCTTCAGCGCGCTGTCGCACGACATCATCGTCCACGAGACGACCCACGCCATCCTGGACGGCATCCACCCGCGCTATTCCGAGCCCACCAGCGTCGACAGCCTGGCCTTCCACGAGGCCTTCGCCGACATCGCCGCGCTGTTCTCGCACTTCCAGCTCTACGAGGCGGTCTACGACTTCATCGCCGACAGCGGCGGGCGGCTGGACCAGAGCGGCCTCCTGAGCGGCCTGGCCGGCCAGTTCGCCAAGGGCACCACCGGCCGCGCCTCGCTGCGGGACTATATCGACAAGGATCCCGATCCCGACCTCATCGCCACCACGACCGAAGCGCACGAGCGCGGCGCCATCCTGGTGGCGGCGGTCTTCGACGCCTTCCTCAGCATCTACACCGCCCGCACCGAGGACCTGCTGCGGATGAGCGGCACCCGCCTCGGAACCAGCCAGCACCTGCACCCCGACCTCGTCGCCCGCCTCACCAAGGAGGCCACCAGGAGCGCCGACCATGTCCTGCGCATGTGCATCCGGGCGCTGGACTACCTGCCGCCGGTCGACGTCGAGTTCGGCGAGTTCCTGCGCGCCGTCATAACGGCCGACAACGACCTGATCCCCGACGACCGCCTGAACTACCGCCTGGCGTTCGTGGAGGCGTTCCGCCGGCGGGGCATCTTCCCCGACGCGTGCCTGTCGATGTCGCCCGACAACCTGCTGTGGGACGAGCCGCCCGAGTTGCTGGCGACCGACGACATCCTGAGGGCCGGCCTGAACCTGATGCCGATCTACAAGCGCCACGAGATCGCGCCGATCTCCGAGCGCAACCGCCGCAAGGTCTGGTACTGGCTGAGCCAGCCCTACATGACCGTCGGCGACCGTGGCTCCCGCGAAAGCGAGACGCTGGACCGGCTGCTGACCGAGGCGAGGGCGATCCTCTCGGCGGACACCGCGACCGGGCTGCCCTACGCCGAGCGCGGAGACCGCGGCGACGATGACGACGACCCGCCCGCGTCGGCCGGCGGGGCGGATGACCGCAGCGCGGTCGCCGACCGCCTGATGGAGGGCATCCGCCGCAATCTCATCAGCCTGAAGGTCCCGCACGCGGAGATCCGGGTTCTGCAGGAGGAACTCCGGCGCGCCGGCAGCCATATCGACCAGTGGGACGCGTTGCTGGGCTTCCTGCAGTGCGACAAGGTGCCGGGCCTCAGCACCGACCCGACGGTGGACGTCGCCTGGGAGGACACCCTCGGGCTCTACTTCCAGCGGCCGTCGGCCCGGCTCGGCCGGAACGGCCGCCCGCGCCGCGGCGCGAGCCCGCTCTACACCATCGAGGGCAGCTTCTTCGGGCTGAAGGTCGAGGTGCATAGCGTGCGCACGACGCGCCGCGCAGGCCCTGACGGGCAGGACGTCCGCCAGCTCGTGATCGAGGTCACGCAGCGCCGGGCCGGCTTCCTCGATCCCGGGGAGCAGAAGGCGCGCGACGAACAGGCCGCTTCGTCCCGGAGCGAAGACTTCACCTTCCGGGGCGGCGCGACCCTGATCATCGACCTTCGCGAGGGGGCGCTCCGCTACGTCATCCGCAAGTCGATCAGCGACGAGCGGCGGCTGGCGCGGCAGCGGGACTTCCTGCTCAACGCCGACGCCCTGGGTTTCACCTACAACCGCCAGTTCGCGAACGAGCCGTTCGCGATGCTGCATCGGGGCTGAGGACGATGCCGGCGCCCAGCGAGACCGTGTCGGTCCGGATGTATCGTGGCCTTCTCGGCGATTGTTTCCTGCTGCGCCACCAGATCGGAGACCAGCGGTTCCACGCCCTGATCGACTGCGGCGTGCTGCAGTGCATCGGCGCGGCCGGCGCCAAGCCGCAGACCGGGAAGGGCGCCGCGCGCCTGAAGCAGGCCATCGCCAGCCTTCAGAAGGACACCCGCGGCGCCGACGGCAGGTCGCGCCTCGATCTGGTGGTGGCCACGCACGAGCACTACGACCACCTGTCGGGCTTCATCCTCGGCCACGACGCCTTCCGCGACGATTTCGAGTTCGGCGACGTCTGGGTGGCCTGGACCGAGGATCCCGACGACGACCAGGCCAAGGACATCCGCGCGCGCGGCCGCAAGGCGCTCTCGGCCCTGAAGTTCATCGCGGATCGATCCACGGCGTTCGGGGTCGATGGCGACGCGCAGGCCCGTCTGAGCGTCATCCGCGACCTCCTGCAGTTCTATGACGCCGACATCGAGGCATGGGCGCCCGAGCCCGACGGTCTCGGGGCGGCGGCCGGGACCTCGAAGCCGAAGCCGGCCTACGACCCGGCCAGGGACAGGCCCCGCAGTTGCGCCAACGCGATCGACTGGCTGCGCCATCGGGCGACCGGCAAGGTCTCCTACCTGGAGCCGGGCGACGTGGTGACCTTCGGCCTGGGCGAGCGGCTGACCGCGAAGGTGATGGGGCCCCCTCGCAAGGCGGAGCGGCTGCTCCAACTGGACCCCAGCCGCGACGGCGGGCGCGAGGTCTACCTCCTGCGGCCGGGCGACGCCGCGCCCCTGGAGAGCCGCCTGCGCCTCGGCCTGGCCAAGGGCGACCCCGGCCTGGCGGGACCGGCCGACCTGCCGTTCTCCCCGCGCTTCCGGCGGCGCGAGTCCAGGACCTCGAAGCACCTGACCGAGCGTCTCTACCGGGCGAAGGAATCCAGCCGCCGCCGCATCGATGGCGAGTGGCTCGAGACCGCCGAGCATCTGGCCATGAAGATCGACGGCGACGTGAACAACACCTCGCTGGTGCTCGCCATCGAGACCCGGGACAGGCACGTCCTCCTCTTCCCGGCCGACGCCCAGGTCGGGAACTGGCTCTCCTGGCACGACCAGCGCTATCCCAGGACCGCCAGCGCGGTCGGGACCGAGAGCGCCGCCGACATCCTGGGCCGCGTGGTGCTCTACAAGGTCGGCCACCACGGCAGCCACAACGCGACCGCCCGCGACCAGGGGCTCGAGCTCATGACGAGTCCGCACCTGGCGGCCATGATACCGGTCGTCGAGGACGTGGCGGGCGAGCAGAAGACCCGCCACAATCCCACCGGCTGGGCGATGCCCTTCCGGCCCCTCGCCCAGCGCCTGGAGGACCTCACGGCGAAGCGCATCCTCAAAGGCGACGGCAAGCGGGCGGACGAGGAGCAGGCCTTCGCGAACTCGCTGTTCGGGCTGACGTATGCCGGCGCGGGCGCCGATCCGCTGTGGGTGGAGGTCTCGCTGCCCGTCGAGACCCCTGATCCGGCCCATCTGACACATTTGTAAGCCGCGGCGCCCTTGCACTTCGGCGGCTGCCGGGTTGTCTAGCGACTGGCGTCCACAAGAGTCCGGTCTTGCTCGACAGTCCCGCACCCGTCCTTCCGCCGCCGGCGCCCGCCGCCGCGACGCTCTACTACGGCGGCGTCGACCAGCCGCCGCAGGCGCTGCGCGACCTTCTGCTGGCGCGCATCGAAGCCGCCACGCCGGGCAGCGAGATCACCTGGGCCACCTACTATTTCCGCGATCCGGCCCTCGCCGACGCCCTGGTCGCCGCCAGGCGGCGCGGCGTGAAGGTGCGGCTGGTGCTGGAGGGCCGCGCCCGGCGCGGATCGGTCAACGGCCCCACGATCGAGCGCCTGAAGGCCGGGCTCGGCAGCGACCTGCGCCTGCACCGCTCGTGGCTCCCCGGCCAGCACCTGCACGCCAAGATCTACGCCTTCTCCGGCGGGCCGGAGCCTGCCGCCTTCATCGGCTCGTACAACCCCTCCGGCGGTGTCGACGACCCCGAGCTGATGAACGACATCGGCGACCAGGACCGCGGCGAGAACCTGCTGGTCGACTTCCGCGACCCCGACGCCGTGAAGGCGCTCGAGGCCCAGGCCATGCGCCTGTGGGAAGGCCGCTTCGCCTTCCGGTTCGGCAGGCGCGCCAACAAGGCCAAGCGGGTCGGCGACTTCGCCTTCTACTACTACCCGCGCCTGCGGACCGACGTGGTCGAGCGCCGGCTGGCCCGCCTCGGTCCCGGCGACGAGGTCAAGGCCGCGGTCTCGCACATGGACAAGGGCCCGTTCGCCGCCCAGCTCGTGAAGGCCGCCGAGCGCGGCGCGAAGATCGAGCTCGTGGTCCACGACACACGCCGCCGCGTCTCCAAGGGCGTGGTCAGCGAACTGCGCGACGCCGGCGTCGAGATCCGCCGCTATTGCGACCCCGACGGTTACCCGATGCACGCCAAGTTCGTGATCGTCGACCACAAGCAGGTGCGCACCGCCTGGTTCGGCAGCCTCAACTACAACTTCGGCTCGCGGATCATGAACCAGGAGATCCTGGCCCGCAGCGCCGACCCTGGCCTCGTCGACGCCTTCGACGCCCGCTTCGACCGCCTCGCCGAAGAAGCCGCCGCCCGCGACTGCGGCGGCGGACAGCGCGCGGCCGTCGCCAGCGCCGGCACGCAGCCCTGAACCCCATCCCCTGAACGTCATCCCCTGAACGTCGTCCCCCGGCTCTTGTCCGGGGGACCCACTGGGCGGTGAGTTCGAAAGTCCTCTCGGCGTCGCCGCTGCACATCTCCGGTGACTCACAGCCCAATGGATGGCCCGGACAAGCCGGGCCATGACGAGGAGCAGAAGGGAGCACGGCCTTACCGCGGCCGCACCCGCTGCACGCCCCCAGGCACGTCGGCGGCGGCCATTCTGACGTGGCGTCAGGCGCGGGCTGCGCTAGCCTCGGGCAAAAGCGGGAGGACGAAGGTCATGAGGGATTTCGCCGGCAAGTTCGCGGTGATCACGGGCGGCGGCACGGGCATGGGCCGCGAGCTCGCGCGCCAGCTCATCGCCGAGGGCTGCTCGGTGGCGATGTGCGACGTCTCCGAGGAGAACATGGCCGAGACCATTCGCCTGTGTCAGGCGGACGGCGTCCCGCAGGGCGCGAAGATCACCGCCCACCGCGCCGACGTGGCCCGCGAGGACGACCTCGTCCGCTTCCGCGACGAGGCGGCCCGGCTGCACGACACCGAACGCCTGCACCTGCTGTTCAACAACGCCGGCATCGGCGGCGGCGGCTCGATGGTGAACCCCGACGAGCGCGAGGACTGGGAGCGCACGTTCAACGTCTGCTGGTACGGCGTCTACTACGGCTGCCGCACCTTCATGCCGATGCTGCTGGCCGCCGACGAGGCCCACATCGTCAACACCGCCAGCGTCAACGGCTTCTGGGCCAGCCTGGGGCCGAACATCTCCCACTCGGCCTATGCGGCCGCGAAGTTCGCGGTGAAGGGCTTCACCGAGGCGCTGATCACCGACCTGCGCAGCAACGCCCCGCACGTGAAGTGCTCGGTGGTCATGCCCGGCCACATCGGCACCGACATCGCCGGCAACTCGCGCAAGGTCACCCGCGGCGACTGGAGCGACAAGCTGACCCCCGACGAGCTCGCCACGGCCCGCCGGCGCATCGAGCGCATGGGCATGGACCCGACGCAGATCCCCGACGAGGCCATCGAGGCCATGATGGTCGAGCAGGCCCGCCGCTTCCGCGACGACGCGCCGACCAGCGCCGCGCAGGCCGCCACCATCATCCTGGACGGCGTGAAGGCAGAGCGCTGGCGCATCCTGGTCGGCGACGACGCGATCATCATGGACCGCATGGTCCGCGAGACGCCGGAGGAGGCCTACGAGGTCAGCTTCTACGACCGCATGACCAAGGAAGTGGGCTGGCAGCTCGGCGGCCTCGGCCGCGCCGCCCCCGAGCCGGAGAAGGCCTGACCGAACCCCTGGTCCGGCGAATGCCGGGAGCCGGGCCCGTGGTCCCGCTTGCGGCGTGGCGAGCGGGCCCCAAGTCATGAGCCGAGCGCCGACCGGAGGACGACCGCCATGTGCCGCAACATCAAGACCCTGTTCAACTTCGACCCCCCGGCGACGGACGACGAGATCCAGGCCGCGGCGTTGCAGTTCGTCCGCAAGCTCTCAGGCTTCAACACGCCCTCGAAGGCCAACAGGAAGGCGTTCGACCGCGCGGTCCACGACGTCGCCCACATCGCCCACCACCTGCTGCAAGACCTCGAGACCCAGGCCCCGCCCCGCGACCGTGACGTCGAAGCCGCCAAGGCCCGCGAGCGCAACGCCGTCCGCTTCGCCAAGGCCTGACTTCCCTTCCCGCGAGCGGGAAAGGAAGAGGCGCCCCCGCGTCAGCCTTCCCCCTCGCGCCGCCACGGGCGATGATGCGGGCGCTTGAGAGGAGGCGTATCGTGGCCGAGTACGACCTGGTGATCCGTGGCGGGACGGTGTTCGACGGCTCGGGCGGGGCGCCCGTCGTCGGCGACGTCGCGGTCCGCGGCGACCGCATCGTGGCCGTGGGCCGGGTCGACGGCGCGGGCCGCGAGGAGATCGACGCCGCGGGCCTGATGGTCACCCCCGGCTGGGTCGACATCCACACCCACTACGACGGCCAGGTCACCTGGGACTCGCGGCTCACCCCCTCGTCCACCCTGGGCGCCACCACCGTCGTCACCGGCAACTGCGGCGTGGGCTTCGCGCCCGTCCGCAAGGGCGACGAGGACACCCTGATCCGCCTCATGGAAGGCGTGGAGGACATCCCGGGCGCGGCCCTGCACGAGGGCCTGTCGTGGGAATGGGAGAGCTTCGCCGAGTTCATGGACGCGGTGGACGCCCTGCCGCACGACATCGACGTCGCCGTCCAGGTCCCGCACGGCGCGCTGCGCGTCTACGTCATGGGCGAGCGCGGCGCGAACCGCGATCCGGCCACGCCCGACGAGACCCGGCGGATGCGCGCGCTCACCGCCGAGGCCGTCCGCGCCGGGGCGCTGGGCTTCTCCACCACCCGCACCATGGTCCACCGCACCGCCGACGGCGACCTCACCCCCACCATCGGCGCCGCCCGCGCCGAGATGGAGGCCATCGCGGCCGGCCTCGCCGACGCCGGCTCGGGCGTCCTGCAATGGGTCAGCGACTTCGCCGACATGGACGAGGAGTTCGCCCTCATCCGCGATCTGACGAAGATCGCCGGCCAGCCGCTGAGCTTCTCGCTCGTGCAGGCCGACGTGGTCCCCGACCGCTGGCGCGAGCTCATGGCCCGCATGGACGCCTCGGTCGCGGAGGGCTACCCGATCAAGGCCCAGGTCGCCGGACGCCCGGTGGGCCTGATGCTGGGCCTCCAGGGCTCGGCGCACCCGTTCATCAGCCGCCCGTCCTACGCCGGGATCGCCGACCTGCCGCTCAGCGAGAAGGTCGCGCGGATGAAGGACCCGGCCTTCCGCGCGCGCCTCATCGCCGAGGCGCCGGCCAAGGGCCACCCGTTCATCAACTCGCTCGCCGGCGCCCACCACAAGATGTACGCCATCGAGGGCGGCGCGGTGGACTACGAGCCCGATCCCGCCACCAGCCTGGGCGCCCGGGCCAGGGCGCTGGGCGTCGACCCCGACGAGCTGGTCTACGACGCGCTGATCGCCGACGAGGGCCGCGCCTTCCTGTTCTTCCCGATGCACAACTACGTGGAGGGCAGCCTCGACAACGTCCACGCCATGCTGACCAACCCGAACTGCCTCTCGGGCCTCTCGGACGGCGGCGCGCACGTGGGCGCCATCTGCGACGTCAGCCTGCCGACCTTCATGCTCACCCACTGGTGCCGCGACCGCACCCGCGGGCCGAAGCTGGACCTCGCGCGCACCATCCGCGCCCAGACCCTCGACACCGCCCGCGCCGTGGGCCTCGAAGACCGCGGCGTCGTGGCCGCCGGCTACCTCGCCGACCTCAACGTCATCGACTTCCCGCGCCTGAAGCTGGGCGTGCCCTACATGGTCTACGACCTGCCCACCGGCGCGCGGCGCCTCATGCAGGACGCCGAGGGCTACGTCGCCACCGTCAAGTCCGGGCAGGTCATCTACCGCGACGGCCAACCCGCCGGCCCGCTCCCCGGCCGCCTCGTCCGCGGCCGCCAGCCCGCCCCGATGCTGGAAGCGGCGGAGTAGCTTTCCTCTCCCCCCGTGAAGCGCAGCGGAACGGAGAGGGAGAGGGCAGGGAGAGGGCGGCGCCCGCCTTGAAGCCGGCTCGACGGTCCGGCGGGAATCCTCGATCGACCACGCGCGCGAGCCGAAGCGCCGAGCCGCCCTCTCCCTGCCCTCTCCCTCTCTTCGCGCTACGCGCTCGGGGGAGAGGAGGTCGCTCCTCGCCGCCCGACGTCACCCCGCCGCCGGCCTTTGCGCCCGCCTTGCGCGCCTCTTCCTCCTGCGCCCGCGCGCCCGCCAGGATGCCCGGCAGGGCGTAGAACTCGTACTCGCCGCCCCAGGGCTTGTCCCAGTCGGGTCTTCGGCCTGGAAGGAATATCGCACGCGCTTGTCGCCCACCTTCAGGTTCTCCCAGCTTCCCATCCACTGCTGGTTCGGCAGGAAGTTGGTGGTCTCGACCAGTCAGGCGTCGTCGTCGCTCTTCAGCCGGTAGCCCACGCCGGTCTCGGTCAGCAGCAGGCGCGGGTTCGACGGGTCGGCCTCCAGCTTGTTGCGCAACTGCGCCATCAGCACGCGCACGTGCTGCGCCTCGACGTTGGCGTCGGAGCCCCAGACCGCGCCGATGATCTGGGCGTGGGTCAGCACCATGCCGGCCTGGCGCGCCAGCACCCGCAGAAGGTCGTACTCGCGCGGGGTCAGCTTGATCTCGACGCCCTCCACCGACACCCGGCGGGCGGCGAAGTTCACCTCCAGGTCGGCCGACCTGAACGCCGGCTGCTGGGCCACACGCCGGGCCCGGTTGCGCAGCGCGGCGCGGATGCGGGCGAGCAGTTCGTCCACGCCCACCGGCTTGTTGACGAAGTCGTCGGCGCCCAGGTCCAGCGCGGCCACCTTCTCGGCCTCCTGGTCGCGCGCCGAGATCACGATGATCGGCGTCTCCGACCATTCGCGGATGCGCGGGATCAGGTCCTTGCCGTCCATGTCGGGCAGGCCGAGGTCCAGCAGGACCAGGTCGCAGCGGCTGTCGGCCAGCCGCGCCAGCGCCGCCGTCCCGGTCTCGGCGTGGTCCACCTGATAGCCCGCGGCCCGCAGCGCCGGGTTCAGCCAGCGCGCGATCTGCGGCTCGTCGTCGACGAGCATGATGATCGCCGGCTCGCTCATGCCGTCGCCGCCGGGAGCACGAGCTCCACCGAGAGGCCGCCGCCGTCGCGGGGGCGCGCCGTCACCGTGCCGTCCATGCCCTCCATCAGGCCGCGGCTGATGGCGAGGCCGAGGCCGGTGCCGCTCATGCGCTCCGATCCCGCCGCCCTGAAGAACCGCTCGAAGATCCGTTCCAGATCGCCCTCCGCCACTCCCGGCCCGCGGTCGTTCACCGCCACCACCAGCCTCCCGCCGCGCCGCCCCACCGCCACCTCGACCGGGCCGCCGCAGGATGCGTAGCGCAGCGCGTTGTCGACCACGTTGCCCAGCGCCTGTTCGAACAGGGCCGGGTCGCCCATCGCCTCGGGCAGGCCCGGCTCGACGCGCACCTGGCATGAGTCCGGACGGCCCCGCGTGCGCCGCTCGACCGTGGTCCGCACCGCCTCGGGCGCCCCGAACGCGATCCGGTTCAGGGGCGACACGCCCGCCTGCAGCCGCGTCATCTGCAGCAGGTTCGAGACGAAGGCGTCCAGACGCGAGGCCTCCTCCTCGATGGTGGTGGCCAGGTCGCGCCGGGTCTCGGCGTCGAAGGTGTCGGAAAACCGCTTCAGCGTGGTCGCCGAGCCCAGGATCGTCGCCAGGGGCGTGCGCAGGTCGTGGCTCACGGAGGAGAGGAGCGCGTTGCGCAGGTCCTCGGTCCGGGCGCGCGCCTCGGCCTCGGCCTTGGCGGCGTCCAGGCGCGCCCGGGCGATCGCCGCCGCGCCGGTGTCGGTCAGCAGCTCCAGCGCCGCCTGCGCCTCGCGTTCCAGCGCGTGGCCCTTCGGCGAGCGCCATCCGGCCACGCCGAAGGTCGCGCCGCCCGCCACGAGCGCGCGGAAGCGCCAGCCCTCGCCGATCTCGGCGTCGGTCGCGGCCGCCTCGCGCACCACGGCGGGGCCCCCGGCCAGCCGCTCCAGCCGCTCGGCCAGGCGCTCGCGGATGAAGCCCTCGTCCGCGGTCGCCGACAGCTCGCGCGCGGCCTCCAGCAGCGCGGCGTTCATTTCCGCCCGCGCCCGCGACTGGCGACGCTCCTCGCGCACCCGGCCGGCGAGCAGGTTCGTCAGCACCGACGCCGCCAGGAACAGCAGCAGGGCGTTCATCTCGTCGACGGAGCCCAGCGAGAACTTGTAGGGCGGATCCACCAGGTAGAGGTGCGTCAGCAGGGCCCCGATGGCGGCCAGGTATCCCGGCCCGGTCCCCAGGTAGAACGCGGCCAGGAGCACGCTCGACAGGAAGATGCTGGTCAGGCGGCTCGTGCCGGTCATGCGCGAGAACACGTCCGCGATGATGCTGGCCCCCGCCACGATCGCGAGCGCGCCGACGTATCGCATCAGGTTGCGCATGGCGGGTGTCACGCGGGCGTCGATCTCCTGTCTCGTTGCGCCTCATACCGGAGCCCCGGCCGATCAAGGCTTATAGGTTTCATATACTTGCCCGTCTCTCGTGGCGCGGGGCATCTCGACAGGGCGGGAGGCGTGGTCTCCCCAGGCTTGTTTACGCCGCGCCTATTGCCCGGGTCGTCCCCACGGCCCGGCGGCCAGGCCTCCCGCGACCGACCTACGACTGGACCATGCCCCTCCATGAGCCTGCACGCCGGCGCCCCGGCCCCGCTGTTCAGCGCGCCCTCGCACGTCAATCCCGAATTCGCGTTCGGCAGCCTGGGCGGCCGCTGGATCCTGCTGGCCTTCCTGCCGCCGCCGGGGCCTGAGCGCGACGCCGCCATCGACCTCGTACGCCGCAACGCCCAGCAGTTCCCGGTCGACCAGCGCATCTTCTTCGGCGTCCTGCCCGACGCCGAGTCGTTCCACGCCCACGCCGCCGACCAGCCGCCGATGCGCTGGTTCGACGACTCCGAGGGGCGCGTGCGCCGCCTCTTCGGCGCCGAGGGACCGGACGGGCAGGTGACGCCCGAGTGGGTGATTGTCGACCCGTCGCTGCGGATCATGGGTTGCGCGCCGCTGGACCGCGGGCCGCAGGTCCTGGCCAGCCTCTTCCGCCTGGGTCCGCCCGACGGCCATGCGGGCGTGCCGCTCAACGCCCCCGTCCTGATCGTCCCGCGCCTCTTCGAGCCTCCCTTCTGCCGCGAGCTCATCGACATCTACGATGCGCAGGGCGGGCTGCCGTCAGGGACCATGCGCGAGAAGGACGGCAAGACCGTCGGCGTGCTCAGCGACTTCAAGAAGCGCCGCGACGCGATCCTCTCCGATCCCCAGGTCCAGGGGCAGATCCGCGCGCGGGTATCGCAGCGCCTGCTGCCCGAGATCGAGAAGGCGTACCACTTCAAGGTCACCCGCATCGAGCGCTACATCGTCGCCTGCTACGACGCCGAGGAGGGCGGCTATTTCCAGCCGCACCGCGACAACACCACGGCGGGCACCGCGCACCGCCAGTTCGCGGTCTCGATCAACCTCAACGACGACTTCGACGGGGGAGACCTGCGCTTCCCGGAGTTCGGCTCGCGGACCTACCGCCCGCCGGTGGGCGGCGCCGTCGTCTTCTCCTGCAGCCTGCTGCACGAGGCGACCAACGTCACCCGCGGGCGCCGCTATGCCTGCCTGCCGTTCCTCTACAACGAGGCCGCGGCCGAAATACGCAGGCAGAACATGCACACCCTCGAGGTCGCCGAAGCGTAGGCCGCGGTCCGGGCAGGGCCTTATAAGTTTCTTACAATTGAGTTCCTGGCCAACGACGCCAGTTTCCAGTCGGGCTCGTTACGACTGGAGAGTTATACCTTGCAGACTTCGATCTTCGACTGGTTGGCGGCGGGTGACGACGCCGAACCGACCGGTCGCACCGCCCTGCTGTCGTCCGCGGCGGCTCCGGCGGGCTCGGACGGCGACCTCGCCGCGCAGATCCTGCGCGAGCGGCCCGACGTCTACGCGGCCTACTACCGCGAGTTCTACAGCGCCCTGAACGACCGCCACTCGCCGGCGTGGGTCGACCGCGTCGGCGGCAACAGCCCCGAGGACTATGCGCGCTACTGGTTCAGGACCTACGCCGACCGCGAGGGCTACACGCCCGGCGAATCCTCCGGCGCCTCCGCGGCGCTGGAAGACGGCGAGGCCCCCGTGGGCCGGACCACCTACGACGGCGTGCCGATCGCCAAGATCCTGGCCGACCGCCCCGACGTCTTCCAGGCGTTCTTCACCGAGTACTACGGCGCCGGCAACGACCGCCATTCCGGCGCCTGGGTCCAGCGCGTGGGCGGGAACACCGTCGAGGACTACGCCGACTACTGGTACAAGGCGCACGGCAAGGCCGAAGGCTATCGCCCCAGCGTCGCCTCGCCCCAGCCGGAGCCCGCGCCCGGCGACGAGCCGCCGGACGACGACCCGCCGGTCTTCGGCGAGGACGACGACGATCTGGTCATTCCGCCGTTCGACGGCGACGACGACGATTTCATCCCGCCGCCCGAGGCGGACCCGGACATCGGGCTCGCCCGCCCGCTGATCGTCACCTACTTCGATGACGGGACCGTCGATGTGACGCCCGCCACGCTCGAGCAGATGCGCTCGCTCTTCGACGGCGCGGCCTTCTAGCGTCGTCGAGGGACCCGGCGGCGCGCCAACGTCCCGCGCGCGCCGCCGGCGGCCTCCCGCGGCAGGCCGGGAGGGCGGGGCCTCACCCCCGCTCGCGCACGGTGTCGAGCCAGAGGTCGAAGAGGGCCTTCTGGCGGGCGGGCGGGATGCGGCCGCCGACGCCCAGCAGCACCGCCACGCCGATGCCGTCGATCAGCAGCACCAGGTCCTGCGCCGCGCGGCCGGGATCGACGCCTTCGCCCACGTCGCCCTCGGCCTTCGCCCGCACCAGGAGGCGCGTCAGCCGCTCGCGCCACTCGTCGTAGCGCAGCCGCATCACGCGGTTCACCTCGGCGTCGAGGCTGGAGCGCTCCCAGTAGCCGATCCAGACCTTCCAGTAGTTGCGCCGCTCGGCCGTCAGCGGGAGTGCGAACGACACCACCTTGCGGACCGCCTCCAGCGCCGGGCTGACCTGCTCGGCCTTGACCATCTGGTCGCGCACCAGCCGGGCCGAGAGCTCCGACGCCTCGATCAGCAACTGGTCCTTGGAATGGAAGTAGTGGGTCAGCGCCCCGGTGGTGAAGCCGGCCTCGGCGGCCACGGCGCGCACGGTCAGGCCCGCGATGCCCTCGCGCATGATCACCCGCAGGGCGGCGGCGGCGAAGATCTCGCGGCGTTCGTCGTGGTCGACCGAGCGGCCCATCGCGCCCCTTCGCGGTGTGTCAGGATATCCCGTCTGCCGGAAGCCTGCCGCCCCTGGCAAGCCCCCGCGTGCGCGACGGGCCGCGATTCCCGAACGCTGGTTACATAACACACGTTACGAATGCCCTTTCACATTCCAGAACGCCTGTTATATTTCACGCCGCAAGCCGCGCCCATCGAGAGCGCGGCGGCGACATAGGAAGGGGAAGCCCATGAGCCGCGTGCCGTTGCGTGCCGCACTGGTGTCCGCGTCCGCCCTGGCCGGCCTGACCGCCGCGCCGGCCCTTGCCCAGGACAGGGGCGCCCAGGGGGGCGGCGACAACGTCGTCGGCGAGCTGATCGTCACCGCCCAGAAGCGCGAGGAGCAGGCGCAGGACGTGCCCATCGCGCTCACCGCCATCTCCGGCGACCAGTTGGAGCGCCAGGGCGTCGTGGGCTTCCAGGACCTCTCCACCCGCATCCCCAGCCTGCGGTTCGGCGCGGGCGTCACTGGCGGCGAGAACGTCATCACCATCCGCGGCGTCGGCAGCCAGAACACCACGTCCGGCGGCGACTCGCCGGTGGCCTACAACCTCGACGGCGTCTACCTCGGGCGGACCACCTCGGTGGACCCGGAGTTCTTCGACGTCGACCGCATCGAGGTGCTGCGCGGGCCGCAGGGCACGCTCTACGGCCGCAACTCCGTGGGCGGCTCGGTCAACGTGATCACCCGCAAGCCGGCGAACGAGACCGCCGGCCATGCCGACGCGCTGGCCGGCAACTACGACGCCAAGATCTTCCGCGCCTGGTTCAACACGCCCATCTTCGAGGACGGCGACCGCTACGGCGCGATCCGCCTCTCGGCCGTGAAGGCCGAGCACGACGGCTACCAGAAGAACCTCTTCACCGGCCCCGGCGCCACCGACGACTCGGACGGCCAGGACTTCTGGATGATCCGCGGCCAGGTCTACGTCGAGCCGTTCGAGGGCTTCGACGCGCGCCTCATCGCCTCGATCTCCCACAACGACGACCCGGTCGCGACGAAGACCCGCTGGGAGCTGGCGCCCGCCCGCTACGTGGGCGCCCAGCCCTACCTCTCCGACCCGCGCAAGGTGCGCAAGAACAGCCCCGAGACCTTCGACCAGGAGAACGTCTACGCCAGCCTGACGATGAACTGGGACGTGGGCGTCGCGACCCTCACCTCCGTCACCGGCTACGCCGAGGGGAGCTGGGCGCAGTCCAACGACCCCGACGCTTCCGAGCTGACGCTCGGGACCAATCCCTACTGGACCCTGGACCAGTTCCAGTGGAGCCAGGAGGTGCGGCTGGCCTCGAACCCCTCGGACAGCCCGTTCTCGTGGATCGTCGGCGCGTTCCTGTTCAAGGAGAAGGTGGGCCAGACCTTCCAGTTCACCGACACGGGGCTGAATTCGGCGAGCCCCTTCACCGACACCTTCGTCTTCACCAACGGCGGCATCTACAAGACCACGTCCAAGGCGGTCTTCGGCCAGGCCGACGTCGACCTCGGCAAGGCCGGCCTGGGCGCGCCGCTGACCCTCACGGTGGGCCTGCGCTATACGAAGGACACGAAGAAGGGCTTCGACTTCCTCAACTACCAGCTTCCGCTGCTGGCATTGGCCTTCCCGAACCAGAAGAACTTCGACCGCAGTTGGGACGAGGTCACCGGCAAGGTGGGCCTGACCTGGCAGGTCCGCGACGACATCATCGTCTACGCCAACTACGCCCGCGGCTACCTCTCGGGCGGCGGCCTGGTCGGCAACTTCCCGGGCATCTACCAGCCCGAGACGGTGCGGGCCTTCGAAGGCGGGTTCAAGTCGACCTTCTACGACGGCCGCCTGCTCTTCAACGTCGCCGGCTACCGCCAGAAGATCCGCGACATGCAGGTGTTCGTGCAGGACATCACCGGCTCGCGCATCGACAACGCCGGCCGCGCCCACGTGAACGGCCTCGAGGTCGAGGCGATCGCCGCCCCGGTCAGGGGCTTGCGGATCAACGCCGCGGTCACCGCCACCAAGGCCGAGTACGACGAGTACCTAACCGTCAACAACCGCTTCGCCGCCGCCGCGCCGGGGTGCGACGCCGCCACCCGCATCTGCGACTTCTCGGGCAACCGGCTCGTCCAGACGCCGGAGTACACGATCAACCTGGGCGCCCAGTACGCCTTCGACCTGGCCGCCGGTACGCTGACGCCGCGCATCGACGTCTTCCGCTCGGGCGACCTCTACTTCCTGTCGGCCAACGGCCCCTTCGAGCGTCAGAAGGCCTACACCCTGGTCGACCTGTCGGTGCGCTACGGCGCGCCCGGCGAGCGCTGGACCGTCGAGGGCTTCGTCCGCAACGCCGGGAACAAGGACATCATCTCCAACGACGGCCTGCAGTCGAACACGCTGGGCAACGGCTTCGGCCTCGACAACTACGCCTACTACCCGCCGCGCACCTTCGGCGTGCGGGTCGGCGTGAACTTCTAGGGCGGGAGAGCGACGTGGCCGAGTGGGCGCTGGAGCGGCTCTATCACACGGTGGTCAACTGCCGGGACCTCGACGAGTCGGTGGCCTTCTACAGGCTGCTGGGGTTCGAGGTGCTGAACGACCGCCGCGACGTGACCTGGCCCGCCTTCGTGGCCGGCATCTTCGGCGTGTCCAAGGCCAACGGCCGCGGCGTCCTGATGGTGCTGCCCACCGACCGCGACGGGCCGATGATCGACCTGATCGAGTGGCTGGAGCCCGAGGCCGACTTCCCCGACCCGGCCCGCCGCCGCGAGATGGTGCCCCGCATCATCGCCTTCCGCACCCGGGGCGTCCACGCCGCCCAACGGGCGCTGGAGGCGGCCGGCGTCGTCTTCACCCAGCCGACCTACACGCCGACCGAGTCGCTGGGCATCGTCGGGACGGCCTGCTGCTACGACCCCAACGGCAACATCGTCGAGATGATCGAGCTGGAGCCGGGCGTGCGCCACTCCCGCGCCAACGAGGCCCTCGGCGACCAGGGCGCTGGCAAAGGCGCGTGACCGACGCCGCCGACCCTCGCCGCGGGGACCACCCGCTCGCCATGAGCGACGCCGAGCTCAGGGCGCTGTTCGGCCGCGTCTCCAACTGGGGCCGCTGGGGCGAGGGCGACGAGCTGGGCGCGCTGAACCACGTCGGCCCGGCCGAGGTCCGCGCCGCCGCCGCCCAGGTCCGCGAGGGCCGCACCGTCAGCCTGTCGCGCGAATTCCCCACGCGCCCCGGCCCGGAGAACCCCTGGCCGGCCCAGCACCACATGCTGATCGGCGGCGACGACTGCTGCGTGCCGGGCGTCGACGGCCTGCAGGTCTCCACCGACTTCATCGGCATCGCCTTCCACGGCATGGCGTCCAGCCACATCGACGCGCTCTGCCACGTCTTCGCCGACGAGACGATGTACAACGGCCGCCCCGCCAGCGACGTGAAGAGCACCGGCGCCAGGGCCAACTCGATCTACGCCCTGAAGGACGGCGTCGTCAGCCGCGGCATCCTCCTCGACATCCCCCGCGTCCAGGGCGTCGCCTTCGTCGACTCCGAGACCCTGACCACCGTCGCCGACCTGGAGGCCGCCGAGCGCGCGCTGGGCGTCGCCGTCGGCAAGGGCGACATCCTGATCGTGCGCCTGGGCCGCGACGTGCGCCGCGACCGCTTCGCCGACCAGGCCGTCCCGGGCCTCGACCCGCGCGTCGTCGAGTGGCTGCACGCGCGCCAGGTCGCCGTCCTCGGCGGCGACGGGGTCAGCGACCCCATCCCCAACGGCCGCATCCACCGCGACTGGGCCATGCCGATCCACATGCTGGCGCTGGCCGGCATGGGCCTGCACCTGCTCGACAACCTGCACCTCGAGGCGCTCGCGCAGGCCTGCGCCGAGCTGAACCGCTGGAGCTTCCAGCTCGCGCTCGCCCCGCTCCCCATCGCCGGCGGCACCGGCTCGCCCCTCAACCCGATCGCGGTGTTCTGACCATGCGACGCCGCTCGGCCAAACCCTCACGTTCGCCCCAAAACATAACAAGCGTTATGTCATCCGCCCGGAGGCCCTCATGAAGTTCGACGTGTTCTGCGAGATCCAGCGGGCCTTCCCCTGGCATGGCAAGGACGAGGCCAGCCTCTTCCGGGAGATCCTCGCCCAGGCCCGGGCCGCCGAGGCCGCCGGCTTCGGGACCTGGTGGCAGGTGGAGCACCACGGCTCCCCGCAGTTCAGCTACTCGTCCGCCCCCGAGGTGGTGCTGACCGCCATCGCCATGTCGACGAAGACGCTCCGCGTCGGCCACGCCGGCGTGCTGGCCCCCTTCCGCATCAACGCCCCGCTCCGCGTCGCCGAGCGCGCCGCCACCCTCGACCTGCTCTCCGGCGGCCGCTTCGAGCTCGGCCTCGCCAAGTCCGGCGGCAAGGAGTGGGAGACCTTCGGCGTCGACCCCGACGCGGCCCGCGACGAGGTGCGCGACGCCTTCCGCATGATCCCGCGCATGTGGACCGAGAAGGAGTTCTCCTGGGACTCGGCCACCTACAAGGTGCCGCCGCGGGAGGTGACGCCCAAGCCGCTGCAGAAGCCGCACCCGCGTCTCTGGCAGACCTGCGGCTCGCCCGAGAGCTTCTACATGGCCGGCGAGCTGGGCGTCGGCGCGCTCGGCACCACGCTGCTCAGCCCCGTCGCCTTCCTGGGCGAGATGCTGAAGGAGCACACGCGCGGCCTCGCCGCCTGCGCCGAGCCGGCCGGCAAGGTCGTCAACCCGGAGAAGGGGGTCTTCACCTTCGTCCACGTCGCCGAAAGCCGCGCCCAGGCCATCGCGAACGGCGCCGCCTGGTCGGCCCTCTGGTACGTCAACACCGCGCCGGTGGTGTTCAAGGTCCCGCGCCGCGTCTGGTACGACATGATCAAGGCGGGCCTGCACCCCAACTCGGCGCGCGACACGGCGGCCCTTTCGGAGCTCGACCCGCACGAGGTCGAGATCCAGGCCGACGACCCCCACGTGGTCCAGGTGCTCAAGCGCATGGCCCAGGGCGAGGAGATCAGCCACGAGGAGGCCCACGAGGCCCTCGAGCCCCTCGACAGCGTCGTGATCGGCGACCCCGGCCACTGCCGCGACAAGCTCCGCGCCTACGAGGCCATCGGGGCCGACCGCATCATGTGCATGATGCAGTTCGGCGCCATCCCGCACGAAGCGGTCCTCCGCAGCTTCGACCTCGCCGGCCGCCACCTGGTCAAATGATCCCGCTCATCCCCGCGCATGCGGGGACCCAGGCTTTCTTTTGATCCACACGGGATGAAGGCTGCCGCTGCAAAGCGAAGCCTGGGTCCCCGCATGCGCGGGGATGAGCGGAGGGTGAGATCAGCCGATGAGGTGCGGGATCACCAGGACCGCGCCCACGAAGATCGCGTTCCAGCAGAGGATGCGGGCGACGGCGCGGCGGGTGTTCGGCGAGGACTTGGCCGTGAGCGTGCGCTCGGCGACCACGCGGAACTCACCTTCGATGATGATGTCGGCGGGGTTGGCGGCGGCGGTCACGGGCGTAGGTCCTTCTTCGGTTCGTGCGCCGCTCCTCGGCGCCGGGGTCTAGGTATCCGACCGCCCCGTGCAGGGTCGATCAGCGTCTTTGCATGGTTCCTATGCAGGAACGCAGCAGAGCGTGGCCAGTGAACCTTTGGACAGGTTTGACGCCCTTCCGTGCTAACGATGCGCGATGAGCGACAAACCCCCCGCCGACGAGACGCCGATCCAGAAGGCGCTGCGCCTGAAGAAGGCCGCCCTCGACGCCCGCAACACGCCCAGCGGCGCCCGCGAGAAGCCCAGCAAGGGCATGGGCTCCGGGGCCTCGAAGCCCTGGATGAAGAGGTGATCCCGAAGGACGGCCAGGAGGAGGAAGACGGCGGCGGCTTCGACGTCGACGACTGGGACCGCCTCGTCCCCTTCACCGGCGCGGTCGCCACCCTGGACGACGTCCAGGCGAAACGCGCCGTCTTCGCGCTCGCCGACACCAACGATCCCCGCCCCATCGAGATGGAGCTCCCGCAGCCCGTGATCTGGTGGGAGGAGGACGGCGAGCAGGCCGCCGTCGCCGTCCAGGCCGAGACCCACGTCAGCGACGCCGGCGAGGTCATGGAGGTCCTGGGCCTCATCCTTCCCGACGGCGACGCCGCCGTGGCCCTTCTCGACGACGTGGACCTCGTCGACGCCGCCGACCCCACCTGGCGCGACCTCGTCACCCGCGCGGTGGACGGGGCGGAGGATTAGGCCGCCGACGCCCCTGCATCCCCGCATGCCAGGATGAGGCGGGTGTCGCGCCTCTCAGATTCTACTTTTGCGAGCAGAACTTCCACCCCTGCGCGATTTTGTCGCCGCATCCTTTCGCCGCCTCGTCACGTCGCGGTCACCTCCGTAGGCGAGGGTCCGGTGGTTTGTGGGAGTGTGCGTATGAGCCGGGGATTATTGGACGGCCTGATGCGGCTGATGGGCCGCAAGCGGCGGCCGAGGAAGATGGCGCTGCCCGGCTGGGCGGCGAAGCGCTAGCTCAGCGGAACGCGCCGAGCGCGAGTGCGAGGAACAGGATCGCGCCGGCCCAGGTGTTGGACCGGAACAGCCTGAGCGCCAGCGCCGGGTCGGTGGTCTTCACCCGCCGGGCTTGCAGGCCGAGGTGGATGGCGAAGGCGAAGAGGGCGAGGTCGTAGGGCAGGCCCAGGCCCCCGGCCGCCCCGGCCACGAAGGCGGCGGCGACGGTCACGAGATAGAAGCCGGCCACCGCCCGCTGCGCCTTGTCGCCCAGCCGGCGGGCCGAGGACTTCACGCCGGCCAGGGCGTCGTCCTCCAGGTCCTGGATCGCGTAGATCGTGTCGTAGCCCAGGGTCCAGAAGATGCCCGAGAGGTAGAGGAAGCCCGCCGCATAGGTGAGCCGGCCGGTGTCCAGATAGAAGAAGTCCTGCGTCTGGTACTGCCACGCGGCGGCCAGCGCCGAGGTCCCGGTCGCCGCGGCGTAGCCCATCAGCGCGCCCCAGTTGAACGTCAGCCCCAGCCACGCCTGCGGCCACCAGGTGATCCGCTTCATGAAGGGATAGATCGCCACCAGCGCCAGCGAGCCCACGCCCAGCGCGATGGCCAGCGGCGACAGGCATACGAGGATCAGCAGCGACACCAGGCTGCACCCGATGACGTAGCCCCAGGCGGCCTTCACGCCGATCTGCCCGGAGGCGATGGGCCGCCCGGCCGTGCGGGCGACCTTGGCGTCGAGGTCGCGGTCGACGATGTCGTTGTAGGCGCAGCCCGCCGCGCGCATCAGCGCCGCGCCGAGGAAGAACAGAACGAGGAGCTGCAGGTTCGGCAGCCGCCCCTGCTCCGCCGCCGCCAGCGCGACCCCCTGCCAGCCCGGCAGCATCAGCAGCCAGATCCCCGTCGGCCGATCGAACCGCCCGAGCTTCAGCCACGGCCGAAGCGGCGCCGGGGCATGGCGGTCCACCCAGTTGGTCGGCGCGGCGTCGGGTAGCGGGGCGGCGGAGGTCATGGCGCGGGTTCTACGCGTCTGCGTCGAAGTCGTCGCGGAAGCGCGCAATCTGGTTCATGCGCCGATGCAACACGCTGACGATACCGACGCCGCCATTCGCCAGGACGCGCCAATAGATCATGTGGGATTCGTAGCGACAGACGTAGCCTTCCACCCCGAACTCAGCGGGAAGCGGGCGCCACGGGAAGTCCCGCGCGGCGATCGCATGAAAGCGCTCATACAGGCCGCGGAGGTAGCGGTCGGCCTGGGCGGCGCCCCATCGCTCGCCGGTAGCGAAATAGATGTCGTCGATCCGATGCTCGGCGCTGGGCAGGATGCGGAGGTGGCTCACCGGGGTCGGGCGAGACGCTCACGACCGCGCCGGATCACGTCCTCGACGTCCGCCAGCGGTACGAACGCGTCATCCGGCGCGGCGAAAGCGGCCTGCAACTCGGCTTTCAGCCGTTCAAAGGCGATATGGTCTGCCCGGTCCATGTCGCGGCGGATGAGGTCGCGGACATACTCGCTGACGTTCTCGTAGCGGCCGTCAGCCCCGATGTTGGTTGTCACGAACTCCTGGAGTTCGCCGCTGACGCGGACGTTGAGCGTCATGGGCTTCGACATCGCAAACCTCCGATTGTCCACATCATAAGGAATATTCGTTACGCCGAGAAGGCCGCCATGGCGAGTGTGGCCTGGCCGCAACCCCGGCGTCGGATCAGCGAGCGCCGCTTCGCCCTTCCTTGACCGGTGTTACGACCACGCCTAGCTTGAAGACCTTCGAGGCTCGGGCAGGAGGGTCAGCATGGCAGTGTTTGCTTCGCCGAAACTCCGGTCGCGTCTCGGGCCGCCGCCGCCGCTCCGTTAAGTCCGAGCCGCTTCGCCGCGGGGCCTTCGAGGCTCCCCTCGCGAGGCGATCCCGCGCGACCTCAAGCTTCCTCCGATCCGCGGTCCTCCGGGCGCTTCGCCGCTCGCAGCGACCGTCACGCCAGACATCCATTTTTCCGCGTCCGGCCCGTGCGCGCTCCCAGGACGGAGCCCCGGTCCGGCGCCCGCATTCGAGACGTCAGATGACCACCGACCATTACGAGGACACCGACGACAACCGCGAGAGGGTGCTGAAGAACCGGCAGGTCCTCGGCTACATCTCGCGCCTGTGGCTGCGCAGGCCCTGGCTGCTGGCCGGGACCGTCGGCCTGACCCTGCTGGCCATCGCGTTCGACCTGGCCTGGCCGCTCACGGTCCAGCGCCTGGTGGACGAGGTGACCGCGCCCACGCCGCGTGTCGACGCGGTGTGGTGGGCCTGGGCCGCGTTCGCAGGCGTCTACTTCGCCTTCTCGGTGATCCGGAACACCGCCATGCGGTTCCTGATCCCCATGTCGGCCAACAACATGAAGGACATGACCGACGACGCGTTCCGGCGCGTGCAGTCGTTCAGCGCCGACTGGCACGCCGACACCTTCGCCGGCGCCACGGTCCGGCGGCTGTCGCGCGCCATGTGGGGCTACGACGTGGTCACCGACGCGGTGCTGATCTGGTTCGGGCCCGCGGGCCTGGTGCTGGCCGGCCTGTGCGCGATCATGTTCGTGCAGGCGCCGGTCGTGGGCGCCTTCGCCTTCGTCGTCTGCGGGCTCTACATCGCCTCCAACGTCGTCTTGACCACGCTCTATGCGCGGCCGGCCAACCTGAAGTCGGTGGCCATGGACTCGCGGATCGGCGGGGCGATCGCCGACTCGATCTCGTCCAACGCCACGGTGAAGGCCTTCGGCGCCGAGCCGCGCGAGGAAGCGCGCATCGCCGGCGTCACAGAGATGTGGCGGACGGCCACGATCCGCACCTGGAGCCGGTTCACCGACCTGTGGCTGCTGCACAACATGATCCTGGTGGTGCTGGGCGGCGGGATGACCGGCCTGATGCTGATGGAGTGGCAGAAGGGCCACGTGAAGGCGGGCGCCGTGGCGCTGGTCGTCACGGCCTTCCTGCAGATGACCGGCTACCTGCGGAACATCGGCGACAACATCCGCATGGCGCAGCGCGGCCTCGACGACGCCGAGGACGTGGCCCGCTATGCGATGACCGATCCCCAGGTGGTGGACGGGGCGAACGCGCCCGGCTTCCGGGCCGACCTGGGCGAGATCGTCTTCGACCGGGTGACCTTCCGCTACAAGTCGGCGTCCGAGCCGCTCTACGAGCGCTTCACCCTGCGCATCGCGCCGGGGGAGCGCGTGGCGCTGGTCGGGCCCACGGGATCGGGCAAGTCGACGTTCGTGAAGCTGATCCAGCGGCTCTACGACCTGCAGGACGGCGCGATCCTGATCGACGGCCAGGACGTCTCGGCGGTGACGCAGGGGTCGCTGCGGCGCGCCATCGCGGTGGTGCCGCAGGACCCGGCGCTGTTCCACCGGACGCTGGCCGAGAACATCAGCTACGCCCGGCCGGACGCGACGATGGACGAGATCGCGCTCGCGGCCCGCCGCGCCCGGGCGCACGACTTCATCGCCAGGCTGCCCAAGGGCTACGACACCCTGGTCGGCGAACGCGGCGTGAAGCTCTCGGGCGGCGAGCGGCAGCGGGTGGCGATCGCCCGCGCCTTCCTGGCCGACGCGCCGATCCTGGTGCTGGACGAGGCGACCAGCTCGCTGGACGTCGAGACCGAGCGCCAGGTGCAGGCGGCGATGGAGGAGCTGATGCAGGGGCGGACGACCATCGTCATCGCCCACCGCCTGTCGACCATCCGCGGCGCCGACCGGATCCTGGTGTTCGACCAGGGCCGCATCGTCGAGGAAGGCCGCCACGCCGAGCTCGTGAAGAAGGGCGGCGCCTACGCCCGGCTCAACGCGGTGACCGAGGGCGTTGCGTAGGGGGAACCTCGACCGTAGGTGGCGGTTCCCCCTGCGAGAGAAGGAGCCGCCGCGATGGCCGACAAGAAACCCGAGGCGCCGCACACCGTGCCCGCCGGCATCATGGACGATATGCTGGGCCTCAAAGGCCCGAACGGCGAGCTGATGCACCAGGGCAAGCCGGCCCTGGTGGTCGACCTGCCGGACGACGAAGACGAGGACGAGGAGGACTGACGAACCTCCCCTACGAAGCAGGGGAGGATAATCGCATATGGATGCGGGCGGCCGAAAGGCCGTCAGTCAAACCGCAGAGATCGCGGAGATACGCGGAGGATTCCCGTGGATCCGCGAGCTTCTCTGCGCATCTCCGCGATCTCTGCGGTTCATGAATCGGGCGGACAAGCCGCCCACATACCACATGCGATGGCCCTGCTCATGAATGGGGCAGGTTTAGAGAGCGTCGGCGAGCGCCGTCGCCAGGTCGCCGCGTTTCTCGACGCGGACGCCGGCCAGGCCCAGCCAGCCGGCCATGCGCTCGAGTTCGGCGGCGAGCTTGGCCGGCGTCTCCGGCGAGGCCCAGGGTTCGGCGTGGGCGGACTGGACCAGCAGGACGCCCGCCTTGCGGTCGCTCTTCAGGTCGACGCGGGCGGTCAGCGCGTCGCCTTCCAGGAAGGGCAGGACGTAGTAGCCGTGCTGGCGCTTCTCGGCGGGCACGTAGATCTCGATGCGGTAGCGGACGCCGAACATCCGCTCGGTGCGCTCGCGGAACCAGATGGCGTTGTCGAACGGCGAGAGCAGGGCCGATGCGTCCATCTTGCGCGCCCAGCGGGCGGCGGGGTCGAGATAGGCGGTCTCGCGCCAGCCCTTCACGGCGACGGGGAGGAGTTCGCCGGCCTCCACGAGTTCGGCGATGCGGTCCTTCGCGCCCTCGACCGGCATGCGGAAATAGTCGCGCAGGTCCTTCGACGTGGCGATCCCCATGGCGCGGGCGGCGATGCGGTAGAGCTCGCGCTGGGCGTCGGCGCGGGCGGGCGTGGGCGCGTCGAGGATCGCCCTGGGCAGCACCTTGTCGGGCAGGCCATAGACACGCTCGAACGTCCCGCGGCGGGTGGCGGTGGTGAGCTCGCCGGCCCAGAACAGGCATTCGACGGCGCGCTTGGCCTCGCTCCAGCCCCACCAGCCGCCCTCGCCCTTGTGGCCCATCTCCAGTTCGCCGGCCGACATCGGGCCGCGCGCGGCGATCTCGTCGCGGACGCGGTCCACGAAGTCGCGCCGCTCGCGCAGGAACCTGGCCACGCCCTTCCAGACCCCGACGCCGGATTGCGCGTCCGCCATCCGCCAGCGCAGCAGCGGCTGGGCGCCGAGCGGGAGCAGCGAGGCCTCGTGCGCCCAGTACTCGAACAGCGGCCGCTTCCTGGCCCAGGCGACCTCCTCCAGCAGCTCGCGTGGGTAGGCGCCCAGGCGCGAGAAGAAGGGAAGGTAGTGGGTGCGCGAGACCACGTTCACCGAATCGATCTGCACGACGCCCAGGCGCTCGATGGTCTTGACCAACTGCCGCTTGCCGACCGGGCCGTCGCGGTCGGCGCCGAACCCCTGGGCGGCCAGGGCGATGCGGCGGGCCTCGCCGGCGGTGAGGGTGTCCTTCATGCGGGGCTCGCACGTCCTTGGGCGACTCGGGGCCTCAGGCTAGCGATCGAACAAAGGCGGAACAAGGCAGAGTCAACCGATGGTTAACAGCCTTGGCCGTACCGCCTTGCGCCGCGGAACAAACGAGCACGACCTGCGGTGGATCGCCGCAACCTTGGCGATTGGCGGCGGGCAGGGCCTGGGGCTCAGGGCTCCAGCCGACCGTCGGTGAGCGCCTCGGGCGCGAACGGGAAGAGTACGTCCGGGTCGGGCGCGGGGACCTTGCGGGCGATGTCCTCGGGGGCCAGCGCCTTCAGGAGCGCGCGCATGATGTTCTCGCGGGCGAGCGGCTTCCTGTCGGTGTGGACGATGGTCCAGGGCGCGTCGGCGGTATGGGTGCGGCGGAGCATCTCGTCGCGGGCGGCGGAATAGGCGGACCACTTCTCCTGGGCGACGGCGTCCAGCGGGCTGACCTTCAGCGCCTTCAACGGGTCGCTGGTGCGCGCC
>NZ_JAHBYD010000026.1 GCF_019636135.1 Phenylobacterium sp.
CGCCGAGGCGATCGTGAGGGCGTGGCACGCGGCTCGCAGCGTCATCCGGCCCGCCTAGCTCCGCCACCTCAGGGTCGCGGGCTCCACGGGGTTCACGAACGCCCGCCCCTCGCGGCGGCTGGCGAGCCATTCGCGCTTCAGGGCCTGGTACCACTTGGCCTGGCGGTCGGCGTCGTCGAGCCAGAGCAGCGCCGGGTCGTGCTTCAGGCCCTGGTTCTGCAACTCCACCATCTCGGCGTCCTGGCGCAGGAAGGTGCGCGCCATCGCGCCCACCACCGGCTTCAGCAGCGTGAAGGCCGGATGGTCCGACCAGGCGATCTGGGTCACCCGGGTGCGCGCCCCGTCGATCGGCGTCAGGCAGGTCAGCGACAGCACCTGGCGCCTGCCCACCGTCACGTGCTCCCAGCGCAGGCCGGGCAGGCGGAAGGTGATCTCGGTGAGCGGCTGGCCGCCCAGGATCGCGTAGGCGCGGCTGTTCTTCGAGGGCGCGTGCCGCACCATGGCGAAGCCCTGCTCGCGCGGTTCGAAGCGCTTCTCCTTGTCGTGCTCGGACCCCGCCGTGCGCCACCACCACTGCCGGTGGACGTAGGGGCCGTGCGCCGGGTCCATCAGCCCCACGACCGCCTGGTCGATATGCGCCTCGAACACCATCCGGTCGACCAGCTTCGGCGCGCCGCCGACCACGCCGGGGAAGGCCGGCGCGGGATGGTCGGGCTCGGACGCGGGCGACGCGCCCATCCAGACGAACACCATCCCCTGGCTCTCGGCCACCGGATAGCGCCGCACGCGGATGCGTTCGGTCTCCATCGCCTGGTCGGCGGTCAGCGACGGGATCGCCGCGCAGGCGCCGTCGGCCCGGAAGCGCCAGCCGTGGTAGGGGCAGGCCACCGTCTCGGCGCCCGCGGCGTCGCGGTGGAACCGCCCGGCCGACAGCGGCGCGGCCCGGTGCGGGCACACATCGCGCAGGGCGAACAACTCGCCGCCGCGGCTGCGGCCCAGCATCACCGGCTCGCCCAGCATCTCGACGTGGTTGAGCTTGCCCGGCTTCAGGTCGCCGGACAGCGCGCCCAGGTACCAGGCGTCGGTCAGGAATCCCTGGCCGAAACGTGTCTCGGCGCGGGTGGTGCGGGTCTCGCCGTCAGGCATGGTCGCGTTCACGCATACTGCGCCCTGAGTACGCGGGCGCCCGGCCCAACGTCCATTCAACTCTGGCCTCCTCTCCCCCCGCGAAGCGGAGAGGGAGAGGGCAGGGAGAGGGCGGCGCAGGTCGGAGATCCACTCCGAGGCGCCGCGAGGACCCTCGGGCCACCCCCTTGCGGGCCGACGTTCGGAGCCGCCCTCTCCCTACCCTCTCCCTCTCTCGCGCCTTCGGCGCTTGGGGGAGAGGCGATCACGATACCGGCCGCAGGAAGCAGGCGGCGTAGGGCGAGAGGCCGACGGACTCGCCGCGCAGGTCGGCCTCGCCGTTGCGGAGCGGCAGCAGCTCGGCCTGCGCCAGGCCCGGATGGGCGAACACCTGCGGCTCGCCCGAGAAGTTGAAGACGCACAGCACGTCGCCGTCCTCGTGCGCGCGGACGAAGGCCACCAGCGGCGCCGGCACGCCCAGGAACGCGATGTCGCCCACGCCGAGCGCCGGCGTCGCCTTCCGGAGCGCGATCATCTCCTTGGAGAAGCTCAGCACCGAGTCCGGGTCCGCGCCCTGTTCCTCCACCGAGAGCCCCCGGTGCTCGGCCGCCAGCGGCAGCCAGGGCTCGCCGTCGGTGAAGCCCATGTTCTCGCCCGCCGTCCACGGCATCGGCGTGCGGCACCCGTCGCGGCCGCCGTCGTAGGGCCAGTAGAGGTCGCCCACCGGGTCGCGAAGCTGGTCGCGCGTCAGCGACGCCTGCGGCAGCCCCAGCTCCTCGCCCTGGTAGACCAGCGTCGTCCCCTTCAGCGCGATCAGCAGCGCGAACATCATCTTCGCCAGTTCCGGCGAGGCGTCCTTCCCGCCGAACCGCGAGACGGTGCGCGGCACGTCGTGGTTCGAGAAGCTGATGGTCGGCCAGTGGCCCGGGAACCGCGCCAGGGTGTCGTAGTGCCGGGTGACGAACCCGGCCTCCAGCCTGCGCTGCAGCAGCATCACGAAGGTGTAGCCCGAGTGCAGCCCGTCCGCCGGCGACAGGTAGGCGCCGCACCGCTCCTCCTCCTCGGAGAACTCGCCGAACACGAAGCGGTCGGGGAAGGCGTCCACCCGCCGCCGGATGACGTCCAGGGTCTCGACGTTCTCCTCGAGGTTGGAGTCGTAGAAGTGGAACTGCAGGTTGCCGGCGTGGCTCCAGTTCAGCCCGCGGCGCTCGGCCATCGGCACGGGCGGGTTCGGCGTCAGCGCCGCGTCGTGCAGGAAGGTGCCGGCCACGTCGAGCCGGAAGCCGTCGACGCCCTTGTCCAGCCAGTAGTCCAGCACCGAGAGCGCCGCCTCCCGCGCCCCCGGATCGCGCCAGTTCAGCTTCGGCTGCTGGCGCAGGAACTTGTGGTGGTAGTGCTGCCGCCGCGCCGGCTGGTAGGCCCAGGCGGGGCCGCCGAACACCGAGAGCCAGTTGTTCGGCGCCGTCCCGTCCGCCTGCGGGTCGGCCCAGACGTACCAGTCGGCCTTGGGCCCGTCCTTGCCGCCGGTCAGGCTCTCCACGAACCACGGATGGACGTCGGAGGTGTGGGAGAGCACCTCGTCCAGCACCACCTTCAGCCCGCGCGCATGGGCCTCGTCCAGCAGCGCCTGGAAATCCTCCAGCGTCCCGTAGTCCGCCTGGATGCCTTCGAAGTCGGCGATGTCGTAGCCCCAGTCGCGGTTCGGCGACGGGTGGATCGGCGACAGCCAGATCCCGTCCACGCCCAGGCCCTGGATGTAGTCGAGCTTGGACATCAGCCCCGGCAGGTCGCCGTGCCCGTCCCCGTCCGAGTCGCAGAAGCTGCGCACATACACGTGGTAGAGGATCGCGCCCTTCCACCAGGGATCAGCCGCCATCGCGCCCTCCGCTCTCACCTCCCCCTCCCGCCGCTGCGCGGGGGAGGTGAGGCGTTTGGCTAGACCTCCGACGCGTCGGTGATGATCTTGCCTACCAGGCCGTACTCGACCGCCTGCTCGGCGCTCATCCAGAAGTTCCGCTGGGTGTCCTTGACGACCTTCTCGTAGGTCTGCCCGGTCTCGGCGGCGATCGTGCGGTTGATGCGCTCCTGCATCTTGATGATCTCCTCGGCCTCGATCTGGATGTCCGAGGCCTGGCCGCGCACGCCGCCGGCCGGCTGGTGCAGCAGGAAGCGGGTGTTCGGCAGGCAGAGCCGGTTTTCCTTCTTCGCGCCCAGGAAGATGTGCGCGCCCGACGAGGCCACCCAGCCCGTCCCGATCACCTTCACCTGCGCGCCGCAGAAGCGGATCATGTCGTGGACGGTGTCGCCGCTCTCCACGTGGCCGCCCGGCGAGTTGATGATCACGCGGATCGGCTTGTCGCTCTCGGCGGCCAGCGCGGTGATCTGCGCGGTGACGCGCTCGGCCAGGCGCATGTCGATCTCGCCGAAGATCAGGACGGTGCGGCTCTTGAACAGCGCGTTCTGCACCGGCCCGGCCGTCATCGGCATGTCGGGCAGGCGGCCCTTGTCCTCGTCGTCGCCGTCTTCGTCGTCGAGGTAGGAAGTCCACTTCAGCATAGGTCGCGCCTCAAAGTCGGGTGTGTGCCCTTGGAGTTATTGGTCCGCCGCGGTTCCGGCAAGTGCGGAAGGATCGCAGAGCGCCGCTCATCCACCCCAACGAACCCTAACCCCACCGCTCGCGGTCGGCGTGGTCCTGGGCGGTGGGTTCGATCCAGCGTTCGCCGTCGGGGCCGTGCTCCTTCTTCCAGAAGGGGGCGCGGGACTTCAGGTAGTCCATCAGGAAGTCGCAGGCCTCGAAGGCGGCGCGGCGGTGGCCGGCGGCGGCGGCCACGAAGACGATGGGCTCGCCCGGCGCGATGCGGCCGACCCGGTGCAGGATGGCGAGGTCGTGCAGGCCGAAGCGCTCGCGGGCCTGGTCGGCGATCCTGCCGATCTCGGCCTCGGTGAAGCCGGGGTAGGCCTCCAGCTCCAGGATCGCGGTCGCGCCGGCCTCGGCGCGGGCGATGCCGGTGAAGGTGGCCACCGCGCCGGTCTCAGTGCGGCCCTTCGTGAATTCGGTCAGGAGCGCGCCGGGGTCGAAGGGCGCCTCGGTGAGCCGGATGCTCATCCTACTCCGCTCCTGGCGGAGCTACGAAGGATCGACCAGACCCTCCGAAGCCTTGGCGAAGGAAGGTCATCCGCCGCTCATGGGCGGCAGGAAGGCGACCTCGCTGCTGGCGCTCAGCGCCACGTCGCCGCGGACGACGGCCTGATCCACCGCCACCTGCACGCCCTTGCCGCCCAGCGCCGCGCCCAGGTCGGCGTCCTCGGCGGCGAGGACGCTGCGCAGCTCCGCGACGGACGCCGCCGCGATCCGGCGCTCGCGCCAGCCGGCGAGGTCGCGCAAGGGACCGAAGAGCAGCACGCGGGCCATGGCTCAGCCGCCCGTGGTGGACATGTGCCGCGCCACGGCGGGCCGCCTGCGGGCGATCTGGAAGTCGTGGCCCCTGGGCTTCACGTCCACGCCGCCGCGGATGGCGGCGACCAGCTCGGCGTCGCTCGCGCCCGCCCGCAGGACCGCGCGCAGGTCGGTGGCGTCCTCCTGGCCGAGGCAGGTGTGCAGCGTGCCGGTGCAGGTGAGCCGCACCCGGTTGCAGGTTTCGCAGAAGTTGTGGCTGAGCGGGGTGATGAGGCCGAGCCGCCCGCCGGTCTCGGCGATGCGGACGTAGCGGGCCGGGCCGCCGGTGGAGAGCGGCAGGTCCTCCAGCGTCCAGAAGCTCTCCAGCTCGGCGCGGACGTCCTTCAGCGACAGGAACTCGTCGGTGCGGTCGACGTCGACCTCGCCCATCGGCATCGTCTCGATCAGCGTCAGGTCGCAGCCGCGCCCGTGCGCCCAGCGGATGAGGTCGGGGATCTCCCGGGCGTTGGAATCGGCCAGCGCCACCGCGTTGATCTTCACCGAGAGTCCAGCAGCCTGCGCCGCCGCGATACCCGCCTGCACCCTCGCAAGATCGCCCCCGCGGGTGAGCTTGCGGAAGAGGTCGGGCCGCAGCGTGTCCATCGAGACGTTCACGCGCTGCACGCCCGCCGCCGCCAGCTCGGGCGCGAACTCGGCCAGCCGCGTGCCGTTGGTGGTGAGCGTGAGCTCGTCCAGCGCGCCGGTCTTCAGATGGCGCGCCAGGCTGCGGACCAGGTCCATCATGCCCTTGCGCACCAGGGGTTCGCCCCCGGTCAGCCGCAGCTTGCGCGCGCCCAGCGACACGAACGCCGAGGCGACGCGGTCCAGCTCCTCCAGCGTCAGCACCTCCGCCTTCGGCAGGAAGGTCATGTGCTCGGCCATGCAGTAGACGCAGCGCAGGTCGCAGCGGTCGGTGACCGACAGGCGCAGGTAGGTCACCGTGCGGCCGAAGCCGTCGGCCAGCGCCCGGCGCGCGACGGGACCGGGATCGAGGGGCCTGGGACCGAGGGGGCTGTGCGGGGCGGCGATGTCGTCGTACGGCGTCATTCGAACGCCAAGATAGGAGGAAAGGCCGCGTGACGACAGGCGCCGACTTCGCCGCGCTGGTCCTGGCCGCCGGCGCGGCCTCGCGGTTCGGGGGCGGCAAGCTGACGGCCGCCTACCGCGGCGCGCCGCTGGTCCATGGCGCGCTGGCGGCCGCGCGGGCCTCGGGCGGCGCGATCACCGTCGTGACCGGAGCGGACGCAGACGCGGTGGCGGATGCGGCGCGGGCGTTCGATCCCGGCGTGCGGATCGTCCATGCGGCCGGCCACGCCGAGGGCATGGCCGCCTCGCTCAGGGCCGGGATCGCGGGCCTGCCCGACGGGCTCGCGGGCGCCTTCGTGTTCCTGGGCGACATGCCGCGGATCCCGCACGCGGTGCTGGCGCCGCTGGCCGAAGCGGTGCGTGGCGGCGCGCCGGCCGCGGCCCCGACCTTCCAGGGCGTGCGGGGCCACCCCGTCGTGCTGTCGGCGGCGCTCTTCGCAGGCGCGCGGACGCTCAGCGGCGACGTCGGCGCGCGGCCGCTGATCCAGGGGCTGGGCGCGCGGCTGGCGCTCGTGGAGGCGCCCGACGACGGCGTGCTCTTCGATGTGGACGAACGGCCCGATCTGGCCGGCTAGAGCATTCGGCGGTTCGCTTGAACCGTCGAATGCTCAACGCTTCGCTTGGAAATAGACCATTCGGCTTCCCGACCTCGGACCTACCTAAGCGCCGAATGGTCTAGACCTTGATGTCGACCTTGCCGCCCGTGCCGTTGCTGGGGGTGATGCGGACCTGGTCGGCCATGTTGAGCTGGCGCGCCGTGGCGGCGAGCGTCTGGGCGACCTGCACCGAGGTGGGCAGGCTCAGGGCCGTCCAGAGCCCCTGTCCGGAATTTCGTAGCTGCACGCTGACCATAGCGTCTGCCTCGACATTCTGGTCGGCATCCTAATGGCCACATCTTAACCGGCAGTTAACCGCACCTCACTTTCTGGTTGTGGCGATCAACTGTCGCGGGTTTCCTCCCGCAGCCCGCCCGATGCGGGTCCCGTTTCGGATGACGTGTTCGCCGGACGCCGTCTTTCCAGCCTTGCTTGCCCCGGTGGCCGCGCCGCGCGATGTTCGGCGCATGGCGTTTCGTCTCGCACCCCTCCTCGCCGGTCTCGCGTGCGCCTTCGGCGCCGGCGCCGCGCTGGCCAGCGACTATATGGTGGTGACCTCCAGCGATCCGGCGTTCGCGCGCGGCCAGGGGTTCGACGCGGGCGCCAGGGTGGCGCTGGGCGCGGGGCAGAAGCTGACCCTGATGCATGCCTCGGGCGACCTCGTCACCCTCAGGGGCGCGGCCGGCGGCGTGACACTGCCCAGGCGCATGGCCAACCAGGCCGAGGCCGACCGGCTGGCGATCCTGAAGGTGATGGTCGCGCCGGCCGCCAGGCAGATGGTGGGCTCCACCCGCACCCGCTCCGGCATCTGTCCGAGCCCGGAGAGCCTGACCAGCCTCGACGCCATCGTGCAGGTGCAGGCCGCGGGCTGCCGCGGCTCGGCCGGCGAGGCGCTGGAGACCTGGCTGGCCTCGCACGAGCCGCAGGACCCCTGAGGGGCCGGCGCCGGCCCCGGGCCGGCGCATTGACACCCCGCCCTTCCGCTGTATAACCGCGCCTCCCTCGTCCGGCGGGTCTCCGTCGGGCGCGAAAACGCTTTCAATCAAGAAGAAATACAAAGGCGCAGACGACGATGTACGCGGTGATCAAGACCGGCGGCAAGCAGTACCGGGTCCAGCCCGGCGACCTGCTGGTCGTCGAAAAGCTCGACGGTGAGCCCGGCGCGAAGGTCGCGTTCGGTGACGTGCTCCTGCTGGGCGAAGGCGAGGCCGTGACGGTCGGCGCCCCGCTCGTGGCCGGCGCCTCGGTCGCCGCGACCCTGATCGAGACCCGCAAGGGCGACAAGGTGAAGATCTTCAAGAAGATCCGTCGCCAGGGCTATCGCCGCACCCGCGGCCACCGCCAGGCCGAGTCGGTCCTGCGCGTCACCGGCATCACCGCCGGCGGCAAGGAGACCAAGTGGGACGGCGAAGTCTCGCTCGTCACCAAGGCCGAGCTGGACGCCCGCGCCCGCGGCCTGGACTTCGCGACGATGAACCAGCCGCGCAAGACCAAGGCGCAACTGGCCGCCGAAGCCGCCGCCCCGGCGCCGAAGGCCGCCAAGGCCCCGAAGGCTGAAGCCGCTCCGGCGCCGGAAGCCGAAGCCCCCAAGGCCGAGGCCAAGGCCGCCGCGCCGAAGAAGGCTGCTGCGCCCAAGGCCGAAGGTGAAGCCAAGAAGCCGGCCGCCAAGAAGGCGGCTGCCAAGAAGGACGACGCGGCGGAGTAATCCGGCCGCGCAGTTGAGGACAGGAGCAGACCATGGCTCACAAGAAATCCGGTGGTTCGTCGCGCAACGGTCGCGATTCCGCGGGCCGCCGTCTCGGCGTGAAGAAGTTCGGCGGCGAAGCCATCAACGCCGGCTCGATCATCGTGCGCCAGCGCGGCACCAAGTTCTGGCCGGGCGAAGGCGTGGGCATGGGCAAGGACCATACCCTCTTCGCGCTCGTCACCGGCGCGGTGAAGTTCGTCACCAAGGCCAAGAATCGCACCTACGCCACCGTAGTGCCGGCCGACAAGGTGATCGCAGCCGAATAGGCGGAACCCGCTTTCTCCGGGTCCGCCAGCACCAAGGCGGACCGGACAGACGACCTTCGCGGGGAGTCCGGTTCGTCCGGGCTCCCCGCAGTCGTTTTGGGCCCCCACGCAACCAAGAAGGGGCCGGGAGGTAGGGAAATGTGTGCAGTCGACGTCAGGCCGGCCATCGCGACCGAGCGGCTGGTGCTCCGGGGTCTCGTCGCGGGCGATGCGCCGCAGGTGGCCGAGCTCGCGAGCGATTTCAACGTGGCGGCCATGACCGCGCGCATCCCGCATCCCTACGCCCTCTCCGACGCCGAGTGGTTCGTGGGCTATGCGCAGGCGCGCGATCCGCGGCGCGAGGCGAACTTCGCCATCGAGCATCGCCGGTTCGGCGTGATCGGCGTCCTGGGCTTCGACGGGACCGACCCGAGGCGGCCGGAGGTCGGCTACTGGCTGGGCCGCCCGTTCTGGGGCCGCGGCTATGCCTCGGAGGCGCTGAAGGCCGCGATGGCCTGGGCGCGCGCGGACTGGGGGAAGAACGCGGTCTGGGCCGGCCACTTCGCCGACAACCGCGCCTCGGGCGGCGTGCTGGTGAAGGCGGGCTTCCTCTACACGGGCGACGTCGAGACCCGCCACTCCGTCGCCCGCGGCGAGGACGTGCCCACCCGCATGATGGTCTGGCTCGCCTAGGCCATTCGTCGGGACGAACGGCCTGTTTCCAAGCAAAGGTCCCGAGCATTCGGCTGTTCGCCGAATGCTCGGGGGCTGGTATGCGCACGCCATGACCGCCGCTGCATCCCGCCGCCGCGCTTCCGGCGCCTCCAGCCAGCCGCTGCCCTTCCAGGCGGCGGCCGTGGCGGCGGGCGCGCTCGCCATGGCGGCGGCCGGGCGCTTCAGCTTCGACCTCGGCCCCGTGCCGATCACCCTGCAGACCTACGCGCTCTTCGTGATCGCCGGGCTGTTCGGCGGGCGGCTGGGCCTGCTGGCCGTCCTGGCCTGGCTCGTGGCCGCCGCGCTCGGCCTGCCGGTGCTGGCGGACGGCGCCGGCGGCTGGCGCGCGGTGGCCGGCCACACCGCGGGCTTCCTGGCCGGCATGGCCGCCGCGGCCTGGGTGGTGGGCGAGGCCGCGCCCAAGGCCAAGGGCTGGATCCCGCTCATCCTGCTCGTCCTCGCCGGCCACGCCATCGTGCTGGCGGTCGGCTGGGCCGGCCTCGCCACGTTCATGGACCCCAAGCCGGCGCTGACCGTCGGCATCGTCCCCCTCCTGCCCGGCGCGGTCGTCAAGTCGCTCGCCGCCGCGGCCACGATCCGACTGATTTCCCGATGAAGTTCCTCGATCAGGTCAAGGTCTACGTGAAGAGCGGCGCGGGCGGCGGCGGCGCCGTCTCGTTCCGCCGCGAGAAGTACATCGAGTTCGGCGGCCCCGACGGCGGCGACGGCGGCAAGGGCGGCGACGTCTGGATCGAGGCGGTCGAGGGGCTGAACACCCTCATCGACTACCGCTACCAGCAGCATTTCCGCGCCGGCACCGGCGTCCACGGCATGGGCCGCAGCCGCCACGGCGCCGCCGGCGCCGACGTCGTCCTGAAGGTCCCCGTCGGCACCGAGGTCCTCGACGAGGACAAGCGCCTGATCGCCGACATGTCCGCGCCCGGCCAGCGCCTCCAGCTCCTGCAGGGCGGCAACGGCGGGTGGGGCAACGAACGCTTCAAGGGCCCCGTGAACCAGGCCCCCCGCCACGCCAACCCCGGCCAGGAGGGCCAGGAGATGGCGCTGTGGCTGCGGCTGAAGCTGATCGCGGACGTCGGGCTCGTCGGCTTGCCGAACGCCGGGAAGTCGACCTTCCTGGCGGCGTCCAGCGCGGCGAAGCCGAAGATCGCGGACTATCCGTTCACGACGCTGGCGCCCAACCTCGGCATGGTCGACCTGTCGGTGGGCGAGCGGTTCGTCCTGGCCGACATCCCTGGCCTGATCGAAGGCGCCAGCGAGGGCGCAGGGATCGGGACGCGGTTCCTGGGCCACGTCGAGCGGACGGCCGTGCTGGTGCATCTGGTCGACGCGACGCAGGAGGACGTGGCGGGCGCGTGGAAGACGGTGCGCCACGAACTGGAGGCCTACGGCGAGGGCCTGGAGGACAAGTCCGAGATCGTGGCGCTGAACAAGATCGACGCGCTGGACGAGGCGACGATCGCGCAGAAGGCGGCCGAGCTGGAGGCCGCGGTCGGCCACAAGGTCCGCCGGGTCTCGGGCGTGGCGAAGATGGGCGTGACCGAGATCCTGCGCGAAGCCTACGCCCTGGTGCGCGAGAAGAAGGGCGAGATCGCCGCCGAGGACGCGGCCCCCGAGGAATGGCGGCCCTGACATGAGCGAGATCGCGTCCGCCCGCCGGGTCGTCGTCAAGGTCGGCTCGGCCCTGCTGGTCGGGCCCGACGGCGCCGCGCACGGCGCGTGGCTCAGCGACTTCGCCGCAGACGTGGCGCGGCTGCGGGCGCGGGGACAGCAGGTGCTGATCGTGTCGTCCGGCGCGGTGGCGCTGGGGCGGCGCAGGCTGGGCCTGGGCAAGCGGGCGCTGACGCTGCCGGAGAAGCAGGCCGCCGCGGCGGCCGGGCAGTCGGCGCTGATGCGGGCGTGGGAGGAGGCGCTGGCGCCGCTCGGCCTGGTCTGCGCGCAGGTGCTGCTGACGCGCGACGACACCGAAGTGCGGCGGCGCTGGCTGAACGCGCGGGCGACGGTCGAGGCGCTGCTGGGCCTGGGCGTCATCCCGGTGATCAACGAGAACGACACCGTCGTCACCGAGGAGATCCGGGTGGGCGACAACGACCGGCTCTCGGCCCGCGTGGCGCAGCTTGTGGGCGCCGAGGCGCTGGTGCTGCTGTCGGACGTCGAAGGGCTCTACACGGCCGATCCGCGGCGCGATCCGGCGGCGACGCTGGTCCCGCGCGTCGGGCGGCTCACGCCCGGGATCGAGGCGATGGCGGGCGGCGCGAATGCCGCGGCCGGCGTCGGCACGGGCGGCATGGCGACCAAGCTGGAGGCGGCGCGGATCGCGAGCCATGCCGGGTGCGCCACCATCATCACCCTCGGCGAGCGGCCCGGCCCGCTGGCCGCCATCGAGGCCGGCGCGCCGGCCACGGTCGTCGAGCCGGAGACGAGCCCGCGCGCGGCCTACAAGGCGTGGATCGCCGGCTCGCTGGCGCCGGCCGGATCGCTGACGGTGGACGCCGGCGCGGCGGCGGCCGTGCGGCGCGGCAAGAGCCTGCTGGCGGCCGGGATCAAGGCGGTGGACGGCCGGTTCGACAAGGGCGACGCGGTGGTCGTGCGCGACGAGGCGGGCCGCGAGATCGGCCGCGGCCTGGTGCGCTATCCATCGGACCATGCGGCGCGGATCTGCGGGCTGAAGTCGGCCGCGGCGGAGGCCGAGCTCGGCTACACGTCCGGGCCGGTCGTACACGCCGACGACCTGGCGCTAGCCGCGGGCGCGCTCACCGCCTAGGTTAGGCTCAGGGCGAGCATAAGGGGGAGCCGTGGACGACGGCGCATCAGGCAGGGAGGCGCAGGCGGTCCGCACCGGACGGCTGGACGCGCTCGCGCCCGGCCAGGCGATCCCGTTCGCGGGCGACCGCGTCGCCTATGTGACCCCCGGGCTCGCCGCCGCCTTCCGGCCCGGCGACCGGCTGGCGGTCGTCCAGGACACCGGCGACCTGCTGCACATCCCCGCCCGCGAGCACGCGGCCGCCGAGGCCGCGGTGGGCCGCGCCGTGGGCGCCTTCGCGCGGATGGGCGAGGTGGACGACGCCGCCGTCACCGCCTTCTTCGACACCTTCGCGCGTCGGCTGGAGGACGACGCCGTCTGGGCGAGGATCGCAACCGCCAACGCCGCCGACGTGGAAGGCGCCAGGGCGCGGGGCCGCTCGACGACGCGGCTGATCGCGTCGGACGCGATGCGCGCCGACATGGTCGCGGGCCTGCGCGCCTGGCGCGACGCCGAGCCGCCGCGCGGCCGGGTGATCGAGACCGTGGCGCACGACGGCTGGACGGTGGAGCAGGTGACGGCGCCGCTGGGGGCGGTGGGCTTCGTCTTCGAGGGCCGGCCCAACGTCTTCGCCGACGCCACGGGCGTGATCCGCGCGGGCAACACCGTCGTCTTCCGCATCGGTTCCGACGCGCTGGGCACCGCGCGCGCCATCGTGGCCGAGGCGCTGGACCCGGCGATCGCCGAGGCGGGGCTGCCCGACGGCGCGGCGGTGCTGGTGGATTCCGCGGCCCACGCGGCCGGCTGGGCGATGTTCGCCGACAGCCGCCTGTCGCTGGCGGTGGCGCGGGGGTCGGGGCCGGCGGTGGCCCAGCTCGGCGCCATCGCGCGGCAGGCCGGGACGCCCGTCAGCCTGCACGGCACGGGGGGCGCCTGGATGGTGGCCGACGCGAGCGCCGCCGCCGAACGGTTCCACGCCGCGGTCTTCCATTCGCTGGACCGCAAGGTCTGCAACACGCTGAACGTCTGCTGCGTCGTGCGCGAGCGGGCGGACGAGTTGATCGCGGTGTTCCTGGAGGCGCTGGAGCGCGCGGGCGAACGGCGCAGGGGCGTGAAGCTGCATGTGGCCGAGGCCGACTGGGACCGCCTGCCGGAGCGCTGGCGCACCGCGCGCACAACCGTGGTCCGCGCCGAGGGGCCGGTGGAGGAGGCGCTCGCCGAGCCGTTGGCCGACGCCGATCTCGGCCGCGAGTGGGAGTGGGAGGAGACGCCCGAGGTCACGCTGAAGGTGGTGGCCGACGTCGCCGAGGCGGTGGCGCTGTTCAACCGCCTGAGCCCGCGGTTCGCGGCGACGCTGATCTCGCAGGACTCCGACGCGCACGCGCGGTTCTACGCGACGGTCGATGCGCCGTTCGTGGGCGATGGCTTCACCCGCTGGGTCGATGGCCAGTACGCGCTGAACAAGCCCGAGCTCGGGCTGTCGAACTGGGAGCACGGGCGGCTCTTCGCCCGCGGCGGCGTGCTGGCCGGCGACGGCGTCTTCACGGTCCGCGCCCGCGTCCGGCAGAGCGACCTCGACCTCGACCGCGGGGGCGCAGCCACCCCGCCGCGCAACCGGTAGCGCCGGCGCATGTGGTTTGCAGGCCCGGCGCGCCGCGCGCCCGTCGCAGGACGTCCCGGGGCGCTGAGGCTGGGCTTCACGCTCAGGCCGGGCATGCGGGTCGGCCTCTTCGGCGGCTCGTTCAACCCGGCGCACGAAGGCCACGCCCACGTGGCCGAGACGGCCCGGCGGCGACTGGGCCTGGATCGCGTGGTCTGGCTCGTCTCGCCGCAGAACCCGCTGAAGTCGCGCCACGAGACGGCCGACCTCCCCCAGCGCATGGCCGGCGCCCGGGCGCTGGCGCAGGGGCCGGGCATGGTGATCTCCGACATCGAGACCCGCCTGGGCTCGGCCTACACCATCGACACCATCCGCACCCTCAAGGCGCGTTTCCCGGGCGTCCACTTCGTCTGGATCATGGGCGCGGACAGCCTGGCCGGCTTCCACCGGTGGAAGGGCTGGACGCAGATCATGCACGAGGTCCCGGTGGCCGTGGTCTCGCGCCCCTGGATCTCGCTCAAGAGCCGGTTCTCGCCCACCGCAAAGCGGTTCGCCCACTCCCGGCGCTCGTCGGCGGCGGCCATGGACCTGCCGGGTTCGAAGCCGCCGGGCTGGGTCTTCCTGCGGGGGCCGCTCAATTTCCAGTCATCCACCGCGCTTCGGGAACGGATGCGCCGGGCGAAGGCTTGATCGGGTCGCGAGGCGCCTGACCGCGCGCCCATGATGTGGTAGGGTCCCGCTGGCGAGGACACAAAGGAGCTACCCCGCTGAACCGTAACCCCGCGCCGAGTGCGCACGAGACCCCGGCGAAGACCGAGGCCTCGATCCAGGACCCGGGCCGCAACACCGCGATCGAGGACCTGATCCTCAATCGCCTGGACGATGACCAGGCCCAGGACGTCGTCTTCATCGACCTCAAGGGAAAGAGCCCCGTCGCCGACGGGCTCATCGTCGCGTCCGGCCGCTCGCAGCGGCACGTGGGCGCGATGGCCGACCACCTGCTGCGTTCGCTGAAGGAGGCGGGCTACGGCAAGTGCCGGATCGAAGGCATGCCCAGCGCCGACTGGGTGCTGATCGACGCCGGGGACGTGATCGTCCACCTGTTCCGGCCCGAGGTCCGCTCCTTCTACAACATCGAGAAGATCTGGTCGGTCGAGACCGGCGGCCACCGCGCCGCCGTCTGAGCCCCTTCCCTCCCCATCAAGGGAGGGAACGGCGCTTTACAGCCGCGCCTTGCGCAGCTAAAGCGCCTGCGATGTTCGTCCGCGCGACCATGATTATCACCCGGAAAACGACCCGCTCCTGCGGGGCGTCGACGGGTGCGCGCGTGATCTGAAGCGAGCACACACCCGGAGAGAGCCCCGCCGAAGCGCGGGGCCCCGATCACCGGACCAGCACCCCGCGCCTCCGCCCATCAGGAGACGCCGCCATGACCTTCCAGACCTTCCGCAGAGCCCATCCCAACGTCGCCATCCTCGGCGCGACCGGCGCCGTGGGCGTCGAGCTGATCCGCTGCCTGGAGCAGCGCGACTTCCCGCTGGCGCGGCTGAAGCTGCTGGCCTCGCCGCGCTCGGCGGGCCGCAAGCTCGCGTTCCGCGGCGAGGAGCTGACGGTCGATGCGGTCGATAACGCCAGCTTCAACGACGTGGACCTGGCGCTGTTCTCGGCCGGGGCCGGCCAGTCCAGGACCTGGGCGCCCGTCGCCGTCGCCGCCGGCGCGGTGGTGGTCGACAATTCCTCGGCCTTCCGGATGGACCCGGACTGCCCGCTGGTGGTGCCCGAGGTGAACCTCGACATGCTGGTGGCGCACCGCGGCGTGGTGGCCAATCCCAACTGCGTGGCGATCATCGCGGCGATGGCGATCCAGCCGCTGCACCGCGCCTTCGGCCTGACCCGCGTTCGCCTGTCGACCTATCAGGCGGCGTCCGGCGCCGGCGCGGCGGCGATGGAGGAGCTGCGGGCCTCGACCGCGGCCCACCTGGCCGGCGAGGCCTATGCGCCGCAGGTGCTGAAGCACCCCTACGCCTTCAACCTGTTCAGCCACGACAGCGGCGTCGATCTCGAGAGCGGCTACAACGGCGAGGAGCTGAAGGTGGTGGCCGAGACCCAGCGCCTGCTGGGCCGCCCGAACCTGCCCGTCGGCATCACCAGCGTCCGCGTGCCGGTCCTGCGGGCCCACACCATCGCCATGACCCTGGAGTTCCCCGAGCCGGTGAGCCCGGAGGCGGCGCGCGAGGTGCTGTCGGGCGCGCCGGGCGTGCGGATCGTGGACGACCGGGCGGGCAACCACTTCCCGATGCCCTCGGAGTCGCAGGGGCAGGGCGACGTCCTGGCCGGCCGCTTCCGCACCGACCTGGCCGACCCCACCGGCCGCTCGGTCTGCCTGATGGTCTCGGGCGACCAGTTGCTGAAGGGCGCGGCGCTGAACGCGGTGCAGATCGCCGAGCACCTGTTCGCCGACGCGCGTGAGCAACTGCGGTCGAGCGAGGTGCTGGGCGAGCCCGTGGCCTGAGCCCGTCATTCGCGGCTGGACTCCGGCCGGGCCGGGTGATGCGATCCTTCCAGGGAGAAAGCACGCCATGTCCGAGACCCCCAGCCACGAGACGGTGGGCCGCGATGTCGTCGATCACACCGCGGGCGAGCTCGTCGAGATGCTCGCCGCGCGGAAGGTGGGGGCGCTGGAGCTGACCGATGCGCTGATCGCGCGCATCGAGGACCGCGACCGCGCGCTGAACGCGGTCGTCGTCCGCGACTTCGACCGCGCCCGCGACGCCGCCCGCGCGGCCGACGCCCTGATCGCCAAGGGCGAGCGCCGCCCGCTGCTGGGCCTGCCGATGACGGTGAAGGAGAGCAACAACGTCGAGGGCCTGCCCTCCACCTGGGGCAGCCCGGCGTTCACCGGCTGGACCGCGCCCACCGACGCGGTGGCGGTCCAGCGGCTGAAGGCGGCGGGCGCGATCATCGTCGGCAAGACCAATGTGCCGCCCTTCCTCGCCGATTGGCAGAGCCACAATCCCGTCTACGGTCGCACCCGCAATCCGTGGGACCTCTCGCGCTCGCCGGGCGGCTCTTCCGGGGGCAGCGCCGCGGCGCTGGCGGCGGGGATGACGCCGCTGGAGCTGGGCTCGGATATCGGGGGCTCGATCCGGGTCCCGGCCGGGTTCTGCGGGGTCTATGGCCACAAGCCCAGCTACGGCGTGATTCCGCTGAGGGGACACTCGCCGCCCGGCCTGGACGCCGGGCCGATCGCCCTGGCCGTCGTCGGCCCGTTGGCCCGCAGCGCCGCCGACCTCGATCTCGCCCTGGGCGTGCTGGCCGGCCCCGAACCGGAAGAAGCCGTGGGCTATCGGCTGGACCTGCCTGCGCCGCGCCAGGCCGATCTGGCCGACCACCGCGTCTTCGTGATCGACCGACATCCGGTGGCGGCCCTGGACGACGAGATCGCCCAGGCGCTGGACGAGGTGGCGCGGCGGCTGGACCGTCTGGGCGCCCGCGTCACGCGCAGCAGCGACCTGCTGCCCGACCTCGCGGCGCAGCATGGTGTCTACATGGGCCTGCTCGGCGCGGCGATGTCGCGCGGAACGCCGGGCGCCACCCCGATCAATGCCCATGAGTGGATGAACCTGCTGGACGCCCAATTGGCGTTCCGCCGGGCCTGGGGCGCGTTCTTCGAGGCGTTCGACGTGGTGCTGGCGCCGACGTTCGGCGTCCCCGCCTTCCCGCACGACGACAATCCTGACCAGCAGGCCCGGATCCATGTCGTCAACGGCGAGGCGACGCCCTACTTCGGCCAGATCGCCTGGCCGGGGATCGCGCTTCTGCCCAACCTTCCGGCGACGGCCTGCCCGATGGGGTTCACCCGTGGCGGCCTGCCCATGAGCTTGCAGGTGATCGGCCCATATCTCGAAGACCGCACGACCATCCACGTGGCCGGCCTGCTGGAACGCGAGTTCGGCGGCTTCGTCGCACCGCCGCCGTTGACCTGACGGCCGTGCAGACCCAGCGCCCCCTCCACCGCTTCGCGGTCCCCCTCCCCCGCTGCGCAGGGGAGGTTCGCGTTTTCCAGTACCTCCCCCGTTCATGGGGGAGGGGGACCCGAAGCGTGGAGGGGGCGCTGCCGCTCGCATGAAGATGGCCGTCGTCGCCATCGGGCGGCTCTCCCGCTCGCCCGAGACGGAGCTCGTGAAGCTGTACGTCGAGCGCGCCACCGCGGCCGGGCGTGCGCTCGGCCTCGGGCCGGTCGAGGTGGTGGAGGTCGAGAGCCGGAAGCCCGGCAAGGCGGCCGAGGCCGAGGCGCTCCGGCCCCATCTCGCCGGCAGCCACGTCATCGCCTGCGACGAGCGCGGCAAGGCGCGGGCCTCGCGCGCCTTCGCCGGAGAGATCGGGATGCTACGGGACCGCGGCGTGCGGCGGCTCGTGTTCCTGATCGGCGGGGCCGACGGGCTGGATCCGGAGCTCGTGAAGGCGGCGCAGGGCACGCTGGCGTTCGGGCCGCAGACCTGGCCGCACGCCCTGGCCCGCGCGATGCTCGCCGAACAGATCTACCGCGCTGTCTCCATTCTCGCCGGATCGCCGTATCATCGGGATTGATGCGGATTCTCCTCCTCTCGGGCGCCGCGGCCTTGCTGGCCGGCGCCGCCGCCTTCGCCGCCACGACCGACCGGCTCGAACGGTTGAACGCGGCCGAGACCACGCTGTCGGTCGACCAGGGCGCCAACACCCACCGGCTCTCGCGGCTGCTGTCGGTTCTGGAGCTGCTGCGGCGCGATCCGCCGCCGGCGCTGCTGGTCTCGCCCGACGACGCCCGCGACGCCGTGCGCGCCGCGATCCTGGTGCGCGCCATGACGCCCGAGCTCACCGGCCGCGCCCAGACCTACGCCCAGGGCGCGACCGAGGTGATGCGCCAGCGGCGGCTGGCGGCCGTCCAGAGCGAGGCCCTCTTCGAGCGCGACAGCCTCGCGGCCGAAGCCCTGCCGACGCCGGCGTCGTCGGCGGGCCTGCGACTCAGGGGCGCGGTCGGCGACGATACGGCTCAGCTCACGCCGCCGACGCGCCTCGTCTATCCGGTCGCCGGGAGCGTATTGCGGAAGTTCGGCGACCCGCTCGCCGGCGGCGGCCGCTCCAACGGCCTGACGCTGTCCGCGCCCGGGGGCGGCCAGGCCGTCAGCCCGGCGTCGGGGTCCGTCCAGTACGTGGGCCCGGTAAAGGGTTGGGGCGTCATCGTGATATTAAGACTAGCCGGTGGATATCATCTCGTGCTTGCTGGTCTGGAGAGAACGTCGATCGAGGTCGGACAATCCGTCGCGGAGGGTCAACCTGTCGGATGGGCTACCGGTGACCGACATGCGGCCTCGGAACTCTATCTGGAGGTCCGCGAGCAGGGTTCGCCCGTCGATCCGGCCCGGTGGCTGGCCAAGGCGGGCGGTTGAAACAAGTCGGGCTGATTGCGGCCTCAAAACCGTCGCTTCGGCCTGATCCATAAGCGGGGCATCTCCGCGAAAGGGAGTCTGAGCCAGGCTATGAAGAAGTATCTCCTGATCGGTGCGTCGGCGTTCGTTCTCGGCGCGGGCTCCATGGCCTACGTGAGCCAGCAGGCGCTGGCCTCTTCGCAGCCGCGGGCCAAGACCTATCGGATGCTCGGCCTGTTCGGCGACGTGCTGAACACCGTCGAGAACCAGTACGTCACCGAAGTGGACGATACGAAGCTGATCCAGTCGGCGATCGACGGGATGCTCACCTCGCTCGACCCTCACTCCGGCTACCTCAATCCCCAGGACTTCGACGACATGCGCGACCAGACGCGCGGTGAGTACGGCGGCCTGGGCATCGAGGTGACCAGCGAAGACGGCGTCGTGAAGGTGATCTCGCCGATGGACGGCACGCCCGCCGCCCGCGCCGGGATCAAGGCCGGCGACTATATCACCGCCGTGAACGGCGAGAGCGTGCTGGGCCTGTCGGTCACCGAGGCCGTCAAGCAGATGCGCGGCAAGCCGGGCGAGACCGTCTCGCTCACCATCGCGCGCGAGAAGTCCGACCCGTTCGACGTGAAGCTCGTGCGCGAGGTCATCAAGCCGAAGAACGTGACGGCGCGGCTGGAGGGCGACGACATCGTCCTGCGCATCGCCAGCTTCAACGAGAAGACGACGGACGAGGCCGAGGCCGCGTTCGCCGACGCCCGGGCCAAGAACCCGAAGGCCAAGGGCCTGATCCTCGACCTGCGCAACAACCCGGGCGGCCTGCTCGACCAGGCGGTCGGCGTGTCGGACCTGTTCCTGGAAGGCGGCGAGATCGTCAGCCAGCGCGGCCGCGACCCGCGCGACGTCGAGCGCTACAACGCCCGCCCGGGAGACATCACCAAGGGCATGCCGATCGTGGTGCTGATCAACTCGGGCTCGGCTTCGGCGGCGGAGATCGTCGCGGGCGCCCTGCAGGACCGCAAGCGCGCGGAACTGGTGGGCCTCACCAGCTTCGGCAAGGGGTCGGTGCAGACCGTGATCCCGCTGCGCGGCGGCATCGACGGCGCGCTGAAGCTGACCACGGCGCGCTATTACACGCCGTCCGGCCGCTCGATCCAGAAGACCGGCATCACGCCGGACCTCGAGGTCGCGTCCAGCCGCGACGAAGCGCAGATCATCGCCAACCGCAGCTACCAGTTCTCGGAGGCCAGCTTCAAGAACGCCCTGAACGCCGACGAGGGCAAGGTGCGCCGCGGCGCCCACGAGCCCGCCGAGGCGCCCCCGGAAGGCTTCGACGAGAAGAAGGACTTCCAGGTGGCCCGCGCCATGGACGTGCTGAAGTACGGCTCGGTCGCGGCCACGCCGAAGCTGCCGAAGCCGACGGCGCGCCTGGCCGAGATCGTCTCGAAGGCCAAGGTCGCCGAAGTGAAGCCGCCGCAGACCACGCAGAAGTAGACGAGCGCCGTTCCAGTGCTTTCGGCGAGCCTCCGCGAAAGCGGAGGCTCAGTCGTCTTGGAACCACGGAATACGCGGAAGAACGCGGAAACAGCGCCGACGCCTTCCGCGCCATTCCGCGTATTCCGTGGTTCCTCGAATCGGAAGGCGCCGCTTCGCAGCGGCTGGGCGAGCCCGCCGAAAGCCGGCGTTAACCATGTCGGGCGAGGGTGTCGGCTGAGGAGGGCTCCCCTTGGCCAGCATAGCGCTTCCCCGGTTGAAGGCGCCGCAGATCGACCTGCGGGGCGTGTTCACGAGCCCGGCCGTGGGCCTGGGCGCGGCGTCCGCGCTGTTCGCGGGCTGCGTGTTCGCCCTGGCGAACCTGCTGGGCCCGGTGGGCGGCGCCGCGACCGAGGTCCGGGTGCCCCTGGAGGCCGGCCATGCCCCGGCGGGCTGGCGCGAAGCGCTGAAGCCCGCACACGGCCAGCCGCACACCTACCGCGACGTGGTCAGCCTCTCCGAGCGCCCGCTAGCGCCCGGCGCGGCCGCGCCCGCCACGCCTTCGCCGCCGGCGCCGGTCTACGCCGGCCCGGGCCTCGCCGTCTCCCCCATCGCCGGGTTCTACGCGCCGGGCCCCGGCGGCCCGCTGCCGATCATCGCCCAGGACGGCCGCACGCCGGCCCAGGCCTATGCGCGGCCGTTCACGGCCAACGGGCGGCCCAAGGTGGCGCTGGTCATCGGCGGCCTGGGCCTGAACGCCCGCGCCACCCGCCAGGCGATCGAGACGCTGCGCCCGGAGATCACGCTGTCGTTCGTCGTCTATGCGGCAGGCCTGCAGGGCTGGATCGACATGGCCCGCGCCCACGGCCACGAGGTGCTGCTGGAAACGCCGATGGAGCCGGTCGACTATCCGGACAACGACCCCGGCCCCTACACCCTGATGGCCGCCGGCCAGCCGCCGGAGACGGTGAAGAAGCTGGAGTGGATCCTCAGCCGCGCCACCGGCTACTTCGGCCTGACCAACTACCTGGGCTCGCGCTTCCTCGCCACCGACGCGGCCTACAACGCCTTCGCCAGCTCCGTGAAGGGCCGGGGCCTCGCCTTCATCGACGACGGATCGGCGGCGCGGCGCGGCGGCGGCATGGCCCGCGCCACGGCGGAGCGGGTGATCGACGACAAGCTGTCGGGCCCGGCCATCGACCAGCAGCTCTCGGCGCTGGAATCGGGCGCCCTGCAGCGGGGCCAGGCCTTGGGCTCGGGCTTCGCCTATCCCGTGACGCTGGAGAAGGTTGCGTCCTGGGCCAATGCGGTGGAACAGAGGGGCTACCTGCTGGCGCCCGCCAGCGCCCTCACCGCCAAGCGCTGACGCGCCGCCCGCCCGATGACCACGATCGACCTGTCGTCCTACCGCCCCAACGTGGGCGTGGTGCTGTTCCATCCGGACGGCCGCGTCTGGCTGGGCAAGCGGCGCAGGACCGAGGGGTCCCATTGCTGGCAGTTCCCGCAAGGCGGCGTCGACGACGGCGAGGACCTGGAGGCCGCCGCGCGGCGCGAGCTGCGGGAAGAGACCGGCGCGACGACGGCGACCTATCTCGGCCGTACGGACGGCTGGCTCACCTACGACTACCCGCCCCTCGTGGCGCAGGAGCTCTCCCGCGGCTGGAGGGGGCAGAAGCAGGTGTGGTTCGCGCTGCGCTTCGACGGCGGCGAGGCCGAGTTCGACCTGGCCTCGCACCACCAGCAGGAGTTCGACGCCTGGCGCTGGGGCTACCTGGCCGAGACGCCGGAGCTGATCGTGCCGTTCAAGCGGGCGACCTACGAAGCGGTCGCCCGGGCCTTCGCGCCCTTCGCCGCGACGAAGAGCTCCGCGGCCTGATTCCTGCACGAAGCCTTCGCGACTTCGGTCTAGGGTGCGGGCGACGCCCCAGCGGCGTTGGGGGATAGCATGCCGACTGTGGTGATGGTTCACGGCGCCTTCTGCGGCGGCTGGGCTTTCGAGGCCTTCCGCGAGCCCTTCGAGGCGCGCGGCTGGACCGTGCATGCGCCCGACCTGCCGGGGCACGCGCCGGGTGGATCGGTGGCCGGCCTCTCGATGAGCGACTACGCCCGCGCGGTCGTGCAACTTTGCGAAGGCCTGCCCGAGCGCCCGGTGCTGCTGGGCCACTCCATGGGCGGGCTCGTCTGCCAGCTCGCCGCGCGCCGGATGCACGCGAAGGCCCTGGCGCTGCTGGCGCCGTCGGCCCCCTGGGGCGTGCCGGGCTCCAGCGTCGAGGAGGCGATCACCGCCTTCGGCGTGCAGATGGTCGACCCGTTCTTCTCGGGCGCGGTGCAGCCCGACCGGCGCCTGATGCGCCACCACAGCCTGGACCGTGTCGCCAAGGCGCAGCGCGACGCCATCCTCGACCGCCTGCGGCCCGAGAGCAGCCGGGCGGTGCGCGAGGTGCTGAACTGGTGGCTGGACCCGTTCATGACCACCAGCGTGGGTTCCGGCCCGCTGCCGTGCCGTTCGCTGGCGCTCGCCGGCGAGCGCGACGTGGTGCATCCCGCCGCGACGATCCGCCAGACCGCCCAGCGCATCGGCGGCCGCTTCCAAGCGCTGCCCGGCATGAGCCACTGGCTGATCGGCGAGGAGGGCTGGGAAGACGCGGCCGCGATCGTGCTGGACTGGCTCGAGACCGAGGTCCTGGTCGACGCCTAGGGGGCCAGGTCCAACGCGAGCTGAGTTGATCCAACAACTCCCGCTGATCGCGGAAGTCATTGCATTCGCGCTGAAGGATTTGACCCTGGACCCTAGGCCCGGTTCCGGGTCAGCGCCCAGCGCAACAGGCCGAACGCCGCAACCAGCGCCCACGCGCCTTCCATCACGGTGGCCGAGAGGTTGAAGTCGCCCGCCAGCAGCGAGGCCAGGATCAGGCTCGCGCCGACCATGTTGGCCAGCAGCGAAATGGGCCGGTTGGCGTCCAGCCGGCCCATCGCGGCGGCCGCGTAGGCCACCAGGATCATCAGCACGCCTGCGAGGCCGGCGGCGTCGAGCGCGCTCATTACAGAGCGCGTTCCTGATACTGCATCGTGCCCGTGTCGTACTTGGGCGAGAGCGCGCTGTCGTCAGGCTTGCGCACGGTGGAGAAGTTCAGGCCGACCGACCTGCCCTGCTCCAGGTACTCCCACGAGCGGCGCACGCGCTTCAGGCCGTCCGGGTCCTGCGGCTGGGTGTAGTTGGCGGTCGGGTCCAGCGGCGGCTGATGCACGAACGACCAGACGTTCAGCGACTTGGCGATGTCGACGTCGGCGCCCATCGCGTAGCGGAGCTCGACGTTGCAGACCGTCCGGTTCGAGCCCGTCGGGAAGACGATCACCTGCGAGGCCTTGTTGTCGGCGTTGAACTGGCGGCTCCAGGTCTGGTCGCGCCGGTTCATCTTGAAGCCGTTGGCCTTGGCGACCGAGTCCAGCGACTCACCGCGCACGACCGGCACGCAGACCTTCTCGATGATCTGGATCGCGTCGAAGCCCGGGCCGGCGGTGGGCAGGGTCGGCGGCGGCGGGGCCGGCGTTTCCACGGTCGGGGCGGCAGGCGCAGCGGCCGGCGGCGCGGCTTCCTCGGCCGGCGGAGCCGGAACGGCGTCCGCGGGCGGCGCCGGCTGGGCGGCCGGGTCCTGGGCGTAGGCCGCGCCGGCGAGGCCGGCGGCGAGGATCAGGCTCGGGAGGACGAGGCGGCGCATGTTCAAAAACCCCTGACTGTGCCGGGCATAGAACTTGGTCATCACGCCCTATGCAAGGCCCGAAGACGGCCAATTTACGGCAGTCAAATCTATGCCTGTTCAGGCCGCTTCCGAAGCGTGCTCCGCCAGGATCGTGAGCCCTTCCGGCGTCACGTCGGCGAAACCGCCACGGACCTCGTAGGTGGTGACCCGGCCGTCGGCGTGGACCCGCACGGGGCCTTCCTTCAGCGCGGTCATGAACGGCGCGTGGCCCGCCAGGACGCCGAAGTCGCCTTCGGAGCCCGGCGCGTCCACCTGGTCCACCGGGCCCGAGAACAGTTCCCGTTCCGGCGAGACCAGGGAGAAGTGCAGCTTCTCGGCCATCGACCTTACGCTTCCGCGGCGAGGGCTTCGGCCTTGCGGACCGCGTCCTCGATGTTGCCGACGTTGTAGAAGGCCGGCTCGGGCAGGTGGTCGTACTCGCCGTCCACCAGCGCCTTGAACGAGCGGATGGTGTCTTCGAGGCTGACCAGCACGCCGGGCGTGTTGGTGAACTGTTCGGCCACGTGGAACGGCTGCGACAGGAAGCGCTGGATCTTCCGGGCGCGGGCCACGATCAGCTTGTCCTCTTCCGACAGCTCGTCCATCCCGAGGATGGCGATGATGTCCTTGAGCTGCTTGTAGGTCTGCAGGGTCTCCTGGACCCGGCGGGCGACCTGGTAGTGCTCCTCGCCGATCACCAGCGGGTCCATGATCCGCGAGGTGGAGTCCAGCGGGTCCACGGCGGGGAAGATGGCCTGGGCGGCGATGTCGCGGCTCAGCACGGTCGTCGCGTCCAGGTGGGCGAACGAGGCGGCCGGCGCCGGGTCGGTCAGGTCGTCGGCGGGCACGTAGATGGCCTGCACCGAGGTGATCGAGCCCTTCGAGGTCGAGGTGATCCGCTCCTGCAGGTTGCCCATCTCGGTGGCCAGCGTCGGCTGATAGCCCACGGCCGAGGGGATGCGGCCCAGCAGCGCCGACACTTCCGAGCCGGCCTGGGTGAAGCGGAAGATGTTGTCGATGAACAGGAGCACGTCCTTGCCTTCCTGGTCGCGGAAGTACTCCGCCTGGGCCAGGCCGGTCAGGGCCACGCGGGCGCGGGCGCCCGGGGGTTCGTTCATCTGGCCGTAGACCAGGGCGCACTTGGAGCCTTCGGTCGAGCCGTTGTTCTCCTTCGGATCCATGTTGACCTTGGACTCGATCATCTCGTGGTAGAGGTCGTTCCCCTCGCGGGTCCGCTCGCCCACGCCGGCCAGCACGGAGTAGCCGCCGTACGCCTTGGCGATGTTGTTGATCAGCTCCTGCATCGTCACGGTCTTGCCGACGCCGGCGCCGCCGAACAGGCCGATCTTGCCGCCCTTGGTGTAGGGGCAGAGCAGGTCGATGACCTTGATGCCGGTGACCAGCACCTCGGCCTGCGTCGACTGCTCGGCGAAGGACGGGGCCTCGCGGTGGATCGGCGCCGAGAAGGCCGAGTCGATCGGGCCGGCTTCGTCGATCGGGTCGCCGATGACGTTCATGATGCGGCCGAGGCAGGCGGGGCCCACCGGCACGATGATCGCCTTGCCGGTGTCGACCACGGGCTGGCCGCGGGTCAGGCCCTCGGTGGTGTCCATGGCGATGGCGCGCACGGTGTTCTCGCCGAGGTGCTGGGCCACTTCCAGCACCAGGCGGAAGGGCTGGCCCGTCCGCTGGTCGGTGTTGGTGGTCTCCAGCGCGTTCTGGATCGCCGGCAGGTGGCCGTCGAACTCGACGTCGACGACGGCGCCGATGATCTGCACCAGCTTGCCGGTGGCGACGCCCTGGGCGGCGGCGGCCTGCGGGGCGGCGGCGGACTTGGCCGGGGCGCGCTTGGCCGGAGCCTTCGCGGGGGCCTTGGCGGCGGGCTTTTTGGCGGTGGTGGTGGCCATCGTCGTTCTCTTTCGTGTGTTCGGTCTAGATCGCTTCGGCGCCGGAGATGATCTCGATCAGCTCCTTGGTGATCTGCGCCTGGCGGGCTCGGTTCATCTGCAGGGTGAGGCTGGCGATCATGTCGCCGGCGTTGCGGGTGGCGTTGTCCATCGCCGTCATCTGGGCGGCGAAGAACCCGGCCTGGTTCTCCAGCATGGCGGAGAAGATCTGGGTCGTGATGTTGCGCGGCAGGAGGTCGGCGAGGATCGTGGCTTCGTCCGGCTCGTACTCGTAGGACGCGCCCTTCAGATCGATCCCCGCCTGCGCGGGGACCGCGCCGCCATCGGCGACCTCGGCCGGGATCAGTTGGCGCGCGGTCGGGGTCTGGGTGACGACCGACTTGAACTGGCTGAAGAAGAGCGTGACGACGTCGACCTCACCGGCCTCGAACAGCGCCTGGACCTTGGCCGACACCTCTTCGGCGACGGCGAGCGACGGGTTGCCGCCGACCTCGTAGCCCTCGACGAGGCGCGTGGCGTGCAGCCGGCGGAGCTGGTCGCGGGCCTTGCGGCCGGCGGTGATGATCTTCACGTCCTTGCCGGCGGCGAGCAGGCCGTCGATGTGCTGGCGCGCGGCCCGCACGATCGAGGTGTTGAAGCCGCCCGCGAGGCCGCGGTCCGACGTCGCGATCACCACCAGGTGGCGCTGGTCCGACCCCGTGCCGACCAGCAGCTTCGGGGCGCCGTCGCCGCTGACCCCGGCCGCCAGGTTGGCGATCACCGCCGCCATGCGCTGGGCGTAGGGGCGCGAGTCCTGCGCGGCGTTCTGCGCGCGGCGCAGCTTCGCCGCCGCCACCATCTGCATCGCCTTCGTGATCTTCTGGGTGGATTTCACCGCAGCGATCCGAACGCGCATCTCCTTGACGCTGGCCATACGCCGTCAAGCCTTCCTGAAGAGCCACCAGGTGCTGTCGTCCATCACGGTCGTCCTTCGCCAGAAGAACCCGTAGTCGACGAGCACGAGGTCGGGGAAATTGTCGAGGTAGAGCGACCCGAAGTCGTTCTTGAAGAGCAGGTCCGTCTCGCCGCGGTAGGAGATCGTCTCGGCCTTGGGCGAGAAGTACTCCGCGCAGAAGACGTACCTGGACGAGACGCGATGGATCTCGCGCATCGTCCGGTCGAGCAGGCTGGGGTCCACGTGGATCAGCACGCCCGAGGTGAAGGCCATCTCCACCGCCCCGTCGGCCAGCGGGATCTCGTGGCCGAAGCCTTCGATCACGCGGTCGGCGGGCAGGATCCCGTCTTCCACCAGGCGCCGGCGCGCGGCCGGGTTCGGCTCGATGCCCCAGAGGTCCACGTCGGCGAGCGCCTGGATGCCCTGGAGGTTGAGGCCCAGGTTCGGGCCCACCTCCAGCGCCGACGCCGGCATGTCGCCGACGATCGTGCGGAACACCTCGCCCCAGACGCGCGCGCGGCCGCGGACGGCGTCGGCGGTACGGGCGTTGCGCGCCGTATACCGATCACCGAACTCGCCCGACCAGGCGCCCAGTGCTTTGGGTTGATCCGCGACCATCAGGATGTCAGGCGAAGGTGTCCGCGAACGCCGCGAGGGCGGCCTTCAGATCGTCTTCGACGTTCTTGAGGTCCTTCTCGGTGCGGATCTTGTCCAGCAGGCCCTGGTGCTTGGCGTGCAGGTTCGAGAGCAGCTCGCGCTCGAAACGGCCGACCTGGTTGGTCGCGACCTTGTCGAGGTAGCCGCGGGTGCCGGCGTAGATCACCGCCACCTGCTCCTCGACCGACAGCGGCGCGTACTGCGGCTGCTTCAGGAGCTCGGTCAGGCGCTCGCCGCGGGCCAGCATGCGCTGGGTGGCGGCGTCGAGGTCCGAACCGAACTTCGCGAAGGCGGCCATTTCCCGGTACTGGGCGAGCTCGCCCTTGATCGGGCCGGACGCGGCCTTCATCGCCTTGATCTGCGCCGAGGAGCCCACGCGCGACACCGAGATGCCGACGTTCACCGCCGGGCGGATGCCCTGGAAGAAGAGGTCGGTCTCGAGGAAGATCTGGCCGTCGGTGATCGAGATCACGTTGGTCGGGATGTAGGCCGACACGTCGTTGGCCTGGGTCTCGATGAGCGGCAGCGCCGTCAGCGAGCCCGAACCGTTGTCCTCGTTCAGCTTCGCAGCCCGCTCGAGGAGCCGGCTATGCAGGTAGAACACGTCGCCCGGATAGGCTTCGCGGCCCGGCGGGCGGCGCAGCAACAGCGACATCTGGCGGTAGGCGACGGCCTGCTTGGAAAGGTCGTCGTAGATGATGACGGCGTGCATGCCGTTGTCGCGGAACCACTCGCCCATGGCGCAACCCGCGAACGGGGCCAGGAACTGCAGCGGCGCCGGCTCGGACGCCGTGGCCGAGACGACGATCGTGTAGTCGAGCGCGCCGCGCTCCTCGAGCGTCTTGACGATCTGGGCGACCGTCGAGCGCTTCTGGCCGATGGCGACGTAGATGCAGTAGAGCTTGGCGCTCTCATCCGTGCCGGCGTTGATCGCCTTCTGGTTCAGGATGGTGTCGATCGCCACGGCGGTCTTGCCGGTCTGGCGGTCGCCGATGATCAGCTCGCGCTGGCCGCGGCCGACGGGGATCAGGCTGTCGATGGCCTTCAGGCCGGTCTGCACCGGCTCATGCACCGACTTGCGCGGGATGATGCCCGGGGCCTTCACGTCCACGCGGCGGCGTTCGGCCACGTTCTGGATCGGGCCCTTGCCGTCGATCGGCTCGCCCAGCGGGTTGACCACGCGGCCCAGCAGGCCACGGCCGACCGGCACGTCCACGATCTCCGAGAGGCGGCGGACTTCGTCGCCTTCCTTGATGGCCTGGTCCTGGCCGAAGATCACGACGCCGACGTTGTCGCGTTCGAGGTTCAGGGCCATGCCCTTCACGCCGGCGGAGGGGAACTCCACCATCTCGCCGGCCTGGACGTTGTCGAGGCCGAAGACGCGGGCGATGCCGTCGCCGACGCTCAGCACGGAGCCGACGTCCGATACGTCGGCTTCCTCGCCGAAGTTGGCGATCTGGGACTTGAGGATGGCCGAGATCTCGGCGGCGCGGATATCCATCGTTTCTACGCTCTCTTGAGGGCGAATTTCAGGGAGTCGAGCTTCGACTTCAGCGAAGCGTCGAAGAGGCGGGAGCCGACCTTCACCTTGATCCCGCCCAGGAGGGCCGGATCGACGCGGGTCGTGATCTCAGGGTCCTTGCCCAGCGATTGGCGGAGCGCGGCCTGCACGCCCTTCGCCTGGGCGGCGGTGAGCGGGATCGCGGTGGTGACCTCGGCCGAGACGGCGCCGCGGGCGGCGGCCGACAGCCTGGCGTAGGCGTCGATGACGCTGGGCAGGGCGGCGGCGCGGCCGTTCGAGGCCAGGAGGCCCAGGAACTTCAGCGTCGTCATGTTGAACTTCGCCTTGGCGCCCACGGCGACGAGGGCCTTGCCCTTGTCCTCGGCGCTGAAGGTCGGCGAGCCGATGAGGGTCCGCAGGTCCTTCGAGTCCGCCATCGCGGCCTTCAGGGACTGCAGGTCCTTCTCGACGGCGGCGACGTTCTTCTCATCGCTCGCCAGATCGAAGAGGGCTTGGGCGTATCTGAGGCCCACGTTCGCTGCGCTGGAGTCGTCTGCCACTACTGTCCGCCCGGGTCGTATTTCGCGCGCCGCAAACGGACCGGTCCGCTGCGGCTAAAGGCTTGAAAGCGCTTGAAAAAAGCACGTCGGACCCAGGGTCGTGCATGACCCCCGGCCCAAAGCCGCGCGCTCACTAGCACGCGACGTTGTGCGCCGCAACCGAGAGGGACGGGGCGCCGTGAGGGAAGGCTGCTCAGCCGTAACCCGTGGGCGAGGACTGCAGTCCTCGCTTGGCAAAGATCGTCAATCGCGCGCCGACGCAAAAAGAAAGGCCCGCGGGTCTCCCCGCGGGCCAGGCGTGACAGAAGCTCGACTAGAGAGCTGCTGGGAGTCCGTTGGCTTACTGCTTGGCCAGCGTGGTCGAGCCGGCCTTGGCGACGGCCTTGGCGTTGCAGTCGGCGAGCTTGTCTTCGTCCAGCGACTTGCGGCCGTCGAACGAGGCCACCACGCCCACCTTGTCGGCGATCGCCTTGCAGGTGGAGACGGCGAAGGTCTGCGAGGTCGGGGCCATGGCCACGCAGGCGTCGGCGTCGCAGTTGAACATGGCGCCGCCGGCGATGAACTTGGTCTTCGCCGCGACGGGCGAGGCCAGCTTGGCGGTGATGGCGTCGGCGGCGAGCGCCTGACCGGCGGTGAGGGAGGCGAGGGCGGCGCAGGCCGCGAGGATTTGGAGCTTCATTGAGCCCTCCAGCGTTCGGGGAGTTTTCAGCATCAAGGATTTGACTACCGGCCCGGCCCGCCGCGTTTGGCCCGCCGCCGGGTATCCCCTCCCGTTGGCGCACGTCGAACTGAGCAATGTAAAGATAACGGTGTTAAGATCGCCTGCGCAACTGCAAAATGTTCTATAGCGCTATGCGAGAATGCAGAGCCGATCTGCGAAGGCGCCGCCGCGACCGGCCTCGTCGACGCCCGCCCTCGAAACGCCGCGGTTGGCGGGCATCCGTTCATATCTCGTCAATCATGTTGGGCGTTCCGTCGGCTTTGGCTAAGGGCAGGGCCGTCTTCGGTCGTGAGCGGTTAGGAAGAACATCCGAATGGCCAATGCGCAGCCGCCGGGCCGCGGGCGCCAGCAGCAGCCGCAGCGCCCCAGGCGCTCGTTCCTGCAGGGGCTGATCTACTGGACGCTGGTGCTGGGCGTCTGGGGCCTGATCTTCCTGGTCGCCTTCTTCGCGGTGTTCGCGGTCGACCTGCCCGACACGTCGAAGCTCTACGACGTGAAGCGCCAGCCCTCGGTCAGCTACCTCGACCGCTCGGGCGGCCTCATCGCCGTGCGCGGCAGCCAGTACGCGCCGCCCGTCGATCTCGACAAGCTGCCGCCCTACGTGCCCAAGGCGTTCATCGCCATCGAGGACCGCTGGTACTACTGGCACTTCGGGTTCAACCCGTGGGGCATCGCCCGCAGCCAGATCTACAACATGCAGCACAAGGACGAGGGCGGGCCGCTCCGGGGCGGGTCGACCATCACCCAGCAGCTTGCGCGGAACCTGTTCCTCACGGCCAACCAGAACTACCGCCGCAAGGCGCAGGAGCTGATCCTGGCGGTCTGGCTGGAGGCCAAGTTCTCGAAGAAGCAGATCCTCGAACTCTACCTGAACCGGGTCTACTTCGGCGCCGGCGCCTACGGCATCGAGGCCGCCTCGCAGCGCTATTTCGGCAAGCCCGCCGCGCAACTGACGCTGGGCGAGAGCGCCCTGCTGGCCGGGATCATGAAGGGGCCGTCGCGCTATTCGCCCGTGGCCTCGACCGACCGGGCCGCGCGCCGCGCCACCATCGTGCTGAACGAGATGGTGCAGGCCAGGTTCATCACCTCGGCCGAGCGCGATGCGGCGATCCGCGCCAAGGTGCGCGTCAATCCGGTGCTGGCGAACCAGCGGGCGCAATACTTCACCGACTGGGCAGACGACCAGGTCCGCGCCCTGGTGGGCGAGCCCACCGAGGACCTCGTGGTCGAGACCACGCTGGACCTGCCGTTGCAGGCCAGCGCCGAACAGGCGGTTTCGGCGGGCGTCGCGGCGGCCAGGGGCCAGGGGGTCGAGCAGGGCGCGCTGGTCTCCATCGACGGCGAAGGCCACATCCGCGCCTATGTGGGCGGCACGAACTACCTGCAGACCCAGTTCGACCGCGCCACCATGGCCCGGCGGCAGGCCGGATCGGCGTTCAAGCCGTTCGTCTACCTGACCGCCATGGAAGCGGGCCGCACGCCCGAGACGCCGGTGGTGGACGAGCCGATCCGGATCGGGACGTGGGAGCCGCGGAACTACACCGGCGAGTACCTCGGCCCGATCACCATCCGCACGGCGCTGGCGCAGTCGGTGAACACCGTGGCGGCGCGGCTCGCCAACGAGGTCGGCACGTCGAACGTGGCGGCGACGGCGCGCCGGCTCGGCATCTCGTCGCCGATCCAGCTCGATCCCTCGATGGCGCTGGGCGCGGTCGAGGTCTCGCCCCTGGAGATGGCCCAGGCCTACGCGCCCTTCTCCAACGGCGGCTTCCTGGCGCGGGCCTTCGGCGTCGAGCGCATCCGCACGGCCGCCGGCCGCGTGCTCTACGAACACGGGATGGACCAGCCGCCGCGGGCGCAGGTGATCGGCCAGCCGGCGCTGGGCGAGATGGTCTCGATGATGCGCGGCGTGGTCAACGGCGGCACGGGCGGCCGCGCCAAGGTCCCGGGCTACGACATCGCCGGCAAGACGGGGACGACCAGCGACTACCGGGACGCCTGGTTCGTCGGCTACACGGGCGGCTTCGTCACCGCCGTCTGGGTGGGCAAGGACGACAACAAGCCGATGAAGCGGGTCACGGGCGGCGCGGCGCCCGCCGGCATCTGGCGCGACTACATGACCGCCGCCCTGCCGCGCCTGAAGGTGGCGGCGATCCCGGGCGGCGACTATGCTCCGCCCCCGCCCGAAGAGGACGGCCCGATCGACCAGCTCATCGACGGCGTCACCGGCTTCTTCCGCGGCGACCGCAACGAGCCGCCGCCGTCGGAGTTCGACGACCGCCCCCCGCCGAGACCCCGCGACCGCGACCGACGCCCGCAGGACCCGCCGTTCTGACTTCCCTGCCCCGCCGGGGCAGGGCGATCGCATACGCATGTGGGCGGCCGAAAGGCCGTCGGTCGAACCGCGGAGATCGCGGAGGATTCCGTTGCATCCGCGACCTCTCTGCGTGTCTCCGCGATCTCTGCGGTTCATGAATCGGGCGGACGGGCCGCCCCCAGTCCGAGAGGAAGAGAGGCTATCTTCCGAAGGCGTGAAGACGGGCGCCTTCCGCCCGCAGCCAGGCGCGGTGGGGGCGTTCGTCGCCGACCAGGTTGCGCACATGGGCCCAGAAGCGCGGGCCGTGGTTCAGTTCCAGGAGGTGCGCGCACTCGTGGGCGGCGACGTAGTCGGCCACCTCGAAGGGCGCCAGCGCTAGGCGCCACGAGTAGCGGACGGCGCCCGGCGTCCCGCGCGGTCCGGGCCGGCACGAGCCCCAGCGCGACCTGGCGTCGGCGACGGTGACCTTCGGCGTCGGCGCGCCGAGGGCGGCGGCATAGTGGGCCGTTCGCGCGCCCAGCACCTCGGCGGCCTTCTTCCGGATCACCAGGATCACGGCGCGGGTGAAGCCCTCGCCCTCGCCCATGGCGGCGATGCGGGGCGTCGAGCCGTCGGCCGGCTCGATCCAGCGGGCGCGGCCCGCGCCGGCCTCGAGGCGCACGGGGCGGCCGAACACCTCGATCAGCATGCCGGGCCGGAGCGCCTCGGCCCGGGGCAGTTCGGCCAGCCGCTCGGCGATCCAGGCGGCGCGCGAGCGCGCGAAGGCGGCGGCCTCGGGCAGGCGGCGCAGCGACGGCGCGGTGGCGACGATCTCGCGCCGGGTGCGGTCGAGCCGCAGAGACACGCGCCGGGCCCGGCGGTTCACCTTCAGCCGCACGGACGCCCCGGCCACGTCCAGCCGGTCACCGTCGGAATAGGAGGCGCTGCGACTCAGCAGGTTCATCTGCCGGGGAATCTAAGCAAAGTTGCGACGCCAGCCCAGCAGACAGGACGTGAGCAGGTCTCCCTTCCTCCTCCCCCGGGACGCGCCGCTGCGCGGCCCGCCCGAGGGCAGGCTAGGAAGGGCCGGGGATGGTGGTGTGCGCAGGACTTCACCGGCCGGGCGCGAGAGGCGCCGACGCCACATGCGCCTGACGAACAAACGCCGCGGCCACACCACCACCCAACCCTCCTCCATCGAGGAGGAGGGCTTTCGTCAGTGCGACCGCTTCCGCCTCAGGCGCCGGCAGAGCGCGGGCGCATCTGCACGACGCCGTCCTGCTCGGTCGCCTTGGCGGCGACCGCGACGGGCTTGCGCTGCTGGCTCTTTTCCATCCGGCGCACGAAGTCGCGGACGCGCGGGTAGATCTCCTCGCGGAACCGCTTGCCGTTGAAGACGCCGTAGTGGCCCACATGCGGCTGGATGTAGTCTTCCTTCAGCTCGACCGGCAGGCCGAGGCAGAGGCGGTGGGCGGCCTGGGTCTGGCCGATGCCCGAGATGTCGTCGTTCTCGCCCTCGACGGTGAGCAGGCCGATGTCGGTGATCCGCTCGGGCCGCACCTTGCGGCCGCGGTGCTCCAGCTCGCCCTTCGGCAGCAGGTAGCGCTGGAAGACCACGTCGATGGTCTGGAGGTAGAACTCCTCGGTGAGGTCGAGCACCGAGAGGTACTCGTCGTAGAACTCCAGGTGCTTTTCGGCGCTGTCGCCGTCGCCGGCCATCAACTGCGCCAGGTAGCGGCGGTGCGCCTCCTGGTGCTTGTCCAGGTTCATCGACATGAAGCTGGCGAGCTGGACGAACCCCGGATAGACGCGCCGCCCGGCGCCCAGGTGGGGCGGCGGCACGTTGTAGATCATGTTGGTCTCAAACCAGGCGAACGGCCGGTCCTCGGCCAGCCTGTTCGTGACCGTGGGCGACAGCCGCGCGTCGATCGGCGAGCCCATGAAGGTCATCGAGGCCGGGCGGCACTCCTCGCCGTCCTCGGCCATCAGCGCGGCGGCGGCCAGGACCGGCGGGCCGGGCTGGCAGACGGCGACCACGTGCGGGCGCGGGCCGAGCTGGCGCAGCATCTCGCGGATGTGGTCGATGTAGTCGTGGAAGTCGAAGCGGCCTTCGACGATCGGCACGTCGCGCGCGTTGGTCCACTCGGTGATGAACACCTCGTGGTCCTGCAGGAAGGCCTCGACCGTGCCGCGCAGCAGGGTGGCGTAGTGGCCCGACAGGGGCGCGGCGATCAGGAGGGCCGGCTCCAGCTCGGTCTTCCCCGCGCGGCGCAGGTCGCTCATGTCGCGCGAGAAGTGGGTCAGCTTGCACCAGGGCGTCGACCACACCTCCTGGGCGCGCACGCGCACGTCGCGGCCGTTGATCCGGACCGTATCGAGCATCCACTCGGGCTTGCCGTAGCGCCGGGTCAGGTTCGCGAAGAGGTCCGAGGTGGCGTAGATGCGCTTGGCGACTTCGCTGTCGGCCGCCGGATTGAGCGGCGAGCTCCAGAAGTCTCGCGCCGCGAGCGCCGCCCAGCGCAGGGGGGACGCCGCGTAGTAGCCGGCCTCGTAGAGGGTGTAGAGCATCAGGATCGCCTTTGTGCGCCGCAACATACCATGTGGAGAGTTAACGCCACGCGCAAGGCCGAGGATGCGGCTTTCGAGGAGATTCCGCCAGTGCGCCCAACGGCGCAGCCGTGCGGCGGCGCCGCATGGCCGGCTTTCTCAGCAGCTCTCGGCGCCGTTTCGGTCCTGCATCGCGGCCTTGATCTTCGCCGCGGTCTGCTCGGGCGTGAGCTCGTAGGGCAGCACGCAGGCGAAGCGGCCCCGGGGGTTCATCAGGTAGCTGTAGGCGGCGTGGTTGACCTGGTAGTCGTCGCCGTCGCCGACCTTCTGGTAGTAGACGCGGTAGGCCCTGGCCGTGGCGTCGACCTGGGCCTGGGAGCCGGTCAGGCCCACCAGGCGCTTCGGGAAGGCGGGGTTGGCCACATAGGCCTTCATCTGGGCCACCGTGTCGCGCGCCGGGTCGACCGTGATGAACACCGTCTGCACCTTGGCCGCGTCGGCGCCCAGCAGCGGCTCGACCTGGCCCATCTCGAACAGGGTGGTGGGGCAGATGTCCGGGCAGTGGGTGAAGCCGAAGAAGACGACACTCCACTTGCCCTTCAGCACGTCCTGGTCGACCGTGCGCCCGGATGTGTCGACCAATTGGAACGGACCCCCCACGGCCACGGTTTGAGGCGCGGGGCCCAGCACGCCCCGGCGGACGGCGAGACCCGTGAGTATGGCCAGCGCGATCGCCAACACCGCGACGAGCGCCAGGATGCGCCTGGACATGGGGACTCCCTTGCGTAGCGGGCGCGGACAGGCCGGCGCATGAGCGACACGCCTGCCCCGACCGCCGGCTTCGATACGGCCGCGCCGAACGCACCGCAAGACGTGTGGGACACCGCCGCGATCCGCCGCGGACACCTGCGGGTGCGCACGCTGGTCACCGTCCGCTGGATGGTCATCGTGGGCCAGGTGGCGCTGCTGGCCGCCATGGCCGTCCTGCTGCGCTACCAGGCCCCCTACCTGCCGTGCGCGGTGGTCATCGCGGCCGGCGCCTTCGTGAACCTGCTGACCTCGTTCGCCTGGCCGATGCAGAAGGTGCTGTCCGACCAGGAGGCGGTCGCCCAGCTCGCCCTGGACGTCCTGCAGCTTTCGGCCCTGATGAGCCTGATCGGCGGCACGGCCAACCCGTTCGTCCTCGTCCTGATCGCGCCGGTGACGCTGGCCGCCGCCACCTTGCCGCTGCGCCCGCTGATGTTCCTGGGCGGACTGGCGTCCGCCGCCTCGCTGCTGCTGGCCGTCGCCGCGCTGCGCTACCCCTCCGCGATGCCGGAGCCGCGGCTCTCGCTGGAGTACCGGCTGATCTCGGCCATGGCCAATATCGCCGGCATCGTCCTGATCGCCGGCTACGTGCGCCAGTCGGTGGTGGAGGCCGCCCGCGTCTCCCTGGCGCTCGATGTCACCCAGACCGTGCTGGCGCGCGAGCAACGGCTGTCGGCCCTGGGCGCGCTCGCGGCGGCGGCGGCGCATGAGCTGGGCACGCCGCTCGCCACCATCTCCATCGTCGCCAAGGAGATGGCGCGCGAGGCGACGGCGCCCCAGGTCAAGGAGGACGCCGAGCTCCTCATCGCCCAGTCCGAACGCTGCCGCGAGATCCTGAAGCGCCTGGCCGCCACGCCCGACAAGGCCGCCGACGAGGTCCACGAACGCCTGTCCCTCCGCGCCCTGGTGCAGGAGGTGATCGAGCCGCACGCCTCCGCCAGCAAGGAGGTTCGCGTCGAGGCCATCGTCACCGGGGCCAAGGACGTGAAGACCCCCGACATCCGCCGCCTGCCCGAGATCACCCACGCCTTCACCACCTTCGTCGAGAACGCGGTCGACTTCGCGACGTCGGAGATCCTGGTCTCGGCCCGGTTCGACGCCGAGACGATCACCATGGAGGTCCGCGACGACGGGCCGGGGTTCGCCCCCGACATCCTGGCGAAGCTGGGCGAGCCCTACGTGACGAGCCGGCCGGACGCCGAAGGCTCGCGCACCGGGCACATCGGGATGGGGCTGGGCTTCTTCATCGCCAAGACCCTGCTGGAACGAACCGGGGCGGATGTGACGTTCCACAATGCGAAGCCCCGGGGCGCCGTCGTGGCGGCCCGTTGGCCTCGCGCTTTGGTTGAGGCTGTTTGACGTTCGCGCAGCGAAGCTTGCAGAAACGCGTTCAGGTGCGACACTCTGACGCAAGTTCCACTGGAGGAACGAGTCACATGACCGACCTTTCCACCGAAGTCTCCAGCCTGCCCGACAGGAGCCTGCTGGTGCTCGACGACGACGCGCCCCTGCGGACGCGCCTGGGCCGGGCGCTCGAGCAGCGCGGGTTCGAGCCGACGCTCGTGGGCAGCGTGCAGGAGGCGATCCAGGCGGTGAGGAGCCACGCGCCGGCCTATGCGGTGCTGGACATGCGCCTCGAGGACGGGTCGGGCCTGAAGGTGGTGGAGGCGGTCCGCGACGCGCGGCCCGACGCCAAGATCATCATGCTGACCGGCTACGGCAACATCGCCACCGCGGTGCAGGCGGTGAAGGCCGGGGCGGTCGACTACCTCTCCAAGCCCGCCGACGCCGACGACGTGGTCCGCGCCCTGCTGGCCAAGGGCGACGCGGCCCCCGCCCCGCCGGAGAACCCGATGAGCGCCGACCGCGTGCGGTGGGAGCACATCCAGCGCGTCTACGAGCTCTGCAACCACAACGTCTCGGAGACCGCGCGGCGCCTCAACATGCACCGCCGCACCCTCCAGCGCATCCTGGCCAAGCGCGCGCCGCAGTAGCCTGCCCTTCTCCCCCTTCTGCGCGCCGCAGGCGCCCTTGAGATGGACCACAGAAAACACGGAAGGACATAAGAAGAGGCTCTGCGGGATCCGCCGCCTTCCGTGTTTTCTGTGTTTTCCGTGGTTGAATCAAAGCGGCGCTGACGCGCCAACGCGGCTGGAAAGCTCGCACAACCCCGGCACGCTGCGCGCGCCATATCCACGCCGAGACGTCACAACTCCATCGCCTGCACGCCGGCCGCCCTGAGCGCCGCGAGCCGCGCGAAGGCCAGGGTGAGGGCCTTGCGGCGGGCGCCGGCCAGCGGGGCGACGGTGGCTTCGCGCAGGATCGCGCCGCCGAAGCCGTCGGCGACGATCAGGCCGGGCTCCTCGGGCAGGATCTCGCGCGGGAACTCGGGCGCCACCGCGAAGGCGAAGGCGTCGCAGTAGGGGCGGTACTCGGGCCACTTCAGGTCGACCCGGAAGTCCTCGATCCCCGACTTCACCTCGACGATGAAGATCTCGCCCTTGGGCCCCAGCGCCATCAGGTCGGCCCGGCGGCCGTTGGGCAGGGCGACCTCGGCCAGCGGGGCATAGCCCAGCGCCGTCAGCAGGCGCGCGGCGCCGCGGGTGACCGACGTGGTGATCTCGGGACGGGTGATGACGACGGCGACGTCCATGGACGACACCTTGTTCCGCCTTCGTTCCGAGTCAAGGCTCGGCAGCGATCAACTGCCCATCGGCGGCGGGAACTCCAGGCGCGCGACGTCCAGGCCAAGCTGGCGGATGCGCGCGATGGCCTGGCTCCTCACCGCGGGCGCCAGAACGGGCTTCTGCGACATGAGCCAGATGTAGCGGCCGTCGGCGGTGGCCAGCGCCAGCCAGCCCTGGTCGGGGCGATGCTCGAGGACGACGTAGTTCTGCGTCACGACGCCGCCGAAGAAGGCCATCCTCAGCTTGGCGTTGGTCTGGGGGTCGGAGACCGTGGCCTTCGCCTTCCAGACCGCGAGCGGCCCGTTCGCGCCGCCCTTGTGGCACGACTGGACGACCGCGAAGCCGTTCGGCGCCGCCCGCCAGTCGGACGCGCCGGCGACGCAGTCCTTCTGGAGCGCGTTCGGCGTGCGGGCGACCTCGTACCAGCGGCCCATCATCTTGGAGATCTCGATCCGGCCGGCCGGCTCGACGGCGGCGTTCGCGGCGGACACGGGCGCAAGCAGCAGGGCGGCGGAAAGCGCCGCGAACGTCAGGCGTCGGAGCATGTTGCAGCGCAATATACGAAAGGCGGCCTCAAGGCTACGGCCGGCGCCGCGCGCCATAGGGACGCACCCGCATGATGACCGCCGCCTGAACGGCGGCGTCAGGAGTGTTACCTGCCTCTCCCGCTCGCGGGAGGGGGACCGCACGCCGAGCCCAGCGCATGCCGGGCGTAGAGCGGGGGGTGGAGAGGGAAAGCCCCTCCACGACATCGACAACAGTCCGGTCGCCCCGCCCTGCCGGCCGCTTTCCCTTTCCACCACTCGCTCTTCGGCGAGCGGTCCCCCTTTCCCGCAAGCGGGAAAGGAAGGGCCTACTCGGCGGCGATCAGGACCTGCTTGGCCTTCTCGGCGAAGTTGATCTCCTGGAGGTAGCGGATGCCCTCCTCGGCGATCTCGTCGCCCACCATCTTGTCGCCTTCCGAGCGGAGCTCCTCGAGGTCGACGTACATGGCGTAGAAGGCCTTGGTGCGGTCGGTGATGATGCCGGCGTTCAGCAGCGTCTTCACCAGCACGCGGAAGATGTTGGTCTGCTCCTTCATCCCCTCGCGGCGGCTCTCGTCGGTGATGATGGCGGCCAGTTCCTCGATCACCTTGTCGGGGTCCAGGCCGAACTCCTCGTAGAGGCTGCGCTGCTGCGACGGGCCCACCAGGTTGAACAGCAGGGTCTGGAAGCACTGGGCGGCCCAGAGCTCGATGATCTCGTGCTCCTTCTCCGACAGGTGCGGGATGGTGCGGTCGGCCCAGATCTTCCCGAACTTGTGGTGGAAGGCCTCGTCGGTCATGACGAGCTGCATCAGCTTCTTGGCCAGCGGGTCGTTGGAAACCTTGAAGAAGGTGGCGAAGGCGCCCATCGCCAGGCCCTCGACCAGCATCTGCATGCCGACGATCTTCTTGTAGACCTCGGGGCTGCCGATGATGTCGACCAGCAGCGCCTTCAGGGTCGGGCCGCACTCCACGGGGCGGCCCCAGCGCGCCTTGATGTACTTGGCGAAGGCCGTGACGTGGCGGGCTTCTTCGCGGGTCTGGTTGGCGGCGTACTCCTGCGCGCCCTGGTCCTTCAGCACGTGGCAGAGGCTGGCCGACAGGTTCAGCGCGCCCTGCTCGCCGTGCAGGATCGACGAGAAGCTGCGCAGCGCGAACTGGTTGACGAACCGGACGCGGTCCTTGCGGTCGGACAGGCGGCTGGAGACGTATTCGGTCTGCAGCGACACCACCATGTCCTCCGGGAGAACCATCTCGTTCTCCATGTCGAAGGGCTCGTCGAAGTCGATGTACTTCTTATCGAGCGGATCCCAGAAGTGGTCGTGGGTCGCCGAGATGATCTTGTCGAACGCCGTCGAGCGGGCGTTGTAGCGGTCCAGCTCCAGCATCGACTCGAAGTCGTCGGGCGCGACGGCGTCGTAGATGATGTCCTTGGTGATGTTGCCGTCCGCGGCCATGCGCTCGCTCCTTCGCCGGAATGCGAACGGGACCATGTGATCTTATCGGTGTTCAGTCAAACAAAATGACGGCGGCGTCACTTTCGTAACCTCCTCTCCCCCGAGGCGTAGCCCGAGGGGAGAGGGCAGGGAGAGGGGCGACGCCGGCCGCGGTCCGGATCGCTCCGGGTTCAGCCAGGGCCCTGGGAGCTTGATGGCTGAACCGGCCTGCCAGCGGAAAGGCCAGCGTCGCCCCTCTCCCTACCCTCTCCCCTCCCACTTCGTGTGGGGGGAGAGGAGGCTACTCCGCTGCGGCCTCGATGGCGTCGATCTGGGCGTCGGAGAGGCCGAAGTGGTGGCCGATCTCGTGGACGAGGACGTGGGTGACCAGTTCCTCCAGGGTGACCTCGCCGCGCTCGGCCCACTCGTCGAGGATCGGGCGGCGGTAGAGGAACACACGGCTTGGCCCGGCCTCGGGGCCGAACGAGCTGCGCTCGGCGAGGCTGACGCCCGAGTAGAGGCCGGTCAGGCCGAACGGGTCCTCGATGCCCAGGTCGTCCAGCACGTCGTCGGGCGGGAAGTCGTCGACGCGGAACACCACGTCGCCCGCGAGCTGGCGGAAGCCGTCGGGGAGGGCGGCAAAGGCCCGCTCGGCGAGCTCGGCGAAGTCTTCGAGTGAGGGCGCTCGGCCCCAACTGATCGGGTCACTCATCCGGCATCACGATATGCGGCGCCTCGGGCGGCCGGGTCTCGAACAATCCGATGTCCAGCGGCTGCTGCGGCTTCGTCGGGCGCAGCGGGGCGCGGGAGATGGCGCGCAGCGCGTCCGCCTCCAGCGGCTGCTTCGACTTGCGGGCGTCGCGCGCCTGGGGCGGATCCAGTGGCCGCCCGGCCGTGCCGACGCGCCAGTAGGAGACGGTCAGGCGCCAGACGGTCTTCGGCGGCGTCTTCGGCGGATCGGGCCAGCGGTGGCCGCCGGCATAGCTGGGCTCGACCGGCTTCGGCCGCGGCGCGCCCTCGGCCACCTGCTCGACCAGGGAACAGTAGCGATCCTCGGCCTCCGGCGCGGCGCCGGTGCGCTCGTCCTCGACGCGGCCGCTGTAGGCGTCGAGCGCCGCCTCGCGGGTGGCGAACGCCGGGCCGATGGCGTCGGTGGTGAACGCGACGCCCGCGCCGGCCCGCCGCGCCGCCTCGCTCTTGCGCGCCGCACGGCCCAGCGGGCGCGAGAGCGCCTGCTCGCCGTTGGCGGCCACCGGATAGAGGATCGCGGTCATCGGGCGCATTCTCGCTGAAAACACCTGCGGATAGAACTCAGGCGAGCGTGCCGGGGGGCCAAGCCCGGCCTAAGCTGCGCGGGAACTGATTCGGGACGTGATGAGCGCGCAAGACCTGATCCTCGCAGCCGCTGCGGGCGCGGTCAGCCTGGCCCTGTCGGCGGTGCTGTGGGCCTTCGCCCAGCGCCGCGTGGCCGACCGTCGCGTGGCCGAGCTGGCGAAGCGCATCCGCCAGCTCGAAGCCGGCGCGGAGACGGCCCAGGCCTCGGCCGAGGCGTTCGATTCCGCCCTGCTGGCGGTCGAGGACGGCCACGCCCTGCTGGCGTCGGGCGAGGAGAGCCTGGGCGTGTGCTGCGAGGCGCTGGGCCTGGGGCAGGCCGACCCGCAGGTGCTGCTGAACGCCCTGATGCGCGCCGACCCGGACCACGCGCGGCGGCTGCGCGGCCTGTTCGAGCGGGGCGAGGCCTGCGCCTTCGAGGTGAAGGGCCCCGCCGGCGTGGTCACCGTCGAGGGCCGCGCCGCGGGCGCGCTGGCGTGGCTGCGCGTCTCGGCGGTGCTGGGCGAGGACCAGGGCCTGCCGACTGCGCCGCGCTTCGCCGCCTTCCTGGACAGCCGCGCGACGCCGGCCTGGATCGCCGCGGCCGACGGCTCGCCCGTCTGGGTCAACGCCGCCTGGCTGAAGGCCGTGGACGCGGGGTCGCTGGACGAAGCCGCCGAGCGCGGCGTCGCCTTCGACCGGGGCGCCGACGCCATCGCTTCCGAGGCCGCCAACCTGGGCCAGCGCCGCGAGGCCGTGCGCTGGCTGTCGCTGGGCGGGCGCCGCCGCGCCTTCCACATCTGCGCCCAGCCGCTGGAGGGCGGCGGCGTCGGCGTCTGGACCGACGACCTCACCGACCTCGAGGACGCCCGCGAGGACATCAAGCGCAACATCGAGGCGCACGACGAGACGCTGAACCGGATCGACGACGCGGTGGTGGTCTTCGACAAGGCCAAGCGCCTCAGCTTCCACAACACCGCCTTCGCCGAGCTCTGGGGGCTGGAGCCGGCCTGGCTGACCGAGCGGCCGACCCACGGCGAGGTGCTGGACCGCCTGCGCCAGCGCCGCCGCCTGCCCGAGACGGCCGACTACGCCAGGTGGAAGGCCGCCGAACTCGGCCGCTACGAGCAACTGGGCGCCGCCCCCGACGAGATGTGGTCGACGCCCGACGGCCGCACCCTGCGCGTCGTGCGCCAGCCGCACCCGATGGGCGGCCTGCTCCTGCTGTTCTCCGACATCACCGGCGAACTCAGGATGAAGGCGCAGTTCAGCGCCCTGGTGCAGGTGCAGCAGGCCACCCTCGACAAGCTCAGCGACGCGGTGGCCGTGTTCGGCTCGGACGGGCTGCTGCGCCTGCACAACGAGAGCTTCGAGCGGTTCTGGAACATCACGCCCCTGCAACTGGAGGCGGCCGGCGACTTCGAGGGCGTGGTCGACCTCTGCGTCCACAAGCTGCACGACATGATGTTCTGGCGGGAGTTGAAGGGCCGCGTCGCCGACCCCGATCCCACCGCGCGCATGGCGATCAACGGCGAGGTCCAGACCTCGGACGACCGGATCATCGAGTACCGCACCCGGCCGCTGCCGGACGGCGCGACCCTCATCGCCTTCACCGACGTCACCGACGCCCGCCAGTTGCAGAGCGCGCTGGCCGACCGCGAGGCGGCGCTGTCCGAGACCGAGCGGCTGAAGCGCGACTTCGTGGGCAACGTCTCCTACGAGCTGCGCACCCCGCTCACGACGATCATCGGCTACTCCGAGCTGCTGGAGCATTCCGGCGACGGCGTCTCGGACCGGGCGCGCGGCTATGCGACGGCGGTGAAGACGGCGGCGACTCAGCTCGCGCGGTCGATCGACGACGTGCTGGACATGGCCCAGATCGACGCCGACGAGATGGCGCTGGACCTGGGGCCGGTGAACGTCGCCGACCTGCTGATCGAGGTGGCCGCCCGCTGGCGCGGCGAGGCCGAGCCCAACAAGGTCTCCATCGTCCTGGAGCGGCCCGACGACGTGGGCGTGATCCGCGGCGACCGCCGCCGCCTCAGCCAGATCCTCGACCACCTGATGGAGAACGCCATCGGCCAGGCCCCGGCCGGCGGGACCGTCACGGTCGCGGCCCGCAAGGCGCTGGGCGAGGTGCAGTTGCAGGTCTCGGACACCGGCCGCGGCATCCCCTTCCACGTCCAGGCGCACATCTTCGACCGCTTCATCGGCCGCGAGCGCGGCGGGCCGGGCCTGGGCCTGGCGCTGGTCAAGGCGCTGACCGAGCTGCACGGCGGCTGGGTGGCCCTGGAGAGCGAGCCGGGCGCGGGCGCCACCTTCACCTGCCACCTGCCCGAGGAGGCCCACGCCGTCAGCCAGCCCGAACTGGGCTTCGCGGGCTAGAGCGCGTTCCGAAAAGTGGGAACCGGTTTTCGGAATAAACGCGCGACAAAACAAAAACCTAGAGCGGCGATCTGATTCCATCAGATCGCAATCCGCTCTAGGAGCACCCGGCTAGCGGACCGCCTCCAGGGACGGGACGGTCTGCCGGAGGCGACCGCCGATGCGGATGGGCTCCAGGCGGCGCGCCAGGCCCGTGGCCGGGTCGGTCTCCACGAAGACGCCGCAGACGGTGGCCGGGCCCTCGGCGGGCTTGTAGCGGCCGCCCGAGATGCGGGTGGTGAAGCGCCGCAGCGGCTCTTCCTTCTGGTTGCCGATGACGCTGTCGTAGTCGGCGCAGGCGCCGGCGTCGGTCTGGTAGGCGGTGCCGCCGGGCAGGATCTGGGCGTCGGCCGTGGGCACGTGGCTGTGGGTGCCGACCACCAGGCTGGCGCGGCCGTCGCAGAAATGGCCCATGGCCATCTTCTCGGACGTGGCCTCGGCATGCATGTCGACCACCACGGCGTCGGCGACCGCACCGAGCGGGCAGGCCTCCAGTTCGCGGTCGACGGCGGCGAAGGGGTCGTCCAGGGCGTCCATGAAGACGCGGCCGAGCAGGTTCACCACCAGGATCTGCCGGCCGCCCTGCGTCTCGAACAGTTGCGCGCCACGGCCGGGCGCGGCGGCGAAGGCGGGATAGTTCAGCGGGCGGATCAGGCGGGGCTCGCGGACGATGTAGGTCAGCGCCTCCTTCTGGTCCCACGAGTGGTTGCCCAGCGTCAGGCAGTCGGCGCCGGCGTCGAACAGCTCCCGCGCGGTCGCCTCGGTGATGCCGAAGCCGGCGGCGGCGTTCTCGGCGTTGACGATGACGAACTCCAGGTCGAGCGCCCGGCGCAGGCCCGGCAGGTGCTCGGCCAGCCCCTCGCGTCCAGAGCGGCCGACGATGTCTCCGAAGAAAGCGAAACGCATGACGCTTCTCTAGCTCACCTGGATGTAGCCGGTCTCGGTGAGAATGGCGTCCAGCCGCTCGTCGTGCGGCTCCATGGGCGCCTCGGGCAGTTCCTGGCCCGCATAGGCCACGCCGATGATCACGACCGGCTTCTGCGCGCGCAGGCCCGCGATGGTGCGGTCGTAGCAGCCCGCGCCCTGCCCCAGCCGCCCGCCTCGCCGGTCGAAGGCCAGCACGGGCGTGAAGACGATGTCCGGCGCGACCTCGGGCGCGGCCGTGGTCGGGGCGAGGATGCCGAAGGCGTCGGCGACGAGCGGATCGCCGGGCGCGTAGCGGCGGAAGACGAGGGCGGCGTTGCGGGCCAGCGCCACGGGCAGGGCGATGTCGCCGGGAAGCCGGATCTCGCGCGGATCGATCTCGGAGCCGATGGGGTGATAGAGGCCATATGCCCGGCCCGCGGGAAGCGCCTGCGGCAGATGTTCGGCCAGATGCAGCGACGCGTCGGGCGCCTCCGCCGCGAGGCGGCGCCGCGTCACCCGCATGCGGGCTCTAAGTTCGTCTTTCGAGATCACGTCGAGCAGTATCGCCCTCCTCCTCTCGAACGTCATCCCGCGGCTTGTCCGCGGGACCCATGCGCGCCGCATGGGCGCTTGAGGACGCGGCGGCGACGCTGCCGATCAGAACGCTCCCCCGTGTTCATGGGTCCCGCGGACAAGCCGCGGGATGACGTTCAGAAAGGGGAGATCACGCCTCCCTCATAACCCGGGAGGAAGGGTGGCGGCGCCACGGAAACCGTGAAGGACTGTTCAATTCCCTCGACCTGGATAGACCAGGTGGGCGCCGTGTTGCCTGAGACCACGATCCCAGGCAGGGACAGCTCCCGATGAGTGAATTAAGGTCGCTGGAATTTGGTTGCCTTCGACGCGAGCCGCAGCAGACCCGCCGGGACCCAAGGTAGGGCCGCAGGACGCCAGTCTCAAGCGCAACTCTCAAGCACGACGGGGGATACGATGGGGTCGCAGGGCGTGCAGGCGGTGCTGGACCGCGCGGTGGCCGAGGGCGTCGCGCCGGGGCTGACGGCGGCGGTGCTCCACGCCGACGGCGGGGAGACCCTCCACGCGGCGGGCGTACGCGGGATCGCCGATCCGACGCCGATGTCCGCGGACGACGTCTTCTGGATCGCGTCCTGCACCAAGGCGATCACCTCGGCGGCGGCGCTGCAACTCGTCGAGCGCGGCGTGCTGGACCTTGACGCGCCGGTGGGCGAGCGGTTGCCGGGGCTCGCCGCGCCGCAGGTGCTGGAGGGCTTCGCCGACGACGGGACGCCGCGCCTGCGGCCGGCGCGCAGGCCGATCACGCTGCGCACGCTGCTGACCCACACCTCGGGGCTGGCCTACGACTTCTTCAGCGCCGACCTGACCCGCTACTACGCGCACACGGGCGGGAACCTGATGGCCGACGCGCCGGGCGAGCCGGTGCTGGCGTTCGACCCGGGCGACGGCTGGCAGTACGGGATCAGCACCGACGCCGCCGGCTGGCTGGTCGAGCAGGCGGCCGGCCAGGGCCTCGACGCCTATGTGGCGGAGCACATCACGGGCCCGCTCGGCATGGCGGACACCGCCTTCGTCGCCCCGCCGTCGCTGGAGGCCCGCGCGGTCGGCATGCACGCGCGCGGCCCGGACGGGGCGATGGTCGAGGCGCCGGCGTTTCCGTCCTCGCCCGTCTACTACGGCGGCGGCGGGCTGCGCTCGACGGCGCCCGACTACCTGAAGTTCCTGCGCGCCGTGATCGCGGAGGACGGCGCGGGCGTGCTGGGCCCGAAGGCCCGGGCCTGGCTGCACGCCGCCGACAGCGCGATGCCGGCCGGGGAGCTGAAGACCGCCGCGCCGCCGCTCAGTTGCGACTTCAGCCCGATGCCGGGATCGCCCAAGACCTGGACGCTGGGCTTCCTGCGCAACGAGGCCGACATTCCGGGCGGCCGCCGGGCCGGCAGCCTCGCCTGGGGCGGCCTCGCCAACTGCTACTACTGGGCCGACCCGCGGAGCGGCGTGGCGGGCGCGCTGTTCGCGCAGTTCCTGCCCTTCGCCGATCCGGCCATGCTGGGGGCCTTCGAGGCGTTCGAGCGGGCGGTCTACGCGGGCTGAGGGTTTCGCCCGCGACGCTCAGGCCCTAAGTGTCCGGTCCGCCTTCAGGTTGGACTCCCGCGTGACCCTCACGGCCGACACCGAAGTCTCCCTCGCCCGCCAGGCCAACGACCTGGCGCGCGACCTGACGCGCGCGAGCCCGCGGATCTACTGGACCGACCTCGCGGCGACTGCGGCGGTCACGTGGCTGAGCTTCTTCGTGGCGGTGACGGCGGCGTCCACGGCCTGGACGCTCGTCGCGGGCGCGGTCTGCGTCCTGGCCCTCTACCGCGGCATCAGCTTTATCCACGAACTCACGCACCTGCGGCGCGACGACGTGCCCGGCTTCCACTTCGCCTGGAACGCCCTGATCGGCGTGCCGTGGCTGACGCCGTCGCTGCTGTACGAAGGCGTCCACGTCCTGCACCATGCCAAGGACCGCTACGGCACCGCGCGCGACCCCGAGTACCACCCGCTGGCGCGCCGCCCGCTGTACGAGCTCGCGGTGTTCCTGGGCATCGCCTTCCTGGCGCCCGTCGGAACGTTGCTGCGCTTCGGCGTGCTGGCGCCGCTGGGGTTCGCGATCCCCGCCGTGCGCCGCTTCGCCATCGCCAAGGCCTCCGGGATGGTGATCAACCCGCACTTCAGCCGCGAGGACTTCGACCGTGCGGTGAGCCCCGCCTGGCTGGCGCAGGAGATCGGCGCGTGGCTGTGGTGCTGGGCCGTGGTCGGCCTGACCGTCGCAGGCGTCCTGCCGGTCCGCGTGCTGGCGACCGCCGTCGCGATCTTCGCCCTGATGACGTTCCTGAACCAGGTCCGCACCGCCGTCGCGCACCGCTGGGACAACGACGGCGAGGTGATGGCGCCCCTGGACCAGTTCCTGGATTCGGTGAACGTGCCGCCGCCGGCGCTGCTGCCGTTCCTCTGGGCGCCCGTGGGCCTGCGCTACCACGCGCTCCACCACCTGATGCCGCGCCTGCCCTACCACAACCTGGGCCACGCCCACCGGCGGCTGGTCGAGGCCCTGCCGCCCGACCACGACTACCGCCGCGCCGAGGAGCCGGAGCTGATCCCGGCGCTGGGGCGGCTGATCGGTCGGATGCGGCGTTCCCTCCCTTAATGGGGAGGGACAGCTCGCCGCAGGCGAGCAGGGTGGGGAAGCCTGGATCATCCCCGCCGTGTGAGTTCCGGCCTGCACTGCCCCACCCTGGCCGCTCCGCGGCCTGTCCCTCCCCATCAAGGGAGGGAAGGCTAGGCGTCGGCCGCCGCCAGCCGTTCGATCTTGGCCGCGGCGTTCTCCAGCGCGGCGACGGCCTTGCCTTCCACGCGGGCGCGGTCGGCCTGCAACCGCGTGACCTCGACCTGGAGCGAGGCGAGGCGCGACCTCGCGTCGTGGAGCTCGTCGGCCAGCAGCAGGGCGCCCATCAGGAACAGGCGGGTGTCGCCGAGCTGGCCCATGTCCTGGCTCACCTGGCGGACCTGGTGGTCGAACAGGCGGGCGAGTTCCTGCAGGTGGGCCTCCTGGCCGTCCTCGCAGCCCACCGCATAGGGGCGGCCGTTCACTTCGACGTTGAGCTGAGCCATGGGATCAAGCCTCCGGAGCCTGGCCGTTGAGAGCGGCGCGGATTTCCTGGATGGCGCGGCCGAGGGCGGCGGACGCCTGGGCGCCGGCCTCCTCCAGCTCGCGCTCGCGGGCGCGGGACGCATCGAGTTCTGCGGCGAGGTTGGAGCGGTCGGCGTCGAACAGGCCGCCCGCGTCGGCGCTGGCCGCCTTCAGCCGCTGGCCCATGCGCTGCTCCAGCACGTGGAGCGCGTTTTCCAGACGCTTGGCCGCCAGGTCGAGGGCGCTCTCGCCGGTCATGCGATCCTCCGAAGCCATCCGGTCATCTATACCCGCTGCAAGTGAGTCTCGCGAAATCGCAGGGCGATTTCTTGACCCCCGCGTCCGCGCGTGCGAGGCGGCGCCCACTTCCGTCGCAAACAGATTCCGCAGGACCGATGCCCGCGCCCACACAGCTCATGGCCAACGCCATCCGCATGCTCTCGCTGGACGCGGTCGAAACCGCGGGGTGCGGACACCCCGGCATGCCGATGGGCATGGCCGACGTGGCCACGGTGCTCTGGACGAAGGTCCTGAAGTACGACGCCGGCGACACCGGCTGGCCCGACCGCGACCGCTTCGTGCTGTCGGCCGGCCACGGCTCGATGCTGCTCTACTCGCTGCTGCACCTCTCCGGCGTGAAGGGCGTGCCGATGCAGAGTCTGCGCGACTTCCGCAAGCTGGGCTCGAACACGCCGGGCCACCCCGAATACGGCCACACGCCGGGCGTCGAGACCACCACCGGGCCGCTGGGCCAGGGGCTGGCCACCGCCGTCGGCATGGCGATGGGCGAGCGCAGGATGGCCGCCCGGTTCGGCGAGGACCTGGTCGACCACCGCACCTGGGTCGTGGCCGGCGACGGCTGCCTGATGGAGGGCGTGAGCCACGAGGCGATCAGCCTGGCCGGCCGCCTGAAGCTCTCCCGGCTGACGGTGCTGTGGGACGACAACGACATCACCATCGACGGCCACGTCGGCATCGCGGACTCCACCGACCAGATCGCGCGCTTCAAGGCCGCCGGCTGGGCGACCCGGCGCATCGACGGCCACGACGAGAAGGCGATCCGCAAGGCGCTCGCCTGGGCGCTGAAGCAGGACCGACCCAGCCTGATCGCCTGCAAGACCGTGATCGGCAAGGGCGCCCCCAACATGGGCGGCACCCACAAGGTCCACGGCGCGGCGCTCGGCAAGGACGAGGTCGCCGCCACCCGCGTGGCGCTGGACTGGCCCTACGAGCCCTTCGTCGTGCCGGACGAGGCGCTGAAGCCCTGGCGCAAGGCCGGCAAGCGCGGGGCCAAGGACCGCAAGGCCTGGGAAGCCCGCCTCGCCGCCTCGCCGCACAAGGCCGAGTTCGAGCGCGCCATCGCCGGCGACCTGCCGAAGCACGCCTTCGACGCGCTGGACGCCTTCATGGAAAAGGCGGCGGCCGAGAAGCCCGCCGCCGCCACCCGCGTCCACTCGGGCGCCGTGCTGGAGCAGATCTTCGGCGCGATCCCGGACCTCCTGGGCGGCTCGGCCGACCTGACGGGCTCGAACAACACCTACGTCAAGAACACCCCGATCTTCGACGGCCCCGACTACGCCGGGCGCTACGTGAACTACGGCGTGCGCGAGTTCGGCATGACCGCGGCGATGAACGGCCTGGCGTTGCACGGCGGGGTGATCCCCTACGGCGGCACCTTCCTGGTGTTCTCGGACTACGCCCGCCCGGCGATCCGGCTGTCGGCGCTGATGGGCGTGCGCTCGATCTTCGTGGGCACCCACGACTCGATCGGCCTCGGCGAAGACGGCCCGACCCACCAGCCAGTGGAGCACGTCGCCTCGCTGCGCGCGATGCCCAACCTCCATGTCTTCCGCCCCGCCGACGCGGTGGAGACCGCCGAGTGCTGGAAGCTGGCGCTGGCGGCCAGGACCACGCCCTCGGTGCTGGCGCTCAGCCGCCAGAAGACCGCCGGCGTGCGCGGCGACGCGGGCGAGAACCGCTCGGCGCGCGGCGCCTACCAGCTCGCGGCCGCCTCGAAGCCGGCGCAGGTGACGATCTTCGCCTCGGGCACCGAAGTGCCGATCGCGCTCGCCGCCCGAGACCTGCTGGAAGCCGACGGCGTCGGGACCCGCGTGGTCTCCGTGCCCTGCTTCGAGCTCTTCGAGGCCCAGCCGGCCGACTACCAGGCCGCGCTGATCGGCGAGACAGAGGTGCGCGTCGCCGTCGAGGCCGGCGTGCGCCAGGGCTGGGACCGCTTCATCGGCTCGGACGGCGCCTTCATCGGCATGACCGGCTTCGGCGGCAGCGCCCCCGACAAGGCGCTCTACGAACACTTCGGCATCACCGCCGAGGCGGTCGCCGCCGCGGCCAGGGCGAAGCTCTGACTCTTGTTTTGAACGTCATCCCCGGGCCTGTCCCGGGGATCCATACGCGTCTGAGTCCCGAGATCGTCCTGCTGCCGCGGTGTTCATGGCTGGCCGGGACAAGCCCGGCCATGACGTTCAGGTATGAGGATTGGTGATGCGCCTCGGAACGCCCCTTTCACCCACCGCCGTGAAGGTCATGCTCCTGGGCTCGGGCGAGCTCGGCAAGGAGGTGGCGATCGAGCTGCAGCGGCTGGGGTGCGAGGTGATCGCCGTCGACCGCTACGCGAACGCGCCGGCCCAGCAGGTGGCGCACCGCGCCCACGTCATCGCCATGACCGATGCTGCGGCGCTGCGGGCCCTGGTCGAGGCCGAGCGCCCGCACCTGATCGTCCCCGAGATCGAGGCCATCGCCACCGACGAGCTGGCGCGGATCGAAGCCGACGGGCTCGCCGTCTGCATCCCGACCGCGCGGGCCGCGCAGCTCACCATGAACCGCGAGGGCATCCGCCGGCTGGCGGCCGAGGAGCTCAGCCTGCCGACCAGCGCCTACGCCTTCGCCTCGTCGGAGGCCGAGCTGGCGAAGGCGGCGGCCGACGTCACGGGCTTCCCCTGCTTCGTGAAGCCGGTGATGAGCTCGTCGGGCAAGGGCCAGTCCTACGTCGAGAGCGCCGACGGCATCGCGGCGGCCTGGACGTACGCCCTGGAGGGCGGCCGGGTCGCCGAGACGCGCGTCATCGTCGAGGGCCGCGTGGACTTCGACTTCGAGATCACCCAGCTCACCGTGCGCAGCGGGCCGGACGGCGCTGTCGAGACCAGCTTCTGCGCCCCCATCGGCCACCGGCAGGTGAAGGGCGACTACGTCGAGAGCTGGCAGCCGCAGGCGATGAGCGACGCGGCGCTGGCCAGGGCCCGCGAGATCTCCAGGGGGGTGACCGACGCGCTGGGCGGCCGCGGCATCTTCGGCGTGGAGCTGTTCGTGAAGGGCGACGACGTCTGGTTCTCCGAGGTCAGCCCGCGGCCGCACGACACCGGCCTCGTCACGCTGGTCACCCAGTACCAGAGCGAGTTCGCGCTGCACGCCCGCGCCATCCTGGGCCTGCCCACCGACGTCGCCCAGCGCGAGCCGGGCGCCAGCGCGGTGATCTACGGCGGCCTGGACGCCAGGGGCGTCGCCTTCGACGGCGTGGCCGAGGCGCTCGGCGTCCCCGGCGCGGACCTGCGCCTCTTCGGCAAGCCCGAGAGCTACGAGCGCCGCCGCATGGGCGTCGCCCTGGCCCGCGCCGCCGACACCGACACCGCGCGCAAACTGGCCGCGGAGGCGGCGGGCAAGGTCAAGCCCGTCGCGGGCTGAGCCCTCGCCGTTCCCGCCGCCTGCGGCGAAACCGGGATTACAGCCGGGGTGAGGTTGGGGGGCCTACGCGAAATCCCGGCTCAGCTCCGCCCGGCTCGCTGGCGAGAGGCCGGCGAGGTGGCTGTAGCGTTCGTGGTTGCAGCCCACGAGGATCTCGGCGGACGGGTCGCGGAAGCGGGCGATGTGTTCGGGCTTCAGCGGGAAGCGCAGGAAGTGGACCGAGCTGGTCTTGCCGTCCTCGCGGGTGCGTTCGACGTCGCCTTCGGGCTCGGCCATCACCCGCTCGCCGCCCACGGAGACGAAGAAGCAGTCCTCGACGCCGCCCAGCCGCGCCAGCATCGCCTCGCGCCGCACCGGATCGTCGATCTCGAACATCACGGTGGCGACCAGCTCCGACCCGCGCGGGATCAGCGGGTTGTAGGCCGCGAGTTCGTCGGGGACCTGGGCCGCGCCGCCCTTCTCGATCAGGAGCATCTCCTGCACCTGGAACAGCATGGTGTCGTAGTTCTCGAAATAGAACGTGCAGACGGGCCCGAGCTCGATCCGCCGCAGCCGCTTCACCGGCAGCAGCTCGGCGCGCCAGGCCTTGCGCCGCGTCGCGAACTCGGCGTCGGGCAACAGGTCTTCGGGCGTGATCTTCCGTTCGGAACTCGGCATCACAGCACTCCGTAGGCGCGCGCCATCACCGCGATCGGATGCGCCTGGGCCGGCGCGGGCGTCTCGACCTTCGGGTCGTCGGCGATGAGCTGGACCATGTGCTTGCACGCCAGCGGGCAGTCCGAGCACAGCGTCCCGGCGCCCTTGGCCACAACCTGCCTGGCGGCCGGCCGGCCCACCTTGTTGGCGACCCCGTGCGTGGCCTTCATCACCCCGAAGGTGCCGCCGTGGCCCGAGCAGCGCTCGACGATATCGACCTTCAGGCCGGGGACCAGCTTCAGCATCTCGGCCGACTTGGCGCCCATGTTCTGCGCCCGCGCGTGGCAGGCGTGGTGGACGGTCACGCCCTCGTCCAGCGTCGCCAGCCCCTCGGCCAGCCCGTAGGCCTTGGAGAGCTCGACCACGTACTCGCAGACGTCCCGGGTCGCCGCCGAGAGCTTCACGACATCGGGGTCGTCGCCGGCCATCAGCGGCCACTCGAACTTCATCATCAGACCGCACGAGGCGGTCAGCGAGACGATGTCGTAGCCCTCGGCGACGTAGGGCGCGAACGCCCTGGCCACGCGGCCTGCCGTCGCCGCGACGCCGGCCACGTCGCCGGCCTCCAGTTGGGGCATCTGGCAGCACTCGGGATAGACGAGCTTCACCTCGCACCCCTGCCGCGCCAGCACCTTCGCCGCGGCCACCGCCACGTCGGGCTCGTTGTACTCGACGAAGCAGGTCGCATAGATCGCGACCTTGCGTTTCCCGAAGGCGGGGCCTTCCGGATTGGGCTGCATGGGGCCCTTCAGCCGGTCGCTGGCGGTCCTGGAATGGAACTTCGGCAGCTCGACCTCGGCGTCGACCTGGGCGATCGCCTCCAGCAGCTTGCGCAGCGGCGTGTTCGTCCTGGCGCTGGCCCAGTTCGCCACCGGCGCGACGGGCTTGGCGAGCTTGCCGTTGCGGTCGGTCCTGCCCAGTTGCTCGCGCATGCCCTCGCGATGCCCGGCCCGGCGCTTGGCGGCGCGGTAGCGCAGGATCAGGTGCGGGATGTCGATGTCGAAGGGGTGCGGCGGGACATAGGGGCACTTCGTCAGGAAGCACATGTCGCAGAGCGTGCAGGCCTCGTCGACGTGGTCGTGCTCCTTGGTCCCGATGCCGTCGACCTCGCCCGTCGGGCCCTCGTCGATGGCGTCGAACATCCGCGGGAAGCTGTCGCACAGGTTGAAGCAGCGCCGGCACGTGTGACAGACGTCGAACTGCCGCTGCAGCTCGGCGTGGACCTTCTCGAGGTCGTAGTAGTCCGGGTCCCGCCATTCGATGGGGCGGCGGAACGGCGCGTCGAGGCTGCCCTCGCGCGGCGGGCCCTTGCTTTCTTCGCTCACACGTCAGCTCGCAAAAAAGCTGTCATCCCGGTTTCGCGTCAGCGAAGACCGGGACCCAACCCTCCGGTGCTCGGCGGCGGCCGGACTGCCCCGGCCGCTGCGCCACGCCCTTGACGCGGCGCACCCCTTGGTTGGGTCCCGGTCTTCGGCATGCGCCAAAACCGGGATGACACGCGTTGGATCTAGTCGAGCGTGTCGAGGGCGCGCTGGAAGCGGCCGGCGTGGGACTTCTCGGCCTTGGCCAGCGTCTCGAACCAGTCGGCGATCTCGTCGTAGCCTTCCTCGCGCGCCGTGCGCGCCATGCCCGGGTACATGTCGGTGTACTCGTGGGTCTCGCCGGCGATGGCGGCCTTGAGGTTGTCGGACGTGCCGCCGATGGGCAGGCCCGTGGCGGGGTCGCCGACCGACTCCATGAATTCGAGGTGGCCGTGCGCGTGGCCGGTCTCGCCTTCCGCCGTCGAGCGGAACACGGCGGCCACGTCGTTGTAGCCTTCCACGTCGGCCTTCTGGGCGAAGTACAGGTAACGGCGGTTGGCCTGGCTCTCGCCCGCGAAGGCGGCCTTGAGGTTCTCGATGGTCTTGCTGCTGGCGAGCGACATGATTTGGGTCTCCCTGAACGCAGGGGGACTATGGGCGCCCCACCCATCGGGGCAACATGATTGGCTCTATGGTCGCCATCGATACAGTCTATGGAGACCGTGCGCGCGTCGGCGGCGAAGGCAAGACGCCCCAGGATTCCTCTCCCCCCGCGAAGCGGAGAGGGAGAGGGTAGGGAGAGGGCGGCGCCAACCTCAGGGCCACCTCCCGCGGTGAAGCGAGGGCCCTCGGGCCACCTCATCTGCGAAGCGCCGCGTCGAGCCGCCCTCTCCCTACCCTCTCCCTCTCTTCGCGCTACGCGCTCGGGGGAGAGGAGGTTAGCGCGTTGCGGCCCGCGCCTTCTCGATCCGCGCCGTGATCGCGGCCTGTTCGGCGGGGGTCTTGCCCGCCCACCACGTCCGCACGCCGTCGACCGCGAGCGGCGCGGCCCATTTGCCGTGGCGCTTCAGTTCCGCCTGCGGGAAGCCGTTGGCGATCCCGCGCAGGTGCTTGTCGAAGAACCCCAGCACGAAGTCGTTCTGCGTCCCGATCATCTCGCCGGGGGGCGTGGTCCCGAAGATCGCGTCGCGGGCGGGGCGGCGCATGAAGAGGGTGAAGTCCGAGATCCCCAGGTGCCGGGCGCCCTTCACGTAGACGCGGTAGACGTCCTTGCGCGTCCCCGCCGTGGCGAAGCTCTCGTAGCTGAACTCGTTGAAGCTGCGCGGCGTCTTCGGCGCCGGAACCTTGAGTTGCTCGTACAGGTTCGCCACGTCCGAGTGGAACATCAGGAACGGCGCCGGCACGTCCGCGCCGAACGCCTGGAACGGGAAGTCGCCGCCGTCGAGGTTGATCCCCGCCGCACAGCGCCTGTCGCGCATGCAGACCGTGCCCGAGGTGGCGCCGCCGAACGACATGCCCATCTCGCCCACGCGCGTCAGGTCGCCCGCCGCGGCGATCTCGCGGATGGCCGGGGGCACGGCGCCGCGCTGGATCTGGTCGTGGACGAAGATGCGGTCGGCCGCCCAGACCTCGCCGCTCTTCAGCAGCCGGTCGCTGGTCCCGCCCTGGGCCAGCTCGCGCAGGCGCAGGTAGCCCTCCAGCCGCGCGTCGGGCGTGGCGCCGCCCAGCGCCTGCTTCTGCGCGGCCTCCGCCGCCCGGGCGCCGGGGGTGTCCGTCTTGGCCATCGCGGCCAGCGCCGGGTCCATCCCGGCGACGTCGCCGTCCGGGAACACGGTGGGCGAGGAATCGTAGGTGTGCTGCACCGAGAAGACGATGTAGCCGTGGCTGGCCAGGTGCTCCATCAGCACCGTGTTCTGCGACAGGAACGAGGTGTAGCCGTGGCTGTAGAACACCACCGGCCGCCGTGTCGGCCCGGCGAGCAGCGGGGCATCCGGGTACGCGTTCGTCGTCACGTGCTTCACGAAGGTGAAGAAGGGCGGGAAGCCCACCATCGCGCCCAGGCCCCGCGCCGTCGTATCGGCCTCCTTCTCGGTGAAGTAGGGCGCGGGCTTCAGTTTCGAGACGTCGCCGGCCGGGTACCAGACCCGCACCAGGAGGCGCCGCGGCTCGCCCGGCCTGGCCGCGAACACGCCCGGGCGGCTCGCGTCGTCCACCTCGAAGCTGCGCACGCCCACCGGATGCGGCCCGCTGGGCTTCGGCAGCGGGAAGACCGGGAAGAACAGGATCGCCGCGATCCCCACCGTCAGCAGCAGCACGAAGACGCTGCCCGAGAAGATCGGCGGCCCCTTGCGCGCCGGCGCCTTGCGCAGCCGGTTCACGCCCAGGACGGCGAGCGCGAACAGCGCCACGCAGGCGCCCACCCCGTCCTGCCAGCGGTCGTCGATCACCCCCCAGGCGCCCAGGACGAACGCCGCGGAGGCCGCGACCGCCAGGATCGCGGCGCGCCCCGGCAAGGCCCGCACCCACCAGGCCGTCACGAAGACGGCCAGCGCGGCGATCAGGAGAATGTCGACGAGCGTCATGCGAAGCGCCTCCCCAGCCGCATCCGACACGCTCCGGCGCGGCCGCTCAACCCTTGGCGCGCAGGTTTCGGAAGGTTTCGAACACCCCTGAGGGGCCGCGAGGCGGCAAACCACGGATTGCGCGGACGAGGCCGGAGCCAATCCGTGAAATCCGTGGCCCCAACACGACAGGGCCTCCGCTTTCGCGGAGGCCCGGCCAGTTCAGCTCTTGAGTGGTTGGTCCTAGCCCAGCCGCCCGATCGCCTCGGCGACGGCCTTGGGCTGTTCCATCGTCACCAGGTGGCCGGCCTCGGGGATCGAGACCAGTTCGGCGCCCAGGATGCCCTTCTTGAAGCCGTGGGCGTAGACCGGCGGGATCAGCTTGTCGGAGTCCCCCCAGACGACCACCGTCCGCGCCCGGATCCGGTGCAGGCGCGTCGACAGCCCCCGTTCCGGGATCGGGAACAGGATCCGCCCCGCCATGCCGAGCTGGCGCGCATTGGTCACCAGGTAGGTCTGCAGGAAGTTGGGGTCGGTCACGTCCCGCCCGGCCGTCAGCATCGCCGCCCCCGCCTCGGCGTCATGGAACAGGAGCGCCGGCATCTCGTAGGGCATGGTCGCGAACAGGTCGGCGATCGGGTGCGCGTCGTCCCAAAGGCCCGCGGGCGCGATCAGCGCCAGCCGCGACACGTCGTTGGGTTGGACGGCGGCCATCTCGGCCGCGATCATGCCGCCCATCGAGTGGCCGACGAGGATCGGGTCCTTCAGCCCCAGCGCCTGCACCACGTCCCAGGTGTGCAGCGTGAAATCCAGCATGTCGCGGATCTCGGGCGCCTCTTCCGAGTCGCCGTAGCCGGGGATCAGCGGGGCGTGGACGCGGTGCGTCCTGGCCAGCTCCGCCAGCAGCGGGTCCTCGGCCGTGACCCCGCCGGCGCCGTGCAGGAAGACGAGGTCGGGGCCGGCGCCGCCCACGAGGTAGCGGACCGGCGCATAGGTGGTCTGGACGGTCTTCAGCTCCATGGCTCAGGCCTCCACCGCATAGGTCTTCATCAGGTCCTCGCGCGTCGGGGCCTGTTTCGGCAGGCCGCCGGCGGAGACCCGGTCCTTGAGCGGCTGGGTCCAGAAGCGGTTGTCGTCGTCCCAGTCGGGGAACATGTTCCGGAGCTTCGGCATCACCTTCTCGGCGAAGAGCTTGGTGGAATACATGCACTTGTCGGCCGGCATGTTCCCGACATGCATCAGGCAGAAGATGTTGCCGACGTTCAGGCCCTTGATCAGGTCCTCCATCCGCTGGCGCACCGTCTCGGGCGAGCCTGCGATCACGTGGCCCTGCTCGGTCAGCTCCTTCCAGGTGAGCTGGGTGTAGCCGCCGGTGGGCGGGGCGTACTGGCTGAGCGCGCCGGTCTGGATGGTCTTGATGGTGCGGTAGCCGGGCGCGTCGGCGAAGCCCGGGTAGACGTGCAGGCAGCGGTTGTAGAAATAGCTGACGTGCTCGCTGTAGAGCCGCTCGGCCTCCTCGTCGGTGTCGGCCACCAGGATCGTCTGGGCGAAGCCCGCGCGATAGGGGCTCTTGTCGACGCCGCGCTCCTCCACCCGCTTCCAGTACCCGTTCATCAGCGCCTGGGCGCGCAGGTAGCCGGAGAAGCTGAGGTAGGAGTAGCTGTAGGTGTTGTCGATGCAGAAGTCGTAGGTTTCGACCGAGCCGCCGCCCGGGATATGCACCGGCGGATGCGGCTGCTGGATCGGCCGCGGCCAGATGTTCACGTGCCGCAGCTTGTTGTAGCGGCCGTTCCAGGCGAACGGCTCGCGCGTGGTCCACGCCTTGATGATCAGGTCGTGGGCCTCCTGGTACTTCTCGCGCGTCAGGCTCGGGATCTGGCCGTAGCAGTAGTTGGTGTCCATGGACGTCCCGACCGGGAAGCCCGCCACCAGCCGCCCGCCCGAGATGCAGTCCAGCATCGCGAACTCCTCGGCCACGCGGATCGGCGGGTTGTAGAGCGCGATGGAATTGCCCAGCACCACGACGGCGGCGTCCTTCGTCCGGCGCGCCAGGCCCGCGGCGATGATGTTGGGGCTGGGCATGATGCCGTAGCCGTTCTGGTGGTGCTCGTTCACCCCCACGCCGTCGAACCCGAGGGTGTCGGCGTATTCCAGCAGGTCCATGTAGGTGTTGTAGACCGCGTGGCTCCTGGCCGGGTCGAACAGCTTCTGGTCGATGTCGACCCAGACCGACCGGTTCGTCTCCCGGAAATCGTCCGGCAGATACGGCCAGGGCATAAGGTTGAACCAGGTGAATTTCATCGCCGGACCTCCCTGCAGCTCCTCTGGTGGGAGCTCTTCTGAACGACGATAACCGAAGGAGGCGGGGCGCCAAGCCGCCATGGACATACATTGGCACGATCTATCTCAAATCCTGAAATGATCGATTGGACCTTGGGCGAGCTGATACCTATCTGGCTGGCAGGAACGAGACAGGAGAGTCCGCCATGCGGTTCGCCGCCAAGACCGCCACCTGGTCGCTGGTCCACATGACCGTCGCCATCGCCGTGGCCTATGCGCTGACCCGCAACTGGCAGGCGGCGCTGGCCGTTGGCCTCATCGAACCGATCTTCCAGACCGTCGCCTTCGCCCTGCACGAGCGAGCCTGGGCGACCCGCGCCGTTCCGGTCCCGGTTCGCGCACACCCCCACTGAGGAGAGACACCATGGCCGGACAGGCAAAGGTCGCCGCGGGACTGTCGACGCTGCTCGCCGACACCTACGCGGTCTATCTGAAGACCCACGGCTACCACTGGAACGTCCGCGGCATGAACTTCCATGCCCTGCACGGCATGTTCATGCAGCAGTACACCGAGATGTGGGCCGCCATCGACGTGGTCGCCGAGCGCATCCGCGCCCTGGGCGAACTGGCTCCGCAGGGCTACGGCGCCTTCGCCAGGCTGTCGGACATCAAGGACGGCGATCCCAACCAGGACGCCGCCGGCATGCTGAGGGAGCTGGTCGCCGACCACGAGGCCCTGATCGCCACCGCCAAGGCGGCCCGCGAAGGCGCCGACGACGTGACCGCGGCGGTCATCGACGCCCGCATCGACGCCCACCAGAAGCACGCCTGGATGCTGCGCGCGACGCTGGGCTGACATCCACCGACCGGCGCGGACCGCCGGGCGTGTCAGCTCACGGCCGCCCCGGCGCGGCGGCGAAGCTGGGCGCCCATCGCGGCGAAGCCCAGGATCATCAGCGCCCAGCTCGCCGGCTCGGGCACGCCGCCCGGGTCCGGGTTCACGATCGAGGTCGTGCCCAGGTAGATGTCGTCCAGCGCGAAGTCGTTGCCCGTGGCCTCCGTCTGCGCATTGCGCAGATAGAGGGTCGCCGTGGTGGCGGCGCCGCTGTTGAAGGTGGTCGAGAGGCCGGTCCAGACGCCGGTCCCGGCCGGGACCGTGGACGCGCCGAGGACGATCTCCGCGCCGCCGTTCAATGAGACGGTGAAGGTCAGGATCGGCGGAGCGCTGGCATAGACGTTCATCAGGAACGCCTCGAAGAAGTAGTCCTGCATCGCGTCGATCGCGATGGCCTGTGACTGCCACACGATGTCGCCTGCGTTCGGCCCGCCGTTGCCGACGAACATCAGCCCGCTGCCGGTCGTGTGGTCGCCGGCGTGGATGAAGTTGGCGTTGAAGTCGTTCGGGTCGTCCGTGACGGTGTAGGTCTTGGCGGGAAGCCCGTTGCTCGTGAACAGATAGTCCGACGAGAAGCCGGTGTTCCCGGCCTCGAAATCGCCGTTCGTGATGAGGTTGGCGGCGTGGGCGCCCCCCGCGGCCAGAAGCGTCACGGCGGCGGCTGCGATCAGCCCGTGTTGGAAAGTCATCGGAAAGCCCCAGTCCCTAAGCGAGCCGCGGACCGGCCCATGGGGTCAAGGCGCCGCACGATCGCGCCAGGGATCAGCTTGGCCGTAAGATCGTGCGTTTTCGTGATGGTGGTCCACGGCCCGGCGTCGAAAGGGAACAGCGGACGAACGTTCCTCTCCGGGGCGATACCGGCGTCCGCTCGGGGCGGCGGGGACTCAGGCCCCGAAGGGCCAGGTGTCCTCGGCGCCGCTCACGGGGCCGCCTGTCCGCTCGTCGCCCAGCGGCGTCGCCGCCGTGGTCTCGTCGAACCAGACCCAGGCGTCGTACTGCTCGGCCAGGCGGCAGTCGGCATAGTGGCTCCAGCGCTCGGTCTCGGGCCGGTAGACGGCGCCGATGAAACGCTCCAGGTGCGGATCGGCCAGGGCGCGGCGCACGCCGTTGCGCGCTTCGGGCCGCATGTCGAGCAGGAAGCGGTCGATCCCGGCGTTGTGCGACTGCCGCTCGTGGCTCTCGGGCATCGAGGGCTTCAGCTCCTGCACCTCCATCGGCCCGTCCCAGTCGCCGGCGCAGGCCACCGTCCCGGCATGCGTGCCGAACCCGATCAGGCGCGCGTTGTCGCCCCAGGCCTCGCGGCAGAGCTGGCCCAGGCTCACCTCGTCGCGCACCGCGCCCATCTCGGTCGCCCGCGCGTCGCCGATGTGGCTGTTGTGCGCCCAGACCACCGCCCTGGCGTCGCGGTTCGCGTCCAGCAGGGCCTTCAGCGTGTCGAACATGTGCGTGTCGCGCAGGTTCCAGGCCTCGGCGCCGCCGTAGTACATGGCGCGATAGTAGGCCTCGGCGTCCTTCGCCAGCCGCGCGCCCTGCGCCGCGTCCAGCAGGTCCTCGTCCGCGCGGCCCCGCTCGCGGAACTGGCGGTCCAGCATCTCGCGCAGCATCGCCGTCACCGCCCCTTCGCAGGCCGCATAGCGCCCGGAGACCGCCATCCGCCCGTAGGCCGCCGGCTCCTGCGCCCAGGGCGTGAGGCAGCCGTAGCGCTCGCGCGCCACCTTCGCCGCCTCGGGGTCGACGCGCTCCAGGTGGTCCACCGTGGCCCGCATCGAGCCGGCCAGGTTGTAGAGGTCGAGGCCCGCGATCCGCGCCTGCGATCCGCGGCCGTGGCTGGCGTTGTGGGCGGCGAGCCATTGCAGGAAGCCCTCGAACTCGCGGTTCCGCCACATCCACCGAGGGAAGGGCGCGAAGGCCCGGCCGGGCGGGCGCCCCTTGCCGCGCACGCGGGCGTCCAGCGCCTGGGCGTCGGGCCAGTCGGCCTCCAGCGCCACGATGCGGAAACCGCGATGCTCGATCAGCCAGCGGGTGATGGCGGCGCGCGCCTGGTGGAACTCGCGGGTCCCGTGGCTCGCCGCGCCCAGCAGCACCACCTTCGCGTCGCCGAAGCGGTCGAACAGCTTGCCGAATTCCGGGTCGTCGACGGGGGGCAGCGGCTCGGCCGCCGCGGCGATGGCGCCCGCGGCCCCGCGGGGCAGCAGGCGGTCGCGCTCGACCCATGCGCCCTCGACGGGGGGACGGATGTCGGGCATGGCCTGGCTGCTCCGGATGCGAACGGCGTCTACGCCCTGAAGTTGCAGCGGGTTCCCGGCGGAACCGGGTTTGAAGGATGGCGAAATGACGGCCGTTGATCTGCGAACCGTGCAGACGCCGCGTCGGGGCCGCGCGACGCTGCTCCGCGCCACCCTCGACAGAGCCGCGATCGGCGTGGACTGATGGCGCGGTGAAGATTCCCGCCGCCGCATCCGCCCTTCTCGCCGCCCTGCTCGTCGCGGGCTGCGACAACGCCCCGCAGCGCGCCGCCTGTCCGGCCGGCCAGGTCTGCCTGGAGTACGGCAACAACTCCGAGCCCCAGACTCTGGACCCGCAGAAGGCCAACCTGCTCGACGAGGCCTCGATCATCAACGACCTGATGCTGGGGCTCACCACCGAGGCGCCCGACGCCAGCCCGATGCCCGGCGCCGCCACCCACTGGGAGACCAGCCCCGACGGCCTCGTCTGGACCTTCCACCTGCGCGACGCCAAATGGTCGGACGGCGTCCCGGTCACCGCCGACGACTTCGTCTACGGCCTGCGCCGCACGGTCGATCCGAAGACGGCGTCGATCTACGCCTACCTGCTCTACGCCATCGAGAACGGCCAGCAGGTGAACGAGGGCAAGCTGCCGCTCACCGCCCTGGGCGTGCGGGCGCCCGACCCGAAGACGGTGGTGATCCGCCTGACGCATCCGGCGCCCTACCTGCCCGAACTCCTCAAGCACCAGAGCTTCTTCCCGGCGCCGAAGCACGTCGTCGAGAAGTACGGCGACGGGTGGGTGCGGCCCGGCCGCTACGTCTCCAACGGCGCCTTCCGGCTGACCGCCTGGCGGCTGGGCGACCGCATCACCGTCGAGAAGAACCCCTATTTCTACGATGCCGCGAAGATCTGCCTCGACCGGGTGAACTACTACCCGACGCCCGACGTGGTCTCGGCCGAACGGCGCGTGGCCCGCGGCGAGCTCGACCTCAACACCCGCTTCCAGTCCAACCGCTTCGAGCGGCTGAAGGAGACGATGCCCGGCGTGGCGCACACCGGCGTGTCGCTGGCCACCGCCTACCTCAGCTTCAACACCCGCGACGTCGCCGCCTTCAGGGACCTGCGCGTGCGGCGCGCGCTCTCGATGAGCGTCGACCGCGAGTTCATCACGAAGAAGCTGCTCCGCGCGGGCCAGCAACCCGCCTACGCGTTCGTGCCGCCGATCACCGCCGGCTACGTGAAGGACACGCCGAAGGTAGGCTGGGCCGGCGTCACCTTCGACCAGCGCATCGCCGAGGCGAAGCGCCTGCTGGAGGCGGCCGGCTACTCCAGGGCCCGCCCGCTCAGGCTCACCATCACCACGGCCAACAACACCGACACGCTGCTGCTGATGGAGGCCGTCCAGGCCGACTGGCGGGCGCTGGGGCTCGTCGAGGTGAAGATCGAGCAGAACGAGGCGGGCGTGGCCTTCGCCGCCTACCGCAACCGCGCGTTCGAGATCGGCTCGATGAGCTGGTACGGCGACTTCAACGACCCCGTGACCTTCCTGGGCCTGTTCAAGAGCGACACCGGCGCCCAGAACTACGGCGACTACAAGAACCCCGCCTACGACGCCCTGCTGGTCGCCGCCGACCAGGAGCCGGACCTCGCCCGGCGCGCCACGATCCTCGCCCGCGCCGAGCAGCTCATGCTGGACGACGAGGCGGTGATCCCGATCTACTTCGTGGTGAACCGCAACCTGGTCTCCAGGCGCGTCACCGGCTGGGTCGACAACGCGCCCAACTTCCATCGCTCCAGGTGGCTGTGCCTGACGCCGCCCTCCCCTGCCCGCTGACGGGAAGGGACCCTAGCGGATGCTCTGCCAGCTCTTGGAGAGCAGGTTGGCGCAGTTGATCAGCCCGACGAGGGAGTAGGTCTGCGGGTAGTTGCCCCAGAGCTCCTCGCCGTCGAGCGCGATGTCCTCGGAGAGGAGCCCGGCCGCCGTGCGCCGCGCCAGCATCTCCTCGAAGAGGTCGCGCGCCTCGTCCGTGCGGCCCGACAGGTGCAGCGCCTCGATCAGCCAGAAGGTGCAGAAGTTGAACGCCGTCTTCGGCAGGCCGAAGTCGTCCGGGACGGCGTAGCGCAGCATGTACCGCCCCCGGCGCAGGCCCTTCTCGACCGCCGCCATGGTGGCGCGCATGCGCGGGTCGTCGGCCGGCAGGAAGCGTACGTCGACCAGTTGCAGCAGGCTCGCGTCCAGCCCGTCGCCGCCGAAGGTCGCGGCGAAGCGGCCCTCCGCCTCGTTCCAGGCGCGCGTCTCGATGGCGGCGCGGACCTGGGCGGCGCGGGCGTTCCAGTGGTCGGCGCGGTCGGCCAGCCCGAGCTTCGCCGCGGCGTTCCCCAGCCGGTCGCAGGCCGCCCAGCACATGACCGAGGAGTAGGTATGCACCGCCTCGCGGCCGCGGAACTCCCAGAGGCTGGCGTCGGGCTGGTCGTGCAGCTCGAAGGCGCGCTCGCCGATGGGCTCGAGCGCGCGGAAGTCGTCGGTGGTGGCGGGCCGCAGCAGCCGCTCGTCGAAGAAGGCCTGCACGGTCGACAGGATGATCTGGCCGTAGACGTCGTGCTGCAGGTGCTCGTGCGCCTGGTTGCCGACGCGCACCGGGCCGATGCCGCGATAGCCCGGCAGGTGCGGCGCGATCCACTCGGTCAGCACCGGCTCCAGCCCGACGCCGTAGACCGGCTGCACGTGCCCGGCCCTGCCGTTCGCCGGCCGGCCGGGTTCGAGCCCCGGGATCTCGCGCTGGTCGGGCCTGGCGGCGTCGGCGCGCATGTCGCCGCGGGTCGCCTGGTCCACCAGGTTGCGCAGGTAGGCGAGGTAGTTCTCCAGGAGGTCCGCCGCGCCCAGCCGGTTCAGCGCCTGCACCACATAGTAGGCGTCGCGGAGCCAGCAGTAGCGGTAGTCCCAGTTGCGGCCGGTCCCGCCGTCGGCCTCGTGCTCGGGCAGCGAGGTCGTCAGCGCCGCGACGATGGCGCCGGTCTCCTCGTAGGCGCACAGCTTGAGCGTGATGGCGGCGCGGATCACCGCCTCCTGCCACTCCAGCGGCACCGAGAGCGTCCGCACCCAGCCGCGCCAGTAGTCGGTGGTCTCGCGCAGCATCCGCTGGGTGGCGGTCGAGACCTCGGAGTCGAAGCCCTCGTCCGGCCCCAGGAACAGGCCGATGGAGTCCTCCAGCCGGAACGCCCGCTCCTCGACGATGTGGCTCACCGGGGCGTCGGTGGTGAGCCGGAGCGTCACCTCGTGGCCCACGTAGCGGATGTGGTTCGACCCCATGGTCTGCGTGCAGGGCCGCTCGCCGTAGTTCATCATCGGCCGCAGCCTGACCCGGATGCGCGGCGCGCCTCTGATCGGGCGGACGATGCGCACGAAGGCCAGCGGGCGGTACTGGCGGCCGAGGTGTCGATAGCGCGGCGCGAAGTCGATGATCTCGACCGCGGCCCCGTCGGCGTTGCGGATCTCGGTGCGCAGGATCGGCGTGTTGCGCAGGTAGGCCTGGACCGTCTCGACCGCCCCCTCGACCTCGACGGACCAGACCCCGCAGGCGTCGGCCGCGCCGGGGTCCCGTCCGCCCAGCAGAGCGGAGAAGAACGGGTCGCCGTCGACGCGGGGCGCGCAGGCCCACACGAACCGGCCGGCCCGGTCGATCAGCGCGCTCGCGGCGCAGTTGCCGATGGGGAACAGGTCGAGGGTCTGGCTCAAGGAGTCTCCCGCGTATCCGGAATCAAGCGTCGCGCCCCAGAGTCGCCTCGCCGACAAAACGCCGCCGAGCAACCTTTGGCTCCCCTCGGATTGATGACCCAATCATCTCTCGCTCGTCATCCCCCGGCTTGTCCGGGGGACCCACCGGGCTGTGCGTCACAGGAAACGTGCAGCGTTGACGTTGCGGCCCGCCACGACCTCACAGCCCAATGGGTGGCCGCCGGGCCATGACGTATTGGTGGATTCATTCAACTGTAGCGCACGCGCAGGCGCGGACCGCGGCTGTTGGAATGCACCGCCACGCGCGCGCCCTGCCGCTCGAAGACGAGGTCGATGGCGCCGTCGCCGACCTGCAGGCCCTCGACGCCGAGCCGGTCGATGCCCAGCGGCAGTTGCGGATCGCGGATCTCCACCTCGCCGCAGTCGCCCAGGACCTGGAGGCCCAGGCAGGCCTGCAACAGCATGAAGACCGAGCCGGCCGCCCAGGCCTGCGGCAGGCAGGCCACCGGATAGGCCACCGGCGGCTCCCCCGCGGCGCGCGGGAAGCCGCACCAGAGCTCAGGCAGGCGCATGTCGAACCGCATCGCCGCCTCGAACATCGCCGCCGTCACCTTCACCACCCCGCGCCGCTCGCCGTAGTAGGAGAGGCCCAGCGTCGACAGCGCCGTGTCGTGCGGCCAGACCGAGCCGTTGTGGTAGCTCATCGGATTGAAGCGGGCCTGGTCGTTGGCCAGCGTGCGCAGCCCCCAGCCCGAGAAGAAGTCGGCCGACATCAGCCGCCGCGCCACCGCCTCGGCCCGATCGGCCCGCGGCAGGCCGGTGAACAGCAGGTGCCCGGGGTTCGACGCCACCACCTGGCACAGGTCGTTCCGGCCATCGAGCGCGATGCCGTAGAACTGCTCCTGCGGCATCCAGAACCGGTCCTCGACCACGGCCCGCAGCGCGCTCGCCCGCGCGCTCCAGCTCTCGGCCGCCTCGGCCTCGCCGCGCCGGGCGCAGAGCGCCGCCATGGCCCGGTAGGCGGCGAAGGCGTAGCCCTGCACCTCGACCAGCGCGACCGGCCCGCTGGGGAGGCGGCCGTCGGCGTGGAAGATGGAGTCGCCCGAATCCTTCCAGCCCTGGTTCGAGAGCCCGCCGTCCATCCCGCGCGCATAGGCGATCAGCCCCAGCGGATGACGATCCGCCGTCATGGTGATCCAGCCGGCGGCCCGCTCCAGCGCCGGCCACCAGCGGTCGAGCTGGGCGTCGTCGCCGGTGCGCTGGGCATAGGCGCCGGCCAGGGCCACGAACAGCGGCGTGGTGTCGACCCCGCCGTAGTAGCGGCCGAAGGGCACCTCCCCCAGCGCGGCCATCTCGCCGCGCCGCGTCTCGTGCATGATCTTGCCGGGCTCGGAGTCGCGGAAGGCCGAGGTCTCCGTCGCCTGGTGGGCGGCCAGGTAGTTCAGCACGCCCTTCGCCAGGGACGGCTCGAACCACAGGAGCTGCCAGGCGGTGACGATCGCGTCGCGGCCGAAGGCGGTGGAGAACCAGGGGATGCCGGCGTACGGATAGGGGCCGGTCTCCATCGGCGTGGTCAGCAGGGCGAGGTCCGCCCGCGACTTGTCGATCCAGCCGTTGAACAGCCGCCCGTTGGTGGTGATCCGCGCGCCCTTGCGCTGGCGCGCGCGCATGGCGAAGCGGGCCCGGGCGGCCGCGGCGCGGAACCGCGCGCGCGACGGCGGCGCCGCCCCGGTCGCGCCGACTTCGATGTAGAGCTCCCAGCAGGCGTCGGGCTCCAGCCGGACGCGGAACTCGGCCTGCTGGCCGGTGAGCGCGGCGGGAGTGTCCGAGAAGGCGATCACGCTGCTGCGGGTCACCTGGTCGAGGCCCTCGTAGCGGAAGCACACGGTGCGCGGGCCCACGTCCGGCGGGTCGGCGATCCCGCGCCGCCGCCGGATCGCGCCGCGCACCTCGAACATGTCGCGGAAGTCGGCGGCGAAGCTGAACACCAGCGGCAGCTCGATCGCCTCGGTCGCGTAGTTGGTCAGCCGCAGGCGCTTGTAGAGCCGCTCCTCCCAGAGGAACCGCTTGCGTTCCAGGTGAACGATGCCGGGCGGCATCACCGGCCCGGCCGGCGCCGGGATGGCGCGGTTCAGGCCGTGGCTGGTGAAATAGACGTTGTCCTGGCTGAGCGCGCCCGACAGCAGCGTGGGCGTGCGCTCGCCCAGCGTCAGCTCCCAGCGCGACAGGATGCGGGTGTCGTCCTGGAAGAGGCCGTCGGCCGCGCCGGCGATGTCGCCGTGGCTGTCGCAGACCAGGAAGGTGTCCCGGTCCTTGAGCGCAAAGAGCCGCTGGGGAACCCGCGGCTCCTCGATCTCGCCCCACTCGACGGGGGTCGTATGGCTCGGCGCGAGGTCGTTCATCGCCGGTCTCTTACGCCGCCTCCGTCAGCCGCTCCGCGTTCAGGCGTTCGTAGATCTCGACATAGCGGCGCGCCATGACGAGCGAGGAGAAGCGCGCCTCGAAGCGCGCGCGGATGGCGCGCCGGTCCAGGGCGCGGGCCTTCGCCACCGCTTCGGCCGCCTCGGCCTCGGAGCGGACGATGAAGCCCGTCACGCCGGGTTCGATCACCTCGGGCGCCGAGCCGCAGTCCCACGCGATCACCGGCGTGCCGCAGGCCATCGCCTCGATCATCACCAGGCCGAAGGGCTCGGGCCAGTCGATGGGGAAGAGCAGCGCGTCGGCGCCGCCCAGGAACGCCGACTTCTCCCGGTCGCCGATCTCGCCGATGTAGGTCACCTGCGGACGCGCCAGCAGGGGCTCGATGCAGTCCTCGAAATAGGCGCGGTCGGCGTCGTCGACCTTGGCGGCGATGCACAGCGGACGCCCGGCGGCCTCGGCGATGGCGATCGCCCGGTCGGGCCGCTTCTCGGGCGAGATGCGGCCCAGGAACGCGAGGTAGCCCTCGCTCTGCGGGCTGAACGCGTAGAGGTCGGGGCACATGCCGTGATGCACCGTGGCGGCCCAGCTCGCGAACGCCAGCGGCCTTCGCTGGTCGTCGCTGATCGAGACCAGCGGGAACTGCGGCCAGCGGCGGTAGACCGGCGGCAGGTCCTTCAGGTCCAGCCGCCCGTGCAGGGTGGTCAGCGTCTTCTCCGCCATGTCCTCGAACATCGGGAAGTGGATCATGTCGGTGTGGAAGTGGATCACGTCGAACCGGTCGGCGAGCCGCCGCACCTCGGCGAGCTGGAACAGGTGGGCGGCCAGGTCCGACTTCAGCGGCGCGGGGTCCAGCCGGATCGCCTGGTCGCGCACCGGCGCCAGCATGCCCAGCGTCTGGGCCTCGGCCGAGGCGAAGAGGGTGACCTCGTGCCCCAACATCGCCAGGGCGTCGGTGAGGTGGGCCACGACCCGCTCGGTCCCGCCGTAGAGGCGGGGCGGCACGGCTTCGTACAATGGGGCGACTTGGGCGATACGCATGGCTGACTCCGGCCGGTCTGACAGGCCAGCGGCCGCCGCGCCCCATCATGCCGCGACTCCTGGCTCCAGCTTTGAGACCGCGTGAAGCGCGCCGAGGTTCCACGGCTTTCGCGAAAAGCCGGGGCGCGCAGGGCGCCGTCCCGGGGGAATGCGCGTTAAGGAGACGCCCATGATCGAGACCTACCCAACGTCGGCGGCGCTGTCCGAGGCCGCGGCGCACGCCGTGGAGGCCCAGCTTGTCGCGGCGCTCCGCACGCGCGGCCGCGCCGGGCTGGTGGGCACGGGGGGCCGTTCGCCAGGGCCGGTCTACGACCGCCTGAGGGACGCCGCGCTCGACTGGAGCCGGGTGATCGTGACCCTGTCGGACGAGCGTTGCGTCGAGCCCGATGATCCGGCCGCCAACATCAGGCTCCTGCGCGAGCGGCTGCTGGCCGGCCCGGCCAGGCGGGCGCACCTCCTGCCGCTCTGGCCCGCCCCCGACCCGGCGGCGCTGGCGGCGATCCAGCCGTTCGACGCGGTGATGCTGGGCATGGGCGAGGACGGCCACGTCGCCTCGCTGATCCCCGGCGATCCGGGCCTGGACGACGCGATGTCGACCGCCGACCTCCTGCGCAACGTCCCCGCCGGGCTGGGCAAGCCCCCCGTCGCGCGGATCACGCTGACGCTTTCCGCCCTCCTGAACGCGCGCGCCGTCTTCCTTCTGGTCGCGGGGGAGGCTAAGCGCGAGGTCGTCCGGCGGGCGCAGGCGGGCGAGGACCTGCCGGTCGCCCGGCTGCTCTCGCAAACCCGCACGCCCGTGCGCATCTTCTGGACCCCGGACGGAGGTTGAAGCCCATGGCCGCCACGCATCCTGTCACCGCCGAGGTCACCCAGCGCATCGTCGAGCGCAGCCGCGACAGCCGCGCCGAGTACCTCGAACACATGGCCGCCGCCCGCGCCTCCGGGCCCGGCCGCGGCAAGCTCTCCTGCGCCAACTGGGCCCACGCCTTCGCCGCCTCGCCCGAGGGCGACAAGCAGCGCATGCGCGACCCGACCGCGCCGAACGTCGCCATCGTCTCGGCCTACAACGACATGCTCTCGGCCCATCAGCCCTACGAGCGGTTCCCCGACATCATCCGCAAGGCCGCCCACGAGGTGAAGGCGACCGCCCAGTTCGCCGGCGGCGTGCCCGCCATGTGCGACGGCGTCACGCAAGGGCGGCCCGGCATGGAGCTCAGCCTGTTCAGCCGCGACGTGATCGCCATGTCGACCGCGGTGGCGCTCACCCACGACGCCTTCGACGCGGCGCTGATGCTGGGCATCTGCGACAAGATCGTGCCCGGCCTCTTCATCGGCGCCGCCGCCTTCGGCCACCTGCCGGTGATCTTCGTGCCGGGGGGGCCGATGACCAGCGGCATCTCCAACGCCGAGAAGGCCCGCGTCCGCGCCCTCTACGCCGAGGGCAAGGCCACCCGCGAAGAGCTCCTCACCTCGGAGATGAAGAGCTACCACGGCCCCGGCACCTGCACCTTCTACGGCACCGCCAACTCCAACCAGATGATGATGGAGATGACCGGCCTGCACCTGCCGGGCGCGGCCTTCGTCACCCCCAACACGCCGCTGCGCGACGCGCTCACCGCCGCCGCGCCGAAGCGGGCGGTGGAGATCCGCGACGGCTCCAACGACTACACGCCCTTCTCCGCCGTCATCGACGAGAAGAGCCTAGTGAACGCCATGGCCGGCCTGCTCGCCACCGGCGGGTCGACCAACCACACCCTGCACATCCTGGCGATGGCGCGGGCCGCCGGCATCCGGGTCGCCTGGGAGGATTTCCACGACCTCAGCCGCGTGACGCCGCTGATCGCGCGGGTCTATCCGAACGGGTCCGAGGACGTGAACGCCTTCCACGCCGCCGGCGGGATGAGCTTCGTCACCCGCACCCTGCTGGACGCCGGCCTGGTCCACGACGACGTCATGACCGTCGCCGGCCGGGGCCTCGGCCGCTACCGGCAGGAGCCGTTCCTGGAGGACGGCCGCCTCGTCTGGCGCGACGGTCCCGCCGCCAGCCTGGACCGCGACATCCTGCGGCCCGCCGACGACCCGTTCGAGGCCGAGGGCGGGATGCGGCTGCTCACGGGCCCGCTGGGCCGCGGCGTCATCAAGACCTCGGCGGTGAAGCCGCAGCACCGCCGCGTGGAGGCGCCGGCCATCGTGTTCGAGGACCAGGAGGCGCTGCTGGCGGCCCACAAGCGCGGCGAGCTCGACCGCGACTTCATCGCCGTCGTCCGCTTCCAGGGCCCTCAGGCCAACGGCATGCCCGAACTGCATTCGCTGACGCCCACCCTCGGCGTCCTGCAGGACAAGGGCTTCAAGGTGGCGCTCGTCACCGACGGCCGCATGAGCGGCGCCAGCGGCAAGGTGCCGGCGGCGATCCACGTCACCCCCGAGGCCGCGATGGGCGGCCCGCTCGGCCGCGTCCGGACCGGCGACGTCATCCGCCTCGACGCCGAGGCGGGCGTGCTCGACATCCGCCTCGATCCGCGCGAGCTGATGGCGCGCCCGCCCGCCGCCGCGCCGCCGTCGCAGCCCGGCTACGGCCGCGAGCTGTTCGGCTGGATGCGCCGCGCGGCCGGCCCCGCCGACACCGGCGCCTGCGCCCTCTTCGAGGCCGCCTGATGGTCGACTCAGCAGCGGCGGAGCCGCAGCCAGAAATGAACCGCGGAGATCGCGGAGCTACGCGGAGAGGCCGCCGCGGTCTCCGACTCCTCCGCGTATCTCCGCGATCTCCGCGGTTGGATCGAGGGGCCTCGGCCCGACCAGGAGTCCCTGTATGAAGCCGCAGTGGGTCGGGCTGGTGGGCGACGTCGGCGGCACCAATGCGCGCTTCGCCGTGGTCGACGCGCAGGGGCACATCCGCAATCCCCGCAGCTTCGCCAACAAGGACTACCCCAGCCTCGCGGCGATCATCGACGAGTACATCGCCACCACCGTGGGCCGGAAGCGGCCGCCGCGGGCGGTGATCGCGGTCGCGGGCCCGGTGCTGGACGGCGAGATCGAGTTCACCAACCTCGACTGGGTGGTCTCCGAGGTCGACCTCCTGGCCCATTTCGAGTTCGAGGCCGTCGAGCTGATCAACGACTTCGCCGCCCAGGCGCTGGCCTGCCCGCTGCTGGAGGGGCCCGACCTGCACACCCTGGGTCGCAACCTGCCCAGGGGGCCGCACGACTGCCCGATGGTGGCGCTCGGCGCCGGCACCGGCTTCGGCGTCGCCGCCCTGGCCCGCAGCGAGCGCGGCGACCTCGCCATCGCCACCGAGGGCGGCCACGCGGCCTTCGCCCCTGCCGACGACGTGGAGGCGGCGGTCCTGAAGCGGCTCGCCGGGATGTACGGCCGGGTCTCGATCGAGCGGCTGCTCTCGGGCCAGGGCCTCTACGACCTCTACTGCGCGCTGGCCGAGCAGCAGGGCGTGGCCGCCGTGCTGCCCGACGAGGTGGCGGTGACGACCGAGGGGCTGGTGGGCGATCCGCTCGCCGCGGCGACGCTGGACCGCTTCGGCGCCATCCTGGGCTCGGTGGCGGGCGACCTGGCGCTCACCTTCGGCGCGCGCGGCGGGGTCTTCGTCTCGGGCGGGATCGCCCCGCGCATCGCCGGGAAGCTGGCGGCCGGCCCGTTCCGCAGGCGCTTCGAGGACAAGGGCCGCCTGTCGGACTACGTCGCCGCCATCCCCACCTACCTCGTGCAGCACCCCTATCCCGCCATCGTCGGCGCCGCCCGCCAGCTCGAACAGATGGAGCGGCTATGAGCGCCCCGGAGCAGCTCCGCCGGGCCGTCGCCGCCAGGGTACGGTTCACAATAGGCTGACCGCGCCGGCGAGAGCTCCACGTCCGCGGCCCGGTGATCGGGATACGGGCAGGCAGCGTGTATTGACAATGTAGATACGAGCGATCACCTCTATCGGTATGGTGCGAACTCACGTCAAAGTCGGCGGGACCACGGGCGAAGTCGCCGAGGCTGCGCCCCGGATGGACGCCAAGGGTTCGATCAACCTCAGGATCGAGGCGCAGACGCGCCAACTGATCGACGATGCGGCGGCGGTGCTCGGCAAGACCCGTACCGAGTTCATGATCGACAGTGCTCGGGCGCAGGCGATCGATATTCTCCTGGACCAGCGGCTCTTCGTTCTCGAGGCCGAGCGCTATGAGGCGTTCACGCGGGCGCTCGACAATCCACCCGCTCCCGGGCCCAGGCTTCGGGACTTGCTGCGGCGCAAGCCGTCATGGTCGACCTGAGCGGTCCCGGGTTCGCCGGCTTGTCGGGGCTGTCCGCGCCCGTACCGCTCTCACTGGGCCATGACCTGTCGTCCTTCGATTGTGGCATGCACGCGCTGGACGCATGGCTGAAGGAACGGGCGATCAAGAATGAGAGCCGCTTCTCGCGAACCTATGTGGTCTGCGAGGGTGAGCAGGTGGTCGGCTACTACTGCATTTCCGCCGGGGCGGTGGAACGCGGAGCCGCGCCGGGCAAGCTGCGCCGCAACGCGCCGAACTCGACCCCCGTTTCGATCATCGGCCGGCTGGCGGTGAGCCGAAGCCATGCGGGGCGAGGGCTCGGAAGCGATCTTCTGAGCGATGCACTTCGGCGGATCGCGCTCGCCTCCCGGACCATCGGCATCGGCGCAGTGCTCGTGCAGGCGAAGGACGAGGCCGCCAGGCGCTTCTACCTGGCGCGCGCCGAGTTCGAGGAATACCCCGCCGAGAGCCGCACATTGTACCTGGCGATCGAAACCGTCGTGGCGGCCTTCA